>CAWAKC010000005.1:0-121384 GCA_963782525.1 Candidatus Bathyarchaeota archaeon
GCGCGGGATGTTAGATTTACACCCACGCTTAAATTCCACACGAAAAAACTCGTGGATTAACGGAGTTTGGTGGACCAGCCGGATTGCATAATAAAAGGGTTTAAAACCAGACCCAAATTAGGCTGATCCATACAGCCTTTTGTTTAGATAGCCAATAACTATTCCAAGAGCAAGAATCCTTGGAATGTTCATTAGTGTGTCGACCAGAAGGTAGACATAGGCATTGCTTGGATTGCCTAAAGTTGAAAGTACTTCGATAACGACTAAGGCAACAAAGCTAAGGATCAAGGTTAAGCTTAACAATTATGACAACTTTTCCTTTGACAAGTCCTTCACCAAGATACTGAAGCGCTTCAGGAACCTCAATTAACGAATACCGTTTATCAATAAATGGAACGATTTTGCCGGCTTCACAAAGCTCCGTTATATGAACCAAATCTTTTAGATTTGGTTGAACCGCCAGGATTCGTATTTTCTTGCCTGATGTTCTTCTAATCCATGGTCCCAGGAGCAAAATCTGGAAAAGTCTAGCTGCAGAACCTCCGACAGCAAAATAGCTTCCATTAGGCCTTAGCGCCCGCTTATAGGCGAAAACCGAACGATTCGCAATAACATCAAGTATCAGATCATACTGCTGTCCATTTTTGGTAAAGTCTTCCTTAGCGTAATCAATGACATGGTCAGCACCAAGCGAACGCATAAAATCCAGCTTGCCGGCGTTATCCACTCCAGTCACCTCAGCCCCGTATAACTTGGCAAGCTGCACTGCAAACATACCAGCACCGCCGCCAGCACCATTAATCAAAACCTTTTGCCCCGGCTGGACTTGTCCTTTATCTCGAATCCCCTGCAAAGCGATCACAGCACCTTGTGGAATTGTCGCTGCCTCCTCGAATGTCATACTGGTTGGTTTCAGCTCCAAGGTTTCTTCAAGAGCGCAGACATACTCAGCAAAACCACCCATACGAAACGAAGTGTCTCCGAAGACCTCATCCCCTAGTTGAAATCGACTTACGTTTCTGCCAATCATTTCAACGCGCCCAGCTATGTCCGATCCAAGTATTTTGCGCCGCGGTCTTAGAATACCCCCGAACCGCGCAAATAACGGTGTACCTGTCAATCCCTCCCAGTCAGATCTATTAACGGATACCGCCTGGACCTTAATCAGTACTTCATTGTCCTCGGGAAGAGGTCTCTCTACCTCTTTGAGTTGAAGAACATCAGAAGAACCGTATTTTGTGTGGACAATCGCTTTCATTTGATATTCAGGAATAATTACTCTTAAGGATAATAGCATTTTGCCTTAAAAGTAAAACAGAAATTTTTTCGCACGCGTAAGTAAAAGCAGTTACTTCACATTTTCTGGGAAGAGTCTCTTTCCTTTCTCAGAATATTCGAACACAAGTCTTAAATCCAAATCCACAGATAACCCCCTAAAATGTCAATATGGGAGAGAGATAAGTCTATGTTAGAAGATGTGAAAATAAATGTGAAGATAAAGCTTTCAGCATTATGGGTAGCTTTAATGTTTTTTTATTTATATAACGATGTTTTCGGATTCTATAGGCAAGATATAGTAGAGAAAGTACTATCAGGAGAAAAAGCGCTTAATCAAGTATTTTTGGTTGGAGCTGCAATATTAATGGCGATTCCGATTTTTATGATTTTCTTGTCCCTGGCATTGCCGGCTAAAGTGAATCGCCGGGTAAACATCATTGTAGGTATAGTCTATGCTGGTATTTTGGTCCCTGCACTGCTTGCACCAGGAGAGACTTGGGCTTATTATCTATTTTATGAGATTTTAGAAGTTGTGTTTATTGCACTAATTGTTTGGCATGCATGGAAGTGGCCTAAACAGGAAGGTTAGCCTTCTCCTTCTCTTTTCAGAATCAGGTGCGCTCTATTCCCATTTTCCACTGCTTTGCTTAAACTGCATCTGAACCACACGGCAATCCTAACGCCAAAGCGTTCTAGAGCCTTGTATCTCTTAGTTGCTGACCCCAATAAGAGGTACGGGACTGATCTCTTACGAATTTAGGGACAAACTTGCGGCTATTTCATTCCGCCAGTACCTCGCGTGGAATCTAAACGCTAGAACAAAAGGGGCAACCATCAAGATTTATGGACAAAAATTTAGCCCGATAAGCTGAAACAAACCAATTTTGAGGGTGAATTGAGAAAAGGAGCGTGGCGCGGGATGTGGGAATTGAACCCACGCGGCCTTTCGACCACAGACTTAGCAGGCCTGCCCCATACCAGGCTTGGGGAATCCCGCACACGCTGGAAAGTATCTTCTAAGCCTGTTTCAGCCAAACCATTATACTGTATTTCAATTAAACCTTTCTGGAAATAAAAACTAGTGGCTTGACGCTCTTTGCATTAAGCATCACATTTGGCTGTGCGAAAACTTTCTGGTTTTCTCTGCTTTTCGTTTTTTGATGGAGAAGGTATCAACATGGTTTAAAAGGTTGACTTTGTTAAGTATTCTTTGCAGGGTTTTCCTGCGTTATGAATCGATTGGTGGTTGAATGGGGATTAAGCTTTCAAAATCTGATATAGCGTTCATTAAGCAGTTACCAGTTTGCCGTCTTGCAACAGCGACCGAGGAATGTGAGCCTGTTGTTAGGCCTGTTTGGGCTATTTTTGATGGGGCAAACATCTACTTTGCATCTGACCCAGACACCCCTAAACTGGAGCATATCGAAGCAAACCCGCAGGTATCATTGGTTTTTGATGATTATGACGAAAAGAACTGGTCCACCATCAAAGGCATCCGCGTGCAGGGCGAAGCGGAAATTATGTGGAACGGCAAAGAATACCGCTACGCGCACGATCTGCTCAAGGAAAAGTATCCTGAGTATGCTAGTCCTGAAGGCAGCTGGAAAGAAGGCGACGTACCAATAATCAAGGTTACGCCGATATCTTACAATAAATGGTCTTCGGGGCAATGGAAAAAATAAATCGCCCTAAACCACTTTAGCGCTTTTTTGTTAGGGAAGGATTTGGTATAGCGCAAAGTAAGAAGTGTAGTATATTCCCACTAGCATGAACACGACTCCAAGAATCACTATCCATAATCCTCGGTTGCGGGTTGTACCGCAGTCAAGCCTGTAAACGTGTGCACCAAGCGCTATTGATGCGGCACCGAAAATTTCTGGAAGAATAAACAAGGCGATGACCGCACAGAAAATGCCTATGTACGAATACAGTCCAGCGTTTTGTTTTGGCTGGGTATTATACGTCGGATAATTTGGGGTTTGATTGCTGCTTTTTAAAAACAAGTTTTCACCATTATGCAGTGAATTATTTTTTGTATAATAACTTTCCGATGCTTGGACAAGAAGTAGCTTTTAAGTTTAAAGATGCCTAACCCCAAAATTTTATAGCTCAGGCAGCTTAACGGGGATTGTGCAGAACATCGATCCCCTCTTTATAATTCAACCCGTCATCGTCATCATTGTAACCTCAGCTCTGATGGTATATTGGTACTTTAAACGGCACTTTCACAAACAAGTTTGGCTTTACTCGCTGTTAGCCTACGGAGCTGCAATCGCCTTGAAGTATGCAGCGCAGATTCCAACAATCACCCCAGTAACAAATATGTTTGGAGCCCACAGTGTTGGATTGGGCATCTATTATGGCTTGCAAACGGTGGTTTTTGAGGTTGGCTTAGCTTTTGTAGTTGCCTGGTGGGCGGTTTCATACGGAAAACTCGCAAAGAAGGATGCTGAAGCTTATGGTTCTGGGCTGGCGTTTTGGGAAAACGCCGCTTTCCTAAGTGCGCTGTCCCTGGTCAATCTGGTTTCCTATTACGTTATTCTGTCGAACAACAGCTCTCTTGCACAAACTCTCTACAACCAGCTGAATACTAATGCGCCTGGACTTTTTGCACCTGCTTCCGAGGCGTTGCGTTCGGTGGCTTTGGGCACTGTTGAGCGGGTTTCATCAATCATGATTCATTTTGCCTGGGGCTACCTCTGCATAATGGCTGCAGTCTACCGTAAAAAATGGTTGTTCCTAATCGCATTGCCCATGGGGTTTGTGGATTTTCTGGTTCCTTTTGCTCAGAACTCTTTAGTTGTGTTTGAGGCTGTAGTTTTTGCGTTGGCGGTAGTCTCTGTTGCAGTGGCGTGGTATGCGACAAGACAAGTAAGAAAAAACATTAAAAACCAACTACCCGTATCCTGAGTCAGCTGTCAGCCCCAATTTTTGGGTTATCGAAAAGCTTATCCCTAACTCGCTTAAAATAGATTCTGAGGGGTTAAGAGATGGCACTAGTATCGGGCAGAAAATTAGGATTAATTTCAAGTTTACTATTCGTCATTTTGCCAATCGCTTCAATAGTGGTGTTCGCGGGGTTTTTTCTCTCATTAATCTCTGCTTTTCAAACCGGAACCATCACCGGCGCGCTTCCCTCAGGAACTTTTGCGTTAATGTCTTTCGGAATATCAATCCTCGCCATAGCTGTTCTATCTATAATTGGGCTAATTCTACTCATTTTGGCAATGTATTACCTCTCAAAGTATTATAGTGAACCCGCCATCTTCAAAAACATAGTCTACGCCATAATCATAGCGATCGCCACCGGCGTCGGTGTCACAGCGGCATATGTTGCCCTATTAATTCCAGTATCTCGAACCGTTACTCAAGTCGGCACAACCCCATCGCCTACACAACTTTTCGGGCAATTTCTAATAGGCATCATAATAATCCTCTTTGCTACAGTCGTAATGGGGATAATCTCCTCAATACTAATCATGCGTGCCTTCAACAAGTTAGGCGAAAAATCAGGTGTAGACAGTTTCAAGACTGCAGGATTGCTCTATCTACTGGGTGTACTCCTATCCATAGTTGGCATCGGTGCAATATTGTCTTGGATAGCGTTCATTTTTGCAGCAATCGGATTCTACAGGCTAAAACCAACCGCGGCTGCGCCAGCCGTAACTTACCCAATTGTATCTCCACCTGTGACGCTGCATGCTAAACGTTGCCCCTACTGCTCCACAGAAAACAAACTTGACGCAGCCTACTGCAGGTTCTGCGGCAAACCCCTACAGTAAACCCCACTGACCACGCAAGCAAGAACTTTTTTAAGCTCCGAATTACAGTTTTACAAAAAATCTTATATCTCAGAGACTTCTCCTTTTAAATACAAGTTGTGATTATATGGCAGTCAAAATTTCTCCAGACTATATTGACCTTTTAAACAAGGCCGTCGAACGCGAAATTCAAGTTTCTCTCCAGTATATTCTCCAGCATGCAAAAATGGAGAAGTTGGTCCGTAGAACCATCCCTGAAAACATACTTTTAGATAAAACAACATACGACGCGGTTGGAAAATTCCTAAAAGAAATCTCCATCCAAGAAATGAAACATGCCGCCTCGATAATTGAGCGCATCTACTACCTTGGGGGACAAGCATCAACCAAATCAGCTAAAGTCACCATTGGCGATAGTTTAAGCGAATTCGCTAAACTTGGCGTGAAAGCAGAGGAAGAGGCCTTAATGCTCTACCGTCAAATAATCGAGACCGCTGGCCAAATGGGTGATTGGGAAACACGTGAAGTCTTCGAAAAAATCTATGGCGAAGAAGAAGCGCATCTCTTCAAATTCCAGGAATACACCAAGTTCCAAGACGAAAAAGATGAACTAAGTAAAGTGCCGCTGCCTGAATGGCGAAAAATCTACACAAACGACTATTTTGCACTCCTAAACAAAGCAGTCTCAGCTGAAATCACAGGAATTATCCAGTACACTAACCAGCATGAGAAAATGGCGTTCCTTGAACTCAGAATGAAAAACACCGCGTTAGAAGCAATCACGGAAACCAACAAAGCCTCAGTCGTAAGCAAAATCCTCAAAGAAACCTTCATGCAGGAAATGGACCACCTAGAAAAAATCAGCGAACGCATCTACCTCCTCGAAGGCGAAGCAACATGGAAACCAGACCCACTTCCAGTCGTCGGCAACACAGCTCAAGAATTCCTAGTCTTGGATCACGCACTCGAAAGCAGCGCAATAATGCTCTACCGTCAAATCATCGCTGAAGCACTCAAACGCGGCGACACAACCACAAGACGCATGTTTGAAGACATCATCATCCAAGAAGAAAACCACTTCTGGACCTTCGACGACTTCGTAAGATAAAAACCAAATTCCTTCCCTACTTTTTTAGGGCTTAATTTTCCTTTTCAACTATCTTTAAATATATTAGTGGGTTAAAAAACCGCCAACAAGGATCTACCCTCTTAAGATTTTGGGAAAACTTAAAATCTCTTTAACTCCACACAGTAGGTAGCAGAGGCGAAGTTGATGCGTCAAGAAAATCAGCCTCGTTGCTTGAACTGCGGTAACTTTATCGATGATTGCAATTGCGTTTGCCCGTACTGCGGTGAAACCGCAAAATACACCTGCTGTATAGGACACGATAAAGTAACTGGTGGCGGATAGTTCAGCAAACAAAAAAATTTTCAGTGTGAGACAAAATGGTAGTTGAAAGTATAAATTGGATGGCAGGCGGCCCTCAAGGAAGTGGCGTTGATTCAGCGTCCACCATATTTGGTAGAGCCTGCGGCTACGGCGGCTTGTATGTTTTTGGCCGAAGAGAATACCACTCAAACATCAAAACAATGCACAGCTACTTCCTACAACGCATATCTAAAGAGCCGACGTTAGCGAACATTAGCGATGTGAATTTGCTTGCGGCTTTTGACGCCGAAACCGTCGTGCGGCATGTTGGCGAAGTTGTTAGTGGAGGTGGCATAATAGTGGATTCACGCGACTTAGGTATCAATGTCTTAAAGGACATAGCCACTTTCAGTGAAGATTACAAAGCTCAGATTCGCGATTTCATGAAGGAGAATAGTATTGTTGGGGAAACTATCAACGATTTCCTAAACTACGCCAAACAGAGGAACATTCAAGTTTTCGCTGTTCCATACATGGATTTGCTCAATCAAATCGGCAAAAAACTCAACATCCCACAAGTAAGTACCCTACAAAAAATGGTAAATGTCTTAACAATCGGCGTATCTTTTGCACTTTTAAAGTATGACCGAAAACTCGTAGAAGACGCAATCAAAGCTACCTTCCACGAAAAAATCGCCGAAATGAACGTCGTAGCTGTTGACACGGCTTTCGATTATGCTGAACAGAATTTCAAAGTTAACGATTTCAAACATAAACTCGAAAAAACAGAAATTAAGGAACCAAGGATTTTCCTGACAGGAAACCAAGCCGTGGCAATGGGCAAAGTCTTGGGTGGATGCAGAGTCCAAACATACTACCCCATCACCCCAGCGGCTGACGAGAGCGAATACTTGGAAGCCCACGAAATCCTGAAGACCAAAAACGGTAGCCAAGAAGCCATAATTGTCCTGCAAACCGAAGATGAAATCGCCGCAGTAAACTCGGCTTCAGGCGCATGTTTGGCAGGTGCAAGGGCAGCTACAAGTACGTCGGGTCCTGGGTTTTCTTTAATGGCTGAGGGATTAGGATGGGCAGGCAATAATGAAGTTCCATTGGTTATAACTTATTATCAGCGCGGTGGACCAGCAACGGGGCAGCCCACAAGGCACAGCCAGCAAGATTTGCGGTTCGCTATGCACGCAGCTCATGGAGAATTCGGGAGAATAATTCTTGCTTCAGGCGACATTGAAGAATGCTTCTTTGATGCAGCAGAAGTTTTCAATTTGGCAGAAAAATATCAGATGCCGGTTATTCATTTGCTCGATAAGGGCATGGCTAACTCATCACAAACATATCCAATATTCAATTACGGCAAAGTGAAGATAGACCGAGGCTTAATCGTCGGCGAAAAAGAGCTTGAAGGCAAATTGTACAAACGATTCCAATTCACCGAAACAGGCGTCTCCCCTAGAGCGTTTTTGGGGACAAAAAATGCTGTTCAATGGTGCTCTGGCGATGAGCATAACGAATCAGGAAACATCAACGAAGAACCCATTAACCGAAGAAAAATGATGGAGAAACGCCTAAAAAAACTCGAATTGGTCGATAAGGAAGTGCCACTGGAAATGAAGTTTAACTTTTTTGGAGATAAAGAAGCAGAGAACATTGTGGTCAGTTGGGGTTCACCTAAAGGAGCCATAATCGAAGCAATAAACCAGCTAAAAGACGAAGGCTTAAACGTGGGCTTCGTTCAGGTACGCATGATTCATCCGTTTCCCTCTGCACAAATAAAACAAATGCTCCGGAACAAAAAACGAGTAATAGACATTGAAGATAATGCGACGGCACAACTCGGAGGCGTAATCACCGAGCACACACTGGTCAAACCAAACTATTACATCCTCAAATACACTGGCAGACCCATGATGACCACCGAAGTTTATGGAGCAATCAAGTTAATTTTAATGGATAAAGCAGCCGAACGGCAGGTGCTCACCCTTGGCTCATAGAGCTTCAGAATACAAAACCGACGTCTACGTTGACTGGTGCCCAGGATGCGGAGACTACGGCATCCTAAGCGCACTCCAGTTGGCGCTGGCAGACCTTAATCTTGAACCACACAACGTCGTGGTTGTTTCAGGAGTCGGTAACTCATCCAAAACACCACATTTCATTAAAGTCAACGGGGTTCACACACTTCACGGTAGAATGTTGCCCTTTGCAATGGGAATCAAAGTTGCTAACCCAAACCTCGAAGTGATCGGCGTGGGCGGAGACGGCGACGGGCTGGGAATTGGCGCAGGACATTTTGTTAACGCTGGGCGCAGAAACATAGACATGGCATACATAATCTACAACAACGGCGTTTACGGATTAACTAAGGGACAGGCTTCTCCAACTCTTCGGTTGGGAATGCAGACAAAGTCACTTCCCAAACCAAACATCAACAACGCAATCATTCCAGTTGCTCTTGCAATAACAGCAGGGTACACGTTTGTGGCAAGATCCTATGCATTCGACGTTATGCACCTCAAAAACACGATTAAACAGGCAATTGAGCATAAGGGTTTAGCGCTCGTTGATTGTTTGCAGCCATGCCCAGTGTACAACGACATTAACACTAAAGACTGGTACGCAGGTGAAGATAGAAAAGACGCCTCGGGCAAACCGCAGCCAAGACTCTACAAACTCGAAGAATCGGGCTTTGATCCAATTGTTCACGATGCGAGCGAAGTTTTTAAGAAAAAGGTGGCTGGCTTAGAGAAGGCGCAGGAATGGGGAGACAGAATACCAATCGGTGTGTTCTACAAGAATGAGCTGGAGACAACTTTCCAAGAACGTTTTGCTCAAAGGATACCTTTCTACATCCAGAACCCTCCAGCTAAACAGCAGCTAAAAGACGAGAATGGCGTGTCAACACTTGACCTTGGGGAGTTCATGGATGACCTAAAAACAAGTTAACGTCTCTTTTTTAGAAACGTGAAGAGCTTCTCCTTTCTCCTCAACACACATATCATTAGCTTAGCTTATAACCGCTATTTCAACAATCGACATATATCTTTAGGGCATTTCGGGTTCGTCATCAAAGTAGCAGGCTTCAGTAAACCGAGGAGTGCACACGCAGTAGAAAATCAGGTCTGTTTGGCCTGTGTTGGTTATTTTTTGCGATGCATCAGCGGGAATAACGATAACATCGCCAACACTTACCCTAGTTGGTTCTAAACCGCTAAAAGTTACCTTTCCCTCTCCAGCAGTTATAATGTAGATTTCTTGGATGCCTTTGAGATGGTGTGCTTTAGTTGTGACGCCTGGTTTTACTTTGGCGACCGCTATTGAGACATCTTTGTCGCTGTAGTTTTCGGCTATGTAGCAGCGTTCGGGGGTTAAATAGGGGTTTAGGGTGTTGGATTTTACGATTTTTGGTTGCAATTTTTCACCGTTTTAACGTGTTTAGTGTAGTAAGATATAAGGTGACTGTTGTTTTTGGGGTTTTTTAATTATATTGCTTGCGCAAACCTTAACCAAAGATGAATTTGCTTGAAAACGAGGGTTTTTGGTGAAGAGGGGCTTGTTTTGGTTTTTTTTATTTTGTGTTTTTTGTTTAAACTTCATGGTCTTGCTGATGGGATTATCCGTTGTATTGTATGTTTAATGTGAAAATACCTTATATATGCGCTAAATATAGTGTGTAGATTAACTCGCTAACACTATACCTATATCCCGGAATGAGTATGTATAAACTATGAGATGCCCCTTCTGCAACTCCGAAAATTCAAAAACCCTTGAAACACGCGACTCCCCGGAGAACACCACACGCAGACGCAGAGAATGCATCAACTGCGGCAAACGCTACACCACCTACGAATACCTTGAAACCGTCGAACTCATGGTAAGAAAAAAAGACGGGGAACTCCAACGCTTCGACGTCAACAAAATAATACGCGGCTTACAGAAGGCGTGTGAAAAAAGACCGGTAGACATGAGCCAAATCAATGAGTTAGCAGATAAAGTACGCCAAGACCTCATGCTAAAAGGCACTGAGGAAATTACATCTGGAGAAATTGGCGACTTAATCATGAAATACCTCAAAAACGTGGACCGTATCGCATACATTCGGTTCGCTTCAGTTTACAAGCAATTTGAAGAGCCTGAAGATTTCAGGAAAGTACTCTTGGAAGTGAAAAAACAATGAAGTTCGTACTAAAACGTGATAGTAAATTAGAACCCTTCGATCAAGAACGAATTACAGTTGCTATATGGAAAGCAGCCAAAGCAGTAGGCGGCAAAGACAAAGAACAAGCAAAACGTATCAGCGACGAAGTCGTAGTCCTACTAAACAATCAGTATAGTGACGACGGTGTCCCCACTGTTGAGGAAATCCAAGACCTCGTTGAAAAACGCTTAATTGAAAATGGCCATGCCTCAACGGCGAAAGCCTACATCCTCTACCGCAAACAACACACAGACATGCGTGAGTTAGCTTCGCTGCTTAGTTCTTCAGACATGGTAGACCAGTATCTTGAAGTTGAGGACTGGCGTGTAAAAGAAAACAGCAACATGAGCTATTCATTGCAAGGCTTAAACAATTATCTCTCTTCCACAGTCATTGCCAAATACTGGATAGCCCGCATTTATCCACAGAAAATTGCAGAAGCACACTTCTCGGGCGATATACACGTCCACGATTTAGGGGTACTGGGACCTTACTGTGTCGGCTGGGATGTAAGCGACCTGTTACTTTCAGGCTTCGGAGGCGTATCAGGTAAAATAGAGAGTAAGCCAGCAAAACACTTCCGTACAGCACTAGGCCAAGTCGTAAACTTCTTCTACACCTTGCAGGGAGAGGCGGCAGGTGCACAGGCATTTAGCAACTTTGACACCTACCTTGCCCCGTTCATACGCTATGACCACTTAAACCAGAAAGATGTGGAGCAGGCGCTGCAGGAATTCTTTTTCAACATGAACGTGCCCACTCGCGTCGGGTTCCAGACACCGTTCACTAACCTGACATTGGATTTGACGGTTCCGGACTTCATGAAGAACGAAGCGGTTCTCTATAACGGCAAAATTACCCAAGATACCTACGGCGACATGACTAAGGAGATGGAGATGTTCAACTTAGCCTTCGCTGAAGGTATGCGCCAAGGTGACTCAAAGGGCAGAGTCTTCACATTCCCAATTCCAACCTACAACATCACCAAAGACTTTGACTGGGATTCGCCAGTTTCTCAGGCAATCTTTGAAGTCACCGCCAAATACGGTGTCCCATACTTCAGCAACTTCGTTAACAGCGACATGAAGCCTGAAGATGTCCGCAGTATGTGCTGCCGCTTACGCATCGACAACCGTGAACTTCGCAAGCGAGGCGGAGGCTTCTTCGGTGCCAACCCCTTAACAGGAAGCATAGGCGTCGTTACCCTAAACATTCCACGAATCGGCTACCTATCCAAAGACGAAGATGAATTCTTCGAACGCTTGGAGAAGTTGATGGAGACTGCTAAATCCAGCTTGGAGATTAAGCGTAAAGTGCTCGAAGCCTTTACCGACAACGGCTTATACCCGTATTCACGCCGCTACCTGCGCCATGTTAAAGAGGGCTATGACAAGTACTGGAAGAACCACTTCTCTACTATCGGCATAGTAGGCGTTAACGAAGCAATCATTAACCTGCTGGGAACCAACATCGCCTCCAAAGATGGACAAGCCTTCGCCCAAAAAATGCTTACGTTCATGCGTAACCGCTTAGCAGATTATCAAGAAGAAACAGGCTGCATCTACAACCTCGAAGCCACTCCGGCAGAAGGCACCTCTTATCGGCTTGCACGCATAGACAAAAAACGTTACCGCGATATCATCTTCGCCAACCAAAAACAAATCGCTTCAAACCACGCTGAACCCTTCTACACCAACTCATCTCAGCTGCCAGTAGACTTTTCAGGCGACCTCTTCGATGCACTTGAGCACCAAGAAACTTTGCAGTCACTCTACACAGGCGGCACAGTGTTCCATATATTCCTTGGCGAACGCATGCAATCCTGGAAGTCTGCCGCAGAACTTATCAAGAAAGTCGCTTGGAACTCAAAGCTGCCCTACTTCACCTTGACACCAACGTTTAGCATTTGCCCAACCCACGGTTACACAACCGGCGAACATAAACAATGCCCAGTCTGCGGAGCACCCAGCGAAGTCTACTCACGAGTCGTCGGGTACCTGCGGCCAGTTGACCAATGGAACGATGGTAAACAAGCAGAATTTGATATACGCAAAACCTTCGACCGCTCAACCATCATATCTTCAGCCCCACTAACAAGCTAAGGAGAAACATTTGAAATGAAGTTTAGTGGATTACAAAAAATCAGTCTAGTGGATTATCCCGATAGGATAGCGTCAGTTCTGTTTACGCCAGGTTGCAATCTCCGCTGTCCATTCTGCCACAACTGGCGCATCGCCGTTGACCCGCAACCGCCGTTTCTACAGGAAGGCATCGCATTGGAGATTTTGGAGAGCCGCAAAAATTACGTCGACGCAGTAGTGGTCACGGGCGGCGAGCCATGTATGCATAAGGAGTTGCCGAAGTTTTTGGCTAAACTCAAAGAACGAGGGTTTTCGGTAAAGCTGGATACAAACGGTTTCTTTCCCGATACACTCGAGGAATGCTTAGGCTACGTGGATTATGTAGCTATGGATGTGAAGACCTGCACTGACAAATACAAGTTGCTCGGCGCCAAAGACACCGCTGGCTTCATACGTACCCTGGAAATCCTGAAAACAGGCAAAGTGCCATACGAATTCCGCACAACCGCCGTTCCTGAACTCGTTACAGCCCAAGATGCAACATGCATCGGCGAGTTGGTGAAGGGTTCAAAAACTCATGCTCTTCAACAATTCATACCGACGGATACTCTTGACAAAAAATATCAGGCGCTCAAGCCCTATGCGCCCGAAACAATTGATGAATTCGCAAAAATAATTCAGCCGTTCACAGAGAAAATTGTTTTTAGAATCTAAATTTCTTTTTTTGTATCATGCTTTAGGACTGCAAACTGTCTCCATTTTAATTGACAAGTTGCTTCTTAACACTTAAACCGATGTGATTGTAAATCGACAATAATAAACAGCCAAAACAACTATTGTAATCTTAACGCTTTAAATAACTAATTATGGCTAAAATTGATACAAGTGAAGAATCATATGAGTCAGCGTCTACTGATTTATTCTGATGGCGGTGCGAGAGGTAACCCTGGACCAGCAGCCATAGCTTTCATAGCCTTAAACGAGAGAAATGAAACTGTGAAAGCGGATTCTTGCTTCATAGGCGTTCGTACAAATAATCAAGCGGAGTACGAAGCGTTGCTGTTCGCGTTAAACTTTGCCATAGCCGAAAAAACAGAGGACGTAGTTTGCCATTTGGATAGTGAATTAGTTGCAAGGCAAATAAATGGAGAATACGCAGTTAAAAACGACCTGTTGTGGCAGTTGTGGCGGAAGGTGCAGAAGTTGAAGGTGTGTTTTAAGAAAATCATTTTTGTTAATGTTCCAAGAAGCAACCTCCAAATTGCGCTGGCAGATGCACTAGTAAACAAAACGCTCGATGAACAAGCCAAGAAAAGCATAAGCTAAACAATTATAACAAGCAACACCAGAAATATCACGGTGAAAAAATGTTTGTCCACACAAGCATACGCACAAGCAACATGGAGCGCTCCATCGATTTCTATTCACGTTTCTTCGGTTTAAAACTGCAACGACGCAGCGAAATCAAACAAACTAACGCTGAAATCGCTTTTTTACAAGACGTTGACCGAAAGGGCAGCATACTTGAATTAACCTACTATCACGGCCAAAACAAGTTTCTTCAACCCCAATACGAAGAGAGATTGTTTGACCATTTGGGATTTGAAGTTGCCGACATAAACAAAACCATTGCAGAATTAAAAAAAGAGAACGTAACCGTGACAGATGAACCCTTCCAGTTAAACGAGCATACAACGATCGCTTTTGTCGAAGACCCTGACGGAACCCTAATTGAGCTAATAGAACGTAAATAAAAGTTTACTCGTAGAATTTGGGTCTGCCGCGTTTAGTGTATTCTTCGATGGCTTTGGATCTTTCTTCTTCCTCTTGGTCTTTCTCCTCAGCTTCTTTCTCAGCTGGTTGAGCTACCGTTTTGTCAAAGTCGCCGTCTATACTCTTGTAGGACCCTTCCAAGGCTTTAATGTAAATCTTGAAGTCGTCAATTGAGCTTTCTGCTTGCCGATGAGATGCATGAACCTGGTCGGATAGAAGAATTATCAAATCGAGCATGCTTCTGAGGGTCTGTTTTTCACTATCTGGTGCATGGTCATAATACCGTTGAAATACACTTAGAAGGTCCATGAACATGTCGTCGACTTCTCTGGTTTCTCGTTTGAAGAGGTTCTCAGACGTTAATGATTTAGTCTTTAGAATAAGCATCAAGTTTTTCAAAATTGCAGTGTCACTATTAGACAAAACAAAAACCCAACTTTACTATTTGTGGGGGCTCAGTTATATTTTTTGGTTGAATGTAAAAAATAACTAAAAGTCCTGAGCTAAAATAAATAAAAAAGCACTTCCAAGTCGCAAAAATTATCCTCAAATTAGCTCTAATTGCGCCACCGATGCGAGGTTTACTGCGTCTGGGCGGAGGCTCGTATGTTATTTCACCAATCATAAAACCTCTCTTCTTAGCGGTAACTAAGAGTTCTCCGCCGAAGGTTTCACCGCCCTTGAGGTCGTTGGCAAGGGTTTCTTTTTTGTAAGCCCTAAAATTGGAGTAGAAATCTGAAACACCAAACTTTTTGCCTAAGGTTTTAGAAGCCCATCGCTCAGAAAACCTTGGAACGACTTTTCGTGATGCAACCACTAAATCATAAATTTTCATTTTCTCGATGAGCGCTGGGATTAGTTCTGGAGGATTCTCTAAGTCGGAGTCGATAGTCACAATCAAAGGAAACTTGGCAAGTTTTGCTCCGAACAACAGTCCCTTCGTTTGTCCTTCCCGAACCTTTCCAACTGCTACATCAGCAATTAATTTGGCGGCTCCGAGGGTTCCATCTGAAGAGCTATCGTCAACAACGATTATCTCATGCGGAACGCCCTGAAGTGTTAACCTGACTCTGCGAACCAGCTCTTGTATATTTTCTTTTTCATTCCAGGTAGTTGTAACCACTGATATACCCTGAACTGTTCCAGCGCTGGCACTCATGAGTAGGCAATAACCTCTATGGGTTATAAGCTGTTTTGCACTCTTGAACAAAACTAAAACACGTTTTTGCAGAAATCACCTGTTTTTTTTATCTGTGTTAGGGTTTTTTTAGTCATATTTCAAACCAAAACAACATCGCAATATTAAAATAAAGGGAAGGACTGATGTGTTAACGAATTTCAAAAATCAGGATAAACTAATAGAGGATATGAAAAATGAGCAAAAGTGACAAACCCCACCTAAACATTATCATCATGGGGCACGTTGACAACGGAAAATCAACAACTACAGGGCACTTACTGTACCTTGCAGGCGTTATCGATCAACGAACCATCGATGCTTACAAAGCAGAAGCCGAACAAATGGGCAAAACAACATTCCACTTCGCCTGGGTTTTAGACAACTTGAAGGAAGAACGAGAACGAGGTGTCACAATTGACCTTCGATTCCTGCAATTCCCAACCAAGAAATACAACATGACCGTTATTGATGCGCCAGGCCACAGAGACTTCATCAAGAACATGATTACTGGAGCAAGCCAAGCCGATGCAGCAGTTCTCTTCAGCTCAGCTAAGAAAGGCGAGTTCGAAGCAGGAATTGGAGCAGGTGGTCAAACTCGTGAGCACGCATTCTTAGCATTCACACTAGGTATACGCCAACTAATCGTTGCAATTAACAAGATGGATGATGCCTCCGTTAACTGGAGTAAAGATCGTTACGATGAAATGAAGAACGAAATCACAAGAATGATCAAGATGGTCGGCTACAAGGTTGACAAAGTTAACTTCGTCCCGGTTTCTGGCTGGACAGGCGACAACTTGATCAAAAAGAGCGATAAGATGCCATGGTATACTGGTCCAACTTTAATGGAAGCATTCGATCTTCTTGAGATTCCAGCAAAACCAACCAACAAACCTCTACGTATTCCTATTCAAGATGTATACAGCATTACAGGTATCGGTACGGTCCCAGTTGGCAGAGTCGAAACAGGTATACTCAAACCAGGTCAAACCCTAATCTTTATGCCATCGAATAAAACTGCTGAAATCAAATCAATCGAAATGCACCACACACAAATCCCAATGGCTGAACCAGGCGATAACATCGGTATGAACGTTCGCGGCATCGCAAAAACTGATGTCCACCGCGGAGACGTCGCAGGCCCAGTTGACAACCCACCAACCGTTGCAAAAGAATTCATCGGACAAATCATCGTCATCTACCACCCAACAGCAATCGCAGCAGGATACACACCAGTACTCCACTACCACACAGGACAAATTGCAGTCAAATTCACCGAACTCATAAAGAAAATCGACCCGCGCACAGGCCAAGTATCAGAAGAGCACCCAAGCTACCTCAAAACAGGAGACGCAGCATGGGTACGCATGGAACCACTCCACCCAATCGCAGTCGAAGCATTCATTGACTTCCCAGAACTCGGCAGATTCGCAATCCGAGACATGGGCACCACCGTCGCAGCAGGTGCAATTAAAGAAATAACCAAAAAGGGACCATAAACTCCCTTAATTTCATTTTTTGTTTCTTTAATTTAAATGATATTTTAAGCAATAAAGTTGTTCAATGCTCACTATAAACTGTATTGAATTTGAAGATGTTGCTCTAGTTTAACAGCATTTTGTGTGGCTTGTTGTTGTAGTTAGGCAGTCACAAGTATTTTTATCGCATGGACGGAAGTGCTAACATAAGGCTGGGTGGAATTATGGATTATAGAAATGGAAAATCCGTTTACCTCAAAAAAAGACACGTTAAAATTGAGGCAAGTTTGGCTCAGGTGACTCTCAAAGATGTCCCCTTGGAAGCTAGGCGAAAAGAAGCCAAAAAACCCCTTTTCCTAATAAGATATGAATAAAAAGAAAATTATCCAACGTCGTTAGTAGAGTAGACATTTTGGTAATTTTTAGTCAAAGGGTAGTGTGCATTTCCTTTTCCTCTGCAATAAACTAATTTTTCAAAGGATTTTTTTAACGCTTCAAAAACTTGAATCGAAAACAAAATTAACCGCTTCACCATAACCGCCCTTCTAAAGAGTTGACTGTATGTCTGGTACGGAAACGTTGGTTCCTTTCATCAGCGAAAAAAAGAAACCTGGCGAAGAACTAACCATCATTATGGACAGCCGCGAAGCAAGCAGCGCCAAAAAAATTGCAACGGGTTTAATCGAGAAGGGCGTCAAAGTTAAAACGGAGATGCTGGAAAAAGGCGACTACATTCTCAGCGACCAATGCGCGGTTGAACGCAAAACAGTCAACGACTTCGTCTACACCTTGACGAGGCGTTATCTTTTCGAGCAGCTTTTTCGGTTAAAGGATGTTTACCCAAAATCCCTCATCGTACTCGAAGGCTACATGCCTATAATCTACAAATACAGCAGCATTAACCCTGCTTCCGTTTGGGGCGCCATTTTTAACCTCGCCAAAAACGGCATCGCAATCGTCAACACTGCCTCCCAGAAAGAAACCATAGATTTCCTCTACACTGCCGCACGGCAGGAACAAATCGTTGAAAAGCGCAGTGCCGTAGTGCATGCCTTCAAAAAATGCGATACCCTATCAGATGCTCAGGTATATTTTGTAGCAAGCTTGCCCAGCATTGGACGGGAGAAGGCTACGGCGATTTTGGATTCTTATCAGACGCCGCTTAATGCGTTGATAAATGTGGATGATTGGGAGAAAGCGGTTCATGGGTTGGGTCCGGTGATTACGAATCGGGTGAAGGATGTTTTGAGTACGCCGTATAAGGATAAGAAATGTGAAGAAGCTCCGCCTTAACCTAACCTCCGGTATAGTTTCTGCGGTGAGTTTCTATTAGTACACAAACAGATCGCACAAGCCCCTGCCTTAGGGAACATTTTAAGACAAACCCTGACCGCTAAAGTTTAAAGCCAAGCCAACATTAATGATAGAAACCACCAAAAACAAAGCGAAAAAGCGATGTAGGGGCCGTCGGCTAGTTTGGTCCAGGCTTGTAGCCTCGGGCGCTATAGACCCCGGTTCAAATCCGGGCGGCCCCACCAAGCTACTTTTAAATTCACTATAATTAGCGTTATTTTGAATAGAAACAAGTGAATATCCGTTAACTAGCAGTTTTAGGTGGTTTTCAAACGTTTTACTTAAGTTGAAGCCTAATTCCTTCGACTTTAAAACTAATTCTTTGTCCAGATATACTACAACATTACCTTGGTTGGCAATTGCATTCGCATCCAAGCGCATTCGATTGGAACGAATTGTTATAAAGTTGGTCTTTTGTTTAGTTACTCATTTCATAATTTATTAATTTTCGATTTTTGAAGAATTACCTGAATTTTCTAAGCTTCTCATTTTTAGCGCAATGTCAATATTATTCGAAAAAGCTATAACTTCTATTGTGAATTAGATATAGAGGGACTTCTTTTGATAACAAAAATTCTTGTGGGAGTAGATGGTTCTAAAAATTCGGAAAAGGCTTTGGATTATGCTCTTGAAATTGCTGAAAAGTTTTCTGCGTCTGTTTTAATCCTTAACGTTTTTCAGCCGCCGCCAGAATTTGGATACCAGGCAAACACGTTTTCGCAGTTTCCAATGTCTGGATATCCCCAAGATACAATTGGTAACCAGTCGAACAATTCCGCATTTATAAAAGACCTTCGAAAAGCGCATGAAGCAGTTTTGTCCAAAGCCGCTGAAAGGGCGATTAAACTAAAACCCGTGCTTAAAATCACCACTGAACTAAAAGAAGGAAACATATCATCTCAGATAGTTGAAACTGCTGCAAATGGAGCCTTTGATTTAATAGTCGTGGGTCATTTTGGGGAAAGTGAAATCAAGGAATTCTTTCTTGGTAGCACAAGTGAAAGAGTTGTCCACCAGGCAAGATGCGCGGTGCTAATTGTCAAATGATTCGAGCACTAAAGTTTTTCAATTTTCTAATTTCTCGAAATTAGGTGGGAAGTATAAATTTCGAAATTGTGTGCAAAAAAAAGAAAGCACTGACAGTTAGTTATAGGTTACTTGTTTGTTTACGTAAGTTTGGTGCCGCATTCGCCGCTGAAATTGGTTGAGTTCTGTTGTTTACATTGGTTATGTAACAATGTGGAAAGCGGATGGGTTAGCTCTTTTGAGGTAGAGACGGCATTAAGTTTTGAATCCTCTCCGTAACTACGCGAATTGGAGATTGGATTGAAACTTAAGAGGTGTGAGGCGTTAGCCGAATGTTGACTATCTTTCAATCTCTTTGTTGTTGAGTGGTCCCAGCATTACAGCTTTTTTAATTCTCAAATCGGGCGGCACCCCAAAAAAATCCATTTTAATTTGTGTACTGTATTTGTGTTGTACCGTTGTTTCGTTGGTTTGTTGTATTGTTGAATAAGTTTGTGTGGTCGATTGTTTCAATGTTGACTTATATATTACGATTCATTATTCGATGCATTGAAGAGGAAAAGGGAATAAAATGAAAACATCCAAGACCGCGACGTTAATCACCATATTGGCAATAATCGCCTTATCAGCATTCTGCTCAACAACCTACGCTATAACAGGAAACAGTCAACCTGACTCAACCCCGCACATCGGCGTCGTAGTGCTTTTCAACGATGCAGCCATGACACAGCCAATCAGCGTAAGCAGCGGCGTCCTCATTTCGCCAACCGTTGTATTAACCGCCGGCCACAGCGTCATAGGCGGAGTAGTTGCATGCGTCTGCTTTGACAAAGGGCCAATCACCTACGCAATCGACGAAACAGGCAAAATTCATTGCAACACCAACCAACCGATTTACTCCGGCGTTCCAATACCCTTCCCAACATATCTTGCAAGCATAGTAGCCGGGGCAAAAGACAGCAAACTCCTCCAAACAAGCGACGTTGGCATAATCATTCTAAACACGCCCGTTCAAGAAGTACAGAGTTATCCCGCACTTCCTACCCCTGGATTAGCAGATACTTTACCTGTGAAAACTGCTTTGCAAGTGACTGGTTACGGAGTCCAAAATCCATTTAAAGTAAATGATCTCCCACCATTAGCCGGAAGTATTTCCCGCAACTCAGCCACTGTAAACTTGCTGTCAACTCACTTTCAAGGAAGCGACAACTACCTCAAATGCTCATCGAATGCTGCCCAGGGCAAAGGCGGAGTTGCCTACGGCGACTCAGGCGGACCAGTGCTATACAATGACAATGGACAAGCAACCGTTTTGGCTGTAAACGCATACGTTAACAACGGGAATTGTGCAGGCGTTACTTTCCACACGAGAATTGACAACCCAGAAATCCTCGATTGGATCAAGGGTTACATCTAAATTAACATTGATAATTTGAAAAAAAATAGAGGTGAAACAAATGAACCAAAAACGTGCAATAAAAGCTAAAGGAAACATCAATTGGGGCGGCTGGTAAAATAGATTCAAACTGGTGCCTTCGTTGGCACCAATTTTTAATTTTTAATCTTAATTTTAGATTCTTAACTTACAAATACATTGGATTATGATTATTAATAGCTATGAAAGAGACTTCGTTAACACAGAATGCAATGAGCATTATACAAAGCAGAGGGCAATTTGGACTATTACACGCTTGCAAAAAAATAATGGCAAACCAGTATGACAACGGAACAGTCTGTGAAGCACTACAATATTATGCCCAAACAGTCCTTCCAAATGTTCTCCCGATTTTTCCAGCCTTAATTTATCTCTCCAGCAAAGCTAGTGGTGCTATCCCCAAAAACTTGCAACCAATAGCCGCTGCGATGTTGCTCATAACGTCATCAGGCGACATCCACGACGACATAGTGGATAATTCAACACGAAAATTTTCAAGAAAAACGGTTGTTGGCAAATACGGCAAAGACATTGCCCTTTTGGCAGGCGATCTGCTGCTAATTCAAGGAATGTCAGCACTTCAATACGAATGCAACCTGTCGAATAAGCAAAAGAAAATACTTTTAGATTTAGTTGCTGCATCTATGGTTGAAATTGTGAAGGCTGAAGCCCGCGAGGCATCGCTGTGGCAGAAGGTAGATGTGACGCCAGAAGAGTATTTTGAGGTAATTAAGCTAAAGGGCGGCGTTGCAGAGCTTCATTGCAAAATCGGCGGGATAATCGGCGGCGGAGACGAAGAAATCATCGACGATTTGGCGCGTTATGGTAGGGTAATAGGAATATTATCTACCTTAAAGGAAGAGTTTGTAGATATGTCAAGTTCTGTCGAGCTTGATCATAGAATTAAACGTGAATTGCCACCTTATCCGATGCTTTGTGCCCTGCAGAATAAAGCATCAAATTACGCGCTCGCATTCTCCAGAAGAGCAAAGTTTTCCTTGACGGATCTGCGGAGAGTTTCAGAGACGGTGCTGTGTTCCTTGGCGGTTGAAGAGTTAAACGCTGAGTTCAGGGAATTTGGAAGAAAAGAATTAGAGGATAACCAGCTGTTAAAGGGCAATGAGCGGGCGGGGGAGTTAGTGGTGTTGCTTGAAGCTTTAACAGAAGAATTGGCTATTGTTTAGTTGCTGATTGGGAATATGTATTCATTGTATTATGTATTACTTCTTAGGATTTATAATCAATCAGGGCTATCTGTTAAATCAGCCTGCCCAAAATGCTAAACAACCCAATCACTAAAATAGCGTCACTCCCAAAGGAAGCGTTAGTAAGCACCTTTTTGGTGGCGAACGCTTTTGTCTGGTATCTCAGCGGATACAGCTTTCTGCAAAATGCCACAATCTCAAGATTCGGGAATACTTCTCTGTTGATTATTGCTACTGCCAATTTCGCAAGCCTTGTTTTATCCGCTTTTGCAGTTTCGTTAGTAACAAGCAAATTCAAGAGACGACCTGTCTTTCTCAAATACTGGATCCTCGCAGGCGCATTACTTTCGGTCTTATTTGCGATCATCAACTTAGCAGACTTTGTCGGCTTACTAGTTTTGGCAAGCCTAATAGGCGTTTACTTCGGCATAGGCATGCCAGTATGCATGGGCTATTACGCTAAGTCCACAGCTCCACAAAACCGTGCCAAATTAAGCGGAATAATAATTCTGTTAATTGGCTTAGGTTATCCATTAATTTCGATAATCGGAAGGAACGAAACCATCCTTTTAGCCGCCTCTTTAGGTGTTTGGCAAATCCTTGGCTTGATTTCTGTATTATTTATTAAATCTGTCGAACCACTTGTGGAGCAAAAAGAACGCGTATCATACCGTTCAGTAATTTCAAACAAAACCTTTCTTCTTTACGCTGCTCCCTGGCTGATGTTTTCTCTAATCAACCAGTTAACAATGGAGTTGAACACTCATTATTTTAGCAGCGGCACATTTCCAGCGGTGTTAGGGCAAAACTTCCTCCTAATCGAAAACATTTTGGCTGGTGCCTCCGCGATAATCTGCGGGTTTTTAGCTGATAAGAAGGGTCGAAAGCGTTTGGCGCTGGTAGGTTTCGTTCTTCTAGGAGTTGGCTATGCATCTTTAGGGCTTTTCAGCGGCAACTATTTTGCAGTATGGTTCTACGTTTGCGTCGACGGCGTTGCCTGGGGTGCCTTCTCCATGCTGTTTTTAGTTACAATCTGGGGGGACATAGCGCAAGAAAAAAGTAGCGAAAAATACTATTTTCTTGGGGTACTGCCGTACTTACTCTCTAATTTGGCGGGCGTGTTAACAGGAACGTACGTTTCGGCTAATGTTCAAGAACGTACGGTTTTCTCGTTTGCAAGCTTCTTCCTTTTCGTGGCAGTATTGCCGTTGGTTTATGCTCCAGAAACCCTGCCCAATAGAATACTGAAAAATCTTGACTTAAACAGCTATGTGAATAAGGCTTTGGAAAAAGTAAAGGAAAGTAATATAAAAACTTGAGAATCTTGATTGAACTCGTCTGAGTGTTGGTTAACAATCACTACAGCTTTTATCGGTTAAACGATACTGAAATATAAGTTTTCGAATCGCTTGCTTAATGGAGGGATATTTGTATCAAAAATACAAACGACTGAAGCGCATCACGAAAAACTAGTCAAGGACTCTATGAACAGATGAAGACAATCCTAGACAAATCTGAACAGCTCATATCCATCTACATTGAAATCAACCACAAAGCATACAACCAAAAATTTTGCTTCCATGTTAGGGTTCAATTCGCCACATGAATGGGCTGAAAAACAAGGTTTTCTTGAAGTCTCTGTAACAGAGAAAAGCCGAGAAGCCCTATCGACTGCTTACTGGAATGCCATGCAGAAAATGGTTGCATCAACAATTCCGATGACTTGGATGAAAAAAGACGGTGCAACAATAGATTCAACCATGATACTTGTTCCAATGCCTTTCAAAGGCCACATTTTCTCAGTTCACTTCGTAACGAGCACTGCAAACAAGTAAAATCGGGTAGTTTTTGAACAAACGATTTTTTGTTTTTTCCACTTTTTAAAAATAAATCAAGGTTAGTTTAGTTTTCCCAAACGGTTAAACTGGACGGCTTTAATGCATCCGTAGAAATAAAGTAGCAATCGCTGTCCAACAGCAAACTGAGTTTATGTTGACTAACAAAATCTTTTATGAAATCAAGGTTGGCGAGGTTAACTAAATTTTGTTCAATAGATAAAACGATACCGTCTTTTAGAGTATCAAGCATCTTTACATTTAAACTGCAGCTTGCCCCAATTTCCCGTTTAAACACCATAGCCTCAAATATCTTCATTTTTCCATTCCCCATCCAAATTAGCTGCTCACTACGCCAAAAATATCTGGACAGGTGACTGGCAAACTTGGGATATTTAATATATGTGAATTTAGGCTCTTAAGGGTTCGCATAAATAAACCGATTTTTGCCTTAACACTTTTTAAACGCGCACTTTAATTACTTTAAACTTCATAGAATTACCATTGTTTTTGATATTATAAGAGGAAGTGCACTCATGAAAAAAATAATAGTAGCTTATTATTCTAAAACTGGAAACACAGAAAAGATTGCATGCTTAATCGTTGAAGGAGTCCAAAAAATTCCTGATGTTACAGCCGAATTGAGGCATGTTGAAACCATAGATGCCAAAGAAGCTGCTGAAGCCGACGGATTCGTTTTCGGTTCGCCTTCCTACTTTAGTATGATGGCTGGGCCAATGTTGACTTTGCTTACCGAATTTTATTTTGTGCGTGACAAATTAGCCGGGAAATCCATGGCGGTATTTGCGACTGGCGGCGGAAGTCAAACAAAAACCATAGAGAACATTGAGAGCGTTCTTAAAGCGTTTAATCCCAAATTGATCCAGCCGGGTCTAGCTGTTGGTCCTGCTATTTCTGAGACAGACGAGCAGCAAGCAAGGACATTCGGAGAAAACTTTGCCAAAGCCGTTAAAGAGTCAAAAACAAAGTAACTTAAAAGAAAAATAGTACCTCAAGGGTTACCAACCCCTTCTTTTATTGTTTTAGAGTGTTATGCCTAAGCGTTCTTACCATTGACACATGTCAATGTTCTTATTCGAATTAGAAGACGCCAAGTACTTTAACTAACATGACCGCAACGGAAGCTATAGTTATGAGAAACATGATTTTTCCTTTAGATTTACCTAAGCCGCCCGATTCCGCTTCGCTCTGCTGGAACTCGTATTCTTTGATTTCTTTAGATTTAGAATTTATCTGAACTTTCGTCGCCAATTTCTGAAAAGTCATTTCCACAACGTAGAGTTCCCCATCTAAAGAAACCTTCATGGGCACCCAAGTGCCTTTGTAGCCTAATCGCTTTAGGAAGTCAGCTGTCAAAGACGTAGCATTTTCGGCGTCAAACCGTGAAATCTCTGGGGAAACCTCTGTTTGGACAGTCGACATGAATCTTCCCTTTGGAATATAGTGTTCCCTATTTTAGGGGTTATGAAGCCAAAAACAATATTTCTAATCACCAAAGAATCTCAAATAGAGAAAGCTCGATTAAGTGCGAAAAATTGGGTTGGAAAATGGCTTTATGGATTAGGTGGCGGAGTTGGCGACGGTAGATCTGGTTGAGTTTGATTGTATAAGCTGTATGTTTGGTTTTGAATTCCGTTTTCTATGTATCTTAGTTTGGCAAGTTGAGGTATATTATCAGCATTAAGGGTTGTTTGGACGATGCCCACGGCGTAATCTATGACTACGCAGGCAAGAATAACTGTGGACGTAACCAAAAGTAACGTAGCTACGGTTGACTGCAAATCTTCTCCTTCTCCAACAATTAATCACTAAAAAATTGTTTAATAGGTTGTTCTTGTTTGGAAATATGTCCTGAAAAGAACTAACCTTTTCTTGTGAAATACCAAAAACGTTTAGTAGTTATTTTTTCTCTGCAGTTGGCGCTGATGGAGCCGCAGCGGCTTGGGCAGGAGATGCCGCAGAAGTTGAGTCCGTTTTCTCTAGTGCTGGCTGACTTGTTGATGCGTTAGATAGTATCTGTATCTTCTCCGCCATTGGATGAAGCAGGTCAGGTGGTGGATAAGGGGTGTTCAGGTTTGACGATAGTATGTAGATTGAGTTGAAAACGTGTTGGTAGATAGTGAATAGAATTTGGGGAATTTTGGTTTTAGGATTAACTTCAAGTTTTTTCTTGATGTCATCGGGTTTACCCGACATGGTTACGATGCCCGACGTTGAATATTTCACGACGTTCGGTTTAGTAGAAATTAATAGGTTAAAAGAAAGCATTACCTGGTTGTTCTCTTTTTTCTGCTCCTCAATCTTAGCGTTGATATCAAAGAACAATTCTTCTGTTGCAGAGTAAATACCTGTTCGTTCAGCCTGTAAACTAGTCAGATTGATGGAAACGGTGACTCCTGCTACAGAATACTGCGGATTTACGGCTGATTCCTCTTTACTTCATTTCTGCTATTTTCATATTTAACTTTTGTATTCTACTAATCCATATAACAGTCATAAAAACCGATTGTTTTCGGTTTACAGGTTATCTGAGCTGTTGTAGTAGGCTGGCACGGAAAGCTCAGCCATAAATTTAAATGCTTCATCTCCTTTAGCGTTGGCTTTTTGCTTTAGAACAATTTTTTTGGGAACATCCTCTTCAATGTACACTATGTAGTTGATTGTTGTTCCAAGTCCCAACCGGGCCAGCTGTTGCACGGTGCCCTTGAATTTTTCGAATTCCTGGATTTTTGTGTTGATTTTCTCGATGGCCAAAAACAAGATTTCGGTTTGACCCTGCTCTGTAAAAGAGATTGCGATGTCTCCTGATTGAATCCAGCATGATTCCTCTTTTTTGCCTTTTCCACCTTTGCCGCCTTTCTTCGACTTATCAGTTTCAACTGGTTTTTTGGCAGTTGCTTTAAGGGTTTTTTGTAGGGCAGCTGATTTTTGGAACCACTCGTCGTTTTTGTGGGTGCTCTCAGCGTCTCTTAGGACTGTGCCTAACCATTGGCTGTAATCTTCGAAGGTTGCTTTGTACTGGCTTGTTTGGACTGCTAAGTATTCGGTTAGGTCTTTAAGAGACGTGAAAGTATGTATTTCTGTGCCCAAGGTGTTCACTTCATCAGCCATTAACAATTAATCTTGTTATGGATAACAATGGCTGGTTTTTGGGATAATAGGGTTTGTCTATCGCAGAAATTACATACTGTTTTGTGTTCAGTTTGTCGTTATGTTTTGGTTATTGGCTTTTTGATTTCTCGTATGCATTAGCGATGGCTTCACTGGTTAAGACACCAACTATCTTCGTTGGGTTTTCTTTATCAACGACTGGAATGAGGTCAATTTTTTCTGTAGACATTATTTTGTTTGCTTCAAGAATCGATTCATCTTCGAAAACTGATATGTTCTTGAGGGGCATCTGTTCAACCCTGAGTCCGCTGCGTTCTTCAGATTTAATCTTCATGAGCTCTGACCACGTAATTATGCCTTGAAACACGCCTTCTTTTTCAACCAAAACGTCGTGGTATCGGTTTTTGAACATCATTTCCAACGCTTCGGAGAGGTTTTGCCGGGGATTGACGGAGCCGATTTCGGATTGCATTACATCCTTTACGCGCACGCCAGCCAATGTGGTGGAGACTATGGTTTGTTCTGCTTCTTCACTGGCGCCAATGTATACAAAAATTCCAACCAAAATAAGAAGAAAATTAAACAGGAAGCCTATGAGAACCATGGCTATACCGAATATTTTTCCCAAGTAAACAGCGTACCTTGTTGCATCAGAATATTTTAGGCGTTCAGCCAACAGTGCCCTGAAGACTCTGCCGCCGTCCATGGGGAAGGCTGGGATTAGATTGAATGCTCCTAAAAGTATGTTTAGGGTGGCAAGGTCTGTCACAAAGTTGCCTGTGATAGTTGTGAAAGTGTAGATGGTGAATGTTTGTTGCAGGACAACCAAGCTGACTCCGAGAAGTGCAACTCCCAAAACTACGCTTGTGAGAGGACCAGCAATCGCCATTCGCCATTCCTGTGAGGGGTTGTCTGGGATTTCTTCTATTTCGGAGACTCCACCGATGGGGTATAGAATGATTTTTCGAACTTTAAATCCATAATGGTGTGCGACAACTGAGTGGGCGAGTTCATGGAAAACTACAAAGACGAACAGGAATAGAACGATGAAAAATGTGTAAAACTGCTGCGTTGGTATAGATAGGACCAGAACTGCAGTGATTAAAAGTATGAATGTTATGTGCAGTTCGATGGGGATGCCCCAGACTGAGGCTATCTTAAAAGAATATCTCATATATTAAAGTTGGAAAGGTCGGCTTTTTAAAGTTTCGACCATTTGATATTTTGTTTTCTGCAAGTCCTCGAGTTACAAAGAAATGTGTGGTTGTTTCCAAAAATTATAATAGACCAGTCATGACCTGAAGGCTGGATAGCAATGGCTTGCTTAATGGTAAGTAGATATGAATAAAAAAGTTTTAGCATTAATCGTCGTTGTTCTCGTCGTCTTCGCTTCAGTTGCAGCCTTTATGGTTGCGTCTTCAATAGCTCCAGCCCGGCAACCCACTGAACCTTTGGATTTTACTGTTAGCGGCACAAGTGATTGCCTAAGGTTTCTCAACAGTTCGGTCCCAGCGGTTTATGTGCCCTTTACCATTGCAGCTAACCAGCATTGGCAGTTAACCATAAACTGCACCGAAATCTCAGGCGGCCCCCAAGGCTATACCGACGTCTACATCTACAACGACTATTGGAACATAGGAGCCAACTACACCTGCACCTTAGCCGAACTATACCCAATCTTAAACAACATCCAAAGCACAGGCCAAGAAATACGCCAAAGCACCCATTCATAGAAACTTTCGGCGGCACAACGCAACACAGCTACACCATATTCTTCGTGCTTCCACCTGGCGGACAACAATCAACATTCCATGTTACACTAAAGCAAGTGTAACGATGTGCATACAATAAACCAATTGTTCATACAAGTTGTTTTAACAGTCTAAATTTATTAGTGGTTTGGTTAAAATCAGATTAGACTTGACAAAAGATTGAATGTCGATTTTTCAAAATATTGCTTTACACTAATGTTATATAATTGCTTAAAGATAAGTTATTTGTGGTTTGTCGGCTTGTCTGAATTTGTTTGGAATAAACCCGTTTTGAGTTTATACAGAGAGAATAATGAGCAGCCTGAAAGGGAAGCCTTCGTTGTCATTAAAGCTAAAAAATTGGTTGTTTCCACAAATGAAAATGGGGGATTTGTTGGGAAGATTGAAGATTTCTTCTGTTTAATGGGTGACATAGACGAAGTTCAGTCTGAGCGTAAATATGTTGTATGCTGGTTTGACGATTCAGTCGCAGATTTCTATTCGGGGTTCAGACGCCTTTCTGGAGTAACTTTTCCTGCAAAGCTAAGTTACACCATTGATAAACGAGATAAGCGAACCTACAACACGGATTTGCAAGCTAAACACGCTAAGCTAAAATAGCCTCTTGGGTTTTTAGCCCAAAATCCTCCTTTTAAAAGATAATTTTTATGTTCTGAGTTCATGCTTTAACCTTGAATTTTATGGGTTTTTTAAACTCACTCTTAAATATAACTCCATAAACTACAATTGTAAGGTCATAGTCATGGTTGAGCAAAAGTTAAACGTAACTTTGCTTACAGGTCGCACGATTGAGCAAGGTGTCGGCAAAGAGAAGGGTAAAGCATCCAAAGAATATTTTGATGCTTGTTCAATGTGTTACATGGATGCAGACGACATGAAGAAACTTGGCGTTAAAAATAACACTAACATTTTAGTATCCACTCCCGACGGCTCCGTCGTTTTGAAAGCCGTCAAATATCCGCGTTCTGCAACTCCTGGTTTAATCTACATTCCTTATGGGCCCTGGGCGAACGCAATTTGCAGCAATAGAACAACCAGTATCGGTATGCCATCGTTTAAAGGCACTCCAGCTGAAGTTGAACCGGCACCTAACCTGCCCGTTTTAACCATAGAAGAGCTCTTAAAAGAAGAATTTGGGAGATAAGAAAATGACCGTAATTAATTCTGTAACTTGTCCAATCTGCGGTTGCCTATGCGATGACATCGAAGTCACAGTTGAAAACAACGAAGTCGTCAAAATCAAAAACGGATGTGCCATATGCGAATCTAAATTCATTGGTTACCGCAGCGAACACAGAATCAAAACGCCCCTGATGAGAAAAGACGGCAAACTCGTACCCGTCTCTATGGGCGAAGCAGTTCATGCAGCTGCGGAAGTTTTGGCAAACGCAACTTACCCAATACTCTACGGTTGGAGCTCCACAAGCTCAGAAGCTCAACGTGTCGGAGTAGAATTAACTGAGGAAGTCGGCGGCATCATGGATAACACAGCCGTCGTATGCCACGGCCCCTCTATCTTAGGTGTCCAAGAAGTCGGTATACCCACCTGCACTCTCGGCCAGATACGCCACAGAGCAGACCTAATTATCTACTGGGGCTGTGATCCATGGAGTGCGCACCCAAGGCACCTTGAAAGATACACCAGCTTCACCGAAGGACGCTTCGAGAAAAGCGAGTGGAAAGCATACATCCAAAAACTCAAATCTCAAGCGGGACAGAAAAAGATGCAGAGCGCCATGAGGATTGAAGCAGCAAACCCAAAGATGAGACCCCAAACATGCGCTGTCCCAGGCATGCCTCAAACGATGAGTGGAGATGGACGAAAACTAATCGTCATCGACGTACGAAAAACCATGTCGGCGGAAATGGCAGATTATTTTATCCAAGTTCAACCCAACAAGGACTACGAGTTAATGCAGGCGCTACGCGTCTTAGTCACGGATGGAGAACTCGATGTTGACACAGTGGCGGGTGTTCCAGTTGAATACCTCAAACAAGTCGCCGATGCCCTTGTAAACTGCGAGTTTGGTGTTATCTTCTTCGGTATGGGCTTAACTCAAACCGCAGGCAAATTCCGCAACATCGAAGTCGCAATCCAACTGGTTCGCGACTTAAACACAAAAACAAAATTCACAATCATGCCTATGAGAGGCCACTTCAACGTCACAGGTGCAGACGTGGTTTCCGCTTGGCAAAGCGGTTACCCTTACGGCGTTGACTTCTCCTTGGGTTATCCACGATACAACCCAGGCGAAACCACCTGCACGGATGTGCTTTTGCGTGAAGAAAACGACGCTTCACTGGTTATAGCAGCGGATCCAGGTTCAAACTTCCCCAAAAAAGCTGTCCAAAACATGGTTAAACACCCATTAATCGTCATCGACCCACACATGAACGCAACTTCAATGCTCGGCGACATAGTGTTCCCATGCGCGTTCGTTGGCATAGAAGTCGAGGGAACAGCCTACCGCATGGACCATGTACCCTTGCCATTAAAGAAAGTGGTTGAGCCCCCAAAAGGTGTATTCTCAGACGAGGAAATTCTGACAAGAATTCTAAAGGAAGTTAAGGAAATTAAGGCTAAAAAAACCACAAAAACCGCAAAGAAAGTGAAGGTTTAAAAATGACTGAACTAATCATAAAAAACGGGTTCGTCTTTGACCCCATAAACAAGGTTAATGGCGAAAAGATGGATATAGCCATCAAAAACGGCAAAATCGTTGAAAAAGTCTCTCGCAAAGCCCAGGTGATAGATGCAGCGGGCTTAACAGTTTTTCCCGGCGGCGTTGACATTCACACACACATTGCAGGAGGAGAAGTTAACACTGGGAGAATGGTCCGACCCGAAGACCACATTAAAGATGTTGTAAACAAAACTGCAATTACTCGTTCTGGAACTGGCTATTCGATCCCATCCACATTCGTCACAGGTTACCGCTACTCAAAGATGGGTTACACCACAGTGATGAACCCTTCGATGGCGCCGCTTGAAGCAAAACACACTCATGAAGAATTAAACGACATACCACTCCTAGACAAAGCCACATACCCCTTGCTGGGTGACTGGTGGTTTGTTCTGGAAAACCTTGCTAAAGGCAACATCGAAGAATGCGCAAGACACGTAGCATGGATGATGAATATAACCAAAGGTTATGCCATAAAAATCGTTAATCCAGGCGGTTTAGAATCTTGGGGTTTTGGACACAACGTTCACAGCATCGACGATCAAGTACCAAACTTCTGTATTACCCCACGCGAAATCGTATGTGGCTTAGCTAAAGTTAATGCAATGCTAAACTTGCCTCACTCGATTCATCTTCACACAAACAACCTTGGACTACCTGGCAATTATACAACAACACTGGAAACGATGAAAGCGCTAGAAAGCGTCCCGCTTCAAAACGGCAGACCCGTTGGCCACATTACTCATTTACAATTCGCCAGTTTCGGCGGCGATGGCTGGGGCAACATGAAATCGGCTGCAGAAGAAGTCTCAAGTTACATTAATGCCCATAACCATATGACTTTTGACATGGGACAAGTCATTTTCACAGACACCACAACCATGACAGCCGACGGACCCTTCGAGTTTACTCTCTACCAGCTCAGCGGACACAAATGGGTAAACAGCGACGTCGAAACGGAAACCAGCGGCGGAATCATACCCTTCCACTACAAAAAGAACAACGCCGTAAACGCAAAACAATGGTCAATCGGTTTAGAATTAGCCCTCCTAATCAAAGACCCCTGGAAAATGTTCCTGTCAACCGACCACCCCAACGGCGGACCATTCTTCTCTTACCCCAGAGTTCTCGCCTGGCTATATAGCAAGAATGCGCGTGCAGCAACTCTCAAGCGTTGCCACAAGAAAGCTCAAAGAGCAAGCCTACTCACCTCAATAGACCGCGAGCTTTCACTCTACGAGTTAGCTATAATGACCCGCGCTGGGCAAGCCAAAGCGTTAGGTCTCAAAAACAAAGGTCACCTTGGCGTAGGCGCAGACGCAGATGTTGCAATTTACGCAATTAACCCTGAAACAACCGACATAGCCCGCAAGTACAAGACAGTGCGAAGAGCGTTCAAACATGCGGCTTATACAATTAAAGACGGACAAGTCGTCGTTAAAGACGGCGAAGTAGTTGGGCAAGCTGATGGTAGAACCATGTGGATAGATGTCCAAACAAAGGAACCGTGCATAATTGATGACCAAATGAAGAGTAAATTCAGACAATACTGGACCGTTGACTACGAAAACTACCCAGTAAGCGACCACTACGTAAAAGTTAAAGACCCAATAATCATCAAGGCGAGCGTCTAAAATGATAGTATTAACTCCACTCAAAAAATTCACTTTCCCAATCAATGCTGAATGCATAAACCCGGACATATTCCAGGGCAAAGACACCGCTGAAATAGGCAACCTCACCGTTTTCGAAGGCAACAAACAGAGAAAACTAAGTGACCTCTTCAAAATCGAAGAAGACAACGTTGAAGCAACTATCACCATAAATGGCGACGTTAGCGAGGTCCGCAAGATTGGTGCGGGAATGAAAAACGGCGAAATCATAATCAATGGTGATGTCGGCATGCACCTGGGTGAAAAGATGGCAGGTGGCAAAATCACAGTCAACGGCGACGTATGCCAATGGGCAGGCGCATCAATGAAGAAAGGCTTAATCGAAATCCACGGCAACGCAGGAGACTATTTAGCTTCTCCGTACCGAGGAAGCACCGAAGGTATGAAAGGCGGCAAAATAGTTGTCGATGGCGATGTTGGAAGCGATTCCGGCGCTTATCTTCATGGAGGATTAATCAAAATCAAAGGCAACAACGTCGGCCAGTTTTTAGGGTACCACATGAGCGATGGGACTATCCATGTTGAAAAGAACGCCACTACACGAGTAGGTGCAAACATGACTGGTGGAAAAATCATCGTTTCAGGTTACGTGGAGGAAGTCATGCCGAGCTTCACTATCGATAGTGTAAAACCAAAAGTCAAAGTTGATGTCACCGAGTCTGCAGCTGGACCCTTCTACGTGTTCTTCGGCGACCTCGCAGAAAAAGGCACAGGCAAACTCTTCGTTTCAAAAACGAACAACCCACAAATGAAATCGTATGAAAAATACTTATAATTTCTTTTTTGTTTGTTTTTGAAAGCTTTTTAAAACTTTTCTTTTATCCAAATAGCTTATGAGTATCACTATTAGGAATGCAAGTAAGATTACGGTACCTATTGTTGAGATAATAGCGAGGTATATGTCGATGTATATTTTTAGAACTATGTACCCGTAAAAATTGCTCGCTGCGCCAAAAATAAAAAATGCTTCTAAAGCTAAGAGTCCTATTACGGCTAATCGGTCTTTAGTTTTTTGGTTTAGTGGTGTTATTTTTCTTTGCTCCTCTGAGAACCTGGCATTTCAAGGTAAATGGATATTCTATTTTGTCATTGTAATAGATATATTAAAATGGATTTCTTAAGTCGTTTGAATCAGACATTTGATTTCTAACAAAACAAAAATCATGACGAAAACTTGAACAAATTGATTTAGAATTTTTGATTTTAGTTTCTTTCAAGAAGCCGAATGCCTTATCAACAGGGCTGAGTTCAAAACACAACAACACAAGAGGACAACATTATGTGTCAAGTTGACATCGTAAAAATTGATTTGTCCAGTGGAAAAGCTCAAAAAATAGTTGATTACGTCGCAGAAGAATTTCCTCTCCAATTATTTGTTAACACAACTTTTTGGGCAACCATCCTTTGTTCACCAACCAACCTTAGGGAACTCGCTGTTGGGCACTTGCTCTCAGAAGGCATAGTGAAGTCGATAGGTGAAATAGAGGAAGTCACCCTCAACGAAAAAGAGCAATCCTGCACTGTTAAACTCATGCCCACGATCAAGGTAGAAGACAGAATCCAGATTTCGAGGCTCCATGCCCGCGTTATCCTGTCCGCATGCGGCAGCGGCTCACCCTATCAGTACAAAGGCAAAACCCCAAAAGTAGGATCAACCTTGACAGTTAAAGCTCAAGTAATTTTCGACAGCGTTAACCAACTGAACTTTAAAGCTGAAGGCTTTAGGAAAACAGGGGGTTTGCATGTTGCAGCGATCTACAAGAGTGATGGCACACTCGTTTCTTTGGCTGAAGATGTTGGCAGGCACAACGCTGTGGATAAGGTGATCGGGATGGCAGCTTTGGGAAAGGTGGATTTTGGCGGCTGTTTTGTGGCTTTGAGCGGACGCATATCTGGCGATGTCGCGTTCAAGGCGGCTAAAGTTGGGTTGCCCATAGTAGCTTCACTGTCAGCTGCGCTTTCTTCAGGAATTGCCACTGCACAGGAATCGAACGTGACTTTAGCTGGGTTTGTACGTGGAAAACGCCTAAACGTTTACACCAACCCCGAACGAATAATCATCTAACTTTTAACTTTTCGATTTGGGTTTCGCACCATGACTTGTCTGCCCTTGCCCTCTCAGCCAACATGTAACAGCCGTTTTTCTCGTAGATTTCTGCTTCTGAAATATAATTGCGGGCAGCTTTTCCTAGAATTTCTTTGATTTCCTCAACTAATTCTTGCCTGCCACATTTCTCAAGAGTACTTAACAGACTTTTGGCTTCATACTCACGGCTAATTGCAGCCCAAAATGCTGCGTCTTCGGTTTCAAACTGAACAGCACATTCTAAAAACTCCTTTGTTGCTCCCAAAAAATCAGAATTGTCTCGTTTCAGGGATGCTTCAGCTAGGCGCTGAATTTCCCCAGTGGCTAATGCCCCAAGGTTTAATTGTACATTTTCACCGAGTGCTCCTTGCCCTTGACGGGGAATCAGTCGACTTAGATCTTCTTGACAGTTTATGTTTATGAAACTTTTGAGTTCGGGGTCTATGTTTTTGATTTCGCCAAGTGGCGATAAGAGCAAAGTTTTCATAGCGCCTCTAATGATGTCGTCTGGGTGTGAGCGTCCCAGCAGGCAGAGAACAGTTGTGATCTCTAAAGCGCTCTTTCGTTCTAAAACCATGAGTAGTGTTTCGAGTCTTCCGTTTGGCCACATTGGAACTGCAACAATAGAACCGTCGATTTCGTTAAACATATATTCAGCGACTTTTGGGTTAAGCTTGGGGACATCACATGGAATTGTGATGCAGTGATCTGCGGTGGTCGCATTCAAGCCTGTTAAAATCGCAATTAAGGGACCGCTTAGGTCCTTGATTTTTAGGTCGGTTACAATTCTTGCTTTTTGTATATTATACTTTTCTAAAACTTCCCGATACTGAGATATCCTTATTTCATTCTCATTAACTACCACGACTATCTCGTCAATGGTACCTTGAATGTTTTCGATGACATGAATTAAAAGGGGTTTGCCGTCCAGTTCAGCGAGTGCTTTATCCTGCCACTTGTCATTTGTGGTTTGGAATCTTTTGGCTTTTCCCCCCGCAAGAATGATTGCTGCCCGCTTAGTCATTAACACTCTTGATAGTAGAAATCAGGGCAGTTTATCTAATTTTCTTGGAGCATACTCACTTTTGGCTCGTCTTAGATGGTTTTTTTTACTATTTCCAGCAGCTTAGCGCCTTCGTCAGGCAAGTTAATGAAAGGTATATCGCTGGGAGGCTGCTTGGCTTTAGCGATTAGTCCAGTAATTGCAATTATGGGTGGAACAGTCATGTTTAACGTCGTTTGGAGGTCTTCAGGCGTTTTTGCGGTTATGATTTTTAGGATTTCTGGTCTTTTGGAAATTTCTCCCTTAAATCCCTCGACGAAAATGATGTCTAATTTTTCATTTTCTAGATATTTAATGACTTTGTTTAAATCGTTTAGGGCTGCGGTTGTTTTTTCTATTATTGCTATTTCTTCAGGAGAAATAGCTACAGTAATTCTCGACCCTGCTTTGCTGAATCTCCAGGTGTTGGTGCCTTCTTTATCGATGGTGAAGCCTTCGCGGTGAATATGTTTTATTGAACCGATTCGGTAACCCTCACTGCTAAGATGGGAAATTAGATATTCTAGTGTGGTTGTTTTTCCTGAACCACTTATTCCGATAGCAGCAATTATAATAGCCATTTGGCAGGTTACCTCTTCTGAAAAACTATTTGATGCGCTTTAATAAACTCGGCGATTTAGCGCTCAACAAACCATTTATGTCTCGTATTCTTTGAGTTTTACCCGTATCTCGACTGGTTTTACTTCTTCCAATCAGTTCGTTGTTTCCTGCAACTAACCTTTCAAAGGTTTCTAGAATTAAGTGCTTAACCGCCCCGGATTGATTAAGAAAACGGGATTAAAGACGGGCAAGGAAGAAGTTGCTGCTGCTGATGCAACACCTTTTTGTACCTCGACTATTGCATCTTTCAGAACTAAACCCAAATTAGAATATTGAATTTTCCGAAGGTCTAATTGATTCGCGCCGGATAGGAGCCAGAGAAGTTGTTGTTGTTGTTGCAACTGCTTTCTGCAGACCGGTTGCAACAACAATCAAAGACAAACCCAATTGTAAAATTTGGCCTAATGAAAGAACAACAACAGCCAAAAAATTCAGCGTGTTGTTGTTCTACCACAGACTTGCCTGCATTCACAAGCAATAAACATACTCATCAACAAAAACGACAAACAACTACAGCTACGCCTTCAGCCCTTTATAGAAAGCTGTTTCCTATCAATATTTTATGAAATTCTATCGATACCTTTCCCACTTTTGAATAACAAAGGAAAAGCCATAACAAATAATGAGAATACTTTTCCTTTAAAAAATGTGATTCAAAACTAACTATCGCACGCTCTACTGATTAAGCCTACTCCGTGTCTTCTTCAAGTTTAACCCAGATTTTTCCAGATTTAATCTTCCAATCATACATAGTTAATTTAAAACCAGGCGCTTCCTCGTACTCACCTATCGTTAAATCGAATCGCCAATCATGGCAGGGACAAACAATAACCAAGCCGTCAAGTGTGCCGCCTGATAAACTACATGCCATGTGGGGGCAACGGTTGTTTATAACGAAGATTTCGCCCTGTTTTTTAATGAATAGAACCGGCGTGCCTTCGACAGAGACGAGTTTCATTTTTCCTTCCTGCAACTCTTTTTCATCTAAGACCGGCACAAAACTATTAGGGACTTCCATTTCAGGTACTCCATAAGTCTGATTAATAATTTGCTGAACAGACATTTAGAACTTGCCCATGGTCTCACCCAAAAAACAAAAGTAACCCAATCCACAACAAAAAGCTGAAAAACCAACACCGCCAACAATCGAGCACAAAAAAATTTTAAATTGTGTAAACAACTATTTTTCTCTGAACTTCACAAACCAAACTGCGCCGCCAACCGCCGACGCCACAACCAAACCAATAATGATAAACAATGAATATTTCACGTAGATGGGCGGTTCATTTACTGTTATGGTTAAGGGTTCGCTGTCGCATCTCCAGGAACTTTGCGTTTCAGGAACGGTTGCGCTGACAGACCAAGCACCCGAAGAATCAGGCTTAAAGTTGGCTGTAAAATTGCCATTCTGGGTTACTGTGGCATTTACTGTTTGAGTGGAGTTGCTTGTAGAAAACTGCACCTTGACTTTTGAGTTGTTGTCGTTGGGTGTTATTTTCCCTGTTATAGTGATGTTTTCGCCGAGGCGTATGGGGTCTTTGATAACGTTGATGTTTAACGTAGGCTGCGCCTTCACTTTGTAGTTGCCTGTTGCCGTCATATTATTGTTCAAAACGTCGCATGCATTTATTCGGTACTGCACAATTGAACCAGCCGTTTGTCCTGGAAGAGTAGCGTTGCATGTTTGGTTGCTGATTGCCATGTCAACGTTGGTGGTACTGGTCCAGTTGTTGGTGGTGTAGGATAGTTGAGCTGTTTGTAAGCTGGCGTTATTGGATAGATAAGAGATTTTTGCTGGGGTCTCGGGGTAAACTCTTGTTGGAATAACAAGTGGCGTCATCGATGTGTTTCCAAACTGGGTTTTAAGCATGAATTGGATGATTCCGCTACCTACTTCGCCGATGAGAACTAAATGGTAGAGGTTTGCGCATGTGTTGGGTGATGTGTAGTTTAGAAACATTGATTTTCCCATGTATTCGCAGCTTGCATAAGCGACGCCTCGGTACCCGTTGCTTTCAAAATTGTAGCCACCCACCGAACCCGTCAAGTTACCGTACAATCCAGATTCCAGGGGCAATGGAAAAGAGTTTAAAGTGGGTGATTTAGCGTTGTTCATAAGGTAAAGTCTTGCTTCATACATATCTAGCGTTTGAGGAACATTGACGTACAACTCAACTTTGGATGCGTTGGTGGCGAATTCAAAGGCCCAGTTTGTGTAGAAACTTGAGTCAGGGCCGCTGGCTCCTTCCATGGGCGTTGTGTACCATTGGTCAGTTTCAAGATTTTCAATAATCATAAATGTTGCTTGCTGAGCACTTTCGCTGTCGTTGGGGTTATTTATTATGACAAAAGAGTAGTTTCCCGTTTGGGTGGGCGTAAAAAGTGCGTCGTTTACGGTTGTGCCTAAATGTTCTGGGAGCCCTGCTGCTTCGGTGTGTGTGCTCTCCAAGTTTCCAGATGGATCATAAACGTAGATGTCGTAGTCTGTTTTAGCTTGGGAGGATATGTTTATGCAGGCTCCATAAAAGTACACGTGGTAGTTATGGTCTGCTTTTAAGGGGCAGGTGATTGTCCAGTTTGCGCCAATCTGTATTTGAGAATTGTTTATCATAACAGGGAAGATGGGTTTTTCAATGTAAGTGTAGTTTCCAGAGGCAGAGTTGACGTTGGTATGAACGTAGTTGGTGTATTCTGAGGCGGTGGTTAACTGTAGAACTGAAGCTTGCGCCAGAAATATAGGGCTGAACGCTAACACTATGATTGTAATCAACGATAGGATTTTTGTTTGGGGATGGGTTTTTGGGGGCATGGATTGCTCAGCTTGCAAGTTCAGTAAACTAAGTGATGCGTGCTAAACAATAATGGTTATGAAGGCTGAATCAATATTTCCACGACGTAATTGACCGCCTGCGCTTTTTTGGAGTTTTTTGGGGAAACTTGGCAACTTTAACTATTTTCATTTTGGGTGATTTGGTGATTTTGGGACCTTATTTTTGATTTAGATTGGTGAAGTGGCTTTAGCTTATGTAGTTGTGAGCAGAAGAGAGCGTATTGAATCTTGCTACGGAATACATTAATAAGGAATTGTCTGTCTTAACTGCTACAGGTGAAAATAATCGCATGAACCGCCTATTAAAAAACCGCCTCGCACTAAGCACAGTCATAACAACACTCATCATTCTAGTTGTATCCATCTTGCTCGCAAGCGTCCTAACATACTTCGCCATAAACGTAGTCAGCACAAGAGTTCAGGAAGAAAGTTTACACGTTTCTAATCAGCACATCTGGGTCGATCAAACAACAGGCAGCGCAGTAGGTGCAATAACGATAGCTAATATTGGTGGACGTGACGTAGTCATTAACAAAATTGCTGTACGTGGACAAGCAAGCGCATGGACAAATGTATACACCAATTCATCAGCTCTTGCCTCTAGCGGCGACATAGATTATGCCGCAGCCGCAGCACAGACAGATTTCACAGTAGCTTCAAAGGATTTGGTGCTACCATCAGGTTCAACCATAGGTATAGTGATTACTGCACCAGACAGCATCACCCTCAATGACATCGGCCTAACAGTAAGCATCGGCGTTAACAGTGCTCAAGCCGTGTACTATAGCGAGACAAACATACAAGCAAACCCATAAAACTCAAAAACATATCCCGAAGACCTCTATTTTTTTATTTTTAATTATTTTTTGTAGAGTGTATTTTTTTTTACGCACAAGGTTACTTATTCAAAAATAGTGTAATTGCTCTTTCAAGGAGTAAAAAAATAATGAGAAACATAATGAAAAATCGTTTAGCTCTAAGCACAGTCGTAACAACGCTGATCATTCTCGTAGTTTCAGTGCTACTCGCAGGTGTCGTTACATACTTTGCAATCAACGTAACAAGCACAAGAGTTCAAGAAGAAAGCCTATCTGTTTCAAACCAGCACCTCTGGGTTTCTGGAACTGATGGTTCTGCAGTAGGCGCAATTACGGTGACTAACACTGGCGGACGCGACGTAGTCATTAGCAAAATCACTGTACGTGGACAAGCAAGCGCATGGACAAATGTATACACCAATTCATCAGCTCTTGCCTCTAGCGGCGACATAGATTATGCCGCAGCCGCAGCACAGACAGATTTCACAGTAGCTTCAAAGGATTTGGTGCTACCATCAGGTTCAACCATAGGTATAGTGATTACTGCACCAGACAGCATCACCCTCAATGACATCGGCCTATCAGTTGCATTCACCGTCTTCACCTCGCAAGCGATGTACTATAAAGAAACAAACATACAAGCAGCGCCATAATCATAGGTTAAAATAAATAACCTAAGAAAAATCCCCCCCCACTTTCTTTTCTCTTTTTAAAAAACTTTTTCAATAACATTAATTATGAGGCAATTTGATTTTTCACCCAATTTTTCCAAAACAATCTGTCTATTGTTTTACACACAAACGGCTTAATCCAATTTTTCCCATGTATTACAAAATAAGCGTTTATGTGTGAGAGGATAGCATGAAGGTAAGTTTACGCCATTTCAAGAGATTTGCCCGTTCCAAGTACGCTATGGCCTTACCTGTAACTTTCCTGATTCTATTCGTGTCAACTCTAAGCATAGTATCATTCACTTACTATTTTTCAGTTGAAAAAATTAATTCACAAGGGCAAACCCTTAAAGTTTCCACATCTAAAGAAAGTCTCATTGCTTTGAACGATGAAATTATTTCGACTCTGGGGCAGCCTGGGTCCTCAACCACGTTTGATTTGAGCGATTCAGGCGGATTACTAAAAATCCTGCCCAATAGCAACGTTCTAACCCTACGCATCAACGGTAACTCAGAGGTTCAAGACACCATCTTTAACATTTCAATCGGCAAAATAATTTATGAACTACCATATTCAAGCACCTCAGAAACAGGCTTATACCTCGCAGGTGACAGCCGAACAATAACCAACCAAAGCGGATCCTCAACAAGCCAACTTTGCATAGCGCAGGGCTCTGAACACCCCGAAATCCAGCTGCAATACCGACCAACAGTGACGTATGCAGTTTCGGGCGAAGAAGGCGGCAAAGCAGTCAACAACATACGCGTCTACATCGTTAACCTGAACTCTTCAATGGAGATAGCGGTGCAGGGTGAGCTTCCACTTCAAATATCCTGCACAAGCACGCAGCTTGAATCGCAAAATTATGCGGTTTCTTATGCAGTAGGAAACTTAGCGTTAACTTCAGTCTTAAATGGTTCAAGCGGAAGCGTTTCAGTTCCAATTTCAAGCACAAGCGAAGGCGCCATTATTCATATAGAGACAGTTGTTTCCAACGTTTCGATCCAGAGGTGGATCCGCTGAATGCCTTCGATAATTCCTGGCTACGTATATTCCATTTTTGCTGCCCTTATAGTTGGAGCAATCATTGTTTACGCCTGCAGCATCGCCACTTTGAACTTAAAAAACCAAGCAAGTACCCAGCAGCTCAAGAACATCGATGAGTACGTAGCAACCCAAAGCCTAACACTACTTTCGCACACCACAATAGACAATCAGAACATAACCCAATACCTCGATATTCCTTCATCGATTGGAAACCAACGTTTCTGGATACAAATAACCAACGACTCGTCAGGTGCATGGGTTGAATCAGGATTTGGAACAGCAGTTAGTTTAAACAACTTTCAGATGAGTATACCCGCCAACGTTGCGGCGTCAGGCTCATTTATTAGCGGTTCAGGCAGGGCAAAACTGCAATGCACCTTCGAAAACCAAATTGCAAATTTAACATTAACCAGCGAGTGATAAAATGAAGCTAGGGAAAAAGAACAAAGAAGAAATCAAAGAAAAACAAGAAACCCCCGACGAAGAAATGATAGCGTACCTGGGAATTCAAGGCTATCAAGTTCCGGAAGGTTTCACGCAAATTGAAAGTTACCCCCTCAATCCGCCTTTCTCTTACGCTTGGATATTCCAGGATGAGTCGGAAGGCAGTTACTTTTACGTCGTTGACGACTTACCCATGTCGCGAAACGAGCGAGACGCCTACAAACGTTTAAAGAATATTCTTGAATACGAACTAAAAGCTCCACGAATAGATGAGACACTTGTTGATTCATTCCGTCGGCAGCTCCCAGTCATACTTGAAGACCACAAGGAACCTTTCGGCGACACCAACCAAGTCGGTTTAAGAAAAATCGTATATTACCTCGAAAAAGATTTGATTGGATACGGAAAAATCGACGGGCTCATCAGCGACCCATACATAGAAGACATAAGTTGCTTGGGCATAAACAAACCCGTCTACATTTACCACAGAAAATACGCAAGCACACGCACCAACATAATTTTTAGCGATGAAGAAGAACTTGACGATTTCATAACCCGCGTGGTGCACAGGCAAGGTAAACACGTCAGCATCGCCCACCCCATAGTTGACTTAACATTGCCTGGAAAACACAGACTCGCCGTATCCTTCGGAAAAGAAACAACCCCAGCAGGAACAAGTTTTACCATAAGAAAATTCCGCGACGACCCCCTAACAATCGTGGATTTGATAATGAACGAAACCATCGATGAATCCATCGCCGCTTACCTTTGGATGCTGATGGAGAACAAAATGTCCGTTATGGTCGTTGGACCTACTGGAGCGGGAAAAACAACAGCGTTAAACGCCATTGCATGTTTGGTGCGACCGGATTTCAAGATGATTTCTGTAGAAGAAGTGCAGGAAATCAACTTGCCACAGGAAAACTGGGTATCCACGATAGCGCGTACAGGTTTTGGTGGAGACAGCGACGGCGAAGTCACCCTATACGACCTAATCAAGTCCGCTGTTCGACATAGACCTGCATTGATTCTTGTAGGCGAAATCAGGGGCGAAGAAGCGTACGTGTTATTCCAAGCGTTAGCCACAGGCCATGGCGGCTTATGCACTATGCACGCTGACGACGTCGAAACCGTCATTAAACGATTAACTCAGCCGCCCATGAACATTCCCCAGAACATTCTGTCCCTGATGAACTGCGTTATCGTAGTCAAACAAGTTAACACTGCAAGCATCAACCTTTTGGAACGGAAAAAATCCATGAGAAAATTTGTTAAAGTCTCAGAAATCGACAGCAACGGCACCCCACATGAAGTATTCAACTGGAACCTATCCTCCGACACTTTCCACCAAGACCTGGAAAAAAGCTACCTCCTCAACAAAATCGCCCAAAACCTAGATGCCCCCTTAAGCGTTGTCCAGCAAGAGTTTGAACGCCGAAAACAAATCCTCCTCCGCATGGTTGAACAAAACCTACGCGATTTCCGAAGCGTCCACAAAGCACTTAACAGCTCTCTTAACTTGCAAGCTTTAGCAGCAGCAAACGAAAAATCAAAGGTGCAATAAAAATGAAGGCTCCTGGAGGTTTTCTCGGTAAAATCTTCGGTTTCCTAGATAAAGCTACGAGTGAGGAACGGGAGAAAACTGAGCAGGAACTGCCCTTCGCAGTCATGATTTTTACTCTCATGGCAGCAAGCGGGATCTCTCCTTATGAAAGCTGGAAAAAAATGCGCCGACTCAGCTTTCTTCCAGCTTTCAAGAAAGAAGCAGACGAAGTTGTGCGTCAAGTTGAGGTGCTGGGCAAAGACCCACTGACCGTGATGCAACAACGGGGCGAACAGACTCAATCGAAACTATACCGCAACTTCCTCGGCGGCTTTGTTTCCTCAGTCAGAAGCGGTGGAAAACTGCCGGATTACATGAAAAGCCAGCTGAAATCGATTTTCGAACTCAGATACATCAACTTGAACCGTTCCATCGAAAGGATAGCTGCGTTAGTTGAAGCTTACTCAGTCATGTTAATCGTTGTTTTATGCACTTACATTCTCTTCGTTGTTTTCTCCTCATCCAGCGTTATGGATTTGATGTCAAGCAGTTCAATCTCGATTTCCCCAGTCATATCTTACCTGATAGCATTCGTAGCCATGCCAGTTATGTCGGGAATTTTCATATTAATGGCGCATAACATGCAGAGAAGCGCATTCCCTGACCTCAAAGACCTATACAAAAAAGCATTAATCTTCATAATTCCAGTATTCGCCGTCATAGGCGTTTTCGGAATGATTGGCACAGACTTCATCAAACCTATCGGACTACCCGAAATCGCAACCATTGGATTAGTCGCTGCCTCTCTGCCGCTTGCCTACCAATACTACCGCATCTCAAAAATCAACTACAATGCCGAAGAATCCATCCCCAGCTTCATCCGAGACATTACAGAATCGCAGAAAACTGGTCTTTCACCAGAAAAAAGTATAGTGCAAGCAACAAAACGCAAAGATTATGGTCCATTCTCTAAATTCTTGGATTTAATTCGTAGCCAGATCGAATGGGGTATACCTTTGAGACGAACCTTCGATAATATGCGTAAGGAAATCCGCAGCTGGTTTGTCATCGTAAACTTTGCCATGATGGTGGAAACAATTGAGGTCGGAGGCAACTCAATTCAATCATTGGAAATTCTCTCGGAGTACAGCGAGAAGGAAAGGGAGATGCAGGTTAACCGTCGTGCTCTCTTGAAGCCGTACATTCTGTTGGCTTTCATGTGGAGTGCCTTAATTGCTGTTACAACGACTATTGTGGCTCTGACCACATCTATGATGACAGGTGTTGTAAGTTCAGACCTTTCTTCAGTTGCCCAGATTGCAATGCAAGGACAACTCAATGTGTTCTCTGTAGGCATAATTATTCAATGCTGGATTTCCGGGTTCTTCATTGGAAAAATCAGTGAAGGCAATTTTGGCGCAGGATTCAAACACTCCGCTTTGCTGGCAGCAACCGCTTACCTATCTTTGGTTGTATCTCAAATCTTGCTTTCGGGTATCTTCTCAATGAGTTCAATAAAACCGATGACTTAAGGAGAACAACAGTTGCCGACGAGCTCTTTTGATACCTTCTTCGCATGCACAATCATTGTAGCAGTGGCGCTGATAAGTATGGCTTTTTTGGGCTCAACGATGCAAACCAGAATAGCCAGTACCCAAGACATCAACAAAGACAGTTACCTAAAAGCCATAGCTGACCACATCTTAACAAACCCGGGGTCGCCAGCAGATTGGGGAACCAACGATGTCTTGCCCGTTGACTTCGGATTAGCTGCAAGCAACTCCAACAGCGCCTACGAATTAGACATAGACAAAGTCTCTAGATTAAACAACCTCAACAATTTCTCAATTTCTTATCCTGAGCTATCAAACGCTGCAAAACTAAACATAGCGTTAGGCATTAAGGTCTCCCAACTCATGACAGTAAATGTGTTGCAATCGAGCAACTCTACAGCTGGAAGCAACACCATTTTCACGTTCCAAGTTTCAACGAACATCGACTCAAAGCCGACGAGTGCAAACTTACACTGCTATGTTGCCGCAGACACTTATCTAACTGCGGTTAACGCCTCAATTCCCGACACCGGAATTGTCCAAATTACCATCCAAATTCCAACAGCAGAAACCGACAACGCTCTACTCATTACCTTTGCTCGAGCGTCAATCGATGACCGAATAACCTCATACGCAATCTACAATTTCGCTGACTCAGCGCAGGAGTCAACACCCAGTAGCACAGAGTTGGCTTTAAGCCAACTTGATTACACCTTAAGCCTCAACGATAGCGTGCCAGGTTTAACAGTTCAAAATGGTTATGTTTTCTCCTATTCATACCCGCAAAACCTCCCATCCATAGGAGAGTCACAAACATCTATTCCAAAATTACTCGACAAAAGCCCAATAATTCTGGTTGTCGCAGGTTCCAACGGCACAAACCATTTCCAGGAATGGACCACTTACCCTCAGGTTCCTTTGAAGGCAGGCGCAAACTTTGGTGGTTCAGAACAGAACATCTTCAGTTACATAGTCACAGTCAACGGTGTCCTCTATAGGCTTGATTTAAGTTTAGGAGACCTACCCCAATGAGGTTGCTTAGCAACAAGAAAGGACAAGTAAGGGTTATAGAAGCATTTTTTGCTTCTATGCTAATATTATCATGTTTAGCGCTCATTCCCGCGCAGGCAGCGCCGAAAAGCTCACAGGTTAACCTCGCCTGGAAAGCCCAAAATATTCTGTTAGCTTTGGACAGCGACGGTCAACTGGCAAGTCTAGTCGACAATCATGAATGGACAAAACTTGGCGAATGCATCGAATCTGCCCTGCCGCTTACAACATGGTTTAACTTAACAGTCTACGATAAAAACCAAAACGTTCTAAATGATTTTCCTATTTCTAACGGCGGCTCTGTCAGCGACAGAATCACTTCGGTCAACTACGTTTGCGTCAGCCAAAACAGCACTTACTCAATCTATGTTTTACAGTTGCAACTGGCGGTGATGGACTAATATGACGAAACGCAATTTTAAATCCGATAAATCTGGTCAAGTGATAATCGTTACTGCTTTACTCGTGTCCGCTCTATTGTTGTCCACGGCGCTCTATGTCATCGAGGTTGGGAAAGAAGTGCCAACTATTGACGAAAGCCAAAGCGATGTTTTCTCAGTTTACAAGCAGTCAACGACGAGTACCCTGATTAGTGCATTAGCGAACGCATCTTGCGGCGGCAATTTAAATGTTTTAGGTGTGGATTTGGATGCCTTGAAAACAGTGATTCTCTCCAATTCATACCAAGCCCTACTAACTATGGATTACAACACCCTGAACTCGAACAGTTGCCAGAATGGACTGTTAATTTCTTGGGGCGACAGCGGCTTCGGCATCTCAAGTGCTTGTTCCTCTTTTGTTTTTGCTTCATCAAGCCCCACTGCAACATCTAATTTAGAATACACATTAAACGTGACTTCAACTGTTTACTTGAGCGGAAACTACCACCAAATCGACGACACCACAAAACAAGTTAACCTAACATTTACCGTTCAAAACGACGGTAAAGCAGCGTTAACCCAAAGCTTCAGCGTTTCGTACCGAAATGGAACCGACTGGATACAAGTCAATTCATCAAACACGACAGATTTTGGCAACGGAACATACACCGTAACCTTTAGCGCTGAATCCCAAGTCAGCGACCCAATGGCTGTTTCACTACTGTGTCAGGACCAACGAGGAATATTTGTAGGAGCAAACCTTACATGCACAAGCACATAACACGCGATAGAGCGTCAAACAGGAGGAACGCGGAGTGAATCAATCTAAAACCGTAAAAATAATCGTGACGCTACTCGCAATCCTAATTATTTTAACAATAAGTTTTAGTGCAGCTCAAACCCCCACCCCCCTAAAAGTCAGTGACGGCACCGAAATGAGCGTATTACCTGCCAACCTAATTTGGGACAAAACCTATGGCGGGCCATCTGACGACCGCGCATTTTTTGCTGTGCCTGCAGGAGATGGTTATTTGGTTGTCGGTTCAACCAGGTCGATTGTGGTAAACACGACTGTCGGCTGGGTTTTAAAGCTCGACGAAAACGGCAATGAGGTGTGGAATAAAACCTTCCTCGAAGGCTTTGGTATGGAGCTCCGGTATGCTGTAAATTTAACTGATGGTTTCCTGCTTGTAGGCAACCAGTTCTTGGCGTCAGGAGACGTCAACGGCTATGTTGCAAAAATAGATGACGAAGGTAACTTGTTATGGCAGACTTTCTTGGATGGGGGAAGCGTCAACAAACTCTTCTCAGGGATCGTCACATCAGACGGATTTGCAGTTTTCGGGTTAACCCAATCCAATGACAACAATCCATCGGCTGCCTGGGTCGTCAAATTAAACGATGATGGAAACGTTGTTTGGAGCGGAACCTATGGGCAACCAAACGAAACTGCCCTAAGATCAGGAGTTTTAGCTCAAGACGGCGATTACGTCGTTGCAGGCTACATAGATTTACCTAACGTCAACAACTATGACTTCTACTTATTGAAAATTCACCCTGACGGCAGCTTAGTTTGGAATAAAACCTACGGCGGAGTACAGAGCGAAAAAGCATATTCGATGACCAAAGCTGCTGATGGATACGTTTTAGTTGGTGAGGTTGAGTCTCAAATCACGTCAACCGATGCTTGGGTTTTAAAAGTTGACGAGAACGGAAATAAAATTTGGGATATAACTTTGGGTGGCAAAGAAGCCGATTCCCCCGCATACGTAACTCAGTCGAAAGATGGCGGCTATTTGGTTGCTGGTTTCACTTTCTCTTTTGGAGCAGTAAACCGAGATTTTTGGCTCTTCAAAATAAGCGACCAAGGACAAGTCCTCTTTAGTTGTACTCAAGGCGACGCTGGTTACCAAGAAGCTTACGGCGTCATCGAAACAAAGCACAATTCGTATGTTATGGTAGGCTGGACGGATCCACTTGGTCAGCCTGCTTTAATCGGTAAAAAAATGTATGATTTCTATATAACAGAACTCACACTACAGAAAGGCGTGGGAGCTTCGAGTCTTCCTCTGACAGATTATGCGGTAATAATTATTCCCATTTTGGCTGTAATTTCGCTTTTGCTCTTTAACTTCGCACTAAAAGTGAAAAAATAGTTAAAATTTAAAAAAAGGTTGCTTATTCTTGCAATAGCTTCGAGAAAAGCATTTGCAAAGTGTTAACTAGTGCGCTGTAGTTCGTCCAAATTGCAGCTGTCCTGGGCTTCTTTTTTACGTCGTCTTCACTGTCGTTGTCTTTTTCGTGAAAGGCAATTAGCACTTCTTTGTTGTCTGAGAGCATGAAGCAGGGCAAATTTTGTTCGTCAGCTATTTTGTGTGATTCACTAAGCCACTTCATTTGGCCGATAAAATAAGCGCTCTTCAACGAATCGTCAGTTACCAACGTTACTTGAACTTTGTCAGCTTGACCTTTTAGGTTGTCGGAGAAGTCGTTGTAGAATAGTTCTGAGAGGTAATCTGCTGAAGCGAAGACGTGGAATTTTTCCTCGGTTTTTTCGAGTAGTTCGTTGGCTTTCATGAGTACTTGTTGTTCACCTTCGAGCATTTGGAAGAGTTCTTTTTTGGCGTTTTCACCTTTTGGTTGAGGCATCGATTGCCAGAGTTCAACGAGGCTTGTTTTTTCTTGTTCTAAGAGTTTAATTTTGATTTTCTGAGCATCCACGAGCAAATCTATTGCTTTGTCCAATGGGACTGCTGTGAATTTTAGTGGTTTCTCGAAGATTGAGAAAACGATTCCTTTCTTTTCCAAATCGCGAAGGATTCGGTAGGTCTCTGTCCGGTGAAGCGAGATTGCTTCTGCTATTTCTCCCGCTTTCTTTTCTCCTGCTCGTGCAAGGTACATGTAAACTCTGATTTCGTTCTTGAGTAATCCGAACCTTGCAAGGGTGTCTTCTATGGTTGAGAGTTGCTTGATGTAATTTTGGTCTTTTTTAGCAACCTTCCATGCATCAGTTTGTTTATCGTAAATTTTCATTAGTTCGTCGTTTTCTAATGCGAGTGCCATTTTGAGTTCATCCTTTCCTGTATTTTGGGTATTGCTACCCAATTCTGACTAATTATATATAATATCATTACGACTTGAGAATCTGAATTCATAATTCATGTTTACCAGGCTGCTTATTTTGAATCAAAATCAACATAGTTTATCCATAGTAAGCAACGGCTTTTTGATTCTTTAATGACTAGCAAAAGACAGTTTGGATTTTACTACGAGGTTCCATGGTGGTAGGTCCTATTTGCGATTTTCAAGGACATTGGCATGTTGAAATTCAATGATGTGGAGTATTATTGCATTTTATCTTTGGTTTTACGTTTATTTTCAGTTTTCTTTGTGGGTTCATCCCAATACTTATCAAATTCCTTTGGTAGCATGAGGTTCAGACTCCTGAGCTGCTGGCTAAAGGCATCCAATGCGCAGGGGTTGTTGAGGTGGGCACGGTAAATCTCCATAAGCAAATCCACAGCCATCGAGACGGAAATGGGTTTTTTAGCCATCAACGTAAGTTCTTCAGAAACCTTAACTAAATCCTCATGAACACGCAACGGCAAAACAACGGTCTTAGTCAATCCAACACTTCCATTACACGCTTTTAGCTATTTGCTGAGCATCCTTTTTAATTTTCGCCAACTCATCCGCAGTCGGTTTCCCCCGTATGTCGCCACGTTTGCCCTGTGTGCTCAAATCTTCTCGACCACGAAACTCACTTGGGACGTACCACTCGCCAAGTATGTTAAAGCCGAAATGCTCAAAATACTCCTCATAGTTTTTCCCGCTGGGATAGCCTCATCAATCCTTGTGTGTGGTCCGGAGTAGGTGCAGAAAATCAAAGCGTTTTTGCCAGCCACTTTTGGGCGCATGGCTTAATTTTTCCTTGGTTGCGGTTTAGGGTCAGTTTAGCTCTCAGTAAATCAGCTATGATTTTGCTGGCTGCCACTCAATCGAGGGCGAACCCACGCAAAACAAATCATAATCGTAAAAATCAATGTTGGCTGCTTCTTGAGGCTTCTTCAATTCTACGTCTAAACCTCCCCTTTCCAACCCCACACAGATTGAAGGTGCAACTTTCTGAGTGTTCCCCGTTCGAAAAATAAATTATTAACGCTTCTTGAACATGGTCATTATTTTATCTTTCTTAAAATAAAAGCATTTAACCTAAATGCAAAAAATTTTTGATTGATTCAAAATCAGTAGTTCACTGTATTAAGGTATAAATAACATTCAAGCAATAGATAAATGCAAGTTACAGGTGACTTTTTTGAGAATAGGCTTCTTTGTTTACGAATATCCGCCTCAACTAGTCGGCGGCTTAGGAACATACGCCGAATACATCACTCAACAATACGTTGATCTTGGACATGACGTTTCAGTTTTCACATTAAACAATAACGGATTAAAAACAAGAGAAATAATGAGGGGCGTTGAAGTTCACAGACCCTTAATAGCTGACGCAAGCAACGTATGGCCGTTCTTTGTTGCTGACGACCTTAAAAAATGGGGCACCAACATCAAATTCTTCAACGACATATTCATTTACAACATTTTGAGCGCCACTAAATTCATCAACGGCTTAATTAAAAAAGAAGGCTACAAATTTGACGTGGTTTGCTGTCACGATTGGTTAAGCAGCATCGCAGGCTTAGTTATCAAGAATGAAACCAAAATCCCAGTTGTCTTCCATACGCACAGCACTGAGTGGGGCAGAAGCGGGGGGCAAGGCTCCGAAACAGTTTCCCACTTTGAAAGTGCAATGGCTCAGAATGCTGACAAAATAATAACCGTAAGCTACGCCATGCAAGAAGACCTCATAAAACACGGTTGGCAACCCTCAAAAATCAGCGTGGTTTGGAACGGCGTGGACCCAGACCGTTATGACCCGGTACTTGTTCAAAAACAAGATGTCACTACAATCAGAAGGAAATATGGCATTCCAGACAATTGGAATATGCTGCTTTTTGTGGGAAGACTAACATGGGTAAAAGGTGTACGTAACCTCCTACAAGCAATGCCCCTTGTTCTAAAAGAATACCCCAACACCAAACTGGTCATTTTAGGCAAGGGTGACGAACAAAACGACATAGAAGAAACAGCGGAAAGACTAAACATAAAAAACAATATTGTTTACAGATTTGACTTTGTTTCAGAAGAAGAAAGAATAATTCATTACGCCGCCTCAGACGTGTGCATTTTTCCTTCTATCTACGAACCTTTCGGAATTGTCAGTTTGGAAGCGATGGCCATGGAGAAACCTGTCGTGGTGGGCGCCCGCGGTGTAGTTGGTTTTAAGGAGCAAGTTGTAAATGGGGGAACTGACCAAACAGGCGTGCACATTAATGGTGAAGACCCCGCTGACATCGCTTGGGGCATAAAAGAAACTTTGCGTGACCCTGAAAAAGCAAAGAATTGGGGCGAAAACGGCGGGCGAAGAGTACTGGAATATTTCACTTGGCAAAAAGTAGCTGAACAAACTGCTAAAATCTATGAATCATTGTTGTAAAAAACAAAGGAAATTATGGATTTTAGATAGATAACATTTCAGCCACTTTAAGCAGCCTCAAATCCAACGTTTTCTTCTTAGTCGCTGCTTCCTCAAGATTTAAACTATTGACTGCACCCTTCTGCAATCCCACGGCCATGTTGCCCTTCCCTTCGCAAATCAACTCCACTGCTCTCTCCGCAAACAAACTAGCCAGCAATCTGCTGCGAGCTGTCGGGCTTCCTCCTCGTTGCGCATAACCGATTATGGATAGTCTTACTTCGGAGTCTGTTTGCCGCTGTATGTCCTGTGCCAATTTGCTTGAGTCGCCGAAACCTTCCGCGGTCACGATTATCCCTGCTTTTTTGCCCTTTTTGGCGTTATCATCCATGATGTTGCATACGTCTGCGGTTGCTAACGGTTTTTCAGGGATCAAAATAACCTCTGCACCGACGCACATTCCTACTTCTAAGGCTAAGAAACCTCTTTTGCGACCCATAACTTCCACAATAAAAATTCGTTCGTGGGAAATGGCGGTGTCCCTGATTTTGTCGATGGTACCCACCGCTGTGTTGACTGCCGTGTCAAAGCCGATGGTTTCGTCGGTGCCGTAGACATCATTGTCGATGGTGGCTGGGATTCCAACCATCAAAGCGTCACTTTTCTTGCCCAAAGCTAAGGCTCCGCGGAGTGAGCCATCTCCACCAATAACGACTAAACCGTCCACAGAGTTAATTTTCAGGGTTTCAGCGCCTGTTTCAACACCGCCGGGCTGCTCAAATGCGGGGCAACGTAACGTGTGAAGCATGGTGCCGCCAACCTGAATTATGCCGCCGACGCTACGGGGCGTCAACTTCTTGCAACTGTTAGACAATAACCCATCCCAGCCGCGTTCAAACCCAACTACTTGGAAACCCATCGAGTGCCCAACACGGGTGACTGCACGGATAGCTGCATTCATGCCTGGTGCGTCTCCTCCGGAGGTTACGATGCCGATTGTTTTTGTCAATTAAATTATGCCTCTTCTCTAACATTTCTTGCTAAAAGATTAAAATGTTTAGTATGGCATAAGATCGTGGAAAATGCCAAAACACATAAATTCTTTTGGTTTGTCTTTATGGTCTTTGTCGGGAGGTAGCTCAGCCTGGCAGAGCTCTCGAGCTGGCTAACATGCTTAGCTGGTGGAGAAGCTGTAGAGGTCTACCCATGGTGGGCTTCATTCTAGCCTGTCTAGGCCACAGATACCGAGCTGTCGCAGGTTCAAATCCTGCTCTCCCGACCAAACTTAATGACTAAAAAAAGGAAAATTGAGTTTTTAATTGAAAATGAAAATAAGGTTATGCCTTTTTCCTTAGGGCCCTGGTGCAGTGGCTACAGTGGCTTGTACCAGTGTCTGAGTGAAGTATGTGGCTTGGCTTGTGGAAATTACTATGGTGACAGGGCGTCCTATGTCGTCTACATTAATAAAGTTTCCAGTGAACTCTACGGTTAAAGTTGTTTCCGCTCCTTTTGCAAGGCCAGTTGTGCTGATGTCGGGTGCGCTTGTGTAATTGAGTTTTTCTCCTTTGATTATTACTTGGTTAACCATGATGGATGTTGGGCCCGTGTTCTTGATTGTAATGGAGGCTTGGGTTGTATCCATTGTTGTTCCTGAAATGTAGAGGCTTTCTTTTTGGACTTGGTTAGCGGTTACGGTTGTGGCATAGAGTACCACCGTTGTCGACAGAATAACGGCTGCCAACAAAATAATAAGATTGCCAACGGGTGCACCTAACCCACGTTTATTCTTTAGGAATCTTATCATTGGTTTTTCCCTCGGGGGGCTACTTCAATCGCAAGGTTGGGGGTTTCTACGGCGAATTTTACGCCTTCGTTTTTCTCTACATGCAAGTAAGTGAGTGATTTGCACTGGTAAATTACCTTTGCACCGTTGCGGTTGTTCACATACTTTAGCAAGTTCACGTACTGTTTTTCTGAACCCTTCAAAACTAATGCTATGTAGTAGAATGGCTCAGCAGATTTGGATTCGGTTTCTTTGTTTTTCATTCTTTCAATTCACTCGTTCCCTCGTTTCAAAGCGAAGTATTGAGTAGTGAGTATTGCTATATAATAAGTATTTTGACTAAAGATGCAAAATACACAAAAACTAACAAACTAAATATGCATTAAAACAACTTCACCTGGAGCAAACCAAATATCACTATAAAAACTAAAAACACGCCAACCAAACAGCCGCCACAACCCCAAAAAACCCACCCGCACAAACCCTGCCCTGCCCAAAGTTGCCAAAGCAGCCTTATTTCCTCTTTGGGTAGAAGCAAAAACCGCATATGACCCATCTTTATTTAGGGAATCTGCACCTGCTTTTGTTAAGCTGAGAGCAATTCCACGGCGTCGATGTGAAGGGTGAACTGCAATCCAAAGAATACAGCCGTATTTGGCTGCGCCGATGTTGAATTCGATGAGTTTAGCAAATCCAGAGATTGTACCTTGCGTTTCGGCAACGATGACTTTTCCTTCTTCGGAGTTTACGCTGTGGCTGGCGAAGAATCGGAAGAACCTTGGAAAAGATAAATCGATTATTTCTTTAATTTTTGCGTTGTCATCTGTTGTAGCTTCCCTTATAGTTGGTTCATTGTACACTTTGGCCACTCCCAATTCCAACTTGTGCGATGTAAAGAATAAAGCTGTCTCAGAATTCAGGGCTTAAAGCGGCGTTGCGGGCGGTGGTAGTGTTGTTGTTTCAGCTGGTTTTTTGCGAGTGAAGATTAGGCTCGTGGATTTCACTATCTGAGGTACTCCTGCAAGATCCTCCACTATCAACAGACCTCGTGCTAAGATTGCGAATGCCAAGATAGCGCCGGTGTTTGGATTAACAAAAAGTAAACTCATAATCCCAACAATCCCAAATTCTTGAACACCTGCTCCTGCTGGAGTAATTGGAACAAACGCCAACGCAGTTACTAATGGATGGATCAAGAAGAACCCCAGCCATGCGATTGCAAAGTTGCTGTTGAGAGTTATTCCTAATGCGGCTCCTAAGAAGTACCATTCAAATCCTTTTAGAACCCAGCAAATCATGGTTAACCCAAATATTTCTGGAATTGCCGACCTAGTTTTCTGAGAGCTGTCTTTGTATTCTTCAAGTTTGCCCAGTAATCCTCCGGTAAATCTTTTAAGATATCTGGAATTAGCTATCCGGTCAAAAATGGATATGGCTCTCTCTGACCAGGAAAATGCAGCTAGCAAAAGTGCACCAGTTAACATTAGGGCGATGCCCAAACCTATAACGAAGAAGGTTACGTTAATTCCCAAGATAGTGGTTGAAGGCCAGTTGCCTGCTGGAACCATGTAGATGAGGAAAATGGCTGCGCCGATTCCCCCGATAACTTTGACTAGAAATTCTATTGTTTGTATGCCTAAGATACTGGATAATCCTTTTGAAGCGGGCACGTTTTGGTCTCGAAGGTAGACTGGCGTTAAAATGTAGCCTGAGCGTCCAGGGGTAACGTCGCTTGTTAACATTCCTGCATATTGAGCAAGAAGTGTTTTGCCAAAAGATGTTTTTACCCCTCCTTTTGCAAGAACTCTCCTAAGTCTTACAGTGAAGAAGATGTTTATTCCAAAATACATCAGAAAAGCAAGAGCCAAATATTCTACTTTTATGGTGAGTAGGGCGTTATAGAGAGAACCAATTCCTATATACCAAAACAAAGCCGCGAAAATAGCGACCATAACCACTACTTGAATGAGAATTCTTAGGATTTTTTTCGAGGAGCTTTGAGGTTTAGGAACAGGGCTGGCTTGGGGATTTGTCATGTTAGTTTAGGAAATCGCCTATGAAGGTTAAATGGATTGTGGAAATACCCGTTGAATTATTCCATTCATTTTTTTGATGAGATTTACTTTCTAAATGGTTCTCCAAAAAACATTTATGGTCTCACGCATTCAACTTTAGGTCTATACGAGCGTTTTGAGGTTCTTCTGCGTTTGTGGTACCCGCATTCATTTACTCTGGTAAGCATCCAACCTTTGTCCTGGTATACGCAGCCGCATGGCAAATGTATTTCTTTTAAAGCGACGTTTTTTTCGTTGTTTTTTTGGGTTTCAGCCAATTGTCTCCCTCAAAGGATTCTAAGACAAATCACAGTATTAACTTAACGTTGACTGTTTGGTTTTAGACTGATGGACAAAAAGAAGAAGGGCAAGTTGTTTTAGCTTTTTTACAAGTTAGATGCGGCTGTTGGTCCGCTATGTCTATTTTGTAGTGACCGCAGAAATCCATTCTGGCGTCATAGTTGTCCCAGTCTGGTGCTTGTGTGCCATCGGTGACTTTGAACGGGTTGAATTGGATTGTCTTTGAATTGATCGGAATACTGACACTGTCTATAGGAAAAAACTAACTAAAGTTCCATTCGTTCTTCCATTTTTGGCGGGTTGCTACTTTTATATAGTCTTTTAGCGTATTTTGCGTTACGGTAATGAATTTGAATGCTCAATCTGAAGCTGACCAAAACCAGAGTTTGCCAACAAATTATTCTCCGCTTGTGCTTGAAGTTGAAATGCGTGAATTCTGGATAAAAAACGACATCCGCAATAAATTGGAGCTTCTTGAAAAAGACGCTAAGGGTTTGTTGGGCTATGTGGAAGGTCCACCCACACTTAATGGCATCCCGCATATTGGGCATGCACGCGGCAGAATAATGAAGGATATTCGTTACCGCTGGAAAACTATGGAAGGCTATTACATGCCGTTTTGGGCAGGATGGGATTGCCAAGGCTTACCTGTGGAACTCGAGGTTGAAAAACTCCTCGGAGTCCGCAACAAACGCGAATCCATCGAGAAATTCGGCATGGAACGCTTCATTGAGGAATGCAAGAAAGCCATCATGCGTTATCACCAGATGTGGCTTGAAGCTGACAGCCGATTGGGCATATCGATTAATCAGGATAAGGCATATTGGACCTACAAGGACAGTTACATTGAACGGGAATGGTTTTATCTTAAGCGAGCTTGGGAACAAAACCTCCTCGAAGAAGGCCACTATGTGGTTGCTTATTGTCCGGGATGCCAAACCAGCTTGAGCAGCGCCGAAGTTGGGTACGAAGGCAGCTACAAAGAAGTAGAAGACCCATCAGTTTACTTCAAATTCAAGGTCACAGGAACACAAAACGAGTATTTTCTAGTTTGGACCACCATGCCCTTTACAATCATAACTGACACGATGCTGGCGGTTCAGCCAAAAGCCGAGTATGTGAAAGTGAAAGTTGGCGAAGAAGTTTGGGTAATGATGCGGCAACGAGTCGAACCAGTCATGGCAGAACTAGAAATCACCAACTACCAAATTACCGGATCCATGACAGGCAAAAGCTTGGAAGGAACAGCCTACGATTATCCACTCAAAGATATCATTCCTAAGCAGGCGGAACTTGAAACCAAACATCCCTTAGTCCATAAAGTCGTAGCGGAAGACTTCGTTGACGTCGAAACCGCAACGGGTGTGGTACATCTTTCTCCTGGTAACGGTGAAGACGATTTTTGGGCAGCAAACCGCAGGGGCGTTCCAATCTTTGTTCCCCTCGATGACGAAGTGAAGTTTACAAACGACGCAGGTATCTTCACAGGTGTGTTTGCTCGCGACGCAGACATGTTAGTGGTCGAGGAACTCCGCAATCACAATGCTTTCGTCAAAGTAAAAAAAATCAAACATGAGTACCCAACCTGCTGGCGTAGTCACCATAAACTGGTTTGGCTGGCACGGAAAGAGTACTTTCTGCGAACCGATAAAATAAACAGCAAAGTATTGGAAGCAGCTGGAAAAATTGATTATTTCTTTGATGAACCCAAAAACCGTTTCTTGGGCTTCCTAAAAGAGGGTAAGCCATGGTGTATCAGCCGCGAACGCATCTGGGGCACACCTTTGCCGATGTGGACCTGCGAGAAATGCGGCAATAAACGCTTAATCGCAAGCAAAAAAGAACTCTTCCAAAATGCCCAAGAACCTATTCCAGAAAACTTTGAGTTGCATAAGCCATGGGTTGACCGAATCACACTCAAATGCGATAAATGCGGCGGCAATATGCGGCGGGAAGACTTCGTTTTAGATACTTGGCACAACAGCGGAGCTTCGCCATACGCACGTTTCACTGATGAGGAGTTTGAGAAGTTTGTTCCGACCGCCTTTTTGACTGAAGGTATCGATCAAACTCGTGGTTGGGCAAATTCATTGCTCCTAGAATATGTTATTTTGACGGGGAAACCTGTTGCTCCGTACAAGGCTTTTCTATTTCAAGGTTTAACGCAGGATGCGAAGGGCAGAAAAATGAGCAAAAGCCTCGGCAACGTCATCGAAACTAATAAACTCCTCGAAAAGAACAGCGCAGACCTTTGCCGGTTTTACATGACACGCAAATGCAGCCCAGTTGACTTCATGAGCTTTGACATGCAGGAACTAACACGCAGACCCTACCAGGTACTCTCAACACTCTACCACCTAAGCCGCTTTTTCTTGCAGAATGCAACTTTTGACGAGTTTAACCCTGAAAAATACAGTTTGGATTGGGCTTTTAAGGGAGGTAAACTTCAAGCTGCCGACCTATGGCTGCTGTCTAAGTTGCAGCAGAAAATCGAGGAATACACCCAAAAACTCGAAGCATGCGAATTCAACGTTGCATTAGCGGTTTTGGAGGATTTCGTGATTGAAACCCTAAGCAGACTCTATGTTCCGATGATTCGCAAGGAACTTTGGACTGATGAACCTGAAACGTTTGAGCGACGGCAAACCATCTACGCACTACTGCACCACACCTTAAAGACTGTCACGTTGCTGTTCAACCCAATTACACCATTCCTCAGTGAAGCACTCTACCAAAAAATCTATCGCCCATTGGAAACAGACTTGCCTGAATCCGTCAATTTTGCAGCTTGGCCAACTCCGAACGAAAAAATGCGCAACAAACCGCTGGAAGAAGATTTCGATATGCTTCTTAAAGTTGTTTCAATCTCATATGCTGCAAGAGGACAGGGAAAACTCAAGCGTCGCTGGCCACTAGCCAAAACAATCGTAATTGCACCAGAAAAAACTCTGCAAGCCCTCAAAAGCCTCGAAGCACTGCTTCTGGAACAAACCAACGTTAAATCTGTCGAATATGCAACGGTGGTTCCTGAATATGTTGGGGGCGAAAATTGGGTTTTCAGCCAACAAGACGAAGTCACCGTGTTCCTCAGTGGACAACGTGACGACAAACTGCTGGGCGAAGGCATTATGCGGGACTTGGCAAGGCGTGTGCAAGCCTTGCGTAAGGAGATGGGGTTTGTGCCGACGGAAACCTTGGAGTCTGTTCATATTGCTGATTTAGACAACGAAAGCATGGGGCTTTTGGAGCCGTATTTGGAGGAGATGGCAGGGTTAGTTCGAACACGGAAAGTCTATTTACACAGCAGCTGCCGCGAAGTTGAAGCACAATGGAATGAATCCGAATTAGACGGCAAAAAAATCAACATAAACATCCACTGAGGCAAGCAGATGACGACCCAAGAAACCAACCAAAACAAACACTACAAATGCCCAAACTGCGCCTGCATCTTTCTAACCCAAGCAGACCTTCAAAAACACATGACCATCTTCGGCACCTCAAAAGAACAACATGAATTCGCCTACAAAAAAACTCATGGCCGAATGGAACATGGATACGGCGAAGAATAATCCTTCCTAAAACAGTTATTTTATTTTACGGCTGCTTTTGGGGGCGGTCATTTTAATTATAAAAGATAGCCCTTATATGCAAACCATTTTACATAGTTAAAAGTGAAAGGTACAAAAAATGGGGAAATTCCATTTAGCCGTCTTTAACACGCAACCGCCTTACCTGTACTTTGGGGGAGTTGAACGGCGCATAATGGAAACGACAAAGCGGCTGCAAACCGAAGCAGATATAACAGTTTACAGTGGAACCAAAGCAGGCTTCAAAGAACCCACAGCCATAGATGGCGTAAACTTTGTTCCCTGCTACTCAACAGACAGGCTCTTTCCATTGGATAATTGGTTTTTTAATCGAAGCCTTACCAGAAAAGCAAGCGAGGTCTACGCCGAAGTCTACGAAGCCCATGCGGTAAGCGGGTATGGTTTTCCAAAAGCGCTCAAAAAACGCGGAATACAAAAACCTTTCATACACACCATACACGGCGTCTTAGCCGATGAGTATGAGCAAGCAAAGAAAAGCGGATATGAATCGTTTAGGGGCAGAATAGCAAATAGTTTCATGTATAGACTTGCCAAATTGGAAAAGCAAATGGCCCATGACGCAACATTAATTGTGACGATAAGCAACTATTCGGTCGAAAAAATCCAAAGACATTACGGTATCGAGCCACAAAAAATAAGGATTGTTCCAAACGGCGTGGATGTAGAAAAATTCAAACCAATCCAGAACTCCAATGAACTCAGGCACCAATTCGGATTGGGCAACGGTCCCGTTGTGCTTTTTGTAGGCAGTTTGATTCCCCGAAAAGGGTTACCTTATCTGGTTGAAGCAGCCAAAAAAATAGTCAAAGAACAACCAGACATCACTTTTTTGATTGTTGGGGAAGGACCACTAAAACAACAAACAACTGCCTCCATAGAAGCTGCAAATCTTTCAGTCAACTTCAAATTTTTGGGCACTCTCAAAGACGAGACCCTTAATGCAGTCTATAATTGTACTGACATGTTTGTTTTACCGTCCATTCAAGAGGGACAAGGCATTGTACTGCTTGAAGCGCAAGCGTCAGGTAAGCCGATTGTGGCTTTTGACATCGGCGGAGCAAACGAAGCAGTTCGCAACAATGAAACAGGCTTGCTGGTTAAGCGGGGCAACACGGATGAACTGGCGGATGCCTTACTTCGATTTCTTTCTGATGACGCTTTGAGGGAGAAAATGGGAGCTAATGGCCGCAAGTTTGTTAGTGAAAACTTTACTTGGGATATATGCGCTCAAAAAATGCTTAAAGTCTATCATGAAGCGTTAGGCAACTGAGACGTTAACTGACTTGGCCAACCGCTTAAAGTCATCTTCGCCCATCCACTCTGTCCAAAGGTAACAGCGAATTCGCTCCTCACTTAAACCCAGTCGCCTAGCTTCTTTAATGCAGTAACGGTATGCTTCAATCTCTGTGGGGCGGTCAACATAGTCGTAACGGGGGTCGAAGAGTTCTTTCCCTTCCATGAACTGTTTAACATGGCAAAGCTCGTGGATAATGTCCAGGTAAATGTCGGTTTTGTCGCCGTTGTTGAGGTAGCCTTTACTTATCACAAGGTGCCCATCTGAGCCGTCAACGTACATGTAACCCATAACCCAGCTAATCTCCACAGTAAGATTACTCAGAATTTCAGCGGTCTTTTCACCAAAAATACCTTTTACAGCATCAACTTTTTCGAAGCCTTTGAAAAACTCGGTGAAAATAACCTTCTTGTTTCCAACACCAAGAATGTTGACTGGGAGTTTCCTAAATAAACGCAAGATTCTAAACAGGGTGAATTCTATAGCCGTCAAATCGCAAGCCTGCTATTACTTGAAAGTTGGAAGGTACTCAAGCCTCATACCTCGATGTGCCAAGTCAGGTAGGTCTTCTACGCTGCCGATGCTAGCGTCGATGTTGCGGTGGATTGGGTGGCTCCATATACCTTCGGGCGCCAGGTTAAACTGCAGGGGGACATCCACTTTTATGTTGTATTTTTCGCTTAAATTCTTAATTAATCTTCCCTCTTTGCAGGCTATTCGGCCAGAACGGTAGCTCTGGAGCAGTTGTGGTGCCGCGAAAGCTCCTATTCCATGCCAAAGCGTTGCGTCTTCGGGGGACCCAATCGAGTACAAGAAAAATTGGGGTGAAGATGGCGTTTCTGCGTAACTGTAGTCGGAGAGTTTCTCGCCGGGAACAGTAAAGTCATCTTCGCATACCGCGACTGCTATGTCTTCAGGGTCCATGGCGTTGGGGTAGAGTGGCGTGGTCTTGTATTTGACGACGGCGTCGAGTAGTTTGCCGTCTTCAAAGTGCAGTTTACCTCGCGCGGCACGTTTAGAGCCAAAGCCCTTTTTGGAATGGGGTATCGTCAAGAGTGTTGTGCGGTTTTTCATACTGCGTCCCATGCAGGTGTACGCCTCTTCGACAGATGCATAGTCGCGGTTGCTCTCTTGAATAATGTAATGTAGCAAGTCATCTTTATTCTCGGTTTTCAAAGTTGAAAGCGGCATACGCAGCGTATATAGCGAAAGATCCATCCCAAAGAACGCCGACAACTCCACCAACTGCACATACTTGATGGAATCGACCAAATCAAGGTATGAACCATTGTTGGTTTGCAAGCTTTCTGTAATAAGTTCGGTTTCTTTTTTAGAAATCATACTGCCATCGTATTTTTTGCAGTACGCGTCATCGATTTTAAGCCCCTCGGTTTTGACGTTGGCTGCTGGAAAAGCGCTTTGCCCACTGTCAACAATGGACTGTTTTAGGGGGTTCATAGAGTAGCGGTCTGCTTCAACATCGTCGGTGTTTAGAAGAAAGGGAACGATGTAACCTTGCGTGGGTTTCTTAAGTAACTCTGCCAGTGTAGCAACATCGCCGTCGTCTGGCTGGCGTAAGCCATGTTCGTAGAAGTAGTTAGCGCAGGTTTCAAGCAGTCGTGTGCCGAGGATGCCTTGGATTTCTTCAACGGTTAATTGCGGATTAGTGTATTCAACTGAGCCGCGGAGGTAAAATCGTTCATCTATGAAGGGGAATGATACTTTTTTGCCGTTTACATAACGGAACAGGGCAACCTTGCGATTGCTGTTTTGACCCTTCGAAGCCGTGGCTCCTTCAACTAGGACCTTCACGGTTGAAAAAGAGGTCTTTAAAAAATCCACGAGCAAAAGTCTGCAATAATCTTCCATAAACTATCCTCTTTCTAGAGATTCAGCCAAGTATATACAATTTCTTGCAGTACTTGGACCAAAATACATTCTTACTACAGAGAAATCCTCTTTAAACCCCGCCTTAAGGAGCGTTGCAATTAGCGTGGTTTCTTTTTTCGGCAGCGCTGCGAAGGCTGTCTTGCCTGATAATTCCCCAAGAACACATTTAAGCAATTTGACCGCTTCGTCACCATTGGTTTCTTTGCACATTAGGGGTCCAACCCACGCCATTGTTTCGTAGACTGTTGCCGCCACGTAACCAACAAACTCATTGCCTCTGGATATGTAGTAGGCTAAGTTGCTTTCTTCAAGGATGATGGATTCAAGTAGTTTTGTCCGGTCGCCGCCAAAACATTCCCTATCAAACTTAACTGTGGCTTGAAAGAGGTTTTTCTCAATTTTCTGCAGCTTTTCTTCAAGTAAAGGCTTGACATTTTTGGCTTGGAAGACAGCTACTTCCTCATCCGCTTTAAATCCCAAATCTCCATAATATTTTTGCAGGTTTGGGTACGCATAGAGCCCAATCGTTTCAACACCTTTACCCCGCAAATAGTCGATTGCATGCTTTACCAGCAAGCTTCCTACCCCTCTATGTCGGGCTTCTTTTTTCACAATAAGGTTGCCAAACCACCCTACTTTACCATAGCTTATGCAGGTAGCAATACCCAGCGGCTTTGAGTCGTCAAAAAGAATCAAACAACCTTCTGGTTCAAGCATTGCGTTGAACTGGAAATCTTCAGCTGCCATGTTCCAATCCATTGTGTTGGCTAATTCAGTCGCAAACAAGAAATCTTTAGGTTGCATCGGTTTTACTTTGAACATTACTGAATTTAGAGTATGCGCTGCAATTAAGCTTGTACTTTGAAAATATTTTTGGTGGAAACAAAAAAGTGAGTTTATTGGCCAGTAGACATGGCCGCTGATAGTGCCTCGGAGCTTTTCTGTAGTTCTTTTGTTATGCTTGAGAGCAGTTTGATGCGGTTTTCGAGTTTGTGTTTTTGCTGGCTGGTTAAGTTTTTAAATTTTGGGACGACATCGCTGACGACTGCCATCATGAGGTCTCGGTTTTTTTCTTCACTTAAATCTTCCAGTTCAACATGGTCATCTTCAAACTGCAGAACCAAGTGCCCTGTTGGGTCGATGTGGGCTTGTACGACGTCGCCGACTTGGGCAGGGAGTGCCAGATGGTTTACGGCGATGGATGGGGCTAAAGGCTGCATAAGCTTAAACAATGAGATGAAGAATTGTGAAACGAGGATTTTTTCTTCGGAGCTAAGTTCGCTGATTTGTCCGATGTCGTCTGCTGTGCTTTTGAGGGATTCTACGAGTTCTTGGATGGAAACCTGCTTTTTTCTTTCTGCCTGTTTTAGTGTTTGTGAAGCAGAGAGTTCTGAGGTTTCAGGTTTGATTACGGCTTCTTGAGTCAATTTGCATCAAGGGGTAATGGGGTCTTAGTTGAAAAAATGCTTGTGTGTCTCAAAAATCATGCACAAAACTCAGCTTCCAGCAATTCTGTTCCGCCAACAGTTGATACTGCTTTGCGTGATTGTTTAAAAAAATGATTCCGCTTATCAACTGTTTACACCCGATTTAACTCTTTAGTTTAGAAGATGTTTATTGTTGATGGAAAAGGTTCGCATGGAAAGGCTGAAATGAATGCATCGGTGAGCTTACCCCCCACTAAGCCCGGCTTCAACAGCTAATTTGCCGCTGAATCCAACACTCTTCTTTTGCTCACAACTGCTTCCACTCTGCCATATCCATTTGAACCTCTTCCATCGATTGTGGATATGTGTGTATTTCTTTTATTCTTGTTATATTAAATCGTACGATAACAATATAAAAGCATTGTGAACACGTGTTAAGTAGTGCTGTACACTATTTTGAAGCGTTAAAAACGCAGATTTTTACTCATTTGATTAACACATCGACAAGTTTTCAATCATGTGTTATTTTTGCAGTTATTTGTGTAACGTTATTGTTTGGTTTTGGGTTTATTTTATGTTGAAGTTAATGTGGATTTTGTATATGGAGTAGTACTCAATAATACTTATTTATTCAGTCCAAGCACTTAAACGCCTAAGAGGAGGCGCCAAAATGAGCTACGGACACCAAGGTCTAAAAGAAAAAGAAGCCGCCAGCAGAATCCAAGAGGTATCCTCGCTCAAACAAGACAAATTCAAAGTCACCGTCTCCCTCGACAAAGAACGCCCCATGTCCACCTCACCCCTCTACAACAAATACAACATACAACGCTTCGACCTTCACCCAAACTTCAACTTCGGTCACCTAGACAGCATGATACCCAAGGGCACACCCGAATACCTCGACCACGGATTAAACTATGTCGAACGCATCGTCCGAGCGCTTTATTATTTTAAACAGTGCAGTTTGATTGGTCCTTCGGGCACGGGTAAAACCCACATCGTCTACCTCGTCGCCGAATTAACCGGGTTGCCAATTTGGGAAGTCAACTGCGGATTATCCACCTCGTCCTTCGACTTAATCGGTCGATTCATCGGCTTAGGCAAAGAAAACTGGGTCGACGGCTTGTTAACGCAGTGGCTACGCAAAGGCGGCATAATGTACCTTGACGAAGCCAACATGATGAAACAAGACGTTGCCACACGACTCAACCCCGTCCTCGACACAAGAGGACACCTTGTCCTAAACGAAAAAGACAGCGAAGTCATAGAACGCCACAAATACGGGTACATGATAATCAGCATGAACCCCGCCACCGCCGAATTCTCAGGCACCAAACCCCTCAACGCAGCCATGAGACGACGCATGGCCGTCTGGATCAACTTTGACTTCCTCAGTGTAGGCGAAAAAATCTCACCCGACGAAGTAGAAATGCTCCGAAAAAGAACAAAAATCGACCAAGATACCGCTTATAAGATTATTCAGGCAGGCGCCGAGTTGCGAAGACAATACAAAGCCGGCGACTTGCCTTATGGTCCTTCGTTAGGAGACCTCATCAACTGGGCAACATTGGTTAAAGATGGAAACACACCGATGGATGCCGCCGAAGAAACCCTTATCGGATTAACCAGCGACAACATCGAAGTCCAATCAGATGTACGGAGAATTCTCGAAGCTGTCTTCAACAAATCGCAATAAGGGAGCAAATTGCTTTGGGGTTTATTGATTATGCTTGGGCGGTTTCTCTACAGAAAGATGAAACCAAAGTCAAGATACTCCAAGATCCTGCCTTAACGCAGCCTCTATTGCAGCAAGACAACTTTGGATTCACAATCAGGTTTCCAACCGTTCGCATGCTGGAAAACGGCGGTATTTCTTTTCTCGGCCACAAATTCCCCGGAAATGCCACAGGAAAAGCAAAGATTGGACGATTGTTTAGAGCTTCTGTTATGCACCTGACAACTCACACGTTGGCGCCGTTTTCAAAAGAAAAAATCGTTCCCCACGAAAAAGACTCAATCGTGGAAGCCTATGCCAAAGCATTAATCAATGATACCTATGTTAACGCGTACATCCAAAACTGGTACCCTGATAGGATAGTTGACCTAGCCTACGCAAACGCTTTAGCTTACCAAAAAATAAAGTCCTCCAATAGAATTTTTACAACTTCCACAAAACTCATGGCCGCACTATTGACCAAACTTAACGTTGGATTAATTAAGAATTCTCCAGGCTTAAATGAAGAACAAACTGTTGACTTGTTGTATAACGATCTGAAGACACTCAAAGAAACTTTCATAGTTGCTATGCCTGATGAAAAAAGCAATTTTGACGGATTATTCGATGAAAAATTAAACTTTATAACCGATTTACTTGAGCCGTATGGGCCATTTTTGGAAGCACCTTCTTTTAGGCATACTGAGAGCATTGGGCGTTGCAGCGTTTACAGTGAAGTTGAAACATCAGGCGAGGGATTTGAAGGTTTGTTTAGGCAATCGATGAATTCTTTAAGCGGCACGTATCCAACAGAAAACATGGAAGAGTGTTGGCGACCTGAACAAGAAGCAGAAGCGCAACAAGCATTCAACTCTGATCAATACCAAAAACAAAGAGAAGAAAAAATAATCACAAAAATAACGCCATATATCGCCTTAACCAGCTTCAAATCAGTTTCAATTCCAGAAGAAGATTATACACAATATCTTAGGGCAAGGAATTTGGCGCAGGGCGCAAGCCGCCGTCTACTCGATATTTTGCGGTCAGCATTCAACTATCTTGATGAAGATCCCCGCCAAGAGATGGGACAACTGGATTTGTCTGCTGTCATCCAATCTTTAGCCAGCAATAAACCTGCAACAGACGTGTTTGTCCTTGATGAGTACCTTAAGCCAAGTTTTGCTTGGTCAATAATTTTTGATGTTAGCAGTAGCATGCAGGTGAAAGGTGAGTATGGCAGAGCGTTGGCGATTGCGGTGGCGGAGGCAGCAAAAGAGTTGATGACAGATCCAACCTCTTGGACGTTTTTTGCTTTCAGCGACAGATTCTATGTATTAAAGGATAGCAATGAATCCTATTCGAAGAGGGTTAGGGCAAGGATTGGAGGATTAAAATTTGATGGACTCACCTACATCCCAGACGCTATTACGATGGCTGGTAAAATGCTGGCTAAACGATTCGAGGAACAACGCTGTTTAATCGTTATTTCGGATGGTTGGCCATACGGTTATCCTGACATGCCTGAAGCGTTGAAGAAGGTTGTGGAAGATTTGATAAGAAAAAACGTTCTGGTTCTCGGCGTCGGCGTCGAAACAGACAGGATGAATAAATTCTTCCATTTGCATGCTTCAGTTTTCTCTCAGAAAGATTTGATTAAAAAATTCGGCAACGTGTACTCTGAGGCTTCAGCAAAAGCGCTGGAAACATAATTACAGTAAATCTCGAGAGCACAAATAGCGACCTGCTCCGTATTAGGGTTCTGCAATGAATTATTTTTAGGATCCAAATATGCTGTTCTGGACTCGTTTAAATTGTATTCAGAGCTTTTCTAATTAATTGGTCAGCAAGTTTTTCCCTATTAGAGAAAGTTACGTTAAATATCTCTGCGTCAACTCTCCGCTTCACCTGTGTTACTATCGGGTCTTTGGCTTTTCCATGCACAACCGCCACTACCAGCTTTTTGCTCTCCAACGCCTTTGCTACGGCTTGCTTGAATTTTTGCGAGTAAAGTTCCATAGGGCCAATTTCGTCGATGGCGATGACGCCGCATTTTTCAACGGCTTGCGTGATGGCTGCGGTCCCGAAGTAATCGAGGTCGTTGAGGTTAACATGGTACTTTCCTACCTGTGGACCAAGCCCATTTACGTGAGCCAGCCACCCATGTTTGCTGTTGGTTAAATCCACAATTTCAAAGCCCACCCGTACCTTGTTTTCGCGTACTTCGCGGCTAATCATGCCACCGACACTCGCACCCTTCGCTTTTAAGGCATCCACCGTTTTAGTAAGCACCGTGGTTTTTCCAACTCCCGGTGCTCCCGTTAAAATTAAAACCCTCGTCGTTGCCATCTTTTTCATCAACCATACCATAAGTCTATTATGCCGATTAAATTCTTTTCATACAAATACCTCTGGAGCAGACCCAATGGCAGATAAAGAAGGCTACGTTGCTGATTTTCCGAGCGAAATAATCAAGGAAGGCAAAGTCCAGGTCTTAGTTCCAAAACTGGCGGCGTACGGCGTAGTGCCATCGGATTATGCGCCTTCTAAAGCTCCAGTCTTCTACAACCCCGTCATGGAGTTCAACCGTGACCTGACCGTTTTAGCGTTCAAAGCATACCAGCACACAGTAAGCCATGAAATTAGCATCTGCGAACCCTTTACAAGCCAAGGCATTCGCGGAATCCGTTTTGCAGCTGAAGTTGAGGGAGTAACGCGGGTGTTGCTAAGCGACATCAACGCTTCCGCCTTCGAGTTGGCAAAACACAACATTCAATTAAACAATGTTCAAAACAAAATCACAATTGAAAACAAAGATGCCAACTGCGTCTTAAGCTGCAATGCCTCACCCAAAAAACGCTTCGACATAGTAGACATCGACCCCTTCGGCACCCCCGTGCCCTACTTGGATTCAGCCGTTCGCGCATTAAAGAACAAGGGATTGATGTCGGCTACTGCCACAGATTTAGCGCCACTCTGCGGGGTTCATGCGAAGGCATGTGTGCGAAAATACGGGGGTAGGCCGTTGCGAACGGAGTATTGTCATGAGTTGGCAGTTAGGCTTTTAGCTGGCTACATGGGCTCAACAGCAGCGAAACAAGATATCGGAGTTCGCATTCTCTTTAGCCACAGCAGCAACCACTACATCCGCGTCTACGCTCAGATCGGCTATGGCTGCCAAAAAGCTGACGAAAGCCTCAAACAAATCGGCTACATCCTGCATTGCTTTAATTGTATGCATCGCGAAGCAGCAATCAAGATTTTTGGAAAGAGTGATGAATGCCCTGAGTGCGGCAGCAAAATGGATTATTCAGGACCCTTGTGGATAGGAGCTATTTCTGACCTATCTTTCATTGAACAAATCCAAAAGGAAAACCAGAATACAGCATTCAAAAACAGCGCAAAAATAACCAAAATCCTGAACCTAACAAAAAACGAAGCCATCGCACCCGCTACCTATTACGTGATTGACAAATTAAGCGGGAAACTCAACTTGCCCGCGCCTTCCAACGAAAGCTTCTTATCGGCTCTCCAACGCAACGGTTTCCAAGCCGTGCCCGTCCATTTTAACCCTCGCGGCATAAAAACTGATGCCCCAGCATTAACCATGCACAAACTGCTCAGAGAAATTCTGGCAACCAGATAGAATAGGGCTTTTTTGGCGACAAAAGTTTTAAAGGCAAAACCAATGTTTCTATCAGGTAAGTGAGCACCCATGAATGATAGAATCACAGTTATAGGCGCAGGCATGATGGGAAGCGCCATAATCAAAAGCCTCATCAAAGGCAAGTACGCGGGGAAAATAACCGCTGTCGATATTGCACCTGAAAAACTGGGTGATTTGGAAAAGTTAGGGGTCAAGGTTTCATTGGATATCTACAAATCTGCTGCCGAGGCAGACATCGTTTTCATAATTGTTAAGCCCGGCGACGTCGAGAAAGTTCTCAAAGAAATCAACGAAGAAATCAAAAGCAAGCTGCTCATCTCCGTTGCTGCTACGGTACCCATTGCGTTTTTGCGGAAAAATGCTCCAAACGCGAAGATTGTTCGGATTATGCCTAACTTGGGTGCTTTGGTGCAGGCGGCTTACACGGCTTACTGCTGCGAACCAAACGTGACTGCTGAAGACAAAGAAAAAGTCAAGGCTCTCTTGAATACGTTTGGCGTTTGTGATGAGATGGATGAGAAGTATATGGATGCAATCACCGCGGTCAGCGGTAGCGGACCTGGCTACTTGTCTATCATAATTGAAGCCTTAACTTATGCAGGGTTAAAAGTTGGCTTGCCGCGCAACATAGCTCTAAAAGCAGCTGCCCAAACTGTCATGGGTACCGGCAAACTTATAATTGACCTCAACGAGGACCCAGCAAAAATAAAAGACATGACCACGACGCCGGGCGGAACAACAATAGAAGCCATCTATCAAATAGAGCAATCACAAATCCGCGCAGCCATGATACGGGCCATTGAAGAAGCCACCAAAAAAAGCCAAGCAATCCGCGAAAAACTAAACCTCACTTAGAGTCTTGTAATGTTTGAAGCAGTCATCTTCGACTGGGACGGAACCCTCGCCGATACCCGAAAAGCCATTGTTATTTCTTTCCAAAAAGCACTAAAAGAAATCAACCTCGAAGTCCCCGCGCACTACATTGAACGTAGAATGGGCATCGGCGCATCCGAGACCTTCCGCGAAATACTCGCCGCGGCGAACAGGCGGGTTGACGAGAAAGTTGTGAAGAAGTTGGTTGAGCGGAAGAGTCAAGTGCAAATCCAATTAGCCGATAAAGTGGTGTTGTTTGAGGGTGCACGGGAGCTTTTGGAAGCGTTGCGGGGTAAGGTGAATGTGGGTTTGGCGTCGATGAATAACCGCTCCGTCGTCATGGATTTGCTTCAAATCAACGATTTAATGGGTTGTTTTGACTCTGTTTTAACGGTTGAGGCGGTTTCCCAATCGAAGCCTGACCCTGAAATTTTTTTAAAAACTGCTGCTCAGCTGAAAGCCCTCCCTGAGAAATGCGTGGTTTTGGAGGATTCTCTTTTCGGAGTGAAAGCCGCTAAAGCAGCAAAAATGGGCTGTATCGCTGTTACAACAGGTGTCTATACTGAGCAAGAGCTTGAAGTTGAAAGGCCTGATTTAATCGTTAAATCTCTAAAAGATTCTCAAATTCTCCGTTTTATTCTCCGGTAATAAGAACTTGTTGTTGTGCAACAACAGTCACATAGCTTTAAACATTTTTCGAAGAGATATACAGTTACTCTCAACTGAAAGGAAGATGTATCCATGACTGCGATGCTCAAGAAAAAGTCTAAGCCATCGGTTTTTCAAGTGTTACTGCTTGATAACGATGCCAGCGAAGACGTCGAGGTTCAGGAATCCAAACAAGTAGATTTCTGCCAAGTTAAAGCACACCTCAAAAACGGCGGCTCCGTCTTCATAACAAGCAAAGGCTCACAAAAACTCAGCCACCCCAAAGCCAAAGCCCAACAAAACTACAGCCGCTCCAGACGAACCTGTGGTTTTCTCTTCCGTCAGCACCTGAGAAGCTAAACTGTGTGACGTGCATCCAAAGTTTTTCTTCACCCCTTCTCTCTTCCACATGTTTTTGCGGTGCACGCCACTCCCAATAACGCTAATTTTTTTGTGCTGAGTGATTGCGATTAATCTGAGGCCTGAGGATTGAGAGTTTATACATTTTGTATATACAGTTTGTTTATATAATCGTCTGCTTTTGGATGAATATTAAGTCGGTTTTTTTATTTCTAAGAAATAAATGGGAAGAAGCCACATCTTGGGTTCAGAGCCGAATATGTCGCCCGTATAGAAAAGTACTGCGGTATTTGCTCCCAAGTAGATTTATTTACGATATTTTTGTACTTGGGATATCAATAAACATTTTTAACTAATTATTCCTTTTTTGGTATTTTCTCCGAATCGGTAAATTGTGCAATAAAACATTTGAGGTTTTAATCCGCTCAAATTCAAAAATCCTTAAATTCAAAATACTCAATATCACCGCTTGGATAGCAAAAGAAAAACATGTGGTAGGTTGGGTGTTTTCATGTATAAGATTGAACTGGTAGGTCTATTTGCTGTAGTCCTAATAGTATTCAGTTGCAGTTCTCTTGCAGGTTCCTCTCCACTCCCTTTGACATCTGATGGGGATCTCACCTACCGTCAACTAGCCAATGGAATGCCATTCGTTTTCCCAACTCCAACAGCTACACCATCGCTTACACCTGAACCAACCGTTACTCCAGTTCCAACGCCTCGACCGGAACCTACAGCTAGACCTACAATAGAGCTAGACTGTAAAAGCACCGCCGCCGCTGGCAACCTCAAAGTTCAAGTAACGGGTACCTTAACCTACAACAAAACGGGCATACCTGGTGCAGCCATATACGTCGGATACAGCGCTGACTGCGGAAACAAATGGGAGAACTTCTCGTTGGTTCAAACTCATGATGACGGTGGTTTTGAAACGCTTTGGACTCCCAATGCAACCGGCTACTACTTGATTACTGCCCAATGGGAAGGAAACTTGACGCTACACTGGGTAAACGCTACCGCAAACCTAGCGTTAACACCTGATTCAGCAGGCAACGAATTCTCAGTCGCCTCGAACTCAACCATATCTAATCTTACCTATAATTCAGTAGCACAAGAACTCAGCTTCAACACTAATGGAACCTTAAGCACAACTGGATATGCCTACGTTTGTCTTCCAAAAACTCTCGTAAGCGATATCCAAACGGTAGAAGTAAAGATAGATGGAAAACCAGCTACTTCTACAAGCGAAGCCCAAAACGACGTTTGGGTCATCTCTTGTGTGTATACTCAGAGCCAACACTTCTTAAGCATAAAACTACCTCTCATGCAGGCGCTAAGTTCTGCTACGGCACCGTGGATAACCATCGTTGTGATCCTCTCTATATTGATAGCTCTTGTAGCTATAGCGGTGGTTATTAGACGTAGGCGCAGAACCGCTGCAACTGTTGCAGCCATACTCAAACAGAATCGTCCAGTAAACTAAGATAATATTGACTAAAGAAGCCGCTATTCGATAGTCTCTCAGTATTTTCTAATCCTTTCAGTTCCCCCGGAACCTAAGTTCCCATTAAGAAAAATCGGTTGCTTGACATCTATCAAAGAGCTAAACCGTCAATGGTCACAAAAAAGCTTTGCTATTTAATGTGGCTTCATATTTCTAAGAGCCATTGGAATGTAGGCACATCTTAGATCGGAACCCAAAATGTCCCCTGTATAGAACAGCGCTGCTGATCGGCAGCCGCCGCAGAGTTCTTTGTATTCACAGACGCCGCATTTCCCCTTGATGTTTCGTTTGTCTTTGACTTTGTTGAAGAACTCGCTGCTCTGCATTTCAGCCCAAATCTGCTTGATTGGTTTGTTTTTGATGTTTCCGACTCGGTAGGTATCGTTGTAACTGCAGGGGATGGCGTCGCCGTTTTCCGCGATGCTCATGAATTTGCCGAAGAAGCATCTGCCCAAGAAGAAGTTGTTGTACCATTGCTCGAAGTTGGGCATGCCGCGTTGTTTGGCGACTCGGGCATAGAAGGGTATGTAGACGTTGATGGCTGGTTTTCCATTGTACTCGGGGGTGAGGTCGTAGAGTTTGTTGCATACCCACTCGTATTGGGCTGGGGTTAAGTCGGCTTTAAGGCTGGTTTTATCGCTGCTGTAGGGTATCATGCCATGGAAGACTACCCAACGTGCATCGTACTTTTTGGCTAAATCCAACACGTGACGAATGTCGGCTTCGTTGGCATTGGTGACTTCGCCTGCATTTGCAAAGGTGTAGACTAGGCAGTTGAGGAGTTTTTCTTTAGCGAACTGCTCGATAGCTGAGACTGCTGCTTTATAAGCGCCTCTGCCGCGGATGGCATCGTCGGTTTTTTCTGCGCCATCGATACTTACGGAAATTTTGGTTTGGTTCTTAACTATTTTTTTGAAGGCTTCCTCATCGAGGAGTCGCCCATCTGTTATGATGCTGGTGCACAGCCCTTTTTCTGTGGCGTAATCTAGCACTTCGAACAGGTCTTTGCGGAGAAACGGCTGCCCACCTGTTATGCCAAAGAAGGTTGCACCGAAATCGGCTGCTTGATCAACGATTTTTTTTGCGTCATCTGTGCCTATCTCGTCTGGGACGGCCTTTTTTCCTGCTGAAATGCAGTGAACGCATTGGCTGTCACAGGCGTAAGTGCATCGCCAAGGAACAATGAAAACTGGACCTTTCACCGTCAAGCCTTAATTTCTCCAAGAGGTTTGTGTATTTCAAACGGGCTTTTTGGTATTTAATGCTTCACTTTAAAACAATGGATTCGAATGATGATGCTGGGCAACAGAATTCTTGAATTGACAGTGTCATAATTCTTTATCAGTGAATTTTATGGCTAAATTAGAAGGAAACGCAAAACTTCTAGAAAACGTTCGTTTTGAAACCGACAATGGAAGGGGACACAAAGTAATATGTGATTTATCTGAAGCGGCAGGTGGAACAAACGCTGGACCAACCCCATTAGAACTGGCAGTTATGGCGCTGGCCGGCTGTGGAGTCATAATCTACGCTGACGTCTGCAAGAACAGCAAAATCGAACCGGGAAAAATTGAGATTAACGTTGAAGCAGAAAAAACAGCCAGTTCCTCAACACTAAGTGGTGTAACGATGAAGGTAAACATTGATTCGCCCACTCGAAAAGGGTTGGTGGAAGCGGTTTGGCGTCGAACAGAAGCAAACTGCCCAGTAATGTTTGTATACAAAGAACAGGTGCCTGTCAAAGTTGAAGCAAACATAAAAGGGATATAGCAATCACCCTTCCTGTATTGCTCTTCCATATTCGAAAATTTTTTTAAGCAACCATTTTTTTAACTGTTAACGAGGAGAAGGTGAATGGAAGAAGACATACTGTTTACTATGCGCCAGCTAAATTGCAATCATCATGAGGAACTGTACACTCAAAGACGCTTCGACATACTCAAGGGCTTCGAATTTAATTTGACCCGTTGCCTTAACTGCCACAAAATCGTGGAGTTAGATGCAAAAAAGTTCTCTAAATAATCCCTACCTGTCTTTTGAGGTCAGATAGAGATGTCCCTGTTTTAGCTGGTCTAAAGCATTCTGTGTTTCCAGGGATGTTAGCTTGCAGGTCTTGAGGTCTTTTAGGAATGCAAGTTTTTCTGGGGCATCTTGAAGCAAATGCAAGTCTTCCCATGTTACTTTGAGGTCCTCGGAGGGTATGTGTTCATCAACATCCATGGCCCAGGCGCCCGCGTCCAACTCGTCGCCTTCAGCTAACGCTGTGAAGGGACCAAGCAAGCTTTTATCGTCCAGGTTAAACAAGAAAATTATCGAGCCTACCTTGATTTCTTCTTCTTTGGGTCTGGTTTTTTCGTCAGCGCATGTGTAGCGTTTGTTACTTAAACACTGTTGCTGGGATTCTTTTGTACAGTAAAATACGTATCCGTCATACATAAGTCAATAAAACCTTCTTGCATAGTTTGAAGCGTGTCGGCGTTTATTTCCTTTTCTTTTTTTAGATTGGTCTGTTGTTTCATTTATGAACCTTAGAAAATTTTATTAAACCAGCCCGTATGTTGCTAATTCGGATAGGTGGAATGCGCTTTCAAGACTGTTTCAGTTGCAAAATTCGGCGGTAGCCTCCTTGACGTGGAAGGCAAGGGAATCCCCAATATCGTTAAGCGAATCAAAGAAACCCAGGAGAAAGATGGCTGCGGACCAGTCGCCGTTTTCTCCGCACCCATGGGCGTCACTGATGCGCTCATAAAGATAGGGGAATCCTACGCGCAAGAATGCCGGTTGTCTCTTGAGCCAGTTTTTGAAGTTTACGAGCATATAGCAAAACACTATGTTAAAGGCAAATGGCTAAAACAAGCCCAAACCGAAATAGCCAACTACAAAAAAATAACCCAAACAACCCTCAACTCCGTGAACAAACGTTTCAGCGGGCACATCAAAGCCAAAACCCTCACCTTAGGCGGCGAACTCGCTATGTCCACGCTCATGGATTACATCCTAAAAAGCAATGATGTAGACTCCTGCACGCTATCCATGAATGAGTGGCCAATCGTCACCGACGACAACTTCGAAGACGCCTTACCCAACTACGAACAAAGCAAAAAACGACTTCACACCCTAATCGAACCCCTTGAAGAAGGCAAAGTCGTTTCTATGGCGGGCTTCTTGGGTGTCACGGCCGACGGACTCGAGACCATTCTCGGCAGAGGCGGCTCAGACTTAACAGCCGTTTTAGCCTCCTGCCTCCTAAAAGATGTTTACTCCACACAAACGCTGCTCTACAAGGACGTTCCAGTGCAAAGTGCAGATCCCAAAGTTGTGAAGGGACAGAAAACCGAACATGTAAACGCCTTAACCTACAACGAAGCACACAAAGCTTCAATGATGGGCATGAAAATCGTTCAGAGTCCTGCAATAGCGACGGCAAGACGTTTTGGTCAACCGCTAATGGTGGTGCCCATCGATGAGCCCAAAATGTTCTCCGTTATTGAAGCAGAAGTAAGCGGCGGCGAAGTCGTTAAATGCTTAACGGGCAAAAAAGGCTGCGCTATACTGTCCATGAATGACGAAAAAAGTCGTTCACTCGAAGATTCTCTGCGTATATGGGAACGCAGAAACGACTTCATAGATCTTGGAGCAGAAACCATGGAGACAGGCGAGCGGATTCGCGATTTTCTATTCTTGGACGCAGATTTCCTAAAGAAGAATGAGGAAAAACTCAAAGGCTTCGACGAAGACCTAAAAATTGATTATGGTTTAGGTGTGGTGACGCTCATCGGTGACCGAATGAAGGATTCCCCAGGGGTCGCATCGCTCGCAATTGGTGCCATCTCGGGCATAAACATTAAACGCGGCATATTTGCACCCCACACTTCACAAATCATCCTCGTCGTCGAGGAAAAAAACATAAACGCAACTGTCGCAGCCATCCACCAGAAAAAACAAGACCTAAACAAAACCCCGCCAGATTGGCCCATGGGATTCCAACCAACAGCTTAAACACTATTTTTCGGCATGCCCAAGCAGCCAAAGAATACTCCGTTGGGAACCGTTTTTTAGCTCTCAAAAGATACAATAACCCTAGATCAAAGATAATTGATGCACGTTGAAAATATTATTTTTAACCGCAAAACTGCGGCAGCGGTTATTTGCTAATTTTAACCAAGCGGTGGAACAAAACATATAACCTTTGAATTAATAGTAAAAAATACTCGAATTTGTTTAGCGTGAACCATTTTGTCTTCAGTTTCCAAGTATCTCTCGGTAAGACGGTCTATTCTATTCATGATTGCTGGCTTAGTAGTCTTCATCATATACTTGTACTTCTACATCGGCATACCCCAAATTCTAGAGGTCATAAGCGGCATAAACTCCACTCAATACGCATTCTACTACACGCTTGCACTTTTGGCAGTGATAGCTTCAGTGTTTTGTTGGGCGTGCGCCTGGAACATCATCCTTCGATCGTTAAACGTTAAAATCTCTTACCGAAGAGCCTACCTCTATTATTGGGTCGGATACTTTAGCGATTTAGTCTTACCCTGCCTAACAATATGCGGCGAAATAACCAGACTCTATCTTGTGCAGAAAGAAACTGGAGAAAGCTACGGCGTCCTTGCGGCTTCAGCCATAACTAACCGATTAGTCGCCTACACCATAGTTGTTGTCGGATTATACAGTGGAGCCATCTTAGTCTTCCTAAAACCTGGCATTTCACCCGTCATATCGAACATTTTTATTCTTTTCCTAATAGGAGTAACAGTTTATCTGGCAGTCCTAATTTACTTAGCTTTTGTTAAACAAGCTGCAAAAAATATTGAAAGAATTTACGTAAAAATCTTAAACGTAATAAGACCCAAATATGTTCACCCTTGGAAGGACGCCCAAAGAGAACAATCACTCGCTAGCTATTACACGGGTTTTAAAAAATTCCGCGAAAATCCGCGGCTTCTAATAACACCACTCATTATCCATACAATCTCGTATTTGCTTGGATTGTCCGTCTACATTCTGGTTTTTTATGCGCTGGGCATTCCTTCAACCCTCGAATTTTACATTGTGGTCTACTTCATTGCAACAGCTGTTCAAGATGCTGCGGCAAGCTTCTCTGTGGGTTCGCTGGATATTATTTTGGCAAGTATCTTCATTCTTTATGGGTTAAATCCTGGTATCAGCGGAATAACAGCCCTTTTAGTTCGTAGTGTAGGGTTCTGGTTCCCCTTGTTTGTGGGCTTTTTGGCAGTTCAATACTTGGGAACTAAAAACCTTGTGTCTCAAACCCCCTCTTTGCAAAGGATAGTGCGGAAAAAAGATAATGATTCTCAGTCGGAGGAATCAATGAATTCCGTCAAAACCAATTTTGATAAACACTTTCAGTGACCTCTCCACGGTTCAGCTGTGTCGCCTCTGCACCCGCCTTTTAAGCATTATCCACAATATCGGTGGCATCGTGGAAAACCATGACTCAAACTGAAACAGCAACCGAAAAAGACCTCCTCATATCCCTAACACTGCACAACTTCTCCGCTGAAATGCTAAAAGAATTCGCCCAAACAATCGTTAAACCCTACTTTGGCGGCAACCTAAACCAAGCCATAAGAAGCCTGATGGAAAAAGCCATAGCTGAAGAAGCAATGGTCACCCAATCTCTAAAGCGAAAGAGCAAGTTGGAGTCAGGAAGATTCTCAGGTGGGTTTGAAGTAGCTTCACCATAGTCATTGGAAACCCGATTTCTATCTTTTCGATATCTCAAGAGAACAATCAAAATAACTCCTACAATGACAATAAGCAAGATTGCCAGCCAGTAGGTAAGAGGTATTCCAGTGGAATTGTCGTTTGAGGTAATGTCTGGATTTGTAGTGTAGGAGAAAGTTACTTGAACGGGGTTGGCGTATGGTAGGTCATTCTCAAAGTTCATCGTGTAGTTCCCGTCTTCTTGCGCTACAAAACTGAACACCTCGGATTGGTCGACTAACCCCAGGTTAAGGATTTGGTAACCGCTTGGAGCATTTACCCAGAATCTCAAAGAGCTAGAGACAGAGATTGAGCCGTTAAACGTGGTACCAGCCGGCAGCAGAAACTGTATTTGAGAGGACTGAGAAACGGTTAAGGTTGAAACGGTAGTAGCGGACGCCGAAAAAACCGTAAAAGACAGCAACAAAAGCAGCACCAATACGGCATACAACGAGAGTTTATTTTTTTGCATTTTATCCACTTCGAATACGTTATGAGAAATGCTGATTCGCCCTATTAATAATCATGCAAAAAAAGAAAAATTGCTTTGATAAAAAACGAATTTAGCTGGCATCTTATGTATTCATTTTTGAAGTGTCAAGGATGAGTGAATCCAAAAAATATGAGACTACCACCGCAATAAAACAACCGAATGAACCAAATGGAAGTGGACCGGGCGGGATTATTATTTTCAAGCGTTAATGTGCTAAACAGACATAGTCCAGCAGAACAGATAGTTGGGCGGGTCTGGCTGCCAAAATCAGGTAAGACATAACAACCCCCTTCTCGTCTTATCAGATGTTGGCGTAAGGCTAAATCCACCCAATCATCAATTTCCTCCCCTTAAAAAAAACTCACGTGTTTATTCTGTTGCAGAATTATTTTCTATGGTTTGAAAATCAGAAAATGTTTTCGTTCTTTATCTCTTTAATCGTTAAACCGTGTTTTTTTGCATATTCTTCGATTCCTACTCTGTTATAATAAGACTTTATTTGAACCTGGTAATCGTTAGGCTTCCTTTCGCTAATGGACACGTAAGACGGCTCAACTAAATTATTAGCAATTAAGTCTTTCAAAATAGCCATGGCTTCGAGTCAATTTAATTGTGTTCAAAAAATAAAAGAAAAAGCCAAAGATGTGACCTCAATGTCGCATGTATCAGTGGAAACAAGAAAAAATAGCCGCGCAAGAGCAGCTGCGTTGTATTCTTCTTCCCCAAAAATCCCTAACCCCATAAAAACAAAGACGCAAAAAAATGAAATGTCTGAAGTTAATCGCATAATACAAAATACACCAAACAAGAACGAAAAATATTAGCGTTGGAAAAAATCTTAATTCTAAGTATTTTTGTTTCTTAACTTTTCTTGATTCCGCTTCTATACCCTTGCAAGAAAATAGCTACGCTAATAAAATTAGAATAACTACAACATACGTGATCCAATAGCAAGGTCGGAGCCCAGTGAGTTGAAAACGGTTTCCTCAAATTTGACTTCTAGCTATAATTTTGAACCGTTCAAAAGATTCTTATTCTTCGCGAACTAAAAGGATATGATGTTTTTTGAAGAGAATAAATGTCACTGTAACTACAGACCAGTCTGAAGATGTTCGTGAAATCTTTGAAAAACTTAAGCTTCCCGTTGTTGCTTCAGCGGGAACCCAAGATGACATAACTGTTAGCAATTTTTCAGCGCTTATTCCTGATGAACTTGTAGATAATTCTATCGAAGAATTAACGAAAAAAATAGACCTGCGAATAAAAGAAAATGTAATCAGCGTTTACGACGTAGAATCCTTTGTCTCCACTGCACTTGACAAAATTAACGAAAAAGCCGCTAAGGAGAAATCCAAAAAGAACCCATTGGAAAGACTGATTAGCCAGACAGACAAGCACGTGCGGCTAAACAAAGATACGTTAGCTATGGCTTTGTTTGCGACTCTTGTTGCTTTCGCCGGTCTTGTTTTAGATAATGTTGCTATTGTAATTGGAGCTATGCTCCTTTCGCCTCTTCTAGGTCCATTAAACGCCTTTGCGGTCAATACGAATTTGGGAAGACTGCGAAAAGTCGCAGTTAGTCAGTTGTCGATTCTAGGTCTTTTAGGTGCCATAATTACTTTGTCGGCGGTCACAACCTTTTTGGTTTCACAATTTGTTAGTGTGCCTTTGACTTCGGGTCAAATAATTTTGCGTATGCATGCTTCTTTTCCCGACATTGGGATAGCATTGGTTATCGGGCTTGCAGGTGGATTGGCTTTGTTTGTTGCTCTTCCTGAATTGCTGGTTGGTGTTGCTATTGCCGTCGCTCTTGTTCCACCTGCTACTGTAGCTGGGATAGGGTTAGCTTTGGAAGATTTTGGTCTTTTCGCAGGAGCTCTGACGCTGACGTTTGTATACTTGATTGGATTGGAGCTGGGTTCTAGTGTTATGCTTAGAATTAGAGGGGTTACGCCTAGACATTATTATAAGAAAGGCGAAGTTAGAACGAAATTCATGTATTCTGTCGCAATTCTTGCTGTATTATTCGGCATTTTGGCTGCTATAGTTTTTTTCCTGAACATTTAACCAGAGGCTTTTGCGTAAACTACATACCGCTCTGTTTCTTCTTAGCAAACGAAAAATAATGTAGAGAAAGAGTTTGAATTCCTCTAAAGACCATTGCAGCGAGTATAGCTAACCTATTCTATTCATTTTGGGCTTCTTGATCGCTTGTTGGTTTTTCTATCTTTATCTCTGGCTCTGTTGAGTGACTTCGATGCGCTGTATTTGATTCTATTCTTACTTTGATATCTATAACGCTTTCAAATTCTTTCTTTATTTTTTCTTCTACTGCGGTGGCTATTTTATCGGCTTCTTTAACAAGCATGTCATCGTCTACAACTATGTGCATATCACCTGTCATGTATGGTCCAAGCCTTCTAATGCGGATGGTGTGAACTTCTCTAACTCCCTTAATGTTTTTGGCTATATCTGAAATGGCGTTTACAACATCGCCGCATTTGCATGCGTCAACAAGAACAAGAGAGGCTCCCTTAAAAATTAAGTAAGCACCGACGAAAATCGCCACCGCAATTAAGATTCCGGTGATTGAATCTGCATGAAGAATTCCAAAGTAGGCGCTCAGGGTTACGCTGATTGCAACCCCAACTGAGGAAAGCACATCGATGGTTCCAGTAAGTCCTCCTGCTCCTAAGGCGCTTGAATTGTATTCTTTTGATGCTTTTTCAACCCGCCAAGAAACAATACCGGTTATTACGGCGGCGGCTAAAGCGACTATGATAGCAGCTTCTGGGTGAACAATTGCTCTTTGTGCTAACCATGCATCGTAGGCTTCAAATAAAATTAATCCCCCAAACGCCGCTAAAGTAAAGGCTGCAATTAGGCTTCCTAGCGCTTCTATTCGGTAGTAGCCAAAATGGAATGTGCCGTCAGGTGATCTTCTTGAAAGGTGCAGACCAATCCAAACGACGAGAAAAATTACCGCCGTTGAAATGGAGTGAATTCCATCAGCTAATAGCGAAACAGTCATTGCGAGAGAACCAGCAACGATTTCTGTTAAGCCGACTACTAGCATGATCAAAAAAGCCTTTTGCGCGATTGCGCTGGCTTGTTTCAAGTCGGTCGAAGACAAGAATTCACCTTAGCAAGTTGATCCCTAGAAAAGTTCGTGTATTTTAAGGTGTTCTGTAACTCTTTATCACATATTAAAAATATCACTGAAACCAATGAAGTTCGAAATGCCTTAAAATACCAAGTAATTAATTGGACTTAGCCCAACAGCGATTATTTTAAAAAGCTTTTACTTCTCAATAACCCTCTAACTTGAAATGAAAACTTCTTTAATCGTCTCCAGCTCTCCGTTTGCCAAGCTCACCAAACCCTTAGAACATATTTGCTTCAGTGAAGAACTTAAAACTGCTCTATCGTCGTAACCTATGATTACTAACGCTTAAAAAAACCGTCTGGAGGTTACTAATGCCAAGAAAAGGCATAAGAAGATTGAACGATAGCCTAAACCAGCGTTCCTTTTACTACGCCTAGGTTGGTCTTAAGTAGAGGGATAGTTGGTCTTTTGTTACCTTAAGGTTTACTCCGTTTTCGGTGCAGCATAAAGTGCCTTTTTCTAATGCGGAAATTGCTACTGTGTTTCTGGGAAGGTCAAACAACGCGGGTTTTACGCCATGGATTTGTTCGCTAGCTTCCTTGGTTAATTCGATTTCTAGGTGAGTTATTTTCCATTCTTCGGGACCTATAACGATGTCTTTTACTTTGCCTACGACAAAACCGTTTGCGCCAGTCACAAGTAGGTTAACTAATTGATTAAATTTCATCAAAATCTACTCCAACAAAGTAACTATTGTATTTTTATAAAGCATATCGGTTGGCGCCCGCGAACTCCGTCTTGAAAAATTCCAATCCTATTAGGAAAGAATTGTTCGGCATCGCTAATTTTTTTAAAATCGTGCAAAAGCACATTTAACACAGCTCAACATGAACTTCCTCTTCCTCTTTATTTGCAATCAATTATAGATCCTAAAGCAGGGCTAAAAATAATATTAAAAAGTTGTCTTAAAGAGTGCATCACTTGCGGGACACGTGAAGGTGCAGCGCTCGATGAAAATGCATAAATTCGTATTCTCTTTTGATATTTTAGGAGTGATTGTTTTTGAAGAAAATTGGAGAATTATTTCAAGAAGCCGATTGGAAGATGGAGAAGCATGTGCCTGTTATTGAATGTGCGGACTCGGTGAAGGCTGATGAGCTTTTCGAAGTTAAAGTTACCGTTGGCAGAGAAGTTGCTCACCCGAATACTACAGCGCATCATATCAGTTGGATAACGCTATTCTTCCTGCCTGAAGGCGAAAAGTTCCCATATCAGGTTGCACGCTATGAGTTCGGAGCCCATGGCGCTTCAGCACAGGGACCAAACACAAGTACGGTGTATACACATCATGCAGCGACTGGTTGGATCAAAACAGGCAAGGCAGGAACGTTCATATCGGTTTCACTCTGTAACATCCATGGGTTATGGCAGTCTTCTAAAGAAGTTAAGCTCGAATAGACTCGATCTTGGCGCAGCACTTAATCGCACTTTCTTTTTTTGTTTGATTAGGTTAGAGCATACTTAGCTATCTGCCTTAGCACCTTAGATATTACAAAATGTTTCTACATTTCTTTTCTACACTCTATTAACGTTGACTTCTTAAGAACCGCTAGTGCGGATATTTTTTTAGTTTCGGAAAAAGCGGGGGACAGTTGTTTATTTTACTGTGACTTTTAGTTTTTGTTTTGGTGTTTTCTTGTTTTCGCTCATAAAATTCGCTATGTTACGGCAGCTGCCGGAATTATTTAATTATTTATAGTTGTCAGCATGTAGCCACATTGTCCGCGGGCTAAACTATGGTGATTTTGTGCTGAACAATTTTGTTGAATGGCAAAAGCCAATGCTAGCCGAGCCGCAGGACATGCCTATGTATGCGCCTAAAGTGCGCGTTTGGGATTTCGCAACCGCAGCTGAAGGGGAAACTGCCAACCTGACTACACGAACTGTTTGCTCGCTACGCTAGTTAGTGGTCAGATGTTTATTTTGGATGTAGGCGTTTTCAGGGTTCGCCAAAGCAGATCGAGGATAGCGTTAAGATGTGTGATAAGCTGAACGGTAGAGCGGATTCTGTCCACATTGAGCAAGACAAAGGTTCAGCGGGCAAAAACCTGGTGGATCAGTATAGCCGCAATGTTCTGTTAGGTAGTGTTGTTGTCGCGGAGTCTCCCACTGGCAACAAGGAGGTTAGAGATGCGCCATTGGCTAACGCTCTGCGGAACGAGGCAACGTCAATTCGTCAGGGGCGTTTGGTACACGGCTTTTCTGGAAGCGGTGGAGGCTTTCCCGTTGGTACTCATAAAGATTAGATGGACTGTGCGGCTTATGCCTACAATGTTTTGCACAGAGGGGCTAGACCGCCAAGAGTGAGGCACGCATGAATCGACCCAAAATCTGGAAGATCCAGAAGGATCCGTTGAAGCATCCTTGGGATAAGCTGCGCTAGAAGCCCGGGATCACGATTAAGGCAACGGCAAGGAACAGCTGAATTGAAGCGGAGGTTTCTACCGCAAACTAATCTAAGACTGAGAAGTTGAAAATAAATAAGTCACCGATAACCGCGCGGGTTGTTTTGAGCAACATTTTTCTTCGTTGTCTACTCCGGCTTTGGTGGCGGCGTGTCTGGCTGTAACAGCCCAAAGGCGTTGCCTTCAGGATCTGCAACAATTGCAAACCATCCAACTGTGGGTATAACGTTTTTTGGCACCAGGATTTTTCCGCCTTCTTTGATTACCATGGCCGTGTATTTGTCGATATTTTCTATGCTTATGTAGTTGACTTGTGGTGCGCTTTGCATTCCGGGTGTGCGCGGATATAGCCCGCCGTTTACTCCTGGACGCTGAGTCGTTCCCTTCTCGTCAACGGGAACCGTAGTTATATTGTAGTATTCTACATTTGGCATAGGGGCTTTCGTGATTTTCCATCCTAGTACATTTTCATAGAATTTTTGGAGTTTCTTAAAATTGTTTGCAGGAATTTCAAAATGAACAACTGTGTGATCCAATTTCATACAACTCTTTTGTTTAGGATTTCAAACTCAGCTGTTAAGTTAAGTATATGTGTTTGTTCTATGCCTACCACATGCGGTTAAGCCCTTAAACATATAGAACCAAGAAAAGAAAATATGAAACAAGCAAAAGAGTCTTGCAGATAATAGTTCGGATGCTAAATGCCCTTAGGAATTAGCTATGAGTTTTAACATAGTCTGAAACGGGTTCAGACCACATTATGGACTGGGCGGGATTTGAACCCAATTGGGTTCAAACCACAATAACAAGTGGAGCAGAAAATTACTAAAATGATCAATCGGGAACACTGTAAATTGATATTGGTGCCAAACTAAGCCGTACCGGACTTAACCCCTACACAGACTGTGTAAAAACCTGGAGTCAAAACCAAAGAGCGCTTGGCATTCATACCTGTTCTAAGGCATAGTCAATAGTTGCCTTGGCTTTTTTACGCCCTCAAAAAAGAAATCAACATACCAACTCCGAGTATATTGATGGCCCTTCTAATGTTATAGGCCAACATTGTAAACCCGACTTCTCCTTTAACCTTCCGAAGTCCCTTTAAAAGCAAATATCCCTGATTGAAAGCCCGTTTAATTGTTCCAAACGGGTGTTCCGCCAACATACGCCTCAAACACACCTTCTCTTTTCCCTCAAAACTCTTCAACCTAAGCCTAAGACGATCAACGGCACCATCATACTCTCCTCTGAACATGTACCTTCCACGCTTATTCCTCGTACACTTACCTCTCTCCAAACAAGAAGCACAACACATCGACCGGTACAACCTACCCTCAAAACCCTTGCCACGATTACTATGCTTCCAAAAAGGCATATCGTTTCCCGCGGGACAAACATAGACGTCTCTGGCAGCATCATAGACAAAACGGTCAGAATAAAACTCAGGTACAGGAACACCTACACGCTTATACGGATTCATAGCCTCAGGTATCGGCATAAACACAGTTACACCGTTGTTCTCGCAGTCAAAAACGTCCTTCTCAACATAGAACCCCTTACCACTCACAACATCCAGCCTGTCAACACATAGGATCTGTTTTGCTGCTTCTGCATCCTTGGCAAGTTGATGATGGTCAGTTGAATTGTTTATCACGTCATAATCCACAATGAGGTGCCTTTTGGCATCCACGGACGTTTGGATGTTGTAGCTGACCTCGAGTCTTTGGCTGTCAACGCGCATCAAACGGCTATCTGGATCCACCAGCGAAACCTCCTTCTGGCCTGTCGCCTTCATTTGGTTTTGAACTTGCTCGTATCGTTGCTTTTCTTCTTCAAGCTTGCCTATCTTGTCATTGAGACCATCAACCTTGAGGCACTCATCTTCATCTGAATCTGCCGCTGCCGTGTCGTTTTGGTCCATTTCTTTGAGGTACTCTGCTATCTTTTCTTCTGTTTTTTTGAGTCTCAAAGCGACTGTTTTGTCGTTGAGGTTATTGCTTCTTGAGTTCACGGCTTTGAATTTGGTGCCATCAATGGCAACGAGTTGAGCACCATACAAATCGAGGTTTCTGCAGAGGTAAACGAATTCTTTGAATACCGGTTTGATGCAGTCTACGTTGTCTTTGCGAAAGTCAGCTATGGTTTTATGGTCTGGAGCAAGTTTTTTCATAAGCCAAATGACTTCGAGGTTTCGGTGGCATTCTCGCTCAAGTTTCCTGCTGGACCGAACCTGGTTGAGGTAGCCATACACGTAGAGCTTGAGCAGATCTGAAGGATCATATGATGGTCTTCCCGTCTCACTTGGGGTGGAATGTTTGAAGCCGAGCTTCTCTATTTTGAGGCTTTCAACAAAGGCGTCTATGAACCTTACAGGGTTTTCTTTGTCGACGTAATCGTCGAGCATGTCTGGGAAAAGCACTGCTTGCTTTCTGTGGTTACCAGTTACGTGCTCACTCATGGCTGTTCGCTTCCTTCTGCAGGTTCATCCACTATGACTAGGTAGACTGTTTTGCCCATGTACTCTTTTGGGCAGGTGACTTTGGCGCCTGTTCCGTAGGCAGTGACTTTTCTTTTTAAGAAGCCGACTATTCCTGTGACTTTGATTTCTGTTGCTGGCTCAAAAACTATTTTCTTAGGCATATATAGCTGATATTAATCAATTATACATATAAAACTATCATTCCCTCGAAAACCTAACATAGTTTTCACACACTCTGTACACGGTATGAGTCCCTACACCAAAATTATTGAATAAGACTAATCTTTGCAAATTTTGACCAAGTTTGAAGGTGCCCGTCTCCATACCCAAAAAGATTCAAAACTTTTCTTAACACTTGACTTCTGATTTTTTTCTCAAAGCGCTGGGTGGGGGATTCTAGACCCAATTTACCAGTAAAAGACTCAAATTGAGTAGGACTGGACTTACCCCAAAATGGCATGAGTTTCTACATCATGGTTGCAATAATGGCTGCAGTTGCTTTGAGTCTCGCGTTGGTTTCCAAAAGAAGAGGCTGGATATAAAGGAAAACGCTGGTTTATGTGAGCAATATTAAAATATTAGTTAGAAAAGCTAATTGTTAGAAGATGCAATTAATATGACTTTGTCCCCAGAAGAAGCCGCACGCCAATTACTTGAAGTAATTCCAGTCGTCATGAAAGAGATACGTTCGGAAATGCGTAGTCGAAGATCACCAGACTTAACAGTTCCTCAGTTTCGCGCCCTTTCTTTCATAAGCCGAAACGTCGGTTCCTCGCTTTTGGATGTGGCAAATCATCTCGGTTTGACTCCACCCTCAACATCTAGGCTAGTGGACGGGTTAATTTATCGTAACATGATGACAAGGGAAGATCATCCAGACGATAGGCGACGGGTAAAATTAACTGTAACTCATGTTGGAGAACAGATCTTGGAAGCCTCGCGTCAAGAGGCATTAACCTATTTGTCCACAAAATTAAGCAATATTAACGCTGACGACAGAGAAGCCATCGTTAAAGCCATGAACGTTTTGCAGCCAATCTTCACAAGTGCTGCAAAAACCAGAAGGGGTTGTAATAAATGTTTATTTTAACAACGGAGCATCTTACCCGCCGCTTTGGAGACCTGACTGCGGTTGATGACCTGACCATATCAGTTGAGGAAGGGGAAATCTTCGGTCTCCTCGGTCCTAACGGCGCTGGCAAATCGACCGCAATCAAGATGATTACCACCCTTTTGCCTCCGACCTCTGGATGTGTTAGTGTCGGCGGTTTTGACTTGGCGCATGGCGCAAACAAGATCAGAAGATTGATTGGCTACGTGCCCCAAATCCTCTCAGCTGATGGAACACTCACAGCCAGCGAAAACCTCACTGTCTTCGCAAGCCTATATGACATTCCAAGAAAGGAACGTTCCAAAAGAATTGACGAGTCGTTGGCATTAATGGAACTCACGGAAGCCTCGGATAAACTTGTGAAAAATTATTCGGGCGGCATGATTAGACGTTTAGAGATAGCACAATCAATGCTTCATCGACCTAAAGTTCTGTTCTTGGATGAACCAACTATAGGTCTTGATCCTGTTGGGTGCAAAGCAGTTTGGGACCACATCCAAAAACTACGCGATAACTTTGGTACAACCATTTTTCTTACAACACATTACATGGAAGAGGCAGACAAATTGTGTTCCAGAGTGGCTATTATGCATTTAGGAAAATTAGCTGTTGTCGGTGTACCAGCCGATTTGAAGATGTCTCTATATTTAGACAATGCGACACTTGAAGATGTGTTTACGCATTACACTGGAGGAGCACTCGACAGGGGAGACAGTTACCGAGAAGCAAGAATGACAAGACGAACAGCGAAGAGGCTCGGTTAAAATGGCCACAGTTAAATTGAAGACCGCCTACAACTCAGTCAGTTGTTTCTTTAGTAAAACTTTGAGTATAGCCGCAATGGATGTTCGGAAACTTCGTCATGACCCAACTGAATTGATTACTCGTGCAGTGCAGCCAGCGCTTTGGCTGCTGGTCTTCGGAGAAGTTTTCACAAGAGTGCATATCATACCGACGGGTAATCTGTCTTACTTATCTTTCATGGCGCCGGGGATTTTGGCTCAAAGCGTACTTTTCATAGCTATATTTTTCGGCATAACTGTTATTTGGGAACGAGACCTAGGTATTATCCATAAGTTTTTGGTCAGCCCTACTCCTCGTGAAGCATTGGTTCTTGGAAAAGCCTTGTCCGCAGGAGTCCGTGCTCTTTCTCAGGTGGTTATCATTTATGTGTTGGCTATGTTGATTGGTGTTGGAATAAATTGGAATCCCATAAATCTAACATTGGTCGCAGTCGTCGCAGTATTGGCTTCAGCAGTGTTCTCCACATTTTCGCTCATCATAGCTTCGGTCGTGAAGACAAGGGAACGTTTCATGGGTATAGGTCAAATCTTAACCATGCCCCTGTTTTTTGCAAGCAACGCAATTTACCCCTTGTCCATGATGCCGAGTTGGCTGCAAGCGGTGGCACAGGTTAACCCACTAACATATACAGTTGATGCTTTGCGAGGGCTTATGATCGTCGGAGGAACCAGCGTGTATGGTGTTGGTTTGGACATGCTTGTACTTTTAGTAAGCATGATAGCCTTGATAATAATCGGCGCTAAGCTCTATCCGAAAGTGATCGTTTGAGACTCTTTCTTGCTAAGGATAAGCTATCGTTAAAAAATAAATTCTTGAAGCATTCAACAAAAGTAGAAGCATCTCCGCTAGAATTTGAAGCAATCCCTTAAGCAGCATTTTTACCGGTAAACGGGGGTTCAAATCTCTTCCCCGGCGCCATTTTTTAGAGCTAATTTCAAGGCTATTTTTTAGAATAGAGTATAATTTAACCATATCTAGCATTTCTTTCAAAACAGTCAAAATTTGAGAAGGATTTCTTACTAGTACACCAGATGCAGAAGAATTAAATTCCTTTATGGCTTAACGAATAAAGAAGTGAACAATTAAATGAAAGTTACACAAGTATGTGAGACTAGTTGTTTCCAGAATGCGCATGGAGTAGATGCTAAAGAAATCTACGACTCAGAAAATGCTCAAGTCATTCACATGGCACTATCAAAGGATCAGTCATTAAAGAAACATGTAACTCCTGTTGATGTTTTCTTTTATATCCTTGAAGGCAAAGGAATTGTGGAAATTGGAGAAGAAACACAAGAGGTAGAAAAAGATACAATAATTGATAGTCCTAAAGGCATCCCACATTTACTCCGTAACAATGGAGACGGCATCTTTCGATTTCTTGTAATAAAACTGCAAAAGTCAAAATAGCCCAACAAGGTGTCTGTATGTCGTTACCTGTTGATATGTTGATAAATGAACACAAACTAATAATCCAAGCAGTCGATGCAATCAAAAAAAGAATAGCCATAATCAAAACAAGCCAAACTATTGAGCCAAATAACATAACGGTTATGGTTGATTTTTTCAGGGTATATGCTGACAGGTTTCATCACGGAAAGGAAGAAGGCATACTGTTTCGGGCACTGTACCAAAAGAAGATGAAAGAAAATGATAATAAAATTATGAAAGACCTAATGCAAGAACATGCTTTTGTACGAAAAACCGTGGCTTCCTTAGAAAAAGCTAATCAAAGCTATGCTTCAGGTAAAAAAGAGGCGCTCAAAGAAATATTGGAAATGTTATCCACATTGTCAACATTCTATCCTAAGCACATCGAAAAAGAAGATAAACAATTCTTCTATCCTTGCATGGAGTATGTTTCTCCAGAAGAAAGAGAACAGATGATGAGCCAATTCCAACAGTTCAATTTTAGTTTTACCGATAACAGGTACACGCAAGTGATAAAATCATTATAGCAACAAATTCTTCTGATACACAAGCTCACAATCTATGAGAAACAACAGTTTAAACTCACATTTTCTTAGTAAAAAGTGTAGAAGAACATAATTACGCTATAGGACATTACGCTTACTCATGAGATTGCTAAACGAAACTCTATCCGACCTCAAAGTCTACGCAAGAAAGAAATATTCCTTGACTAAAAACGCTCCAGTCCTTGTTATCCTAGTGACCGAACAGGAGCATAAGATTCTAACAGAAACCTACACTAAACTAATGCAAGATTATGAAAAGAGCACAACCGCAAGTGATGGGTCTGACGAAGAGCATTCGCCAATTACCTCTGAGGAGTTCTTCCCAAATGTCGCTAGTATTTTCGAACTTGCACATAATTATTCTAAAGAAACAACGCCTATTGTCACGCCAATGCTGAGAGATGCGTTTGACATTCCCCATTTTGAAAAATACAAGTATGCTATCTTAATTCGAGAAGAGAAACTGCTTGAATGGGGTAGTCAAATGGATATTCAGGTGGATGGTGCGCAAGCTACGGGTAAGAAACGGAAACTTGTTATCTTTTACAGGATACTTGCACAAGAGTTTCTTCACGTGGTGGAATGCGAAAAAGGTATTCAAATATTCGGAAACAATGACAGTGCAGATTCTGAGATAGTGCAACGAGCGTTGAAGGCAGTTAAGGTATTTCGTGATATCGATATCTTTTCTGAATAGCGGTTAGTTTATTTGAAACTCTTAAAACTCGGATAAATGCAGAGTCATGGAATTTGTGTCATATTGTCACGCAGAGCCAACCAACGTTTAAACTCTAGTCCTGTGCACTTGCCTTTCCCTATGCAGTTGTTACCGTACTTCTTTCTCAGCTTCTCGTTGTAGGAGTCAAAAGTTTCTGATTCACTTACTTCTATGCTATCTTTCTTCTTCACTAATTTATAACTCCAATTTGATTCTTGTGCATATCTCTTCTTAAAGTTACGTCTAACTGTTAACATTGAAAAGCAGAAGTCAGTTACTTCCAAACAAGCATGCTAAACCTTGCAACATATCACATTCAGATTTTTTCCGATAGACCGCACATCGATTATTTTCAAGGAACATGCCACAAGCCACCATGCCTAAACTGCAAAAATTCCATTCTTTCAAGTAATCTTACTTGTAATTTGGGTACTTCTCATAGACCTGGGGCTGCATAGTTCGCAACCGCATGTCGGCTTTTCTTACAGAGGCCTTTTCACTATTCTCAGTCAGCACCATTCTATCCAACCTGAAACACTCTTTTCTAACCTATACAACTTAGCCCCTGGAACACTCTTTAATGGAGAAGAGCGAATGCAAATACCTAATTTTGTGAATTTAACCAGAGCCCACTCAGCCCTCGTCTTGTTCTCCAATGTTTTTTTAGAAAAGCATATAGACTGGGAAAAAACCGTCAGCTCCAGTCATAGTATTACGAATAGCACACGCTGATTTTGGCTAAACTATATTTGGGAGCTTAAAAAAAGAAGAGATTGCACTATAATATGTAAATTCCCAGCTCTATTAATTTTGGAAGACTGTTAATTTCTATAGCTTTTGTTCCAGTCACTAAACGCGAAATCCCTGCACTAGCTTGGGCTCCTGCTGTAGCTACGAGGTCGGCTTTATACGAAAGTGTTATTGTTATTCCTGCTTGTTTTAACTCGTTTGCAGTATCAATTAGCGTTTCGCGCATGCTCATGGCGGTTTTGACCATTTGGGGGCTTTCTTTGGCGGTTTCGGTTGTGCTGATGTTTTTGCTATCTTTGCGTACGCTTGCGATTAAGTCTTTTATGAACTCCTTATCTTTTAAGTTAACATCGATTCTTTTGTTTACTGCTACAACTTCAAGGTTTTCTTTGTTATTTGTTGATAGCGTTACTTTCCCTGATTCAAGCATTTGCCCCATCATCGTTACTATTTGCATGTTTTGCCCGCCATAGACATGGATTACGGCGCTACTTTATTTTACTTGATTTGCTCGGAGAATCAGTTTCAGCTTCTTTTGCATAAACAACGTCTAAGATTATTGCACCGTTTAGCTTTGCCTTCATCAACCCAACGTCAAGAGTAAGGTCTTCGAAACTGAGTTTCAAGTCCGATTCTTTACCTGCAAGTTTGTCAATGATTGCTAGGAGGGTATTTGCCATTGTTTCAGCAGTTTTTTCCATACCGTGAGCAGTCTTTTCTGATATGCTAGAATTTTTTTCCATTAAAATCACACACTTTAAAAGTGACTTTCAGTGATATAAACTTTTTAAAAAACCAAAAATTGTTATTCACTGTTCATAACATTTTGCTCCATTTCAAATCACCTCTCTTAGCTGCGAGTGCATTTTCTTAGGCGTGTCAGAGGTTTTAGCGGCTGGGTACTTGTTTTTTTGGCTGCAATCTCAGATGCCCCTGTGCTGTTGGTTTATGTTTATCAGAAGTCTCCAAGGAATAACTTGCCTGTTTAACCGAAAACGGATAACCATTTCACTGCAATATGTTCCAGAAAAAAGTCAGCATCCGTTAAAAGAACCATCGGCAACGGTGCATAACTCAAGCATAGGCGTTTATGGGGTTGAATAACTTTTCCATGGGGCATTTTATTTGTCCGTTCATTGTTGCAGTCTATTCAGTAACTGAACAAGCCAACTCTTTTTCTTTCTTATTTTCAACATGAGATTAGTGGGGCTGATTGTATTCGGATGCTGTCGGTTCCCATATTTTTACAGATGATGTTGAGTGAGTTTTCGGTGAAATTTAGTAGTGCTTTGCCGTCGTTTGTGAGTTGGTACACTTTTCTGGGACGTTCTGTATCCACGTTCCAGTTGCTCTTTACGTAGCCTTTTTTCTCCAGTAGTCCTAGTAGGGGGTAGACGGTGCTGGGTCCGAAGTAGACGCCGAAGCCTTTGCGGATTGTAGTTATGAGTTGGTATCCGTGCATGGATTTTTGGTCTAGATATTGAAGGATAATCATGTCTAAGAGGCCTTTGGTAAGTTTGGTTTGGACTTCTTTTTGATATTTGTTATTCATTCTTTTTTTTCTCCTGTTGCTGTGATGTACGTGTGAACAATATGTCTTTTTAAGACACATCTCTTACGTCTTCATAATGTCCCAACAGCCAAATAAACCCTCGGACATAACGTAAGCATATCAAAACCCTTCAGACTACCTGATTGTTGAACACAAGAACAGATCAATACATGAAATACAGCCCAAAAATCAATATTTCAATTCAGCAAGGAAACTGTACAACAGAAAGACAAAAAACCCGTCAAATAATTAGCGGTTGACTTGTTGTTGATTGCGAGCCAACATTATTTTATATTTTTTTAAAATGCATTTGGCAACAGCCAACAAACTTGCTAAGTGGGTTCGGCTGCTAACGCTTGATCCGGCAAATCCCCCTCTATTTCTACGTCTAATCAGATGTTAGCACATGGCTAAATCCACTTAACGCAAAATATTTTGCCCCTATTACTCGAGAGTCAGAATCCTTTTTTAATATAGAAATATCGCCCGATTTTTAACTCTGCGAATCTAACGCTTAACAGTTTAACAGAATCAGCAAAGCAATCTTAATCTATTTCCACATGTATTTTGGGTGGAAAAGGTTGAGGGGTAGCTTTTAGGAGAAAAGTGGGGTAAATGTCTGAGTAAACCCAACTGCCCAACCCCTCAGCCCTAACGAGTTATTCAACTGATTTAGGTTAAATAATTTTGGATAATCCAAAAAATAGATGTGTTTGTTGCATCAATTTTTCTCGTTTTTTCTGGGCAATTACATTTAGCTCAATTGCGTAAATCTCCTTATGTTGAAGAATAGCGAAGGCAGTTTTGAGTTTTTAACTAGCATCTCCAAAAGACTTTAGTGCACAGTAGGGTCAGGGCTAAAAGTAATGCGCGATTCAAGAAAAATCATTAAGTGTTCTTCAAAAACAAAAAACTAAAAGAAGATGTAATTTTTTACCATTCTTCCTCTTCCCATTCCTCATCTTCAGTTTCTTCCCATTCCTCTTCCTCTATGAATATCATGTGCTTATTTCACCTCACACTGTGCCTAAAAAGCTATCGTACCTTCGAAAGCCTTAAGCATTTACATTCGTCAAATGACGTTAAAAATCGTCAATGTAAACAAGTTAATCATGCCTCAAGCAAGAAAGAGCGTTTTTTTAATTATCCTGGACCATCATCATCGTAAGTGAACTAGTTACGCGTGCGATGGGTTTTATTCGTGATTTAGTTATTTCTCTTAGATTTTGGTTTACGAAACAACTTAAAATCATCCATCATTCACGTAACGAATAAAAATAGTGGGCAGGCTCTTAGATAAGTAACTCTAACTATTCAAGTTCTTCACTTGAAACAAGAAACACTGGGTACTCTTGTGAACCTGCTGCTTTGTTACCGGTGTTTGTGTGGCCTTTCATACATCTCATTCCGTATCTTGTTTTAGTTTCATTTTCCCAAACCTTTTCCGTTGATCCACCACATATTGGACACCTAAAATCTTTCATATATTTTCACCTAAAACCAAAGCTTCTCTGAAAAAGTCAAAAGTAAATAAGTTGTCGCTGTGTTTTTTCATATTTCTTTGTTCCTTTAGTTTTATATTGACTTGTTTTTGTTAAGCCTTCCTATTGTTTAAGCCTTCAAAAAATCTAAATACCCAAAATAGAAAATAAAAAATGGAGAATCAAAATGAGTGACATAGTTATTCTTGAAAACAAGAAGGGTAGCAGACTATTCAAAGACCGCTTTATTCACGAAGATCAATGCTAACTTATCGCAGACATGCAATATTACTATGATAAAAAAAGAAGTTAAGGCTTAACGACTTCTGTGCTGGGTGGTTTTGTTTTATCGAGCCATTTCTTTCGCCACGCTTGAAGATCATCAATAAATAAGTCGTATTTGAGCCGATAATAGTCTTGGTCATAACGATCTTTGTATTTTATAGCGTTTTCATCAGGGAAATCTGCGTTTGCCTCATCTAAAACCTCTTTAATGTATGCATCTAATTTATCACGGATTTCAGTGTAGAGTTTGCCTTGTGTTATCATGTTTCTTCAACTCTTCCTTAGCTTTATCTAGCAATCTATTTATTTAGTTGCCACTTCTGGAGCGCATTATTCATGCTTTAAACTTACTGTTTAACATAAACAGCTCTGGTATTTTATAAGGCGGGTCCCTTGCTGCAAAAAATGCAAGATTTACTTCTGTTTCTACTGCTCTCTCCAACTTCCAACAATTCAAAATACAATAAAGAGAGAATGCCCTATGTGCGGTGGAAAATTCGAGTCGATCTCTTTCTTAAGATTTTTTGGGTCCTGTTTCATTGATTGTTTCAGTTTTGTTTCAGCCAACTACCATAAGCCCCCATGCACATATCATTATATGATGATGAACCATGAGTAAAACAAAAATCGTAATAGCCTTGGTCGCAGTTGCGGCGTTGACCTTGGTCGCTGTTGGGTTGGCTTCTGCTCAAATAGCAGCCAACCAAACCTACACCGGCACACTCCCCAACACGGCAGCACCCAACAACGGATTCTTTGGCTGGATGGGCAACTGCTTTGGATTCAGAAACAGCCAAAACCCAGCAGCAACCAGAACGTAGCCCCACAAGTGCCGCCTACAGCCAGTTCAGTTTCGGCACCCAACCAAGACAGCTATGGGTACGGATACGGCTATGGACCCTGCATGAGAAGATAATACGTCTTTAAAACTCATTCCAGAAACCTTTTCTTAATTCTTTCTTGGAGTGTTTATCTTTTTTGTTTTGGGCATTCGTTGCCTAGACACCAACCATACTTTTGGATGGTTCTGCAGCTGTAGGGTCTAACTTCGTTTTTTTCTACTTTGTTGGAAAAAAACCAGTTCACTTGATAGCTTGTTATGGATTCGTCAAAATCGTTAAGGCACCGGAAAAGGTCAATTATGCTCTCAGGGCTATGAAACCCAAGAGAATACGCTTCCTGCAAGAGGGCTAATCGTTGCTGATGACACATCTCACCCGAGTTCAGGGCTTTAACAAAACAGGGTCTAATTCCATCAGAGTTCTCAAAGATCAAATTTCTTGCAACATAATTGACTCTTTTTTCATTGAGTGCTTTTCTAAATTCTCTTGCTTTATCCATCGCTGACATAATGTCTTTTTGCTTGAGTCCATAGAGCTTGAAATATTCAACACTTCGAACTTTATCCTGTTCTAGTTGGCTATCAACTACGAGGCATTCTTCACCCGATTTCTCATGAACAGAAAATGGAATACGGCACATCCGATTAATGTCGCCAACAACCGCGTAGTCAATAAATCGATAATCGTGATCTTGCAAAAGTTCAAGCTGAAGCTGCCTGTAAACCTGCTTCCAAAACTCAAGTTCCCGATTTATTTCGTAAATAGAGTCAAAGAAAACATGCACATGAAAACCCCGCCGAGTCCTTACAACAAGTGGTTTAATGTTTAGTGTACCGAGGTGTTTTAGAAAATATTTCACTTCATCCCGCAGCTCTGACTTTCGTTTTTGGGTTTCTGCTTCGGCAATTGAATCGCTTTTTTTGCAGTAGTCAAAGTCGAAAAATATCTTCTCTATGCCTAAGGGTTGTGCTTTGTCTTTCTCTGGTTGAACGCTTATGAACGCTGGTGCCTTGTTTTCGGCGCATTCCTCAATAAACGGAAAAATATCGTTAGGGTTGTCGGTGAACCATCTTTCTGGGATTCCCAAATCTCGTCCGAAAGATCCGAAAAACTCCGAAAGAAATTGTTCTTTTGTTACATGGTTCTCCATTGCGGTTCCCTATATTCGTCTTAGGGTTACTTACCAGTCGTCTCTTTTGCTTATTTCTTCTTGTTTTTGGTCTTGTTCTATTTCACGATAAATATTTTTTGCGGAAGATGTAACAACCGTTAGATCTGTACCTGCAACACTTTTCACGGTTGGAATTTTCACCAATCTTTCTTCTCTAGTTTTTTGTACATATTGAACAGCCATTTCTTTAGAGGTGAAATTTAGCTTTTCACCAGAAGACCACATCTCATACATTTCCACCCTAAACAAGTATTCCTCTGCACCAATTCCCTTCATATCCACGATTAAAAGAAACTCAAAAGTGTCATTTAGTAGAGTACTTTGAGGTATGCTAATTGTTGTTGAATTGAGCAGGTGCTCTTGAAAATATAGATCTAAGTTAACTTTTGAAAAAGATGCTTTTGAAGGCAATAGGCTAAAGTCAACTTTAAAGGCTAACTCGTCTTCTTTGGTTGTCTCGGAGACGCTGTTGATCACTATTTCTTTTGTTGACTTAATTGGCTCTTTATTTCTGTTAATGTTGAATTGAAAAGAGAGGTCTTCAAGCGTTGATTGCTTTTTCTGCTTAACATTAACTGATATTATCTCTCTTTTTTGCTGATTCTTAGATAATCTAACCATTCTCAAATCAACTATTCATTTCAACTGGATAATATATTAGGCAATGTTTAATGATGTATTCTCTGTCCAATCTTTGCATAATAACTTTGCCTGGTACTAACGAAAGGTTAAATCCAAAATCAATCATAATAACGCATTGAATAGACAACCGGAAATGAAATTATGAACTTAGCGGTCGAGCTTAAAAAACTTCAGGGCAAGCGTTTGACAACTCTTTACCAAAACAAACCTTTTGAAATCAATCAAGTTTCAAATGACCAAATAATTCTCAAAACGACCAAAGAATCACGTCACCCTATAACCATGAAAGAAATAAGACTTGCCTGGAACCATTTAGAAAAATGTAAAAAATTAACACGATCAGAAGCGCGAGATTTGGGGGATTCTGAAATTAACCCTACTTATGTAATGGCTATACTTGCAAGCTTGCCCGGAGTTACTCACAGTCTTGGGCCAATCATACTAAGGCTCCCTGAATAGTATGCTTGTGATTGTTGGCCTCATTTTTAGAAAACAAATTTGCCTGTTCCAAGTTTCCGCTGCCAACCTCATTCCGTGCAATGAGAGTTGCTGGCAAGAACTAAATGAAAAATCAACACAACTTGACCCTATCGCGCTATAGCTAGAAAATACTCGGCGTAAGCGGTTAAATCAAAATGTTTGAGCGAAAAGAAAAACCATAGTTATTTGCGAAAGCCTCAAAACTGATACTTTTGCGGTATAAAACTTGCCAGCTGTCTTTCAACTGAATAAACAAAATAAATACTGCGATTTGGTGGACCGGGCGGGATTTGAACCCGCGGCTTCCGCGTTGCGAACGCGGCGATCATACCGAACTGATCTACCGGCCCTTTTTCTGGAAAAACACGGTTAATAGGGCATTTAGAGGTTTCGGTGGGTTTGGCACTGGATTGTTTGGGCATATTTGGCTTATAACATCCAATCATTGAAGAAAACGGCAGTGAGGTAGTTATTCACTAAGGATAGATAATGATTATCGCTTTGAGCACCTATTTCTTATGTGCTATCGTTATTTGGTATAGCTTTGGCCAGTCTTTGCCGGTGACGAATAATCTGTTGGTTTGTGCGTCGTATGCTATGCCGTTTAGGACATTGTCTGGAACGTTCGATGGGTTGTTGGTTTGGTACAAATCTGACAAATCAATCCAGCCCTTAACTTGCCCAGTTTGTGGGTTAATTATGGCGATTTTCTGTTGCATCCAAATGTTAGCGTAAACGTCTCCGTTAACATATTCTAACTCGTTGATGTTCGTGACTGAAGTGTTTCCATCGTGAACGCTTACTTGGCCAATCCGCTGGAATGTTGTTGGATCAAGGAAATAGAGGTTTGAGGTGCCATCGCTCATGATTAAGTAGTTGCCATCGTAAGTTAAGCCCCAACCCTCCGTGGAATAACTAAAGTTGCCAATCAAACTGAGCGTTGCTTTATCTACGATAAAGCCGATGTGATTTTGCCACGTTAACTGAATCAGCGTGTCGTTGACAATTGTCAAGCCTTCGCCGAAGTATTCCACTGGCAAATTGACTTCTTTCAGTACGTTGCCGCTTGTAAGGTCCACACGACGCAGAGAACTGGCTTCTCCTGTACTTTCATACAGATACCCATTGTCGAAAACTAAGCCTTCTGTGAAGGCGTTGATGTCGTGTGGGTATGTTTGGACTATATTGTATGTGTAGAGTGTTGGACTATTAGACGGCGTTTGCGTAGGCGCTGGTGCTGGTGTTGAATTAGGTGATTGCGTACGTGAAGCGGTTGGGAAAGGTGTTGGGGTTGGTGATTGAGTTGGAGATGCACCGTTAGATGAAGCTAACCCGGATAAAGAAACCGCTAAAGCGCCGATAACCAACACTGCTAAAACAAAAACGGCGACTGTAACATACTGCTTTTTCATGTTGAAACATCAATGCAACATCAACTTTATATGCTGAACGCATAAACTCAGCAAAAGTGTCCTAAGCGAAACACTTAAGTGCAGAGAAATCTAAGTTGTGTCTCAGACTATAAAATAGGTGAAATCAATTGGCTGTTGAAGGTTTTTTCGAAAACAAAAAGGAACCTGTAGAAGCAAAAGTCGGCGACTTAACCCCACAATCAAAAGCGGTTAACGTTACGGCCAAAGTAGTATCCAAAACAGAAGTACGTGAAATTCCAATGGGCAGAGATGGCTCTGCACACAAGGTATCTGACGCACTCATTGGCGACGAAACTGGCGTAGTGTATCTAACCCTATGGGATGATAACATAGAGAAAGTCAACGAAGCAGACACAGTGCGCATTGAAAACGGGTATGTAACACTCTTCAAAGGAAACATACGCCTAAACATAGGCAAATACGGCAAACTTGAACCGGCAAAAGAGCCACTCGCAGTGGAAGTTAACACAGAAAACAATGTTTCAAGCAAAACATACGAGCAAGAACGCAGACCATTTAGAGGCGGCGGACGAGGATTCGGTGGCGGCGGCGGATACGGTGGAGGACGAGACAGACGCGGTGGCGGAGGATACGGCGGTGGCGGCGGTTACGGTGGCGATCGACGCGGTGGCGGAGATCGACGCGGTGGCGGCGGCAGCGGCGGTTACAGACCAAGATACTAAAACTTCCAACCTTTAAGTTAGAAGAAATTTTTTCTTTTTTTGATTTTTTGTTTTTAGAATCCAGACCTATTTGTTTATGTTAATTTGGTTAAGGTAAAGTTTGGTTCCAGTAGAAGACCTTGCTGTAGTCTTTCAGTATTGGCTCAATTACTTGTGGTTCATTGTAGAGAATGTCAAAGCGTGCTCCGTAAGTGGGAATCAAAGTGTTATTGACGTCATCATAAATTTTTGTTGATAATGTATCCGAAGGGAATAGTCCCCATATGTGGTCGTTTTTGTTGCGGAATCCAAACCCGTAATTCTCAGGGACAATGTATGCGGCTTGGGCTTTGTTTGAACCAAAACTACTTGGGTTACTGTGGAGGGTGTCCCAAAATTGCTTTAGAGCTTCAAAGTGCCCTTGCTCATCGCTTAAAGTGCCGTATTCACCGATTTTGGGGTAACTGAAAACAAATGCGTATTTGGCTCCTGAACTGTAAGCTAAAGAAAGGTCATTGTACAATTCGGTACCATTCTCAAGGTACAATCCCTGATTGTATTTCCAGTTAATTATCACACCCCAATCCCTGTGGAATGCGTTGGCAGCTCCTCTGTCGAGGGCAATGATGCGTTGTCTACTTTCATTGCCAACGAACTCAGCAAAAACTGCTGTATAGTTTCCTTTGTAATCAAACCAGTTGAGTGCATAGTCAGCAGTGAATATGCTGGGGGTATAAGGGTGATAGAGGTTTATCATGGCTGAAAGGTTTCCCACGTAGTTCTGCGCGGTTTGGCTGTAGGTTGAGGTGTCATTTATGATTTGGGATGGTCCGTCGTCAAGTTGATTTCCGCCCGGTTCATCAATCTTGTAGATGCCGAGGAATTGGCTACCGTACTTTTGTTGAGCGTCCAGCATCCAGTTTGCGATGTTGTAGCCGTTTGAGTAATTATACATGTTAAAGCCTGTGAAGAGCACGATGAAGTTTAATCCCGAAGCGTAAATGTAGTCGCAGGATTCATTCAAAGCTGTCCTGTTAAAAGTTAATTCGACTGAGCCGATGACGAAAAGGTTCGTGTAATCCTTGACCTTATCTACCAGCGCCTTAACTTCGCTGGTTTGGTTGCCGTAAGCGTACTCTACGCCCAAATAGAATTGTCTAGGTGCAGTTTGGCTGCTGAACCAGTTGAGTGCCAAAAAAAGCGACAGCACAATTACTGCAATAAGTAGGATTGCATTTGAGATGGCGAGTTTGCGATTCAAGTTTTCTCTACCAATGGTAAAAGTGATTGGTTGAAAAAGTATTTAACTTTTGAATAAACATGGCTAAGCTAAAGAAAAATTAGAATTAAGAAGGTGAGATTTTATCTTTTGTAGAGCCCTATCAACTCGCCCTTAGCAAGAATATGATTTTCCATTGCTTTTTCGAGGTCTCGTTTAGTGGTTTTGGCACCCAACTTTAACTCTTTGTCGAGGGCATAAACCTTAAAGAAATATCTGTGCGTACCAGACGGCGGGCATGGACCCATAAACCCTTTTTGCCGTGCACCATTCAACCCCTCAGTTCCCGGAACTGAGCGCTCAACTATTTTGGTTGTGGATGGCGGAATGTCCCAGACGACCCAGTGGTCAAAAGTTCCATGAGGAGCGTCAGGGTCATCAACAATCAGGGCGAGGCTTTTGGATTCTTTTGGAACACCTTCAATGGTAATTGGAGGATTCATTTCTTCTCCATCGCAACTATATTTCTTTGGGATTGGGCTGTTAGGTTGGAAGGCTGGGCTTTTGATTATTAATTCTTTCATTAAAATCCTCAAAAAACAATGGTTTAGGTACTAGTTAAAGTTGGCGAATAATTCTTGAAGGGAGAAAGTTGGAGCAGGTTTGGGGCGAATATCTTCAATCCATGAGACAAACATAAGGCTTAGTTTAAGCTAAAGAAGGTTTAAGTTTGTTCTTCTGTCCATTTTTCAACAATTAGTTTTCCGTCTTTGGCGTTGAAGTGGACTTTAACGGGCATTGAGCCTTCGCATTTGAGTGGAAACATGCTATCGTCTACAAGGCGAACGGGCAAGTACAGTAGGTACCTGTTGTCTTTTCGTCTAAAGATTGTTCCTTTTCCCTCATTACCCAAGGCCATTCACAAGTAAGTTAACGATGTTTCGTTGTTTGCTTTTAAAGTTGACTGTTCAGTAAGTAGGAAGTTGTCACGGTTTGGTTGCACTTAGGTTTCAGCTTTTCTTAGAAGTTCCCGGGCGCTGCCAAGGTTGATTTTGTAGAAGACTACCGTGAACACAGATGCAATGACTCCGCTGATTACTAATGCAATAGCGAGTTCGACTGGTCCCATGGATGGAAGCGGCAAAAAAGACGAGGCAAACCGCACAATAATATATGGCGCCAGAGGAGCCAGTATAGCTAATCCTGCAAGGGTACAAGCAACGAAGCTTGCCAGCGACCACTCTTGGCGAATCATCCTCGCCCTTCGAGTTGCAGAGAAATCCGCTCCTCTAAAACCAAAATGCAATCCCATTGAGCCTAAAGAGAAAGTCAAGAACAAACTTTCCAAAAAAGCGATAATTGTTGTGCTGATTGAGGGTCGGAAAAAGACCACGCCTATAGTTCCTGTTATAATCAAGACAATTATTGCAAAGAACGTTAAAAATGCAAATTTGCTTTTAACCAAGTTTTTGGGTGAGATAGGTGAGGCATAGATGCGCCAAACCGCTTGTCCTTCTTCTCCAATCAGCATGTTTCCCAGAGTCATAGCAATGATGCTTGAGGGAAAGAGGAAAATCATTGCTTCAAAAAACAAATTAATCCCTGAAGGCGCACCCTGATTTGAGACGTTTATCGAGTTAAAGATGGGTACGATGATGAATACGATGGGTATGATGAATATTCCGATTAGTTCTCGGCGCCGGGTGAATGCTCGGGCATCTTTGCGAATTATGGCTGCTTCCACAGTGGAGAATCCGAGTTTTCCGAGTATTCCAGCTTTTGGTGCGTAGATGCCGCTTGTTTGAACTTTAATTGCTGGGGGCTCGTAGAGTCCAAACCGTTGATTTAGAAAAACAGCAAGGTAGTATAGACCTGCAATGAACAATGCTGACGCGGCTACAAATACTACACCTATCAAGAAAGAGCTGTTGAGTATTAGGTAGTAGAGCGTTATGCCGAGCCAAACGTAGGGAATAAACCAGATAGAGCTCTGGAATTTAGCGATGCTTTGAATGAACGTTATGGATCCTGAGCCCGTGAAGATTGCGAAATAAATTAAGTATAGAATTAAGAAAAATAATAACGACCCGATTAATCTAACCCAGATGGCTGCTCGTCCGCTTGATTTGTAAACTGCGCCGGTAAAGCGTACTTGAATAATTCTGAGGATTTCCGTTGTGGCGCTACCCATGAAGGCGGCACCAAACAACGCCACCGTTGTTATTAGTGCTGCAACGATTAAACCATTGAAAATAGCAAAAACAATAAGGCCAAACGCGAACCCGGTGGCTAGAGCAAGCGGAAGCCCAAACAAGTTAGCTAAGATAGATGCTAAGGTATGTTCTCGCCATGTAACAGGTAGCCAGTACATGACTTGCGAGCTTTTTTTGATACCTGCAAGTTGGATTTGCTGGAACATCGTGAAAACCAAGCTGAGAAGTAATATCAAAGTTGGCATGGATACGAAAAAGCCCAATGCAGAATCTTTTAAAGGCGGTAATCCGCCGGAAACTGATGTTGGATCCGCATACACTATTGTTGTGAGGTAGTTAGCTAGTAAACCGCCTAATATGCCGAGGATTGCGGCGAGCCAGTAAGGCCAATAGGCAAGAAGGCTGTGTTCGCGGTACCGAGTTGATTTTATGCCTCTAATCAACCTGCCCGACTTGCGTTCGACACGCAAAAGGAAGAGGACGTTCTTCCAATTCATCGGAGTAGTTCCTCAACGACAGCTTTCAAATCGTCTGTTCCAGTTAACTTGAGGAAGATATCTTCTAAGCCTGAGTTGGGCAAGCTTGCTCTCTGTCTTAACTCGTTCATGTTGCCCAAGGCTAAGATGTTGCCTTGGTACATGATGCCGATGCGGTCGCACACTGCCTCAGCGATTTCTAGAACGTGTGTTGACAGAATGGTTGTTATGCCCTGCATTTTTAGCTCATGCAGGAAGTCTTTGACGATTCTTGCGCTTCTAGGGTCCAATGTGTTCAGAGGTTCGTCGAGGATTAAGAGTTTTGGTTTGTGGAGAAACGCTGAGATTAAACTGATTTTCTTTTTCATGCCGTCCGAGTAGCTGTTTATCATATCGCCTTCTCTTCCCTCAAGCTGAAGCGCTTTGAGGTACTCGGTTATGCGCTGTTGCTTCTCAATATTTGGCATACCATAAATGTCGCCGATGAAGTCGAGATATTCAATCCCAGTTAAAAACTCGTATATTTCAGGCGACTCGGGAACGTAGCCAACCTGTTGCTTAACTGCAATGGGGTCTTTTTGAACATCAATCCCCAAAACGCTGATGGAGCCTGCAGTAGGCTGAACTAATCCTAACAACATTTTTAGGGTTGTGGATTTTCCTGAACCGTTAGGTCCTAACAAAGCGAAGATTTCGCCTGTGTTCAGGGTTAGGTTCATGTTGTTTACGGCTACTATTTCGTTGTAGCGTTTTGTTACGTTGTGAAGTTCAACTGCGTATGGACTGCTCATCTGGTTGCTCCCCCGCTTGCAAATAGAAAGCATCGATATTTAAGGCTAATGCGCATTTTCAGAAGTCTCTCAATTGTTGATTACAAAAAAATAGATGTTAAAAAGAAAAAACAAAATTTTTCTTTGCCCTTATTTGAAGTTCAGTTCAAAGCTTATGGGAACTGCTTCGCCCCAAGACTGCCGAATTGGGCAAATCTTCTGCGCCATTCCGTAGACTGTGGTGGCTTTCTTGCGTTCGCGTTCGTTATCGTTTTCTAAGGCAACGTTCATGTTGAAGTGTACGTTTGTGAAAATCAGTTTTTCCATGCCTTCCACGTTCATCTTTACGTTTGCGATGGTTTCCAAGTTTTTGAGTCCTAACTGGCTATTCTTAGCAATCAAGAGAAACAGCGTATTGATGCATGAAGCTAAAGCCGCAGCGAATATGTCTTCTGGTACGCAGTAGCCTTCTTTTCCTCCAAACGATGGGGGTGGACTGACCGTTACTATTTTTTTGCCTTTGATTGATAATTCGCATTCGGTTGATCCTTTCCATGTAGCGGTTCCTTCAAAATTCATTTCTGGCATTAAAAATCTCCATAATTGTATAGTGGGGGTGCAAATTTAATGTTGTGGAATTTCTTTTCAAGATGCTAAGTTAGCCAAGACGGCACCTTCACAGTTGAACTCCCAAGTTAATTTTTGTCAAATAATCCTTAAATCTGCGTTATCTTTCATTGCTAAAGAGAAATCTCATGCCCGCCGTAATTGAAACCCGCCAACTAACAAAATCTTACGGTCAACTAAAAGCAGTGGACGAATTAACCTTAACAGTTGAATCTAAAGAGGTGTTTGGGCTTCTGGGTCCAAACGGCGCAGGCAAAACAACCGCCATATCCATGCTCTGCACTATTCTTCCGCCAACATCTGGCTCTGCAACAGTTAACGGCTTTGACATCGTTCGGGAAGCCAACAAAGTCAGAAAATCCATAGGCATAGTCTTCCAAGACCCAAGCATAGATGACCGCTTAACGGGGCGGGAAAACCTCTACATGCACGCTAACCTCTACGGTGTTCCAGCGTCAGAGCAGAAAGAACGTATAAACCGAATCTTAAAACTGGTGGAGCTGGAGGATAGAGCGGATGATTTGCTTCGAACCTACTCAGGCGGCATGCGTCGCAGGCTGGAGCTTGGTCGAGGTTTAATCCATTACCCTAAAGTATTGTTTTTAGATGAGCCAACGGTGGGTTTGGACCCGCAAACCAGAGATCATATCTGGAAATATATTAAGGAACTCAAAGAAACCCACGACATCACGGTGGTTTTAACTACTCATTACATGGATGAAGCCGACAGGCTCTCCGACCGCATAGGCATTATTGACCATGGGAAAATGGTTATTTTAGATACGCCCTCCAAACTTAAGGATACGCTTGAAGGAGACGTCGTGGTAGTTAGAGCAAATGACCTCGATGGCCTATCGGGGTTTGTGGCTAAATGGTTAGGGTTTTCCAATACAACGATTGTTGATGGTGCATTAGAAATAACGGTTCGCAACGGACGAGCAGTCCTGCCCCGCATCATGGAGCTAGCCACTCAAAATAACATCTACGTGGAATCAATACTTCTGCGTGAACCTAACCTTGAAGACGTCTTCCTTCATTATACTGGACGAAACATTCGCGAAGACACAAGTAAAGAACTACATGGAGCATCTGCTGCTCGAAGGAGGGCAATAAGATGAGTGAAATCCGCGGATTCTACACGTTGTGGCTTAGGGAAATTAAGCGGTTCTACCGTGATCGAACCCGTCTGGTAACCAGTTTCATTCAACCCCTGTTGTGGCTTGTCATTTTCGCCGCTGCCTTCAGTACACGCTTCCTCTTGCCTGCGAACCTAAATTATCAACAAGTCATTTTACCAGGCATAATCGGCCAGACCCTGCTTTTCACTGCTATGTTCATGGGCATAAACGTTATTTGGGACAAAGAATTCGGCTTCATGAAAGAAATCTTAGTTTCACCTGTTTCACGCTTCACTATTTTCCTAGGAAAAATGGTTGGCGACAGTACAGATGCTCTTTTGCAGGGAATCGTAGTTTTCGTCATAGGCTTAGCATTAGGCATCCCGATTAATCCCATTACTTTTTTTTACGCGCTACCCATTATGTTGCTCATCACTTTTGGTTTAGTTAGCATCGGATTAATAATCGCAAGTTTCATGGGCAACCTTGAAGGTTTTGGCGCCATTCAAACATTCGTAAATTTACCCTTGTTCTTTTTGAGCGGTGCATTGTTTCCCCTTAAAGGCGGTAACCTTCCAAGCTGGCTAGTAGATATAGCAGCGTGGAACCCATTAACTTATGGTGTGGACGCTTTGAGAAATGTTACGTTGGGTGCAGCTTGGGCGCCTCTTCAGATCCAGCCTTTGTGGGTTGACCTAGGCGTTGTTGCTCTCTTTGACGTCCTCATGATTGTCGTTGGCACTTGGGCGTTTACGAGAATGAAATAAACTGCCCAAAAGTTTCAAATTTTCGGTTGGCTTAAGTGAAAAAGGAAGTTTATTTGTTCGTCATTTCGTTGATTTGTTGCTCCATAGCGTGTCCACGACAGAAAACGACGGCTTTCTTCACGCCTGGAACTGACTTCGCCGCATCCCTTATGTCCGCTGAGAGCTTGAAGGCAATTGGGCAGAATGGACTTGTGGGAACAAATTCAACGGTAACTTCGCCCGGGGCAGTTTCTTTTACGCTTTGGATCATCTGCATTTCTTCAAAGCTCTGACCGGTTTCGGGATCCTGGACTTTTCCAACTTCTACACGTACTTTATCTTCAAGTTCAGTCATAAATTAAACCTCAATTTGCTCAAAGAATATGAAGCTGAAATGCCATATAAACTGATTGATAAAGTTAAAGTGCCCTTGGTGTCTGATTTGACGTTTGATGAATTCTGCATATTCTGCAAAATCGTTCGTAAACAAGCGCCATCAAGCGTAATCTATGAAGACAACACAATCTTAGTTTTCCTCGACATTCGACCACTAAACATGGGGCACACGCTAGTGATTCCGAAAGCGCACTACGTTGACATCTTTGACATCCCTGAAAAAGAGCTAAGCCAAATGTACAAAGTCGCTAAACAGGTATCGTTTGCTGTCAAAAAAGCCACCAACGCTGATGGCATAAGTATAATCCAGCAGAACGGCAAAGCTGCAGGGCAAGACATATTTCACATACATGTTCACGTGGTCCCAAGGTTTGAGGGGCAAAAACTGCCTCCTTTCAGCGAGCTCAAAGAAGTTGAAAGAGCTAAATTGGATGCGCTGGCAAGTAAGATAAAACAACAACTGTAAATTGGATTAAAAAGTGTGGGGCCTGAGTAATTATCAGGTTATTTTACATTGGTTTTTCCAGGGTAACCATCTTTGGCATCAACACTCTATCTATGGCATGGCAAACTCCGTTGTCCACAACTTGGTCGGCTTTGATGATGTTTGCATCGTTAACCTTTATGTTTCTATGTAGGTGCCAGCTTTTAGCGTCAATTCTAAGTTCTCCGCCATTAAGCGCCTGCAAATACTCATGCTCTTTTAAGTCTGCAGCCATCATTTTTCCTTCCACAACGTGGAAAGTCAAAACGTCTTTCAATTTCATTGGGTCTTTCATTAGCATGTCCATGTCTGCTTTAGGTATCTTGTTGAATGCTTCATCTGTGGGTGCAAAAACTGTGAATGGACCTGACCTTTCAATGTGTCAACGAGTCCTGCGGCTTTTAAGGCGTCCGCAAGTTTATTCATACCTGATGCCATTGCGGCGTCAACAATATCCGGCAAAAATTTCACCTCCCCTACAGTTGGGTTCTAAAAATCGCTACATGTACAATGGACGAAATACACTATAAACCTTGCTCATCAGGGTGTTACTCGGAAAATTATAGTCCTCTTACATAAGAGCTAACTTACGAGTGAACCATTAATTGACTTATCCGCAGAATCAAGAATTCGGCTGGTTTAATGGGTGCCGCACCCACGAGAATTAGTAATCGTCCGCTGTCGATGTCATTTTGGGTCATCGTGATATTTCGATCACAGTTGACAAAATAGGCTTCCTGCGGTTTGACGCCCATTAACATGCCATTCTTCCATGTTTGCGTCAAGAAGGACTCGACTGAAGCCTTAATTTTAGCCCAAGTTGACTCATTGTTGGGTTCAAAAACTGCCCACGCTGTTCCCTTCTTGATTGACTGTTCAAGATAAATCAGCAGCCTACAAACGCTAACATATTTTCTCTCAGCGTCGCTTGAAAGGGTTCTGGCGCCCCACACAAGTATGCCTTTGCCTGCAAAGTTGCGGATACAATTTATGCCTTGTAGGTTGAGGCTGTCTTGCTGATATGATTCCATTGTTAATTCCAAATCAACTGCACCCTTAACCAGTTGATTTGCTGGCGCCTTATTGACTCCCATTTCAATATCTGTATGGGCATAAATTCCTGCGACGTGACCACCTGGCGGAACCAAACGCAATGGGCCTATATCAGCTTCTCTAACGTAAATCCATGGATAATACAACGTGGCAAACGAAGAATCGGCTGGTTTGCTTACGCTGGATGGGTCTTGTCCCTTGATTGAATCTAAAATAGCAAATCTGTTCCTTAACCGCTCACAATGGCTGATCAACGCAGCGGCTAATCCTGGTGTGGCTTGAGCGTTTGGAGTGTAAACGATTGAAACTTCCTCAAGCTTTTCCAGTAGGGTAAGAGCAGCCGCGTAATCAGAATTGGTTACCTTACACACGTAACATCGTTTTCCACCGTTGAGAAAAAAGCCTTCAACAGTATAAGGCATGAATTTGTCGGATCCAAAATAACTGCCGAAAATCTGTTGATATTGCTTCCAACTTGTGATTAACGTGAGTGCGTTTGGTCCAATCTGGGTTTCTCCCAAAAAAGCCGTCGTACTTGTGCTTACTCCCTCGATTGATTGAGGCTGAAGATTAATGTTTTGAACATAAACTCCAGGCGATTTTATGGTAAAGCGACTCATGTCTAGCTTTAAGAGGTCGGCGGTTTTTGAGGATATTGGTACCTATACTGATTGTCGTTTTTTTCCAACTTTGTTTTGGACTAATTCTGACGCAAAAATAAAACAGATTATTTTTGTTTATCTTTAAGATGATGGGTTTTTAATATTTTGGGCAAACCGAGTTTAAGAACGATTGCTTAGTAGATTTTGCAACGCCATCTTGTTTCTTGTATAGTTCGATTGCTAAAATGCCTATTTTGCTTTTTTAAAAATTGTCAGACAGCATGTTGATGTGCAGATTTTGGGGATGGTTTTGTTTTGAAATATGCAACAGTCAATGTGCAAAATTGTGTTTGCAGCAGCATCAGCAGCAACTTCAACTTCTCCCGGTCCCTCGTAACCATCCAGGAAAAGCCATGACTGCCCTGAGTAGCTCCCTACTTATAGGGTTGAATACATATATCTAAAATTTTCTCAGGTTGGCGGTCTTTTTTGTGCATATTGGTATCGGCGTGGTTTACCTATGCGAGTTAGTATGTTGTCTTTGACCAAGTCTACGAGTGCGTGGGCGACTGCGGTGCGGTCGTAATGGAAGCCTTTGCGTGCGAGTTCGGTGTGGACGTCGTCTAAGCCTCTTGGCTCCGTGAACCAGTTGTCTTCCCAAAGTTTCTGGATTACTCCTCGGCAGGTTTCGGCTCTGGGTAGGGATGCTGGTCGCTCGTTGGCTTGTGTGATGTTTAGGTTTTTTGAGTGTTCGGTGACGGTGGTGAGGATTTGGTTGACTGCGGTTTGGATTTGGTCGGGTTGTGCGTCTATTTCGAACTCAATTTCCCCTATTTTCATCTTTACGTGTATTGGTGGGTTTTGCGGTTTTTCTGTCAAGTTCTCACTTGTTGTATATTGAATTGTGCAAGATGTACATGCACAATACTTAAATATTTCACCAATAAAGATATTGAATATTGGTGAATTCACTTGATTGAACAATATACAACCACTAACAAATATAACTTTCCACAACCAACCATCGACTCAATCCTTCCCCAACGGTTTTTCGAACAAAGCATCAACACTCTAAAACAAGTTCGATATTCTCCTGTGCAACTTGGCCAGCAAATCCAACGATTCAGCCCAACCGAACAATATCCCCACAACATACAATTAAAACCAACCCCCATCCCCCTAAAACCCAACCACCAAGAAACCCTAGTCGCCGCCATCGACACCTCAACCATAAAAATAGGCGAAACCACCACAGGCATAATAGTTGCAATCCGGGGAGCAACAACTTGGAAACAAAACGGCGGCTACAAATACACTCGATTAGGACCATTTATCTTCCACATTACCGAAGATAACAAAAACCAACTATACAACACGCTCGAACGCGCTTATTTTAGCACCACTTACGGGACTTGTCACCAAGCATCTCCAAATATCCTGCAGATGCCAACACGACTCGCCAGCTTACTGGAACGTTGGCTGCAAACTATGCTTGCCAAAACCGTACAGAATGGCGTCTTACTCTTCGACGGCTCACTCACCGCAGGAACCCCTGAAACCCCAACCCAACGCCTCAGAGAAATCCTCAGCTATGCAAGGAGAAACCAGAGCACTGTTTTGGCATTTTCAAAAGCAACCACTTTGAGGGCTAATGGTTTGCTGATAACTGAACAGTTGCCCAATCGTGACCCGCCATACTTGCTGGAAACCGCGGGGATGCATTCTAGGCCACCTATGATGCTTCTGGGGGATGTTTACGTGGCACGATTAAACAAGGCAAATTTAGCGTTTAGACTGGATGTTGATAGGGATCTACCATTTGAGCAAAGAATGGATGCCATCCAAAAACTGTTGGGCAACGACCTCTACACGCAAAGCTACCCAGAAACCCTCAGACTCTCCCATATCCTCTGCACATTCACCGCCAACGAGGTCTACGCAATCAAACACTTTATCACCCGTAAACACGGCATTCAAATCGTCAACCGACCCGACATGCACAAAATCCTCTTCGGCTCCTACGGATTCAAAGGAGAAAATTAGCCATGAAGCTCTACAAGAAAGAGGGAAATATTCTGGAGGTCATCAGTTTCCCTACGGAGAGCGCAGAAAAAGGCGATTACCTGCTTGTCGAGGATGCAGATGCCGCCAAAGCCTTAATTGCACAAGTAATCGACGTACAATTCGCTGCGGTGCCAGGCGTTTTGGAGGAGCTTTTGCGGACGCTACCTGACGGTGGTGAACCGTTGCAGGGCGAAGACATCGACCCTATGGAAATCGCTCCTCATATCACCTACATTCAAGATGCAAGCCTGCTAATCTGCAAGATCAGGGCAACATTGGAAAACGAAATGCTTAGTCCAAGCAGCAGCTGGCTACCTTCCCGCTCACAATCCACAATCAAGAAACTCTCTATACCCGTGCTTTTGAAACTTGCAAAGGTTGACGGAAAACTGCCTATAACGTTAGGCGGAACCAAAGACTCATCACTCCTCACCATCGACGCCTCATCAATCGATGGCACCCTAAACATCATCACTGGCAAAAAGGGCTGCGGGAAATCACACCTCAGCAAACTCCTAATGGTCAACCTCGTCGGTTACAAAGCAACCGTCGTCATTTTTGACTTAAACGGCGAGTACAGCAGCCTCGGCATGACCAACGACGGCAAAAGAAACATGTATTATAATAAAATCCACACCCTAACGCCGTCACAGAACTTCAAAGTGGCGCTCGAGCAATTGCCCCTAAACACAGTTATGGGAATTTTAGTTAACGCATTGCATTTGCCGGGAACATCAGCCCGCGAATTTAGGCGTCTTTGGAAAATGCTCAAAGAGCAAGGCAAGTTAAATATGCAGAATTTGGGAGAGGCGATCCGCGACCTGAACTGTAACCAGCATGTGCGAGATGCGTTGGCGTCGCGTTTTCATTCGTTTGCTAACTCAGGGTTCTTCACTGATTGTTTGGGTGAATCGACTTTGCTTGATGAGAGCATTTTGATATCTAAAGATAGCGGTGGCGCTATCGTCGTCAACCTCAAGAATACTTCCAACATTGACCGCCAAATCGTGGTTGAGTACGTTCTAGGTAAACTCGTTGATTCGCTATCCAACTGGAAACTCAAAGCCGTCTTCCTATTCGCCGAAGAAGCCCATCTGTACCTACGGGAAACCTACTGGGATGACATCGTCACACGCATGCGCCACTACGGCATCTTCACTACATTCATCACCAACCAGCCAGATACTATCCAAGAAACCATCTACCGCCAAGCTGACAACATCTTCCTTTTCAACTTCACAAACGAACATGACCTTGACGTGGTTTCGAGAGCAGCACGCGTAGATGCAGAAACAGTTCGGGCAATCGCACGCGATTTACCGCCCCACCATTGCTTAACTTTAGGTAAGGTTGTTCGAGATTTTCCCATTGTAGCCCGAGTGAGAGCCTTGGACATTAAAACGCTGGGTGAAACACGCCTGTTCTTTACTGATAAGAATTAGCTTTCTCAAGTTTTTCCCTATTTTCCCTAAAGAAAACACGAAAAGAAGCAGTCAAATTATAATTTTCTACCTCATCAAATGGCACCCAACGCAACTCCTCAGCATCACTTGCAGCTTGGATGTTGCCTGCTTTGACGTGGACGAGGTAGTCGATGATGATGTAGTGGTATTTTACTTTTCCATGCTCATCCAAATCCACGTTATCAACCACATCGATTAGTTGAGGGTTTTCGACGTCGAGGAGGGTTTCTTCTTCGGTTTCACGGATAACAGCAGTTTCGAGGTTTTCTCCGAGTTCTACTAAGCCGCCTGGAATGGTCCATTTTCCTTTGCTGGGTTCGTTGCCCCGTTTTATCAGTGCGATTTTGCCGTCTTGGATTATGACTGCGCCGATGCCTACGACTGGTTGGTCTGGGTACAAACGTTTTACTATTGAAAAGCCTCAGGATAACGATATGTTGGTCTTGCTTAAAACTGATGTGGGTTAATAAAAAAATAAAAAAGGAAAAGTTGGGGGTGTAGAGCGCCTATTCGTATCGGAGGGCTTCTACTGGCTTGAGTTTAGACGCGCGCCATGCTGGGTAGAGTGCGAATATTACACTGACTCCGACACCGAACGCTAAAGCACCCACCAGCACCTCGGGAGTTAATAGAGGCGTTATTCTAAATCCGCCGCCACTACCGAAAACTCCTGAACCTAATACTTGAGCAGTAATGTTTGCTAAGATCCAACCAAGTATTATACCGACAACTGCGCCGATTAAGCCGATTATTACTGATTCGCCAAGAAAGATAGTCAACACTGTTCTGCTTTTCATGCCCAAGGCTTTGAGTATGCCGATTTCACGAGTACGCTCAATTAATGAGACAATCATGATGTTCATTATCCCGATCCCTGCAACCAACAGGGAGATTGCTGCGATGCCGCCCAGGAATAATTGTAGCAGACTGAAGATGCTTGTAAGCAAACCCAGAACTGCCGTCGAGGATATAACGGACACTTGGTTGCTAAAATGGTCCGTTATAACTTTGGTAACATTAGTTATCGTTGCGTTGTCGCTGTTCTTTAAAGTGACTATTATCATGTCGCATTGGTCGGTTCCGAAGAAGCTTTCAGCCTTGTCCAATGGAATGTAAACACCCGTGTCTGATGGTCCACCGATACCGAAACCGCCGATTCTGGGAAGAACACCTGAAACGTCTGCTGTGTAAGTTTCGTTGACTGGAGGCAACACAGTTGCGTTTGTCCAAGTTAGGTTGATTGTGTCGCCTGCGCCGAAGAATATTGTGCCGTTTTGTCCTGGCTGATTTATGCGAGTTCCGACAACGACTTGATTATCTGAGGGATTTGTAGGTATAGTTCCGCTTGCAGCTACAAAAGTAGTGGTATAGACTTTTGAGTAATTGTTGAAATCTACGCCGTAGATGTTTACGGTGCGGTTCAAGTTGTTAGTTTGTACATATCCTGATCGGCTTATGATTGCGATTGAACTTACAATATCATTTGATAATGCATCAATATCGCTTGTGTAGTTGACGTAGAGTTTGAAACCTGAGTTATCTGTGGTTCCACCTCCAAAGCCTCCGCCTCCAGCACCTCCTCCGCCCCCGCCGCCGAAGCCGCCTCCACCGTTGCCTGCCCCGCCTCCGCCTGTTGCTCCACCAAGAAAGCCGCCGCTGCCCGGCGTCACAATTAAAGTGTTAGCAGATAAGCCTTGGTTGAGTTGGTGGGTTATAGTTGCTTGCAAGCCCTGAGTAATCGACAGCAAAGCTACTATTGCCGCAATACCTATGATAACTCCTAATGTGGTCAATGCAGCACGGAGTTTGCGAAGTTTGATAGCGCTAAACGAGTAACCGAAAATATCTACAATCTTCATTCTTTATTCACCACTTCAGATGTTATTTCACCATCAAACATTTGTACGGTCTTAGATGCTTCCCGAGCTAAATGTTGATCATGAGTAACCATAATTATGCTAACTTTGTTTTCCACATTGAGTTTCTTAATTAACGACAAAACTTCGTTAGCCGTTTTGGAATCCACGTTTCCTGTGGGTTCATCGAGCAAAAGGAACTTAGGGTTGTTAGCGAGCGCACGTGCAATGGCGACACGTTGCTGTTGTCCTCCACTGAGTTCAGCGGGTTTGTGGTTGACGCGATCTTTCAAGCCGACTGTTTCCAGAAGCTCAATTGCTCGATTCTTTCTTTCAGCTTTGCTCATGTTAGCTATCGACATGGATAATTCCACATTATCTTTTGCCGTTAACCTCGGTATCAGGTTAAAGAATTGGAAAACAAACCCGATTTTAAGTCTTAACTCTGCAAGCTGGTTATCGTTCAGTTTGCCGATGTCTACTCCGTCAATTAGAAGTGTACCTGAAGTTGGTTTATCTAAAGCGCCAATCAAGTTCAGCATGGTAGATTTGCCGCTCCCTGACGGACCAAGGATAGCAAGGAAATCACCTGTTTCAACTTTGAGGTTTACTCCTCGAAGTGCTTCCACCGGGACTTTTCCTAGCATGTAAGTTTTTGTGACGTTGGTTGCTTCAACGACTGGAATTGTTTTTGACATTTTGTTTCACTTCTTTATTGAATATTTGATTTAACAGGAAAATAGCGCCTTCTTATAAATGATAGCTAAATTGTAAAAAAGAAAAAGGGTGTTTTTGCCCTTACTTGTTGAGGTATCTCCAGGACAGGATAATGCATATAGCTGTGACAACGGCTGCGAAGATACCTACAACCGCAAAGTCAAGTGGTAGAGGTCCGAAGCCGTCACTGAATACCATGAGTCTTCGTACTGCATCGATTGTATAGGATATGGGGTTGACGCTTGCGATTGTTTGAAGCCAACTGGGCATTTGGGCAATGGGGAAGTAGGCGCTGCTTGCAAACATGAGTGGTAGCGTTATGAGTTGAAAGATTGCTTGCGGCATCTCCATTCTTGTTGCTCGCAATGTTAATGCCGTGAAGAACGATGATAAGCCAACGCTGATTAGGAATACTATGGCGAATACTCCAAAGAGGCTTAATGCGCTAAAGTTACTTCCTGTGGTTATTCCTAAGGCAAATGCTACGACCATAACGATGGCTGCTTGGAATAGTGCTCGAATGCTTGCAGCGAATACTTTGGATAGGATTATAGCTGACCTTGATACTGGCGTGCTTAACACTTTGTTCATGAATCCTAAGCGTTTATCCCAAACCACCGACATACCGACGAATGCCGTAGTGAAAACTACTGTGAATGCAACCATGCTCATGGACATAAATGAGAAGTAATCTGGCGTCCCAAACGTATGCATCATAACTACTTTGGGATCTATTCCTGGAATGCCTGTTACGATGTTGCCTATGTTCATCGCTTTTCCTAGTAAAGCTAACCATAGAATTGGCTGCAGAATTCCCATAGCCAAAACGAAGGGTTGTTGATACCATTTTTTGAGCTCACGATTAGTCAGTGCCCAGAGTCCATGGAGTTTGCTCTTTGAGTACTGTACTTCTTCTTGGTTGCTCATTGTCTTGCTCTCCTCATTGCCATTCTCTGCGCCATAACCCCTTCACGTGACTCTTCCGCATCCCGCATGGATTTACCGGTGTATTGTAGGTAAACTTCGTTTAGGGTTGGTTTTGTCATGGAAAGTTTGGTTACGATGTGGTTGTTGTTTCGTAGAGCTTCTATGATCAGGGGTGCAGCTAATTCTCCGTTGGCAGCTTTAATAATGTAGGAACCGTTTTGTTTTTTGACTTCTTTGACATGTTCGATTTTGCCGATTAACCCTGTGATGTCTTCGTCTTTTTGGATTGACAAAGTTATGATGTCGCCGCCTAAGCTGTCTTTTAGTTCTGTTGGGCTGCCGATTACGACGATTTTGCCGTGGTCGATAATGGCGATGCGGTCGCAAAGTGCATCTGCTTCTTCAAGGTAATGGGTTGTCAGGAAAAGGGTCATGCCAAATTGCTGTTTAAGCATCTTCACATAGTTCCATGTTGCTGCACGGGTTTGTACGTCTAAGCCTAACGTTGGTTCATCGAGGAACAGCACTTTGGGGCGGTTGATTAAGCCACATGCTAACTCGAGTCTTCTACGCATTCCACCTGAAAAGGTTTGGACCCGCTTATCTTTGAACGCTGTTAACTCGACGAGGTTCAGCAGGTCTGAGGCTCGTTTTTTGGAAACGGAACGTGGAATGCCATAAAGGTCAGCGCATAATAGGATGTTTTCGATGCCTGTTAAGTCTTCATCTGCGGTATATTCTTGGGGAACAACGCCGATTGACCCTCGAACATCCATGGTTTGGTTTGTGATGTCGCCCCCCAGAATGGTGGCTTTTCCTTCGGTTGGCCGCGTAATTGTTATGAGCATTTTGATGGTTGTGGTTTTTCCTGCGCCGTTGGGGCCTAGGAATCCGAAGATTTCGCCGCGTTTGACAGTGAAGTTTATGTGGTCCACGGCGGTTAGGCTGTGGTTGAAGACTTTGGTTAAGCCTTCTACTTTTATGATGTCTTCATTTTCCCTCATGCTTGCTTTCACTTTTCAGTTTGTTGTTTATTTCATCAATTTTCTGTGCAGCTTCGTTGAGAATTTTTAATGCTTCGTCGAGGTCTTTTTCAGAATAGTTTTCCCTCAAAGTTTTACCGAGCTTTATTGACGAAAACAAAAGTCCCTTCATAGAGGCTCGGATTTGATTTGTTTTTTCCTCCGGTATTTTGCTAAAGAACCTGTCAAAGAAGGGGTTCGTCATAAATCCCATGTCAGTTCTGAATTTTTCTCGGATTTTTGTCTGCTCTTCAAGGAGGTCTTTGCCGCTTTGGGTTAATTCGTAGCGTTTGAACCCATTTTCGATGGGCAACTCTTTCACGTAAGCGTTGTCTTGGAGCCATGCGAGGAGTGGATAGATGGAGCCTGGGCTGGGTTTCCAGTTGCCGCCTGTGTGTTTTTGGATTTCATCCATGAGTTCGGACCCAGACATTGATTTTTGGTTTAGGGCTTCTAGGACGTGGTAGCGTAGGAAGCCTTTGGGGACCATGGCGTTGTGGCGTAGCCAGTTTCGCCTGTGGAACATCATGTGCTTCTCTTCGCGCATATCATGTTTCATGTTTTTGTAATCTTCTTTTTCTTGGTCATTCATTTCAATATCACTATCGATATCGCTATTGATTATCGCCATCGATATCACAAGTGATATTTAAATTTGTTCCCAAATCTTCCCAAATATGGAAGTAAAACACACCAAATCCCGAAAAACATGACAAACCAAAAAAAACAAACAGAACAAAAATTAAGTTATAACTGTTCCAACATTTTCGCCCTTAATAGCCGCCAACATATTCTCAGGCACAAACCCATTCACAACGATAATTTTCAACCGTTTTCGCATCAAAACCTTAATGGCTTCAGGGTCAATAATCTGGTGAATTCCAGCTTTGTGCTCGTTGTGCTCGAAGACTTTAGCTAAATCTTCAATTGATAAACGGTCAAGTTTTACGGCGTTTGAGTGTTTTCTGGGGTCTTTGTCGTAGACTCCGTTTTGATCTGTGCCCTTCACTAGCAACTCTGCATTAACGCGCTCTGCAACTAGTGCTGCAACTGTGTCAGTGGTGATTCCAGGCTTCAAACCGCCCATAACAACAACCTTACCTTCGCATAGGCATTGAGCTGCATCGTCAAGTGTTAAAGCAACTTTACTGCAGGCAACATCGCCTAGTTTTTTGAGGAACAACTGCGCAAAGAGGCGTGAACAGGAAATGGCGATCTCATCTTGCCCATTCATATCCAATCCCAAGTTTTTGGCTATGCCGATAAATTCACGTGCTAAAGCGCCGCCACCTAAAACTACAGCAACTTCGTGTCCTTGCTGTTTTACGGCTTTGATTATGTCAGCGTATTTGCTCATTAAGTCCGTGTTGATTGGGTTAGCAACGACTGAACCGCCTATTCGTACAACGATGCGCATGATTTTCACTCTTATTGGCTAACAATGCGTTTTGAAGTTAAAAATCTT
>CAWAKC010000006.1:0-143492 GCA_963782525.1 Candidatus Bathyarchaeota archaeon
GGCTTTTTGGGGTGCACCAGTTAAAACAGGTTATTTCGCTAGCACAATTTACAAACAGATTTCCAACGGCGAGGGCGTTGTTGGGATTGCTGCTTCCTACGGTCGCATTGTTGTTGAAGGTTCAGCTCCTCATGAGATCCGAGTTGCCAACGGCGGAGTCTTATCTTTTATGGTTGCTGGAAAACGCATCTTCACGCCTATTGTTCATCATCCCGGAACTAAGCCTAATCCGTTTTTGCAGAAAGCAGCTGACAAAGCGCAAAGCAAAATTGGCGTCACTTTTGCAGAGTTGTGGCTCGAGTTGGTGAGTGGCTGACATGACGAAGTTTTATGATAGCTACAAAGGAGTTTTTGATGCTATTCAAGCTGCATTAGTTTATGTTCCAGCGGTTCCTGCTGTTCCTGCGCATGATGGACTTCCAGAGGTTAAAGCAGTACCCGCTAAAGGCGTTGCAGAACTCAAAACAGTTCTAATCGGCGAGCAATTCACCTTCGATATGCTGCCAAAGGCGACAATAAACCCAATTCCCGGACCGATATCACCTCTTAGCAACGACAACTTCCTATGCGTAACCATCCGAGGCGTTATCACAGTTGCCATCCAGGAATACAAACCTAAAGATTGGTTCAAAGACGTAATTTTACCCATGGGCGCCGTGGTCGATGCTATCCTTGCCGATCGCAAACTAAAAGGCGTCGCCAAAGACTGCATCACAACAGAGTTTGCCCAGGAGAAATAAAATTCAAAGATGCTTCAGGGAAAGACCGTCTTCTCTATGGAGGAGATATCTTTTTTGAAGCTACAGTTTGGCTTATGAGATCCTAAATTACAGGTAACCTTGCAATGGCAAGTTACAAAAAAACAAATGAGGAATAAAAAAAATGAGTACACCAACCGTAAATACATATTTTGGCCGTGACGCCAGATTCTTTAAAGATACAACTGTAGTTGCTCACTCGAATAGTTTGAGCCTAAAAGCATCAGCCCAATTAATCAAGCTGAAAAGCAACGATTCTTTGCAGCCAATTAAAACCAAAGTGGGAGAACAAACTTTCACCTGGACATGCGAACGTCTTTTCACTGGAAAAGAATTCCTTGCAGCCTTGATCGCTGGAACCGAATTCGATATCGTCTTTGCTCCTGACGGCGATGATGAAGGCGACGATTCTGAAACTTGGACTAACTGCCACATAACTGGTGTTGAGCGCAAAACAGCCGATGGCGTTCTTGAAACCGTTACCGGCGAAGCTGAAAGCGTCTCTTTTCCAGAAGTAACGCCATAGGTTGATTGACTTTGAATAAGGAAGAATTAGCAGCCGCCCGCAACAGCCCCGAGAATCAGAAGCGAATAGCAGAACTTAAGAAAATGGCTGATGTTGAAAGCGCTAAACGTGCTACAGCAGCTAAGGTCTTTGATCCCGTAGCTCTGCTTAAGAGAGCTTCTGAGATTCATGAGTTTACTCACCCAACCCTGGGCATAGTTAGATTTGGCGAGTTAACCCTAAACGACTCAGCAATCCTTGAGAAATGCACAACTCCAGCGGCAAAAACTGCCATGACACTTTACTTAATGCTAAAAAAAGCAAATCCCAACCTGCCAGAATACAAACCCGAGAACATCTTGGATTTCTACAACGTTTTCCCACTAGCTGAAGGCGCTGCTCTTTTGCAATTCATCAGTGAGCAACCAAGTTTTTTACCCAAAAAAAGCTCGAAGAATGGATCAACATCCACGTTGGAGCCCAAGACTTAGGCTATGTAATGAGCACGTTTTCTCAGTACGGCTCTTTCGAAGCTGTTGGGGAACTAAGCATAACTCGGTTTAAGTTTTTGGCAGCCTGGGCAAGATGGAACAAAAAGAAGTGAAAAAATAATGAACGATGTAGAGTTTAAGCTAAAATGCATTGATGAAGCCTCTGGAGCGGTAGCTGATGCTTCCAAACGTATCACTGCAAGCTTAGATGAAGTTTCTGATTCAGAATCCAGAGTGGCTCAAAGTGTGGAAGACACCGTTGCTCCTCTATCCGATAGTGAACGAGGGCAGCTGGAAAGCGCTGGAACTGCACTACAGCTTAAGACTGCTGAGCAGGATCTAAAAGATGCTCAAGATAACCTCAATGGCGCCATAAGGGGCTATGGCACCAATAGCAAAGAAGCAGCCTCAGCTCTGCGGGATTTAAATTCTGCTCAATCAAATGTTTCTTCCCTTCAAGCTCAAGTCGGCGAAACAACCCAGCAAAGCACAGCTTCGATGAAAAGCTTCGCAACCGGATTATCCGGTGCAGCAACCGCTTCCTTTAGCCTCTATTCAGCTTATGACCGCATTGAGCAGGTTGAAATTAGGGTTGATCGAGCTAACTTAATGGTGCATTCAAGCACAAAAGCAGTTGAAGATGCGCAGCGAGCTCTAAGCGACGCTGTTTCAAAATATGGCGCTAACAGTGACGAAGCACGGGCGGCAACTGAAAGATACAGCATCGCCCAGGAACGCCTCGCAGTATCTAACGATCAAGCTGAGCAGGCACAGCAAAACGTTAGCCAAGCAATAATGGCAAGTGCCCTTCAAGTAATTCCAACCTCAATAACTATGATTGACAGCTTAAGCAAGGCATGGAAGAATTTTCCAGATATTAGTTCTCTATTAACGAAAATCTCAACAAGGGTTGCTGACGTTGGGATTTCAGCGAAAACTGCTGCGATAGGTGTAGCGGCTTTTATGGGCGGCTTCCTAATCGCCGATTCCATCTTGGGCTCATTACCTGAAAACATTCGCCAAATAGCAGGCGCCCTAACAGCTTCAATTGCCGCGATAGTTGCTGCAACCATTGCTTGGATGGCTTTTAACGGAACCATGACTGTGGGTGTTGCGGTTCCAATTATTCTTGCTGCAGTCGGCGTGGGGATCGCTGGAGTAAAAGCCGCAGTTGCCATGGCGGAAGGAGGCGTCATTGACCGACCAACTCTTATTTTGGCAGGAGAAGCAGGACCAGAAATTGTTGAACCACTCTCAAGGTACGAAAGCCGCAAAGCTCTCGAAAGCCCGATCGCCCCCTCACAGCTGCCTCAGCAAATAATTCCAGTTACTATCACTTTGAATGTTTTCGAAGAAGCTGACTATGAGAAAGCCAAAGAAAAAGTGCTTGATGGAATAAGCGAAGCATACGCAAGGCAGAGAGGCACATAACCTTGTCTGAACAAATTATAATTAACAATTCAGGAGGAATCGAAACTGATTCTGAATGGCTCAGCACCTACAATGATAGACCTGAAGATGGCGTCGCATATCAATTTCGTTTATTCAGCTCTTCAGTTATCTCTCGCATAAACATCAAGATGCGCAGGTATGATTCGCCATCATCAGTTCTTACCGCGTACATCCGTGAAAGCAATGGTGCTTTTGGAAGTGGTGACTTCGTGCCAGGTTCAAACATTGCTACGAGCACTAACATAGTCAACGCTGATGAGTTATATTCTGAAAATAATGACGTCGAGTTTTCGTTTAACAATGTAGAGTTAGCTGCTGGAGTCTATTGCATAGTAGTTATGGCTGTGGATGAAGCCTTCGAGAATGGCGCCATTGTTATGCCTATCATGGAGTCAGGCGGTTCATCTCAATTTGGTGCTCCAGCTTGGTGGAGCTTCTATGATCAAGTTTGGTATAGCTGGAACGATGATTAACCATGAATTACAAACCTTTCTTGTCAATTTACGGCACCTATGAGCAGATTGCAACCTGGACGATTAGCGATGTTTCTTTGCCTTATGGTCCTGAAAAAATCGAGCTCTCAAAGAAATGTGATAAAGAAGCTATCCCTCAAACGGGAGAAGACCCCATGAACATCGTCGATGGCTTAAGCACAGAAGTCTCATTAGGAGGCTCTATATCCGATGATTCCAAAAATGATGCTGAAATATGGGATAGCATTCTTTTTCCGTTGCTTAGTTTGATTGGCAAACAAGTAACAGTGCTATGTCCAATTAACGGCTTGAATGGTGAGTGGCTAATTGATAGCTTCACGCCCGTAAAAGATACTGCCCTTTCAATTTACAAGTACACTTTGCGTTTGAGCAAGGGCTGCTTGAACATCAATATTGCTGAATATGAGGATTAAACCATGGCGGCTGGTTGGGAAATACGCTATGTTGATTACAATGACTCCGAACGAATACTTCCAGCTGAGTTTGACCAAGTATTCGATGAAGTTGGCGGCGAAGCATACCTAACTTTCTCAATCCCAAACATTGACAACTTTAGAAACTTTATTGACAACTACAGCAATGTCGAAGTATCCGCTTATTTTGCTGGAGCTTTTGTGTTTTCTGGACAGTTTTTGTCAGCTGACATATCCGCTAAAAAAATTAAGTTAACAGTTTACGATGCAGTGATGGTTGCGCTCGACCAAGCTGAGCCTTTCACAGGAGTCTATGATGAGATCCCTGCAAATACTATTCTCTATGACATAACTAACTCTGGAAGCATAGTTCAAGTCGGAGAATGCCCAGCAGATCCTGTAACAGTAATTTTCTACAATGCAAACCGCCTGGATTGCATAAATTTTCTTGCTGAAGCACTCGCTGCAGAAGCCTACTCCAAATATGGTTCAGAAATAGACATTGGAACAAAAGGCAACGCTGAACACGAATGGGACCCTGACTTGCGCTTGAGTGTAAGTAAACGGGCTATTGACTACAGAAAATATGCCAACCAAGTTGTTATCCGTGGAGTTGACGCATTAGGATATCACATTAAAGGCGTAGCTGGTTATGGAACACCTTGCCGAACTTTTAATGAAGATAACGTCTCAACAGAGACTGCGTTAAACAATATTGCTTCCAAACGATTAAACGAACTGAGGACTTCATCCGCTGGAGCTCCTGTATCCGTGCCAATAACTCAGGGATATTACTTCAACGCTGGAGATTTCATCAATCTCTATAAACCAAGATACATGTTGTATGGCGGCCAATTTCGCATTATGCAAATAATCAAAAAGAAAACTTGTGTGCAGATGCAGCTTGACAAGATTCGCCCAGACATCTCAAAAGTCGTGGCTGATCTCAAACGCTGGGAAGATAAGGGCATTTACCTACCAGGTTCAGGTGCCTGGGCAATCAATCTGCAAGGACTTGTTGGTTTATACCGTTTGGATGAAGGTACAGACACCGTTGCTAAAGATCACGCGCCAATAGAAGATCCCCAAGATGGCGCCATCGTTAATGGTCACTGGGAAGAAAACTCTGTTCTGCCAACAAAATATCAAGCCCTTCAAGGCGACGGCTACGTCGATTGTGGAAGCAGCATTACCTTTAGCGGCGATGACCAATTTTCTGTTGGCTGCTGGTTTAGCCCTTCGAGCCTAACAGGAAATCCACGCTATTTGATGCATAAAGATGGACAATTTGCGCTCTCCCATGTGGGAACAAACGGCGTTTTGCGCTTCACATTTACAGATTCAAATAACGCAATTCAAACTTTTGATTCTAACCCTGGCTTAGTCAAGGTTGGTGGGCGCCACTTTGCCTTAATCAGCTATGACGGCGTAACAGTAAAAATGTACATGAATGGACACCTGCATAAAACATTCAATCAAACAGGCGCACCCCATGTTTCATCAAACAAGGTGTATCTTGGAGTAAGTTTTCAAGGAATTATCGCTCATTGCATGCTTTGGTCGAGGCGTTTAGTTGACCAGGAGGTGCTTGAACTCTACTTTTTTCCCCTTAATCGAGTTATATAATAGGCTTACCGGTACGATTCCAACTGCGGACGTCATAAGATATTTCAACTACAATCTTGATGAGCCAATTACAGTTAGGCGCCACTTATCTTTTTCTAAAGACATGGCAATCGCATCAAAGCGTCATTTTGATTGTTGTCTGGATTCAGCAACAAATGTTAATAGACATTTTCTTTTTATTCTTGCTCCGGAGTTTGATGACACGCCACCAGGCTGCATTTACCCATTTGCAGGACTCATAGCCAACATTCCATCTGGGTATTTGCTTTGTAACGGTGCAAGCCTCCTAAGAAGCACATATCCAACGTTGTTTTCTGCAATAGGCACAATTTATGGAGCTGTCGATGGAACTCACTTCAACCTTCCGGACTACCGCGATAGAATGATTATTGGTGCCACCCAGGATGATTCAGGAGTACCAAAAACTAACGTGACAGGTGCATTGACTGCAAGCGGTGGAAATATTACTTTGGATCATTCAAATGGAGCGGTTACAAGAGGACCAAGCGGAGTTACAGTTGACAACCACGGAAACCACGTTCACAGTGGCTCAGCTAGCCACACACAAGTGTCGAGCAAGCAAGGTTCTTCCTCTGGGAACGTTGTGACAACCAACACTCATGGAAACACAGGAAACCAAACCTCAACATTAACTCACAGTGTTGTTGAGCCTAACGCAGGAGCTGGGCACGATCACGCATTTACACAACCCAGCAACCACACCGCAATCCCGCCCTACTTCGCTGTGGTTTACATGATTAAAACTTGAGGCGCCAAAATGGTTAACCCAACAATAGCATTCACAGCCGACATCACTGAGCCAGACATATACAACGACATAAACGGACTTCCTGACTCCTTCACCATGAACATCCTAAACGGAATAACAAACACCCACACAGCAACCCTATACTTCAAAGCCTCACTCGTTTCTCCTCCAGCAGCCTACACTTCATCTTCAACCAATCTTGGCTCTTTAGCTCCTGGGCAAAGTGGCTTTTTCATATTTACCCCAGAACGTCACCTACCAACCTTGACGGGCGGCGAATACGATGAAACCTTAACATTTAGAATAGATGCTTACACCGATTCAGGCTATACTGCAGCCTACGCCAATCAAACTCTAAGCGTTAACATACATCATTTTGACCATGCAGATGCAGCATGGACAGTAATTGAACACGCTGATTTCAACTATGACCTATGCGGTTGGACACGTGCAGGCGTATATTATTATGAGATTGTCAACGACCATTTCTATTCATCACCGGGAAGCGTAGCTGTAAGTTACAACGGCTATGGATCTTCAAGCTACAGTCCAGGCTACGTTGAAAAGAACATCACTGTAGGAGGTGCCTATTCTAAAGCCCGTTTTGTCTGTCACATTTACCGAGATGATGCAGCAGACGATGATATAGAAATAAAATTGGGATCAATTGTCAAGAAAGGTCGAACTTTGCCTTTGCCCAATCAAACATGGTGTCGTTTATCTTGGAATATGCCAGTTAACGCGACTACGCTGGCGCATTTTTGGTGTAACGGACGCACGTATCTTTATCCTCATTATCACTTAGATGAAGTTTGGGTTATAGCAAAGTAGTGAAGTGGAAAAATGCCTGAAACTAAAATAATCTCGAATCAATCACCTCAATTCAAAAGCGAAATCGAGGCTGCCTTAGCAGACGGATGGATACCTGACGAGTTCTATGGCCCTAACGGTGTAAAAGAAGTTAACAAGCAAATACGGCATTACTTCATAAGGTTTAGTGACCAGGAAAAGCTGGATCTTGAGAAGAAAAACGCTCAAGTTGTGTTGGAGCCAGACACCAACTCAACAGAGGAGAGCTTCAACATTACAGCTGTTTTCGAGGGTAGAACACTCATATTTGAAAACTGCAAACCCAAAGACAAAGTTGAAATAAAATCTTGAGCGCAAAACACATAATTTTCCCGTCAACACAAACGTTATAACAGAGTTTTGGTGCCGAGGCGCCACATACGACTATCCCTGTTACTTAAAGGGGGATATTTAATTGTTTTATTATTAAGGCAAAACCTTAAAACTCGATAGCTTCGAAATAATAAAACTGGCTGTCAAAAACTTGGAAAAATCCCCTATCAATTATCTTTTGGAGCTTAGGCTTTCTGGGACTGCAAGAAAATATGTTGAGGATACAGCTTTTGATGTTGCTTACAAGTTTGACGTTAATGGAGTGACTAGAAAGAGAGTTGTTCCTCATGTTACCGTAATCGGTCCAATCAAAACCCTACATGAAAAGCAACTTATCCATGAAATGATTCAGATTTGTATGAAGTATGACCTAATGACAATAAGGTTTAGTGGTTTTTCAAGTTTCGGTAATTGGCTTTTTGGAAAAAGAGTAATAGGAGTAAAGATAGAACCATCAAATGAACTTGAATCACTTAGGTTAGAATTAGTGAAAAGATTTGCTAGTTTTTGTCAACTTTACAAGTTTGATTCAAGAAAATGGAAGCCTCATTCTACTATTGCATTCAAAGATATTGATAAGAAGTTTGGAAAAATCAAGAAATATTTAGAAACTAGAAGTTGTCCTAAAATAAAACATTATGTTCTTAGAGTTACGTTACTGAAAAATGGAAAAATCCTTTGTGAGTATGATTTTCTACAACATCGAGCATTAAATCGGGATGAGGCATTGAGTAGAGAAATTAAAAAAACGACTTTGATTCTTCTTAAGAGAAGGCGTCGATTAATATAATAATGCGCTTGATGATTTAACGATGAAAAAACTTAAAACATGAAAACAATGAAATAGTTCAACATGACAAGTAAAGACTTAAGAGATTACAAAAATAGCGTGCTTATAGGTATTATCATTGCTTTAGTTGTCCAAGGAGTTTATGATGCATTAAATCTTCTATATGGGGATTCTATAAATCCAGCAAATAGATGGTGGTTACCACTTTTGATAACTCTGTTTATTGTTGTTTTGTTCTTCTCCGCTTATTACATAATAAAAGTTTCTTTAAAAGACAAAAATAAAATCAGATGGTGGCAAACAAAATACACTTGGTTCACAATTGTATCCGTTATTATCGCTTTTTTATTTCCTTTTCTAATGGATATTGCTTCTTTCCTTGGTTGGGTGTTGGTGTTAAAAGAACAAATTTTAATTGCTTTGCTCGGTGTTGAAGCGACAATTTTTGGTTTTTTCGGGTTGATATTCGTGAATGGTTTGGCTTCATTTAGAAGTATATTTGAAATACTTGCAAGGGGTTTCGATAAACAACGAGAACCAAAAGATGCCAGTGATTATGCTAGAGCATGGTGGGAAGCACACTCTGCTACTACCGAAAATAGAATCGCATACATCAATCATTCCTTAGTCACTGGTGCTTTCTTAATTTCCTCAATTTTCTCGGTAATACTTGCATTAGCAGTTACTTCTGGGGATTGGAATTTCTATCTATCATATTTGTCAATCGGAATATTGTTGATTGTATGCATACCCCAGATCTTATGGGCAATTCGTGATTTAGGAAAAGACACATATCAAAATTGGTCTCAACCTATTTTTAAACCCTAACATTCACTCAGCTTTAGTCCCAAACAAAAATACTCCAAACCCTCCATATATAATATGATTGTGCCTCAAGAAAACCATTTAGAACTAATTTTTTAACAACACACCTACAGCATTTTGAGAATGAGAACACTTACATAGAGTGTTAGCTTTCGATGGTATCTCGTTCCTGATAATGCTTAATTTTTCTTATTGATTTCAATGTTGTTTGTTTCTGTTGTTTTTGCTTATTTGTTTATTTTTTGATGTTTTCTTTTCAGTGTGTAGGCGTAGCTGGTCGTTTTTCACTGTTTTGGGGGAACTGTTTGTTTTTAGCTGTTGTTTGGGCGTAAAAAGTCTTTTTAGCGCTTGCTTACAGAATAGGAGTTATCATAGCTTTGTTTGTAGGTGTTGAAGCGTGGAATCGGGATCTGTTGATTTGTAGGGCGTTGGCTGAGTTTTAATGAGAGGAGGAACATACAACTATCCTTACCATTGGGGTTGATGAGGACGGGGTTAAACAAAGTAATGATATAAAATAATGCATGTAACAAAATCTGCTTAGTCATAATGCCCCTTCGATGAATAAGCAGCGCGAGGAAAAAAAGAACAAATCACGTATATGATTTATTTAACCAATACCAAAGAGTGACATCCTGACCTCCAACTCCATCATCCCACCCACTTGTTACGCCATCGGAACCTTGGTCTCCGCCAAACTTTTCATACCATGAGCCTGTTTTTACATTGAAGTAAAAATACACACCTAGAGGGTCAGTTCGTGGGTTCGTAGCATTATTCCATCCACCAGTAAGGTCTAAGTCCTGACCTATCCAGAACGGAGCAGGATATGAAGGGTCACGAGCAGTTATTTCAATGATAACTTGAGTGTTATTATCTGGAATATTATAGGAAATTGTCCAATTCATAACGTAGGAAGTCATGTCATCTGGACATGTGTAAGTTGCTTGTTTAAGGAGATTACCTGAAACATCTTTAATCCTCACCGTAAAAGTTACATCGTAAATAGTTGCTCCAAACTCTGTAGAGTTGGTTGTCATTTTAGAAAGGTTTACGTTTAACCAAATATCATGAAGAGGATCCAAATCTACTCCATCAACGAAGCCATCTCCATCGGAATCGAAATAAGAAGGTACATTCGGATTTGAGCCTGTTTGTATTTCATAACCATCTGATAAGCCATCGTTATCCGTATCGCTTTTAATTGGATTAGTCAAATATACGTTCACCTCAGCACCATCTTTTAGGCCATCATAATCTGTGTCTGGATTTTGTGGATTTGTCCCATATGAACCATAAACTTCGATGTAATCGTTAAGTCCGTCTTTATCTGTGTCGTTCGAGGATGGGTCTAGACCTCTAAGTGCTTCTTCTCTATCTAAAAGTCCATCATTATCTGAGTGCTTTTGATATAGTAAGAAGACTTGGTCACCCTTGGTAAGCCTGGCATCAAAAATATTTGGAGGTAAATTACTTTTAGAAGGCAAAATAATTTCCCAATATGCAGTATCGTTGATTTGAAAGCCGCCTATGCTCTTTACTAAGTTACCTTCAAGCATCAGATTTGCATATTTTTTCAAGAAGTCTACAACAGTTATATCTTTATCAGAATAATAGTTAGTTATTACTTGTTTTCCATTATCGATATCAAGTCTAATACAAGTATCCTTTACATTTTGCAAATACGCCCAATCTTGTTCGCCGAGGTCATATTTTGCCACTTCAATTCTAACGGGCACTCCCGATTCTATTTGTTTAAGGATTTCACCTGATAAACACTTTTCGAATTCAATATTAATTGCTATGCTCTTCCCTGGCTCAAGATTCGCAATACTTGACCCCTGATAATTATTTGCAAAACTCCAAGTCTTTATCGGTTGTTTTCCAGCTCCAACATATAGGTATAACCATATGTCCGATGGGTTTGATTTAATGATGTCTGTTCCAATATTTTGGACGTACATTGTTGTTCTTAAGTAAGAATTGCTAAAGTCAATCGACTGTATTTTACTCCATGATTCTACCGAAGCGAGTTGGTATCGTTGCGAGGTGTTAGTTACAATAGTGTTAGTTTGAGAGCATTCGAATGTATCTTTCACATATCCATATGGACCTAACTTGAAACCTGCTTCAGCTTCAAGGGTATTTGAAAAATTGGTAGTAGTTGTTTCTAAAGTATTGATGCTGTAATCATAACTATTGGATTTAATTGTTTGGTTTGAAGATGTAATATCTTCTGCAAACCAAATTGTGTAACTGTCACTCAACGTTATTTTAAGAGCAGGATAAGCTGGAATTAACGGGGTATTCCAAGGACTTTTTACAAAAGAATAGACTTGGTTGTTATATTCCGTCCAATCATCATATCGGTCACCATCAGTGTTTTTGTTTAGTGGATTTGTTCCTATTTGATTCTCCAAATTATCTGATAGCCCATCGTTATCAGAATCAAGTGTTAAAATCGTCGTTGGTGATGGCGTATAGGTAGGTGTTTGTGTCACTGTCGGTGCAGTGGTCGGAATATAATTTGTGGGGGCTGGAGTGTTTGTTGATGTCGGCGCCGGACTATAGCTCTGCTGAGGGATTAGACTTGAAGAAAAACTTGGTGTGGCAGCGATAGTTGGGTTTGAGGTTGGTGTTGGGGAAATAGTAATAGGGTTGTTAGTTGGCGTGACTGCGAAGAAAACTCCCGATAAATACAGTATTATTACTGCTACAAGAATAATTGGAACTGCTGCAATAAAATATTTTTTCAAAGACTATCCAATTAAAACGTGTATTGAGGCGGATTCTTTAAAAGATTTTCTAAGTATTGTTTAGCGATACTGCATTTATTCGAAACAAAAAATAAATGTAAGCGAGAATGTCGGTATCGGTATGAATAAGTGCCGTTCCACTGGAAAACAAAACTATATTTACAAAAAATATTACTAATAATGTGTTTATGCATAGGCATTGATTCCTGCTGAACCCTACTATCTTTCAGGGGCGACATTCTGCACAGGCATCAAATTTATGACAGTTTGGACATGGAATTGCGGCTAGAGCCATCTCTCGTAGACAGCTCTTTTTTCAAAATAAAAACTTGCCTCATAAGTCATAATTGATAATTCATTGTGCCGTTTTATTTGTTCGCTTTTCATTATTGTTTTTGAGTAAAATGACTTTTTAACGCTTGCTTTTAGATTGTAGGTTGGATTTGGTCTCTTGGTTGGTGTTGAAGCTTTGAAAACTGTTAGTTTAGAGGGGCTTTTAGAAAGGTTTGTTGAGCGTGTTTCTATGTTGCCAGTTGATTTTCAAGCTATATTTCTTGAAGATTTAGAAACTGCAATTGAGCATCGTTTGAAAGTTCTTGAGATCACTTCTTGATTTGGAGGTTGTGTTTGTTGAGTAAGGGTTCTTTGGTTAGTCAGTTGGAGTCGTGCAAGCCTGGGGATTTAGTTTGTTGTATGTGGACGGATGCTAGTATTGGGAAGACCAGCACTAACGGCGGGGTTATTGATGTTCCGGTTCGGAGCTGGGGCATTTTTGTCGGAGTATTTGGAAAAAGGAAGCACATTATTTTGGCTCAAAACAGTTTTGAGTACGCTAATGGCCTTTGCGATCTGGATTATACCGCAATTCCATTGGGGTGGGTTGAGGATGTGCAGGTTATCGCTGCGCGTTATACTCCTGAAGATGCTGTGAGGAGTTTAGTTTCAAGTTTTGTAAGATGTGATGAGGAGCAGAAGAAATCGTTTAGCCGCTCTAATCGTCCAAGGGCGTTTTTTCAGAGGAGGTTAAGCATCCATGGCTGGCCCAGTTAGCCGTTTAAGAGGTTTTATTCGCGTTTGGTTTACCCGCAAATCTTTTGGCGACGATTTGCCTTTGGCAAGTGCCCAAGATACAACACGCAAACTAAAGCGGAGGCGTTCTCGTAGTGTGGCGCCTAGTGAACGGTTTGTTTGGGCTATGCTTGTCTTGATCGTTGCGCTGGTGGGTTTAGTATCTATTGAAGTTGCTCTGGTTTTAGTAACTGGCACCGTTAACAATGGAATCTTAATTGTGATCAGCGGGTTAGTTGGTGCCTTAGCAAGCAGATTTCTGGAGGCTAAACATTAGAATGCTTAGCCAAAAACAACTCTACCAAGTCTTGAAGTTTCCTAAGCACTTACAGGTTTCCTTAACCAGCTTGCTAAAGTTGGGTTTGGCATCAGCTGACCAGGTTGCCGCCGTGACTGGAAAAGCCCGTGCAGTTGAAAGCAGTTACCTAAATCAATTAGCTGTGATGCACATAGTCAAAAAAGAGCATCATGGGCGCACAATATTTTTTAGCATTGATCTGGAGGCCTTGGATTGGTAAAAGGCAAACCCTGGGACCTCGAAGATGAAAAGAAACTAATCGACTGGTACAGGTCAGGAGTCGTTAGCTTTAGAGTACTTTCTTTCAACTTTGAATTCAAGTACAGTGAGAACGCAATCTACCAAAAACTGCTCGATTTAGGTATATTGAAAGAAGAAGAAGCCAATGCAAAAAAAACCACCTCTTCTTCTTCTACTTTAACAGTAAAGCTTGAGATGCCAAAAGAGCTGCCAAGTATTGAGGAAACGCTCAAGACACTCTCGGCAGCGTTGAAGTCTCTTGATACTCCTGGGCTTGAGAAAAATGATGTTTTCCGGTTACACTGCATAATTGCCGGTGCTAAAGTCTACAAGGAGCTCTTATCGGATTACATGGATTATCGTGGGTTAGAAGCTGAACTTTCGGAGCTAAAAGACAAATATGCGGAACTTTCAAAGAAATCCCAGGGCGTTTCGTCCAAATAAACTCTTTGAGGAGCGCGCTCAGCTTCGTGAGCAAGCTTTGGGCATTGAGTCTTTGCGTTTAAGCAAGGTTGAGACTCTAAAAACTGATCCTTTGGAGTTTTTCCGTCAGGTTTTAGGTGTTGAGCCAACGGATTATCAGAAGGAGTTGATTGCGCTTTTTGAGAAGAATCAGTTTGTGGCTGCTCGTTGGAGTCGGCAGGCTGGAAAAAGCTTTACAACCTCGGGTCTGCTTCTTAATTATGCGCTAGCTAACTCGGGCTTTTACATAGGGGTTGTTGGTCCTTCTTGGCGCCAAACAAAACTTGTTATCCGGCGCATTGGAGAATTTGCGCGTCGATTGCCTCCGGGTTCAAAGATTATTGTGCAGAAAACAAGAATCACCTGTCCCAACGGATCCGTAATTGAAGCATTCCCAAACAATCCTGACACTATCCGAGGACCAACCTTGCATTGTGTGTATGCTGACGAATTCAATTTTATCCCTAACGCTGAAGATCTCTATGACGCTGCACTCTTCACTTTAGGCACAACTAACGGAAAATTTATTTGCACAAGCACACCCTGGAACACAGACAGCCTATTCTATCGGATTTGCAACAGCAAAGACTTCGATGATTTTGCCAGGCATCATGTAACTTGGGAACGTGCCCAGGAACCTAACGGCCCACTAAAAATAGCTATTTTGGAGAAAATCAAAAAGCAGATGCGTGACGATCCTTCTAGGTGGCGCCGCGAAATGGAGGCGGAGTGGGCTGAAGATGAAGACGTCTGGCTCTCCCAAAGCCTAATCTCCTCTTGCATTGGCACAACAAAGAACTGTGGGGAAGACCTGGCGCAGTTCAATCCTGAAAATGAGTATGAGGGCGAGTTTTACGCTGGTTTAGATCCTGCGCAAACACGCGACTTCCATGTTCTAAGTGTAGTTGAGAGAGTTGATCAAAAAATATTGCTTAGGCACCTCAAGATTTTTCCACACCCAACCTACGACGCCTATGTTTTAGGTTACATCAAGGCGCTTCAGGATCGCTGGGGTGGCTTTAGCAAGATTCGAGTTGACATAACCCGGGAAGGTCCAAGCTTCATAGCGGATATGGAGAACGCTGGAATCGATAACGCTGAAGGCGTAATTTTTAGTTCTCCAAGAAAAAGCGAAATGGCCAGCATCCTCAAAAAACGCATGCAGGACAAACGTTTCTTCTATCCACTGCTAAGCTGGGAAAAACCCTACCATGGCGATATTTGCAACGAATTTAACGTTGAACGCTTCGCCTTACGCAAAGATGGAGGCTTAGCTTACAGTCACCCACAAGGCACTCATGACGACGTCTTTTGGGCAACAGCTTTAGCAGCCTTTGCAACTTGCGAGATGGTTCCTGAACAATTTGTGACGGTGGTTCCAAGATGAAGAGATCTTCCATAGAAATGGATATCGCGGTTTTGCAAGCACTCTCCGTTTCCAAGTTGTTGAAGCTGACTCACATAATGTACAAGGCAAATTTGAACGCCAAAGTTTTGAAGAAAAAGCTCATTGTACTTGAAGCGAAAGGCTTGATCAACTCACGTAAAGTTCACAAAGAGCGCATAAAGGCGCCAAGCAAAGACAGAATGTTTTATGGATTAACTTCACAGGGGCTGGATGTTTTGCACAGTTACCTTTCCGTTTACAATGTTTTGGAGGTTGTTGAGCAATGAGAGATCGTAGAGGTTTTAGGATTCGAGCATGCAAAAGAACCTATGATAGGGTTGCTGGGAAATTCAGCTTTAACATAAGCTATGAAACCCACACAAAAATAACTCCGAGAAGCTTGGTTGTTGCTGAAGCGTTCGGATTGGGGATTGATGAGGCTCAGAAATTCAAGGTTCTTGACGCTGAACTCAAGATCGGACCACAAGACGTCGTATATATCATGGGCGATTCCGGGAGTGGAAAAAGTGTTTTGCTGCGTGCCATTCGAGCAGATCTAGGAGAAGAGGCCATCGATCTGTCAGAGGTTCAATTGGATCCAGACAAACCCTTGATTGAAACGATCGGCGCAACTGTAGAGGAAGGGCTAGAACTGCTTAGCCGAGTGGGATTAAACGATGCGTTCCTATTCTTGCGTTCTTACTGTCAACTCAGTGATGGCCAGAAATACCGATATCGAATCGCCAAGTTAATCGAATCCAAGAAGCAATGGTGGCTTATGGATGAATTCGCAGCTTGCCTTGACCGGGACACTGCAAAGATTATCTCTTTTAACTTGCAGAAAATTGCCCGGTCACATGGTAAAGCAGTCATCGTTGCAACTACACATAGTGACTTGGTTGAGGATCTCTCGCCCTCTGTAGCTGTGTTTAAGCGGTTTGGGGAAGAAATTGAGATTAAATATATCCCAAATAGTCACGTTGATGAATGCAGCCTTATTCGAGAGATGAAAGTTGAAGAGGGCAACAGAAAAGATTGGGAAAAACTCTGCAGTTTTCACTATCGGGCCATAAAACATCAGTTGTCCGGAAATTCTTCCGGCTAACTCGTGGCGTGGAACTCTGTGGAGTTATCGTGTACACTTATCCGCCGCCTGCCTGTTTTGGGAGACGCATGGTTCTTCCTCGAATGTCAATGCAAGAAATCAACCAACAACTAAGTACCATCAACCGCATTGTTGTTCATCCAAAATACCGAACAGTAGGTTTAGGTGCGAAGTTGATTCGTGAGTCGCTGCCTTTGGTTGGCACAGATTTTGTCGAGTTAATTGCGGTTATGGCTAAGTATTCGCCTTTCGCCGAGAAAGCAGGAATGAAACGCATTATTCAACAGACAGAGGTGAAATCTGTTGTTAGAATCTCGCAGACGCTGTCGGCTCTGGGGTTTGATGTGCAGTTGCTGGGAAGCCAACATTACGTTAAACAAAAGCTGGATACTTTGGACACTAAGCAACTCTCTAGCGTTCGCGAGGTTTTGCTTAAGAATCCACAACCACGCTTAAAAAAAGAAGTGACCTCCAGTAGACATATGCCTTATGGAATAACCGCAGATTATGTTAAGTATGTAGAAGCTGCTGACTCTGAGAAAATAGCCAAACTAATTAAAACTGTTGCGCTGTTACTTCAGACTAAGGTTTACTTGTTTTGGAAAAATCATTCTTCCAACAAAGAAAATTGACAAAATTGATAAAACGGAGTTAAGTTTATTCATTTAATGTTCCTTGTTTAGAGAGTCTTACAAAGTCGATGTCGCCGGTTTTATGGAATTCATCGTAGAGTTCTGTTATTCCGAATTCCGCAAATTGCGCAATTAAGTTCGCAACGTCATTGTCTGTTTTGGCATCAAACTTTGATTTTATTAGTTGTTTGAAGGGCTCGTAGTTTTTGTCCTTGCGTAAATACTCGCCTCTTATTAGTTGGGCTGAATCTGCGGGTTTCAGTTTTTTTTCTCGAATTACACCTATTGCTGCGGCCACTAAGAATGCTTGAGCGAGACTCGAAAACGGTTTTTCAGTATTTTTTCCTGTTTTTCCTTTTCCCTCTTGCTTTTCCTCAATTTCGTGAGAGGTCTTCCTGCACATTGAAGCGAACATTCGATATGCATCTTTAGAGACACTTATTGTTGTTGGAAGTTCCGTCATTCTATGGTTCCTCGCATAATTCAATTTGAGATCGTAATTCAGATTTGTTGCGTACTGCTTGCATTGTTTGAGAAATGTGGTCAAAGAAGCTTTTTGGAGCCATTTCTTTTAGATTTTTGTATTCGAGGTTGGTAAGTATTAAAATTATTTGATCAGCAAATCGCGGTAATGCTTTTACTATATTTCCAAAGTGTTCTTCATCTAGGTGTGCAAAAAACGTATCGAGAACGAGGGGAGCAGTTTTTTCTGATGCTTGTTTCAACCCCAAAATAAATGATAATGCAACAACCAACCGTTCACCTGTTGAAAGGTCTTCCCTGTGCACAACATTGTTGTTTTTGTTCATCACTGAAACATTGAATTGGTCATCAATGTCTATTCGGGCATATTCTTCTGGTTTGTTGGTTAACATCTTAAAAACTTCTGTTGCGTATTCAGCTATTGCTCTTCTTCGCACATCGGATAAACAATTAAGGACAGATTCAAAGGCAGTTAAAGATCTCTCAATTAAGTCGCTTTGAATTTCCAGATTCTTCTGAATATTATCATGTTTGCTACGATCTCCTATAAGCTTAAGAACGTTTTCCAAGTTTTTCTTTTGGTCGTCAGACTGCTTTTGATAATTATCCAGTTTGTTCCCAAGAGCACCTATTTCACCGATCAGATTATCTTTTTTAGCAATGAGACTTCGAACTTCTTGGCTCTTGGAGTCAGTTAATTGTTTTTTTATGCCTTTAATCTGGCTCTCCAACTCATCATGAGTTAGAATATTCTCATTTAATTCAATTTTGAATTGCTCAAAGTTGAGTTTCGAACGCTGTATTCCAGCAATTGTTTCCCTTATTTGATAATATGATGGATCATCTTTCTCAAGAGTTCCTTTGAGCTTTGATATTTCGCTCTCGTAAAAGTCCTGCTCCTGTTGGATATGCTGTCTTTCCTGTTCTGAAACTACTCTTCCACAAAGTCTACATTTATCTGTCTTAACCATTTCTTTAGTAAGTTTTAAATTTCCTTGAAGTTCAGCTATTACACGTTCTTGTTCTTCTTTTTTAAGTTGGCGCGCTTCTTTTTCCATTAGAATTTTGCAAAGTTCGCCAAGGATCATCTTAGACGGGAGTTCATTTATTAAATCGTCTCTTTGGTTGACAATCTTGTCTCGTAGTTCCACATTTGCTTTGATCTGGCTTTCAAAAGAGTCCAAGCGCACTTGTAAGAGGCGAGAGTCTTCATTCTTACCAAGTTCTATCTTAATTGCTTCAAGCTGATTCTTCTTTTCCTCAATTTCATTTTTGCATCTGACTACTTCAATTTCAGATGAATCAATGCGTTCTTTAGTTCTTTTCTTAAGTTCTAAAAGGTCCTCCATACCTCCGGATCGGCGATGTTCCTCATCCAAATCCTGCTCAATATCGTGAGCAACTGCTTTCAGGTCTGCTTTGCCTTGCCTGAAAGTTTCCGCCTCAAGGATAAGCTCAATTGCTTTGTGTGTTTCTTCAGCGTGTTTTTGAGACATAGCTCGAATTTCTTCACCGTGAAACATGAAAAACTGACTTGCTGCTAGAGGGAGCAATGCTTGGATTTCGTCCCGGGGGCTATCGCTTTTTCTGCCGTCTTTTATAACTTCAAAATCCATCTTGATTTGAGACGGATTCATTGGATTAAGAGTTAGAGGAGAAATTGATCTCTTGACAAGATATTGAATTACTTTGCCTGAATCTTTGGATTCTTCTTCTAAGAACAAGTGTACATGCATGTATGGATCAGGAAGCGGTTGGTCTTCAAAGTAAGCACCGTAAATGAATTCCCATGCATCCTTTTCATTGCCGTTTTGCTTTTTCTTTGATAACGTTGGCTCACACCCGTAAAGGCACCAAAGTAATGCTTGAAAAACGTGAGTTTTCCCTGCGCCGTTTTTACCCCATATTATCCAGAGATTTTTCCCTGCTTGAGACTTAAATTCTATTTTGATTTCTCCGAGGTAAGGACCAAAATTTTTCATTTCAAGCCTAAGAAGTCGCAAGTCTGGATTCCTCCTGAATGATTTCGCGAAGCCTTTTTCTCACATTCTGTCTTGAAGAATCGGCAAGATATAGATGAATTCGTTCCTGCTCAAGAATTTTCTTTAAAAGATCGATAGGAACGTTGAAGCTGTGTGCGGCTTCTTTGAGAAGGTCGTCTAAAGTTTCACTTTTTTGCTTATTTGACATATCATTCCCCTTTATCACAGTGTTTTCTAAATAGCGCCTTCAAGTCGTCAATTCTTAAGCTCGCATTGTTTAAAGCATTTGTGGCAAATTCTTCGCTTCTGGCAAGCTCTGCCATCACGAAATCGTATTCGGATTGGCTCAAAGCATAAGCTTCTAATTCACTTGTATATGGAAGAACCATTATGTCGTGAATAGTTGAGACATTTTTGCTTGGATGTTTTCGTAGTACACGGCCTCTTCTTTGAATAAATTCCCTAGTTGATCTGGAACAGGATATTAAAATCGCGGAGTCGCAAACTGGCAAGTCAACCCCCTCGTCCAAGCATTTTACTGCAATGAGAAACTTTTTTCCACTTGTTTCTTTGGCAAAACTTGATTTAACTGCATTTCGCTCTTCACTTGCAATTCTAGATGAAAATTCTAATACTTCAAATCCTTCGTCAAAAATTATTTTTCGGCATTCATCTAAATGATCCAAATCATTGCAATAAATCAATGTTCTCTTCAAATCATATTTCTTGAGAATATCTCTTAAGGCATCTTTCTTGTTTTCTGCTTTTTTTATTATTCCGACTCGGTTTAAATATAGTTGCCGCAGGCGCATACTAAGCTCTTTGTTGGTTCGTTCGAGAAAGTCGAGAATTCCCGGAATTGACTTTGCTTTTAGTTGCGGATATTTACTTCGGATTGTCCCTAAAGTCATGGCAATTTGATGACTAATTTCCCGGAAGTTATCCTTTTCATCCATTGTCAATGGAACTGGATGAATCAAATAGTTGTATTTTGTAAGTACATCGTCTCTAATGGAATCTGACATGCTAAACTCAAAGACCTGTGGTCCGAAATAATCAAATATTGCTTGATTCCCTTCGTCGTCCCATGCACGTTCTGGTGTTGCACTCAACCCAAGTTTGTATAAGCAATCTATTTCGAAAATTTTGCTAAATTCAGGTGCACCTGCATGGTGGACTTCGTCAACAACAATCGCCATCTTTTCAGATGGGACTTTCTCTATCAGGGAGAGGAATTTTGCTCTGGATGCGGTCTGCAAAGTTGCTATGATAAAGTTTCTTTTTAAGATTTCAGAATTACTCAAGAAGACCTGAATTAAATTATCAATTTGCGATTGCCAATTTGTTTCTTCACTGCAGGCGAGTCTAACTCGACTTGTATGCGGGTATTCCTTTTCAATTTCTTCTGCCCATTGTCTTGCCAGATCCACTGAAGGAACAATAATAAGAGACAAAGGTGAGTCTGGACATTTCTCGAGGCTTCTTAACGCAACAAGCGTTTTGCCCGAACCTGTTGCCATTGATAATACTCCCTTGAAATCGGCTTTCTCCCAATTATTGATGGCTTGTTCTTGATAGGAACGTAATGTTCTTTTTGCACCAGGTTCCCGTTCTGTTATCTCTGGTACATACTTCATAAGAAGTCGTCGTTTGACAGCTTCAGGAAATTCAATCGTCTCTAAACCGGTCTCTTTACCATTCCAAAGATCATTAAAATGTTTGATGTGCCCTTCAACTCTTCGCAATTCTCTTTCTGAATTGTCCCAAGTTATTGAAACATCAATTGACTCGTAATTTGTTATCAAACCATTACAGGTTTCATTCATTGAACCTGAAAAAGCAATTTTATTGCTGGTTTCTTCATCAATAGAATCATAAAAGATGCCAATTTTTTCATGATATAAACCATCTGCATCTCCGAACGCACCTATTGGCCTTGCTATCTTTATATCGATTTTATTATTTGCAATCATCCATGTAAGATTTTTGACTCTCAAAATGTCAATCTCAGATAACGGAATTTCAATGTCACGAAGTAGTGTTGATTCAACAACTTCCTTTATGCTGTACCCCTTTTTTATTTTTTCAATATCTTCTTGAGTAAAACGGGGGCTAGCCACTAGGAGCATTCTTCCACCGTTTCGAACAAATTCAACTAGACCTCTAGCCGCTTCAGCTAAGCTAGCAGAAGTAAAGTATCCTACTGCCCTTTTGTAAATTATCGCGTTCTTCAAGCAAGGAATAAGAAAACCATTTAGAATATCGCAATCGACTGACCTATAGGTTACTTTTAAGGTTATTGATTTTAGATTCAATCGATTCCTCAGGCATAGAGAATTTCTTATTAAGATTTCGAGAAGTTAAGTTCCATTTTTTCTTTCGAGGTAAACTTTTTTTCCAATATGACGAACTTCGACTTCAGTGACACCTTTTTTCTTGATATAATATTTCAGGCCATTTCTAATTTTACGAGATTCTTTGCTTTCTAATGTGACTTCGGCATACTTTATTTTGGAATCAAGAAATTCATTAATTATATCGCCATAAAGTGATTTCTCTATCGTTTTAGTTCCAGGTATACTCTCAACGGGAATAATGAATCTTAAATTCTTGGTTTTATCATTTGAAATTATCTGCTTTCACCTTATTATTTACTGTTTTTTTTCGACATATATGTTTTATCACGTTAGTAAAAATTGACAATTAATTCTGGCAATTCAATGTTTTTTCCAGCACTTCCATTTTTTCTAGGGCGTTTTGGTATTCTTGTTCTGTTAAATATAAGTCGCCTCTGCAATCAACACAAACTCTTGAATCCTTGTTGTTTAAAGTTTTACAATTTGGGCATTTAGCCTTAACTAAAGAAGTATTCAATAAAGTGACCACTTCAATAGCAGGATTCTCATTCGAATACGATGTTACTGAAGTTTTATTGTGTTCACTAGGTAGCAACTTAGCTTGTTGTGGAGAGTCAAGTCTCTCCAAGTAGACTTTTCCATTTCTTGAACTAACATTAATTATCCCTTTGCGCTTTTTCGACCGATTCTTAAGACTCAGATAAACAGTTAGCGGTTTTTTTCCAAGATCTTTAACTACCGCATATTTAACTCCGGAATAAAGAAATTCTCTAACAATTTCGTCATAGAAACTATCCCCGCCTTTTGTCCCTTCAGGCAAGTTCTCTATACTCTTCATAAATCGTAAAGGCTTTTCGCTCATTATGACATATGCACCGTACTGACATCATATTGTTGAAGTTTGTTTTTAAGTCTTTTATCTATTTACTCAGTATTTAGAATCCTTGGGCCATTGGCTGATTGAATAAATGTGAACTTTTACTTTATTTGAATAAAGAAATCACTGTTCCATGTGCTAAAGGCTTAAAATCTCCAGCAATAAATACTCTACGATCGCTTAACCAGTTAGTGTCCTATCCAGGGATCGTAATGACTAAACACGTGCTCTTAGTAAAACCAAAGTATTACTCCGCTTATCCACCGTTAGGGCTACTCAAACTTTCGGCTTACCACAAGAAGATAGGCAATACGACTGAGTTAGTTTTTGGCACTATGCAAAAGGTTGAGGCAGAACCGGACATAATCTATATAACTAGTCTGTTCACATTTGCTTGGAAACCAGTCTGGGAAGCTGTTCGATATTACTCCTTAAAGTATCCCAAAGCAGAGTTATGGCTTGGCGGATTATACGCCTCCCTGATGCCTGAACATGCCGCTTTAAGCGGCATAAACCCTGATCGAATATACAAAGGGATTTTCCAAGAAGCGGAAGAGTTATGCCCTGATTACAGCTTAGTGCCTGAATGGAATGAAAGAGAAAACGCAAGCATAATTTTCTCAACACGCGGCTGTATACGCGCATGTACATTCTGTGGAGTTTCTCAAATAGAGGGAAAGCTCGCCTCAGAAAAGGAATCAATCAAGAATCTGATTTGGCCGGGTCACTCAAGAATTATTTTCTTCGACAATAATTTTCTTGCGGGCAAAAATTGGTCTGATATCTTAGGGGAAATTAGAGAAATGGATTTTGCAGTTGACTTTAATCAAGGACTAGACGCTAGATTAATCGACAAAGATGTAGCAAAAGAAATTTCTACGCTTAAAATATATAGATTTATACGAATTTCATACGATACCTCTAATGTCGGACCGGACGTCAAGAAAGCGATCGATTTTTTAAAGGAGGAAGGCGTAGATGCAAGAAACATTTTGGTTTATGTTCTCTACAACTTTACAGACTCACCCGATGATTTCTTCCAGAGATTCAAAAATGTCTTGAATTGGGGCGCCGTAGCATATCCAATGCGTTTTCAACCGATTTCTAGCACTGAAAAAAATGATTACATTTCTCATTTGTGGACTGAAAAACAACTTGATGCGATGGCGACCGGTCGTCGCTTGTTTGGTTCTGGAGGAACGTTTCCGCCATATAAAGCCATAATAAAGAAGATCGAAGGTTGTAAAACTTTTGACGAAGCATTTACTAACGGAATTTACCCAAAGAAGGAGGAATCGCTATGATATGTTCTTGCTGTGGTTTCGATATAATCGGCGAATCTCATTTAGTCAACGATGGTCAAAAACAAGTTTGCGTTGAATGTTGGAATAACCCTAAAATGTTCTTTCCGGAAAAAATACCTCAGGACAAGAGACTTACTTTACTTTCATCGCTGGCAAAGTCAAACGGTAGTAAACGAGACGTTATAGATGTCAAGGCGATTAGGTTAACGCAGAAAAATATCGATATGTACATTGGAAAGATGAAAGTTAGCGATATCTTATCTCTATATGAATTAGATAAATTCAGAGAGGAGCAACTTGAAGGGTATCAAAGGGAGCGCTATGAGGAACGAACCTCCCAACTCGTTGAATACCTAGAGAAAAGCCCTTTGGCAGTTATGCCTGCGTTACTTGTAGGCTTAAGGAAGACTAACTTCGTAATTTTGGATGGAGATTTTGGCGAATTAAGAATTGACAGAAAAAAGGGTTCTTTATGGATTATCGATGGTCAGCACCGCATTGGCGGTTTTAGTAAAATTCAAGAACAGTTTTATTTCGCAGAATCTTTGGGTGCTAAGGCATTTAGTGACTTAATGAACTTCGAAATGCCTATTGTTTTCATTGATTCGGACGGTGCGGCGCAAAAAGTAAATTCAAAAGAAATAAACAATCCGCTTGATGCAGAAGATATCGAAAAAACCATTTTCTTTATCGTCAACAAAACTCAAAGGGGGATAAGTCCCTCATTAAAAGATGCTCTATCGTACAGTATCAAGACCAGCGGTATCGAAGGTTTGTCACTTGTCGATAAAGAAGGCTGGAGAATAGTTGGTGCGGAAATAGGAATAACACTCAATCTAAAAGAGACTTCACCTTTAAGAGGAAAGATCAATGTTAGCGGTCAAAGAAATAGCGGTAAACCTTTACAACTGAACTCTTTTGTTTCCTCCCTTGAATTTTTGTTTAAAGACAAGGAATTCTCGTCATTACCGGTAGTAGATAAGATAGGTTTCCTAGAGGCATATTGGTTGGCACTCAAAGAGTTGTTTCCCCAAGAATTAGAGCCTCATGAAACGCAGAAAGAACTCAAGGAAGAATTTGGTCATAGGTTCGCTTCTAACATCGGACGAAAAGCAAAGAAAGATTGTGGAAAAAAGCGGGCAGAAAAAGAAAAGTATCTGCTTCTTTCAGCGCTTGGAGTATATGTGGTCCATAGGATTGCAAAAGACGTATTACATGCTGCATTACAGCAGGGAGTTAACTACCGCGAAAAGGAATTCTTCATCAAAGAATTGGACCCTATAAAATCTTTCGATTGGTCAGCAAAAACTTCCACGCTTTCAGCACTAGGCGGGATGAAAGGGGTAAGTAAGGCCTATGAACTTCTTAGTCAACAATTGCATTTGGAAATTGCTCTACCTTCAAGATCAATTTCAGAATTTGGTAAAGAAAGTGAGGCATTATAGTTTTTATGCGCTTAGACTCCTAAGGCTTTTATTTCATTGATTATTTCTTGAAATTCTCTTGAAAGCTCGTCATTTAAAAAAGGATTCTGCCGGAATCTATCGTCAACATTAACTGGGGACGATCGCAAGTCAGTTAAGGTAGACTGTAGGTAATGTTGGTGTAATGGCTGACCTGCCCGACTCATTTGGGCAAAACTGTGAGACGTAAATGAGTTAAAATCAAAAATAAACTTAATAATTTGGTAACTTTTATCGGATTTTCGCATTGCTCTTTCATAAAAATATTTTTGGCAGCAAGAGACTACAAAACCATTGGACGAACCAAATCCAAAGACTATTTTGGGAAAAGTTGTGAGCAAAAACAATCCATAATCGGATTCAAGAAGCTGCTTAGGAGACATTTGGTTAAAACAATTATTGAAAGTCGTTTTAACCTCTGGATTATCTCGGAAATTATTATGCATATTTTCAAGGAGTTCGTCAATTGCTTGTTGATTCTCACCGGACCGAAAAGCCTTAAACGTGACGAAGAGACAAAATGACGACCCTTTTTGCAAATTAATAAGGTCTAGTACTGAATGGAGCGTATTAGAAAAAGGCTGGTCTGATCGAGGAAAACAGCTTCCTGAAAAATCTAAATTTACTAAATCGAATGGTGTTACTATTGTGTTGCTCTTGAACTCAGGTCGTTTTACTAAGTCCTCAAAAGTACTAAGATATCCCTTTGTTCCACCGAGTAGGGGCCTCACTTTACCAAAGTTACTGGGTAAGTTCTCGCAATAAACAACGGTTGGGAATTTTCGGCCATTGTCCTTTAGGAGACCTTCCTTTCTAAGCATAAAAATATCGATTCCATCCTTTCCGCACAATGTAAAATACCTTAATCCAAACGGTCTGGATTTACCTCCTGCAGTAAGTTCTGTCATTTTACGTTGTGCTGACGAAAGCCAACCAAACTTTCTAACGAACTGTTTTATTGGATCTCTTGATAGGTCCAAGACATCCATGCATCTATCGGAACTGGGGTAGCTCACTTAATAGATCTCCGTTGCTTCAGAAATGCATAGAACATCTTGTCTATTGCTTCTTTGTTTGCATTTTTATAAGTGCTTAACTCATGGAAAACTGAGACTTCTTGAAACCAGTTTCTTTCAGATGATTTTCTTGGCAAAATAGGACTTACATTGAATAGTGTAATCTGTGAATTTTCAAAATCAACTTTTGCTGGATATTCAAAGTATTTGTCAACCCTCTTAATCTTGAAGTTCTTTCCGTAAACTTTCGACACCAAAGAAGCAAGCGCTTCGATTTCTTCTTTTGAATAATCTTCTTTTTTATCTTCTTGGACAGCCCTCGATCTGCTTCGGGTATCGGATAATATTCCATCGTTTTCACTGCTTGCTGAAAGTCTGCTAAACATAACCTCTTGCAATTTTATATAATGGGGATCAGTTTCTCTGAAGCTATTGCGATCAATATTAAGAGCTTCCTCAAGACCCTCTTCAACGTAAATTTCTCCTGTCATTCCGGTAATAATTGGTCCAACCGACTGAGGGAAATTGAGGAAGGATTTATCATATGAACCAATTCCGACGTTACGGATTCTAATGATTAGCCCCCTTAATTCAGGCGGAGAGATTGCATGGTTTTGGTGGTAAATATATCCTGAGAATTTGAGTCTGGATGACCCCACCATTTCGTCAAAACAAATGTCATACGTCTTCCAGTTGAAATGTTTGTCTTTAGAATCGCTTTTATAAGGGAAGAGAATGGGTTTTGAGAGCGGAATACCGTCTACAACCACTTTAAAGTTATAACTGTTTAACCGATTTTTTACTTCCGCCATTGTCTTGCTATCGGGGATACGCCATCATTAAAATATGGAATGGGCGATATTATTGCCAGTTCCCAAAGAAGTTTAAGATATTCTGGAATATCTTTTATCTTCTTGTCTTTAAGCCAATTAACGAATTCCTCAAAAGTTTGAGGGTCTTCCTTTTCTAGTTGAAATCCATAAACTGCTTTACTTGGGACATCAATTAACCTATTTCTGAACCCTTCATCTATTTCTTGCAATATAATCCTGGTGTAAGATTTGTTCGGTTCCTCTTTTTCCGTTTCAATAATTTCATATTCTCCAATTTGGACCCTTGAATCTCGAAGATTGAACTTGTAGGCGTCCTGTTGGTGAAAGGGTTTTAGGTCAATTTCTGCTTGAAATTGTTTATCATCTTTTTCCGTAGATGAGATAATAGTGAATTTATGGCAGATCTGTGCAACCGCCAATAACCCGATTCCTATTTTGCCGATAAACGGCCGGTTGAATTTTGCAGTCGGGATTTCGCGTGCTCGCTTGTCCGAACCTCCGATGCGGTCCATGATTTCTTTGAACTTTTCTTTAGTCATGCCAGAACCGTAATCGGTACATGTCATAACATTAAAGTCAGGATAATCCGTTGTTATGATAGCGGATTCTGCTCCAGCATCAAAAGCATTGCTTACTAGCTCTTTTAGAGCATTGGCCGGTGTTCGGTAGATGCCCGAGCTTATGTCAGCAATGATTTTTGCTGAAACGTTAATCCTGCATTTTTCGGGTATTCTTAAGACACTCCCTGTCTTCCTTACTCCTGATTTGTTTAAAAAGATTTAGCTCTACAAAAATATGTAATTCTTGCTTACAAACCACATGAAACCATCAATTGTTGTCAAATCCGTTCGTAGTTCACGTGCTAATTCATTTAGCGTTTTATTGACTCTTTCGTAAGTAGCCCCTAAGTCTTCACTGGGAAAAGTGGGTTGATGCAACTTCTGAAGAGTATCAATCGTTCGACTATTCCAGACACCATACCTATCCGGGTTGAGAGTATGCAATAATGCTGTAACTATTCCCTGCCCAATGCCATTAATTCGACCTGATCCCTGCAAGGCATATCTTATGCGAGAACCAATTCCTACATTTTCATCTTGTAAATGCCTTAGCAAATTTGACAATTCCTGAGGATGGTCAAGCGCGTAAGAAGCTGTACGCTGCAAAGTAGTCCATGAAAGGTTGTTCCTAAACATCAGCCAATCGTAAAAGTTATCTTTCAGAGCTTGAAGATTGCCCAAATTTTCAAGATCTAACTTTCTTCTATATACAATGTAAATTTGTTTGCGTCTTCTTACCCATTCATCAACGCTTGGGAACTTGTTTCCAGAGGTTATCTCTATTGGGCTTTTCATATAAACTGGCCATAGCCTAGATATTTGAGCATCATCTGGACCAAGTTTAATTGGGCCATTTTCTGGCGGAGGGTCAAAAATAGGCTCGATTACTCTAGCTTGTTCAAGATATTTTCCACAATCTGGGCAAAATCTACTAAGCTTATACTCTTGATTTGAGAATTCACGTTTGCAGACTGGACATGATATTTTTATCATACAGGTCAGGCGTAAGATGTTTTTGTTGTTATTAGGATATTGATTTTTCGGTAATTTTATGAGACTTCTATAAATTGTTAAGGTTTATGCGGAAAGTGTATTGAGGAACGATTTCGTTTTGGTCATTTAACAAAATTCCTCCTTTATAAAAACTGTAAGGAGGGAAGACAAATATCCAAACAGTCTTTTTCTGCTTGAGAAAATAACATGGGAACTTTGGCGCCTTGAGATCCCGAAACCTTGCGATAGGATAGGCTATTTTATGCCATCCTAAGTCTAAACCCCCAGAGGACATGTTTTTTGCTTCTAAGACGAAAATAGCGTTTTTTGTATAAAGTGAGTAGTCAAGTTCCTCTTGACCAAAATATGTAAAAATCTTAAGATTGGAATTTGTTTTCTTATTCTTGAAGTAGACGTCAAACTTCGAAGTCCTGTTACCTCGCGGACCAATGAAATAATCTTGCTCTCCACATATTCTTGAAATTATAATTTTGTAAACGCCTAGAAAGTGCATAAGTTCTAAGCAAGCGTTTTCATTTATTCCTTCTTTGTATGCCCACGAAAGATTCTCAAAGCCATCAGGTATGTCAAATTGAATTTCCTCATAATTTTCAAGCTTCAAATCCAAATAGGCTGAATAGAAGAAATCAAGATTCATGACTACGAATTTTCCTTGACCTACCCTTAAAAGAAACATATTATTGCGTACTAAGTCTTTTGATTGTCTTGAGAAGAAATCAATTGATAGAAGACCTGCAGTTATTGCGCCGCTACGCTGCAAAATATGTTCCAACTTATATTTTTGTACATACTCTGTGAACTTGATTTCTCCAGAATATCCTCGTTCTGAAAGTTGCTGCCTAAAAGCATTGTCACACAGTAAATTATCCCAAATACCCATTATCAACCAAACCAATCAAGAGAAAATGTGGAATTATTCTATGTTTATGTTTCCTGCATCGTCAATTCGCGCGACTTGCCATTCATACATGTAGTTATCAACTGCTTTTTTAATTTGTTTTCGAATGGGATCTAAAGTGGCACACTGCTCTCTTGCTAAAAGGAGAATATCGCTTATTTCCTCTTGACTCGTCATACCGTTGAAAGCTATAAAATCAATCGGATGAAATATCGGTTTAACGTCATAGGGATCTAGTTTTAGTTTTTGCAGGGATGGGCAGATTGCTTTTTGGAATGTTTTTGCAGCTTCTTCTCTTCCTTTTTCTGTTGCTTCTTGCCTTAGCTTTTCTTCCTGTTCTTGAAATTCCTGCTCTTTAACACTGAGTTTTTGAGAATCTGTATCGTATTCATCTAACCAAGTTTTTTCAGCTTCAGACTTTGACTTCAACCGTAAATCAGATACTCTTCTAATTTCTCCGCAGCAAGGACATACGGCAAGGATTCTTCGGAAAAGCTGATACTCTTCAAATAAGCTCATTATTCAAACACTCCATAAGAGACTTTATGATCTTCTATAGCTTCTTTAATCGATTTTTGGTGAGCATTCAAACGAGCTGCTCCACTCTTAACTTCAACAAAGCTCAAAGAGTCAACTTTTCCATTTGATAGACCGTTGAATACCAACAGGTCAATAGGATCACCTAGAACTTTTGTGTCTGGTACAATCCATTTAAAATCTTTAGCTACAGGCAGAATTTTCTCTAAACTTTTACCAATGTTCACAGCAGTCGTAGTTTTTAGAGCTTTCTCAGTTGCAAGTTTCAATTTTTTCTCCAACAATTTCGCCCGATCAGATAGTTGCAGCATAAGCTCCTCTTGTTTGTCTGAAGCTTCCTTAGGAAAGGGTTTGATTCCATCAAAAAGAACAGCATCACTGATCTGGAACTCTTCTCCACAAGGACATTCAGCAAACAATCCAGAAGTTTTTAAATTCATGATAAGCTTTTCTATTTCCATTTGTTACCAATCCCCAGTAACTTGTTTGTTTGTTACGATTTAGTTTTAAAACTATCTGTGTAACAAATGTTCACTTTTAACCAAACTACTTTCGACAAACAATACCAGGATAGAATAGCGCGCCTAGTGGCTCGCATAAACTTAAAAAGTTGAAAGTAAAATAACGGTTGGAGGTTATGCGGTTGAAAGTTTGGATAGGTCACTATGTTGAAAACCCAAAAGAGTGGTTTGTTGTTTGGGCAAACTGTGTGGAAGATGCATGGGACGTCGTGGATGTAGTCGGAAGCCCAGAGACTAATTCTCTAAGAGAAATCGTTTCTCCGGGTTTAGCTAATTTCCATTTAAATGACAATAATGGGTTGGAAGCAATTTCATTGGCAAAAGATAAGATCCGAAGGGAAACCTGGCTAATTCTGGGTAATAGCAGCCTGCTTCAAAACCCCAATGAATACATAAGCGCGCTCTACTCCCAAAAAACAGCTAACCAAAAGCTATGTATGAGGATTTGGCGAGGCACTTATCTACCTAATGATCAGAAAAACGACATAGAGTGCTTTGTAGTCTGGGCTAAAGACAAAGAAAACGCCATCAAGATTGTTGACCAAAGTTTTGGAAACGTAGACAAAGATTCACTCATTGAGACAAGAAACGAAGGATTCGTGGACTTTCACGTTGCCTATAAAAAGGGTAAACAAGAGTATACGCCGCCCAAGGATGATGTTAAAAGTGGTCTGTGGATTAATCTACGTGGCAATATGTAGCATATAGTCATAAAGATTCGCGATCCTTTCAGTTTTACTCATTCCACCGCTCTTGGATAACGATGTGCAGTAACAAAGCTGTGAAGCTTCTAGTGTTTGTTAGGTTTTAGATTTGTTACAATTCTTTGCTGATTCTTCGATGAAGTCTTTGATTTCTTACATTATTTTAGAAGTATTAATTAAGTTGAATAAATGGCCTTCCCGAACTATAATAAATCCAGAAAGTTACCCTTCTTAAGTTTGATAATTGATCTATAACAAGGCTTATCAGGCTCAATTGTCGGTACTTGGTTGTCAGTATTAATAATTGCGTCTTGCATTGTTTCTTTGACTAAGGCTTTCAGTTCCGCGCTATAACGGTCCATGAAGACTTCAGATAACATTTGGATACTCGAATAAGAAAGAAGCAAACCAGTTTTTAAAGTGCTTTCAATCTCACGAAAATTGAGAGCTGGGAAATCTTGATTGACCCCTAAGATTCCAGGGTGTGACATTTCGCAAAGCAAAGAGTAGAGTTTTTTGTCCTTTACTGTACTGTAGATTTTTCCAGCGACTGCACTCTTCCCGAGGCTTCTGTCTTGCTCTGCTGCCATCACATCATCCACAAGCTCAGTGTCGGTTTTTGCGTAAAGCAATATAGCCTGGTTGGCCTCTACGATAAAATAGTATCCTCTCAGTATGGATTCGTAAACCATTCTTTGAAGGCTAGCGCTAGGATTAACGAAGCCACAACAAGCCAGAATATGAGCGGACTGGAGATATGCTCTGTTTTTTTTAAAGTAAATTGAGACAAAAACATCTGTGGCAGGAAGCCTTTTGCCAATTTTTCCTACCGTTTCAAATAACTGAGTCTCTATACGCCACATTGAGGTCATAGTTGTTTCTGACGTATCAACTAGTTCAGGTAATGTTGCTCTTGTTGTTTCAGCTCTCTCTAAAAGATTCCAATCCCTAAAAATACAAAATCACTACTTTTCCCTTGTTTGCCATAGAATCAGGTCGATTTTTTTAATGTCAGAGATGCCAGAATTCGGTAACCGTTGATCGAATTCAGTGATCTTTTCTATACAATCAGTGTTGTTCAAGTAGTCTTTGTACCAATTTTTGAGTGAATCATAGACCTTCTTTGTTTTATTCAATCTGTCTCTATCACCGTAAAGCGGCGCTTTTAATTTCAAATTATTTAATACTTGCTTATCCCAAACAGGCACGTCCGAATTTATTGTCGCCACCAATTTACTTGAGAAAGAGGGTTCAACTCTATGAAGCCTTTCCCAAAAGTAATCCAATACCTCTGCGAAAGTTGGGCAACAGCCTTCTTTCGAAACTTGTAATTTGGTGTAAAATGCATTATAGAATTCTGGAGTTCTTTGTCTCATTCTATAGAAGTGATTAAACCGTTTTTGGAAGTCTCGATCAATGGAAACATCGACTGCATAGAGCTTTTGCATAATCGTTTGGTATTGCTCCAATCCAACTTTCACTCCCTCCCAGTTAGTGGACATTATAAATCAACCATTAGATTTCTATATTGACGAATTATGCTTATAGTGTACTTTGTAAATCGGCTTTGCTTCATTAATTCGCTTCTTCGCAAATCGCCATCCAAGTATTGCCGCCAGTTGTCATAAACCAATTCGAAATCTGCTTTTGGTACCTTTTGCGTATTAATGGCTGACGGTATCTTAACATTAATATAATTGCTTATGAGTGACCGAGCAACAAAATTCTCTCCAAAAGTTCCTTTGTCATTCGTCCAATTTGTGATTGCTTCTTCGTTTGAAAGGGCATCTACTAGTTTAGTCCAGAAAACCTCAAAGCTCACCTTGTTCAACGAGTTGCCACCAGCTACATATTAGCCAGTTTAGGCTAAATGTCTTCTCTTATGTAAAATGATCACTTTTAAACTACCCTCCACTGCACAGTAATGTCTCTGTTCGAGATGTTTTATATTTGATATAAGCTGATGTTTGAGCTCCATGGGATTCCTATGATAGAGACTTCGGATTGCTTGGAGGCTTAGTGGGTTATGGGTAAGACTGTTCCGGCCTATCGTATGGCTTTGGAGGAAGAGATTAGTCGGTGGAGTGGTTTTGCGAGGGCTTTGCGTAGGTCTGATTTGGAAGCTTTTGATGAGCTAATGGATGCCTGCAGGAACTATGCTTCAGAAAGCAGCTGTGCAACTAACCCAATAGTGTTTGAACCTATGGTGATGTCAATCCTGCTAGCACAGCAAGTTAGGATACAGAAACTCGAACGCCAACTAAAAGAGGCTTCAGAGAAAAGTGGAGATATTACCCATGGCTGAATTTACTAATAGCAGTATTCTCGATAGGCTTGATGACATAGAAGAACCATCTATAATCAGAATCTACTCCAATATAATTTACACGAAATACAAGAGAAGAGATCCCTATGGTTATCCTAAGCATTTGGTGCCTGTAAGCGCATGCTACAATGAGTTGATTGTGGATTTTTTGCGCAGACCCTTGGAACAGAAGATCTGCATATTCGGTAAAACGATGTACTTAGCACTAACCCAGCAACAAAACGGAGTAACCAAAAATAAAAAAAGAAAAGCCGCCAAGCAAAAGGCTTAGCAGTGCCCACCGCATGTTGAAAACTTGAACCCAAAACATATTTTGGGTGTTGGGCAAAAAATTTCTTACTAAAGAAAACACCCCCAAAAAACACATAACATTTCTCTCGTAAAGACGTCGTTAACCCATATTTTTGCTATAAAATAAGCAATTTTTAGCAAGTTAGCACTTCTGCATAATTTTACCCCAGACATTTCTTTAGAAAGAAAAATTTTGCCTCGAGCGTAGCTACCGATTTTTGTTAGGCTAATGTGATATGCAGCAACCCTCCATTTTGAGTTTCTGAAGTGAGGGAGGAGGGTTAAGCACAGATGACGCGCAAGAAATGCATTGGCAGTGAGCTTAGCGTTTTCATGGGTGTGGAAGCTAAGATGAACTTTGCCATTTTCTTAATTCTTGCCGTGTCGGATTATCCGCTGAAAAATACAGAATTGCTAAAACTCTTGAACAAGCAAAAAAAGCCTAGCGACACATATTATGGTAGTATAACAAAACGGCTGCGTTGCTTAGTAAATGAGGAATACCTTAAAGAAAAAAAGGTGGGCAGTGAAGCTGCGACCTATCAATTAACCAATAAAGCGTTGTTAGCGATGCTTTGGGATTCAAATAATATGCAAGAAATCCTTGACAAAGCATCTGAAAAAAAGAGAGGTTTCTTGCTCTTGGCACTTGCTAATTCTATATATGAGTGACTACCAAGGCGCGAAACTATTCACCCTACGATAATAACAAAGCCAATCTCGCCCTTAATGGGTTAGGCTTGATTTTTCAACAGCGATATAGAACATTATCCCTAAAACCATGACAAAACCGGAACACAGCGGATTCTTAAGATTTAACCAAAATCAAGATCAAGTCAGAAATAATAATTTCAGAAGATTCTCGATGCTAATTAAAAATTAACACTTTTTAATCAAAATAACAAGATGGCAAACACCTCTCTAACTCTAATTTTAACATTTTTGATTAGTTTCCTCGTTAGGGTCATAGCGGAGACTCCTCAGAGGGGTCATTGCGGAGTCTCCTTGATGGGGGCAGAATTCCTTTAACTTCTGGGCGCAACATAGCTTTAGGTGTTAAAAAATTGGTAAATATTATCGAGGACTGGGATGTCCTATCTGAGTATGCTGGAGAAAAATTAGGGTTTTATCAACTCCTTAGCAACGATGGAATCATTGAAATTAGGGTACAAACGGGCAGGATTGGATTCAAAAAAGAGTTCGATAAAGGCGACGATCCGCTCTTGATTAAAATCTTGGATTTCTGCAAGAAACGACGCTTTATCCAAATTAGTGAAAACATGCGTGACGACCAATTCTTCAAGTAGGTTAGCGCAATGGGATCGCGTCTTAATCGGAATCGTTGCGTAGTCTGTGGAAACCCTCCCGCAGGACATACAGGATACGTGTACTATCAGAGCGGTACAACCAGGCTTTATGCGCCTTTCTGCAAAGAACACTTAGACAAAGCTTCAGAATATGCCAATCCGGTCTTTGAAAATCCAGCTGCAGTTGAACTCTTTAGGCAAATGTTTCCGGTAACCTATTTGCAAGACGTCAAGGGCAAACTCATCTTGTTTTTTGGCAAGAAAATAACGGCAAATTCTAACTAAACTTGGAGCTGAGGTGGGAGGGAATGGCTGAGCTTACATCGAAACCTTCTCCAGACGTATTTGGCACTAAAGTCGGTTTTAATTCTTGTAAGTTGCCCTCTAAAGAGGACACCGGCATCAGCCCCCTATGCCCACAATGCGGCTCAAAAAAACTCTGGAGAGACGGCAGCCGATACACCATGTTTGAAGATAAGATCCAACGATGGCTCTGCAAAGACTGTGGGCATCGATACTCAGACCAAAACGACATCCAGAAGGCAAAATCAATGGTTGAAACAGTTGAAACCGTTGAAACGCAGTCATTAAAAACCTCTGACCGCATAGTAGTTAGTAGCCAAATATGCGTCTCGGAGACGAAAAACTTGGTAGCGGAACAACAAATCAACAAAGTTCCGCGAAGAAACGAACAAGAAAGCAGAGGCAAAATCATCGAACATGGCTTTTGGATGCAAAAGGAAGGCTATGCCGAATCAACAATTAGCCGAAGAATAAGACTCTTAGGAACACTCGTCAATAAAGGCGCAGACCTAAAAGACCCCGAATCAGTCAAAGAAACAATCGCCAAACAACCAAACTGGGTTACAAAAACCAAGGAAATCGCCGTCGAAACCTACGACTGCCTAATAAAATCCCAAGGACTAACCTGGAAAAAACCGATCTACCAATCCGTCAAGAAACTACCTTTCATACCTACCGAAGAAGAACTGAACAACCTAATCGCCGGATGCAACAGAAAAACTGCAACATTCCTACAGCTACTCAAAGAAACAGGCATGCGCTGCGGTGAAGCTTTCATGCTCCAATGGACCGACTTTGACTTCGAAAACAAAACCGTCAACATAACACCAGAAAAAGGAAGCGACCCACGCCAACTCAGAATAACTATGAGACTCATCATGATGCTAAACAGCCTACCACAAGACAAACCCAAACCATTCGAATGCTCTCACCGACACTTCTCAAGAACCTTCAGGCTCCAACGCAAAAAAGTAGCCAACAAACTAAAAAACGACAGAATACTCAAAATCCACTTCCACACCCTAAGACATTGGAAAGCAACCATGGAATACGCTAAAACCAAAGACATCCTTCACGTTATGAAAATGCTCGGTCACAGAAACATTCAAAACACTCTACTCTACACTCAGCTCATCAGCTTTGAGAGCGACCAATTCCACTCAGCAACCGCCAAAACAGTTCTAGATGCCCAAAAACTAATCGAAGCAGGATTTGAATACGTCTGCGAATTTAACGAAACAAAAATCTTCAAAAAACGGAAGTAAAAAAATGTTCGAAAAAAATAGCCTCATAAAAATCACATTCAGACCCTATATAAATAGGGGTCTAGAGGAGTGTGGTGAGGCCGCTGGGATTTGAACCCAGGATCGCATACGCCCCAGGCATGTATCCTGAACCATGCTAGACGACGGCCCCACAAGGATAAATGCCTAAAGGAACCGAAACCAATTAAAAAACCTATTTCCCCCGAAATCTAACACCTCATAGACAAAGCGGAAACCGAAGTAAAAAACAATCGCAAACTAAAATAAAACAGCTCCTTTAGTTTTCGAGATTAAGATTTGGAAGCTAAATTAAGGAAAATGGAGATAAAAAGAAGATACAAAAAGGCTTTAGCCTTTTAACGTTGCAGCAAATCCCTTGACAACGTCTTTAATGGATTGCACTAGCGGATGTCGAACTGTTTCAGGCGAAAGATTCTCAAGTCGTTCCACCCTAAAGTAGATGGGCGGATGCGAATCTAAGCCAACCCATTCTTGCAGGCGAAAACTCGGTGTTCGCTCAAACAGTAGTCTGTGGAACCCGATTTTCTCCAGTGACCTCGCCATTACTTTGGGTTGTCCCATCATTATGGCTGACGTTAGGTCTGCGCGGGCTTCAAAGAATTTGGCTATGAAGAATATTAGTGTCATGACGGCGAAAAAGTAGATAAAGAACAGCAAAGATGTGAATATGAAGGGGAACAATGCGAGCAGCACGTAAAATCTGAAAAGAAACTCGGCGCTTAAGAGTCCAAACAGGATTAAGGGATCTCTGCCTTTCAGATGGCCAAATTCATGCCCCAAAACACTTACAACTTCAGGCTCTTCTAACTGAACAAGTAACCCTGTAGTTATCAGAACGATGCCTCGGCTGGGGCTGGGACCGGAAGCGGCGGCATTTGGAACCATCGTGTTAGAAATCACAATTTTCGGCACTTTGTAGCCGAAGCGGTCGGCAACTTTCTTTACGAGTTCGTAGACATTGATTTTTTTGGTGGTTAAACTGCCGAGTCTGCAGGACACGTTGTATTTGGTGAAGATTTTTTCTGCTTCTTGACAGTCGATTGCCCCGTGTTTAGCGATTATTTCCTCATAAACTTCTTTCTTTAAAGCCATCAGTTGTTCAGGCGGAATTTGTTTGTAGTCATCAAGTGTACCTAGGGAACCGATTGGCGGCTGATACTCTAGGAATTGTATGTAAGGGTTTTCTTGGGTGATTGTCCATTCGCCTGACCTAGAGATTATCTTGTTTGAGTAGAAAACGAATACGAATTGTGAAGCAATCAAAGCTATTGGAACAATCCAGAAGTAAGATGGGTAAAAAGTTAAAACAATAACAAACAATCCCAATCCAAGACCAATAAAAACAAATGTCAGCAGAACTTGGGTTTCTAAGAAAAGTCGAGTAAAACTTTTTTCGTGGAGTGTAACTTTTTCAGGTACGATTTCTTCGCCTTCTCGCCAAGCAAAGTACCATGTTAGTTTGCGGGCTTTTTCCTCAAACAATTCGGTGGCGATTAGGACGTCTTGTCTTGCTTCTGTGAATACTGCGTCTGTAACATCTGATTCTAAAGGTGTTATGGTCGCGCTTATGTTTTCTTTGCCCGTTATTTCTACTCTTATGATTTGTCTTCCCTGCATGTCGAGGACAGAGTAGGAGATTCTGTTGCTTGTGGGCGAGGTTTCTCGGGATAAGTTTGTGAATCGTTGCTTTTGTGGAGCTAGGTACTGCGTATAAATGAAGTCAAATAGCTTCTCAAAGTAGGTTGATGGAACTTGAGTGTCTATTGAGTAAGAAACAGGTGCAGATACCATATATTAAAACCCAGTTAATCTATAATTCAAGTTGGCTTTTCTTAGTTATAACTTTATTGTTAACATGGTTGCTTTAGAATTTAACAAACGGGACAGCGTTTATTAATCTGCAAAAACATTGATAGGAATAGCCCAAGGGGCAAAAAAAAGCTTTGTTGAAATCAAGTCAATCCGTTAAGTGGATTTGATTTCGCAAAAAGTTATGTGGCTTATCTTGACTTCGCAAGGTTTAAGAAAGCCGAAATTATGAAATAAGAAGGGAATGTTAGAAGTGGCAGAACCTAAAAAAACAATACTCGTTGTCGATGATGATAAATCGATACTTCGAACGTTCACTCGGATTCTCCAGAAAAGTGGCTATGAAATAGAAACAGCGGAAACAGGCAAAGAAGCCATGGAAAAAGCAGAAACCCGCCATTACGACTTAGCGCTCGTAGACATTAGGCTTCCAGACATGGACGGCACCGATTTGCTCGCAAAACTCAAAAAGGAACTTCAACACACCGTTAAAATTATGATTACTGGTTTTCCATCTCTTGAAACCGGCGTTAAAGCGCTCGATGAAGGCGCAGACGCATATTTGGTGAAGCCGGTGAAGCCTCAGGAATTACTGATTCTATTAGAAGAGAAACTTAAAAATCGCGAAGAACCCACCGAAGTAAGCCATTAGCCCTTTCGATTTGGGCAGATTTTCTATTTGCTTAGTTTGTATAGGTTGGATGACTTTTGGATTTTCTTTAAATTAACTGGGTTTTGCTCACCGAAAAAAGGATATATGACAAAACACCGTTTCTCATTAAAAGCGCTGGTGAACCTATACGGCTGCATCTAATGGTGAAGAGAATAACGGTGAAATGGTAGTTACTCCTTGGGAAGTTAAGGGCAGAGTAGACTACGAACGTCTGATCAAAGAATTTGGCACCCAGCCCCTGACGCCGCAGTTGCTGGAACGTGTGGAAAGCCACACTGACAAACTGCACTTGCAGCTTGAACGGAGGATTTTCTTTAGCCACCGCGACTTAGACACAGTGCTTGACCTCTATGATAAAGGCATCAAATTCGTACTCTATACCGGCAGGGGACCTAGTGGACCCGTCCACATTGGACACCTTGTTCCATGGATTTTCACGTTGCATATTCAACAAAAATTCAAAACACGACTCTACTTCCAAATAACCGATGACGAAAAATACCTCATCAGCGACAACGCAAACCTCAAAAACACTGCAAAATGGTCTTACGAAAACGCACTTGACCTTATTGCGTTAGGATTCAAACCAGAAGATACCTTCATAATCTACGACACAAAAGATATCGACCTCCTCTATGATATTACGCTGGAAGTTGCTAAACGGATAACGTATAGCACCGCGCGAAGCAGCTTCGGTTTCCAGGACAGCACCAACATCGGCTGGGTTTTCTGGCCCGCCATCCAAGCTGCCCCATGCTTTATCCACAAAAAACTCACAGGCGAAAACGTCCCCGCCTTGATTCCTGCAGCCATCGACCAAGACCCCTACTGGCGAGTCACCCGCGACATAGCCCAAAAACTCGGGTACTATAAACCCGCCCAAATCCACTGCCGCTTCCTCCCCGGACTAGGTGCAGGAGGCAAAATGAGTGCCTCTCAACCTGAAACAAGCATATTCACAGTTGACCAACCTGATGTTGTGAAAAAGAAAATTTGGAACGCCTTCACAGGCGGCAAAGGCACCGCTGCTGAACAACGCAAAGAAGGCGCTAACCCAACGATTTGCAGCATATTCCAATACTACTTTTTCCTCTTCGAAGAAGACAACACCAAACTGATTGAGCGTGAACGTCGATGCAAGGGGGGCGAAATGCTCTGCGGCGAATGCAAAAAAGACGTAGCTGAAAAACTAAACGCGTTCCTAAAGGTACATCAGGAAAATCGGGAAAAAGCCAAAGACGTAATCGAACAATATCACATAAAACGCAAGTAATTTTTGTGGACTTCAGCTTCAGGAGAATATCAACCTATAAATAATTAAAAAAACAGTAAATAGTTGGAGACCCCCCTTAGGGATTTTCCTTGTTACATTTTGTTCAGCTTTAAATGGAAATGTACGCCGAACTAAGTCAAAGGAGTATTTGAATGGAGTTTCAGGATGAGATTATTCAATTGGTTCCGAAACGGATTGGACGAATAGCTGAGCTTGCAAACAACCTCTGGTGGAGCTGGGATGAAGAGGGACGGCAGGTTTTTCGTTCTTTGGATTATGAGCTTTGGAGGGCAAGTGGACATAATCCAGTTAAACAACTGCGTGACATTCCCCCTGACAAGTTAGAGGCTGCAGCAAGAGATCCTGCCTTCCTTGAACTGTACGACTCAATAATTCTAAAATTTGATAATTACTTGACGAGCAAAAAAGACTGGTGTGGAAAAAAGGTTCCTGAAAACTTTGAAGGACAAATTGCTTATTTTTCCGCTGAATACGCTATCCACAATTCGCTTCCCATTTACGCTGGTGGCTTAGGAGTCCTTGCGGGAGATATCTGCAAGCAATCTTCTGACAGTGGATTACCTTTGGTTGCCGTGGGTTTTATGTACCCTCAAGGTTACTTCCGCCAACACGTTTCTGCTGAAGGCTGGCAGGAAGAAGCTTACACACAAATAGATTTCAGCGAAGCACCTATATCACCATGCGCTTGGCCCATGGGATGCGGTCCCATAATTGCAGTTCCGCTTGGAGACCACCAAATTTTCCTCCAAGTTTGGCAGGTGCGAGTGGGAAGGGTGAACCTGTATCTGCTCGATACAAACATTAGCGACAACCGAGAGGAGGACAGGGGGCTTTCTGCAAGGCTCTACACTGCTAACCAAGAAGAGAGGCTGCGGCAACTCATCGTTTTAGGCATGGGTGGAGTGCGAGCCTTGCGTGAACTGCATATAAAACCAGTTGTATGGCATGCCAATGAAGACCACACAGCGTTTATGATGCTTGAGCGGCTTAGAGAAGAACGGGCAAAAGGGACCCCGCTAAAAGAGGCAATCGACAAGGTGCGGAAAAGCACTGTTTTTACAACCCACACGCCTGTCGCGGCTGGGCAACATATTTTCCCATATCAACTGATGGATCGTTACGCACGTAACTTTTGGGAATCTCTGAGTATTGACAGTGAAAGCTTCTTGAAACTTGGAAGCTATGACGGTTTAGGTCCAGAAAAATTTAGTTTAACAGCTTTTGCTCTGCGGTTAGCTGGTCAAGCCAACGCTGTAAGCAAACTTCATGGTAAGGTAGCCCGCAAAATGTGGAGCGTGCTCTACCCGGAAAAACCGATAGACGAAGTTCCAATATTAAGCATAACAAATGGTGTTCATGCACCTAGTTGGCGAGCAGCAGAAATTTCGGAGCTATGTGCAAAACAAATTAAAGATGAACCATTGCCAAACGAGAACGAAGAACAGTTCTGGAAATGTGCACCTGACATGCCAGATGAACAGTTTTGGAATGTTCATCAATTAATGAAGAGTAGGCTTATCCGCGCCATTCAAGATCGTGCCCAACTGCGTTTAGTTAGAGATGGAATTTCTACCCAGCAGGTGCTAGCAATGGGGGCTTTACTTGACCCGTATGCTTTAACTATTGCTTTTACTCGTCGATTTACTCAGTACAAGCGTCCTTACTTGATTTTATCCGATAGTGAACGTCTCAAGAAGTTAGTTACTGATCCATTGCGTCCTGTGCAGATAATTTTCGGCGGCAAATCTCATCCGGCAGATTATGCTTCAAAAGAGCTTCTCAAAATCGTTTACAATGTGGCTTTGGATAAGCGGTTTCAGGGAAGAATAGTGTTCGTTGAAGATTATGACATGAGTCTTGCCAGGGATTTAGTTCGAGGGGTTGATGTTTGGCTAAACACTCCAAGACGTTTGCAGGAAGCATGTGGAACAAGTGGCATGAAAGCTTCAATGAATGGAGTTATTAATCTAAGTGTTCGTGACGGATGGTGGGATGAAGCCTATAACGGTATTAACGGATGGGCAATTGACAGCTTTAAAGGTGGAAACCCTGACGAAGAAGACAAGGCTGACACTGAAGCACTATATAGTCTACTGGAAAATAATATAGTGCCTCTATTTTACGACCGCGACCGCAAAGGAGTGCCGCATGGCTGGATTCAAGTTGCCAAGGAAGCAATCAAAACGGTCAACCCTGTTTTTAATGCTTGCCGAATGATGAAGGAATATGTTGAGCGAATGTACATACCAGCTATTTTACCTGAGGTTTCTTTTTCTAACCCATTAATTGAAAAGGAGAAATTTTGATGAGTGAAAAAACAAAACTAGATAACATCAGCCTGAACTTGGAAGACACCATAACAGTTTTTGTTAGAAACGATGAGATTGTTGCTGATATAAACTCGAAAGGCTGCGAGTTACTAGAGTCCTCAAAAGAAGAGGTTTTGGGCAAGAACTGGTTCGACGTTTTTATTCCTCAAACCATACGCGAGGAGATGAGAATTTCTTTTCACCAATTGCTGGACGGGACTTCCCGAAGAGGTCACGTTGAGAAAAAGGTTTTAACTAAAAGCGGTCAGGAACGGGTGATTAATTGGCTTAACCTGCCCGTCAAAGATGAAAAAGGCAAGTTTATAGGTGCAATTTTTTCTGGGCAAGACTTAACTGACCGTAAACTATTTGAAGAAAAATACATTCGATTGGCTTCTTTTCCAGCTTTTGACCCAAATCCCATCGTAGAAGTTGATTTTGAGGGAAAAATTACTTACACTAATCCAGCTGCAATAAAAGTCTTCCCTAACCTTGAAAAAAAAGGTTTAGACCAGCCGTTCTTTTCTGATTGGGAAGCTGTTTCCTGCGTTTTTAAAGATAAAATCGCCGCTGAGTATTCGTTTGGAAGAGAAATAAACCTTGACGGCGACTGGTACCTGCAGCAATTCTCATACATGCCCATAGGACCTAGGATCAGAATCTACGTTGTAAACATTGATCAGAAAAAACAAGCGGAAGAAGCCCTGAAAGTGAGCGAAGAAAAATATCGTTCGCTATTTGAGAACTTGATTAATGGCTATGCCTACTGCAAGATGATTTATGACCAAAAAGGTGCGCCAGCAGATTTTATGTACTTGGAAATCAATGCAGCATTTGAGCAACTAACCGGTTTAAAACGTGAAACGGTAGTTAACAGAAAGGTTTCTGAGGCTATTCCAGGGACAAAAGAAGCTAATCCCGAAATATTTGAAATATACGGTAGAGTTGCCAAGACTGGGAAAGCTGAGCGCTTTGAACTTTTCTTTAAGCCGCTAAACATTTGGTTGAATATTTCTGTGTACGGTCCCAAAAAAGACTATTTCGTAGCAATTTTTGAAAACATAACTAAGCGTAAAGAGCTGGAGCAAGAGTTGAACAGCTACAATCAGCGGCTTGAGGATGTTGTGGCTAAACGCACAGCAGAGTATTCTCAGGCAAACCAGAGACTGACCAATGAAATTATGGAACGCAAAAAAATTGAAGATGGATTGACTTTTAGAGCGATTATTTTAGATAATTTAGCTGAAGCTATCTTTTTGGCGAATTTGCGGGGAGAATTTGTATATGTAAACCTTGCAGCCTGCGAACTATTCGGTTACCCCTGTGACGAATTCTTGAATTTGAATCTTTGGAGAATTCTACAAATCCCAGAGGAAGAAAAGAAAGATCTAATGGATAAAATTCTAAAAGCCGAGCAAATCGATTTCCACACCGTTCAAGTTACGAAAAACGAGAAAGTTCAGATTCATTTGCGTATGAGTTTAGTGAAGACGGCTCATGGAAAGCTGATAATCAGCGTAGTGCACAAGGTTAAGGGGCAATAAAGACTTGAGAAAACCCCAATTTGAAGATTAAGTAAAATCTTATTTGCTGCATATGCATAGCTTGTAGAAGGCGAACTGAATGAGTGATAAAGAGCTTAAAGTAAACAAAATCAAAGACGGCACCGTAATCGACCACATCCGCGGCGGATACGCTTTAGACGTAGTAAAGATCTTAGGCATAACTGGCAAAGAAAAAAAAGTCATGACCATCGCCATCAATGTTCCCAGCAGACGCTTCGGAGTCAAAGACATCGTAAAAATCGAGGGAAAAGCCCTTAACTCACAGGAAGTTAACAGGATTGCGCTTGTTGCTCCGCACGCATCGATAAACTTCGTTCGAAACTATGAAGTGGTTGAAAAATTGGTGGTTAAACTGCCTAAAACTATAGAAGGCATCGTTAAATGTGCTAACCCCTGCTGCATAAGTATCAGCAACGAACCAGTTGTCTCGAAATTCTACGTTAAAAATGAAGAACCACTGTTGCTCAAATGCCACTACTGCGGAGTCACAATCGAGCAGGCAGATGTTTTGGCCCAACTCTAAGGTAACCGTTCCCGAGCCAACAAAAACAATACCTCAAAATCTTTCCGAACCAACATTTTTCCCTTGCCTATTCCTGGGCACTCAAATGTGAAATTGAAAACATGCTGGTCTTTGTCTTGGTCAAATTTTAGTTCAAAGGGATAGAACCTGCAGATTAGGGGTCTTGATGCGTAGATGCTGCATTGGTTATCTTTTAGGAAGAAGCATTTACCTTCTCTGTTCTTTTTCATTTCATAGCAGTAAGGGTTTTTATCGGCGATCTGTTCGGTGAAAGCTTCTTTTGGTAAACAAGTCTCAGCCGAAATGGCGGTTTTTTCTGACTCTAGAAGCAGAATATGCCTTGTTTTTTCTTTAGTGTCTCCGCAGCATAAACCGCATCTGCTGCACTCGAAAACCACGTTAGTTGGGCAAACGAAATCCACTTTGATTCAACAGACATCTAATTCTTCTTTTGCCATAAAAACGTTGGTTACAAACTTTTATTTTCTTCAGGAAGTTTTGCACGATGCCCTTCGCCATACTGGAAGGGTCTGCCCAAGTTTTTCTCCAGTTTCTTCTTGAAAGCTTCATCCATATTCATGTTCGGACACGCTAAACGACTAGCATCCAAAACATAGAACATTACGTCGATTAGTTCCTCAGCGATTTTTTCTTCAGGTAATCCCTTCTTCCATGCGTCGCTGGCTTCCCCGAGCTCTATGAAGGCGAAAAGCAGTTTCTTTGGAATATCCTCGGGCTTATTGTAGAATCCTTTTGCTATGACTAGGGCTTCGATCTCTTTTTTCATTTCTTCAAGTTGCAAGCCAATTTCCCCTTGATTTACAAAAACAATGATTTGGAAATATAAAAGGAGTGGCTGATGTTTGAAGTTAAAAGTTATTCATAATCTTGTATGTTCACAATCAAAATGGGCCAATCGTGTACTTCTCAGAAAAAAATTAATTATCCTCTAAAATTCTGTGGCGTATTTAAAGACGGTGCCGCATGAATCGCAGGTAAAGCGTGCGACACAGAAAACAGAGTTCTCCAGTGTCTTGTCTGCTTTTATCAACTGTTTTCCGCATTTTGGACAATTAGCTTTATTGCATGATATCACGATATCAACTTGCTGTTAAAGTCGGAAATACTATATGAAACATTGTTGTCTCAAACGAGAACAACAATCTATCATTTGTGTTTGTTAGCTTGTGGTTGGTTTTAGGCTACCACAAATTCTTGTTTTCTGTCAAATCAGTGGGTTTTTGCCGAGAAATTATGTGTCGTTTGGTAGAGAAACCTGAAGCTGATTTAAGGCTTTGTTTTCCAGTTATGCACTATGGGGCTTAGGCTCCCAAATGTGTATCTGGGCATTCCTTAACGGCGCTGGAGTCTGCCAAACGGCACCTGCAAAAATTTAGCGCTTTTTTATTTTGTTGTTTCAAGCGTAACGGTTGATAAGCTGTCTTCTTGAAGATAACGGTTGGCTGCTTCCATTATGTCTTCACTTGAAACTGTCTTTATTTTTCCGATGTAGTCCATCAATGCGGTTTCGGATCTGAATTGCATTTCCATATAAGCGAGAATCTCTGAGCATTCATGCGGATTATCCATTCCTCGAAGAATCTCCGCCATAATCAGGTTTTTATTTCTGTCAAGCTCTTCTTTTGGCACTTTATCGGTTCTTAACTTGGATAGTTCTTTGAGAATCAAGTCAGTGGCTTTTGCCAGCTTTTTATTTTTCACTGCACAGCTAATACTGAAATACCCAAAATCCACGCCTTTATTATGGTCACAACTAACATCATAGGTTAAAGCGTTTTTTTCTCGAAGTTCCACAAATAAACGTGAACTTGTCCCTCCACTAAGCAGTGCACTCATCAAATCCAATTTGGGTGAATCTTGATGCGTAGAACAAACCGTCCGTGCTCCAACGCTCAAGTATGATTGGGCTATTCCAGGTTTTTTCTCAACCACCAGCGATTCAGGTTTCGCTGTTTCGCAAGGAACCATTTTTCTTCGAAAAGTCTGCTCACTTGTTCTGCTCTTGAAATTTTCAAGAACCCCCTCTACGGATTTTTCAGTGAAATTACCAGTCAAAATCAACACCATATTTTGGGGAATATAGTTAGTTCTATGAACTTGTCCTAATTGGTTTAAAGTTAGTTTCTCCACAGTTTTTGGAAATCCTCCAACAGGCCGTTTTACGGGGTGACTTTTGAACAAGGTCTTCAGAAGCAATTCTTCAATTCTTTCTGACGGGTCATCTAAAGCTTCAGATAGTTCGTTGAGAATTATTTTTCGTTCTTTCTTGAAATTTTCTTCTTCAAACTCCAAGTTAAAGAGCAACTCGGAAATAACGTATGAAGCTTCACTTAATTTCTCAGGTAAAATATCCAAAGTTGTCATCATATGTTCATGGTCTGTATAGAAATCTAAAATCCCTCCGGAATCCTCAATGCTTCGGGATAGTTGAATGCGCTTTGGTGACCCCCCCGCAAGCATGTGCTCTATGAAATGGGCAACTCCAGCGTTTTCCTCTGGTTCTTGGTTTGAACCAAATCCAACTGAAACGGCTAACTGTGTGGTGTTCGCAGTTTCTCGGGGAAATAGCAGTACTGTTAACCCGTTCGGAAGGCTATTCCTGCGCCAAAACATGGCAGATGTCATATCCAAAATCAAACAGGCGCTTCTAAAAAAGATTGGCGAACAAACAGCCGACTTACCCGCTGCTTTAAATTAAGAAGGCCGAGGGGGTAGCTTTTAGGAGAAAAGATGGGTAAATGTCCAGTAAACCCAACTGCCCAACCCCTCAACCCCAAACGCTATTTCAGTCGACTTAGCATAAAAAACTTTGCACAATCAAGCAAATTGATATATAAATAGTCTCACAAAACAGCGTTTTAATGCTACTCTCAGCTAGTTTTGTGCTTTTTCCATATGAAAGTGATGCAGGAACCGGTGGACAATTGGGGCGGCAAAAATGCCGATTGCCACTAACTCGATTAACCCGCAGTATAATGCGTATACTCCAGCAAATATTTTTCCTGAATCTGTATGAAGAATGTTAACTGGTCCCATTCCACCCATTAACATGGCAGCGTTCAAAAACGAGTCAACCCACGAGTAGCCTTCAAGCATGTGGTAACCAACCATGCCTATTACCAGTGAACCAAGCACAAGGCTCAACGATATCAACGCGTACCTTGCTAATCTTTTGAGGAATAGGCGTCTTGGCAAAAGTTTTTCGTGGCGATGCTCAAACATTTCAGTCTATCCTTAACTTAAACGCTAACTCTTAGCTTGTATGCGCCTTTATACTTTTTCAAAGGCAAAAATCGCATAAACCCAAACAAACATTTTAATCTCCAATCATTATTTCAAAGAGCGATTGAAATGGCCAGAGTAAAATGTAAAAAATGCAGCGCTGTCTTTGAACAAGGACTCGGCGGAGTAGCCTTGGCGCCCCATATTGGTCCATTACATTATGTTAAATGCCCTGCATGCGGAAAAAGAAGCTGGCTCAACGTTTACACTTCAGTCAAAGACCCACTAACTTGGCCTCCAGAAGAAGCAAAACAGCAACAGGTTGCGGCGCCAGAACTGACTGAGGAAGAACTGGAGAAAAAAATGATCGAAGAATCCAAATACGAAAAACGTTAAACACTAAAAAACGGTTTTTTCATAGCAATCTATATCATTAACAAGGGTAATCTCTAAAAAATACAGCATCGAAAAGTCTTGAAAAGGGACAATTAATTGGAACATCAATCGGCGGGTCATTCGTCGGAATCGTAGTTGTAGTCATAGTTTTGGTTTTGGCTATAACTATCAGGTTATACTTCATGAGAAATCCTGGTAAAATGAGGGCGAAATGTAAAAAATGCGGCAACGTATTCGATGCATCAAATAGTTTCTCAGCTTTTCATATTGGGCTGCTCAAAACAGTTAAAGTGCCCTGCCTGCGGCAAAGTTAGCCTCATGAGCACTTTCGTGAAAGACGCAATCACTTTCCCGCCGGAAGACAAAAAGCAGGGTTCGCATGGTGATAGCGGTTTAAAGCAAGAACAGTTAGAGCAAAAACGAATAGAAGAGTCTAAATACGAAAAAGCCTAAATCATAAAATCCTTGAAAGTGCACCGAATGATTGAAACCCAAAACCTAACCCGAAAATTCGGCAATCTAACCGCCGTGGACAACGTCACTTTTCACGTTGATGATGGTGAGGTTTTTGGTTTTCTTGGACCCAACGGCGCAGGAAAAACAACCACCGTGCGTATGCTCTGCTGTTTAATCGGCAAAACCAGCGGCGAAGCAAAAATAGGCGGCTACTCAATTGACTCAGAAAGCAACTGCCTAAAAATCCGAAAAATGGTTGGTTTTCTACCAGAGAACGTCGGTTTATACGACAGCTTAAGCGCCTACCGCAACCTTGATTTTTATGGGCAACTCTACGAAGTCCCGGAACAAAAACGCAAAGAAAACATTGAACATCTCTTAAAGTTACTTGGAATTTGGGGACGTCGCGAAGATGCTGCGGGCACATTCAGCAAGGGTATGAAACAGAAACTTGCAATCGCCCGCGCATTAATCCATGACCCGCAACTACTCTTTTTAGATGAGCCAACAGCGAACTTAGATCCTGAGGCCTCCAAAACCGTGAGAGATTTCGTCATTGAGCTTAAGAAAGAAAAGCGAACAATTTTCATAAACACCCACAATTTGGATGAAGCTGAACGCCTCTGTGACAGAATAGCAATCCTAAAAACAAAACTTGTAGTCGTTGATTCACCAAAAAACTTGGAGCGCAGCCTCTATAACCGAAAAACAATCGTACATTTAGAAAGCGTTTCCGATGCTATTGTGGCTTCCCTGCAAAAATTGAGTACAGTCAAAAGCGTGCGAACAAGCGACAACAAGTTAATCCTTGATATAGATGATCCTGAAAAAGACAACCCGGATGTTGTGAGGGCAATCGTTGAAGCAGGCGGCAACATCCAATACGTTACCGAGTTGCGTTCAACGCTTGAGGATGTTTATCTTAAACTTATTCGGGAGGCTACTGCTCAATGAGGCTTTGGAAATCGTGGATTGTAACTCAAAAGGACCTTAGTGTTTTCCGCAAAAACAAGTACGTTCTCTACTCACTCATAGCCATGCCAATAATACTTGGCGTTGTTTTGCCAATAATTTTCATTTTTGCCTTAAACACGGAAATCGGCGTGGGAACACTAACGCATGACCAAATTTTGGCTGCCGTAAACCAAATCGTGGGCATAGCAACAATGTACTTTGTCCTTATCCCAGCGATTCTTCCCTCAATAATCGCTTCATACAGCTTTGTGGGGGAAAAAATCGAAAAAAGCCTCGAACCCCTGCTTGCAACTCCAACAACTGACGGTGAACTGTTACTTGGCAAAAGCTTAGCCTCTTTCATACCCTGCATGGTTGTAACATACGTTGGCGCAGCCATATCAGCGATAATAATTGATGTTTGGTCAATCACGACTCCTCAAGTAAACACCTTTTTGATACCCAACCCGTACTGGGCTTTAGTCATCGGAGCAATCGCACCATTAGCTTGCATAATGAGCGTCGAAGCAAACATAATTGTATCTTCAAAAGTCAACGACATAAGAGCAGCTCAACAGTTAGGTGGATTAGTCGTTTTGCCGTTGGTTTTCGTGGTGATTTTTGCTTCGACAAGTGCGCAAATCTCAACATGGCTGGCTATCGGAGTCATTGCGGCGTTAGCAGTAACGGACGTTGCCTTGTTCTATTTGAGCAAAGCCACTTTCCAACGTGAAGAAATTCTGACGAAATGGAAATAAAATATTGAGCATCTCTTAGCAGGTTGTTATATAGAAGACTTCTCTTTGACGCCCCATTTTACAGATACGCATAATGACTTGCCAATTTTTTAAAATCTGGACTCGTAATCTTGCGGGTTTTTAGCATGCTCAAATCGTAAACCTAAGAAACCCCTTTAAGAGCCGTATATTTCTATTCTAAAGATTTACTTAGCTGGAAGCGTCCATGGCGACCTCTAAATTCCAAAACAAAAAGAGAAACTCGCGCAAAAACTCAGCTGTGTCCATGGCGCCCTCTTTAAGCTCTAAAGATATGCTAAGCCTTCCAATCGACGAAGTGTTGGGTCGTTTGAATGCTTCAAGGCAGGGTCTGAGTACTGAGGAAGCCGAAAAAAGACTTGAAATTTACGGCCCAAACGAGTTTGCACGCACAAAAAAACACGCTGCAATTTTCAATTTTCTTTCACGCTTCAAAAGCCCCCTCGTGATAATCTTGATGATCGCAGGCGCACTTTCAGCGGCTCTTGGATCAATTCCTAGTTTCATAGTAATCTATACGATGGTTTTTCTCAGCGTTATTTTAGCCTATTATCAGGAAACAAACGCTTCAAAAGCCGCTGAACTCTTAAAAGAAAAGGTTGCTACTTCAGCCACAGTTTTAAGAGATAATGTGAAAAATGAAGTGAAGCTGGCCCAAATCGTTCCCGGTGAAATAATCTATCTTTCCGCTGGGGACATAATACCTGCAGACGCTCGAGTTATCGAAGCCAAAGATCTGTTCGTAAACCAGTCAGCCCTTACGGGAGAATCATTCCCAGTTGAAAAAATATCTGCCCCCGTAAAAAACGAAGAGCCCGCCATTACCGAATGGACTAACTACCTCTTTTTAGGCACTTCAATCGTAAGTGGTAGTGCTGTAGCCGTTGTTGTCAGAACAGGTAGCTTTACGGAATATGGAAAAATCGCTCAAAGACTAGTAGAAAAAACGCCTGAAACCGAATTTGAAGTAGGCATCAAAAGATTCGGATTCTTAATAATGCAGGTTACTCTTCTTTTGGTATTATTCGTTTTCATGGTACAGGCACTTCTGCACCCCAATGTAAATGGTATATTGGAAGGTCTTCTCTTTTCTGTTGCACTTGCCGTAGGCTTAACACCTGAACTTTTGCCTATGATTATCACCATAAACCTTTCAAAAGGCGCTATGGCAATGTCCAAGAAAGGCGTTATCGTCAAGCGTCTTTCAGCAATTGAAACGTTTGGCAGCATGAACGTTCTTTGCACTGACAAGACTGGAACACTTACAGAGAACCAAATAAAACTCGTTCTCCATATAGACCTGGAAGGAAAAGACGACGATAAAGTACTACGGTACTCTTTGCTAAACAGTACATTCCAAACAGGACTCAAAAGCCCCTTGGACGAAGCCATCCTCAAGCACAAAGAAATCGACATTTCAGGATTCCAAAAAATCGACGAAGTTCCCTTCGATTTTGTCCGAAGACGCGTTTCAGTAGTGGTTGAAAAAGAAAGACAAAGATTCTTCATAGTTAAGGGTGCACCCGAAGAAATTCTCAAAGTATGTTCTTACTATGAACTTGAAGGCTTAATTTCCGACATAACTGAGGTGGACCGCAAAAAAATTGAGCAGAAATACTTTGATTTAAGCGCTGAAGGCTTAAGAGTGTTAGGTGTTGCAAGTAAAAAGCTCAGAGAAGAGAAAGCTGTTTACTCAATTAACGACGAATCCGATATGACCTTTTTGGGTTTTGTCGCTTTCCTTGATCCCCCGAAAGAAACCGCAAAAGAATCCCTCCAGCTATTGGGCAATGCAGGTGTTGAACTTAAGATTCTCACAGGCGACAATGAGCTCGTCACGCGGAAAGTTTGTGGTGAACTCGGTTTTGAAGTGAAAGGTATAGCTCTCGGAAACGAGATTTCCAAAATGTCCGATGAAGCGCTTTCAGCAATAGTTGAAGAAGTAAATGTTTTCGCACGAGTAACTCCTGCACAAAAAGACCGAATTATTAATCTTTTAAAGAGAAATGGCCATGTCGTTGGCTTCATGGGGGATGGCATAAACGATGCGCCTTCTCTAAAAACCTCTGATGTTGGCATTTCAGTCAATAACGCCGTTGACGTCGCAAGAGAATCAGCTGACATTATCTTGTTAAAGAACGATTTAACAGTGTTAGCGCAAGGTGTGCTTGAAGGACGCAAAACGTTCGGAAACACAATGAAGTATATCATGATGGGAGTAAGCTCTAACTTTGGCAATATGTTTAGCGCCGCTGGCGGTTCGGTGTTCTTGGGATTTTTGCCAATGTTGCCTATCCAAATTCTACTAAATAATCTTCTCTACGACACCTCCCAAACCGTGATGACAACCGACAACGTTGACCCCGAATACATTGAAAAGCCAAAGAGATGGGACATTTCATTCATAAGACGCTTTATGGTTACTTTAGGCCCAGTTAGTTCGCTTTTCGATTTCGTGACGTTCTTTATAATGCTGTTTGTTTTCCAAGCCGTCATCGATCCGAAAGTGTTTCAATCTGTGTTTCAAACAGCATGGTTTACTGAGTCTTTATGTTCCCAAACACTAGTTGTCCTCATCATTAGAACTCGGCGAATACCATTCTACAAGAGCAAACCAAGCAAGTATCTTACATTAATGCTCTTGGGTGTTATTGGATTCGCCTTAATTGTGCCATTTACGCCATTGGGTCAAATCTTCGGTTTTACGCCGCCTCCACCAGCATTCTACTTGGTCTTGGCAGGAATTTTGGGAGCTTACGCAGTATTAGCTGAAGCTGTCAAAAGATGGTTCTACAAACGTAATGCTCACCGTTTAGAACAGATTCGGGTGGTAAAAGTTAAAACTGCTTATTCGGATCGATCAGTTCGATTTATGCAGGATATGGTTGCAGTGATTAGTCTTCGAGCTGAAGAGGAATTCTCAATCGAATCATTTACTGACGATTTGAACAGCTCAATTAATTACCCTCTCAACCCCAACCAGTTGGCTCGAAACCTCCAATACCTCCGGCGCTCAGGATTAATCAGTGTTGACTGGGGCAAACGAACTATAAAAAGGGAAAAAACGTTGAAAGACTACGTTAAAAAGGAAATAATTAACGGTCCAATGTGGGCTACGATAAGTGAAGATTGGCGAAAAATAAACGCCATAATTCTCAGCAAGCGGGGAAGTGTTAACCCAGAATACCAACAATTGCTGATGCAGCAGTAAAAAACTGTACAGTAACTCATTTCTTAAGTGTTTGTTAAGTCGAGAACTGCTTTAGCGAAGCCAACCTAACAAAAAGCGCTCACTTTGTAAACCGCATTTAACAAGCAAGCAAATTAGTGTTCTCAAAAAATGTTATTTACAGTAAAACATTAAGCAGAAGGCGGTTAGAAAATCATGAATAACACAAATATCTGCTGGGAATGCAAGCACAGTAAGTTGAAACTCAAGATACTTGTGCCCCGAAACATCACAATCCAAAAATACATTAACAAAACAAGCAATTTCCAATCAAACATAGTGGCCATCAGCAAGGAAAAACAGGGCCAATACAACATTTGGTTCCGCTCAGAAGGAGCCCTAAGACTGCTTAGTTTTAAGATGTTGCATATCTGTAAACTAAAACATGGACAGGAAAAAACAGAGTGCGTTAGAGTATGCGAAAGCTACGAGGCAAAAAACGACCAGACAACAATCAGCAACATAGTCTACTACGATAAAAACGTTAATTTTCAAAGCAACGAAAAATAACCCTAAAAAACAAATCTCTTCTGAACAAAAATTGGGAAGGGGTTTATGAGGTAGTAGCGAGGTCTTTTAGTTGTTTTTTTGTTAACCCCACACCTGGTATGGCGTCAAGTCTTTTTTCTACTTCCCCCTTCCTAAACAACAGCACCGTTGGATAGTATTCTATGGCATATTTTTCGCAGACATCAGGCTTGTCATCGATTATTACGCTGATGCACTGTTGTGGGTTGTCTTTCGCGTATTCTTGGAAAATCGGCAAAAACCGCTGTGAATACGGACACCAAGTCGCATAAAATAGTACAAAAGCTTTTTCCTTAGACTTTAGTGCGTTATCGATGCTGCTTTCAGTGGTTGGTTTTTCGTGGATTTTACCTTTGCTCATCTTCAATCACCTCTTGGTCTTCCTCAGGATAATGACTGCTATCACAAAAAGGCTTGTTAGTGGATTTTCCACATCGACACAAAGTCACTCGGTTCCTAACCTCATAAAGTTTACCTTCTGACGAATAAACGGGGATTCCTCCTCGAATCCAAATTGGACCATCAATACCCATGGCGGGATCTTCAATTAAACCAATCGATTTCTCAAGCGACGGCTCAATAACTTTGCCAGATTGTTTATCTGTGACAACCAGCCGCCCAGCTGGGCAGTCGCAAGCATTTCGAGACGCGTTTTCTTTTAGTTTGGGGTCGTCTGACCTAGGAATTTGCCGCCAGATGTCGCCTCCACGATGGCAAAACCGGGCGGAAGCGCACAGAATCTCGGCGTCTTTAAGTGTTAATTCGGGGCCTTCAATTGTCTTTGCCATTTTTTCAAAGGGTTCATTGTCGCTTGTTTCCGTGCCGTCGAAATTTACTTTTACATGTGTTCCGTCACAGAAAGGCTTGTTATTGGTTTGTCCACATCGACATAAAGTGTAAGTAGGTGAAGTCTCGAGTTTTTCCCCAATTAGCCAGCCTACGGGGATTCCAGAGCTTTGGTCGCATTGAATCGTCGTTTTTCTTAAAGAAACACCGCCGGAAACTAAGTACGGACCATTTTTGAGAACGCGAATCTTGATGTTGTTATCTTTTGAGGTTTCTTTATTTTCCAATTTAGTCATCTCTTAAAGTGAACACTAAAATCAACTGACAGCTTACTACTTCCAAAGAATTGGCTTCGGTTAGTTAAATTTTTTGCATTCCTCGCTGCTCTCAAAATTAACTTCTTTAGCAACATGTTCCCTAAAGAAAAGTAAGCTCGTTACTGCTCAGTTGCAACCACATAGTAATATAAAACAAAAAGTAGTGTTTGTATTTGTTCAATAAACTAAAAATTTTGGAAGAGCAGGTTTGATTCAATTTTATTTTCAAAGTATTTTGCGATTGATAAGGATAGTAGTAGCAATTCAGGTCTTCAACTTGGCCATGGGTTACTTGGTATGGGCCGTCTATGATTATTCAATCTCGGGTTGGACCATTGCCGCGTTATCTGTTGGCGCAACATTTTTGATGTTGGCAATCAAGAAAGCCCAAGAAAACAATGAAAACCAATCATCGACAAATTAAATAAAATGTAGCTTATTGCCTCTTTGTGATTGCAGATTCACCTTACTATCTGCTAGGGTCAAGTTGTCATACGTTTTGATAACAATTTGATATTCATTCGTTGAGTGAATACCTGAAATTGGTTTATCGGAGTTTACTTTGTAGTATCATCTAAAAAAATTAGAAAGACGTAAGGAGAAGAGTTTGGGGCGATTGAATCACTTATTAATCAACTTGCAGTTATGGCTCGTTTAGTTTAGCATAAGAAGAGCTCGAATGGTTGGATGTTACCGATAATTTGCTTGCTCTTGTGGAATCAAGGATTATTGGGCTTTGTAGGCAGATCTAGAAAATGGTTGTCCCTGAATGACTTATAAGTATAAGCGTGTTATAACGTGTGATACTCATGGACCCACAATGCGAAATAATCGGCAAATATGTTCTGCCAATCTTTAGATCGATGCTTGCCAAAGAACTCGTACAAAAATACCACCTATCCCAAACAGACGCAGCTAAAAAACTTGGCACCACTCAAGCCGCCGTGAGCCAATACCTAAGTTCCAAACGCGCGTACAAAGGCACCGACCAAGTTAAGCAGTACTTGCCCCAAATCCAAGTTATGGCTTCTGAAACTGCCCAAAAACTGGTGAGTGACAAAATTGCCGCTAAAGATGTTACTTTCGATTTTTGTAGGCTTTGTGCAACTTTTTGCGCCAAAGATTCGGTGAAAACTGGCGTTTTAAACCCCGATTACTACATTTAAGCCCTCTTGCTAAATAGCGATTGTTAGTTATAATCAAGTCTGAAGTATATTTTTGGATATTTGAACAAAGAACGAAGCCAATTTCAAGCTTAAACAATTATCAAGTTGGCAATTGTGGCTACATAGTGTACCCACAATATCTTATATTTTTGAGACAGGTTACCCATTGGTAGGAATGCAAGGGATAGCCAACAGAAGTTGAGCGAATCCGGCTGCTAAACACGAAGAAGACCGTTGCCTACCTGCCTTTTAGGTCTCTCTATTTAGCACGTGGCTTGGTTCGCTTAACTCTTCCTTTTTGGGGCTTAAGAAAATAAAGTTTTTTTAAAAAAAATTACAACATTTTAAAAATTCAGCCTCAGTTACAATAAGGTCTAAAGTTTCACGTATTTCTCTAATAGGTTAGGCAAGTATGGTAAAAAAATAAACCCAACGGCATTTAGGTAAACAAACGTTGGTTCGTTATTTTGACAATAGAAAAAGCCCGACTTCCCCAAACAGATTAGGCAAAAACCGCACCTTCCGGTTTTTGGAAATAAACGCTGCTTCTTCAACTGTTATTTGGTTTTTTAAGCAGTATTCTTTGAAGTCAGCGATGCTTAAAAAATGCAAGTTGGGTGTGTCGTACCATTCGTAAGGCAATGAAGGGGTGACGGGGACTTTTCCCTGAAAGAAGATTTGGAAGCGGTCGGTGATGTAGCAGAAATTTGGGAAGCCAACGATGACTTTTTTTCCGACCCGTAATGCTTCTTTTATGGCGAAATCGGGTTTTTTAACCTGTTGCAAAGTTTGGTTTAAGATAACATAATCTGCGCTTTTGTCGGCGAATTCGGTTAAGCCGGTGTCGATGTCTTGTTGGAAAACGCTTAAGCCTGTTGCAACACAGTTATGGATGGCTTGTTCGCTTAGTTCCACGCCTTGCGCATGAACCTGTTTAATCTTAATTAGGAGGGCGAGTAGTTCTCCGTCGCCGCAGCCCAGATCAAGCACTGATGCTCCGTTGCTAATCCAACTTGAAATGACTGTGTGTTCTAAGGTGTGCGTTTGTTTGGTCATGACTGATCGCTACCTCCGCCCTCTGCAGCCTTCAGGAAGCCCCCGATAAGCTGCCCTTCCTGCTCAGTCTCCAACAAAAAAGAGTCATGCCCGTATGTGCTGGTTATTTCGCAGTAACTTGCCTGTACGCCCGTAAGTTTGCAGGCTTTTACGATTTCTTGGCTTTGGTAGGCTGGGTAGAGCCAATCCGATTTGAAAGCTAACACCAGAACCTTTGCCTTCAAACCCTCAAAGACGTTGCCTAAACTGTGGCCGTTTAGCAGGTTGAAGTTGTCGATGGCTTTGGTGAGGTAGAGGTAGCTGTTGGCGTCGAAGCGTTTAACAAAGTTGTCGCCGCGATAATGCAGGTAACCTTCCACTTCGAAGTCTGCGCTGAACTTGAAGGCTTCTTTATCTGCGCGGGTTTTTCGCCCAAACTTTTCAGTCATAGACGTGTCGCTCATGTAAGTTATGTGCCCAATCATTCTTGCCAAGGCTAAACCTTTCGCTGGCGCTGCGTGGCGGTAGTAGTTGCCGTTTCGCCAGTCAGGGTCAGACATTACCGCTTGCCGACCAACCTCGTTGAAGGCTATTTGCTGAGGAGTATGCTTAAGTGTAGTTGCTATAGGAATGGCTGAGCGTATTTTGTCTGGGTACGCCACCATCCACTGCAAAACCTGCATGCCGCCCATCGAGCCGCCGACCACAGCTAAAAGTTTCTCAATACCCAAATGATCTGTGAGGTTTTTTTGTGCTTCAACCATGTCGCCTATGCTGACTAATGGAAAACTAAGACCATATGGTTTGTCAGTCTTCGGGTTGATTGAAGATGGACCAGTTGAACCTTTGCAGCCGCCGATAACGTTGCTGCATATGACAAAGTACTTGTCTATATCAATGCCCTTACCTTGACCGATGAGGTTTTCCCACCAGCCGTCTGGTCCTGACACATGTGCATCGCCGCTGAGTGCATGGAGAATTAGAATTGCGTTTGATTTCTGTGTATTAAGCTTGCCATATGTTTCGTAGGCAAGCGTGATTGGACCTAGTTTTTCGCCCGATTCCAACCTTAACTCGTCTAGTGGATGCGCGAAAAGTGTAGGTTTGCGCTGGGTTGGTTTTTTCGTTGGTTATTAGCTTGCTTTCCTCCAGAAAAAAAGAAAAGTTGTTGTATTTACGGTTTGGCTGATGCTTTGAGGGCTTGGTCTATGTCGGCGATTATGTCTTCCGGGTCTTCTAAGCCAATTGACAGCCTAATGAAATCAGGTGTCACTCCGGTTGTTGCCTGCTCCTGTGGAGTCAACTGTTGATGGGTAGTGGATGCTGGGTGAATGACTAAGCTTTTGGCGTCGCCAATGTTTGCTAAGTGTGAGAGCAACTTTACTGATTCGATGAATTTCTTGCCTGAGCTTAAGCCGCCTTTTATGCCGAAGCCCACTAATCCGCCGTAGTATTTTTTGAGGTATTTTGAGGCAACTTTGTGGTTGGGGTTGTCGGTTAAGCCTGGATAGTTTACCCAGCTGACCGAGGGATTATTCTTTAGATATTGGGCAACTTGTAGGGCGTTTTCGGAGTGTCTGCGTTGTCTTAGCGGCAAATCTTCCAAACCTTGAAGGAATAGGAAGGAATTGAATGGACTCAATGTTGGTCCCAAGTCGCGTAGGAGCTGGACTCGAGCTTTGAATATGACTGCGACATTTCCTAATTCTGGGAAGTTTCCAAAGGCATCCCAATATTTGATTCCATGATAGCTTGGGTCTGGCTCGGTAAATTCTGGGTATTTGCCGTTGTTCCATTTGAATTTGCCAGAGTCAACTATTATTCCGCCGATGCTGGTTCCGTGTCCACCTATGTATTTGGTGGCTGAGGTAACTAGGAGGTCTGCGCCGTAATCGATTGGTTTCACCAAGCCTACGCCGACTGTATTGTCTACTACTAATGGTACGCCTGCCTCGTGAGCTATTTTTGCTAATGCTTCAAAGTCTGGTACATCGAGCTTGGGGTTGCCTATGGTTTCCGCGTAGATAGCACGGGTTTTGGGTGTGATTGCTTTTTTGAACTCGTTGGGTTTCTGGGAGTCGACGAATGTGGTTTTTCTGGCAAATTTGGGGAAGGTGTAGTGGAGTAGGCTGTAGGTTCCGCCGTAGAGGTTGTTTGCCGCGACAATTTCGTCCCCGACTTGGGTTATTGTGAGTAGTGCAAGAGATATCGCTGCTTGTCCTGATGCTACGGCTAAGGCGCCTGTTCCGCCTTCGATTGCTGCGACTCTTTTTTCGAAGACGTCAGTTGTGGGGTTCATCATTCTGGTGTAAATATTTCCTATTTCTTTTAGAGCAAACAAGTTTGCTGCATGCTCTGTGCTTTTGAACACGAATGAGCTTGTTTGGTAGATTGGGACGGCTCTCGATCCTGTTGTCGGATCAGGAGTTTCTTGCCCCGCGTGGAGAGCGATTGTGTCTATTTTTTTGTTTGGCATTTTTTGGTTGCCTCTTCTCTGGTTGATACAGAAATACCATAACGGCGTTATATGGGTTCTTGCAAAAAATATTCCAAAAAGAATATTAACCCATCAAAACCATCACTAAACCATGTTCCCCAAAATAGAAGACATTGCTAAACGCCGAAAACAGCTAGGCATAAAACAATCAGAACTCGCCAAAGCCGCAGGCGTTAGCCAATCCCTAATCGCCAAACTCGAAGCAGGAACCATCGACTCCTCCTACACCAAAGTAAAAACCATATTCGACGTGCTCGAACGCTTAGAATTCAAAACCAAAATTCAAGCAGAAAAAATCCTCCACAATGACGTTCTCAGCATCCAAAAAGACCAGGCAATTTCAGAAGTTGTAAAAATAATGAAAGATCACAGTTACTCACAGTTACCCGTCTTTAACGGAAAACAATCAGTGGGAAGCATTTCGGAGAAAGCAATTCTACGCCAGATTCTTTCGGGAAAAGACTTCGAAGAAATCTCCAAATTACCAACCGAAGATATTATGGAAGAAGCGTTCCCCCAAATAAACGAGGATGCTCCTTTATCGTTGATTACAAGTCTTCTGCAGACTTACTCAGCTGTTTTAGTCTCAAAAAAAGGTGCAGTGATCGGCATTATTACGAAGGCAGACTTGCTAAGAATGCTTTAAGCCTATTTTTTTCTTAGCCCCATCACGCGCACTCAAATCAATGTCATGTTGGAGCCACGTACGTCTCTTGGTTGCGCCCCTCTCTATACAATTCATGTAACCCAGCCAAAAGCGAACAACCATACCCATCGCTTACCCCTCATTAACCTTATAAAAACCACCGTCATAAGCATCTACAATCCATATCCAACGGTAAAGGACGAGAGAGGAAAAATTAATGAGTGGTCATGAAGAACCCAAGTTTGAGAGTAGAGAAAGAAAAAACTATCGAATAGACATAGGCGCCTACGGAAGCATAGGCATTGAAGCCCCAACCAAAGACGAATGCTTAGAACTATTCAAAGAAGTAACAAGGACCAAGCGCTATTCCAGCATAGACGAAGCCATAAGATAAGAAAAGCAATGTTTTTTCAAGATGCCACTGTCTCCAAAAAGAGCCATTTACGACCTGCCCTTAGTGAAAAGCCTACCCTTTTAGGTTTATGCATTCATCTCTTAACAGGCTCCAAATAGGTTTCATTTTATCCTATTTCTGTTATTGGTTCGTCAGCTTTTTCTGTTTTTTTGGTTCTGCCGCCGATTATTGCTGGGACCAGAGCGATAGCGTTTATGATGGCGAAAGCGAAGTACGTGTTTTTGAGGCTGTCAACGAATAGGGTTCTTCCTGCGGCGGGGATGGCTGCGGGGTTTACGCTACTAATAATTTGGGTTATGAGGTTGTAGGGTGCAGTTAAGGACATTATTAGGACTGTTAGATTGAGGCTGACGGTTAAGCCAATGTTGAGAAACAGGGTAAAGAGGGCACTGCCGATGCCGTGCCTTTCAACTGGAACGGAACTCATGACTGCCCGCAGGTTTGGCGCTACGAACAATCCAGTGCCGACGCCGAGCAACACCATGTAGACACTGAGCGTAAAATAGGGTGTTGCCTGCCCCGTGGTGGAGAAAAGAAACAGCGCAACCGTGCTAATCGTTAAGCCCGTAAGGATGAATTGGGTTTGCCCATACTTGTCCGCCAACCTGCCGCTTAGTGGCCCAACAGCTAAGAACGCGATTTCAAAAGGCAAAATCCGTAACCCCGCCTGCAACGGACTTAAGTTATCGACCAATTGAAACTGTAAACTCAACAACAAAAGCACCGCGGTCCAAGTGATGATGTTGAAGAGGAGTGCGAATAATCCGCCGGAAACTTGCCTTATCCTGAAAACCCGCAGATAAATCAGGGGATACTTTGCTCTTCTCTCGTATCCAACAAAAATTGCAATAAAAACCACTGCGCCTGCGAGCAAGGCGTAAGAGTAGGTTAGCCCGCTTGTGCCATACGCGCCAAAAGTTAACCCAACCATAAGGCAAAAGAGAAACGCTGTAAACAACCCGAAGCCAATCCAGTCGATTCTTCGGTTCGGATCCAAAAGCGCTGTTTCCTTGAGCTGTCGACTAGCCCACAGTGTGCCGAATATGCCAATGGGTATGTTGATGTAAAAAAGAGCGCGCCAATCCAAAAAAGACAAAATCAAGCCGCTGAGCGTTAAACCTAAAAGTGCGCCGGCGCGGAAAGCAATCTGGTTAATTCCCAAAAACAACCCCAGTTGCCGCCTCGGAGCCGCATCCGACAAAATCGCTATACTGTTCGTAAAGACCAATGCTGCGCCGATACCTTGGACTCCTCTAAACAAGATTACTTCGGTGGGGTCTGTTCCTATGCTGGTTAATGCTGAGCCGACGGTGAAGATGGCGAAGCCGTAAGTGTAGATTTTTACTCTCCCAAAAATGTCGCCTAGTCTCCCAATCAGCGATAACATGAGAGTGTTAGTTAATACGTAGGCTTGAGTTATCCAAATGGCTTGCTCGATATCTGCGTGGAGTTGCTCGGAGACCTGTGGCAACCCGATGATGACTATGCGGGTGTCTATGCCTACCATTAAAACGCCGATTGTTGTAACTGTTAACGCTAACCATTTGTACTCCAAAAAAGTAACTCCAAAAGACGGCGGTAAATCCGCATTTTATTTTATGTTTGCTGAGGTAATTAACTCTTTACTGCAAAAACCAATATCACAAAAAGAAAAGAAAGTTAGAGTGCAGGACGTGTACCCAACGTGAGTGCCACGTCAATCTGGCTGTTTCCTCGAATTACAGTCAGCGTTAAGCTATCGCCTGGCAAGGTGTTTTGTTCGAGGTAGCTTGCTAAGTCATCGTTGTTCTTGATCGTTTGGCCGTTCATTGCTATGATGACGTCGCCAACTTGAAGTTTCCCATCTGAGGGTCCGCCGCTTTTTATTGTGGCTATTTGCCAGCCGTAGGTGACGCTTGCATTGGTTTGATGCGCTGTTGTGTAATCCATATCTGTTCCGGTTACGCCCAAATAGGAGTGTCCCTGGTATGAACCAGCTGAAATCAAAGCTGACACTTCCCTGAGAATTGTGTCTGAGGGAATGGCGAAGCCTAAGCCCTGAGAATCAGAAACAATTGCTGTCGTTATTCCGACTACGTTTCCGACTGCGTTTAGGAGTGGACCGCCTGAGTTGCCGGGGTTTATGGGTGTGCTGGTCTGTATGATGTTGGCGATTGCGTAGCCGCCAGCGGTGTCCTCAGTTATGGTTCGTCCTGTGGCGCTCACAACTCCTGTAGTTAATGAGCCTACCAGCCCATATGGGTTGCCTATGGCGATTACGGGTTCACCTACACCTAAAGTTGAGGAGCTCACGATTGTTAATGGGTTGAACTCAGAAGCTGGGGCATTCGAAGATACAGAAACAACTGCTAAATCCGAGTACGGATCAGTTCCAAGAACCTTGGCGCCGTAGCCGTGGCCATCAGAGAAAGTCACGCTCAACCCGGTCGTACCTTGGACGACGTGGTAGTTGGTTAACACTACGGTTTGGCCAGCGAAATTATATACAAAGCCTGAACCTTGTACGCCTCCGCTGCTTGTTTCACCCTGCACTAATACAACCGATGCCCTAACGTTGCTGTAGATGTTTGCGAGGGATGTTCCATTTTGGAATATCGTGATGGTTTGGTAAGTTGCGTTTTGGTGTCCTTCAAGGTTTGAGACTGCGCTCTGTAAGTCAGTGATTTGACCGTTAAGGCTGGTTACTTGACGGTAAGATACAAAGTAGATGAGTAACCCTCCGACAAGTAATCCCAAAACGAATAGTAGTATTAGGACGCTGGCGGAAGCTTTGCTGTAACCTTTAGACGTTAACACGGTACTGCGCCTCGAAAGAGGATAAACGAATAAGAAAATAAAAGTTGCTATGCTCGACGGTCAATAAGGTCCAAAGCGTCTGGTCCTGTGCCGATAAACACAATGGGTACGCCTGTTCGGGTTTCAACTTCTTTTATGAATTCTTTAGCTTCTTTGGGCAAGTCACTGAATTTTCGGGCAGATCTGCAGGTTGGATAGATACAGTCGAGCTTAGTCATGGCGGCTTGTGTGGCGCCGTTAATCTTGGCGGTTTTTTTGGCTAAGTCAAAATCGAACGGTGCGCTGCGCCGGTCGCGGCCTGTTCCTGCAGCAACTTCAAACCAGCCTCGTTTGAGGGCTTCTTCTTTGGTTATTTCGCCAGGTAACGGTCCTGCGCCCACTCGAGTCATAAACGACTTGTAAACGATGATCACGTCGTCGACTCTTGTTGGTCCAACGCCTGCTTCTGAAGCGATAGCAGATGCTCCTGTGTCTCTACCTGTAACATAGGGGTAGCCGCCGCCCAAGAAAAGCGACAACATAAAACCCTGTGTTCCTTCCAGCAGCACACTTTTGCCAACGTCTAAACCATCGTTAACTTCCATAATTTGGTCTGCGAGATAAGGTTTGAGTTCCGGAATATCCTTGGCAAGCTTAGCGGTGCGCCTTACACGTTCCTCAAGAGCTGGTCCAACGCCTCTGCCTGTGGTTCCGATACCTTTGTTGACTGCACTTGCTTTGTCTTGTTCACAGTGTTTTTGCTCGATGATTGAAGCGTTCTGGTCTATTCCCATTCTTTTGGGGTCAACTTGGGTTAGTGCCATTTCATCGAAGAAGGTTTTTACGTCAACGTTTGCGCCTGCAGCAATCAGCAAGCGAGTTTTGGGGTTTATGAATGCGGCTGGAACCATGTGTAATGCGTATTTTTTGCCTTCATACCAAACGGTGTGGGCGGCGTTTACGGAGCCTGTTCGGACACAGAAATCAAGGTTGTCTTTGAGGGCTAAGTACGAGATTATTTTTCCTTTGCCTTCATCTCCCCAGAAGGCGCCAACGATTACTGAGCAAGGCATAACTTTCACCGTTGGTTAGTCTGTTCAGGAATTATTTAAAGCTGAGGGTTTTTGTCGGTTTATTCTTTGCTGGATTTTTTGTCTTCGTTTATCAGTTGTGCTAAACGGTAGGTGATGTAGGCTGAGAAGCTGTGGATGCCTTTTTTTATAGCGTAGTCGTCTTTTACTTTGAGCCATTCGTTAAAAAAGTAGTCGTAAACATCAGCCTTAACAGTGATGCTTTTGTAGCCTTTTTTCGGCGTTTGTGTTTCCCTCTCTTCAGCCATAGTATCCGAACGTACATTTATTTAAGGGTAACTCCTATTTTTGGGTAGTATTTTACAGAGTTAAACCTATTATTCTATAATTTTAGCATGGACGAGGTACTGCCCACCGCATAAGATATCCTAAACTCTGCACTAAAAGGTTTCCCATTGTAGCAGATGCGTGGTAATATCTTAGTGTAGTAGCAGTAATTGAATGTAGCAACCTTTAGATCATCAGCCTTACAGTAGTAGAAACTTGGGTGAGTAGCAACTTTTTTAGGATAAACCTCTGTAGCAGAAAGTAGCCTTATTCTATGTAGCACAATTTGAGGTGAATAATAATATTGTTTACGCTACTTTACTCTATCACTTGCTATAGCTTGGAAAAATTGAAAGAAAACTTTGTTGTCTTTAAGCGAAAGCGTAAGTGCAGACAAGCACGAAAGCGTTATGACAGAGCGCAACGAAAGTGGAGCGTTACCCAAAGGGCTATTGTGCGTTACGTTATCCCTCTTAGCCAATCTCTATGTCTCTATGTAATCTTGAAACTTGGAAAACTCAATCCTTTAAGTTTTTGGCATATCTCATAAACAAATACAACGCTTGAAGAGCTACCCCTAAAATTATTAGATTCCCACCCCAAGTAGTTGCATCAGTGTTTGCATGTGCCAAAAGTAAAAGAGCGCCCATTACTATACATATTGCAGGAACCGTATAGGCTAATACTTTTATGTCAACTGGCATCTGATTCTCAACTTCTCTTTTCTGAATAAGCCATTATGATACTATGCAGATTTAAGGCTTGTCTCAGTGCAAAGTAGCGAAATTCCACTGATTAAGTCCATGTTATAGCCCAGTTCCAATTATAGCTACTCGGTAATTGGAAGGGAAACGAGAATTGTATATCCGCTAATTGATAAACAGAATGCCCATTGACCGTTCCAATACTATTGTAAGTTTTAACGAACTGACCACCGTTAAAGGTGAATGTGAATGTTATTACCACATTAGACGCTGAGTTAGTACCAAAGTTTACGATAAAACCATTAGAAAAAGTTATGATACTATTCGGACTGACATACATCACATTAGGAGAAATTGTAATGAACGCTGAAAGGGTTGATGCTGGATTATAACCCTGTCCTGTTGGACCCTGAAGTCCTTGTATTCCCTGAGCACCTTGTGGACCTATAGCACCTGTACCGCCCGTAACTCCTGTAGGTCCTTGTGGTCCAGTTGCACCCGTAGCTCCTGTTGTTCCTGTAGCCCCCGTTGCACCCGTATCACCTTTTTGCCCTTTAATCACATCTAATTGTGTAACCACCCCAACAGAGACTAAGCTCGAAACCAACATGGCAACAATCAAACCAACAACAAATAAGCCCTTTGATATTCCTGTAGTTTTAGACATTAGGATACCTTCGTTTTATCGCATTAGGCTATTATCATGCGATGTAAATTTAAGACTTATCATCATGAAAACTTGGCAACGCTAACAAGCACTATAAGCTTATATCTGTAGACCCAACAAAGAGGCTAATGTGGGGAAATCGAATAAATGACAAGCCAAAAACCTCGGCATTTGGGCAGAAATATTGGAGCTGCTGTTATAGTGATAGCTGTTCTTATTGTAGCTATTTTTGCGGTTGTATATTTCTCAGGAAATTCTCTTAGAATTGGAAATCCATTTGACTTCAAAATCTCAACCATCGATTCAAGCGGAACAGCTATGCAGGGTAGTAGCATACAAACTACTGTTTACATTAACGTAATAAGCGGTAATCCTCAAACAGTGACTTTAAGTGCTGACAGTGGGTCAAGTGGTATAAACTGCAACTTTAGCCCATCATCAAACACGCCAGACTTCTCAAGCACATTAACTCTAAACGTTCCATCTTCAACACCGACAAGTGCTTATTCAGTAACAATAACAGCATCAAGTGGGGAAATATCTCATAGCACATCCTACAGCATTTCAGTTCTAAGCGCTAAAGTACTCGTCTCTGGTTCTGTAGAGACAACAGGTTTGGGGACACATCCGACTGAAATTCAATTCATTGACCAACAAACATCCGTTACCTACACTGGAAGTCTATCAGGCACATCATATTCGATTAGTCTTCAAAATCAACATACTTACACCGTAACTGTTCATTGGGCAGGGCTTCTGTTCACTTCTGGAACATACAATGGTGGTAGTCTGTATGTCTACGCACCAGTTGGATATACGTCAATGAACCAAGACTATTCTGGTTAATTCGTCTTACTTGCTCATTGAGAGAAACTTGGATTATTCGTTCCTTTCCAGTCTATCCCCGAAATGAAGTATCGGAACAGCATTATAGAATCCAGCACTCTTGTTCTCGGGTTCGAGTGGGTAAGTGCTTTCTAAGTCTCTCCATTTCTCTGCATCTGTCAGGGTGTGGTCAAGCTCGATGTGTAACTTCACTCTAAGTTCTCGATCACGAACCTCTCGCCATTCAGCTAACTCTCTGTCGTGTTGCTCCCGAGACTCGGCTGAGAGGTCATAGTATTGGAAGAACTTATGCGTTAAAATGTACTCTTCGTACTGTTCTTTAGTGAAGCCCTTAAATCTATATTGTATTTGTTTTAGGGTCTTCTTCTCTTGCTTCTTTTTCTCTGAAGCTTCTATTATTATTGGATTAATTTGTAAAGTTTCCAAAATTTTTTAAACTCCTTTTTCTTAAAAGAAAATAGGGGAAGGAAAGAAGGTAATCTTAGAAACTTCCCCTATTCGCTTGAGATGTGAGTGTTAGTTATTCTTCTTTTTTTGATACTGGTTCAATATCTTTCTAACATCATTGTTTAGGGTTCTCGCTGCTCCCCTGTACATTGAGTTAGTAGGGGAAGGAAGGACAGGAAGAATATTCTCAATTACTGAACGTCTACCTTCTTCTTTTGCTTGCTCGCATACCTTAGCTATTTCTGCTCGTTTAATGCGCTGGTTGTTCTCTAATCTTTTCTTAGCGTTTAGAAGTTCTGCTTCTCTGGTCTTTGCTCGGTTAACGCTTTCTCTTAGCTCGGCTTCTCTCTGTTGTATTGCCATTAACTTACCTCTTAGCTCTGCTTCTTTATTGCTCATTTAGATGCTGTCTCCGACCTGTAGCTCGTCTGCATGATATTTGATAAAATCTCTAAGTTTACATGATTCTCTGAACTCTTCATTTATGGAACGGTAGCATGTACCATTTTTAGCGGTTTTATTAAGCCAGCGTAGTTGTGCCTTTACCTTGGTCTTAGCATAGGCGATTGGTCTACAGTGGTCGCAGAATTTTTCATTTAGTTTGAGTGGAGTTCCACAATTACAGATATGTCTCAGTGTTTCTTGTAGGCTCATAATAATTAACGCCTTAACCGTTCCTTTGATTCTTTGTTTCCTTTTCCAAGGAACGAACCCAACCCAAATCCACTCTTCTTCTTTTCTGGTTCTTTCTTTGCAGATTTTAAAGTAGCACAGTATTCTTCTGGACTTGGACGGCGATAGCGTTTGTAAGTTGTATCGAATACAAACCCGAGACTTTTCATGTAAGCATCGTTATCCTGTCTTAAGGTAGCTACTCCCTCTGTAATCTTATCACAGGGGATAGGTGCTGCTTTTTCTACTACAGGGTCAGGTGTGCTTGCGGTCTTGAAAGTATAGATGTAGTTAACTCTCTCGCCATGAGTATCTGAATTGCAAACTTGAACGTAGACCTTAGCTTCTTCACCGTTTTCACTGAATCGAACATCTGAAGACTTATACTCAGAACCATCAAAGAAATTCCATTTATTTCTCTGTGGGTCAAATTTGATAGTGTATCTTCCATCTGAGAAACTTAGAGATTTCTTTAGAGTGGCTGATGCTACATCAAAGCTTTCTATTAATGAATTGAACTCTTTTACTAACCGCTCTATCTTGATTAAATCTGCTTGGTACTCTTGAGAGTGAACGTAAGGCTCTCCATTCTTCAGCCTAATGGAACTTGGATTATCTGTTTTACTGCTAAGTTGTTCTATCTCTTTCTTGAGAGATAATTTCTTAGACTTTATTTCATCATTACTCAAATTACTCGACACACTTACTCACTCCACCCAAATTCAATTCGTTGTGAAACACTCTTTTTGCGGAGAGTGGTTTGTCCCACAAGCGAATGATGCTTGACACTATAGATATTTGTTTTAGTTCCTATCATACTACTTTACCTTCTTTTTTAGACCTGATACTTAACTACTATTTTTTCAGCAAACGTGTCTTTGAGTCCACCTTCACTGTTTAAAGACTGAATGCTCTCGTAGTTGCTAAGAGCAATCTTAGTCTGAGATGACAACTCTTTATTGAAAAGTTCAACATTATTGATTAAAAGAGCCATCTGTTCTTCTAATGCTGTTTCTCTAAGATGCAGATAGTACAGCTTAACGTCTATATCTCCAAAGATTAATTTCCTGAGAGCTTGAGATAACTTCAATAGAATTGACCTCGGGAGTTTCTTTTCCTTACTTTTCCAGCATTAGTTCTTTCCCTGCAACCATCAGAGCAGAATAGCTTGTCAGTGTAGTAAGTTTGGAACTCTTCTTTGCATCCAAGGCATTTTTTGTTTAGAATTACTTGGGATATGTTATTCATCATTATCAATCAAACTCTTTTCTGAAATTTTTCCATCTTGGATAATCGTGTATCTTTAAGCTACACTCGGGACATCCTTTCGACTCGAAATGACTAAAGAAATAGCCACAAATGGAGCATTCAATATGATTCTCCACACAGGATAGGAATTGTTCTATCTCTCCAAGATTTATACCGTTACAAAGTGGAGTATCATCCTCTAAGTAGTGATGTATCTCTTGAAAGTCAACATTCACACCAATACTCTGGTACAACTCTTTTCTATGATTGTAAGCTTCTTTCACTTGCTGGAGCGTCTTACCGTAAAAATATCTGTTAACAATACTCTCAAAGTTCTCTACTTTCTGAGTAACTTGACTAACATTGGTCTTCAAAGCTGCTTCTATCTTAGTCTGTAACGATTGCTCTTTCTTCACTTGTTGGAAATGTCTTTGTCTCTCTGCATTAGTAGCGAAGATACGCTTTCTTCCCACTTAGACCTCTCCTTTAATGTCTGATTTCTGTTTTCGAGAGAATAGTCTAAGTTGTTTATTGCCCACCAAAATAATCCTCTTCTTTTTACTTACTCTTCTGTTCCTTTTCCTTTAGAGCTTCCAATGCTCTTTCTATTATGGAATTGTAGGACTCGCAACTGACTAACTTAGCATTATCTAAGCTGTCCTTTGTAGCAGTATGAACTATTATGAGCTTGAACTTCTTAGTGTCCATTTTTCTCTTAGTAGACATTATTTTCAACTAATAGCTATAGGTCTAACTGTATATATATGTATATTGGTTGTATTGATATCTATTAATACATTAAAAAGAGTGATAAAGTTTAACGGGTTTATTATCACCTTATCCCTATCTCTCTCATCTCTCGCCAAGTTTCCAAGTTTTCAATAAATCTTTGAGAGCATTCTGGTTGAATATTGACTGACAGAATTAACCTTAATCCGTCCTTCTTTAGCTGTATAACATTCTTAACGGTCGTGTTTCCATTGGAAATTTATAATCAATTAGATAGACCTTAACCTTACCTTCTTTAGCAAATTGCTGCCTTCTCCATGCCGATTGCTATTAGCAATTTTTCATCAACCAACTTTGTTCTAATACCAGAGCTAAAGCCTTGATTACCTGAATAGACCCCTTGATAGAGCGATTACTCTGAGTAATTACCTGTTTTAAGACCTCAAAAATAGGCTTACCTTCTATCTTCTTTCACTGAATTTCAACTCAAATAACTTTGCTAATACCCGAGATAATGGCTTGATTTTTTGAATAGAGTCTTTTCTGTTCCGATTTATCTGATAAATTCCACTCCTAATTAGCGTCTATTCACTCTGAGCGCATTTTTAATTAATAGATTGACCTGTTTTCAGCTCTGTTTGTTATTTAAAGGGCTTATTAACCTGATTCATCGGATGAATTTTTTTCTTTAATAAAAATAAACCCAAAAATAACTCTCTCACTCAATTAAACCCTGTTTCTAACCGAGAGATGTCATCTCTAAAGAGCAGAAACTTAGCTAATAACAAAAGTGCTTGAAAAACACCCTAAAACATTGTCTTTCTTAGGGAACTTGACTCATTAATCTTGAGCAAAAAGACAATTCTTCTGAGCACATTCAATCTTTTTCTTTCGCTTAGATGTTGCCATAAGCTACTATCTCCTATAGCCTCTATGTTGGGTAAAACCTTCTTGTTGCAAACAATAATCAGGATTCTTTCCATCATTGATTGATACTTCTTTGCTTGTCTGGATAATTTCCAACATCTTGAGTTTATTGATGTAGGATTCCGCTTCTATTGCTGCTAAGTTAGTTTGGTATCTTTTGCTGAATGGTTTAAGCAGTTTGAATAAGGCACTTTCAAATAATGCTCGAATGGTTGTGTGCAGATTATCTTCTTCTGCATGAATGTAAGTTGGAATTAGCTGGATACGTTCTTTCTTAAGTTTCTCTTCCATTTCTTTAGAGATGTTGGGGAAACTTATGCTTAGAACCCATTCGTCTTTATGTTCTGGGTCCTGACGATGGAAGTATTCTATCTTAGAATCTATAATGTCATTATTCATATGGGTTAATTTTTTAGGGTTGGTAACTTCTAAAAGAATCCTTTTTCCTTTAACTGGAATAACTATATCAACTGCATTGTGATGGTCGAATGAATATTCAGAGTGGTCAAAACTGTTATGATCGCACTTTAAGCCTAACTTCTGCTCTATGAAGTGGACATGTGCCATCTCTGCTGGAATACCGCTTAGATAGTTTATGTTGAAGTTACTCATTTTTCATTACTCGTCTAATGTGCTTGAAAGAAGGTTGGAAGGAACGAGCTTCCCCTTCATAAAATCAAGCTGTTGTTATGCGCAAATATATTAATGGTGGATAAGTTTAATAAGGTTTACTGCATTGCAGTTTTTTCGGTGTTTTATGTGGCGTACGCTTGCTGGTTATTTTTCACTACAAAAATCTAAGCCTTTTTTGGTCCTCTCCATGCAATACAAGGCTGTTTTAAACGTAGTGATGCTATCACCAAACTTATTATCTAACATCCTCTTAACACGTTCAAGAGTACCAAGAACATTATAATAAAAAGCAAAAATACAGCCCCATTCTAACCTTCTTTTCTAAATTACTACTTTATTTGGGATTGATCGCATTGCGAATTAAATCTCAACCCGAAACAGTTCCCATTCTGATTTGGGGCTAACAAAATTTTCTGGGAGATTTCAAAGCTCATTAAGATGTGGCAGGGCATGGAAGGGATAGTTATTCTATTTAGATAGTAAGTAAGTACTATCCACATCTTTATTCTTGGTTAGGTTTCTGAGCATTGAAGTTTCTTATTTCTTCAAAGCTTGCTCTTAGTGTAGCATCCACGTTCAACAACTATAGTATAACACCGCTTATCGTTCTACAGATAGACAGATTAGCTGCCTTACTAACCCCTTCATAGTAACATAGTAGGCTATCCAATAGTAGGAGCTTAGTAGCAATGTTCTCATGCCTCACCTTTATTGATTAATAACTCTGGTTAAAGGGTAGAATATGCAGTTAGATTAAACAATGATTCTGTTCTGCATTACTACTCTGGTTCTTGTTCCTGTCTCTGTGCCTCTTCTTCTATATCATGCTCTAACTCTTCTGTTGTCATGTTAAATCTACGTGCTATAAGTGCAATGGTAGCTTTAGATAGAAAGTTCTGTTTCTCAAGAAGGCTTATCCTCGCTGTAAGTTTAGTAACCTCTTCAGAGAGCTTAGAAACTTTGCCATTTCCATTAGTTAAGATGCATGTAGTCAATTTCATAACTTTACTGTAGCATTCTTTCAATTCAAAACTACTAACATACGCATCCTCAGAAGTGGCTTTCCCTACTATCTGCTTCCATTTAGACTCACTCATATTCCCAGATAGTCTATCAATAAGGTATTTTCTTAAGCAGTGGAATCTTAGGTGTTTATCTCCTAAATTGATATTTGCCTTATCCGCTAATTGCTGTAAAATTGTACTAAGTTCTCTCTCTAATATTGGAAAGATTCTTTCAGTATCGGCTTTATCGGTATTACCTTCAAGCATGGCTTTAACCACTGGTAAAGCATCACTGTCTATAAATGGATAAGCTGTTACTCCCTCTTTTTCTGTCACTGTTTCACCGATAAAGATAGGTGCTTCTTGATTCAAGTTAATACTTCTAAATGCGCCATAAGTGAAAGAAGCAAAGTCCCCTGCTCTAAACCCTAAACTCTTCCCTAAGAGTAACACATACTTTTCTCTAAGATCACCTACAAAAGCCATCTTAGAAATATCTTCATTTACCAACATGTAGTCTTTAGTTGTTCTCTTAGGCTTTCCACCAAGTTTCTTGGTTTCAGCAGTGGTAAATTCAAAGGGTACTCTATAGTAAGCAAAGAATGACCTTAAGCTGTTGATAGCTGTTTTACAAGCATTATCACTGTAATTCTGTTCTTTCATCCAACCAATAAAAGACATTATTTTTCTTTCCCACTCAAAGCCTTTATCAGCTTTTTTAGATTCTAAAAGCTCTTTTCCGCTCATCTTATAGTAATCAACAATTTTTCTAAAGAAGCATAGATAGATTGTTGCTGTACTCTTTTTTTGACTGTTTAGAAACTCTTTGATTGTATCATCTATTCCCTCATAATTTGTTATTCTTGGCATCTTATCGTTCACTCCTAACACCCTCTTACCTTTAACTGCTTAATAAATTGTACTCCAAAAAGGTGTTTATTTAAGGTTTAAGAATGTTAGCGGTTGTTTACCGTTAATTATATTTATCTTTAGCTATTACTTCCGTTAATAGTTTTTTTTAGGTTTGTTGTGTTTTGTACGTTCGTTTTCTTTCATTCTCCATATATCTTTTCATAGTTTAAAAAACTTTAGAATTCCTCTTCTGGAAAAAGTGCGTTTTTATCGTCTATTCCTAGCACACCATCATATTCTGATCCATCATCTTTTTCGGTCTCTTCGCTGTTTTGGGTTTGTTGTTGCGGTTCATAGCCTTTAGGATAAATTTGTGTAAGGTTTAGACGGTATTTCATAAATCCAATAAAGCCTAGTGGTTTAGGTTGCTTTTTCTGTTCTGGAATCTTTAGTTTCACTTCATAAGGTACGCCTTGCTGAATGAACGGTTCTGTAGTGAGTTTTAGGTCTATCTCTGGAAATACAAATTGACCTTTAGGCAATTCTGTTATTACGTCTCTAAACTCTGCATTATGAATATAATGGCTCTGGAATAATGGGTAGAACACTAAAAAAGGTAGAAACAGATAAAGAATGTTTACCCTCTAAGCTAAAAGGATATTTCCACAGTGACGAAACTAGACGATATTTTCCAAATTTTGAGATTGCAACAGAAACAGAACTATTTTTAATTGAGCCTAATGCGGTAATAGAACAAACAAAACAGAATAAAGCAGAACCGTTAAAGTTTTCGTGGTATTGCTCAGTATGCAAAGAACCTAATGCATACGATGCTAAAGTGTGTAAATGGTGCGGAATAAAGAGAAAATCCTAAGTTTCTTTAAAGTCATAAAGGCTAGTTTACTTCTGGCTTCTTAACCAGCCTAATGACAGCGGGGAAAGGTTCCTAAGAGTTTCCTTTTCCCACTAAACACTTTTTATTAAATAACTTAGAAGTGTGCACAATTAATTTTTTATAGTTTTTCAGCTAATAACAATGTGAGCGAGACTGGGCCCGAACCCGTCAAAACCAATGGTTTGTGTCTAGGAACACTATAACCGTCTAACTATTGGGTCAAGCCCAGTACTTGTTCACCGTTTTCAAGCTTTCTTCGCCGACAATGATCGACCTTATTGCTTCAGCATCGTAACTTATCAGTCCAGCCATAACCATCGCCGCTTTCTTTACCAAACCTCTTGGCCAAAGCCAGCAATCCTTCAGTACATTCTCTTTGAGATGCTCGTTAAATTGTTCAACAACGTAGCGTTTAGTTTTCAAAAACTCCGCATGCTTGATTTTCTTGCGTTTTCCTCGTCTGGGGTTAGAAGCAATAACTGGCTCTGCCTCTATGCCCTTGGCTGCTCCTTTATTTGTTTTTGAGTCATAGCCCGCATCGGCCAAAACGTAGTCTGCCTCCAGATCCTCAATAAGCTTAGGAAAAAAAGGCGAATCATAGCGATTACCCGGTGTAACGATTCCTCTTAATGGCAGTCCCAGCTGGTTTACAGCAGCATGAAGTTTGAAGCCTCTGAATTTTCCACGGCTTGTGTGACCCCAGCCTGCTTCCATATCGTAGAGATCCACTAACGGCGTTGAATCAACAATTAAGAAGGTGGTCGGTGTCATAAGTTGAAGTATGTCTGCTATCTTTTCAAATGTCTCTTCAAGAAGGTCAAAGTAGCGTCTCCACCATCTTCCAACGGTAGTTCTGTTTGGTACTTTGCATAAGCCAAGTGTTCTAGCGGCATCCGAATGCTTCTTTAGATGTTCAATTACACGCGTATCGTTCTCTAATCCTTTCAGTCTGGCATAAACGAGAACTCTTAGTGCTCTTAGGCGTCCGTAGCCTGGGTTTCCGCGTCTTTTGGGTTCTGTTGAAACGATTGCTTTGTTGACGAAAAGCCTGACGACCTCACAGGCTTCCATAATAAAATATAATTAAGAAGCAGCTTAAATTCTGCACACCCCTAAATAACTAATAAGGGGAAATAAAGACGAAATGAAATTTGTTTGTATTAACTGCAATAAAGAAACAAAGCTAGAAAAGTTAAGGGAAAATCAGATAATAAACTGCTCTTCATGCAATAAACCGTGAATCTACAGAGATGGAAACTTGATTTACTTAGAGATAAGAAATATTGTTAGTGGTTGCGAATGGTTTTGATAAAGATGTACTCTATTTTTTAGAAGTTTTCTTTTTCCTTCTGTCATCATTATTCACACCAACCCTGAGAGCAAAACGGTTCTATTAAGGAATAATCAGTTCTCTGCCACACATAGGGCATTGAACAGGGGTTTTCTTTTGGTAATAAAGCAATTGAACCCCACATAAATAACAAAGGGATATTTTGCATTTTGGGCAGTATTTGATGCCACCATAACCATTTTTCCGCACATTGTACAGGGAGTTGTAAGGTCAAAAAAGCCCATGACCTCAATGTTTGGTTAAACAAAATATAAAGAGCAGCTTGAAACGACATTCTCTCATAGTGGAGAGTCTATTGAAAGAGATAGGGCAAAAAAAGCAAGGGCAAAAACTTAAAATTGAATAACAGAGAAATAGCGATAACATGGCAAAAACAGGTCAAAGCATTATTTTTCAATTGAAGCGTTTCCTAAGAATTGGCTCTAATGAAAATTAAAAGAATATCAAAAGAATTCAATTCGTAAAAGGTGACGAGTGGCAAAAAATAATACATCCACTTGTTGAGGAAGTTAATGAAACGTGCAAGAAAAAGAGATTTACAGAAAGAAGAAAGAATCAGTTCATTATTATTGGTTTTGGTGCGTTTATGATATGTGTAATAGCTGCGGGATTAAACTATTTTGCTTATTACTTAATTGGACAATTCATTAACATTATTCCAAACATATCACCAAGCAATCAGACGCAGATTTCTTTGGATAATCAAACCGTTACTCAAGCTCAAATCAATCAAATTAATTTTGCCATGCAACAGTTTCCAACACTTTTTGCTTTAACCGTGGGAGTAATAGCTATTATTGTTACTGTTTATGCGATTGTTGTTCCGTTGATTTTTGGAACTTCTTCAATTTCTGAGATTGCTGAAGAGTATTTTGCAAAACTAAGAAAAGGAAAACCCCTCAATGTTAGACCGTACCTTAAAGCTTTGATTAACATGAAATGTGAAGAATTTGATTTAGACCTTACCATAGCTTATGATTTAAATCCTGAGCTATTTTCTCAAGAATCTCTGCTGAGACGTCTTTACAAATGCGGTTAATCTCATAGCAAATATGCGATGGCAAAACTTAAAACTTCTTAGCGTAGAAATAGACTAATTATAGCTGAAAAGAAAAATGCGAATTAAACTAAGAATGAACAAAAAAAGAGCAACAAATCGAATCAAGTTAAAATCCCGAAAAAGTCTCTTTACGCTCTTGCTATTGCAACTATAATAGTTGTAATATGGGTTGGTATTGGGTCGTCAACAAAATATGGGCTTCAAATAAAACTCTCTGAAACGTATATCCCAACTCTAATTAACGGAATAACGACTTCAACCAGTGTAGTCATTGGTATATTTATTGCAATTCTTGGAATTATGTTACGTTTTTCTATTGAAAAAAAAGACACTGCATCTAAACTGTTTTATCTAACTGCGATAGTGGTTCTTATAGTTCCTGTAGCTTTTCTCTGGTCTACCTACGCCTTTCTAACTCAGGGATTTTTGACATTTGCAGTTACATACGCACTCGATGCTCTCATTTTTGCTTTATTCGTCCTTATCGTTATTGTAACCTTCACTGTAGTAAGAATTACAAACCAAACCGAAAAAGAAGACCCAACTGTTGGAAACGATTTCTAAAGCTAACCTTACTCCGCTTTATTTTTTCTGGGCACTTTTTTTATCAAGTACAAGCCTTATATTAAAGGTTAGAACAATAGCGTTCTTTAAGGAGATCCGTAAAACGTCTGGAACACGGCAGTTAGGAATTGCTTTAATCGTTTTTGGTGCACTTCTTCTGGTAGGTGCGGCTTTTGCATATACATAGGCGCAAACCCACTCAATAAGTGGTGCTGGAATCACGATACCATTACCGTCAACTTATCCATATAGAGATGATGCTACGGGTTTAATTCTCGGAGCCGTTGCCATGTTTGTTGTAGGGTTTGCTTTACTTGTCTATAAACCTCAAAATTCTCTACCACCACCGCCTTAAATCTACGAGTCACGATTTCTATCCCCATCGAGGGATAGCGGTCTTAATCGTTTTTTAGTGAAAAATAAGTAAATTCCTTATCAGTTTTAAAGTAACATTTCTAAGCCTTAACATTTCTATTGAAAGGGTAATAATGGAAAGTTGCAACGATAAAAAACTGTTTTTGTGTAAAATGGAAACTTGGAGAATTAACGAATATGTACCGAAAAGAACCTGTACCTATGGCATGGGTGAAAAATGCAAAGTTTTCAATAGGTCTCCTTACTTCTAAATTTGGTTAAGAAGCTAAGTTTTTAAATAACCTTTCATACCATAAAGTACGGTACGAGAAAAGTTGTCTTAGTAATTCTGAGTAACTCGTGTTGCTCTGAATACCAAGACTACCAATCTTGAGACTGTAAAGTACGGAAGGAGACTTAGTCTTTTGCCAAGGAAAGGTTACAAATGCATAACAGTGACAGAAAAGCTGCATGAAGAAATTAAGAAAAGGGCAGACGAAACAAACCGAACTATGAAAGAATACATCGAATACTTAATGGCACACGAAAAAGCTAACAAAGCAGGAAAATAATTTACGACCCTAAAAATCCTCCAAAACAACGATCGTGTAGCAGAAGTTCAGTTCATTTGTGATTCCTGCGGTAGGCTGGTAAGGACAAGCCTGATTCCCAGAAAAGAAATCGATGCCCAAAAAAACATGGACGTAACATGTTGGCAATGCAAACATCCAAACTCAGCTAAAGATAAAACTAAAAATTAAGTTCGCCTTTCTAACGCTTCAGCATCGATTATTTCAAGCAACCTAACGACCCGTTTACCCTTGATAGCTTTTTCTTTTTTAGTAATCGTGCTTCTTGACTGACAAATCTCATCCAGAATAATCCCTACATCTTCGTCCACAATCACCGGGTACACTCTGCAGCCAGCAGGTCGATCAGCATAAACACTGCAAAGGCGATTTTTGCGGTCGTAGAAAACACAGTAACCCTCACGATTTTTTAGAATTGCATAGCCTTGTTTGTCTAAGTTTATGAATTGGTTTTGACTGAAACCCTTCTTCTCCAAACGTTTAATATCTTTTTTGGAGAGCAACATTTCAGTTTCTGTACAGCAAACTCCGCAGTTTGAGCAATCCATAGGCGATGATGTGTCAAGGCGGTATTTGTGTTTTATCAATAGCCGCTTTTTTAGGCTGGATTTTTCATCAAGTTCATGTTGAGCATTTCTGCCCAAGCCACATTTTTAAGAGGTACACGGGTGACTTTATGATTGCTTGACAGAGAGTACTCGAGTAGGTTGTTTTTTTTCCCTACGCCCTTGTGGATTTTTGTCAATTGAACGTTAACGATTACGGCTCCGTCTTTTAGGTGCAGGTTAACGTTTCTTCCGATAAATGATCGTGCACTATTAGCGCTAAAACTCTCCATTTTTACCATTCCTCGTCTTGCTCTGAGATTTTGCTCCAGCATTGTTGGCAAATTGGCAGATTTTCGCCTTTAATTTGGATGTAGAGTTTAATGTTTTCACTGTGGCAGGTGTCTTTCCATGGGTTTTTACAATGTTCCATATTTTTTCCTCACACACCCCTTTTGGTGTTTTTGCTTTTAAGGCAGTTGCAGAAACATACTTTTGGTTCCGGGGAGGGGTCAGTGAAAGTAAAACTTTATACGGCAAGTTTTCGATTAGTAACTTGTGAGTTAATGGTTTTTAACCTCATTTTTGCAATAGTCACAGCGAGCTTACTTATCCAATTAGCGGTTTTGTCCCTTCTGATTTACGGTTACCTACTTTATCGACGGTTGAAGTTCCGTCAACACGGCATATCATGTCATACGCCGTTTTTGTGCAAGTTGCAGCGGTTTTCTCGATTATGGTTCCCTCGTTTGTTCTCGCAGTTTTCCCATACTACGTCGTCCCACACACATTAGAATTGGTATCTATCGTTAGCTTAATCCACGAGGTCACTGGCGGCTTAGCATTCGCTCTCGGCGTTTGGTTTGTTGCTTCCTGGCGTTTCCGCAAAGACTTCAAAGGTTGCTTTAACAAAAGAAAATTGATGCTCGCAACGATGGTTGTCTGGGTAACAGCCTTAGCTTTTGGAATAACATTGTACACGATTTTCAACTGGGCTATTCTGATGGGTTAAACTCAACGATTTGGGGCACAATGGCTTCTTTAGTGATTTTTAGTAACCCAACCGAAGGCTTATTGAAGGGAGAACTGGGGTTAGTTGCGCTTCCAGGGTTAATGTATAGAATATTGTTTTCCCAACTAATGTTTGCCTTGTGAGTGTGCCCACAAACAAAAACGTTAAACCCATTCTGCTGGACGATTTCTATGCTTTTGGCTAAGCCGAAGGCAATGTCTGGATCATGCATCACGCCGATTTTCCAATCAAAAACCTTCATTGAATTGAGCATTGGAAACGCAGTGTTAACTTCTAAGCCGTCCATGTTGCCGTGAACCGCCAACACGGGGGCAATCTGTTCTAGCTCATCTATTACAGCCAACTCTACTACGTCGCCTGCGTGTATTATGTAGTCAGCGCCTTCAAAGATTTCAAAAACTCTCTTGGGCAGGCATCTTGCTTGTTTGGGAACATGCGTGTCTGCGATTAAGCCTATGGTTTTTACTACTTTGTAGTCTGGGGGGTCTTTGTTTATGAGTGCTTGTCCACCGAACATTTTGGTTGCCTCTTAAGCAGGCGGGTCTTCGATAATACATGTATGTTTGACAATAAATATTGAACTGTTGGAAAATTGAAAAAAATAAAAAAGAAGTTAAGTCATGAATCTTTTGACCGTCTCGTAGAATATGCTGGTTCCAAAAACAAGATTTTCAATGGTTATTCGTTCATCGATGCCGTGCATGCGCTTTTCCAGTTCATCGTTAGGTTCGTCTGGTCGCATTGGATGGAAACCGTAGCATATGCTGCCTGTTTCTCTAAAGAAGCGTGAATCTGTACCACCCGTAGTCAGGGTCGGTGTTACGCCACAGGTTGGTTCAAACTCTTTTAGAACATCTGTGATGGCGCCGTAGAGCGGGGTTTGAGTGGTTGATTCGTTGCCATCATGCATCTGAATAATCTCAAAACTCAATTTATCCATGCCGATACCTTTAAGCAGAGTTTTGATTGTGGAAAGCGCTTCATCTACACTTTGTCCGGGCAATACTCGGCAATCGAAAACGGTGTCGCATTCTGATGGGATAATGTTTTCTTTTATTCCGCCATGAATTATTGTTGGTGTGATGGTCATTTTGGTTCTCGGCCTTATTTCTTCAGCCAACGCCTTATCTGTCTTAGCTAATTCGTCAAGGATTTGTTCGCTCTGCTTTGGATTTTTGAGTAAACGTGAAAAATCCGTTTCCAGGTCGGGGTTGAGTTTTGCTACTTCAATAAGAAATTGCCTAAGGGTTGGCACATACAATGTTTCTGGTTGGTAGTCTCCAAGTTTAGTTATGACTTTGTTCATTCTTACGATAGCGTTGTCTGCCATGTTTGGTGTTGAACCGTGTCCAGGAGTGCCTTTGGCTTTTATTTTGAACCAAAGGATGCCTTTTTCGGCTGTTTGTACTGGGTAGATGTTGCCTTTTTTCTGTGGAATGGCTAATCCTCCACCCTCGTTGAGGACGTAAGGGCACCAAACCTTTTCTTTTTGGTTCTGCAATAGGTAGCCTGCGCCTTCTTCGCCGCCTTTTTCCTCGTCAGCGGTCGCTGCCAAAACTATGTCGCCTTTGAGCGGGACCTTGTTTCTTTTGAGGAGCAGAAGAGTTAACACTTCCACAGCAGTCATGCCTTTCATGTCGTATGCCCCCCTGCCGAAGACATAGCCGTCTTTAACTGTGCCAGCAAACGGGTCAACGCTCCATTCCGCAGGGTTCGCAGATACAACGTCCAAATGTGAAAGCAATAGTAAGTTAGGTTTTTCACCCGAGCCATTTAATCGAGTGATTACGCTGCCCCTGCCTGGTGCCGACTCGATGATTTCGGATTTTAATCCATCTTTTGCGAGGTATTCGGCTATGAAATGTGCTGCTTTTGTCTCGTTTCCAGGAGGGTTAGTTGTGTTTATACGAATTAAATCGCTAAGAAAATGTGTGATTTCCTGTTCTATCTGGTTTTGTATTTGTATCGGCATGTTTTTTGGGCTCCCCCCCTGTTTAGAACAGGTTTTTTCTCTTAAGAGTTCCTGTTGTATGTCTGCATGTTGTGCTGGAAGTTTTTCTGGTTATCCAACATGATGTTTATATATGATGGCAAAAAATGCTATTGGATAACAAAAAGCGGTTAAGTTGATTGTAATGAAAGAATTGAAACCAATTGACTACAAGATTCTGTTTGAGCTCATGAAAGACTCGCACAGAAGCGACAGGCAACTTGCAAAAGCCTTAGGTGTTTCTCAGCCGACAGTGACTCGAAGACGAGCAATGCTGGAAGAAAACTATATAGAAGGGTACACTGTGATTCCTAAATTCGGGCAAATAGGGTTTGAAATAGCTGCAATAACATTTTTGAAGAGTAAACTAAAATATGCAGCTGGCCAAGAGAAAACTCAGGCATTACATAAGATTAAAGAATGGTTCATGAAGCAAACCAACGTAATTATGGCTTTAGACGGAAGAGGCATGGGTTGGGATACAGTTTGCATTTCGCTTCATGAAAACTTCGAAAACTTTGCAGAGTTCATCAGGGCTCTTGATTCAGAAATGTCAGATTGGGTTGTTGAAAGCCAAACTTTCAATGCTGACTTAAAGGGCGGAATAGTAATTAAGCCATTCCACCTCAAATATTTGGCTTCCCAAAAAACAGCCACAATCTAAACCTGAACCCTTTTTTCTTTCTTTATTTTCTTAATTAAATGTTCCAGAGCACTCTAACTATTATTTATCAAAAAGGAATCATGAACAATTAAGCTGAGGCTTATTTTCGATTAACTTTCTTTAGCAACCGTTTTTTAGGCAGCTTTGGCTTTTTTGTTCGAGTTGCATCAACGGTCAAACCAATCTACCTGATTTATTATTGTCGTACTCTAATTATAAGGTAATGGGCTTTCCAGCTTTCAGGGTCGATTTTCAAAGGCTTGGCAACTTGTTTTCTCTTTTTTTAAGGAACAAAGCCCACATGTGAGGGTAAAAGCATATATCTGTTAACTTGCCCTCTTTATTTTTTATATTTAAGTCTAAATAGGCGAAAATATGGCTTTATCGGACAAAATTCTAAAACTTAAGAAAGAAAAGAAAGCAGTGATTCTGGCTCATAATTATCAACGACCAGAAATTCAGGATATTGCCGATTATGTCGGAGACAGTATCGAACTTAGTCGAAAAGCAGTTGAAGATAAGGACGCGGAGATAATCGTTTTTTCAGCAGTAGATTTTATGGCTGAATCGGCAGCGATTTTGAACCCAAAAAAGAGGGTTCTTTTGCCTTGTTTAGGTGCTCGTTGCCCGATGGCGCAGATGCTGACGGTTGATGAGATTAAACGCGCTAAAAAGCAGTATCCGGGTGCACCAGCGGTTTTGTACGTTAATACTTTGGCTTCATGTAAAGCTGAATGCGACGTCTGCTGCACAAGCGCCAACGCCGTCGAAGTTATAAAATCTCTCGACGCAGACACAATTCTGTTTGGCCCCGATAAGAACCTAGCTGAATACGTCAGTGAAAAAACAGGCAAAAAACTAATCCCAATTCCAGCCAACGGTTTCTGCCCCACGCACCTCTTATTTCAGCCTGAAGACGTTAAAGTCCTCAAGATGCAGCATCCAGACGCCATCGCGATGGCTCATCCTGAATGTAGCTCCGAAATGCGTAAAGCCGCAGACTTTATCGGTAGCACCTCAAAAATGTGCCGTTACGCCAAAGAATCCCACGCTAAAGACTTCGTAGTCGGTACCGAAGAAGGCATCCTGCATCGATTGCGCAAAGAAAACCCACAGAAAAACTTCTATCTCGCTTACGAAGGCGCCATTTGCCCCAACATGAAATTAACAACGCTTGACGGACTATACCTTGCTTTAAAAGAGGAGAAGAATGTGGTTACGGTTCCTGAATCGGTCGCAAAGAAGGCTCGTGCCTCGTTGGAAAGGATGTTTGAAGTCAAAAGTTAAACTGAAACGATCATTGATTTGAGGATTTTTACTCCTCTTCTTGAGGCTAAATGGTCGCTTAGGTGCCTGATCTCTGAGCCTTTGCCTTTCACCGCGATGACTTCGAGGCAGTCGCGTTCGCCCAGATGTATGTGCATTGTCGAAGAAATTAATTCAGTGTGTTGGTGCTGTTCTTCCGTTAGGTCGCTTTCTAAACCTTTTGTGTCATGGTCGTAAACCATCAATAATACGCCCGTTTGCTGTGCGTTTTCCTCTTTTACCCACTTGCGTTCAGAAACGTAGAGTCGGACTGCATCTTGGATGGCTTTGCTACGGCTTTCGTAGCCCATTTTTGTGGTGATTTCGTCGAAGTCTTTGAGGAGTTCAGGTGGAAATGTTACCCCTATGCGGACGATTTTAGACATAGCTATTCACAGTTAGAAATTGTTTGTTGTGCCTAAAAGCTTTTATACATACAGTAACACGTTTCACAAGTAAAGTGTTACTGAGGGCAGAAAAAAAGATGGTGAACCAAGCAACAATCAACCTCTCACGCAATGAAAAAATAAAAATAGCCACAATCTTCGCCGTGCTAATAACTATCACCGCAATCGGGTTCTCGGCAGCATTCGTCATCGGAAAAATCGCTGTCGTCCTCGGAGGTTTAGGTATCGTTGCCTATGTTTTCGGGTTACGTCATGGAGTTGACGCAGACCACATCGCAGCCATCGACAACACTACACGCAAACTCATGCAAGAAGGCAAACGCCCTACCACCGTTGGCATGTGGTTCTCTTTGGGTCATTCAACGGTAGTTGTGGCCCTGATAATCGCTTTGATACTGGCGACAAGAGCCGTCGCAACGAACATATCTGCCCTTCAGAGCACTGGCGCCATCTTAGGCACGCTGGTTTCTGGAAGTTTCCTTTGGATTATCGGCTTCATTAACGCTGTCATCGTGATTGGTATTTACAAGATTTTCCAAACCCTAAAACAGGGCAAACTCAACCAAGAAGGACTCGACAACTTGCTCGAAAATCGTGGGTTTATGAATCGCTTCTTTCGCCCACTTTTCAGAGTTATTAGCAAACCTTGGCACATCTACCCCGTCGGTGTACTCTTCGGGTTAGGATTTGATACTGCCAGTGAAGTTGCCCTCATTGCTATAAGCGTGGGCATTGGCGTTTCCACGAGTATCCCCCTCTACTACATCTTAATTTTGCCGTTGCTGTTTACCTGTGGAATGGTGACGGTTGACACTGCAGACGGTGTCGCCATGCGGGTTGCTTACGGCTGGGCGTTCCTAAATCCCATCAGAAAAATATACTACAACCTCACAGTCACTGTCATCTCAGTCCTCGTAGCATGGGCAATAGGAACAATAGAGCTTCTGCAAGTGCTCTCAACCGAATTAAACCTCAACGGGGTATTCTGGAGCTGGCTCAACGCCATAAACTTTGAAATGATAGGCTTCGGAATAATCGGTATATTCATTTTGTCTTGGCTGGCTTCCTTTGGCTACTGGCGATACAAAAAATACGACAAACTGGACCCGTTTACCAAAACACCGCAAGCCCCGATTAAAGCCACCTAAATCCTGCAGTCGTTTTGAAAAGTTTTTATCACTGATTTAATCATCTAAGGCTGATGTCGGGCAAAGAATTTTTCATAGACCGCTACGAACGGCTAGGCTGGCACTACCAAGAGGTCGCGCTACGCCAAGTCATCCGCGTAAACAATACTAACGCGAAAGGCAAAAAACTCATCCAAAGGCTCTCAGACTTAGGCGTGCACCTACAAAAAATTCCGTTCCTCGAATCAGGTTACTGGGTGCTGGACTCAAAAGTTTCCGCTGGCGCAACTGCCGAATACCTGCTTGGGTATTATTCGATTCAGGAAGCAGCCGCGCAAATCCCCGTTTCAGTTTTTACGCGCCTCAAAGGCAAAAAAGTGCTCGATGTAGCTGCAGCTCCGGGCGGTAAAACCATACATTTGGCGGATTTGATGGAGAATTTGGGTGGAATTGTGGCTTTGGATGTGGATAAGTGGCGGTTGAACGCGTTAGTTAACCACGTGGAGCGTTGCCGCGTTAGTAACGTGGTGGTTTACTTGTTGGATGCACGTCAAGCTTCAACCTTGGGCTTCAAGTTTGATAGGGTGTTGGTTGATGCCCCTTGCTCAGGGAATTTTGCAGCCGACAAAAACTGGTTCTCAAATCGAACCCTAAAAGATGTTGAGCGCAACGCTGGCTTGCAACGGGAACTTCTAATGGAAGCGGCAGGTTGCCTAAGTGACGAGGGAGAAATGGTTTACTCGACCTGTTCTCTTGAGCCTGAAGAAAACGAGCTGAACATAGATTGGGCAATAAAAAACCTCAACCTGCAAACTGAAGAAATATACTGCAGCGGAGAAAAAGGATTAACCAACGTCTTCGGCAAACAACTAGACCTATCGATTAAAAACTGCAAACGACTGTGGCCCGGAGAAACTCAGGGCTTCTTTATTTGCAAACTGAAAAAACGGAGCCCACAAACATGAACACCCGCACAATAACACACTTTGCCGCACAATTCGGCGTACAAATCGCGTTAAACTTGGATTTGATGGTTGAGCACACTGGGCGTTTTTACCTTGTAAATCCAGTTGTGAAACCGCTGGTTCGGCAAGATTTTTTTTCAGCGGGAGTTTATTTAGGAAAAGCGAAGGAAGGCAAGTTCTTTCCAAGCTTTTACTTGCTCGGGATGCTTGCGAAAAAAGAAGCTAACCGAATTATTTTGGATAAGAAAGCAGCCTGGCTCTTTATCTGCAGCAGGGATATTTTGAGGAAAAGTATAATGCGTGTTCAGGGTCCTGGCAAGAAGGATACGAATACTTTGGTGTTTAACGAATTTGGCGAATGTTTAGGTTTTGGCAGAATTGTTGAAAAATTGCGTGATTCCGCCGTTGGTAATGAAATTGTGGTGAGAAACGTATTGGATATTGGTGATTTCCTTCGTAGAGAGCGATAATGGCGGAATTTTTGGTTATTTGACTAGTTTAAAAGTGTTTTCTGTCTTTTTTTACCGTGAATTAATCAAGAGGTCTTTCGCACACTATTTTAGAAATTTGCTTACTTTCTGGACATTTATCGATGCTATTGTAGCGATAAATTTATATATGTTTATGTTTAATCTGATTTCCATAACATATGGAGACTAAAGCCAAACCTCACAAGGAGAATAAGCAAAATGAAAAATTTCAAAAACCCCGCGTGGAAAGAAGCAGTATCCAAAGTTATCCAACAAATCCAAGAACAGGAAATTAAATTCGTCAGACTACAGTTCACCGACATTAATGGCATGCTAAAGAACATAGCTGTAAATTCAAAGAACATGGAAAGCATCTTTGAAAACGGCCAATCCTTCGACGGATCATCTATCACCGGTTACCGACCAATCGAAGAATCTGACATGGTTCTCTTCCCAGACCCAACAACCTTCGCAGTTTTACCTTGGAGACCAAAAGAGAAATCGTCCTGCAGACTCCTTTGCGACATCTATACTCCTCAGAACAAACGTTTTGAAGGCGACCCACGTTACGTTCTTGAACGCACCGTAGAAAAAGCCGCAAAAGCAGGTTACACTTTCATTTGTGCTCCCGAACTAGAATTCTTCATAGTGAAAGAGAGCGAAACAGGTGGCTTACCAACTCCCATTGACTTAGCAGGCTATTTCGATTTTCACCCCAGCGACTTAACTGATGATTTACGACGAGAAATTGCAGATACGGCAGAAGCTTTCGGCATAGAAATCGAGCTAAGCCACCACGAAGTCGCGTTGGGACAAAACGAAATTGACTTCAAATATGGAGAAGCCCTAATTACTGCTGATCGAGCCATAACCATGAAGATGTGTGGCAAAGTAGTTGCTGCGCGAGCAGGCTACGTTACCACCTACATGCCTAAACCCTTCCAAGGCATCAACGGCAGCGGTATGCACGTTCACCAAAGCCTATGGAACAAAGACGTAACCCAAAACATGTTCTACTCAGATGACGAAAAGAACGGTTACCTCTCAGATTTAGCGCGAAACTTCATCGGTGGACAACTCGCTCACGGACGAAAAATGTGCGCTGTTCTGGATTCATGGCCTAACAGTTTCAAACGTTTAGTCCCGGGCTACGAAGCCCCAGTTTACCTTGCATGGGCACACAAGAACCGCAGCCCACTCATCCGCGTACCCAACTTTGGCGGAAGAAAAGGCGCAGCAAGATGCGAAATCCGATGTCCAGACGGTTCAGGAAACCCATACCTACAGTTCGCAGTGCTCCTAGCAACAGGCTTAGACGGCATAAAGAACAAGATTGATCCAGGCGACCCAGTTGAACTAAACGTTTACCACATGACCTATGACGAACGCAAAGCCCGCGGAATAGTTTCGCTACCAGAATCACTAAAAGAAGCACTCGACGAACTTGAAACAAGCGAACTCATGCGTGAAACTCTCGGGCAAACAGCATTCGAAAACTTCCTCAAAGAAAAACGCAACGAATGGGACCTATACCGCACCCAAGTTACCGAATGGGAAGTTAACCGCTACATAAAACGCCTCTAAACCCAAAAAAGCCTCTTTGAGGCTCAACAATTTATTTTTCTTTTTTAGTTTTTGATTTTTTCAACCAGTTTATCAATTGTAATTGTGCTTTGTTGTCGATTCGCTAAATCCTTGAGCACCACGGCGCCTTCTTTGAGTTCTCGCTCGCCAACGATAACTGCGAAATCGACTTTGCGTTTGTCGGCGTCTTCGAGGGCTTTAGCCATTTTTCTGCCCATCACTTCAAACTCCACAGTCACACCGGCCAAACGCAGTTGCTGGGCAATTTTTAGCGCTTCAGATTTCATTGTTTCAGTGATGGGTAAAACCGCAACCTTCTTCGCGGCCTTTACAGAGAGCACTGTTTTCTGAGTTAGTAAAGCGATAGCGATGCGGTCGATTCCATGGGCGCAGCCGACTGCTGATGTAGGTTCGCCGCCGAATGCTTCGATCAGCTTATCGTATCGTCCGCCGCCGCCCAAAGCAATATCCAATCCAGGTATGTAAATTTCAAAAATCATGCCCGTATAGTACTCTAAACCTCGGGCAAATGATGGTTCAACCGCAAGAGTAAGATCGGCACTTTCAGAAACGAGTTTAAGGATTTCAGCGAGGTTTTCTACTGCAGTCTTCGCTTTCTCGTAGCCTACAACGTAACTTTGAAGTTGCTCAACCACGTCAAGCCAATCGTTGCCCTTAACAGCGATCAGACCTTCTAACTTGGCTCGGCATTTCTTGGATTCTACTAGCTTAAGTGCTTCATCATACTCTTTTTTATCCATCCTCTGCAAGATTGCATTCTGGGTTTTCTCGTCGATGCCTTCTTGGCTGAGGATGCCTCGAATGACGCCTATGTGCCCGATTTTAAATGCGTAACCATGCAGCCCCAGTAATTTCATAAAGTTATTCGTCAGCAAAACTACTTCAGCGTCGGCTTCAGGTTTAGCTGAACCCATTAATTCAAAGTTTGATTGCCAAAACTCGCGGTACCGACCACGCTGGGGTTCATCATAACGGTAAACTGTGCCAACGGAGAACAAGCGGAAAGGTTTAGGTTCGTTCCTGAGAGCAGTAGTGGCTAACCTTGCTATTGAAGCTGTGAACTCTGGGCGCAACGCCACTTGGCGGTTGCCGAGGTCTTTGAAAATGAACATGCGCTGGCGGATTTCTTCGCCCGATTTGGCACTTAAAAGTTCAAGCGGCTCAACATGAGGTGTTATGACTTCTTTGTAACCATAGAGCTGAGCGGTTTCTCTCGCTTCAGTTATGATGTAAGTGAAGGTTTTGGCATCTTCACCGATTAGATCTCTCATTCCGCGGACAGGCTGAAAAGCTGGCATGCATGTTTGCTCCTAAACAAGCTAATTGGTGCAATTATTCTATTAAACTCTCGCTCACGGCTTGATGGCTTCGACTTCCAATCTAACCATAGCCAAATGAACAGTACCTTCTGCATCAACTGGGTGATTTGTAATATAGCGGCTAACGATTTCCTTCACGAAGCTATCTCGCTGTTGAATTGGTATCCGTTCGGTGAAAGGCAGCCATGTAGTGCAAATCCACCCAGTCAATCCCTCAGCACTTGGGAACTTCATGTCCCGAGGAAAAAGCTCAACCCTCACCGGCTTCAAACCCGTCTGCAATAGCAACTGCTTGTATTCTTGGGGGTTTAGGAAGGCATAAGGAAACGTGAAGCCCTCAAAATAGCATCTCCACTGTGGCAAAACAAGCAGCTCATCGAAAAGGCTCAGCACTGCCTGTGCGTTGCCTTTGCCTGCCATTTGGAAGAGGATTCTGCCAAGTGGCTTTAGGCTTCTTTGTACACCCTTTAGGACTGCTTTCTGGTCTATTATCCAGTGTAATGCAGCGTTGGAGAAGGCTATGTCAAATTCCTCTTGAAAGGGGATGTTTCGGGCATCTATCACTTTGAAAGTGATATTGGGGCACTGCTCGAAGGGAAAAGTGGTTTTTGCTAGCTTTATCATTTCAGGGGAACTGTCGATACCGACGACTTTGCCGTTTGGCAAGGCTTTTGCGATTTCTGCAGTGATTTTGCCGTCGCCGCAGCCAATATCCAGTAGAGCTTCGTTGCCTTGTAGTTTCAGCTTCGGAATTAGTTCTTTTGCCCATTGAAACTGGTTCTGTGAGTTTTTAGCGTAGTCTTTTGCATCCCAACCGTAGTTCTTGGATCTACTCATCTTCGTCTTGGTCCTGCGCTATTTTGTTGAAGCTTAACGGAGAGACTGAGTAATGTACAACCTCGCCGCGGCGATTTGTGACAGCTAGAATTAGTTCTTTCTTTTGGCTGTTGCATTTGGTTAATGCGTCTGCAAGGTCGTTTACGGGGAGTGGTTTGCCTTCTTGTGTAATCATGATCAGGTAGGGTGCGGTGTCTTTGCCGTAGGTGCCGCGTTCGTATATGCGGAAGTCGATGCCGCCGCCGAAGCCTTCACGAACTACGTAGCCCCGGCTGCGTAGGTCGCGGTAAACGAGGTAGTTGACCCAGGCGTTGTCGTTTTGGGTTTCGTAACAATGTAGTAGGCTTTGAAAATCGATGTTTTTGCCTTTTTCGTCTTTGATCTCAAGCATGCCCTTATCTAAAAGATATAATGATTCGTAAAAGGTGAGTTTGAAAACTTTATTCTCTAATGTACCGTAGCCGCGTGATGAAAGAGCATCTATGTTGCTTTGTTCGGAAACGATGACGCCCTTCTCAGATAGGACACCGCTCGTTCGAAATTCCACTGGAGCCTTTTTGGTATCACTCATTACTTAACCCTTGCTTTTTGCTAGACTTTTCCTTTTCTAAATTCGTCAAATTCCTTGCTATAGATAACTCTATCTTCGGTTATGATGGCTGTGACATATTTGAGTGGTGTAGGGTCAAACGATGGGTTCATAACGTTGACGCCGTTAGGTGCAATTTGCACGCTACCTATGTGGGTGACTTCCTCAGGCTTTCTTTCCTCAACTTCGACTTCGGAGGCTTTGCGGCTTAGGTCAAATGTCGATTTTGGTGCGGCGACGTAGAATGGGATTTTGTGTTCATGTGCTAACACCGCGACGGCGTATGTGCCGATCTTGTTGAAAACGGCGTCTTGGACGATGCGGTCGGCGCCAACAATAACCAAGTTGACGAGGCCTTTACTCATTACGTAGCCCGCCATGTTATCCGTAATCAATGTAACGGGTATCCCGTCGCGTTTAAGCTCGTATGTAGTTAGTCTTGCGCCCTGAAGAAGCGGTCTGGTTTCGTCGGCGATGACCTTGATTTTTTTGCCTTCTTCCCAAGCTGCGCGGACAACACCCAAGGCAGTTCCGTATTCGACAGTTGCCAACTCCCCAGCATTGCAATGGGTGAGGATTGTGTCGCCGTCTTTGATGAGGACTGAGCCGTTTTTGCCCATGGCGTGGTTTTGGGCGGCATCTTCGTCGGCAATTTTCTGAGCCTCCTCAATAACTGTTGCTTTGATTTCTTCAACATCGCCTAAAACGTTCTTGGCTTTATTTAGGACACGGTCTACGCCCCAGAACAGGTTCACAGCGGTTGGTCTTTGACGTTTAATTACTGTGCCAGCAGTTTCCAGTTCCGATAACAATTTTTCTTTAGTTTTGGCATGTGAGTGGTAAGCTGCTAACGCTACGCCGAACCCTGCGGCTGCACCCAAAAGTGGGGCGCCTCTGACGCGGAGGACTTTTATGGCTTCAGCCATCTGGTCGACTGTTCGAATTTCTATGGTGACTTCTTGGAGGGGCAGTTTGGTTTGGTCGAGTGTGATTACTTTTCCGTTTTGCCACTTGATCATCCGCATATTCATTTACCTCAAAACATTAATGTAATAACGGATATTTGTGGACGGTTGTGTTAAAGATTTTCTGTCTCTAACGATTGAAGCGTTGAACTAAATCAAAGAGGTTTCCATATAAATCCTCAAAAACCACTTCAACGCCCCACTCCCGCATCTCGGGCTTACCATAAAACTTTACGCCTTTTGCCTTCATCACTTTGTGATCTCTTCGGCAATCATCAGTTTCTAGCGTAAGAAAAACATGATCTCCCGCTTGCTTTCCCAAAGCCTTGCGCTTATCATCACTGTCAGCCACCACAAACGTTAACTCAGGATCACTTTGACCTTTCAGTGAAACCGTAACCCACCGCATGTTTCCCCATAAAATGGTGTCTTGCCGTTTTTGGAATCCGAGTTTTTCAATATAGAATTTTAGGGCTTCGTCTTGGTCTTTGACGAGGAGGGTTATATGGCCGATTTTGTTCAATGTTCTCACTCAATTGGTTAACTAAATGGAAAAGGTTGCTTAAGTTTTCGCTTAAGCGGATGTGTCAAAGGGGGATTTTAGGTGAGTGACAACTTCGACTGGGCTATCTTCGCCTGATTTTAGTCGTTTCTTCCATTCCTCGCCAACAGCGATAAGTGAAAAGATGCCTGAAACCTCAGCCTTCGACTTCTTCACAAGGTTCACAAGCGCCTCTTGGGTTTCGCCGCTCTTAATCATGTCGTCAACAACGAGCACGGAGTCACGTTTTTTGATTGATTCTTTGGGGATATAGAGTGTAACGGTGACTCCTGAGTCTCTACCGAGAATGTAGGTTTCTTCGAGGAAGGCTTTGACGCCCACTTCTTTGTTGCGTTTGGCAACTATGAGGTTTACGCCCAAGGAGTTGGCGACCATGGTGGCGAGCGGGATGCCGTCGACGGCTGCTGTTAGGATTTTTGTTACCCGTTTGCCCGCGAAGTTGGCGAGGGCGTGGTTTGCGGCTTGTTGGAGAATGTTGTAGTCGCCGACGATTTCGGTGTTGTCAAAGTAGCCGATGTCGTCGAATTTTATTCTGCTGCGCAGTTCCGCTTCTAAACCGACGAGTTTGGTTAACACGCGCCAGAGCTGTTTGGCTCTTGTCGTGTTTGGAAGCACGTGGCCTTTTGCGTAGCGGCTAAGAACAGTGACGGGTAAGCCTGTTTTTGAGGCTAATTCCCGGTAAGTAATGTTTCGCTTGTACTTTGCAGTTCGTAACAGTTCGATTGTCATTAAGCGAAGTTTCAAATCTTCTGCGTGAGTGCTCATTTTCCCTTAACCCCAATTTTACATTTATAAGTTAATTATTATATGGTATTTAGTATTGTATCTTGCCAATTTATAACTTTCCGTTAAAATTAAATTGAAACCACCAAGAATTTCTCAGCCTTCAACGCTTTATCATTAACCTTTTTAGATGCAACCTTAACTGCTATACTTAAAGGGGGGACTTGGATGCAGAAGATTCAGCGATTATTCATAGTTGCGCTCTTCGGAGCCGTAATCTTCGTTACCAATGTGTTCCTGCCGCCCCCATTAAACTACCTTATCATTGTCGTCCAAGCTGTACTGCTGGCTTTAAGTGCTCTGTTCATCCCAAAAGGCGGCGCAATGTACGTTGGCGCAGTCGGTGGACTCTTAACCGCTTTGGTCAGCCCAGCCCTTGGACCGTTCACGTTCTTCTTCGCTTTCCTCTTTGGTGTATTCGTCGATGTTTTCCTATTTGTCTTCAAAATTAAGGGTTCTCCTCAAGGAGTAAACCGCAACAGGTTAATTGCAGCTATGGCTGTGGCCACACTGTTGATTGCGGTTTCAAGCTATTCTGCTTTCGCTATTTTTCCGGAGTACATTAATTCGCAGGGTTTCTCGATTGTTAGTTTGTTTGTGCAGAGAAGCACAATGCTCGACATGCTCGTGTTGTTTATGGGTCCAGCGACGGGTGCCGTGGCGGGTTACGCAACTGCGTACCTTTGGAATAAGTACCTACGGCACATTAACGTCTAGAGCTGCATTTCCTTAATTTTTTGGTCAACGAGTTTGGCGACCATCAAATTGGAAACGTAAACACATTTGACCCCAAGCAACTCTGCAAGCTCTGCAGGCTTCCGATATTGCGTAACCAAAATCAAGCCATGCTTACCCGCGTACTCGACGATGTCGCGGTCCTTAGCAATCTTTAAACCTGCTTCTTCAGAAGTTACAGCTTCATAGCCTAAAGTTTCAAAGTATTCTTTTAAGCCAGCGTACATTTCATCCAGGAGTATCTTCATGCTTGCTGTGTTGGAAATATAGATTATTTTAGCTTTTCCCTACTCAGTCTATGAGCAGTATCGCGAAGGATTCTGGGTTCTTGGCAAACGGAAAAATAACTGAGATTCCAGCGTTAGCAGCGGTTTTTTTTACGTTCACGCCGACTGCATCTTCTGACCACCTTGCCAAGTTGGGGTTGCGGCAAATGCGTGTTTCGGTGTTGCATTTTTCGCAGAGTTGGCAATGCCCAGAAATGAACGAAATAGCTAAGCTGTAGCCTTTGTTCATTGCTGCTTTTTCCAGACCCACGACGCTTTCCAGCATTTTGCGTTTGTCGTCTTTCCAATCTTGCCAGAATTTGGTGGCTTTTTCCTTAATTTCTTTGGAGACGGTGGTGTCGGTTTCTGCGATCATTAGTTTGGCTAAAACTTCGGGTGAGGCTTCTGCGGTTGATTTGTATTTCATGAACATGGCGTAGCTGTATTCGTTGACGATTTTTCGGAATTCCTCAGCTGAGGGTGTGTAGGGTGGGCAGGCGAGGGTTTTGCCGTAGTGGTTGCAGCCGACTTTGCATTTGAGGACCACGCGGTTTTCGACGACGACTTTGCTGGTTGGGATTATTTTTGCGTCGGTTGCTCCGTTTTCGAGGGCTAATTTGACGAGGAACTGGAATTTTTCAGCGCCATTTTCACTTGACATAATTAATTGACCTTCTTGGATTGATGTTTCTTTTGATATAAATGTTCTTTTATTGAAGACCAGTTTTGTGTGCTTCTATTGATTGCAAGCGACATAGCATCTGATTGGGTAGTTGGCGGTTTTGTTGTCTTGCAAGCGCAAGAATAATATAGCTAATCCTTAAATGTTGTGAGCACTGAAGGTGCGGTTGGTATCAAAAGCAAAATCAGTACCATAGGCTATGTTAACAGAATCCAAGAAAATATAATGAGTATCAAAAAAAGAGAACTTGCACCCTTGTATGAAGCGCTCAACAATGCTGACTGCGTCATCTGCGGTGGGTCAGGGCGCTCATTATATTCACTTAATGCGGCTATGAGCCAGATTGCCCTCAGCCAAGTGGGCTGGCGAAACAAAGTCGTTTTAACACCCGACGACCCCGGGTTTCCAGGCAAAAGCATGTACGATGCCGCACCAGATCTGGAACGCCGCTACAAAAAAACTCTGCTTCTAATGAACTCGGGTAGCGGCTACAGCGACGACCCACTCGTTATGGCGCAGGACTTAGCTAAATATATTGAAGAAAAGAAAACCTCGCATTTCTCCATGGGCCTCTTCACCTCAGCCCTAAATTCTCCTTTAGCAGAAATCACCAATAAATATGGACATAGCGTCGAAATTAAAGGACGCGGCAAATCCAAACCCGGCGCCGAATATGCTGAAACAGGCATGATGGGCGACATATTCGAACTCGGTACCCTCGAACTTCTCAACAGCATGATAGAAGCCATATTCCGCAACCTCCCAGTCAACGATGTCTTCCGATTATGCGAAGAAGAGTTCGAGAAAGTCGGCGACATGATAGATGCCAACGTTAACAGCGAAACCTACACCCAACTAGTTGACTTACTCGAAAAACGGACCAACCTGTTTTTGGGTGGAAAAGGTACGGCGAACGAAATCGCAAAGATGACTGGAGTGAGATTATTCCACATTAAGAGTTTCCTTGGCGACAACGTCTACATTACAAGAGGCGTAAATACACCGCACCCAAGAGCTGGCGACCTGGAAATTCTGCTTTCATTCTCAGGTGAAACCCGCCCCGTTATCATTTGGGCGGATGTGCTCAAGAAATTCGGCGGTACAGTATTTGCTATAACAGGTAGCAAAGAGTCGACACTTGCGAAGAAAGCAGACCTCAAAATCATTTTGCCCGAAGAAGTCAAGCCATCAACACCAAGACGCTTCTACACCAGAGCAGCTTACGTGCTAAGCCCATTACCTGTGAAGCTTGCAGAACGTCTCGGCGAAAGAGGACTTAACCTACCTGAATACATCATCAGTTGGTACCACTCAGTAACACAATGAGAAAAACCAATTTCTTTAATGGTTTTTTAGCCAGAGGGGCTTGCCAATGAGAAATTCAGTTAAAAACTCGGCAAATTCCCCATTTTCCTCATAAACTTGAAGAATCTCGTCGTTGACGAGAACTTTTAGGTTTTTCTGCATGGCTTTTGCGATTAAATCGGTGACACCGGCGTTTTTGCCGCCATCCGCCAACTTTTCCTTCAATAGTACTTTGGCATTAGTGGTTTTACGAGGTAACTCTACTATCCAACGTCCATCTTCGATGTATGGACCAGAAATTACCAAGCCGCTGTCACCATATTTGGCAAGGTATTTCTCACATTCAGTTTCCCGTTCGAGCGGTGGACCCAAGTGCTTCTTGATATTGGGCAATACCTGCTGTTCCAGCTCAAATATGAAAACGCTCTGTGATTTCTCGTTGCTCCAAACTGCATCTTTGAGAACTTTAAAATCGTTTGTTTCAAGCAGTGTCCTTAGCGAACGCTTTGTGCGATAGATTTGTCCCCAAAGAACATCTGGAACCGCGTTCAACTCACCGATAGCCAAAAACACTACGGCTGATCCGCTTTCCCCCAGTTGATGCCTCAACGCCCCTGCCGATAAAGTCGCTGGTTTTGGTGGATAAAAGAAATCTTCTGCAGGCTTCTTGAGAAAGGCTCTTGTTGCGCCGATGAATGTGTAGAGTTTCTGGTGTTGTACGGCTGATGCGACGTTTCTTCCTTTGTCTACTGGGTCAACAATTACCAAGGGTTCAGGAAAGAGTAGTGTAAGCTCGTTTGCTCTATTCGCGTAGAAGCCTTCAATGTCGATTAAAACTCGTCGATTATAATTTGCAAAAGCCTGCAGAGTTTTTGCGAATGAACCGTACTTTAGTATGAGCAGTTCGCAGAGGTAACCGCTGAAACCGCCAACCCTGATCTCGGCACCGTAAACATCAACTCCCTGCATGAATTTTTTGAGAAGCCGCACCTCACCGCGCATCTCATTCGAAAAGTGTCCTCTAATGTACTCTGTGTGGTAGGGTGTTCGGTCAGTGGCGCTTTGCCATTCGCCGGGCTTAGCATCATAACAGGGAACAATGTCGACGCGGTAACCGTCAACAAAGCTTTGGAGATAAGGATGCTCAGCGAAACGTTCCAACTGCTTAGCCTTGCCAGCAGCCTTTTTTGCAATTTTCAGCCCGATGTCGCCGAGGTTTTTGCGAGGAATCGAAGTAGGCAACCGCATAAAAATATCGATATCCGGGTTTTCGCTCAACCAAGTGTCTTTGGCAACTGAGCCTTCAACTCGCACAATTGCAGGGACGCCTTCTTGTTGGCAAGCCGCTGTGATTTTTTGTTCGAGTTCGCGGCTTAATGCCTCAATTTTAGCATATTCCTCTTTTTTCGGCGTGATTTTCTCAAGAATCCGCTCGGAAAGCTGTTGTACTTCTTTTTCCATGGTTTATCATTTAGGGGCAATATTCCTTGAGGGTTGAGTAAGTTGGTCCCTTTGGTGAGAGCTGGCTTTTTTTGAGTCGTAGACAGTCTGCTCTGATGTTGCCAAAATCGTAATTTGCTTGTTTAGTGACGAGGTCAACTAAACGTTGTTTGTTTGCACCCGACCGTACACGGGCAATGGTTAAGTGGGGGCTGAACCCGTTGGGGTCTGGCGCAAAACCTAATTCGTGGATTTGTGGCTCCAACTGCTCAAAGATGCTTTTTAGTTGTTCAGCCCCGTCGGTTATTCCTGCCCAAACTACCCGTGGATAGTTAAGTGTTGGAAAAACCCCTAACCCAGAGAGTTGGATGTTGAATGGGCTGAACTTTACGTTTTTCATAACTGCATAAACTTTTTCTACCATTTCTGGGCTAATTCCGCCAAGAAACCTAAGTGTAATGTGAATGTTTTTTGGTTCAACAAGTTTTAGGTCGGCGTTAGTTTGGATCAACATTTTTTGTGCTGCAGCAAGCCTGTTTAAAACGTTGTCGTTTTTCATGTCGAAGGCGATGAAGCTTCTAATTTGTGGTTCTGGTTCGGTCATTTTGTATCTTCACTATTTTTAACACATATCCCTCATAAATGCTTATTTGCAAGTTTCGGGTGTCGTCTTCCGTGCTCGATCTTTCTTTTTTTGTTTTGTGTGGGTGTGGTGGGCTAAAAATGCCACACTACACTTGTGGCTTTGGTTTTGTTTGCTTTTTTGGTTTGGGTTGTTTCTCTTTTGTGTTTGTGTGTGGGAAGATGTGTTGGTTCACACTGCTATCATGGGTGCTATGTTGGGCTGTGTGGGTGTAGTGTGGGAGTATGTTGAATATTTTTTGTGGAACCACACGTTCTGGGACATGTCTGCTGTCGTATGCACAGTCGGTGTTAAAGTTTTTGCCCTACTGTGTTTGAGAAATAATTAGAAATATGTTAAAAGGGACGGAGGCTGTGCAATCTAAAACTTTCAATTTGGGATTAAGATAAAGAGAAGAAGAAGTGGTGGTGGGTCTGTCTTCTTCTTCCAACAACCCGATGCGCTGCCAACCATACTGTTAATGAATGGGGGCTAAGAAATTTTGGACCTCAATCATAGGCTCAAAATGTCCAGGAGATTGGGCGCTCGCAGATTCTAATCTTTGCATTCTCTGAATTGGTTCAGCAACTACCATCAATGTCAGTGAGCTTGTTACACCTTCCACATTTCTTATTCCTAATCTTGTTATGTTCTTCAGCTCTTCAATTGAAGAAGCTTTGGTTTTAACTATTAAATCGTAAACTCCGCCGTATAGCTCATGGGCCTCTTCGACACCTTCAACAATTTTTATGCCTTTTAGCACTTGTTCTTGGGATTGTGGTTCTGTGTTTACCAATATTATTGCAGAAATCATGCCTGTTCCTCTGACGAGATTCTTCTCATCACAACTATTAAGAATGTGTTGTTACAAACTTGAGACAACAACCGACCAAGCCCAAAAACTATTACTAACCTTCTCTGCTGAATTATGAAAAGAAGTTTTATTTCAAAGTGCGGGTGCGTAAGGCTGTTTGGCATCTATTACTACGCACAAGATTTTAATGCTGATTGAAGCAATCAATTGTTTTGTTAATGTGACTAATAAGAGAAAAAAGCTGCCCTCTCCTCAAAAATCATTAAACTCTTTGGCAAAAGAAACTATTTTTGTTAGCTACACCTTCTATAGGCATCCGGGCGATTTGGCTTCAAACAAGCGTTCGGTAAACAAAGAAAGGACGCTGAAAACATCTCAAAAATACTTCAAGAAATAGCGGAAAAACAACAATCCAAACAAGAAAACCAAAAAAGGTTCGTTAAAAAAGATTAAGAAGGGAAAACTAAACGTGAGCACCGATGACAAATCTTCGAAGAGTTATTTTGCAAAAACTAATATCAAGGCAACACTCAGACTAAAATGCAGTTGCGGAAAATGGAATAATATTCATACTCAAAAAGTTAAGATTCATTTGGATAATGATGAGCCAAAGATGGAGGTCGTTTTGCCTGCGTATTTGCCGCTAAAAACTCAAGTTTGCGCTAAATGCAAAAGCGTGATAGCGGAACCTAGGGAATTAATTAGAGTAACGAAAGACTCCAAAATCTAACGTGCCCTCCAAAGTGATTCGTAAGAATTCAATAGTTACATAAATTGAAGATAGTTAACCTTCTACTTTTTTTAGGGCATCCTGTTTCCTTAAATCGCTGTCTCTCTAAATGGAAAAGTTGTTCCTAACACCGATTTTAGAGGGTATTATTTTTTTACGTTTTAAACGTTTGCTTAAAAGCTAAAATAGAAATAAAACAGACATCCTTTCAAGAATTTCGCAACTTAGAGTTGGTGTAATGTTTGTAACCCGCCTTTGGGCTTAGCAATTTCTTAGATATTTCCTTGCTCATTTTGAATCCTGAGTTCTTATTGTTGTGTTCTAGTTATAAGCTTTTATACGCTGTTTTTGGGTGACGCTTCAAGAATCTCCCGCACACCCCCTCTTTTCTTTGAGCATATGTGGCAAAGGTGAAAACGAATGGAACACAAAATCATGAATTGCCCTCACTGTGGCAAAATTATCCCTAAATAAATTTTCAACCCCAAGACAGAACATCAGAAGGTAACCTTCCCTGAGTGTGTTAGCCAGAAAAACTGCAAAGATGGAATGAGGCATATTCGCCCTGGAAAGATTCAGCGTTACCTCTGTTGGGAATGCGGCTACAGGTTTTCATAGTCGGGAAGGGGAAGGATTTGATCCTGCGCTCTAAAAGGTATTTCACCCGAAAAATCCTCTTTTTTCTTCAAACTTGATTTCTGATTAGAGACGGTAACCCATGCCCACACTGGCTACCTCTGAGAGGTGAATGGCGATTGTCATTTGAGTTGCATAGTGCTTCTTCATGGCCATTAATCTGAAGAAATCCATCTCCAATTGTTAGTGTATGGAAACTAAGAAGTGTGTGACCCCAAATGAAGGCAGCGAAACCCCAACTGATAGGAGACATGAATACGCCAGGTGCCAATAACTTGCGTTACCTCCGTAGCTATAAAGAGAATTCTATTTGAAAGTAAGGTATGTACTTTTGCTCTGGAAAACCTGCGCTAATTCATCTGTGGCTTCGATATGTCAGATGGAATTGTACTAAGACATTTGGGCAAATCTTAAATTTCTAATGCTGCAACTTATTGAAGTAATTGGGGTTTAAACGCTTGGATCCCGCAGTGCTTGCCTTTCTCGTTGCAGGTCTCGTAATAGTGTTAGGGTTCATAGGGGAAGAATTCTTCAAAAGAACAAGCATACCTGACCCGCTTCTCTTGCTTTTATTTGGTGTTTTGTTAGGACCAGTGCTAAATGTCTTTTCCCATCAGCAATTGAGCTCAATCACACCATATTTTGCAGCTTTAGCTCTGATTGTCATTCTCTTTGATGGTGGTCTCAACATGAACATCACGTATGCAATCAAAAACAGCCCAAGGGCTTTGATACTTGGAATCGCGGGTTTTATTTTGAATGTTATAGTTACGGCTTTGCTCTGCAAGTACATTTTGGGCTGGCGCCTTTTAAATGGATTGCTGCTTGGCAGCATACTTGGAGGTGGCAGTTCAATAATCGTAATTGCGCTGGCAAGAAAGCTCGGAGTTGACAAGAAAACTGAAACGGTTCTTAGCCTCGAGTCAATTTTGACCGACGTTCTCTGCACTGTTGGAGCCTTTGTCATAATTGATGTCATTCTTTCAGGCGAGGTAAGTGTGCAAGCAGCATTGGGTTCTGTTGCAATAGCGTTCGGAGTGGGCATTGTTGTAGGTTCACTTATTGGGATAGCTTGGTTGAATGTTTTGGAGAGGATAAAAGGAAAACCAAACATCTACATGCTGACGTTTGGAGTTTTGCTTTTGACCTTTGTGTCAGCAAGAAATCTAGGCGGGACAGGGGCGGTCTCAGCGCTTTTTCTAGGGCTTATCATCGGTAATGCGCCTCAAATCGCCAAACTGTTGAAATTCAAGAATATGGTTTCAATTAATGAAAGTGTCTCAACGTTTCATAGTCAAATCAGTTTTCTTATTCGGTCGTTTTTCTTTGTTTTTACCGGCCTATTGTTTAGCTGTTCATCTCTCACTATAGTTATTTTAGGATTGGTTCTTTCGTTTATCTACTTGGGTTTGCGATTTGCTGTCGTTAAACTGTCATTTCTGAAGTCTTCTTTTCAAGATTCCAAATCGCTTATCACAATTATGCTTCCTCGAGGATTGGCGGCAGCCGTTTTAGCTTCTTTGCCTTTTGCATCGGGCGTTCCAGGGTCTGAGGTATTCCCAGAAATAGCCTTCATAGTAATCATAACAACGATTGTTATTTGTACTGTTGGAGTTGGGGTTCTCAAAAAGAAATTGAAATCGTAAGATCAAACAAGTGGATAAAAAAAGGTGTAAGTCAGGCTATACATTCAATTCATTTTTCTAATTTTCTAAATAGAGAACAAATTTTCAATATACAGCATCTTCTGGCACTTTCATTCTTAAATATCAAAAAAGTGGTGGAACTTACAGAGCCCTTGGGTGCGGGAAGGTAACCCACAGGGCACCACTCGCAAGCAAGGACTCTGTTTTTGCACAGCAATTAGAAGAGAAAGTTTGAAGGTTAACCCTTAAAAGCGGAATTGTGCCAAGATTGAAATACTTAAAACACCATAAATTATAGTTGAGGCTGCCCTGGTATGTTTGAAGATATTCTTTTGCCTTTAGATGGCTCTCATTCCTGCTTGAGAGCAAGAGAAGTTGCGGCTGAAATCGCCAAAAAGTACAACTCAAAAATAACAGCCCTTCACGTCATGTCCCATGATTTCATGCATTCAGAATTGAAAGCTAGCTACAATTTGCCACCTTTGGTTTTGCAAGAACTCAACAAAACATACGAAAAGAACGGTGAAAAAATATTGAGAGCAGCAGAAGAGTTTTTCAGAGAAGAAGATATTTCAATCAAGACTATTCTTGATAGAGCTGAAGACACGGCAGATAGGGTATTGCAAAAGGCAGAAGAGCTAAATAGTGACCTCATAGTAATGGGAAACATTTCAGAAGATGAGGATTTGCGCTTTTCTTTAGGAAGTGTAGCTGAGAAGGTTTCCTTGCATGCACAATGTTCAGTTCTTATAGCGAAAAGAAAAACTCAATTCAACAAGTTGCTTGTTGCCTATGACAGCTCCAAACAATCTAAGAAGGCTCTCAAAGTTGCAGTTAATTTATGCAAGCATTTTAAAAATGCCAAAATGACAATACTTAACATTGAAAACCGAGAATTGCATCGTCTGGAGCCAGAGTTAGCTAATGAAATTGGAGAGAAGATATTAGACGAAGCTTCAACAGCGATTGAAGGGGTTACTTGTGATAGGCGGTTGGAATTTGGTAATCCCGCAGAAATGATTCTAAAAATTGCAAAAATTGATGACTATGACCTTATTGTATTAGGAAGTCGAGGTCTAAGCAGCATTAAAAGATTTTTCACGGGTAACGTCGGAACCTTTGTAAGCATGAATTCAGAACGTTCAGTAATGCTTGTTAGATAGGCTAAACCTTAAAGCGAAGGCTTAACCTGTGCATGAAAAATTAACAAGAGCAACATCATAAAGATAAGTGCTGCGAGCAATGCAGAAACCTCTTCTAATGAAAGATAAACCTGCCTCTCGCTCTTCTTTTGTAAAGAAGAGACCAAAAAATGGTGTTCTCCGTATCTGCACAAGAGAAACAGAAAACCGTTTTTGGCATCCAAAGACCCAAAAAAACACAAATACAGTTAAGAACTAAAGTTACTTTGTTAATTTTAGAGCAAGATAAGGCTGGTGTTGCTTCAATACTTGAAGTGCTATTGCTTTTTTATTTTTTGCACTCTAAAATCTCTTGATTGTTTTCCAATTCTTCTATAGACCTAGAGATCGTCACCACATGCGCGACTGCTTGAACCATGCTAACTGGAATGCATATTTTGGAACTTCCAAATCTCTTCTTCATCCCAAAACTCTCAGCAGCATCACCAGTAAGCTTCACACTCAAAAACTTAATCGCCCAAGTTGCAGGATCAATTTTTGCTCCTTTGACTTCTCCAATAATTTTTGCGCCAGAAGTCACTACCTGTAACCCCATAATTTCTTCAAAATTTATCACACATGTCACCTATATTACTTGAGTTTATTCTAAATATATGCCTATCTTTTCTAATCCCTTTCGCATTTGACTGACTAAAGTCAATATTCCATTACTAATAGTGTTAGAATGTTGCAAGACAGAGTCCTTGCTTGCGAGGAGGGTGCCCTATAGGGATGTGAACTCGCTACCTGAGGTGTTTTTGCTTTGAGTATAAGAAGTGCTTTTAGGCAGAGGACTAAGTAGCGGACTCTGAAACGCTTTCACTTCCATTTACCTCTCTACTGAGTGGAATAGTTAGTTAATTCGATTTCTTTTTATGGTCATTTCGATGATGGGTTGGTGTTGTTTGGAGGTTTGTAAGTTTGGGTAAGACTGTTCCTGCTTACAGCTGGGCTTTGGAATCTGAGATTGACTCGTGGAGGGGTTTTAGGCGGGCGTTAGCCAGTGATGAGGACAAGCAGGCTTTTGAGGAGATTATGGATTTATCCAGGATATTCGCTTCAGAAAGCAGCAACGCTACAAACCCAATAATCTTTGAGCTCATGGTAATGAGTATTCTTCTTGGTCAACAAAAAAGAATACGGCAACTCGAATGCAAACTCCGAAATTTGCCTGGGCAGAAAAACGGAGAGAGCACCCATGGTTAAAATCCAAACAAGAACTATCACAAAAAAGTACAGGGACAAAGTCTACAGCTACAAGCAACACATAGTTCTCCTGCCGCTTCCATGCGATGAAGAACTCGCGCCCTTTCTTGATCAGCAACTTGACCTAAAAATCAAAGACGACGCCTTAATTTTGGCTCTTAGAAAACCAATGGAAAAACCGCAAGATGAAGAGAGGAATTAAGCTATCCAAAATAAATGCCACATTCAAGCAGGCAATGGACCTCACAACGCTTTTGGGGAAGTTGCAGCAACATGGCCTGGTAAAGATAATCTTTGACCCATCAATAGATGAGGAGCCGCTTGTGCAGCTAACAGAAAAGGGCAGACAAGAATTAACCGAACTGCTCTTTTCCAACGAGCCTAATAAGGAATCTCAACTGAAAGTGAATAAAGATGATGAAAAAACAATCTACATTATTCCCTCAAGATGCAGTAAAGATTGTTGGTGAACTGGACTTAAGGGAAGCCGAAAGATTAGCAGCTAAAATAAAGGCAACCGTAGAAGCTCAATGTGAACTGATTGAGGTTGCAGGCAGCATAAGACGGCAAAAACCCAAAATACATGACATCGACTTTGTGGTCGTCGCAAAAAGTGACCTCGAATGGCAGAAAATAAATGAAAAACTCAAGCAGTTAAAAGCCAAACCTAACTGCTCAGGTAACAGCGTCATCAAAGCCTTCGTGCCCTGCCACGAAGGTCTTTTTCAAGTGGACTTTTACCGTGCAAAACCATCGACTTTAGGAATTCATCTGCTTGTTCGGACCGGCTCAGCTGACCATAACATGTGGCTTGCAGGCCACGCGTTCTCAATGAATTCAAAAAGTGTAAAAGTGAAAAATTTTTCCTGTTAACAATTGGGTGATAGTTTTGTTCTCTGAAAAAAGGCTGTTAACTTTCGGATGATCTTTAGTTAAATTGTTTACCACTTTTTGAGCAGAATTTGGCGTTGCCTGCCATTGAAAGCCCACATTGTGGACAGATTCTGTTGATAGAATGGTTATATTGTGACTGAGGTTGCTGTAAATATTGTTGTGGTGAGTAAATTTGGGGCGTATTTGTTTTCTGTCTTGTGATAAAGTGCAAAAGAGCTATAATTAAGACCACAAGCATGGTGAATGAAATACCCCCGATGATGATTATCCATTCCCATCCTTCAAGCATGTTTTTTCCTCTCTTGAATCACTTTTTATTTATTGCGTAATTTGTTTAAAAGAATTGTTATTTTGGGGGCCGTTCCTCATTTAATCATGGGTAAGTCAATGACGTTGAACAAAGACTGCAGTAATAAATGAGAACCCGCGAACGTAAATGCTTTAATCAAGGATGCTGCTATACAACCAAAAAAAGGTTAAGTTAACGTGAACGCTGACAAACTAGTTATTGGTTTAGCTGGGATGCCTGGGTCAGGAAAATCCTTAGTCGTTGATTCAGCAGGTGAGTTGGGCTATGATGTTGTGGTTATGGGCGATGTGGTTAGGCAAGAAACCACAAAACGCGGGTTAGATTTGACGCCTCAGAACGTGGGCAAAGTGATGCTTGAACTTCGTGCAGAAGGAGGAAACTATGTCATCGCACAGAAATGCATCCCAAAAATAGCGAAACAAACTAGCCCCAAGGTTCTTGTTGACGGCTTGAGAAGTCTCTACGAAGCCGACATATTCAAAGAGAATTTTGTCAAATTCAGTCTTGTGGCTGTCCACGCTTCGCCAGAAACCCGTTTCAGCCGTCTCTCGAACCGACGTCGAAGCGACGACCCAGCAGAGTGGAAAGTGTTCCATGAGCGTGACATGCGGGAGCTCAGCGTTGGTTTAGGCAACGTTATAGCGATGTCTGAGCAGATAATAGTGAACGATAATAGCTTCGAGCATGTTAAAGCTAAAGTAAAAGAGGCATTGGGGAAGATTGAGGAGAAATGGTTGAAGTAACAGTTTTCGTTGAAACCGAAATTTATCCAACGGAATGCGAAGAAAACGTTAAGACAGCGGTTGCCAACTTTTTGGACAACGCAACCATAACCGTCAAACCCGCCGCTAAAGGAAGTACCTTAACGGCGGTGGCGAAAGGGGAAGAGTCACTTATCAAACTCCGCAATATGTTGCACAACGACCGAATCCGCGATGCAGCAAGAAGATTCCTCTTCAAATCTATCCGTGGAAACATGATTTCTTTTTGCTTAAACAAGCAGGTGGCTTTTGCTGGGCACATTTCGTTTTCCGAGCAAACTGCGGAGTCGCCGTTGGGTCCAATACGGGTAAACATTGAGACTGATAACACCGAGTTGCTTATCGGTTGGTTAGCTGAAAAGACTTAGAAGGAAGAGAGGGTTTGGCTGAGCGGGCGTTGGTAACGAAGAGTGGCGCGGTTCTGTTAGGGGACAGTGTCGCCTGTGATGCCCATGACTCCTCAAGACCTCTTCGTGTTGTAACCCATGCCCATGCCGACCACCTCTACGGTTTACGTACAAGCTTGAAGGGTTGCGAGAAGGTTTTGATGACCAAGGCCACCCGAGACCTCACACAAACCCTCAACGAATCACTCAAACTAAAAGATGCCTCAGCCGTAAAAACCCTCGAGTATGGTAAAGTTCTCAAGTATGGCGACGAAAAAATCAGCTTCATAAAAGCAGACCACATCTTGGGTGCATGCCAAGTTTTGGTTGAGGATTCAGGAGGCATACGCATCGTTTGGACTGGCGATTTCAGGTTGGATGGAACGCCAGTCGTTGACTGCGATGTTCTGGTGGTTGAAGCCACGTATGGTAGCCCATCGTGCAGGCGCAACTTCGACGTGGATGTCCGTGAACTCTTGGTCTCAATGATTGAGAAACGACTTCGAGGCGGCACCGTTTACGTATTTGGTTATCATGGCAAACTTCAAGAAATTATGCAGATTTTGCGGAATGCAGATGTTGAAGTGCCCTTTGTTATGCCCGAGCGTGTTTACGAAGTGACCAAAGTCTGTGAGAAGCATGGCATGAAATTGGGTTGTCTCTCACTGTCCACCGATCATGAAGGGCACGAACTCTTAGACGGCAACTTGCCCTGTGTTGCTTTCTACCATATGAATCAACGGCAGCATGTGGGACTCAGGAACGCTCGAATCTGCGTGAGCGGCTGGGAATTTCGTAATCCTTGTAGACAAATTGGCGATCGCGAACATTTGGTTGCGCTGAGTGACCATTCGGATTTTGATGGCTTAATCGAATATGTGAAGCGTTCAAAAGCTAAGCAGGTTATCACGGACAATTTCCGCAGCAACGGTGATGCATTAGCTCGGGAAATCCGCAAGCGCCTAGGAATCTCTGCAATTGCTATGCCCCGAACTAATGGTCAAACAACATTGTAAACAAACCAATTTTCATGGATGGTTTTATGGTTCTGTTTGGAGAACCATGCGGTTCTCTATTGAGAGTTATAAATACAAAAAAGAAATAACGATTGGGGTCTAACATTGAAAACGAAAATTGTTATTGTAGTGATCGGGATTGTCGCGTTGCTTTTAGGTCTGTTTTTGGCTTTGCCTCTTTTTACTGCAAACCTGAACCATCCAGCTCTTACATATCCTGGTGGCAGAGCTTACATCGGTTTAGATGTTGTATACGCTTATTTTAAACTCGAACCTTTCAATCAAAATATTCCGGGTTTATGGCGCGATACAAGTGACCCAACTCAAGTTAGCGAGAGCCTAACCAGTTATCTCATCATAATGAACGTCACAAATTATTCTAACAGCACAGTTTACATGGAAAGTTTCGAAGCAACTGCAGCAAAATACATGAGTTCTGTGAGCAACAAAAGTTACATTAGCCAAGAAATCATCGAACCATTTCTCACCAGCACCCAATTAACCAATGGCGAAAATGATAGACTTCATCAAGTATTCCCGACCGCAACTAGGTGGGAACCGTACGAGTCACGAATGGTCGCTTTTTCGGGTATCGAAGAGGTCACGAATACAAGTCTGCTGCAAACAGGAACATTCTATATGGGCGGTCATGTGTACGAAACCCCGATTGATGGTTTATCCTCTCAGGGTGTAGGCTCCAAATTGGTTCGTATGTCTGCACTTGGAAACGAGTTCCTCTATAACATCCTTGTTGGGCCAAATCAAGTGTTACGTTTTACGTGGGACGGGCAGATTGCCTATGTTGATGAGGCGCAATAACTTTGGCATCTAGCAATGAGGAGCTTGAAGGAACCACATTCAAAGTATACCTTTATGTTGCTAGGGAAGGACGTCCAGTCGGAACACGTGACGTAATCAGAAATCTTCCCCTAAGTAGCTCCAGCGTGGCTTTTAGGCACCTGCAAAAACTAGAAGCATTAGGACTATTGCAGAAAAACGAATATGGAGAATATACTCTTAAGGAAAAAGCAGGAATTCAAGGACACGTGTGGATTGGAAGGAACCTTGTCCCTCGCTTGTTGGTATACTCGCTTTTCTTCCTTGGGCTCTTAACTGTTGAAATCTCAATTATCATAGTCCTTTTTTTCTTTAACAGTCAATTTCCAGATACTAACTTTATGTACCTTACTGCAGTCACTGCTGCAGCAATGATTGTTCTCTCAACGGAGGGCTTGCTGCTCTCACGAAAAATGGCTAGAAAGTAATATTACCTCATGTCGATTGAATACTGCACACTTTACCGCTTGTTTGGTCTTTTTCGAAACGCTTTAGATAAACCTTAAAAGTACAGAGTTAAACCTAAATCTCAACCTAACGCGTGCAAAGGAATTTGAAATGACAAAAACATCTGTAATTTCAGGCTTCTATAAGATTCCGCCCAAAGAGCGGCTAGCAATCATCAAAGACTTCGCAGGTTTAACCGACGAAGAAGTTCGTTTACTGGAGAACACTGGTTCTTTGCCGATGGATGTCGCGGATCACATGGTTGAAAACGTAATCGGTGTCTTTCCTGAACCCATGGGCATCGGCGTTAACTTCCAAATAAACGGCAAAGACTACCTCATCCCCATGGCGACTGAAGAGCCAAGCGTAATTGCTGCAGCCAGCTACGCCGCCAAAATGGTTCGAGACGGCGGCGGATTCCACACTATCAGCACCGCACCGGTCATGATAGGGCAAATCCAAGTGGTCAAACTAAAGGACGCCAACGCAGCCAAAATACAGGTTTTAGATGCCAAATCTGAATTGCTCAAGAAAGCAAACGATCAAGACCCCGTCCTCAACTCCTTCGGTGGAGGCGCCAAAGACCTCGACGCCCGAGTCATCGAAACAACCATGGGACAAATGCTCATTGTTCATCTGTTCGTTGATTGCCGAGACGCAATGGGTGCAAACGCCGTTAACACCATGGCAGAAGCCATATCCCCTGTGATTGAGCAACTCACCGGCGGACATGTTTACCTCAGAATTATCAGCAACCTCGCTGTGAAACGTCTCGCAAAAGCTACCTGCACGGTTCCCAAAGAAGCAGTAGGCGGCGAAGCAGTCGTCGACGGCATCGCATATGCCTCCGCGTTTGCAGCAGCCGACCCATACCGCGCAGCAACCCACAACAAAGGCGCCATGAATGGTATAATCGCCGTCGTCTTAGCAACAGGCAACGACCACCGCGCCATCGAAGCGGGCGGACACGCTTACGCAGCGTTCAACGGACCATACACTAGCTTCTCAAAATGGGTTAAGAACAAAAACGGTGACTTAGAAGGCACAATCGAATTGCCCATGGCTGTCGGCTTAATAGGGGGCGCAGTAAAAACCCATCCCATCGCAAGAATTGCTATGAAAATCCTCAATGTCAAATCAGCCAACGAATTCGGAGAAGTTCTAGCGGCTGTAGGTTTAGCCCAAAACTTAGCTGCCCTCCGCGCACTCTCAAGCGAAGGAATCCAACGTGGCCACATGTCCCTGCACGCCAGAAACATCGCCGTCACCGCAGGCGCCAAAGACAATCAAATCGACATAGTTGCAGAACGCATGGTTAAGGAACGCAAAGTCCGCGTGGACCGAGCCAAAGAAATCCTCGAAGAACTAACAAAAAAACAATAATTCCCCGATTTTTTTCGTTCTTTGTTTTAAGAACTATTTTTTAACAGGATATGACTACTTAAAAGGCTAATGCGCCGCTGCCGCTTATGACAGGGTCGGATTTGAGGTAAAAAAGGGTTGGGTTTATTCTAGTATTATTCTTGCGTCGACTGTTTTTGCGCCTTTTGGGTATGCCATGACGGGGTTGAGGTCGAGTTCTTTGATTTCTGGGTTTTCCATGACGAGGCGTGAAACGCTGCAAAGTATAGCCACAAGGGCGTCTATGTCTGCTGGCGGCGTATTTCGGTAACCATTCAGGAGCGGATAAGCCTTAAGCTGAGTAATCATTTCTTTTGCGTCTTCAGCCGTTATGGGTGCAACCCGGAAGTTGACGTCTTTTAGGAGCTCAACGAATATGCCGCCTAAGCCGAACATGACGGTTTGACCAAACTGCGGGTCCTTGATTGCTCCCACGATGACTTCGGTGGACTGCGGCGCCATCTCCTGCACCAAGACTCCAACGATTTTGGCGTCTGCCTTGTATTTCTTTGCGTTTTCAATTATTTTTTTGTAGCCGCTCGCAACTTCAGCTGTTTTTTTCAGGTTTACCAGAACTCCTCCCGCCTCGGATTTGTGGATTATGTCGGGGGACACAATTTTCAGGACTATGGGGTAGCCGATTTCGTCGGCATAGGTTGAGGCTTCTTTTTCTGTTTTTGCGAGTTGGAATTTGTTAACTGGGATGCCGTATTCTGAGCAGATAGTTTTGGCTTCTGGTTCGAGGAGTACTTTTCTGTTTTCATTTTTGGCTTGGTGGATGATTTTTGCGGTTTGGTTCAAGAGTTATTCTTCCAGTGCATGTTTGAGTATGTGATGTTTTGTGGGTTTAAAAATGGTTTGTTTGTGCTTTGAGTTTTGTTTAGTATGTCTGTAGTACATATTATCAGTATAGTATAATGAGACATAATATTTAATAGTTGTTGAAGCCAAAATACGAACAACGACCCACTATGCGCAAACTCAATTTCAACCAAAAAATCAAAGAAAAAATCGCAGCTACCAAAGCCAAACTCCACCAATCAAATATCGCCTTCAAAACTCGTCTACAAAAAATGAACCAAACCATCAAAGGCCAAAACGCAAACACAAAAGCAAAAATAAAAAACATCCATCTCCCAAAAATAAAATTAAAAATAAACCTAAACTTCTCAAAAAAACAATCCGAACCCGAACCAACCCCAATACCTAAAACCCTGCAAAAGGGCATAAAAATCGTCGACAAATATCCACTCTACGAACCCTTCGCCCAAGTGGTGATAGTTCAAGACCCCAAAACAGGCGAAAACAAATACTTCCTCGACGAGCTCCAGCTTGACCCCATGGAACGGGCAATTTATCAACGAATTTTAGAAATCCTATTAGCAGAAATTGAGTCACCCAAAGAAGAAATAACCGACCCAAGAAAGTTTTTCGCTGAAGAAGCCAAAAAAATTGTGGACAAATACCGTATCAGCCTCGGTTGGCTTCCAGACGTCTCCTGGTACAAAATCCTCTACCATGCAGAGAGGGATTTGGTTGGGTTTGGCAAAATTGATCCGTTAATGCGTGACCCTAACATTGAAGACATTTCCTGCGACGGAGTCCAAAAACCAGTGTATATTTGGCACCGCAACTTTGAAAGTATAGAAACCAACCTGCAATTTGAAAGTGACGAGGACCTCGACAACTTAGTTGTTAAACTTGTTCACATGGCTGGGAAACACGTTAGCAGTGCCTTCCCCATTGTGGATGCTTCTTTGCCGGGTAAACACCGTCTTGCCGTTGCGTATAGACGGGAAATCACACCTTTCGGGACAGCTTTTACCATCAGAAAGTTCCGTGAAGACCCCTACTCAATTATTGACTTAATCAACATCGGCACTTTCACCGAGGAAATGGCGGCTTACCTTTGGATTTGCCTCGAAAACCGTGCGTCAATCATGGTTCTCGGCGGGACAGCTGCAGGTAAAACTACAGCTTTGAACGCTTTAGGTTGCCTCATTAAGCCCGGCAGCAAAATCATGACCATCGAAGAAACTGCCGAACTTAACTTGTCTCATGAAAACTGGGTTTCACTCATTGCTCGTCAAAGTTACGGTTTAGGCGGCAGTAGTGTGGGTGAAGTTGCGCTTTTCGACTTAGTGAAAACTTGTATGCGGCACCGTCCCGACTTGATGATTGTAGGCGAAGTTCGAGGTCAAGAAGCATATGTTCTGTTCCAGGCTTTGGCAACAGGCCACGGTGGCATGTGTACCATGCACGCTGAAAATGTTCAATCAGCTGTTAGACGTTTAACCCAAAAACCCATGGATATTTCGCCAGCATACATTCCACTCATGAACATCGTCATGTCTGTTCAACGTGTTCACTTGGTAAAGAACGGTGAGAAGAAAGCATATCGCCGCATCCTCTCCGTCAACGAAATTGTCGATTCTGAAAAATTCATCGAATCCTTCAAATGGGACCCCATAAAAGACCAGCAAATCACCGATATACAATCAAGCTTTTTGTTAACCAACTTTTCAGAGCGCCTCGGCATAACACGGGAACAACTCATCGAAGAAATGCAACGACGAACTAACGTATTGAAGTGGATGCGGAAGGAAAAAATACGAAGCTACAAAGAAGTTGCTTCAATAATTGCGGAGTACTACGCTAGACCAAAAGAGTTCTACCATAAAATACTGGAAAATGAGGAGGCTAAACCAGTTGCCGCTTATAGATAAGTTTGAAGCTTTATCGTTTCGCCTCTTCGGGCGCTACGCCCCATACGTTTTGAAGAATGTTTTTCCCCAAATTAAGACTAACTTGGAAAAGGGTCGAGTGAGAATCTACCCTGAAACCTACATTTCCCTAATGTTCTTCGTCGCAATGTTAACGTTGCCAATTTCCGTTGTAGCCGCCGGGATAGCTTTGACCTTTGGGTTTTTGCCCATTCTTGCTTTGGCTTTTCTGCCCTTGTTTGTTGTTGTGGGGTTTCTGATTGTTCCCATGAACAACGCCAGCGAAAGATCCTCAGGGTTAGAACGTGAAATGCCTTTCGCTGCTGCATACATCAGCGTCATGTCGTCAGGAGGCATCGCACCCTACACCAGCTTTAAACGGTTAACTCAAGTGGACCTCATGCCCGCAATGAGTAAAGAAGCCAGAGATATCATAAAAGACGTTGAAATCTTCGGCGTTGACCCGCTCTCTGCTCTTGATCTGGCTGCAAAAAAGACTTCACTGGACATCTTCAAAGATTTCCTAAGCGGCTATGCTTCAACCGTCATTATCGGCGGTGACATCGGGCACTATCTTGAACGTAAAGCAGAAGACATCTTCAAAACCCGCGCATTACGCGTCAAAGCAGCTGCTGAACGTTTAGGCATGCTGCTTGAAACCTTCATAATCGTCATGGTTATGATGTCACTGTGCTTCTACATCCTGTTCGCAGTTAACGGCATCCAAAATGGGTCAAACGCAAGCACCGACATCTCCCAGTACTCAGGCATACTAATGTATACCTACATTTTTACGCCCATGCTCTCAATAATGTTCATCTATTTAGCCCATAGCATGCAGCCCAAAACACCCGTGCTAGATATGCGCCCCTACAAGGTCTTTGCTATATCCTGCGTACTGGCAATAATCGTTTTCCTATTGCTAACAAACTTCATAGGTACAATGCAACTTCCAATATTTACCCAGTTGCAATCAATAGGTGTCGACTTACCTGTAGCCTTGGCCGTCGCGTTGTTCATATCTGCGGCTCCGGCAGCCATCGTGCATATTCGATTAACAAAAATTAAAACCAGCATGGAAGCTGGAGTTTCCAATTTTCTGCGAGACCTCACGGAAGTTCGAAAAACAGGGTTATCACCCGAAAAATGCATCGAAAGCTTATCCAAACGAGACTACGGCGGGTTTACCAAGGAACTTAGAAAAATTAGCTCTGAAATTTCCTGGGGAATTCCTGCAAAAAAAGTCATGATGGATTTTCTGCATCGTACACGCAGTTGGATGGTGCAAATAGTCATGTTCCTACTCGTCGAAACCATCGACGTCGGCGGAGGAACCATCGCCATGATTGAGTCGTTGGCACGCTTCAACAATTTAACTCAAGAAGTTGAAAAAGAAAAGAAAATGTCAGTTCGACCCTACGTGATGATGCCGTACCTGGCTTCGATTCTGCTGGTGGCAACCACCATTATGATGATGGGGTTAACCACTGGAGTCGCCGTGCCGGGATCAACTGCACCACCTACCGACAACACCCTCATGCAAGTGATATTCATTTCATCCGTAATCTTCAACAGCTACCTCATCGGCATCGTCGCAGGCAAAATCAGCGAAGAATCCGTTGGAGCAGGCTTCAAGCACGCCGCAATCCTCGTGTTAATCTCTATAGTAGCTGCCAAAATAATTCCGTCATTCGTGAAACTTGGATAGGAGACCAAAACTTGCAAAATCATCATCGCACAAATCTACCTAAAGATCAAAGGGCAACTAGCCCCGCTATTTCCACAGTCATTTTGACTGGCACCGTCGTTGTCATGATTTTGGTTGCGATGACTTTCGCAAACAATACCTTAGGGTTAAAGATGGCCAAGAACGAGTATGACACAAATCAACAATTCATGCAGACTACGGGACAACAGATTGATGATGTTGCTTGGACTGTTGGTCGTACCCAAACAATTGCGTATTCAGGCAATTATGGCAACGTAAAGTTCCAGGAAGTTGCGTTAGATTACACTTTTCAGGTTTTCACAGCTTCAGGGGGGTTGAAAACTTTAACTTTGCCCGGAGAAACAGGAGTAATTCTCTACAATATGCCTGTGGGTTCTTACTCTTTAGGCAACAACTATTTTGCTCGGGTTCCTTTGGGTACCGATGATTCATTTTTGCAATATGATTCCTCAGCGCCGATAAGTCAAGTGATTTGCGAGCAAAAAGTTCCTATGAGTGACGGCAGCTACAATCGAATAACACTTGTTCCCACAATGAGAGTGCTTACTTCAAACGTAGGGACAACAAGCAACTTCAAATTTTATCTGCCTGACCTCGAAAACGGAACAAACCTCTACAGATCCCAATCTATTACATTAACGGGCGCAGGCATCTCTAAAGTTACAATGTCTGACGTTTCTCAAGTTATCATTACGGTCAGTTTCCCTCAGGCAGCTCTTGGATTTGACAGATCTTTCTTCAATTTTAACAGTACTACAATAACTCTAGACGGTTCTTCGACTCCAAAATTGGCTCCACATTCAACGGTTGAATTCTACGTTGGCAAAGTAATTGTGGCTTTGGGACAGGTGTAATTGCTGGAGGTTAAATTGTGCCCTCGATAACTCTCGAATACATGATTATGATTCCAGTCTTAATCGCTCAGATATTCATTTTTCCCTTTACCGCCTCAGTCATCATGAACACTTGGACGGATTCACGTATGACAATTGAGCTTCAAGAAACAGCTGGGCACATTGCCAGCTCCATTCAGCAACTGTATTATACAATGAATCATGATTCAATGTCTAACGGCACAATTTCAATCACCCTGAATACGCCGCCACTAATAGAAGGGTACGCATACAAGACTTCTCTGAGGCACGTGGAGCATCTGGATACTTCATACCGGATTATGAATGTATCACTACAGCTCTTAGGCACTAAAGACCAGACTTCAACGTTAGTGACTCTGGGACCAAACGTCGATTGGCAAGAAAACTTGTCCTTCCTCAGCGGAGCACAACCAATTATCTTTGTTGCTGAAAAGACATCTGATTCTATCTCGATATCCCTCGGAGGTTCATAAGATCATGGCGAACGGCGCAATCGACCACATGGTTTCCTTGATAATATTCATGGCTGTCATCTCTATTTTTATAGGTCTCTTCAGCCAAAACATGCAGACAGGTATCGCTTACGAACGCCACAATGCACTGTCAACTAAAACCAGTGACCTCATAGACAACTTACTTCTAAACCCCGGTATACCGAGTAATTGGGGACAAAGTGATGGTACCATTGTAGGGTTTGGTCTGCAGGATCCAGCCTATGCAGAATACAAACTGAGTTCTTTTTCTTCTATGCGGTTAACTTCCACTCAATCGGTTATCTATTATCCTAGAACTAATACGTATTTCAGTGTCGTTTCCGCTGGATTTGGCGGCTACTTGCTTGCGCCAACTTCAAAATGTGTGAATTACTCGGCAGTTTCAAAGATTCTTGGAGTAAACGGTACTTACGGATTCCAACTGTCCCTGAAACCAACAATTACGGTTACAATCAATGAAACATCGATTGCCCCACTAAAATTTTCAGTTACGGTTGATGGAACTGGTTACCCCCTTGCAAACGCTCCCCTCTCATACAGCCTCCTTTTAGTTAACCAAAGTTTGGACATTTATCCATCATATACAATTTTTAACTACACTTCCACAACTGACGCTGCAGGTTCAGCCCAACTGAGTTTTCCACAAGTTACCAACGAAATTCAATCGTATGCGCTTATAGTTTATTCTTATCTTTATGGACTCGAAGGAGTAGGCTACTACGTTCATGATTCACCAAACTTCACCAGTACGGTAGTTCCTGTAGTTGACAGTTTTCAGAACCACAGTATCATGCTTGTTCATGGAAATACTATTGGTCAACAAATTCCGGGATATTCTTCTTTGAGTTTTAATGCCTCATTTTTCTTATTGGCTGAAGATTATACTCTGCGTCAAATGCTATTAGATTCGCAAATCTCCTATGGTAAGCTAATTTCTGGTGGAGGCGCAGGACAAGATTACGCTTCCTTAACTGTCCCAAACAACGACGGAGTCTTGGTTGTAACTTACAAGGATGTTTCTGGACACTATGGGGTTGCTTTGATGCCTTGGGGGTTAGGTGCATTGGCGTTTCCTCTAACCTTCGGCGGAAACCCTGTAGGGCAGGAATGGGTTACAACTGACATCCGCCAAGTATCCATCGACGGCATGGCATATCAAGCTCAATTGAGCCTTTGGAGCACAGGAGTTATCTAAATGATTCGCACAATCGAAGTTTTATTTGTAATATTAATTCTCGCCAGTGCAGTTGCAGCTACTTCATACTTTACTGTTCTGCCATCTCCAAGAGAGGTTTCACCCTTAAATCTTCGACGCCTCTCATTCACAACACTACAGACGCTCGATTCGAACTATGCTTTAAGCCAAGCAGCCTTCGATACGGACAACGCTACAGTTTGGGCTGGATTGCAAGTTGCACTTTCCGCTTCGCTACCGCCTAATGTGGTATACAATTTAACGGTCTATAACATTACCAACGTTAACGATCAGAATATTCAACTTTACTGTAAAGTTGACTCTATTTCTAACTCTGCAAACTTGGGAACAATCAACGATGTTTCAACATATACTGTTGCTTCTTCAAACGTAACCTTTAACGTTAAGCCCGAGAAAATCGGAGAGACTAACGGAGGAACAACACTCTACATTCTAAATTGTAGTGATGCTAACGGCTGGTGGGTTACAGGTTATACAGCCCAAAGCTTAGCCCAAGATCTATACAATCTGTTGTCGCCATATTTTAGCAGTACCGTAATGGTGCAAAACACAGCGCAGCTAAGACAGCTAATGGATAACCAAACAATTTCTGGTTCGACCAAAGAGAGAGTGCAAAACGCAGTGGTTATCAATACATTTGGTGAAAGCGTGCCTATGCCTCAGGAGTACTACCAAACTGGTAATCGCTCAAGTCAAGGTTATAATTCAAGCGCTCCTAAAGGCAGTGGATATGATTATGGCTACGTCAAATATTGTTACACTTTAGGAAACACAGTCCGTCTGTACAATTGGACTTGGGCCAGTATCGTTGGTTACCCTTTTTATTACGTTAGCAATACAGGTGTTTTCTCTAATGACCAAAACGGTTGGGGGATTTATGGGACGAAAATGACGAGTTCGGGCGGCTCAAGAGCTTTTCTTCAAGGCTTAGCTAATCAAACATATAACTATGACGACAGCAGCATCACTAAAAATGTTGGAGGCGTTACACTTACAAGCCAATCAATGAGTTCATGTAACTATTATGGGATTTATCCCTCATCGTATCAAACGTCTACACGTGCACTTTCTAATTCCATTCTACAAAGTTATAATCTGATTCTTGGACTTAACATTTTCAATCCTGTTGGAGCATATAACCCTGGCGCAGTTTACAATCACGTTGCAACAAATTCGACGATTACGGGGTCGCTTTTGGCTTTAGGGTTAACTCGTACGCCTGACGTTCGAGTTACTGGTTTGAGTCTTCTTTCGTACTATCAACCAAGGTTGTATCCTGCCCCATATAATTCGACGGACACTTCTAGGTTGGTAATTTTGCAGTTAGGTATGGTAGGGAGTGGTTAAATGAATAATAAAGGTCAATTTTCAATCATAGCTGCTTTGCTTGTTGCGGTTGTTTTGATTGGTTCAGTTATGGGAACTTACTCTTCTTTACGATACAGCACCAGCACTACACAAGATCAGCCCCAAATTTTGAGTTCCGTGGATGAAACCAACCAAGCGATTAAACAGCTTTTAGGTTTTACAGTTGGATATTATGGTTCGGTCTTAAAAGTTACTGGTAATGCGTCCTATGCTCAGACATTAGCCCACAAATATCTTGACGATGGCATAGGGAATTTGAGTTCGATTAAACCCGAGTGGGCTTTATCTTTGAATAATACTCAAGTGGAGCTTAAAGCCAACTGGTTTACTAATGACAGTTACAGCCAAGGCAGTATGAACGTCACTTACGACTTAAACGGGTTAGGAATCAACGGCGTAAGTTACTCTGCCTCAAGTCGACTAGAAGTCCAAGTATCAAATATTAACTCTACAACTCAGGCGCAATTTAAGATTTTAACCGACAACGGTGAACCTTTAATCGACCTTGGAGCTAACAACATAAAATTTTTCCGTTACGTTCTTGGAAATTTAACCTGGGAATACTCAACTCCAACTAGTGTGGTCTCCCATGCCGACGGAACCTACATAGTTGACCTTCCCTCGGGAGTCCTCAGCAACGCATATGTGGTTCAAGTGGAAGATACCCGCGGACTCTCAGTTTTAGCTGCCTCTTACAGCGAGTTTACTTCTAGTATAGCTTGGAATCAAACTGGGTTTACAACCAACCTGAATTACGTAAACAGCACCATCCAAAACGTTACAGGAACACACGGCAACTTTACAGCACAACAATACGGTCCAGACGGAATCTATGACACGTTGACTGAAGCTGCATCAGGAACCACATACGTACCAAGCAGCCCAACAAATTGGAGTGCACAAGGGTCTACAACTTGGGTGTCTGGAAGCATATCAAATTTGACCTTGAACGATAATGTTTACATGAAATTAAGCTGTAATGGCAGTTCGCCTGCGGGTCAGACTTTTTACGCTCATCAAGAAGCTTCCCCTTTAAGTTCAAGCTATTATCTCAAATCAGCAAGCGCCGACCAAAGTGGAACAACAATTTCGGCAAGCGCTAAGAACCCGGGAAAACAACCTATAGGCAAATTTGTGTTCCAGTTAACTGGTATTTCCTCAATTCCTGCAAGTTCAGGAACAATCTACTACCGTGCATACCGTGACTCTAATGTGGCGGGATATTGCGATGCAGATATTGTTATTCGACAATCAAATGGAAATTTGAGGGCAACTCTCGCATCATCCACTGCAAGCACTGGTGCAGGTAGCCTTACAACTTCTTGGTCTACACTTAATGGGTCTTATTCAACGGCAACTTACAATGTTGTTGACCAAACTGACTATTTAGAAATCGATTATTTCGTGGAAGTTGCATCAAGTCACAATAGCGCATACATGTACCTCCAGGTTGACAATAGCAATTTGAATCAAACCCTTCAAACAAGAATCACTAACATCAACCTTCCCACAGTATTTAATGTGAAAGCGGAGTACACTGGATCTTCAATCGACAGCTCATCCTGGACCAATCTGGTGTGGACAATTGACAGTTCGGCTTCTGTAAGTGGAGTAAATGCGACTTTTCAATTATACAATTGGAGTGCAAGTGCTTATCCAACTAATGGAAACGGATTCATGAATTCTTCGCTGTTAACCAGCGATAAAACATTTAACCAGACAATAATAACAAATTCATCCAATTTTCTAAACAGCACTGGATACTGGAAAATCATGGTAACCACTGTGATGAATTCTAGTTTTGATCTCAACTTAGACCAGGTTCAGTTTAGTCCTCAAGCCGCTAATTATGCTCTTAATCTTCAGGAGCTGTTTACAAACGTTAACGCCACGAATCCTCGTCAAGATTTATGCATCAAAACAGGCAACATGACTGCGGAGCCCTTGTTGGTGCAGGTGCTGCATAGCGGTTCATGGCAGTATTTGACGACTCTTGTTCCCAACTGCCTCAACAAAGTATCCCTCGCAGGATACATAGATTCAACTAATCTTACCATATGCTTTATGGACAGCAACAGTGCCTCAGACCCAACTCAGGACAGTTGGAAAATCGATTCAGTATACTTGCAAGATGAACCCGACATCAACTTCCTAGTTAACCTACAGCAATCCACATTTACGCTTGAGCTTCTGCAGAACGGAACTATGAATTGGCTAGGACAAAACATGCAAATAACCACCCAAACCCTACCTATCCCACCAGTTCCAGTGAAAGCCATCCACGTAAACCAAACAATAAACGGCGTCAACCAAGAAGTACCCTTCCAAATCGAAGACTGGGCATCCAACTACAAAATCCCCTTGGGCTTAACAAGCAGCACAACGCTATTCAGTAACCGCCAAATAATTGTTTTCCTCTTAGACAGCAAAGTCTCTGACTTCACGGTTTGGTGGAACGGCAGCGACGTAGCAACTCAAACGCCATTAGAATTCACAAATCGATATTTTACCGATAATCCAGCTAGTCAAACTTTAAACAATGGTAAACTGAAATTACAGTTTGCAACCACCGGATTCGTTTTAACATCAACAGTCGGAACTGTGACTAGCACCGCAAATTTGATGCGGATTAATACAAAAGAAGATAATACAGACCCCGAATTATCTTATGTTATATCGAATGGTACAGTTAGGGATATCGTGCTAGGAGAAGCCGAGTTCTCAAACGGCGTTACAAACTGCTCAAACACTTACACAAACATCGTAATCACTCTCCCCGCTAACGCTACATATTATACTTACCAATTGCGCGCCATGTTTCTTGACTCTTCACCTCGTCCCCGAAACATCTCAGACCTGTGTCCAATACGTTTGACCACAAACGCTGCTCCCGTACAAATCCAAACGGAGAACAGCACCATAGCAGGTTCTCCAATCGTGCAAAATGGAACCGGAACATTCTTCAACTCCACAGGCAGCCGCTGGGCGGCACATCACTTTAGCCAATTTATTTCAGACGATGGAAAAGGCGCTGGAATAATTTTCACCGACTTAGCTAACCAGAACCTTTACTCGTTTGATTCATTCTCCGCTAGCACTTCTAAAGGCGCGTTGAAAACTAGCAGCGGATTGCTGGAGTTGTTGCCTGTAAGTTCTTCTATGGTTAAGTTCACATATGCATACGACATCACTTGGACGGGTGCCGTTGTAACCTTTGATGGAACGTCCACGCCAATATGCAACTTATATGATGGCACCACTCCGATGGGTCTTTGGATATTGGCCGAGTACCCACCGACTTTAACTGTAACTCCCAAATGCTAAAACCGGCGAAAACCATTGTTATTGTACGATGAATTATTTACCGACAAAATCTTATTAGCCTAAACCTCATCACTACCTCAATGCCAAAGGTGTACCATCAATCCAAACATTACCGAATGTTTTGATCGCGGCAAACGTAGCAGTTACCTTAGTCTTTCTACTTTATGCTTCATGGCGAGACCACAAAACAAGGGAAGTCAGCAACCGCGTCTGGGCTGTTTATGGCCCCATAGCACTCGCCCTGTCCATCTCTGAACTGCTTCTCTTTGAACCATCTCAGTTACCCTTCTACGGTTTAAGTGTCGGCGTAACCGTTGGCTTTGCATTCCTTTTATTCTATGCTGGGGGTTTCGGTGGCGCAGACTCAAAAGCCCTCATGTGCATTGCCCTCTCATTGCCCTTCGCCCCCATAGCACTATCTTTACCCATCTTAACAGAGGGTCTGTCACCAATTGCACAGTACATTTATCCTATAACAATACTGGGCAACTCTGTTTTCTTCGCTGCAGCAACCGTCTTATACATGGTTCTTCGGAATTTCTTTTGGCATAAAAAAAATGGTGCTACAATGTTCCCGGGGACTCTCGAATCTGAATCCGCTGGCAAAAAGTTTCTCGCTGTCATAACTGGCTACCACATCCCAGTTGATACGATTAAGAAAAGGCATATGCTCCCTATGGAAGACCTCGAGGAGCAAACAGAAAACTTTGGCAAGCGTAAACTTGTGGTTTTTCCGCAGGATGAGGAGGCTCAAGAAAAAACTATTGAACGTCTATCTAACGCGGTGAAATCTGGAAAAATCGATGCTTACGTTTGGGCGACACCAGGTTTACCAATGTTGATATTTGTTACTTTAGGCTTGATTGTCGCATTAACTTTCGGCGATATTGTATGGTTGCTAATTAAGTTTGTTTTAGGTTAAAGTCCAGAAAGTCAAAAGTTAACCCAAGAGGTTTTTGCTTCGCTTAGAATAAGAAATTGAAGCTGTAACCATCGAAATGGAGCCGAATCCGACGAATGCCAAAGCGATGCCCCTGTATGGGAAAGCTAAACTATAGCTTAAAGTGGCGTTGTTGCTTGCCCCGTTTTGATATGAGTAGAAGAACATAGCTACCGAAAATAATGTAATTGCTATTAGTAGTAAACTAACCTCTGTTTTAAACCTCAATTGCCTTACTCCCCTTTAAGTAGTATGAATTCATATCCATAATCAAAAGGTTATTTTAGCTTTTTGGAAATAACTCTTTAAGGAGCCTCCTCATGACCGAAACAGCATGTGAAAAAGAGCTTCAGAGCTTTCTACAGAAGCCACTAAAAGATTGCAAAGTTGTGGTGATGCCAGATTTTTTCCTTGACCGAATCATCAACTTGGAATGTGATTCGGCAGAATTTTCAAGTTTGATTACCGATGTGGCTAAGCGTAAAGGCGGCAACCTCGACGGAATCTCTCAAACCGATTTGCGCGGTGGAAACGCCATCAACGTCGCCTCAGCCTTAGCCAGTTTAGGCGTCACGGTTACGCCGATTGTTTGCACGAGCGAGTTTGGGATGCAACAAATAAAATACAACTTCCAAAACACCCCAATTGACATTTCACACATTAAGCCTCAGGGCAAAGCGTCAATCACAACAGCCTTGGAATTTCAAAACCAAAACAGCAAAATCAATGTTATGCTCCGCGATTTAGGTGCATTGGCTAATTTCGGACCTGCGAACCTTGATGAAAGTGATTTTGGGTTGATTGAGAATGCGGATTATACCTGCCTCTTTAATTGGGCTGGAACCTTAAAGTTCGGAACGGAGTTGGCTCAAACTGTTTTTGAGTGGACCAAACGGCTTGGCAAGGGGAAAACTTACTACGACACAGCGGACCCAACTCCAAACGCGAAGGAAATTCCTGATTTGATGGATAAAGTTTTGAAATCCTCTAAAGTTGATATTTTGAGTTTAAACGAAAACGAGGCAGTTACATACGCAAGCCAGCTCGATGAGACCTTAAAAGCGAAAAAAGGAAGTGTAAAGTTTGCGGAGTTGGCGCTGGAAGCCGCAAGAGTTTTGGCAAACCATTTCTCTGCAAGAATTGATTTGCACACGTCAGATTTCTCTGCGACGCTAAAAGGCAAAGAAGAGGTAGCGGTTCCCACTTTCAAGGTAAACGTTCTGCGTGCAACTGGCGCTGGCGACACTTGGTGTGCAGGAAACATCTTAGGCGATCATAATGATCTCAGTGACGAGTGCCGTTTGATGTTGGCAAACGCCATGGCCGCCTGTTACATATCCGACCCAACGGGACAACATCTCACCAAACAAAAACTTGAATCTTTTCTTAACAAAGCCACTTAGCGCTGTGCCAAATTCTTTTTTAAGCTAACCTACACACTACCATGCATTAACAGGTGCAGATTAATGGGTAAACTGTTCGGAAGCTCAGGCGTGCGAGGCTTAGCAAACGTTGATTTAACTCCAATTTTAGCTTGTAAGGTTGCTTCAGCGGTTGCAACTCATGAAAACGCAAAAAGAGCTGTAGTTGCAAGTGACACACGGGTTTCAGGTAATATGCTTGTGGAAGCTTTAATTTCAGGTTTGGTTTCAACTGGCACTGATGTTTTGCTCTTAGGTATGGTGCCGACGCCTGTTTTAGCTTATGTTGCAAAAGCGTTGGGTGCAGAAGTCGGTTTTATGTTGACGGCTTCCCATAATCCGCCTCAGTATAACGGCATAAAAGTGTTCAAATCCGATCTATCCTACACGGATGCAGCTCAGGATGCCGTGGAAAAAATCATCTCCGAAGGAACCTTCGTCTTAGCAGATTGGCGGGACCTCGGCAAAGCCTCATCCGCAAACGCAGAGCAAATTTACCAAAATATGGTTCGACAAGCAGTATGTCTCCAAAAGCCCTGGAAAGTGGTGGTTGACCCTGGATGCGGCGCCGCCTGCAACATTGCTCCTCAGATGCTTCAAGCTTTAGGCTGCAAAGTAACCGCCCTAAACTCCCAGCCTGACGGGTTTTTCCCAGCAAGAAAATCTGAACCCACCGCAGAATCCCTGCAAGACCTCGCAAAAACCGTGAAAGCCCTTGGCGCCGACATCGGTATAGCATTCGACGGTGATGCGGACCGTGTCGCATTCGTTGATGAAAACGGGATTTTCGTTAATTTTGACCGTTCGCTGGCGGCTTATGGAGCTTTTGCCTTAAAACGTGTTAGTGGCGGAACCATAGTAACCACTATTGAGGCATCGATGTGTGTGGAAACGATGGCGGAGAAATACGGCGGCAAAGTCATACGAACAAGGGTGGGGGACATTTACGTTTCTGAAGCAATAAATCGTGAGGGCGCTGTTTTCGGCGGCGAACCCTGTGGCGCTTGGATTCATCCACAGTTGCATCTGTGTCCCGATGGTCCTCTTTCTGCAGCTTTGTTCTTGGCAGGTTTGGAAGAGGAGGGCAAAACCGTTTCTGAGTTTATTGATGAAGTTCCTGAATACATAACGAAAAGGGTCAGCATTGCCTGCAAGAACGAACAAAAATACAATTTGATAGAGCAGTTAGGGGACGTTTTGAAAGCAGAGTTTCCAATGTACATAGATTTTAGTACGGTTGACGGCGCTAGGTTAGCGCTCAAAAATGGTTGGCTTCTTGTCCGCGCGTCAGGTACCGAACCCCTCATTCGCTTAACCGTCGAAGGCGAATCAGAGCAATCGGCAAAAGATATAACCTCAAAGGCAACAGCACTTATACACAAACAAATCGAGGCAAACCCCCAATGAAAGCTGTCCTCTTAGCGGCTGGCGCCGGCGAAAGACTCATGCCCCTAACGGCAACACGTCCAAAACATCTCATTAAGGTTGGCGGGAAACCGATTCTTCAGTTTTGCTTGGAAGCCGTTAAGAGTGCAGGAATAACTGAAGCAATAATCGTAACCCATTACATGGGCGAAGCCATCAAAAGCTACTTTGGCGACGGAGAAAAACTCGGTTTAAAGCTAAGTTATGTGGAGCAAAAAGCGATTTTGGGCACAGGCAACGCCGCTGAAGTTGCCGAGCCATATGTGGACGGCGACTTCGTTTTAATCTATGGGGATTTGCTTTTTGGCCAAGATGCTGTGAAACAGGTTTTGTCTCAATTCAAAAAAGGAAAAACCGCCGCAGTCATGGCGGTAGTCCCCGTAGACCGACCAGAAAACTATGGAATCATCGAACAAGACGCCGAGGGCAATGTTAGACGCCTAATTGAAAAACCAGCCACGGGAAAAGCGCCATCCAACCTGGCAAATGCAGGAATCTACGCTTTCTCAAAAGAGGTCTTCGACAAACTAAAACAGACCAAAGCATCCGTCCGTGGCGAATGGGAACTCACCGACTCTATAACTATGCTCGCCCAAGAAGGCAAAACAGTTTTGCAAGCACAGCTAAGCAAAGAAGACTGGTTCGATGTGGGCAGACCCTGGGATTTACTTGATGCCAATAATTGGGCTTTGAAACGAATGGAACACAAGGTTCTCGGCACCATAGAGCAGGGGGCACATTTGATTGGACCCATCACGGTAGCCGAGTCCGCGCGGATTCGCTCGGGCGCTTACATTGAAGGTCCAGTCTTCATCGATGAAGAAGCAGATGTTGGACCAAACTGCTACATCCGTTCAGGCACCAGTCTTGGCAAAAAAACCCGCGTCGGCAATGGCTGCGAAATTAAAAACAGCATCCTTATGGACGGCACACATGCAGGACACCTCTCCTACGTCGGCGACAGTATCCTTGGCGAAAAATGCAACCTTGGCGCAGGTACTATAATGGCGAACTTGCGCTTCGACGACGGACGCATCAAGATGGTCGTTAAGGATATGGTTGTGGACACTGGGCGTCGAAAACTCGGCGCAATTCTAGGCGACAATGTCAAAACAGGGATAAAATCTCTATTTATGCCGGGTGTTAAAGTCGGGGCGAACAGTTGGGTTGGAGCCAACTTTATGGTAGAACGAGACATACCAGCTAACTCAATCGTGACACTCAAACAGAACAGCGAAATAAGACAAAAGAATTAACGCCATATCAAACCCAAAATGCAATTTTGCTTTTTCAACATGTTATTAGGCTAATTATCTCTGTGTTTTTTGGTTTCTATTTAAATCAAAGATAAATAGTGGTAGTGCAATTTCGTTACACTATTGGAGAAATAAAAGTTGTCTGTAGCGCAAAGAAAGTACTTTACTGATGTGGCAGCGTTGGCAGATAAGAACGTCGCTGTCGTCACCACTAACGGAAAAACCTATAACGGTGTCCTCGTCGGCATAAACCCTGACAATTTAAGCCTCAGCTTAACTGATGTAAAAGACGAGTCTGGAAGACTCCTCAACCGCCTAGTAATCAATGGCGCAATTGTCATGTCCATATCCAGCGCAGATAAACCCTTCGACCTCAAATCACTCGCAACCAGGCTAGAAAAGGTGTTCCCAACTCTTGTCGAACTAAACGAGAACGCAGGCTATATCATTGTCATGCGCAAAGTCAAACTCACAGAAAGAGGCATCTTAGAAGGCGCAGGCAGTCCAGCCGCGGACCGTGTGCAGAAAGTTTACGACACATTCATGAGCGAAGCAAAAGCTTAACTTAGATAAACCAGCGCAGTTGTTGCTCCTCTTTCTTCTTTTCTTCTGTTATACTTCGAATCACACCGAATGATTCAAGCATTTTTTTGATTTCTTCGCCGCTAGCTTCCAACCCAGACAAATCAACATCCAAATACAGGTATTTGCCCAAAGTTAATAGTGCATAGCGGGCAGCGTTAACGTCCGGGTTCATTCCTGGTGTATCGATCAAAAGCGAGAAACCCTTCATGTCCCGAATTCTTGCCATCCCAACCGACAAACCAGCGATGCCGAAGACGTGGCCAACCATGACTTTCGTGCCTAAATCCAGCGCCTGCTGCATAGTTTCCAAATCCGTCGCAGTAGTGTAGATTCCAGGGACCTGTGCTGCTTCGTCTTTTTTGAAGCCGCCGATGGAAATTACAAATCTGCAGCCAAATTGTTGTGCGATATCTAAAACCTTGCCGACCAACTCGTATTGTCCAACAGTGGTTAAGGCTTGGGTGTTGCCGTACCAGATGATTAGGTCGCGTTCGCCATCCCGTTTAGCATAGTAGAGCTCATTTATTGGGGTGCGGGCTCCGCCATCGTCAGTGGTTATAGCAAAATCTTGGAAGGAGGACGAGAAAATCTGAACAAACCGCGTTGCCTTGAGCTCTTTAATGAGGTGTAGCGCTGCGATGTTAGCTACAAAGCCTATGCCTGGCAGTCCTTCGATTAGGATTGGGTCGTTTAAGACTGGTTTTTCAGAGATGTCGATTGAGCAAACCATACTGGTGCACTTCGTTGGGGTAATAGGATGAACTATGCGATATAAGGTTGCCTAACAAAAACAATGGCGACGCTTAGGCGTTGGGCTTAAGTAAATATTTTTGCCTAGGAGTTTGAGGGCTTCTTGGCGTGCGCGAATAAGAATTAACGTTGACATTCCAGCAAAGAAACTGATGCTAAGAATCAACATTACATATGCGAAACACATTCTATGTCCTTGTCCTTGGCTACATTTCAATCGGGTTAGCTATGATTTGTTTTGGGTAAGTTTTGTTTATAAGGTTTTCAATTTTGGACTCTTTATCTTAACTACAGAATTTATTGATCAATTTTTTTTAGCGGCAATTTTCGAGTGACCTATCCCAAAATGAAGCCTGTGCTAACCACATTAGCAAATGGGAAACCAACGCCTAAGAGTACTCCCCAAATGAGTTTGATTCTGCGAGTTCTGTGTTCAGCCACTTGAACCACAACCAGCTAAAATGGATGCCAAGCAAAATAAGCCTTTGCCGTTTTTGGGGATAGGGTTTTTTATAAGTGCGCAGTGTTTGATGTGTGGGTTTCACCTTGAGTTTCGAAATTAAAGAGAAAGATTTGCTGGGTAGAATCGGCAAACTAAAAACCAAAAGCGGCACAGTAGAAACGCCGCTCCTATTCCCAGTCATCAACCCCAGCATCCAACCCATCCCCCCCCAAAAACTCAAGGATCACTTCGGATTCCAAGCCGTTATCACAAACTCTTATATCATCAAGAAGCGCTACGACAACAAACCCGTCGCGTTGGGATTGCACAAGTTTCTGGACTACGACGGTGCAGTCATGACGGACTCAGGCGCTTACCAAATCCTCGTTTACGGCGACATCGATGTCACCCAAAAAGAAATCGTCGCCTACCAAGAAGGCATCGGCAGCGACATCGCCACTATCCTAGACATTCCAACAGGCTGGAAAGTCACCAAAGAACAAGCCGAAGTCACCGTCGCAGAAACCCTGCGAAGAGCAAAAGCTTTTTTCAAAGAAAAAACTCGCGATGACATCCTCTGGGTTGGACCCGTGCAGGGCGGAAAACACCTTGACCTCGTCGCCAACTCAGCAATCGAAATGGGTAAATTGCCCTTCCAAATCCACGCCCTCGGAAGCCCCACCGAAGTCATGGAAAGCTACCGATACGACGTCCTCGCCGACATGATATTAACCGCCAAAAAAGGCTTGCCCCTAGAGCGTCCACTGCACCTATTCGGCGCTGGACACCCATCCATGTTTGCTTTGGCAGTCGCCTTGGGCTGTGACCTATTCGACTCCGCAGCATACGCTTTGTACGCTCGAGAGAACCGTTACATGACCGAAAACGGCACATGGCGCCTAAACGAACTAGACTATTTCCCCTGTAGCTGTCCCAGATGCAGTGCAGAAACTCCGAGAGGTTTAGAGAAAAAATCAGCCAAAGAATGCGAAGTTTTCCTCGCCGAACACAACCTCTACGTCTGCTCAGCAGAAATAAAACGGATAAAACAAGCCATACGCGACGGCAGACTCTGGGAACACACCGAAATGCGTGTCCACGCCCACCCCGCCCTACTCTCAGCCCTAAAACACCTCCGCAACCACGCCGACTACCTCGAAAAGTTCAGCCCAACAGCAAAAACCAGCGGCTTCTTCTACTTCGATTCCGTCGGACTCGCACGGCCAGAAATCACCCACTACCGCAACCGCCTCACCGAACGCTATACTCCACCCGCAGAGGCGAAGGTGCTTTTGCTTGTGCCCCAAACCCGCAACAAACCCTTCCACAAAGCGCCCGAATTCAAGAAAATCCGCCAGCTCTTAAGAAGCCTCGGCAAAGAACTATCTACCCAAATCCACGTTTGCGTTTATTCCGCTCCATTCGGACTGATTCCGTTGGAACTGGATGAGGTTTACCCACTGTCCCAACATGAAGCTGCACACCCACATGACCAAGAAACCGTGGAGTACGTTGCAGAACAAACCGCCGAATACATCAAACGCTCAACCTACAAAAGCGTCACGTTGCTCAATGACCCCAAACACTGGAGCGACACCATCAAAAAAGCCGCCGCAAAAGCCTCCAAAACCAAAGAGTTGCCATTCGGTTCTGTGGATGCCAATGTGCAGGGCACCAGAGAAACCTTCAGCCAACTTGAGAGCATCCTGCGAGAGCAATTAAGTAAAAAACCTAATTGAGCCGAGTCTGAAGCAATTTGCCAGACGCTTGCCAAATCGCCGTTTAGACAAACCTTATATCCTGAACTTTTTGTAAAACTAAGCATGGGCAGTATCAGCAAAAGTCTGGCTTTAGTACTTGTTGGCTTTTTTGCTATGTCATTTGTTGTTGGAATAGCTTGTCCAGTTTTTGGGGCTTCTGTCAACGATAACTCATGGTTATCTAAAAAACCCATGCTTACGGGGAGAGCAGACTTTGGACTTTCGGAAGTAAACGGCAAGATGTACGCTATTGGTGGTTATCCAGGCCTCAACATGACCGAAGAATACGACCCCCAAACTGATTCATGGACAACTAAAACAGCCATGCCTACTGCCAGATTTAACTTTGCAATTGCAGTATTTGAAAATAAAATCTATTGCATCGGTGGCTTAGTGGGTAGCCGCAATTTCTATCAGAGTTCTTCGGTTAGCGGTGCTATTGAAGTCTATGACCCTGCTACAGACACGTGGGAAATAAAAAAGCCGATGCCAACACCCATGGCTCAATTAGAAGCCAATGTTGTTAATGATAAAATCTATTTAATCGGGGGAAGAACAGGCGGACAGTATACAACTGTTTCAACAAATCAGGTTTATGACCCTGATTCTGAATCTTGGACAGAAAAAGCACCTGTGCCATATCCAGTTACCAATTATGCTTCAGCAGTTGTTGATGGCAAAATATACTTGATAGGTGGGCAGGATGAGTTTAATGATCCAATGAATTTGAATGTAACTCAAATTTATGACCCAAAGCAAAATACTTGGAGTTTGGGCCATCCTCTTGCTTTTGCATTGTTAGATTCTGCAGCTTGCACTATAGCTTTTTCGAACATTGTTTATCTTATCGGTGGCCAGATAGGAAACAATGGTAGCAGTACTAATGCTGTACAAGTTTATGACGTTGACAATGATAGTTGGGTTTTTGGTCCTTCAATGTCTACTGCCCTTTTTAGATTATCTGTAGGCGTTTTGGAAAACAGGATATACGCTGTGGGTGGTACAGGTCAGTATATGTTGCCATCTGATCAGGCAAGTGCACTAAATGAAATGTATTTGGTTAGTAATGAAACAGCCAATCCGACCTCAACACCAAATGTTCCAGAGCCCACTACCTTGGCAGGTGTAGCAGTAGCTATCACCGCCTCTATTATTCTTATAACGGTGGTGGGTTCCCTAATACTCTACCGAAGACATCGAACGACCAAAAGGCAAGTGTATTAGGCAAAAATCGGTTTCGGCAAGCTTTTTTAGTCCATTCCGCTTATAGACATTTGAGGCTTATTTAGCAACTTCAATGGAGATTGTTTGATGGGAAAAATCACTGTTACTTTAACAACTATAACTGAGAAAGAACTGCGCGCTTTCATCGCCAATAAATCTGATTGCACACTCGACGATGTCGTCGAAGAAAGCATAAAAGAATACATAGAAAAGAAAAATAACGAGCACATCGGCAGCAACGAAGTCTTCTATTCATCGCCTTAAACGGGGAATCGCCAATAACGCCGCTCTATGCTGACTTTCATATTCATACGATTTATTCGGCAGACTCAGTTATCCAACCTAAAACCCTCGTTGACATGTTGGCGGCGCACAGTTTCATTAAGGTTGCAGCTGTCACGGACCATGACAGCGTGCGGGGTTGCAGGGCGACGGTGGAGTTGGCGAAGGCTTACCCCGACGTTTTGATTATTCCTGGTGTGGAAATCAGTACAGCGGAGGGCGACGTGGTGGTTTTGGGGACATATGAGTTGCCGCCTAAGCCGTGGACTCCTGGGGTTGTAGCAGATTTTGCCAGTTCAGTCGGCGGCGTATCGATTGTGGCCCATCCCTTCAGAACATATGGCATGGGCGATCGCGCGAGAAACTACAAAGTAGACGCTATCGAAGTCTTAAACGGCGGCAGCAGCCAAACCGCCAACAACGAAGCCAAAGAACTGGCGAAAAGCTTGGGTTTGCCGGGCACCGCAGGCAGCGACGCCCACCAAGTGTCCGAGTTATTCAGTGTCTACAACAAAGTCGAGGCTGCGTTGGATGTGGATTCGGTTTTAACCGCGATTAAGCGGGGAGCTGTTTCAGCTCAGTCTTCGTCTCGCCCAAAATAGCGCGTAAAATTGGTTTTTTGCAAGATTATATAAGTAACGTTAAGTTTAACAGATTGTGGGGTATTCGATGAACAGAATTGCTATAGTTGTGGCGCTTGTTCTTGTATGTGTGGTTCTATTTTCTGGGTCGGCTGTGCTGGTTGTTTATTACCCTCTAACGGCTCAGCAAGCCTCGTCGCCTAACGTATTCCATGTTGATTTTCCATATGCTTTTACCGGTTTAACAAACGCTACTGGGGAAGGGCACGATCACTTTGGTTGGGGCATCGAAACTTTTCCGTCAGACTACTACCCCGTAACCGCCATACTCAATTTAACCTACTTGGGCAACCCCCAAAACCAGTCCTATGGCGTAATATGCGAAGGATACTACGTGAATTTTACCGCTGACACGGGAGCTTCTGTTTCATGTTTAGGTTGGCTTGGCACAAACTATAACGTCAGCACCCAAGGTCCACCTACGTTTTTTTCTCGCGAGACACCTTGGGGTAATTTTCCAAGAATGTCCTACAGATTCAATATGACGGTTGGTGACACTTATCTTTTGAGAGTTACTGATTCTGGGATGTTTACGAGCGTCAATGGTACATCTGGTTTATGGAGCAATGGAACCCCAAACACAATCAATGTTACAGTCCAGAGGGTAGGCTGGCTTACTGCCCAAGGCAACCAGACCGCAAGCATTGTCAATCCCGCTGCAAACGAAATCATCCAGCAAATCCAGCTTCAAAGAGACGGCGAAGACTTCAGTTTTGGAATATACCCCACCACAAAAGTATACTAGCATCTTAACACACTTTGCCTCCGAATTCCGGCTGGTTCTGACCATAAGTAAGGGGCTTTAATTTTTCAGAGCGCTTGATAGCTGGGCTTCAGGGTCAATACATTTTTAAAACAGATAAGTCCCATTTTAATCGTTAACTGTCAAAGTATATGGATTGGTCCTGTTTGCAGATTGGATTTTTAGGTGGAGCCCGCGAAGTCGGCAGAATTGGAGTTACGGTGAAGACTGAGAAGACTCAGGTTGTCTGCGACTATGGTGTTATGCTAGACAATGAACCAGGGTTCCCCATGCATGTTCCACCCAAAGACGTTGACGCCGTAATTTTGACTCATAGCCACCTGGACCATTCAGGCGCCATCCCAATTTTCTACATAAACGACAAAATGCCCCTCTACACCAATAAACTCAATTTGGAATTGACGCAGCTTCTTGTGCAGGACTTTATCCACTTATCTGGTTATTATTTGCCCTTTGAATACCTTGAATTAAAAACTATGATGAAGAATAATCATCACCTCGACTTCGGACAGGAAGAAATTGTAGGCGACATGAAACTAAAACTATTCAATGCAGGCCACACCCCGGGAAGCGCAAGCGTACTGTTGGAAGCCGAGGGCAAGCGCTTTTTGTATACGGGCGATTTTAACTTGGAAGAAAGCAAACTGCTGCCGGCAGCCTACATGGACTATGGTAACTTAGACGCTGTCGTCATTGAAAGCACCTATGCTGATGCCGACCACACCCCACGGCCAGAATTGGAAAAACAGTTTGTCGAAGCATGCACCGACGTGGTTGAAACAGGCGGGACCGTCCTTGTTCCAGCGTTCGGCGTTGGCCGATCACAAGAAATGGCGACAATCTTAGCTGCTCACAACTTCGAATACCCCGTCATCTTAGATGGGATGGCACGGGAAGCCAGCCGAGTCATCATGAACTACAAGGAATTCCTCCGAGACCCAAAACTCTTCATGAACGCAATGCACTCCGCCGAATGGGTAGAAGGCTGGCGAGACAGACGCAAAGCACTCAGGACGCCCGGGGTAATTATTTCAACGGCTGGAATGCTTAAAGGTGGACCTGCAGCTTTCTATGTTTCTAAATTAGGCAAGAAAGCCAACAACGCTGTCTTCTTAGTCAGCTACCAAATACCAGGCACCCCTGGACGAGAACTCATGGAGAAAGGTGTCTGCACTATCGATGGGCAAGTCCGCAAGATTAAGGCTCAGTACCGCCACTTCGATTTTTCATCACATTGTGGCGCAAGCCTACTCAAAGAAGCCCTAAAGCGAATCGGCGGCAACCCCAAAGTCTTCGTCGTTCACGGCGCAGAAGGTAACTGTGAGCTCTTTGCGAATTGGGCAAAAACCGAATTGGGCTTAGATGCAGTGGCTCCAAGAACTGGCGAAACCTACCAAATATAGGTTTTAAATATGAAGGTTGGGATTTTAGCGATTGGGCAAGTTGCCCCCGAAATTCTAGTTGGAATTCAGGATGGGTTAGTGAAAACTTTTCCCGACACCACTGCTGTCATAGTTCAAGATGTTTTGCCTGTTCCGATAGCTGCATTTGATAAGAAACGCAGCCAACACAACTCCACCCTGATTCTCAGAGAAGTAAGGGCTTATGCATCTAAAAAACCCAAGTTCCACCGCATTTTAGGCGTAATTGACTTAGACCTTTTCACTTCTGGCTTAACCTATGTTTTCGGCGAAGCATACGTTCCAGGCAGCGCCGCTTTGATTTCGCTTTGGCGGCTAAAACCCGAATTCTACCACGACAAGCCCGACTTGGTACTCTACATGCTGCGGACGCAGAAAGAGGCAGTTCACGAGTTAGGCCACACTTTAGGCGTTCAGCATTGTCTACGTTCCATGTGTGTAATGCACTTTTCTAACTCGATTTTTGACACTGACCGGAAGCAAAACTTATTGTGTGACGAATGTTACTTGCAAGCAGCTATAGCTATCAACAATTTAGGGTAAACACTGTGACTGAGCAACCGAAACCTGAAGCGCCAAAGCCTGAAGTGAAGGAACAGGACAAATTCAAATTCGAAATCATTTACTTAGTTCCAATTCTTGCCAGCCTCTTGTTCGGCTTAGGTTGCGCGTATTTGTTGGCGCCCCAGACCACCGGCGGCATCTCAGCCACACCCTTCACGGGAAACACGCCAAGCGCATCCATAGGCAACGCATTCTACTTCGTAATCCTTGTTGCTGTAGCCGCCACCGTCTTTTACTTTCTTATTAAACGCAAAAACCAACGTGTAATCAAAGGCATAGTTGTCTTTGCCATGACGACTGCGTCGCTACTGTTGTCCATAATCTATTTGTACGCTCTTTTCCCGCAGTTCAACGGCGTCGACTATACAGTCATAGCCACAGCCATAGCAATAACAGTCCTCTTTGACCTGGCAATTTTCAGATTCGGTAGCACTCCAAGAAACGTCGCAGTAATCGCTGTGGGCGGGGCACTTGGAATCTTCTTCGCCAAATTCATCCTACTTCCCAGCGCAGTTTTGATTTTGGCTTTCCTGGCAATTTACGATGTAATTGCTGTTTACAAAGGTCCTGTTGGCAAAATAGCACAGTCATCAGGGCTGGACATGCTTCAGGGCTTAAGTTTCTCCTTCAAAGACATCCAGATGGGCTTAGGAGACTTGGTCTTCTACTCCATGTTGATGGGTGTAATGTTTTTTAGTTTCCCACAAAGCCTACTGCCCACATCGCTGGCTTTAGTCGGTATTGTGGTGGGTTCCATCGTAACGTTCTTTATGCTTGAGAGAAAAGGCATCTTCCCCGGTTTGCCGTTTCCAATCTTCTTCGGATTAGCTGCTGGATTAATAGCCGCTTTGCTGCTGGGGTTGCCTTTTCCAACCGCGCTTGTTTAATCCAATTCATAAAAGTTTAAACCATCCGCCCAGCCATAAAATGCAGGTGTCTTTACGGAAAAATCGACTGTAGCAATCGTTAAAGGAGAGCGTGGGCTTGAACCCGTTTTTAAAGCATTAGATTTAATTGATTATCAATCGGCTTTGACTGGTTTTAAGAAGGTTCTCATAAAAGTCAACTTTATCACAACTATGACGTGGGATACAGGTGCAACAACCGACCCCATCGTTGTTGAAGCCTTAATTCAGCGACTAAAGAAGTTGCCCGTCGAAATCTACGTTGTGGAATCCGACGCAACCATGACAAACGCGGATAAAGCTTTCGAAGCCACTGGCATGGCAGAGATGTGCAAGCAATACAATGTAGAATGCCTGAATTTGCGTCATGTGAAAGACAAAGTTAAAATCCCAATCCCCAAAGGCGAATGCCTAAAAGACATAACCGTTCCGCGAATCGTCACGGAGTCTGCAATAATCAGCGCCGCCAAAATGAAAACCCACATGGCAACCAAAGTCACTTTAGGCATGAAAAACATGTTCGGCATGCTCCCCGACAAAATGAAATTCAAGTACCACGCCAAAGGCATAAGCAAAGTCATAGTTGACATAAACACCGTCATAAAACCCCACCTCACCGTAATCGACGGCTTCGTCGCCATGGAAGGACGCGGACCAACCGACGGTTCACCAGTAAAAATGGACCTTATACTCGCAGGCAAAGACCCAGTAGCCACCGACGCTACATGCGCCCGAATAATGGGATTAGACCCACATGAAATCAGCCACATTCGAACAGCTAACCAGAAAGGCATCGGCAAAATCGACGAAATAGAAGTTGTGGGTTCAAGTATTGAAGAGGTTAAGCGCCCATTCAAGAAGGGCTGGTAGCAAATATTTCTCACTTGAATAGACCCATTTTTTTTAATCCCATCAACCGATTAGGGCAGTTGCCAGCTTAGCTTAAATGACTTTTCCCAATTCTGGAGTTAAGCGGACACAAAACAATTGCCCAAAAAATATTTAGGACTAACCGTGCAATCATTAAAGGTATGTTAACTCTAAGCAAGCTTTCAAAGTATACTAAAATTGGTATCTTGCTTGCACTTATGGGTTTATTGGTTCTGGGCATTGAGGATATTCTTTTGGATGAAAGTACATTACTGACAACTCTGTATCTTCTTCCGATTGGATGCTTCTTTTCAAGCTTTGTAGCATTCATATTTGCTGCAAAAAACACGTCAAATAATTAACGGTTGAATTGTGGTATAAAAGTTAGAAATCGCATTATAGTTCCTGTTTAAAATAGTGCTCGAGCAACCTGCGTGTCCCCCGTCGCATAATCTCCGAGAGCGTTGCTGCGCTGATTCCAAGTTTTGCCGCCAACTCTGCCATGCCGACTTGTCGTGGATAATCAAAGAATCCGCTTTTCAGTGCTAACCAAAAAATCCTCTCTTGATTCTCGGTTAATACGTCGATTTGAGCCTCGAACTTGCCGACTTTGCGAACGACAACTTTGTGGCCAGTTTTTTCGAGGTCGTTGATTATGCCTCTGAAGGCTTCGTGGGTTGGAACCATGAAACTGTAGGTTATGATGTTGTCCTGCATGCTTTTGCCCGACACCAAAAAAGCGTCGTGCGCAAGAATGGTGTTGCAGACTTCGCATCCTTCGCTTTCCAGCCACACTGCCGATTTGCCTTCGACGTGTCCTTTGGCAGCGAGTTCTTTGGGAACTTTTTGTGCTTGGTCTTCGCCCATGTCCATTAGGTGGCGAACGGAGCCGCTTTTTGAGCTTCGCACGTCAACAACTTTAAGGTGCTTAAAACCCAGCGCCGCTAGTTTTCCAACCATCTTGCACTGTTTGTTTTCCACTTCAATTACTACCTGGTAAGGTTCGCGCCAAATGTCAACCAAATCAAACACCCTTTAATTTAGTAGAAAAAAATTGCATGTTTTAAACATATTGTTCGAAAAAATAGGAAAAAAAGGGGAAAAAGAGAAAAAATTAGGGTTAGATTTTGTAGTATTTGGCGTACAGCACTATGCCGACTGCCAATATAGCAACACATGACACCGCAACTACCGCCAAATCCAGCAACACCGTTACGCTTCCAAGTGAAGACCCTCTAAGGAACACTGAAGTCAATGCGTCTGTGACGTAGTAGCTTGGAATGAATTGTCCTGCAACTTTTGCTCCGCCTGAGAGAGATGCGCCGACGAATGTGCCTAGGAACAGTTGGGGAAGCACGAAGATGAAGGCTAATCCTGTAGCGGCGCTTGAAGTTTTTGCGATTGTTGCTGTGATTAAGCCGAAGCCCACGTTGGACACGGAGAACACCAGCACCAAGATGAACGCGAATGCGTAGGCTGGGATGCCGACGGCTGGTTTGAATCCCATGGCGTAGGTCATTGCGAAGACGAGGGCTGCTTGGATTAATGCGATGCTCATGTAGGAGATAACTTGGCTTGCCATGAATTCGGTTGGTGTTGTGGGTGAGATGCGGATGCGTTTCATCATGCCGTTTTCGCGGTCCTGTGTGAAGGATTGTGCAACCATCATGATTAGGAATATCGAGGCGAAGGTGAACATGCCTGGCGCGATGAAGTCAAGTGCTGAGGACTGTTTCACTTCTACGAGTGATGCGGTTTGCAGTTGGATGGGGCTTGCGAGTGCCTGTTGGTTTTGGTTTAGCGTGCCGCCGAGGACCTGTTGGAATATCGGTGGGATTGCTTGGGTTGCAACTAAGGAGCCTTTGTCGAGGTATAGTGGCACGGTGGCGTTGATCCATTGGTTAGGCTGGTTTGGTGCTGTGTTGTAGGCTGTTATGCAGTCGCCAAAGCTTTTGGGTATTAGCACGACTGCTTGGATTTTGCCCTGGCTTAAATCAGATTGAGCAGACTCGTTATCTGTATAGACGCTTACTTTTAGCATCGTTAGGTTTGATAAGTCGTTAGTGAATATATGTGACCACTGCTGATTGGCGCCAGCGTCTAAGTTGACTACGCCGACTTGGTAGGTTGCGTTTTGGCTGCCGCCGAAACCGCCAAAGGAAGCTCCGAAAGCAAATACGAACACGATGGGGAACAGGAAAATCATGAATAGTACAGCGGGTTCGCGGATTGTTTTCTTCATTTCTTTTTTTGTCAGCGCGAGGATTCTTTGTGTGTTCATCTAATTTCCTCCCTCATGTTTCTACCCGTGAGTTGGATGAAGACTTCTTCGAGGTTTTTAACGTGGTTTTTAGCGATTAGGTCTTTTGGTGTGCCCAGTGCGATGAGTTTGCCATGGTCGATTATGCCAATGCGGTCGCAGAGTTCCTCCGCTTCCTCCATGTAGTGGGTGGTTAAGATGATGGTTTTGCCTCGCGTCTTCTGGTCTTTTATGAAGTCCCAAACAGCGTGGCGCGACTGCGGGTCCATAGCAACGGTGGGTTCGTCGAGAAAAGCGATTTGTGGGTCATGAATCAATGCGAGGGCTAAGCTTAATCGGCGTTTCATCCCCCCACTATATTTCGCCGTTAATCTTTTTGCGTCTTCGGTTAGCGCCATTTTTGTTAGCAGCATGGTGCTTCTTTCTTTGATGGTTTTTTTGTTCATGCCGTAGAGTTTTCCGAAGAGCTCAAGGTTTTCTTTGCCAGTTAAGTATGGGTAAATGGCTGTTTCTTGAATGCAGACGCCGATTTGCTCCTTAACTTTCTGCGTTTCCTTCATGATATCGTAGCCCATGACTTTGGCTGAGCCGCTGGTTGGTTTGACTAGTCCACAGAGTACATTTATTGTAGTGGTTTTTCCTGCTCCGTTAGGTCCCAAAAGCCCAAAGAGTTCACCTTTATCAACTTGCAGACTGAGGTCTTCCACTGCAGTTTTATCCTCATATTTTTTGGTTAAATTTTCTATTGTAATTGCCGATTCATTCATTTTAATCCCTAAGTTATAAGTGGGGTTTTAGAATTTAGTTTCATGTTTAGGTGTGGCTTAAAGAAAACGACCTTTAGAGTGGCAAAAAAAGCTTTTTTGACTAAGAGTGATTAAAGAAATGGACATCTCTTCTTTACAGATTTCAACAACTGAGAAACATGTGTGCAGTACAGACCTAAACCGGTAATTGTTTATACAGATTGTTTATACAATTTGTATATACAGCCGAATTATTCTTTGGCTAATTTCGTTTTTTTCTTGCGTGGTTTGGTTTGATTGTTGCAACCGGTGTGCAGAACGCAGTTGCAACAACAGCTTCTACCGTCGTCTGGCGTCCACAAAGTCAATTGGGTGCAGAATCAGGGGATTTCATCTCGCCAATTCTTGAATATATACCCAGTATAAATCATGTTTGGAGCCACTGACCTTACTGCGGATTCCTGCTCCATGCTTTCCCGAATATCCTTCAATTCCTTAGTTGTTGGAGTCCAAACCATGAAGACATAAGTTCCTGGGATGTTCGTGAAGCTCCAGTAGAAGATGGTGTTGGGATAATGTTTCTGCAAAATCAAGTTAGCCGCATTTGGGTTGGCGTCGTCTTTTATGTTGACATGGAAGATGCTCACGATATCGTTTGCAGCGTCAGGGTACCATTCTATAGAGAACTGAATTAAATAATTGTTTATCATGCGTGTAAGTCTGCGCCGAACTGTCTTAGTCGAAACCCCTAACTCTTCAGCCACTAGAGAGGTGGCTTTTCGGGAATCATTTTGAAGGGACCGAATGATTTTGTAGTCAAGCTCGCACAGTTTATTATCTGGGTTAATTTTGGCGTTTTTTAGAAACGCAGGCACAGGCGAACCCGTTAAACACACGGTTGGTTCAGGCATCTCTGCGTTTTCTTTAACAACGCGGATCAGGGGCTCCAAATCGCCTAAGCTTTTCAGGTAAGCGCCTATGTAAAGGACGTTTCCGCCGCCTACTGCCAACCAATAAATGGACCCCTGTTTTTCCAGCTTGGATTTCAAGTTTGAAACAGAAAAGGTCTTGGAGTTCCCAAAGATAAAGACGTGGATGGCGTTCTGAGCAAAAGCGCTCAAGCCCGCAGTGAATTTACGTATTATTCCTATGTCGATTAGGGATTGAATGCGGTTATGCACTGCCGTTACCGAGAGGTCAAGTTTCTCTGCCAGTTCACGGTATGAGAGTCTGGAATTAGCTAGCAAAAGTTGACACAGGATCACGTCTGTTTTATCCACAGTTCCACCGTATGCCGTTTATTACGTGTAAAGAGTTTAAAGCCTTTGAGGAAGGCAATAAAGAAATTCAAGTTGTCTCATGCAAAAAAACGCGGGAATAAGTGGCAAAGTGTTCTGAAAACAAAAATGAGGACAAATC
>CAWAKC010000007.1:0-412164 GCA_963782525.1 Candidatus Bathyarchaeota archaeon
AGACCCAGCGGCCTCACCACATTTTGCACGCTACACACAAAGCCAGTTAGTCTTTAGCCTCGGGGAATCATTGCAACAAATTGTTCAGGCACCATAGTCATGGATGCAAACAGGGCTAGCGCTATGCTCCAAAAAACGTCGTCGTGGGTGCCGTTGGGGTGAGAGTAGCCTATGGTTCCATCTCTGCGGTGCTCATAGCGTTCGACGTTTAGTTCGCTGCAGATGTCTCCTCTGTAGGGTTTTTCCCAGTTTAGTAAGGGATAGTAAAACTTGCCGTTGGCCATGCGTTGCTTAAGGACGCTGGCCATTTCGCTTTTTCTTGGTACACTAAAGATGACGCCTTCTGCGTTGTCGATGTCTGCATTTTGCATGTCGTCCATGATGCTTGGGCCTTCACGGGTGAAATCTACTCTGATACGTGCAAAGCCTCCCCATCGATCCTGCAGAGCCTTAATATAACCTAAAACAGGGGCGTATTTGGTTGGCTGGCTGAATATTTTGAGGTGACGCAGATAGAGGGTATCATTTCTGCGTTCTACAACCGAGAAGACAGTGTAGTCCCGGGTTTGGGCAAGGTCTAAACCAGCAAAAAATTCGCCTTCCTGCGTAGCTTCGGGGTCAAGTAGATCGAGCTCTTCACTGCAATTTTTAACTGTGCCAATGCAGGAAGCAATTAAACTCTGATTTAACCAAACGTTGTCATCCTCCACCCATTCAGCCTTCATTTCCCTCTGCCAACGCGACGGATCATCACCCATCTGTGCCTTTATCTGCTGGATAATGTTGGGTTTTAGGGGACCGTTTGGGCTTAGGGCTTTTTCGTATGTGACATGCGAGGTTTTGAAGAGGCCAAAGTTTTTGTGGGTAAAGATTTTGTAGAAGACGCTATCGGTGTTCCAAGGTGTGCTGCTGCAGACGAATTTGCCATCGGTTGTTCCAAGGGTGTAGAGAATGGCGTCGTAGAGGTCTTGGTCATTAGCCACGAAATTAAACTCATCCGCATACACCACATCAAAGGTTGGGCCTCGGATTGTTTCCGGGTTGTTGGGAAATGCCTCAACGCTGCTTCCATTGGCAAAATCGATTTTGGTTTTCTGTGGCTTAAGAGCAATGCCTGCTGGGAGCTTATGGGCGAATGCTGCTATGCGGGATATGATTCGTTTGGTTTGACGCCAAGAGGGTCCCACTATTGCGATTGCAGAGTTTGGATGGGTAACAGCATATTTTAGCAGGAGAGCTGAGATCGTTTCGGTTTTGCCGCTTTGCCTACACCATCGTGCAGCAGTGAACTGGTTGTTCTCAAAAACTGCAATGAATTCTTTTTGGTATGGATAGGGTTTAAAATCTAAGACACGCTCGAAGAAATCGAGGGTGTTGGTGCTTATTTGTTGGGTCCTTTCGGTAACCGTTTGCTTAAGTTGCGTGTTTTCTTGTTGGACCTCACGCCATTTAGCTGTGAACTGGTTGGGGCGTAGAGCTCGAGGTTCTTTCTTGAATCTCCTTGAGGGCCTCTTTGAGTTGTGCATTTTGGGCTTCCATTTCCTTTAGTTTTCGCTCAACATCTCGATAGTGAACATAGTCGGCTAAGAGTTCCTTGTAGGTTTTAGAAATGTTTGCTACCGCTTCCAAACGTTGAACTTCCAGCTTATTGAGCCCAGGTTTAACCGAGGCTTTGAGGGCACCCGCCAACATCTTGATGGCTTCTTCAACACTAGGCAACTCCCTTGGAAGAGAAACTGAAGAACAAACATAGCCTTGAGTCTGCAACTGCAAACCTAAACGTTGACACTTCACAATCACAGCTCCAGGCGTCTTCTGCAGTTTACCAGCAATCTCATCGACACTTGCGTTACCTTCCACGAGTGCTTTGAGTTCAGTCTCCTCTTGGATTGTCCATCTTTTGCGATTAGTCACCGATTGATACCCCCGATTGCTTGCTCGCCAACTGAGCTTATAAATTCTTAGCTACAGACCCAAAAAACACGAACTGTACAACAACAAACCCATCAACACAGAAACAAAAACGCCCACCTCGTGACCCCTATAGGGAATCTATCATTAAATTGCATCATTACGGAGCTTTGGAATGGGCAATTACCCATTAAATGACTGGGATAAGGGAGTTAGTAAAATACTTGATTTATGTTCTAATAGCCTATACGGCTTGCTACCTCTAATTCAGAATTAGAGGTTCTTGCAAATAGTGCATTTACCACAAACTTTCCAGACCGAAAGAGGCTTCAGGGGTTAAACTCTAATCAGGTTATCTAAAATCTTTTAAACAAACCCTATCAATTATGGTGTATGCAATTTACAGAGTCATTCTTAATCGAAGGAGACCAAAATAAAGCCTTTGACTTACTTGAAAAATATGTTGAAGGCATGAAATTCAAGGTTAAGAATGTGGTTAGACCTAACTTATTGGTTCTTGAAAGGGCAGTAGTCTTGGGTCTGTTGCAAGTACAGGAATTGAAGATGTTAAAACTATCTTAATGATTACCCTCAGGCAAATTTCCAAGAACATATAAGTCATCTGCAACTATGATGTTTCGGTTTATGGAATAATTTTAGAGAGTGATAAGATGACTCTCAAAACAGAAGTTGAGAGAATGCATAGTTTCTTACTAACGGCTTTGAATGCTTCAGAGGTTAGTCAAAACCTTCCTCCACCACCTCCACCGCTACCTCATCAGAAACAGAAGAAGTCACTTGGAATAATTGCTGTTGCTATTGTGGCTGTTGTAGTTATGGTTGCTGTGGGTGCATTTGTTGCTTTGCCATTGCTTGGTGTTACTGCACCTAAGCCAGAAGTTACAATGACCCAAGGTAGTGAGGGCTTGTCTGGTTTGAACTATGTTTACTATGTTGATGCAACAGTGGTTAATCATGGTGCAGATGGTCAAGTAACAGTTTATGCTGAAATTAATGGTGCTGGAAGGAATGAACAGCAAAGCACAAACATTTACTTGGCTAATGGTGAAAGCAAGACTGTGTCCTTGACCTTTGATATAAGTCTTTTAGGAAGTCTAAGCAATCCCTCAATAAGCTATCATGCATGGGGGCTAATGCAAAATAATTCCAAGCCAAGATGAGCGCCTATAAATCAAAAAATCGATATAAGCAGAATCCCTTTCTTTGTTGGCTGAAGTAGGAGAGTTAGCTTCTACTACTTGCCATCGGGATGCTCTTCAAAGAGACCGGATAAGATTGGGCGCCACAGGCAGTTAGACTCTCGGGCCGGCTAACTTTTTAGTTACCTTGCAGGTTTTTGGCGGGGAAAGTTATTAGGCTATTATATGTTAACTATAGGTGATGTATAATGAGTGAAGAAGTAACCACCATACAGCTCAAGAAATCCCTGGTCAAAGAGCTGAAAAGCATCAGAAGATACCCCAGAGAAACCTACAACGAAATCATCGCAGACCTGATAAAGCTGGCCAAAGAATCCAAAACCCGTAGGCAATACGACGAGTTCCTCCATACGATTCAGCAGGCAAAAATGAAGGAACTTTGGGACAACACCGAAGATGAGGCGTGGGAGCATGATTAAAGCCGGAGACGTCATTGTTGCATCCGTGCAGTTTACCGACATCGCTGAAGTGAAAACCAGACCCGCGGTTGTTCTTTTTGAAGAGTTAGGAAACGTTGTGGTAGCAGGTATAACAAGCAACCTTAAGATGAGGGGAATCCCGCAGTCGAAAAATGAGGGAGCCATAAAAGACAGCGTCATCAAATCAAACTACGTTTTTACTATATCCGATGAAATGGTCTTTAAAGTTATTTTTCACTTAAGCGAGGAGAAAAAGCACCTCATATTTGAAGAGCTAAACAAGAGACTTGATGGACTCAAAGCCTAATTTCACTTATCGCTTTTCAGCGTAAAAGACGTTTAGTAGCGCTAGTAAATGTGGGTTGCTTTGGTGTCCGTTGTTTGGTCTGTGACGTTTAACAGGCAGGGGCTTTAAAGCTGCTTTTAAATAGTCATTAAAATTTTTAGTGATCGCTGTTTGTCCGGCAGGTGCAAAGCAGAGCAGTACTTGTATCGTGTGAATAGCAAGAAAAAGACCATAATAAGCGTTTTTTGAATTAGCTGGTGCTATGGACGGGATCTGAACTTCCTGCGAACCCCTAATGGAAAGGATTCCTACTTTATTTATCGTAAACTTTTTTGCGGTGACCAATAGTCCGAATAACAATTGTCTGCTCCGACACTTGGTAGATTATTCTGTAATCACCTACTCGAAAGGACTTAAGCTCACTTAAACGTCCCACCAGCTGTTTGCTGGCAAAAGGCTTGTCTTCCAAAAATTTTAGTTCTCTTAGAATCCTAATTTGGGTCTGCTTATCAAGACGCTTTAGTCCCTTTAGGAACTCTCTAGTAAAGGTGAGCTCAAATTTCTTTTTCATCGATTTTAAGCTCTTCTAGCATTTCTTTGTAGGTGAGCACTTTTCCTTCTTTGAGGTCTTTTAGGCTCCTCTCAATGCTTTTCATCAGTTTTTCATCGCTCAGGATTTCCATTGTTTCAGTGAGCTCTTCAACGAGAGTTCTGAGTTTTGGTAGTTCTTCAGCTATGACTTTGAGGTTTTTCTTGTCCTCATTTGTGAAAACCGCTTCAACCAACCCAAGTCACCAAGTATATTCTATTAATTAGAATGTTGGAGAGTATTAAAATTTCCCTAAAAACGCAAAAAGTCGAGATTTTTTGTGGGGCAGTTTTCCTTCAACGCTTCCACCAACTTACTTTAACACATAAGTTAGGGATAAGGCGGCGCAATAGGTGGAAAAGAAGGAAAACTAAAGTTATAAACCGTTTCGCGCTTAAGTAGAATATGAAGTACTAGAACAGCTGTGAATCAAAACTTTTCTGTGGTCTATTACCCAAATTGAAAAAGCGGATTAAAGTTTGTTGGACTGCTATTGGGACTGCTACCACCAACGATTCGGAAAAACTTGATCGACGCAAAAACAGATACGCCAACATACCCTCACACTACACTCACACTCTTCAACATAGAATCCAACATCGCTGTGTGGACCAAACCATCTTCCCACACACAAAAAACAAGAGAGAACCAACCCAAACCCAAAAAGCAACCAAATCCAAACCCCCAAGTGTAGTGTGCAATTTATAGCGCCCCACACCCACACAAAGAGAACTAAAGTTATTTTGCGATTGTTTTTTAAGAAGGCAGTCAGGTAATTGGATTTAAGGCGAATCAAAGTGGGCTTAAGAAACTTCATTGAACAACTCCAAAACAAGGGTGAATTAACAAAGATTACAAAGCCTGTCTCAACCGAGTATGAGATGGCAGGCATTATCGCGGCTTTAGGCGAGAAACCAGTTTATTTTGAGAATGTTAAAGAATCAAGCGTCCCAGTCGTAGCAGGGCTGGTTTCTTCCAAAGAGTTGATTTGCCGCTCAATGGGCATAACCAAAGAGCAACTTCTCCCGAAACTGCTGTCAGCCATCGAAAAGCCTATCGCACCACAAATGGTTGAGAAGGCACCTTGTCAAGAAGTTGTCGAGAAAAACGTTGATTTAACCAAGCTTCCAATCATGCATTACACTGACAAGGACGGCGGAAAATACATTGCCTCTGCAGTCGCCATCGTCAAGGACCCGCAACTGGGCAGAAACATGTGTTTCCACCGCCTAATGCTCAAAGACAAGAACCACTTTGTAGCGCGAATTGTTGAGAACCGAGGTACAGACTCTGCTCTTAAGAAGGCTGGCGGAGAACTCGACATTGCCTTCTGTGTTGGCAACGCAACAGCGGTGCTTCTTTCAGCGGCTACAACCCTGCCCGTGGGCACAGACGAATTGGGAATGGCAAACGCATTAGAAAAAACTGATTTGGTCAAATGCAAAACTGTGGACCTTGAAGTTCCAGCAGACAGCGAATTCATCTTTGAAGGGCGCATCACCAAAGAGAAAGCGACGGAAGGACCCTTCCTCGACTTAACAGGCATCGTTGACCGCGAACGCCAACAACCTGTAGTAGAAATCAAATGTATCACCCACCGCAAGAACCCCATCTACCAAACCATCCTCGCAGGCAAAAACGAACACAAATTCTTAATGGGTATGCCCAAAGAACCCACCATCTACAACGAAGTCGGCAAAGTCTGCCAAGTCAAAGACGTTTACGTTACGCCGGGCGGATGCAGTTGGCTCCACGCCGTTGTACAAATCAAAAAGCAGAATGCTGATGACGGCAAAAAAGCCATAGCCGCAGCGTTCAAAGGACATGGATCTCTCAAACACTGCGTCATTGTGGACGATGACATAAACATCTACGACCCACAGGACGTGGAATGGGCAATCGCAACAAGACTACAAGCAGACAAGAACGTAGTCATCCTCTCTAACCAACCGGGTTCATCGCTTGATCCCTCAGGAGACCTCTCTGAAGGCAAAAAAGCCACAACCGCCAAAGCAGGCTTAGACGCAACCGCACCCCTCGTATCCACGGGCAAGGGCTTTAAGAAAGTGGACTACATCAAAGTTGACTTAAACAAATACTTGTGATCAGTATGGAACTAACTAAACAAGAACAAGCAATGCTGGATGGCAAAGAAGGCTACGCCGTCCGCAAAAGCATGGAAATCCTAGTTGCACTCGGAGAGATTTTCGGCGCAAAAGACCTGATTAAAGTGGGCAGCGTCCAAGTCGCAGGAGTATCCTACCATAACCTTGGCGACGCAGGCTTAGAATTCCTAAATGAATTAGCTGTCGACGGCAGAGTCAAAGTACTCACCACCCTCAACCCAGCAGGCATGGACCTTGAAAACTGGCAGCAACTCGGAATCAGCCCCGAATTCGCCGAAAAACAAAACCTCGTCATCGACGCTTTCAAACGCATGGGCATCCTGATCAGCTGCACCTGCACACCCTACCTCATCGGCAACCTACCTCTCTACGGCGAGCACCTTGCATGGTCCGAGAGCAGCGCCGTCACATTCGCCAACTCTGTCTTGGGCGCAAGAACCAACCGTGAAGGCGGACCATCCGCACTCGCAGCAGCGTTTGTCGGAAAAACCCCCAATTACGGGTTGCATTTGGGTGAGAATCGCGTGCCAGATGTGCATGTTCATGTTAACGCAGAATTAACCAAACTCTCCGATTGGGGAGCACTGGGCTACGTGATTGGCAGGAAAGCAGAGAACAAAATCCCATACATCACAGGCATAAAAGCAGCAGAACTCGACGAGCTTAAATCATTCTGCGCATCAGTCGTGACCTATGGCGCAAAACCGCTCTTCTACATGAAGGGCGTAACGCCTGGAGCTGAACAGCAGCCGCAACTCAAAGAAAAAGTGGTAATTGAACAAACTGATCTGAAGAATGCCTACGACAGCATCAACGACGACGTATCTGAGATTGAGCTTGTTTGTGTCGGTTGCCCGCACTGTTCAATCAAGGAAATATCCGAAATCGCAGAGTTAGTCAAAGACAAAAAAGTGGCGCAGGGCACAGAGTTTTGGATTGCCACATCCCGAAGTGCTAAACACCTCTCGGACCAACGGGGCTACACTGAAGTCATCGAAGCGGCGGGCGGCAAATTTGCCTGTGACACATGCATGGCAGTGGCACCTCTGAAAGGTAGGTTCAAATCTTTGGCGACAACCTCGGCCAAAGGATGCTTCTACTCGAGGCAGAACCTCATGAAAACCAAAATGGGCAGCATGAAAGAATGCATTGAAGCAGCGGTGACTGGAAAATGGAACAGCTAAAAGGCAGAATAATCTACAAAGGCAAAGCCGAGGGAGAAGCTCTCGTTACAGAGATGCCGATTTCCTTCTATGGCGGCGTCGACCCCAACACAGGAGTCATAATCGAGAAGGGACACCAACTTAACGGCCAAAGCGTCAAAGGCAAAATCCTCGTGTTCCCACAAGGCAAAGGCAGCACAGTCGGCAGCTACACACTCTACCGCATGAAGAAAAACGGCACCGCACCCGCAGGCATGATAAACAAAGAATGCGAAACCATCATAGCCGTCGGCGCCATCATCAGCGAAATCCCCACCATAGACAAAGTAGACATCTGCAAAATCAAAACAGGCAACAAAATCACAATAGAAAACGACACCGTCAAGATTCAATAAGCCATTTCTTATTTTATCTTAAATTTTTTTATTCAATTCATTTTTAAAATTGAATTTTGTACATAACAAAATTGACGCATCCAAGATTAAGAAACCTACCAACATCAAAATATTCAGGAACATACAATGAACTGTAATGTTAAATTAGCAGAACACAAATAGACATAGTTGGTTACGATTACAATGAATGATTCAAGACCCATCATCCTAAAAATTGGCGGTTCAGCCATCACCGACAAAACAGGAGAATTAGCGGCAAAAACCGAAATCATCAACCGCTTAGCAGAAGAAATCAAGCGAGCAGACCTCGACAACCTGATTGTTGTGCATGGAGGCGGCAGTTTTGGCCATCCGACTGCACTAAAATATGGCTTAAAAGACGGTTACAATGAAGACCCAAACCAAAAACTGGGATTCGCCGAAACCCATCACGTTATGACCGTACTAAATGGCTTAGTTATGGACGCCATGATTTGGCATGAAACCGCAGCCGTAAGCATAGCACCATCATCATGCTTCTTAACGGAGAACGGAAAAATCAAGTTCTTCGACGAAACCGTCCTCAAAGCCATGCAAAAAATGAATTTCACACCAGTCATGTATGGCGACGCCGTTTTAGATGAAAAGATAGGCTTCACCATCCTCTCAGGCGACCAACTCGTAGCCTACCTAGCCATAAAGTATAATGCATCAAAAATTGTTGTTGGCACAGACACAGACGGCATATTCGATGCAGACCCAAAAACCAACCCAGACGCCAAACCCTACAAGAAACTCACCTTAGCCGAACTCAAAGCTATCCAGCCTAAACTTGGAAAAGCCCAAGGCAAAGACGTCACAGGCGGTATGGCAGGAAAAATATCTGCACTTATCCCAGCAGTTGAGCATGGAATCCATATAACAGTTACAGGAGCCACAAAAGGGTTATCTATTTACAGAGCCTTAACAGACCAAAGTGTGTTAGGCACTGAAATAGAGAAGACCTAAAATGGCAGAAACAACTGGCAAACGCAAAGAGGACCACATAAGAATCTGCTTGGGAAACAAAGCTCAAGCCAAAAACGCCACGACGGGCTTCGAAGACATACAACTGGTCCACCGCGCGCTGCCAGAAGTTAACAAATCCAAAATCAACCTAGCCACCACTTTTTTGGGCAAAAAATTCTCAGCCCCAATAATTGTTGGAGCCATGACAGGCGGAACAGAACACGCCACACAAATAAACTCTGCGATCGCCCAAACCGTCGAAAAACTTGGGTTGGGGATGGGAGTTGGAAGCCAAAGAGCAGCCATCGAAGACCAAAAACTTGAAGAAACCTACGCCATAACCCGAAAAATGGCGCCAAACGCATTCTTAATCGCTAACATCGGTGGAGTCCAGCTTGTTCACGGTTATGGCTTAAAAGAAGTGCGAAAAGTCGTAGAAATGATAGAGGCTGATGCTGTAGCAGTGCATTTGAATGCGTTGCAAGAAGCGGTTCAGCCGGAAGGTCAAACTAATTTTAAGGGCGTTTTAGCGAAAATAGCTGAAATCGCCGGAGCACTTGATACGCCAGTGATTGTTAAGGAAACTGGTGCAGGGATTTCTGCAGAAGATGCTAAAACGCTTGAAGATGCCGGCGTTAAAGCCATCGATGTAGGTGGGGTCGGTGGCACTAGTTTTGCGGCAGTCGAATATCACCGCACTTCGACTAAACAAGTTTTGTCTGGGGAAGCTTTCTGGGACTGGGGCATCCCGACTGCAATTAGCTTGATAGAAACGGTGCAAACCGTAAAGTTGCCAGTGATTGCTTCAGGTGGCTTGCGAAGCGGCACCGACATAGCTAAAGCCTTAGCATTAAACGCCACGTTGGCAAGCATCTCTCAACCAATTCTTCAAACAGCAGTTAAAGGCGCCAAAGAAACTGAGGAAAAACTTTCATGTTTAATTGAGGAATTACGCAATGCCCTGTTTTTGGTTGGGGCAGAAAAAATAGATGATTTAGCCAAGATACCCGTCGTCATTACAGGGAAGACTGGCGAGTGGCTACAAGCCAGAGGGTTTAATTTGCAAAAATACGCTAAAAGAGGAGCACACTAAAGTGGATATCGAAAAGTTTCTAGAAGACACTGCACCTTTAATCGATAAAGCCATCGAAAAATACATTCCAAGAAAATTTGCCAAAGACGCAGTTCTCTTCAAGGTTAACCCGCCCATGTACAGTTACACCCTTGAACCGCTCAACAAGGCAATTGCCGACCCAATTTGGGATATGCTGGACCGAGGCGGAAAAAGATGGCGCCCTGCCCTCTTCCTACTCATCTGCGAAGCTCTCGGCCAAAAATCTGAGTACTGCACAGACTTCTCAATCATCCCCGAAGTCATCCACAACGGCACCCTCGTCATCGACGACATCGAAGACAGCTCAGAAATACGCCGAGGTAAACCCTGCACCTACAAGATTTTCCAAATGGACATCGCCGTAAACGCTGGAAACGCCATGTACTATCTACCGCTTTTACCGCTCATGGCGCAAAGCGCTAAAATATCAGCGGAGATGCAACGAGATGTTTACGAGGTTTATGTGCAGGAAATGATTAACCTTAGCATGGGGCAAGCTATGGACATCGCTTGGCACCGAGGAATCGCTAATGCCGACGACTTGTCGGAAGAAGACTATCTGCAGATGTGTGCCTACAAAACAGGCACTCTTGCGAGGATGGCAGCAAAAATGGCGGCAGTCATTTCGGACGCTAACAAGCCTCTAGTGGAAAAGCTGGGTCGCTTTGCAGAAAGCATCGGCGTTGCCTTCCAAATGCAAGACGATATCCTCGACTTGACCGGGGAACAGTTCGCTAAAAGCAAAGGTTGCGTTGGAGGCGACATCACCGAAGGCAAACGCTCCCTATTAGCTATCTACACCCTGAAAGTTGCAAAACCTGTAGATAAGAAACGCCTAATTGAAATCCTCAACATGCACACCAGCGACCAAAAACTCCGCGATGAAGCCATCGCTCTGATGCAGAAATACGGCGCCATGGAACATGTCAAACGAACCGCGGAACGGATGGTTATGGAAAGCTGGAGTGAAGCAGAAAAACTGTTGCCCACGCCGCAAGCTAAGGAAAAATTAAAAGCGTTCGCCGAATTCTTGATAAAACGAAACAAGTAACATTTCAGCGAGCGTATGTGATTTGGCATTAGAAAACAATAGTGAACTACGTGAGTTTATTCGGAAAGCCGCCTTGCTAAACGCTGTTGGGCATGATGGAAAAGCTCAAGCAGGCGCGTTGGTTGGCAAAATTCTAGGAGAAAAGGCAGAGCTACGGAGCAGAGTGAAGGAACTCTCTGGTGTTATTAACGCTGTTGTGAATGAAGTCAACAGTTTATCTCCGGCTGAGCAAAAGGCGATTGTTGAAACAAATTGGCCTGAAACCCAAAAGAAACATGAAGCTGAAGATAAAAAGCTGCCCCCGCTACCGAACGCCGACAAATACAAACAAATAGTCACACGTTTCTCCCCGAACCCAGACTGCGTGCTGCATTTGGGTTCTGCAAGAGCCATCCTGTTAAGCCACGAGTACGCCCGCATATACAACGGCAAATTCATCCTTCGATTCGAAGACACTGACCCCAAAATTAAACGCCCATCCCTGAAGTTCTACGACAGCATACGCCAGGATTTGAAGTGGTTGGGCTGTACTGTCGACGAGGAATACATCCAAAGCGACCGCCTACCAATCTACTATGAATACGCAGAAAAACTCATTGGAGACGGCAACGCATACGTCTGTGAATGCCTTCCTGAAGTTTTCCGTAAAATGATCATTGAAAAACAGGCGTGCCCTTGCCGAGATTTACCAGCCTCTGAGAACCTTGAACGTTGGCATCGAATGCTGGATGGCAGTTATACAGAAGGGCAAGTAGTGGTTCGAGTGAAAACTGACCTTGAAAACCCCAACCCAGCCGTTCGAGATTGGCCGGCATTACGCATAATCGACACTAAAAAGTTTCCTCATCCACGTGTGGGAAGCAAATACTTCGTTTGGCCCCTCTACAACTTAGCCGCTGGTTTAGATGACCACTTGATGGGTATGACCCATATCATCCGAGGTAAAGAACACTACACCAACATGGTTCGCCAAAAATACATGTATCAATACCTTGGCTGGGAATATCCTGAAGCCATCCACTACGGCAGATTAAAAATCACTGGTGCCGACTTGAGCAAGTCCAAAATCGTCGCAGGTATAAAGGCAGGCACCTACAAGGGTTTTGACGACCCCAGACTGGGAACCTTTTCTGCATTACGAAAGAGAGGAATTAACCCGGAAGCTATCAAAAAAATGATAGTTGACGTGGGCATAAAACCAAACGATGTCACCTTGAGTTGGGAAAACCTGTATTCATACAACCGAAAAATCCTCGATACCAAAAGCAGCCGCTACTTCTTCGTTGCTGACCCCGTCAAACTCAAAGTTACGCAGGTGCCGAAACGAAGTTTCCATGTTTTGTTGCCATTACAGCCTGACAAGCCTGATCAGCACAGAGAATATTCTATAAATCATGAAGAAAATGACCAACTGAGTTTTTGGGTTTCAAAGAAAGATGCTGAAACGATGGAACCCGAAAAAGTCTTCAGACTCATGGAGCTCTTCAACATCAAAATCGAATCCAAAAAAGACAACTTTGTGACTGCAAAGTTTGCCAGCGAATCCTACGAGGACGTACGCAAAATCAAAGTCCAACTCATCCAGTGGATACTCGAGGGCACCGAGTTCCCAAGCCAAGTAGTCATGCCAGACGCATCAGTCACCGAAGGATTTGCTGAATCTGACTGCAAAAAGTTAAAGCCAGACGCCATCATACAGTTTGAACGCTTCGGATTCGTCCGCGTAAACGAAGTCGGCGAAAAAATAGTCGCTTACTACGCACACAAATAGGTGAAACATATGAGGAAACTCGATAAAGCAATAATCTGGCCAGTCTACTTCGACTGCAACAAAACACGAAAAGATGGACGCCGAGTCCCCAAGACCATTGCAGTGCAATCCCCAAAAATCTTGGAAATCAAAGAAGCCGCCGACAAGCTGGGCTTACAGAATGAAGTTAACCTGGAAGCTCATTTTCCCAGAACACCCTGGACTAAGTCAGGTATGCTGTTGGTTGAGAAGAATGAACCGAAAGAAAAGATAATTCAAAAACTCGCAAAACAACTAGTGAAGATTAAAAGTCAGCAGCAACAATTGCCTGCAAGACGTTGAAATAAAAAAGCAATTTTATGCTTTTTCTTTTGTTATGAGAACAGCATTGATTACGCCATCGCTGCCCGGACGACTCGTCACTTTCGCTAAGCCCAATGCGGTTTCGATTTCTGCGCCTTTGGTGATGACGCCTCTGCGATTGTAGTCAACGTTTGCGCCGTTTTTAACGACTCGGGTGATTTCGGTTTTCTCTGTTTTGCCGCTTTTAGGATCAGTTACTGAGGCGAACTTGTCAGCGAGAACTTTGATTCTGCAGATGCCGCCCATTCCACGAGTGGTCTTGCGCCTTGGCTCCCCAAGAACTGTTTCCGCCGCATAACCGCCTGCTTCATACTTTTTCTTGCTGCGGTAAGCTCGTTTTTTGCCGCCTGTAAGCTTTCTTTTACGTAAACTACTATGAGTAGACATATTCTACCTATCCTTGATTCGAGTAGCAACTAAAACCGTAGATTCCAATATAAACATACTGTTTTAAAGCCAAAGTTTTGTGGGTTTTGTTGGTTTTTTCTTATGAGATGTAACAGAAAAAAACCGATACCACAACAACCAACAGTTTGCTGAAAAAATTGGGTTTTAATATTTAGGCGGGTTTTAGCTTGCTTTCTTGTTTTTGCAAGTTTTTGCAAGCACCTGTAGCTTATGCTTTTTCAGCGTTATTCTCAGGATTTTCCTGTTCTGCATCTTTTTGTTGACGTTCTGCCAAGTCCTCTTTTATGGCTTCTCCAAATATCTTCTTGAGGTCCTTCTTCATGACAGCCATATCTGTTGTTAATCCGAAGTAGTCTGAGAAGTAATCTGTGGTCTTGAGTGCTAATGTTCGGCCACTTCGCTCGGACATTATTAGTCCCATGTCTTTGAGGAGTTTTACATGTCCATAGGCGTGTTGTCCTCGGACGTCTATGACTCTTTTCTGGCTGATAGGCTGGCGCCATGCAATGTAGGAGAGCGTTTTGAGTGGACCTGAAGATAGCAATGGGCGATTCACCAGTTTCTTAATTAAGTGAGTAAATTCTGCTTTTACCTGCAAAACGTAACGTTCATTCTTAAGAGCCAAGATCTCCAACGCCGTATTGCGTGCAACATATTCTTTCATGAGGATTTCAACGTAGGTTTGGGTTCTTTTCTTGGATCGGCTACCTACAACCTGACATAGCTCGTTTAAGTCTAATGGACGACCAGCAACGTAAAGAGCTGCCTCTAAGAGCGCCAAATGATGGGCTTTTCGCTCGTTTTCCTGTACCTGCTCAAACGCAGGATTCGGAGGGTGACTTCGCTCAACTAATGGGTTTTTCGACTTTTCCAATGTTCAGTTTCCCCACAGCTATGTAGAGTTCCTCGGTTTCTTCATTCTGCCACAGGCTAACTAAGCCATCCTGCGCAAGGAATAACAGATAAATAAACATTCTCAGCGCTTCGATGCGTGTTGCGCCTTTGATCAGGGTTGAGAAATCGATTATCCCTTGACCACCCGTTTTCTCTATGAGTATAGCATAGAGTTGGTCGACTTGCAGTTCGAGTTCGGCGATGAACCTGTCGAATTGAGGCAACAAATCGGTGACGGCTGGCAAAACTGGATGCTGCTCGACTACATGTTTTAGGCTTAAGAGTTTTTCACCCTTCAACACGTCATCCAAAACTTCGAGCAGATGCTGGATAGTTGTGGAAGTTAACTCGTGACGCAGGGGCAGGAATAGGGGTGGCGGAACAAAATCCGTGGGAACCTTAGGCAACGCGGCAGGCGGCTCCTGCAGAGTTAGCAACAGCTTTGATTTCATTAAGTAAATCAAAGCAGAAGAATCTAATGCAACACCGGATGCTCGGAAATCGACTTTTTCGGGGAGGGTACGCTCCATCTCCGATAAGAAGGACCTGAGGAGGTATGCGATATTGACGTTCCAGGGGGTAACTTTTTCGAGTTTGCTGATTTCGAAGAGGATGTTCCAGGGTGGACGCAAGTAGAAGGGTCGTCTCATGGGAATAGTTGGTGGCGGGGAGGTCATTGTTTGGGTGCCTCCGGTGGGAACTTTGCAGTTACTACGTTTGAGATGCCGTTGCGTTCGTAGACTCCGTAGACTTTCTGGGCTTTGTTTACCATTTCGGGTCTGAGGCTGATGACTATGAACTGGATTTTTCCCGCTTCCTCAAGCAGCACTTCGGCGAGTTTTGTGGTGTGGAAGGCGTCTAAATGGGCGTCGACTTCGTCAAGGATGTAGAAGGCTGCGGGCGTGAAGTCTTTGAGTGAGAAAATGAAGCTAACTGCCGAAACTGAGCGTTCGCCGCCGCTTGCACCACTGACGACAATAGAGGGTTTATTTGGGAACTGCACCAACATGTCGATGCCGCCGCTGAATGGTGTCTCAGGGTTTTCTAGCTTAAGCGTTGCTTCTCCGCCGCCCGTGAGCTTAGAAAAGTAAACTTTTAGGCTGGCGTTGATTTTCTCGAATGCATCCATGAAGATTTTGCGTTTCTTAGATTCAATCTCATCCATGAACAGCACGATGGCTTGTTTTTCCCGTTCCAACTCGTTTAAGCGCACGGACAATTCTCGGTAACGTGAAATCTGCTCTGAATAGTGTGAGGAAGCAAGCTGATTGATGGCGCCGATGCGTTCCATTTCAAACTGCATCATTCGGATGGTGGTTTCTGCTTCCTGAACTTGCCGTGGGTTAGTTTCCAGCGGCTTCTCATACCCGAACATTCGAAGTTGACCCTGAAGCTGCTGCAAACGCAGCTGGCTGGTTTCGATACCCAATTGCAGTTGGTTTAGAAGCCGCTCTGCCTGCTCATATTCCGTATCCAGTAACCGTAACTCAGAGTCTATGGAGTCAATTTGGGAAGTGAACTTTTTAGATTCTTCACGCGCCGAGAACACTGCCTTTGAAAGGTCAACGCGGCTCTTCTCAAGCTCGTCCGCTTCTTTCTTGATTAGGTCGCGTTCCAAAATTGCGTCGGCAACTTCCTTCTCCAGCTTTCCTTTTTGCTGGTCAATTTTGTCAAGCTGAATCTTTGTGTTCTTGTACCCTATCCTTAGAACCCGATCGAACTGTGATTGATGAGTGGAAATCTCAGTTTGAGCAGAACCCAAACGTTGCCGCAGTGTGTTTAGTTCTTCACCGACTTTTTCGCGTTGAACTTCAAGTTCTTGGATGTGTGCGACGTCGGTTTTTAGTCTTAGTGCTGTGATTTCTGCGTGGATTTTCTGATGGTTTCGTCGGATGTTATTTCTTTCGTTTCGGTAGACATCCATGCGGCCTTTGTAAGATGCTGCTTCACGTTCAAGTTTGCCGCCGTATTTTTCTATATGACGGACGTTAAATTGGGTTCGTTTAACGCTGCGTTTTACCCTGATTATTTCTCTCTCGAGCATGGCGACGGATTCAGTGAGTTTTGTAATTGCGATTTTTGTGTACTCAAGTTCTTCATCGATTCCAACGATGTCAGTGCCCCGTTGAGTTAGGTGGCTCTGGAGCGCTTTAACTGCTTCATCCAAACTCTTTAGGGCGTTTTCGCTGGGAATAATCGTTGAGAAATCTATCGGTGCACGGTAATAGCCGCTTTCAAAAGCTCCAGGCTCATACAAGTCACCGTTAACTGTGACTGCCCTGTACCCTTCGTTTGAGAGTGCAAAAGCTGTTTTGTCGTTTGAGACAACTACGGTGTCTCCGAAGACATAGTTAATGGCAAGCGCATAAGCGTCATCATACTTCATGAGGTTAGCAAGGGGGCCGACTGTGCCTTCCTGTTTGGGGGGGTCTTTGTTTTTTATGGTGATGGCGCCTTTTAGAGGTATGATTTTGATTCTGCCCAGTTTCATGCGTCTGAGGGTTTCCATGCAGGTGAAGGCTACGTCTATGTCTTTAACGACTAAAGCATCGAGCCAGCCTGTGGCGGCGGCATCGACAGCTTTCTTGTAGCCTTTATCAATCTTTATGAGGTTCCGTAGTCTACCGTGGATTCCAGCGATGGCGCCAACGTCGCTCATTTCTTCGATGCCTCGAAGCGCTTTTTCTTCGTTGGCGATGGTAGCTGCGAGGTCTCTTTGTGTAGCAAACTCTACCACGGCGTCTTTAGCGGAACTCGCGATTTTCTCGGCTTCTGTGATTTCTTTTTGAACTGTTTCCTTCTGGAGTGTTTTACGTTCAATGGTGTGCTCAAGGTTTTTGAGTTGGGTTTTTTGGTCTCTTTGAACTTGTTCGAGTTCAGATAGGGATTTTTCTATTTCGACTAGGCTGGTTTGGAATTTTTCCTTTCTAACAGACAGGTTTTTGATTCTTCCAACACAAAGTCGCAGAGCAGACTTATCCTGAGTGTATTCGGAACGTAAATAGGCAACTCGTTTGACATGACTTTCGATTTGAGCTTCTAAAGCACGTATTTTCAGGTTGTTGTCGTCGAGTCCACCCCAAAGTTGACTGGTCTCTTGCGCCAACACACCATGCGAAGCTTCTTTTTCAGCTATTTGCGCTTTTAGTTTTTCGTGTTCGCTACGGAATTGACGGATTTTTAAGCGGTTCTCCCTAATCTCATTTCTTAGGTTCTCATGTTGGGTAATGCTGTTTTCGCGGACTCGCTTGAAACTTTCAAGGCTTGATTGTCCAGAACTAATTTTCGTCGTTAATTCGGTAAGTTTAGATTTTAACTCACCAATTTTAATTTGGACTTTTAGAACTTCTGAACCGCCCTGCTCAAGTCCTTCGCCGCTGAGTTTGCGCCAGTCACCTTCAATCTCATGACGTTTGGATCTGCGTAGGTCCCGTTGCACCTTTAATTTGTCGACTCTTTCCTTGACCTTAACGGTTTGCCCCGTGCTTTCACTTATTTTTGTGTTCATCTGGGTTATGTCGCTTGAGATTTTGACGGCTTGGAACTTCTTGGTTTCGGATTGGATGAAGTTGTAGCGTAAAAGTTGGTTACGTTCACGTTCAAGGTCGTCGAGGCGTTTTTGAACTTCATCGATTCTGCCCATTGCGGTTCGAATTGAAATATCTGCGGCACGCAGTTTCTCTTCTGCTTCAATCTTTTCATCGTCGTATTGGGCGATGCCAATAAGGTCTTCGATGATTTTTCTTCGCTCAAGCGGATTTACATCGGTTAACCTTGTGATTGTGCCTTGAGGTATGATGTTTTGGCTCATGCTACTGATTGCAGCCATAGAAAGGGTTTCAGTTACGTGGGCGCGTGACATCCTTCGCCCATTTAATCGGTAAACGCTCTGTCCGTTGCGATAAACTTCCCGCGAAATTGTAACGGTGGTTGTGTCAACGGGCATCAAGCCATCTGTATTGTCGAATTGGACCACGACTTTAGCCATCTTTGCTTTTTCTTGCCCAGCCTTTTCGGAGCCGTGAAAAATCAGTTTAGCAGAATTTTCTGCGCGGAGCCTTCTTGTACTAAGTTCTCCAAGAGAGAAAAGCAAAGCGTCCATTATGTTGGTTTTGCCGCTTCCGTTGGGTCCAGTGATGGCTGTAAAACCTTTATCGAGGTTTACCTTAACTGTCTGTGGCCCAAAAGACTTAAAGCCTTTTAACTCGATTTTTTTTATGAAGGGCATTAGTCTTTATCCTCTCGGAAGCAACGTTTTCCTTTTTAACATCTCTCATCAACATATCTATAAAAGCTTATAGCGTTTCTTCTGCGTTTATACACTATCACTCAGTACTCATTAATCCTATAGATTCGAGAACCTTTTAGGTTTTTTGTAAAAATGCATTTGCGTTCCGTTGAAAATCATTTCGTCGTATTTTATCCAGCCTGCAATGCCAAGTTTTTTGATTTCATCAGGAGTCGTTGCGGAAGTCACTTCGAAATCGTCATCTTCTAAGTTGAGCATCTGAATGTACTTCATTGTGCTGTCAACACGTTTATGCCGCAGGATTTGTTTGACTTTTAGCACGTTGCCGTTTGTGTAGTGCGCCAACATGCTTCCACCCCAATGCCTGAAGGTTCTAAGTTCAATGGATAGTAGTCGTGGGTTCTGGTGTATGTGGGCATATCTTTTGCGCATGCGATTGTAAGTATCATGGATTACGCCGCAGGTTGTTGGGAAGAATAGCTTTTTTCAGACAAGCCTTGGCCCTTCTCGCTATGGGGGGCAAAATGGCGAAGGCCTTCAAAAAACCGAGGCACCGTAACTATAGCGACGTTATAGGCCTGCCGTCCCGCCATTTCAGACAACACAAATCTTATATTAAATCGTAAGGCACATATGCCCCTAAGGAAACACGAAATGTCAGAAACACGACAGTTAGGAATAGCTTTAGTCATCATCGGCGGACTTGTTCTAGCCGGAGCTGCTTTTGCATATGCGTATCAAGAAACAACAACAGAAACTATCCCCGAATTCAGCTTTGGCGGCATTCAAGTAACTCAACCCACGTATTACGATGTCACGACAACGCCGTATAAAGATTATGCCGTTCCCTTGATTATAGGAAGCGTTGCTTTGTTCGTTGTCGGCTTTGCCCTCATGTTCAGCCAATCCCGAAATCTCGCCCCCGCCGCCCCAAGGTCAACCTCAACTGTACCAGTCTATCCCTTGACAGGCTTGGGCAAGGCACACAGTGGAAAGACGTCAAGGTTTCCTCTTCGGCTGTTTTGAGGCCTAGGAACTTAAGCACTCTCCGCTGAGCTTCAGGTGTCAGGTCGCTCAGGTAAATCTCAAGCTCGTCTGCCACGCTCCAAAACCTTGATTTCTGTTTGGGTTTTAACCGAGTAAACACATCCGCAATCGGGGCATTTGAATTGGGCAATCCGCAGATTCCCAGAGTATGTGAATCCGAAAAACTTAGGGTTTAAGGCGTGGCATTCTGGGCAGGTCATTCCGGCGCCTCCATGAACATCCGCTCTATCCTGTTCGTGCTTGGTGATTCTTTATGCCGAATACATTGTAATGGAAAAATTGTTGTCTTTAGGCTTCAAAGCAATGCATAATAAGGAAAAGATACAAAAGGCGGTGAATGTTGGCCTAAAGACTTGAGACGCGATTCGGTTGATATCTGCATTTTATCATCCGATCAGCCTAAAGGCGTTGAGGTAAAATATTCAGGCGACTATGGAAGCGGGCATAAGGCTGGCAGATGGCAATTCCAAAATATTAGTCCAAGAAAATTTGATTTCCTCGTTTTGGTAGCTGAAGCCGAGCCAAATCGTAAGTTTTTTATTTTCACAAAAGAGGAAGCTAAAATGTATCTTCCGTTCTGCGACTGGGCGTGGAGAAGCCTACTGGCGAAAATCATCGATGGGTCGGAATCTATGATAGTTCAGAGAATTGGCAGACAAACATGAAAATTTGGAAACCAAGACGACCAAACCCTAAAGATGCAAAAACTAAATTCATGCTTTCAGAAGCTGACTTCATATGATTTATAGCCAACAATAACGCGAACTTTGATGAAAGATGGGACAAGTTTAAGTAGCTTTTTTTAAATTTAGCCATGATTCACAGCGTCCAATAAAGCCAGTCGCCTATTGGTCGGACAGGATAAGTCAACCTCGAAATTATTTTTGTATTTATATCGGATAATAATATAAAACCCGAAAGATCTAACCCCCTTCATAGGGCACCCAGATTTTGGAAGGCTTCAATCCATTAACTCTTTTGCACGCTTGCTTTTTTAAAGACCTCAGCAATTAAATAGTTCTCGATACGTTCAGCCTCAAGTTCAGCCACACCTTCATTTTCAGCATCAGTCTTCGAGCAATCCTTCTCAATTTTTCTATGCGTTTCCACGTGCGCCTCTATAGCTTTACTCATAGCCTTCAAGTCAGGGACCAACAAGATTTCCCAGCCACACTCACATTTAATTGTTGACTTAGCTACATTTATGGAAACGTTTTTTTTCAAAGCATTAGCTTTTGCAGCTTTGTCATATCTATCTTCGCGAGCTTGCATAGTTTTCCTCCATTTCGTCTAAAGCACGGGCAAAAAAAATTCTTGTTGAACAATTAGCCATATTTGGAGCAGTAATAAAAAGGCATGTTGGCTATGGTTAGATACAACAAACAGAAAATTAAGCCCTGAGTTAACAGATAAACTTCCATAATACTCAAAGGCCTTCCAAAAATTGGGCGGTATAGAAACAAACAACTGCAATATTATTTGTTTGTTTTTATAGGTTCTGATGATAAGATAAAACCTGTCAAGCCGTTCCTACTATACCCCTAATCGGTGGAAGGCCTTACGCATGCCAGAAACAGCGTACACTGATTGAACTACTTACACGACCGCTTGAAAATATTCAGGACCTAAAAAAAGTTTGGAAGTTTATTTAAGAATTTAGCTCTACCTTCTCCGAGTGAACTTCTGGCTTTCAACGCTCAGCCATTTTTTCATTTGCCATTTTAGCGAGTTTCTCATACATCACTTGTCTGCGTCCCCAATTTGGATCTTCCCAATGGCCATGGAAGAAATCTGTGACCCACAATATAAAATCTTGGCGATTTTTAATGGCTGCAGGAGTTAAAGCTGCTACCTTATCGGCAATTTTAGGTGTAGACATATTAAAACCTCATTAATTATATCTCTTGTCTTAATATAAAAAGTTTTATCGTTGTTAAAAATGTCAAAAAAGAGATACAGCTTTTTTCTCGGACTCACTGCTGGCGACACGCTCGAATGGCAAATGACAGACACTTCAGATGGACGCAAAGCCACAGTTAGAAAAATCTAAAATCCGTCCACCGAAGTTCCACTCGGGCAGAAATGGTGAATCCGGACTAGGACTAGGCTCGAGCGTGTGGGCGCGTCAGAAAATTTCCCGGAAAAATTCCATGACGAACTAAACATTGTGTCAATAAAAGGACACATAGTAATTTATGGAATGTGTACACCTAAAGTCATCCCAGCATACATTTTAGGTGCAAAACTAAGTGATCCAAAAATTTTATAAGCAGTTGTCACGTGCATTCTATATTGAGAGTTAAGAAAACGTTTTTTGGTGGGACCTAAATGTCATATACCCTTGATGATTTTAGAACGGCAGCTGCCGCCGATGGTGTGAACGTAATACCATTCTACGATCTGCGCAGAGATGCCACTTCAATTGCTGATGAGGTGCAACGCCGAAAAGAAGATGCAAAATATGATTCGAGCACTTTTGAAAAACAAAAAGATGGTATGCTGGAAGAAATAAAGAAAAACAAGGAAAAAATTAACGACATTAGAAAACAAATTGAGGACTTTAAAAGTCAGAATCCAGACGGCAGTGTGAATACCTTTGAAGACGATATTAAGAAGTGCGAAAGGGAGATTGAAGAGTACAACGGTAAAATTGGAGATCTGAACAATGAAATGGCAAGGGCCGTAGATGCCTTTGAGAGACTTTATAACGCCCGTGCCGGATTGCGAGAATATTTTGACAAAGCCAAAGATCAATTGAGAGACGTAAAGTCAGACCCTGCAAGGTACTTGGGAGGCAGCCCATCAGATGATGACTTGAAAAAATTGCAGGAGTATCTTAGGGTTATTGAAGGCGAGATTGAAGACGCGGAAGTAAACCACAAGGAACAAGAGGATGGCGCCAAAAAACAAATGGAAAAGTTCCGCGAACTAATTAGAAAAACCTGAATGGTGACGCTGAATTTCGTTGCTGTGATATTATGGACAGGCATATTCCTTTAGGGCATGTCCAAAACTTTTTAGAAAAAACTTCGGGCAAACTCAATACTGTACATGATAGGGAGGTCTTCCGAAAACTGAAGGGTATAGAATAGATGAGTTTGATTTTATTTATTTGATTTTTATATGTTCTGATGGTAAGACAAATCCTGAAAGACCTCTTTCCTACTATGGGACCCAGATTTTGGAAGACCTTGGTGCATTCGAATTCTCTGGTTCACCGCAATATCCCATTCGTTTTATACACTTAAACACATAAGCTTATAAGCATGTATGCACATACATACTTATGTTAATAAGCGACCTCGAAGGGACAAAAAAGAAACAAGCAAAAATTTGCCTGCTCACTCATTCCAGAAGCAAAAACAAGTGACTAAAATTGGGCCGCATCAACATTGACATTCCAGACGAATTAGAAAGACAGCTCAGATTAAAAACGATAGAGCAATTCGGAGGCAAAAAAGGCGATTTATCTAAAGCTATCCAAGAAGCGGTCAAAACATGGATCGACAAAAAACAATGAAGCCGTCCCTCTTCAAATCCTAATAACTACATTATAAGAAGCCTATGTAAAATGCAAGGTCGCCGAGTAATCGATATGTAAACCTTTGAATAAAAAACCATGATACACAATGCTCTCGAACATTCAGAAAGTTAGAAGTGCATACGGCGAAGACTTCCAATAGTCAAGTTTTAGCTGATGTCATTTGTTGGTTCTTTTAAGAGCTATAAAACAGAGGAAAAAGAACACGGCTCCAAAAGCAATCAGGATTAGAAAAGAGATCCATGGGAAGGGTTGGCCAAGGGCGGAAGAGCGCAAACATAAACAAGCATGTGTTAGCGGCGAAAGGTTAAGGATGGTGCTTAATGCCGTTGGAACTTGGCTTAAAGAAAAGAAGGTTCCGCTTAGAAAAGCCATGGGCAAAACGACTAAGCTCATGAACAAAGTCATGTCCTGATGAGTCTTAGCTAACAAAGCAACTATGACACCCAAAAACGAGAATGTGAAACAAGTAACGACAAGGCTTAATGGAAAAAGCCAACTTACCGCGGGCAAAGGCGAGAAAACGAGGCATGCCAAAAGCAAAGCTGCTGAACTCAACAGCCCACGCAGCACCCCGATTAAAGCTTTACCCACAATTATCGAAAAAGCACTGACAGGCGCCATCAAAGTCTCATCAAAACACTTGAAGAACAAGCGGTCCACATGCAACTTTAAGCCAGATGTGTTAAAAGCTGTGGTCATCGCCGTAAGTGCCAAGATTCCTGGAACAATAAACTGAAGATAACTAAATCCTTCGATGTTTGCGCCTCTTCCTAATCCATAGCCGAAAGCCAAAAGGTAGAGGATTGGCGCGACAAGCGTTAGAGCCATTGTTTTGCCCAAGTTGCGGCTTAGGAAACGCAAATCAACCCACACCACTGCATAGATGTCTTGCAGAGTATCCATCATTAGTCTTCGCCTACCTTTTTACCTGTTAACTCAACAAAGACGTCTTCAAGGTTTGAATCACGAATTATGATGGTTTTATGGTCTGAAGAGAGATTCTGCACATAGCGGTTGGCGGTTTCTCGGTCAGCGAAGTGTTCATAAAGGGTAAATGAGCCGTCGACAAGAATCTCAACAGTTACCATACCCACTTTTTGCCTAAGCTCTGAGGGTGCACCCAACGCAATTAAGTGTCCTTGATGAACGATGCCGACCCTTTGACACAACGCTTCAGCTTCCTCGATGTAATGAGTAGTCAAAAAAATTGTTGTGCCGTTTCGGCTTAAACTGCGAATTAAATCCCACATCTTACGTCGAACCTGAACATCCAACCCTACAGTAGGTTCATCAAGGAACAGCACCTTTGGCTTATGAATAAGGGCACGGGCAATCATAGCGGCTTTCTTCATTCCCCCTGATAATTCGTCAACCATCTTCTCGGTCTGCTTGGATAAGCCAACAAATTCAAGAAGCTCACCGATGCGTTGCTTGCGTTCGTTCGAGGGAATATGATGCAATCGTGCATGAAGCTCCATATTCTCTCTTAAGCTCAAATCTAAATCAAATGTTAAGTGCTGCTGTACTACACCGATCAATTCTTTGACTTTACCAGGTTCTTTTTCTACGTCAAACCCAGAAATCCAAATGGATCCTGAGGTGGGTTTGGTTAGTGTCGTGAGGACTCGGATGGTTGTGGTTTTGCCTGCACCATTGGGACCCAGAAAACCAAAGATTTCACCTGAATTAACGCTGAGGTTCAGGTCTTCTACTGCACAAACATCCTTGTATTTTTTGGTTAAGTTTCGGGTTGCAATTACCTCTTCCAACGGCAGGTTCCCTCCTCAAGGTTAGATTTGATATTCACATACCCTATAAAGCCTAGTAAAAATGCTTTTCAAAAATCCTAAAAACAAAAGGTGCAACATTATGAATTTCCTCTACAAATACAGTTGACGAGTCGTAAACAAAATCGTGCCTATAATCAAAATCACTGTAGAAATGATAAGCAATAACTTGCCAGCTGTTTTATTTTTACCCCAAACTAAACCTGAAACCCAGTACAAGGGCAATATAGGCAACGCATACCTATGCAGGTTCTTCGGGTCAGAATAGAACGCTAGAATTACCAGGGTGTAAATTGCAAAAGCCCAGTATTTCAGGTCTTTTCTCTCACTAACTGTTCCCTTAACGAAATCTCTTATTGGAACTTTCTCTGTGAAGAGAAACCATACAAACGGAGCAAGAATTAAAGCGGTTTCAGCTGAAAACAGCACCGTGTAACCTAATTGGTCAGTGATTACTTGGGTAAGGGTTAGTCTTGAAGCTCCCCAAACATGGTTGTAAACAATTTCTCTGACAGGAAACAGTCCAGTCAAGAAGTAACCATAAACATTGAATAAAAAATATGGCAAAGCAACAACAATTGCCTGGCTAATCGCTGTTCCATACTTACGCGTTTGCAACCCATTATAGACAAAAGGAATCAAAACTAAAAAGCCGCTGCTACGGGTTAAGGAAGCAAAAAACCCTAAAACAGATGATTTCACCGATTTACCTTTCTCCAAAAAATAGAAGGTGCCTAAAGCAAACGTCATAAACAAACTCTCCGAGTAAACGCTCGAATAGAACAAAGCGCCCGGCCAAAACGCGAAGAAAACCGTGGATATTAAAGCAAAACTGCTCTTAGAAAAAACAAGTTTAGTTACATTGTAAAATAGGAATAAGCTGACAAAAAAAAGTATGTTGCTAATTACGAATCCAGAAACCAGAACAGCTTGGTCATCAGGCATGATTCCTAACAACGGAGTTCCAAACACACGCATCAAAAGGGGGTATAAGGGAAAGAAAGCCCAGTTTCCGCTAACAGGGTTATTTCCAGCTGGATAACCTGTAAGTGCGATTTGACTGTACCAGCCACCATCCCACTGGCTAAAATAGTTAACAATCGAAATCGATGACATTGTCTTTGCTGAAGAAGAGAAAAGAGCCGCAACCGCCGCAACAGCAAAAATAAGAAGTCTAGAAGATAAACCAACAAGGAAAACTTTGCCATTCTCAGAAGAAACAGCCCCGCGCATCCTAACCTTCAGATTCAGCAAATATAATTGTACTCCCTTTGAGGTTTAATCCTGTATTTCAAGAGAATATTCAATATAAGTTTTAGCGGTTAAACGGTGAATCGTTCTTTGAAGAAAAAAATGTTGACATTAAGAGAGCTTTGGAACATTTTAAATAGGTAATTTTCACATAGCTGTAACTTGACTTTAGAGTTATCGACTATGGGCATCCTACAGGACATATTTAACTTTATTACATTCGGAAGCAATAGCTCGTTTATCCTTCTCAAGACATTCTGCCACTTGGAATTGGATTTATAGTTAGATTGATAATCGGTTTGTTCTAACAAAATAGAGGCGAAAAAGCAAGAATTTCTCGGTTTCTTTCAATTATTGACGTAGTGAATCGACTGTAAGAATTTGAAATTCATAAGCCTTACTTATCATTGCTGCATCGACTACTATGTCCAAGAACAAAGTCATGTATACATAGTGCACTAACTGAGGATGAAGGGAATTTGAGCAAACGAAAAAGTGGAAACAACTTTAGCAATATCTTACTGGAATCGATTGACCAGGCCTTCACTTTACTAGGAGAAAAAGCAAGAACATCAATATACATTCAACTTGAAATTCACTTTGCAATTCCACGAAAAGACATCCCTAAAAGAGTAGGAGATTTTTCAGATGCACTTGAACAGATTTTTGGTTTAGCTGCCCCACAACTTGAGATTCTAATCATGAAATATCTTAATCAGAAGGTCAACTGCGCTTACGATTGGGTTGGACCAAACTGGCTTATTCCAGATTTGACTTTAACAAAATACATAAAGTTGCTTGAGCTGTGGTGTGAAGAAAACGAAAAAAGTTGGGAATTAGAGGTGAGGATAAATGCTGAAGAACGACAAGAACAAAGAGCACAATGATTCTTTAGAAGACTTGTTTGGTCTAGTCAAGGAAGCAATAATCGTTGTAGACGAGGATGCTATGGTAACTTATTGGAATCCTGCAGCGGAAAAAACATTCGGATATTCGAATGAAGAAGCACTTGGCAAAAATATCCATGGGCTTGTCGTTCCTCATTCGCTTTGTCGAGAAGGAAAAGAACGCATCGACTTAAGTGTGAAAACCTTCACTCAAACAGGCATGGGCTACTTCACAGTAGGAAACGTTGAGTTAGTTGCACGCCGAAAGGACGACAGCGAATTCCCAGCAGAATTATCAATTTCTCCAGCCCTCCAGAACGGAAAATGGAGTGCTGTTGCCGTAGTAAAAAATATTACTGAAAGAAAACGTTTGCAGACAAAGCTTTCAGAATATTCTCAGAAGCTTGAGGAACTAGTTCAGCAAAGAACCCTTCAATTGGAAATCGCTCAGGCTGAACTAGTTAAAACGGAGCGTCTTGCAGCAATCGGGGAATTAGCAGGCATGGTTGGACACGACCTACGCAACCCCCTAACAGGAATCAAGAACTCCGCCTATTTCCTAAAGAAGAAGGGTGACTCTATCTCACACACGCAATCTCAAGAAATGCTTGAAACAATTGATAAATGCGTAGATTACTCCAACAAAATCGTCAATGACCTCTTAGAATATTCAAAAGAAGTGAATCTGCAACTGCAAGAGCAGTCACCAAAGAAATTGCTCATCGAATCTCTAAGCCTCATAGACATACCTCAAAAAATCGAATTCCAAAACCACCTAACTGACAACCCTAAAGTAAAAGTTGATGCCAACAAAATAAAACGCGTATTCGTCAATTTAGCCAAAAATGCCTTCGATGCGATGCAGAGCGGAGGCAAAATAATCGTCGATAGCAAACAAGTCAACGGAAATTTGGAAATTTCGTTCTCAGATAACGGTGAAGGAATCCCTGAAGAGGTTTTACCCAAGCTTTTTTCACCCTTGTTTACTACTAAAGCGCAGGGGATGGGTTTTGGCTTAGCCATATGCAAACGCATCGTCGAGGCGCATAACGGAACAATAGCTGTTAAATCAGTGAGAGGCAGGGGAACCACTTTTACGTTAACTTTACCGATCGAGCTAAAGTTGGAGGTGAAAGAACTTGAATAAACACGCCCGAATACTCGTTGTCGACGACGACGAAACCATAAGAAAAACCATGAAAGCCATATTAGAAGACGAAGGATACCTCGTTGATTTAGCAAGCACCGGAAAGGAAGCCATCCAGAAAACTCACGAAAAAATTTACGACATTGCACTGCTCGACATCAGGCTGCCCGACATGGAAGGCATAGAACTGCTGGAAAAAATGAAGGATAACGTTCCCAGAACACGAAAAATCATGGTTACAGGTTACCCCTCAATGCAGAACGCCATATCTTCTCTAAACAAGAAAGCCGACGCTTATCTGCTTAAGCCAGTAGACATTGAAAAAATACTGCAAACCATAAAGGAACAGTTGCAAGCTCAGGAGAACGAACGAAAATTTAGTGAACAAAAAATCGCTGAATTCATCGAAAGCCGAGTTTACGAACTAACCACAGAGCACACTTAGAAACCCTTCTTCAATTTCCACTATTTTGATCCCAATTTTGAATAATCCACTTGTTGGAATTTCAGGTCCAGAAAAATTGGCTTTTTGGGACAGAAAATTAATATCCTGCGCATGTGCAAGGAGCATAGAAAGTGGTGAATCAAAAGTTGAGTTTTGGAAACAAAGTCTTTAATGGCGTCCAAGAAGCGCTTGTTTTAGCGTTGATGCTGGTGACTGTTTTTACGCTCTTCTACGTTAACATAGACATCACCTACAAAATTGGCATCGCAGTGATAGTGTTCACAATAATCTTCTTGGCGACTCTGGCAGCTACGCTTCTGCGTCAGCAAAAAGAAATCAGGCAAGCTCGAGCCTAAACGCTTTTTACTTTCACTTTACCCTCCTATGCCCTGCAAAGTTGTTTTGCTGATACTTTAAAAAGGGTTAGCAACCGTAATTGGCTTCCATACATCGGAGAAAGAAAAGATGATTCTTCAGGACGTAATCGCTAAACCCTCAACTGCTAAACCACTTTTGTCCTTGAACATGCAATGTGTAAATGAGCTTTTTCCAGGTTTTGCTCCAGGAGACTTCGCCGTCCTCTACGGGTCCCCATCGGTTATTTCGTTAACTTCCCTTCTATGCGTAAGAGCCCAGTTGCCTATGCAGCTTGGCGGTTTAGGAGGAAACGTCGTTTTCATCGACGGCGGAAACACCTTTAGACTATACAACATCGCACGTTTAGCCCGACTACACCAGTTAAACCCAACTGAAACCTTAAAGCACATCTTCATCTCCAGAGCATTCACCGCCTACCAGTTAACATCGCTTATAATGGAGAAACTCGAAGAAGCCATAAAAACTCACAACGCCAAACTCGTGATCATCTCAGACATCGCCGGGTTCTTCTTAGACAACGACGTTCCACAGGAAGAAGCCCAAAGAGTCTACAGCCAAATCATCAGTTACCTCTCAAACTTCGCAAGAAAACACCAAATCGCCGTCATCGCAACTTATTTGCCCTATGAAAGCGGCAGAAGAAGCAGTGCGCTCCAAGAAATGACGTTTGCAAGAGCAGCCACTGTGGTCGCGTTCATTAAAACAAAGTACATACGAGAGGTATCTTTAGAGAAGCATCCTTCCTTTGTTTTAGGCACAGCTGAGCTTCCATTCGAAAACTCGACGTTAACCGATTTTATGGGTACGGGCGGCAAATAAAGTAGCTTAATCCTATCACAGTAAACTAAGGTTTAGAGCAACGCATTAACGATGACTAAAACATTGTTTATGACGACAAATGCAAAGAATAGAACAACGCCAATGCAGGAGCCAAGCAGAGTGTTCTGCGAAATTTTGAAAGCACGGTTACTGTTATTCTCGGTAATAAGTAGAATTTTTTCAGCATATTGGATCATAATAGGATGATTGAAAAAATTATAGGAGGTAGGCGAAAAGCCCTAAGATGGGCACGTAGTATTGGCTGCTTTCAATGTCATTAGCATATTAAAAAAATTAAACTAAAGAAAGAGTTTAGTGGGAGAAGAGTTTTTCGTAGGGTCGCTTTGATAGAGGCAGTATCTTTTTGAATTTGCCGCCGAGGATTACTTGGGAGTCTGCGCCGAAGTTGTTGCAGTATTCTTTAACTAAGCCCTCGATGACTTGCATGTCGCGTTTGCCAACTGGTAGGGTTTTGGTACCTTTGACAGGTTCAAGGATTTCGCCGCGTTCATAGATGACCCCGCCATGCATGCCTGTAGCTACGAATTTTGCTTTGCATTTTTCGCCTTCTTTAAGGTTCAAACCCAAAATGACGATGACTCCGCCAGCCATGTATTCTGCGAGGAAGTCACCTGCAGTTTCGCCCACGACTATCTGAGGAATCTTTGATTTGTATTCTTTCATGTGGATGCCGACTCGGTAGCCGACGTAGTCTTTAACGAAGATTTTGCCGCCGCGCATAGAGTTGCCTGTAACGTCTCCGGCGTGTCCATGTATGATGATTTGGCCTTGGTTCATGGTGTTGCCGCAGCCGTCTTGGGCGTTGCCGTGAATTACCAGTTTGGGTCCGCTCATGAAGGCGCCAAGGTCGTTGCCGGGTGTGCCGTAAATGTCAATCTGTATCGATGTTGCAAGGTCAGTTCCGATGTATCTTTGTCCGCAGACGTTGTGTAGCTCAATGCGTTCAACGCCGTCAGCTCTGATTAATTGCCGCAGCAGACAGTTGAGTTCTCTGTAGTAGAGCCCTTCTGCGTCGACTTTGACGACTTTGCCTTCTCTTGTGATTCGATTTTGGTATTTAGAGTCGATTTCTACTGGTGTGTTTTGAGTTTGCATTTGTTTATTCTCCTGCCATTTTAACGCCAAGTATCTTAAGCTCCGTCTTCGTTAAGCCGACGCCTCGCAGGGCAAGTCGGTTGCCGCGTAAGCTTTCGATGGCGTTTATGCCCATGCCGCCCATCATGTCTTTGATTTCGATGCTCCAACTGTTAAGCAGGTTGATGAGGCGTTTGGAGGCGATGTCGGGGTTTATGCGTTTGCTGATCCAAGCGTCGCTGGTAGCGATGCCCCAAGGGCATTTGCCGGTGTAACAGCGTTGGCAAACCGTGCAGCCAATAGCAATCAATGCTGCCGTGCCAATGTACACCGCGTCTGCGCCCAACGCTATGGCTTTGAACACATCTGCTGCGCTTCTGAAGCCTCCAGCCGCAACCACGCCTGCTTGGTTTCGTATGCCTTCTTCACGGAGACGTTGGTCAATTTGCGCCAATGCCAATTCGATGGGTATTCCTACGTTGTCTCGGATGACTTTGGGTGCCGCACCTGTTGCGCCTCGCACGCCGTCTATTGCGATTATGTCTGCTCCAGCCCGAACCATGCCACTGGCTATTGCGGGGGCGTTGTGGACTGCAGCAATTTTGACGGATATGGGTTTGGTGTAGTTGGTTGCTTCTTTGAGGGCGTAGATGAGTTGGCGTAGGTCTTCTATTGAGTAGATGTCGTGTTGTGGATAGGGTGAAAGTGCATCTGTGCCTTCCGGTATCATGCGTGTCTTGGAGACGTGTTCAGTGACTTTTTCTCCGGGAAGGTGACCGCCTATTCCGGGTTTTGCGCCTTGCCCAATCTTGATTTCGACTGCGGCACCTGCATTGAGGTACTCGCTGTGGACGCCGAATCTGCCAGAAGCAACCTGCACTATTGTGTGAGCGCCGTACTTGTAGAGGCTCTTGTCTAAGCCGCCTTCGCCTGTGTTCCAGTAAGTTCCGCACTCAGTGGCTGCACGAGCTAACGATTCATGCACGTTTAGGCTGATGGCGCCATAGGACATGGCAGAGAACATTATTGGGGTATCCAAGCAGAGTTGTGGAGTCAGTTGAGTTTTAAGGACAGCTTCGCCGTTTTCCACTGCCAAATCTATTCTGTCAGGTTTTGCGCCAAGATACGTACGGATTTCCATTGGTTCTCTTAGTGGGTCGATTGAGGGGTTGGTGACTTGGCTTGCGTTTAGGAGCAATCTGTCCCAGTAGGTGTATTCGGGTTTGTCGCAGCCCATACCAGTTAAGATGACGCCCCCGCTTTCCGCTTGCCGTTTCAAGTCGCGGATTGCTTCCATTTTCCAGTTGGCGTTTTCTCTGCTGACGTTCAGGTTCTTCTTTATGGTTAATGCGTGAGTTGGACAGAAGGTTACGCATCGCTGGCAGTTAACGCAGTTCTCATCTTTGCTGCAAACAGTGTCAGTTTCGGCATCGTAGAAATGGGTGTCGTATGTGCACTGGTTAACGCAGACTTTGCAGCGTATGCAACGTTTCTCGTCTCGTTCAACTATGTATTCTGGTTGGACGTAGGTTTTCATTTTAGAGCTCTCCTGTGAGCATGTTTTTTAGTCTGCATACAACGGGTTCTCCGCCGCGGGGCGCCCAAAACTTGTCAAGCCGGGGCGAGACTAGCCGCATTGCCGCTTCCTCAGATGAAATGTACTGGAAGTCGCCACGTATACCTGCAACCATCGGACGCAGTTTAATACGGTCGCATAAACCGATCATTTCGCCATGATGGGCTATGACGATGCCGAATGGTCCGTTCATGAGTAGGCTGCCGTAGGTTTGGCGTAGTGTCCGTAGCAAAGTTGCCTGTTTAGGCTCCATACTGTCGATTTCGTTCCACATCGGCGCAGCTAAGATTTGGGCTACCAAGTTTATGGGCAGGTGCTGTCTTCGCATAAGCAAATCCACCGCGTAAGCTAACACTTCAGTATCGGTTTGCATGGTGCATTTGTAACCGTACATCTCTAGGAAACGGCGGTTTATGCCGTAAGATGAGAGTTCACCGTTGTGTACTACTGTCCAGTCTAGGATGTTGAATGGGTGTGCTCCGCCCCACCAGCCGGGGGTGTTTGTTGGGAATCGGCTGTGGCATGACCACAAATAGCCCTGGTAGTCTTCTAAACAGAAGAAGTCTGCTACGTCCTCTGGGAAACCGACGCCTTTGAAGACGCCCATGTCTTTGCCGCTTGAAAAGACAAAGGCTTTGCCTGTTTCAGTGTTGATGCGCATGATGGCTTCTATGACGTAGTCTTCTTCTGTTCGGTTTTCAGGTCGATGTTTTTTGGGTTCAACAAAGTACCGCCAAACCAGCGGTGGGTCACGAACGTCGGCTGGTTTTGTCTGCATTTCTTCATCGTATGCTATGTCGAATTTTGAAGCAAGTATATGGTCGGTTTTTTCTTTAGCGTCTTTGCTTAGGTACATGACGTGGAATGCGTAGTAGTCTTTGAAGTCGGGGTAGATACCATAGACCGCAAAGCCGCCGCCTAAGCCGTTGCCGCGGTCATGCATATTTGCCATGGCGCGCACAGGGTCTTTGCTGCCGAAGCGGTTGCCTTCTGTGTTTATCGCTGCAAAGATTCCGCAGGCTGCAAAATCTTTGTCGTCGCCGTAGGGGTTGATTATTTTTCTGTCGTTTTGGTCCATTATTGTACCACACTCATTTTTCTTTGAAGAGTAACGGGCAAGACTGCTAAGCCGAAGTCGTCTCTTAGTAGGTCTTGCTTGAATTTCTTCACGTTCACTTGGGTTTTCATCAGGTTGAATAGGATTCCAGCGCGGTCGATGCAGTTGACCAAGGTCATTCCGACGATGACGTTGTTTTTGAGGACCACTTTCTTGTACACGTTGTTCTGAAGATCTTGTTTTACGAGGATTTCCAGTGTTGGGTCTTCTTTGGGGTTTGCCATGCCGATGGAGACGATGGGTATGCCGAAGTACTTGAGGCTGCTCATGTTGGTTCCGCCCTCATAGGTGGCTTTTGCACCCGCCATGTTGGAACCTGCAACTCTACCCTCCAAAACCGCCAGAGGCCAGAGTGGCAAGAGCCGGTTCTGGTTAAGGATGAAATCGAAGGTTTCTGCAACATCGCCGCTGGCGTAAACGTCGGGTACCGTGGTTTGCATGTAGTTGTCAACCACTATACCTCGGTTAAGTTTCACTGCGGTTCCCGCTACGAGTTCGGTTCTTGGGATAACTCCGATGGCTACGATGACTAAGTCACAGGGCACTTGGTCGCCTTTGGTCAGGATAACTCCGCCGACTGTACCGTCGTTTTCTGACCGGCCAAGGATTTTCTGCACTGATTGCCCAGTGGCAAAGTTGACGCCTGCTTTTCTGATGATGGCTTCAACAATGTCAGAGGCTTTAGCATCTAACAGTAAGCTCAGGATTTTTTCTTGCAGTTCCACGACAGTGACTTTTAACCCTTTTTTGACTAGGGCCTCGGTTACGCTTATACCAATCAATCCTGCGCCGATGACGACTGCGCTTTTGGCGTGGATACTGTCGATTTTTGCTGCTAACCGCTGGGCGTCGGAGAGGTTTGTGAAGGTGAATACACCGTCTTTTTCTTGTCCTTCCATTTTGGGCACGAAGGGTTTGCCGCCTGTTGCAAGCAAAAGTTTTTCGTAGGCTACTTTTTCGCCGTCGTCTAAGTTGACGGTTTTCTCGGTCAAGTTTAGGCTGATGGCTTTTTTGCCGATACGTGCTTCAGCATTGTTTGTTTTCCAGAAGTCGTCGGTTTTACACTTCATCTTTTGGACGTCGGCTTTACCGCTGACTAAATCACTAATCATTGGGCGACTGTAGTGAGCGCAGGCTTCTTCAGTGATTACCACAATGTCGCCTACTTGGTCTACTTTTCGAATAGCCTCAACTGCGGCTATGCCTGCTGCAGAAGCGCCAACGATAACGTACTTTGCCATTACGGTTTAACCTCCTTAAACACCAACGCCTGGTTGGGACAGTTGGCTACACATGCGGGTTCAGCTAAGCCCTGGCAAAGGTCGCATTTCGCGACTACATGGCCTTCTTTATCCATGATTAACGCGCCGTAGGGGCAAACCATGACACATGTCCAACAGCCTATGCATTTGTCTTTGTTGTGGGTGACTTCGCCTGTTTTCTGGTCTTTTTGCATGGCGCCTGATAGGCAGGCGGTTACGCAGGGTGCGTCTTCGCAGTGGCGGCATTGAATTGCAAACGAGACGGGTTTGTTTACTTCGCGTCTGATTCTGGCGATGGGTTTGGGGCGTTCGCTATTGTAGGCTTTGATGATGTCTTTGGATTTTGAATGCGCAGTGGTGCAGTAGACTTCGCAGAGTCCGCAGCCCATGCATGCTTCTTGGTTTGCGATTATTTTCTTCATCTTAATCTCTCTCCATTAAGGTTAGCGTGGACAAGTAAGCATCTGCACATGGAGTTCAATGTCATTTGTGCATAGAATGCTCTTGCTTGTGATTGCTTGATTACCGTTTTTGATTACTATTTTGCAACTGTTAAGCGGCATTTTTTTTCTCTCTTTTTTGGGAGTGCCCTTTCAATAGCATGTATTCTATATAACTTTGTTGATAATCATTTATATGTAACGCAAGGAAATATGTAATCTAAATGAAACATTTACCAATAGGTGTATGTTAATGGCTGAAAAAGACCTCGGATACAGGCGCGTCCAATGCACAGGCAGAGGATCTTACATAATATCCCTACCAAAAGAGTGGGTAGAAGACTCAGGTTTGAACAGAGGCAGCGAAATCGCATTCAATATCCAACCCGACTCAACCCTCACACTAGTTCCTAGAAAAATCATGGAGAAAGAAGGCAGAGAAAACGGCTCCAAACCCAAAGAATATTACATAAACATCGACCCCAAAGAACCCCCGCAGTCCACAATACGCATGATACGTGCACTCTACGCCATAGGCGCCGACATCATACGGGTCCACTTCAAAAACACGACAGATGCCACCAAAAACAAAAATGACATAAAAAACCTCGCTCGCGACAACTTTTTGGGCTCAGAAATAATCGATGAAACCCCTGACGAAATCACCATGCAAATTCTTATTAAACACTCCGAGTTCCCGCTCGAAAAAGCAGTGCGCCGCATGGCAATCGTAGCGTTAGCCGCAAACCGCGACGCCATAGCAGCCTTAAAAGACCGTAGCACAACTCTCTTTGACAGCGTAATCAGTGCCCACAACGACGTCAACCGATTGGGACTCTACATCGTTCGCCAACTCAAACATGGCATAGAACGCAACCTCTACCGTGAACTCGGTTTCCGAACCCCCAAAGAATTCTTGCTCTACCGCATAGCTGTTAATGACGTAGAAAGCATCGCCCAAAACGCCATGAATATAATAAATAACTTAGGCGCACTCCAAAAATTAATCGACAGCGAAACCCTATTCGTCAAAGACCCGATAGACGAAGAAATCTACAACCAACTTGTCTACTTCAGCATCCAAGCCCACCAACTCTACGACGACTCCATCAAAGCCCTCTTCAAACGCGACTACAAGGACGCAGAAAAATTAATTTCCAAGCGCGAAGCTCTAATCCCCCTCGAAAATGAGTTAATCATGCTTATGTCAAGCAAAAAACTCGACCCCAACATCGCCTCAGTCCTCCGTTTAATCTTTGACAGCTCCAGGCGCATCATGGACTACAGCCGCAACATGGCAGAACTAACACTCAACCGCACAGTCGAAGAACTCTGCTCCACACTCACATCCAAATAATTAATTTTTGAGAAAGAGTGCTCCGGCCGGGATTTGGACCCGGGTCGCCGACTCGAGAGGCCGGCATACTTGACCGGACTATACTACCGGAGCTCGGAACAAAAGGTTCTCTAATAGAAATAAATAGGTTTTGTGCCTCAAACTTACTTAGCATTCTAGAACCTGAGCCTTTTCATCCAGCTCTGCCGCGGCTGATTTTTCAGTGTGTTTTTTGGAAGCAGTCGGTAGGACGCATAGAACGCTACACCTATAACGATGAACGTAACGATTGTAGGTAAGTACGAGGGCAACTCTAAACCAAAGCTTTCAACCAGCATAAAAATTCCAAGAAAACCGATTGAAGTTAAAGCGCCGTTCTTGAGATACTTATATTTGCTGATAGTATCGATTCCTTTTATGGTTAATTCTCTTACTACAAGAGCGCCGATGCCTAACCCTATAAGAATCAACAGCAGGTTTATAGTGAAAGCAAATGCGCCGACGACGCCGTCAAAACTAAATGTTGTATCTAAAACTTCAAGGTAAACGAACTTTGAAAGGTCACTTAGGCTGCCGCCGCCACCTAATAACCGCTCCTCGTTTTTTTCTGCAGTTTCCTTTAACCCATAGACTAAGAAGAAAGTGGCACTGCCAATTGCTGCTGCCAACATCATTGTGGAATTAGCCCTTGCAAGGTACAACACAACTACCAACATCAGACTGGCGACAGCGAAGAACCAGACGCCGTACTTTTCCTTTAAGAACCTCTCCACGTAGAGCGGGTCTTTTTTCTCGAGGAACAACCAGTGGAAGTATAGGAGTAACAGGAATATTCCTCCGAAGACAAGAATTACTGGCTTTTGAATTTCGATAGCTTGCGCAGCAATAGTGCTTTGTCCCGAGAAAGCAAGGAACATTTCGGGGAGGCTTATAGTTGGAACAGAAATCCAAACTATGATTAGCGGCAGAATAAACCTTACCAGAAACACAGACGTTACAATTCCGATTAAGAGGAATCGCTTGCGCCACAACATGCTCATCGTCTTCAGGACTGTGGCGTTCACTACAGCGTTGTCTACGCTATTGACAACTTCGAATACCACCAAACCCAGAACAATCGCTATAGACTCTAATAGTGACACGATTCAAGCACGTGCCAATTTATGGTGTTAGTGTATAAAACGGTTTTTGATAAACAAGCCCTTGTTTAGATATCGATAAACTATAACCCACAAGCATTTGATTCTATTTTTTGAAAAAGAGATTTGCATTTAAGTCGTTCTCTATCTTTTTGGATCCTAAGATGTCCATGTTGGATTAAACCATAGCCATTAAAATGTTAGAACAGAGTGCTTTTCGTCAAAATTACTAAAATTAAAAAAGAAGTTATTTGGGGAAGTTTATTCTTCGCCCATGCCGCCCGGCATTCCGCCTGGGCCACCTGGACCGCCTTTCGGCGCCTTGGAGGTGATAACGTCGTCGATGCGTAGTATCATGGCTGCTGATTCTGCTGCGGATTTGATGGCTTGTTCTTTGACAACGATTGGTTCGATAACGCCGTTTGCGATGCTGTCTTGGAGTTTGCCTGTGAATACGTTGATTCCCATGAATTTGCCGGTTTCTTTGTCATGTACTTGTCGCAATTCAACGAGTATGTCGATTGGCTCTAAGCCTGCGTTCTCTGCGAGCGTGCGTGGGATGACTTCTACTGCGTCTGCGAATGCTTCAACTGCGAGTTGTTCGCGTCCGCCGACTTTCGTTGCGTATTTGCGTAGTTCTTTTGCGATTTCAATTTCTACTGCTCCGCCGCCTGCGACGATTTTGTTGTTTTCTAAAACGTCTGAGACTACTGAGAGTGAATCGGTCATGGCTCTTTCGGCTTCGTCAACGAGGCGTTCGAGTCCTGCTCTGATGAGGATTGCTACGCTGTGAGGGTCTTTGCATTTTTCGACGAAGATCATTTTGTCGTCGCCGATCTTGCGTTCTTCAATGTGTCCTGCAAAGCCAAGGTCTGCTTTCTTGAGGTCATCTAAGTCACTTACTATTCTTCCGCCTGTGGCTCTTGCGAGTTTCTCCATGTCTGATTCTTTTACACGTCTTGCCGCCATTATACCTGCTTTAGACAAGAAGTGCTGAACCATGTCATCGATACCTTTTTGGCAGAAGACTACGTCTGCGCCAGAGGCTTTAACTTTGGTAACCATATCTTGCATCATGTCGTTTTCTTGGTCTAAGAATGCTTTCATCTGTGAGGGGTCTTTAATGCGGATTTCTGCGGTTATTTCTGTTTTTTCGATTTCTAAGGCTGAATCTAACAATGCGACCTTGGCATTTTCTTTAATTTTTGGCATGCCTGGGCTTACGACTTCTTTGTCGATGATTATGCCTTGGATTAATTGTGTTTCAAGGAGACTTTTGCCTGTTTTCTTGACGAGTTGAATGTTGTCTATGTCAGCGATTGTTTTGTCTCCACGTTGTTCAGAGATTTGTGTAACTGCATCTATGGATATTTCTGCTAAGTGTTCTCTTGCTGAACCCAGTGATTTGCTGCTCATTGAGGTTAATGCGACTTTAAGGAGTGTTTTGCGGTCTTTGATGTCTAATGGCACGGCCATTTTTCCAATGGCTTCAATAGCTTTGACTGAGGCTTTGCGGTAGCCACTTACTAGAATGGTTGGGTGAATGTTTTGGTCGAGAAGTTCTTCGGCTTTTCTGAGTAATTCGCTTGCGAGAACTACTGCGGAGGTTGTTCCGTCGCCTACCATGTCATCTTGGGTTTTGGCGATTTCAACCATCATTTTTGCCGCTGGATGTTCAACGTCGATTTCTTTGAGGATGGCTGCGCCGTCGTTGGTGATTGTGATGTCTCCTAGGCTGTCGATGAGCATTTTATCCATGCCTCGCGGGCCTAAGGTTGTTTTCAGCACCTCGCCGATTACGCGGGCTGCCATGATGTTGTTTCTTTGGGCTTCTTTGCCTCTGCTTCTTGTTGTTCCTTCTTTAAGGATGAGGACTGGTTGTCCTGAACCTGTTGTTGTTAAATACGCCATATTATCATTCCCTGTTTTACTAGAACTTGTTTTGATTCGGAAATATGCAAAAACCCTACGGAAATATAAACTTTTACCCTTGCAATGAAGCGGTCTTTATGATACCAGTTTTAAAGATTGGAAAATTTTGATTGAAACAGTTCAGTTCTCGAAAATCCTTAACATACACAAAGCTAAAAAATCCATCGAAACAAACATCGCATGGAGGTCAAAATGCGTCTTCAACCAGCGAATAAATCCAAACGGATCTACGCAGTAATTGCTGCCGCCCTATTGATTGTAACAATCGTAAGCGTTACCATTTATGTTTTAACCCAACCAGGTCCCACTGGTCCAGGCCCAGTTAAAATCGACATAATAACGGATAAAACTGTTTACTTGCAGGGTGAACAAGCGCATTTCTCAATATACATTAATAACACCCAGAACTGGAGGATTCCCAAGCCTACTACCATTAGCTTTCAAATAGGAAATTATTCTTCGAAAACAGTTTGTATTGATTACGTTAATCCTCCCCCGACCTTTCCTGCCCATTCACGAGAATTCTTTTTTGATTATGATTGGAATCAACAAACAGACAATGGCAGCAACAGCACACAGGTGGAACCAGGATACTACACGCTTACCGTTACCTTAGAGGGGGCAGTTAATTATGGTGCCCCAGCGAAGTACACTTTCGAAATAAAACCAAACGTCTAAAAACCAATTTAACAGAACGCAAACAGGGAAGGCAAAGCAAAAATAACCAGTTCACATTCATTCCATTTCTGTGTGAACTACAATGATTAGCGGCTTCAACCTTCTAGCAACTACTTCCCGCGGAAACGAACGCCCAATGATCAACGAGATGCTATATCTGCTCAAGGATGAGTTGGGCGACGCCGAAGCCCAAGCCGCAAAAACTAAAATCCGCGGCTTAATAGTCGCCAAAACCACACTTGACCAATGCATTGTAATAGAAAAATTCCGGACAATCCTCAAAGAACGCCCATACGAGTTCCGCTACGCCCTAAGGATACTGCCTATCGAAAAGGTTGTGCCTACAGATTTGGAGGAAATCAAAAAAGCCAGCGCCGAATTAGCATCAAAAATAGGCGAAAAAGAAACTTTCAGGGTTACAATAGAAAAGCGCTTCACAACCTTACATACAAAAGACCTAATTGAGGCAGCTGTGGGAGAAATTAAAAATAAAGCCGACCTTGAAAACCCAGATCAAATCTTGCTGGTTGAGGTTCTGGGTGCGTTAACGGGATTGTCGTTGTTGAAACCCACGGATGTTTTAGCGGTTGTTAAAGAAAAAATGCTCTAACCTTATAGTTGAGTTCTTCTTTTTAGAGAAGAAGAATAAATCGACTCCTTCCTAAATAGCAATTTTTTCTTCTTTCAACTTGACTGAAAGAACAACAACACTATGAATTTTTTATCTGTTGTTGTTATCCCGATCAGGGAAGAAACTGTTTAACGGGTAGAAGAAGATTGCTGAATTGCTACTACTTCTTCTTCTTCTTTTTCTGCTCTTAAAATGGGGTACAGTTGAAGTTCAGACATGATCTTTGTTAATACGTTCTATTGTTAGGTAAAGTTAATTTAGAGCCTTCGAAATCTCATCAACAACCTCATTTAAAACATGGCAAAGTCTTTCATTGGACTTTTAATCACTTTACGGCCAACAGGGCGATTTGCTCGATTACTAAGTTAACTATTGCCTTCTTTGGGTTATCGTTTTTGAGGATGTTTAACTCTTCATTTTGGATGTTGAAGGCTTTTTTGATTTTTGTTTCCTTGGTTTTAGTCATTGCAAGAACCGCCTCGTCTAGGTCAGTACCAACGCATTTGGTAAGCGCTTCAAGGATCTTTTGAATATGTGTTGGATCTTCGCCGATTATTGCTACTGCGAGGTTTTTAGTTTTGGGTTTGATTCCGGAGCGTTCGATGGCTTTTTGTATTTGTAGCTGTGCGGAAGCGTAGAGTATTGTTTCCATGGCGAGGCTTTTTGAATGGTTGGTTTTGTTTTGGAATGCCTGCAGGGCGTTTAGGATAGCAAAGTAGAGATGTTCCTGCGTGGCGATTAGTTCGGCGTCGAAGAATTGGATGTCGACGTTTTGGGTTTGTTTTCGGTTTGCTTTTAAGAATGCCTCCGCTTTATCGAACGCTATGCTTCGGTAACCTGTTATTTCCACGTATTTGTCGTGTTCTTTTATGTACTGCAACATCTAAGGTTCCTCAATGCATGTCTTTTAAGAGTTTTTCGGCTAGCTGTTTTGGCAAGCCAGCCTTCACGAGTTTTGTCACTTCCTGATTTAAGACGCGTTTGCCCTGAGGTTTGTGGATTATTTTTCGCAGAGTTTCTTTTGTGTCCCACGGGAAGACAACCCAGTTGGTTGTTTGTTTTTCGTAGAAGTCAGGGGTTGTGATGGATTGGGGTTTTTGATAGAGGGTAGCGGTTTTTACTTCATTGGCGCCTTGCTGTTGAAGGTGAGTTTTGGCTAGTTTTAGGCTTTGACCGCTGTCTGCGATGTCGTCAACCAACAGCACTTTTTTGTCCTCCACATTTGTCATAATGGGGTGTTTTAGGGTTGGCTTTGCCTTTGTCTGGTTTATGTCAACATAGAATTCTATCTGGATGGTTGCGAACTCTAAAGTTTCTAATAAATCAGCTAGAATACGGGCAGGTATTAAGCCTCCTCGGGTTACCGCGACTACGATATCGTGTTGGTAGTTTTGGGATAGAATTTTTTGGGCTTGGCAGAAAAGCATCTCATATATTTGATTCCATGTTGGGACTTCGTATTCGATGGTGCCAGCCAAAAACTCAAACCTCGTATAGAGGATAAGTACATTTTTTGCTTCTGTTAAGCCTTTCGATGATACAAATGACCATGCAATTTCCTTACTTCGTAAATTTTGGTATTTCACTAATTATTGATTTATTGTGAATGCTATTCTATTTTTGAATGGATTTTTGGTGAGACTGATTATTTTTTTGCTTGCTTGGTTGCAGATTTATAAGGGGGTTGTTGTTATATTTTTTATTCGGGAGATAGGCGTCAGGAGATATGTGTCGTCTTTCGTAATATAGTTTATATGCTTAGACGTCTTTTCCAATAATAATCAACAATGAAAGGAGACTTGAAAAATGGTGAAGAATGTGAATGAAGAAAAGATTAAGCGCGTGCTAACAGAGCCAAAGCTAGCTGCCATAAAATCGATGCTCGAGAAAGACCATGCAATAGACTGTTTATTGCTGCTCCACGTTGGCCGCGGCAAATGGAAGGATGCTAAAGACTTCATGAAGGACAATGGCTTGACACTCAGCGATGGCACTTTTAGGGCTAGAATGATCGAGATTGAATCCTTGGGTTTAGCTAAGAGTGAACGTATTGATCCACTCAAAAAGTATTATGTTAAGACTGAACTCGGGGAAAAAGTTGCGAAACTTCTTCTCGGTTTTTTTGACACGCTTGATTCTAAGAGTTAGTCTTTTTTTGGCTTTTTAGCCGTTTTCTTCCTTTTGTTTATTTTTTTTGGGCTTCTGTGGTTGTGTCCTACATACCCATACTATTGTGTAGTAAGACGTAATATTTAAAAGATGCTTTTAGACAACTACCTATTACAAGCAAAAATAGGAAGATAGAAAAATGAATACATACCTAAGAAAAATCAAGAAAAACTCAAAAGCCCTCAGCCCCGTCATCGCATCAATCATCCTCATCGCCGTCACCGTCGCAGTCAGCGTCGTCGTCGCAGCATGGATGGGTGGAATGACCATCGGATTCATGGGCAACGCAGAACAAGTATCGATCACAAACATAGCATTCGTGCCAGGGGATGGTACTACTAAAGACCAATTAGAAATAATGGTAACGAACTCAGGCAGTACACCAGCAACTATTAGCAAAGCATTCATCAATGGAGCAGCAGTTGCGGACACAGATATGACCGTGATTCCATCCGGAGCAATCGCGAAAAGCTCATCTGCTACAATAACGTTGAATTTAGATGCTGGCACTTTAGCAGACAACGCAGGAACTGCATACCAAGTTAAGCTCATCACTCAGAAGGGCACATCAGTCGTCAACACAGCAACATACAACCCATAAACACCCAACATTTAAAAATCTAAACAAGGGGCAAGGTGAAGCAAACATTCACCCAACTCTCCTCTTTCTCTTCAAAAAAATCAGGAGTAATAAATCATGGTAACACAAATCAAAGAATATACATCTGCACAGGCAATCGCCGATGCAATGGACAAGCAATTGTCCGAGACCAAAAGCGTTCTGGGCGAGTACCTGCGTAAGTTAGACGAAATCCGCACGTTAGCGGAAAAATCAAAGAAAGTCCGTGAAGTCGTTCTCAAACTCGCAGGCAAAAAAGCCCCAACCGAGAACACCAGCGAAATCACGGTCGGCACATTAAACATCGTTTTAGACGCTAACCCAACCCACGAGTTAAGTGCCATAGAATCCGTGGTCCGAAGCCACCAGGAACGTCTGCTGGTTTTGCAGAAGGTTCGGGAAGCCCTCAAATGGCTCGACCAACTTGGCGACACAGAAGGCCTCAGGTATCTAGTAGTAGAAGACGAAGGCATCCCAGAACGGATCCTATTCAAATTATCCTAACCTGGGAGATTAAACGGTGACTGAGGCTTACAGCAACCCAATCCAAACAATCATAGATGAAATCAGAACTCTAAGCCCAGAAACCACCAATGCATTATTTTTTAGGAACACCGGACAAACAATCGCAAACACCCAAACCGGAACCGAAAAACAAATCAAAAAATTCGTCGCCAACTTCGCCAACATCTCAGTGCAGGCCCAAGCAATCGGCGGCATAGAAAGCTTTACAATCCAAACTCCGGAAAGTCAACTTAACATCGTTGCAGTGGAAGATTACTTTTTGGCAACACTATCTTCACAGACGGCAAACCAGGAAATTCTCAAGTCGATAACTAAAGTTGTGGTCCCAACAGTAGTGAGACTTGTTAACCAGATTGACATAAAAGATAAAGAACTTGAAGAAAAACCCTACGAAGAACTAGCTGTGTCAGCATCACAAGAAGCCAAACCAACCGTTGAACCCACCCTTGAAATACAACCGCCCTTTGAACCGTTCCTGCCCAAGACACCCACCAACCAGTTTATGGTAGAGAAAATCAGCGGGTTTATGGTTGCAGCTGACACTGTGCGAATCGACGGCGAAATCGTGGAGCAATGGAGTAACCTCTATGAGGGCAAACAATTTAGCACAGTAATCATCGAAGCGTTAGACGGAAAGAAAACGACTTGCAAGTTTAAAGCGATTAAAGACGCAAAAAACAGTGCTAAAGGCATAATCCAGATTCCAGAAAAAATCCTGCAAACCCTGCAAACCGAAAAAGGTAAACTGGTGATAGTTAAGCCAGTATTCGAGTAATGAGGAATGATGTTGAAGCAGAAAAATAGCCAAGTCGAAACCGAATTTCCCGATGGAGCAGCAGTTATTACTGTTGGGACCGAAGATTCTGTGTTTACGGATTTGGCTGCGAGTTTGGCGGAGATACGTAAACTCGATGGTGTTAGGGGCTATATTCTTCGAAGTGATACTTCTGCGATAATAGATTTGACTGAACAAGAAAAAATAATCGAGTACGCCATCCTATCCTCGCAAATCTCTGAGTCCAGTGCTGAAATAGCCAAACAATTCAACCTAACAGATGTAGAGAGCGTGCTGGTGGAAGGAAAAACCGTTAAAATGCTCTGCATGAACAAGTCACAAAATCGCGTAAGCGTGTTCATAGATAAGACAGCGACTCATGATTCAATAATAAAACGAATCTTGCAATAGCGCGGCTTTGATTATTTCTACAGTTTTCAACATGGTAACTCGAAAAAAACCCAGTACGACCTATCCTCTCTTAGGGCTATTTTTCTTAGAGAAAAGAATTGACGATGAAATAAAAAATTAGTAGAAGTTGCGGGCTTCTTTGCGTTTTTCTGCTTCTTCGTAGAACCGCAGAACTTCGTCGATGATTTCTACATTAGAGAGCAACATGCGTCTACAACAGTATCGTTTCAAGCCTAAACTGTCAAGGACGTCACTGGCGTTTTCGCCTGTTTTGATGCGTCTTGTGAATTCATCCCATCGGTCTCCAACGAGTTTGCCGCAAGTGAAGCATCTTACGGGAATAATCATTTTGTCTTATTCTCCTACCTGTAGCTCTTCTGTTCTTTAGACCGTGCGCCTGCTCCGCCGACTTTCTTTGTCTCTTTGGTTCTGCTGTCTCCAGCAATCATGGTTCGGTCGTATTCGTTGAAGACGGTGCGTAGGTGTGTGCTCTTGGTCCATTTTAAAAGAGCATTTGAGATTGCCATGCGTGCTGCTTCAGCTTGTCCCATGTAGCCGCCACCGCTGGTTTTAACGTCCATGTCTAATTGTTGCCAGACATCGGCGCCTGCTTGCAAGAGGGGTTCCATGATTTTGGCTTTAGCTATGTCGGGTTCGTAAATTTCAACTGGAGTTAGGTTTATTCGTACTCTACCAACGCCCTGTTTCACTATGGCGCGGGCAACTGCTGTTTTTCGCTTTCCACTAACAACTAAGACTTTTTTTGCGGGCATAATTATTCCATCCTGTTGAACCATCCGATTTCAGTTGCCAATTCACCAAGGGTAAAGTGTGGCCCTTTGAGGTTTGCGGAATTGGCTTCTTCGAAGGTTATCATTTTTTGATCTTTGAACTCAAGTGGGACGCCCATGAAAACTTTCAGTCGTTTGAAGGCGTTTTTACCTTTAGGCAACTTGAAGGGAACCATGCCACGAACGGTTTTTCGTAGAAACCGGTCGGGTCTACGGTAATGGAATGGTCCTCGCATTGGAGCGCCTACTTCGAGGAATTTGTGTGCTTCTAACACTTTGCTTTTCTTTTTACCAGAGAACACTGCTTTCTCCGCGTTAAGAATGATTACTTCTTCTCCGTTTAACAATCGTTTAGCAACTTTGCTGCACATTCTGCCAACGATTAAGCCTTCAGCGTTCACGAAAGTTATTGGGGATTGTATTGTGGTTGCCATTTCTTATTCACCGGATGATTTTTACGTTTGAACCTTTGGGGTTTTTCTCCATCAAGTCTTGGATTGTGATGTATTTTGCTTTGACAGCTTCAAGCTTTGCTTTAGCTTTATCGGAGATATCAAAGGATGCGACGGTCACGGAGTGTTCGATGCTGCCTGAAGCTAAGAGCTTGCCGGGAACAATCACTACGTCAGCTTTTTTGGTGTGCCTGTTTAGTTTGCTCAGGTTTACAGCGACACGTTGGCTACGTGATTTGGCTAAGTGATCTGCGACGTCTAGCCAGATGGGGGCTTGTTTTTCTCTGCTTTCTTTCTTTAAAAGACCAATAAGATCGATTAATTGGGGGTTTGTAGTTTTTGTTTCTCTCATTGTGGTCCAGCCTTTATTTGTTCTTCAAACTCGTTTAGTTGTTTGCCTAACAGTTTAGTTGCTTCTTTTAAGACTCGTTCTGGAGGAAGCGCACCTGTAGACTCTATGTTCATTACGAAAGTATCCTTTTCCCATTCAACCTTCAACGGTGAAGGTTTTTGTGGGCAAGCATCAACGCAGTCCATGCAGAGGTTACATGCCAATAGGTCGCGGACATCGATTTTTTCATCCTTGACAACGTAAACTCTTTTGGGGCATATGTCAGCGCATTTTTGGCACCCTTCACATTTCCCGGTTGGAGTGGTGATTTTTGGGTAGTACTTATATGCACACATTGATACGGGCTGCCATTTGGCATGGACTTTGCCTTTTCCAAGCTTTGCGTAAGCTTCAAGTTTTAGTTTCTGATTTTTCGCCAACTTAACTATCGGGATTCTGTCTGAGACAGGGACGATTTCAGGGTTTTCCGAAACGATTTCTCCCGAATAAACGGTTCTTGTCCCGTCTCTGGCTTCTGCGTCAAGTGTTAGGGTTACTCGGCATAGTTGGCAGCCGAATTCGCTTTTACATTCGCATTCTTCAGGCAGATTGTATGCATCTAAATCAGTCTTCAGCGGAGTAAGACCGAGCCTGTGAGAGATTATTTCGTCTTGGAGAATTGAAGAGTTTTCTATCATGACAACTTCTTCAATTGCCATGCAGGGGACCTCAGCAAGTGCTAGACGTCGTAGAGCATTCATTAAAGGCACGTCCGCATCTTTGACAACTATGCGGAGGTTAGTATCGTTTTTTTCAAGGACTTCTATTTTCACTTGCTAGACACTCCATAAATTACTTCAATAAAGAGGGATATTGCAGATTAAACTCTTCTGCCTCTTCTGCCACCGGGCCTTCTGGTTCCGTCGTGGGGGATTGGTGTAACTTCTTCGATGCGTTCAATGCGGAAACCGAATCGGGCTAATGCTCTAATGGCTGCTTGTGCGCCTGGTCCAGGTGTTCTTGGTCCTGCGCCGCCTGGAGCTCGGACTTTGATATGAATGGCTGTTATTCCTTTGTCGCGTGCGATTTCAGCTGCTCCTGTGGATGCGCGCATGGCTGCATAAGGGGATGATTCCATTCGGTCTGCTTTAACGAACATACCGCCGGTGGTACGAGCGATGGTTTCTGCACCTGAAATATCAGTGATGTGAATTAAGGTGTTGTTGTAACTGCTGAAGATGTGAACGATTGCCCACTTCTCGTTACGTTTGTTGTTGGGAGCGCTCAGAATCTACCGCCTCCGCGTCCGCCTCTGCGGCCTCTGCTTGGTGGCCGAGCTTCTACTTGTTTAGCTACGACTGTCAAGCCGACTCGTAGTGCGTGTTCTTGGCTTGCTAATGCGCTTTCTGGTGAGTACACCATTTTTGTTTCATCTTCTTTTAGTACTATATAACCGGGGATTGTTACTCTGCGTCCATCGATTGTTATGTGTCCATGTGTGATAAGTTGGCGTGATTGATAGACAGTTCTTGCTAAACCTTTGCGGAACACAATGGTTTGTAATCGGCGTTCCAAGATGTCTTCTATGGTTAAGTCTAACACGTTATCGAGGACTGCGGTTTCTTGCAAGATTCCTTTCTTTTTGAGTTGGGCGAGTAATTCGTTTTCCATCTTTGCGCGTTCTTCAGTGGTTTTGCTGATGAGTGAACGGGCGATGCTTCTGGTCTTAGATAGGGTGGTTTTGTGGCGCCAGAGTTCATGTTTGTTTCTTAAACCAAATTGCCCCAGAAGTTTAAGTTCTTCTTGGAGGACATCTTTTCGCCAACGAAAACGTGGCGTATCAAATTTCTTACGCTGCTTCTTTGGATCTCCCATGCTTATTTGCCTCCTTCTGGTGCTCCACCGGGCTTTTGCATCAGAGTCTTCTTCTTAACTCCTAGTGCGTTGCCTGCTCTTCCAGTGGTTTTTGTTCTTTGGCCACGTACTTTCAGGCTGTAAGCATGGCGGTATCCACGCCAAGACCTGATTTCTTTAGCTTGATCAATGTCAGTTTTAATTTTAAAGGCTAGTTCAGCGCTTAAAATGTGTGCGTCTTTGCCAACTTCTACATCTTTTCGGCGGTTAAACATCCAGCTTGGGATGCTGTATTTTGCCGGGTCTTTAATGACATCTTCTATTTTTGCGATGTCAGATTCTGTTATATAGCCAACACGCAGGTCTGGATTTACGCCTGCTTTTTTGAGGACTGCATTTGCGAGCGCGGAGCTTACTCCTTTAACTTGCGCTACGGCGTATGAAGTCTTTAAGGTACCTTGAACGTCTGTACCCATGATACGAAGTATATAGCGATATTCCTGCTGTGACATGCTAAATTTTCATCCGTTTTTTTAACTTAAAGCATATACGAAATATGACGGTATTTATTTAAACCTTCTCTTCCAAAAACTACCATCAACGTTAACTGAAAAATGTTAGCAACTGCATGCCAGCATCTTAAGATGAAGTTCATTCCGCAGCTTATCAAAGCTCTCTTGTATCCCACTAATTAAGTCATCATCTTTACCCAATTCAAGACCAACATATTTTGTTTTATTGCATTCACCGTTGAAGGTGATAACATCAACAATAGAACGCCTTTTTTCATACAATTCCTTTATTTTTAAGCTTTCAACATCATTTTCATTTAGGTATAAAATAGAATACATAAGTGCGCAAGCAGCCCCAAACTCCAAACCTCTTGTACCTAATCCATGTTTTTTCGCCAAAGCGATTGTACCAAGTATACGTTCGCCGCATTGAAGTTTTCTCATGGGATCTCGCCCAACCCTCGAACACTTATCTTTAAAAGAAGCGCGGCACCTTTTAAGAAAATTTTGGGCTATAGAATTTATGTACTGTTTAGAATTGGGGTTTTCTTTTAACAGTGCGGGCATTATTTCGTTTTTAATTATACATTCAGCAAGTATTGAGACTCTCGAGTCACCCATACCTTGCCCTATAGTCTTATACCCAAGAAGTGCCGAATACCAAGCAATTATTGCATGCGGTCCGTTTGAGAGCTTATTTTTTATTTCTTGCATGGATTTTATATTCTCGACTGTTACTACCTGTCTTAATCGCTCTAAAATTGGGCTTCCTTCACTGGCGTAGATTGGCATGTCTGGTTCGCTACTGAATAGGGTAACACTTAATTTTGATAGTTCATTGGCAAATTGAGTTACAGACGAAACGAAGTCGGCAATGTGAATTGTCTGGTTAATTGCTTGGTTTTCGTCTTTTAATGATTTATTGTGTTTAGTTAAATTTTTTTCTGCAAAATAGGCTCGCGAAAACTCAAAGACTTCTTTCATTTTCCCAGAATACTCCAGGATGCATTTGTTCATACTGTATAATTCCTTGTGCATGTTTGAAAGAATAATTTCATCGGGAATTTTCGACACCATTCTGTTAACAACGGTTTCAGTGAAAAATGTGCTTTTCATAATTTTTTTTGCTTTTTCTTCACCTGCTATCTGGATGATTGCGTTCTCGACATGGTGTCGGACAAAATTTGCCGAATTAATCTTGTTCATGACGATGAGCAAAGTGAGGCTTTTACCGGTGCTTTCGTATCGTTCTATCAAGCCTTTGGCAATCATCTTTGATTGAGACCTGATAGCGTGTTCTGGAAGAGCCAGCCCAATTATTTGCGCTTTTTTATACATATTGATTATTTGTGCTTCGTCGTTCATATCGATAATTTTTACATTTGAAATCGTTTGAAAATATGCAAGGCTCTCATACTTTACATTGTATTTACCTAAGGCATTGACTAGCTGCCGTTTAAGATTGTCACTTGTAGCGCCAATTATCTGACCCGGTCTTGTGTATCCATCCCAATGGGAAAAAATTTGGGCAAGATAACCACCTCCCATTGCACCAAACCCGTGTATCCCTACAACAGTGTAACCTATACTTTGAGGAAAATGCTCATTGAGTGTCGGGATTGGCATCTTTGGCATTTGCTGAATTAGTTCATCCAAAAAATCCGTCATTTTTTCGCAGGACTTATACGCAAGTGCCTTAACCGCTAAATCAGGTTCTTTTATGTCCTTGATGAAGATGGGTATTCCGCCTGAAGCGTTTGCGGATAAAAGTCCGTTTTGTGAATCTTCAAAAATAAAGCATTTGCTTGGCGCACAATTAAGTTCGCTTGCTGCTTTGAGAAATATTTCTGGGTCGGGCTTTCCTTTTTCTACGTCCTCCCCGCATATAGTCACATCAAAAAATCGAAGTACCCTTGCACTGAGCAGATATTCTTCGGCGATTTCTCTTCGGCTTGAGGTAGCTAAAGCGATAAGTACCCCATTCTTTTTGAGACGTTCAAGTAAATTATAAAGACCCTCCTTAACTGGAACCCCGTTTTCTCTTACGTACCCTCTTTCGAGTTCATCTGCGCGTACTCTTATTTTTTTATACGGATAGTTCTCGCCATAAAATTCTTTTGCAAGCTTTTCACCGGTTACGGCGCTTATTCCGAGGGAATCATAGAGGATTTGGTCTGAAATTTCTTCGCCAAAGATTTCCTTAGAGGCCTGTTTAAGCATCTTGAATCGTAGGCGTTCGGTATCAAACATCGTTCCGTCCATGTCGAAAATGACAGCCTCTAAGGTTTTGTTCTGAAAAATCAATCCTTTCTCCTCTAATTATTTTTTGTTACTTACTGGGAAGCTTTTCTTATAAGTTTTATCCATGAATTAAGAAAAAACATCAAATTTTTACGGGAAAACTACAGAGTTTATGTAGAGTTTACCAAAATAAGTCGCTATTACTGCATCAGACAAGATAATAAATTTTAAGGAGACGAACCCAGAGTAAAAAAAAACCTCCAAAAAAATTTTAATCCCAAACTAAGTTAAGCCTGCTCAACCATGCCGACAACGTTCAAGGTTGAGTTTATCCATCGCAGATAAGCGTTCAATGTTGCGCGCAAAGCAACTGTGTCGTCCGCCTCAACAGTTAACTCAAGAAACAATCCTTCATCTTCAAGTGTTATTTTGGAGCGTTTAGTTGCTGGCGATTTAGCTTCTGGCGTTAAAGCGTGGAGAACAGTTGAAATTTGCTTTTGCGAATCAAACTTTAGGCGTACGATTGCTTTTGCTGTGGTTGACATTCAGCATTCCCTACGCTAACAGAATATATAGAGTTTTAAACATAAAATAAAAAATACAAAAAGAAAAAAAGTTGTTTACTCGGTTGTTTCTTCTTCAGTTGCCGACTCGACAGCTGCAGTGGCCTTCGCTATTTCTTCAACTGGCGCACCTTTAGCTGCTCGTTTGGCCACAACACCCAGCTTTGTTACTGGCGTGTATGCTCCGCCTGCAAAAGTGTACTCGCACTTGCTGCATTTCCAAATGCCGACGCTTTCGCGTTTAACGCGGGTAAAACCGCAGTTTGGGCATCTGTGGGGCTTCTTGAGTTCAGTGATTACTTTGACGTAGCGTTTTCGAACGGTTGAACCGTAACGTACGCCTAATCCTCGTGTTGGACCAACTTTCTTCATTCTTGGCAACTTTTATTCACCAATCTAGTTTCTTGCGCAGTTCTGCTGCTTTGTCCAGAGCAATCTTTGAGGCTTCTAAAATCTGTTGCGGTGTGAAATAGCCTGAGCCGCCCTTCTGTATGGCGCAAATGGTTCCGTCTTCTTTAGTTGCGAAGGTGATGCGTGAATCCATGACTTGTTCTTCTTCAGCTATGGGGTCAGTGATTAGTTTGTTGCTGATTTTTCCGATGGTAACTGTTACAGGGTGGCTTCTCAGTGCTAAAGGTGTGTAGCCTTGTTTCATTTTTAGTTCACCGTCTTTGATTTCATAGTTGGGCATCTTTGTATTCAACAATGCAGCCATTGCAGCGATTGCGGATGCGTCAATTAGGTTTCCTCCGTGGTCAAGAACATAAATGTCGACGAATACAACGAACACTTTCTTTCCGGGTTCGATGCACAGTTTTTCGTTGTCGATGCATTTTGATTCCCTGATACCCCTGTCAACTACTCGAGCAAGTTCGATGCTATTTTCGTCTGGTGGACCTGGCTCAAAGCTCGGTGAAGCAACTGGCACAAGCTCTGCATTTACTGTCAAGACGCCTTCGTTTGGTGTGTCTGAAAAGGGTTCGCCTAAGCCGACTTTGACGCCTACGAGAATTTGGGTTTTTCCCATGAAAACTCTTGCGGAGCCTTCAGCCTTCTCGATTATGCCTTGTTCAATTTTGATTTCGCGGGTATCGAGTAAGCCTCTATCGTCTAGGCGTTTGCCTTTCTCGATTAATTGTTCAATTTGTCTTAGTCTAACTTTAGTTACGAGTGATGACATTATTCTTCAACCTCTTTAACGACCATGTACTTGGTCTTAAGTGCTTCTTTCTGCATTTCATAGATTTTCTTGCATCCTTCCATTGCCATGTTTACGGCTTTCTCGAATTCAGCGGGCTCCAAAATTCCATCCATCTGTAGTAGTGTAATGGCGTTTAAGCTTGGCATGTAAGCGACTGGAACGTCTGCGGCGCCGAGTTTGTCTTCTGCATCATAGAGGTCAAGAACTACTGTATCTTCTACTTTGCCTGCTGCACATCCAACGACTAAGTCGCGCATTGGAACGCCTGCGTCTGCAACGGCTAAGGCAGCTGCGGTGATAGCTGCACATCTTGTTCCTCCATCTGCCTGCAAGACTTCAACATATACGTCGACGCCTGTGCGTGGGTAGAGTTCAAGGAACAGTGCGGGTTCTATTGATTCTTTTATTACTTTTGAGAGTTCAACTTCTCTTCTTGAGGGTGCTGGGGATTTTCTTTCCTGAACGGAAAAGGGTGCCATGTGATAGCGGACTTTTAGGACCATGCGGTCAGCTTGCATGAGGTGTTTTGGATGTACTTCTCTTGGGCCGAAAGCTGCGGCTAAAATCTTGTTTTTTCCGTGTTCAATGTAGGCTGAGCCGTCAGCGTTTGAGAGTACGCCTACTTGAAGTTTTACAGGGCGAAGTTCATCCGCTTTTCTACCGTCCAGTCGGATGCCTTTCTTATCGATTAATTTCTCTGTTTTTTCATTCAACTTTGTTTTCCTCCACTTTACCTAATTTCTTTTCTTTCAGCAACTGTGTTATGCGATCAGTAAGACCGCTTGTGTGGGATTCTTCCTCGATTTTTCGAATAACGCTTATGGCAAGTTCTTCTTCTTCCAGAGTTTTGCCAGTGACCAATATCACGCCGTTTAAGCCCAATATGATTTGGCAGTTGGTTTCTTGTTTAATCATGGAAATCATTGAGCCTTTGCGTCCGATGATACGGGGAATCTTTGTTGGTGTAACATGCAGGATTTGACCGCGAGTAATCTTTCCCAGTCCAGGTTCGCCCACGGTTAATTGTGGGTCGTGTGCTCTGTCGAAGGATGCTATTTTGGCAACGATTAAGTCGCCGGCAGTTAGGACTGCGGATAACTCATCGTTTTGTGGCTTAAAGGGCCTGCTGAGTACGTCGGATGCACGCAGCATTGCTGTGTAGGGTGCTTTAATGTTGACGGTCCAGCCGTTGAATCCGACTTCAGTGACTGTTCCAATAACTATGTCGCCCATTTTCGGGACGTAAAAAGCCCTTAGTGCAACAACGTTTACTTTTTTATTGTCACTGTCTACGAGTCCAATCCTTGAGGCATAAATCTTGCCTGCTTCCACATACGTGTTTTCGCCAGGTAAATAGTCGCCTTCAGCGAGCATTTCGCCCGGGGTCACGAGCTGTTTTTTTTCAAAGAATGTTGGCATAAAATCACATTTTCCATATTTTTATTACTTTAAGAGATTATTTTTGCTTCTCCACTTCCCTTGGTTGCATCACCAAGCTTGTTCAAAAGCGAAGCGTATGATCCTGCGGGTAACTCAAGTTCACCATACCAGGAACCGTCACCGCGCCATTCTTCCCGTTTAATAGTACCCAACGTTTTGATTGTGCCGTAAGCTCTTGCAGCATGTTGAGTTGGTATTTTGATTGCAACTGTAACCTGTTCGATTTTCAAGGGTAAAATGGGTCGTAACAGTTTAACTATGTCTTTAGCCTGCTCTTCCACAGACTTGTACGGGTCAATTGGATAACGAATCTGCTCCATCGCATTTTCGATGCGCGCAGGCGGATGCGGCAAATTTGTTTTAGGGTCTACTGCTTGGCGGGAAATAAAATCTATAACTAGCCTTTTTTTGTCTTCGACCATTTTCCGTCTTTGGTCAGTTGTTAGCTGCAAAGTTCCTTTCTTTAAGATTTCATCAGCGATTTTTAGCGGGTCACATGTTTTGAAGGCTTTTTTCATAGCTTCTTCAGAAACCTTAGTGCCCTTGTTTGCGTCAGCAAAAATCATTTCAGCGGCTAAAACCTCAGTTATGCCTGCGATTTTGCCGTTTCGGTAGTCGAGCGCTTTGTTGGGCTTAACTAATATTTCAAAATGCTCATTTTCTCTTGTTAAGCGCGCGACGGTGAACTTTTCGCTCATTAGTTTTTCACTTGCTTGAACCCAGCTCTTTGATGTAACCTTCCACTGTGTTGTCGTTTAACATTTCCATTTTCTGTGTTGCAGCTGGGATGATTGCGATTTTTATTCTCGGCGGTAGCTGGCGCGCTTCGAGGGCTTTAACTAGACATTTGACTGTTAGTTTTATGCTGCTGTCTAGGTTTAGGTCCTCTTTGTATTCTTCTTTCAGGATTCCTAGAACTGTTTCTCTTCCTGCGCCGAGTGCTGTGGCTTTGTAGCCGCGATAGGTTCCACTTGGGTGTGTGCCGAAGACGCGGGTTCCGGTTTTGTCGACTCCGCCGAAGATGATTGAGACTCCGAAGGGTCGAACACCTGCATGCTGCGTGTACATCTGCTGGATATCGCATATGCGTTTGGTTACGACTTCTACGTCGATGGGTTCGTCGTAGGTTAGTTTGTTACTTTGAGCGTAGATTCTTGCTTGGTCAATTAGGATTCTTGCGTCGGAACTTAACCCGACTATGGCTGCGCCAATATGGTCGTCTACTCGGAAGATTTTCCATGAGTAACCTGCTTCTTCGAGGACTTCTATGTTTTCTTCTGAACCTAGAACTAATCCTTCTGAACTTTGGATGCCTATAATGGTGGCTCCGCGGTTCACAAGTTCCATTGCGTATTCTACTTGGAAGAGTCGTCCATCAGGCGAGAAAACGGTAATGGCACGGTCATATGCTCCTGGTGCTGCAAATACAGACATAATGTTAACCTCACTTTACACTATACACTTTTTCACAGTCTCATACAACAACTATACTAAAAACCTTTCCTATAAAAGCAAAACCTAACCAGCAAGGTTTTGAGATTTTGAAGGTGACTCTAACAACCTTAGTCATGGACAATTTGTAGTCCATAAGCCTGTTGCTTGGAAAAAAACTATAGCCCCCCTAATATAGTGAGACTTGAGTGAAATGGAGAAGGACTAAACCCAATTGGTTGTTATCCAAACAAGTTAATGTAACCTTAGCTTACTACTTGGATGGGTAAAACACAGTAATTTTGAGTAAACTCGTAAGTTCCCGCTGAGTTTTGTTGCCATAACTCGAAAACAACGGAGTAATTTCCTACCGCGTTCTCCGTAACAGTAGCTGTGTTCTCACTGGTCTTTCCGTCTCCTAAACTGTTTATTTGGAGAACTTGGCTTGCTGGAACATCAACGGGAAAAGTGGAGAGGTTCTCGGTTATTTTCACCTGCACCTGATAAGAAGCACCATGCCCCAGATGGTTTACTACGTCAACGTAGATGTTGAATGTGCTGTTCTGGTTAGCCAACAAGGTTTCAGGGTAATCTACGGCTTTTTTGTTGGAGTCAAGCAAGTAAATACTGTTATATGGTTCTGCAGGCGGTCTAAACCAAACAAAATAGCTCAAAACTGCAACGGAAACGATGAGTAACGCAAGAAAAATGGCAACTGCAAAGCCTTTCTCTTCATTAAGCCCGAGTTTTCTTCCAAGCCGCTTCGCGCTTTCTAATCGTATCTGCATCCAAAGACCCCTTGAATATAGTGCTAAATATCTCGATACCTGACTTAAACCTTCGCAGTTTAGGCCTGCCATACTTTCGGGCTTTATAGGTCGTGGGAACCTCAATCATGCTATAGCCTTCCTTAGCGAATTTTATGAGCATCTCCGTTGCAAACGCCATGTCACCCTCGACTAAATTGACGTTGTCGATGGCATCATGGGATATCGCTCGGAACCCCGATTGTGTGTCACTGAGGAATTGGCTATAAACGAAGTCGAAGAAGAACGTAATGACTTTGTTGCCGATGAAGTTCATAATGCCCATAGCTTTTTTGGGATCATACATGCGGGTTGCTAAAACCATGTCTGCGTCTTGCTCAATCATTTTAGCTATCATACGGTTGATGTGTCGCACTTCGTAGGTTCCGTCGCCGTCTACCATGATTATGATGTTGCCCTTGGCGTTTTTCATGCCCGTTTTAAGAGCTAAGCCGTAGCCTCGTCGAGGTTCAACGATGAGTCTGCAGTACCCAAGTTCCTGAACGATTTCTTTGGTTCCATCTGTCGAGTTCCCGTCGACGACGATGATTTCTTTTGGATAAGATAAATCTTCATGGATGGTTGTTATGGCTTCCAGAATGTTACCTGCTTCGTTGAGTGTTGGAATTACCACCGAGACCATTTCAACTTTTGACGTCATCAGCTAACTTCCATTCAAAGGGCTAATATGTTTCCGTTACATGGTTAAATAAGCTCTTCGTATATTTCCACGAGCCTTTCAACGTTCTTATCCCAACTATACTTATCTTCCATCATGGAGCGGAGTTCTTTTTTGCGTGAAGAGAAATCTTGTTTGGCGAAATCCAATATGGCTTTTGCAAGCAGTTCAGGCTGATTGGGCGGCACCAGTTTTCCATATTCTTCCATAAGGATTTCCCTTATTCCTCCAACGTCCGTTGCGATTACTGGCAACGCGCACGCCATGGCTTCAAGCGCAACCAGCGGCAGACCTTCACCTGATTTTGAAGGCAGTACAAAAATGTCTGAGGCATTGTAGTAGATAGGTAAATCTTCATCGCTTACAAAGCCTGCAAGCTTAAAGTTCTCCTCAATACCCAACTCATGAATCCTTAACTTGACGCTTTCGGAATCTGGACCTTTACCTACCGCCAAAAACACAATTCGCGGGTTCTTTTTGACCGCGATGTTAGCGCCTTCAATGAGGGTGTCCACACCGTTCTTGTAAACAAGTCGCCGCACAGTCAAAATCACGACCGCATCCGACGGAATTCCGAGCTTTCGCCTCATTTCTTCACGTTTTTTAGCCATCGGCTTAAACTTTTCCAAATCAACCCCGTTATGCACAACCTCGACCTTCTTGGGTTTGGCGCCTAAACGAAGCACATATTCTTTTGTGGCGCCGCTTACGGCGATAATTCTGTCTGCGTCTTGGAGGTTTTGTTTGCCGACAGTTAGGTCGTTTAAGTTTTCAATGTCGTCGAAGAGGTTGTTGTATTCGATGAAGGTGTTGTGTTGGGTGAGTACGAAGGGTTTAGAGTACATTTTGGCAAGTTTACCTGCGGTTAGCGAGGTTAAGTATGGGTGGCCGTGTGCGTGGACTATTTTGCTCTGGTTCACCGCTTTAAGAAAAGTGGGGAAACTCGTGACCGTTGGAATCGAATAAGGAATCCCCAACCTAAAGCCAGTGTTTAGCGATTCATAGCATTCTACTGATACGCCGTCAACCACGTATTTTTGAGGTGTACCTATCCTATTAGTTACAACCATGGGCACAAAATTTTTCGTTCGCAACCGCTTGCTTTGTTCATTAACCACCTTTTCTATACCGCCCACATGCGGCAGAAAAGTGTGCGTGACAATGCAGAGCCTTGTTTGAACCATGCTGCCCAACAGGCTAAATCCTCAATCGGCATAGTATTATAATCTTATGGTAAAGTCAAGGCTATCGTTGTCGCGACTGAAACTGCACAAAAACATGGAATTTTACGGTTTTATTCCTGCATCCCTCACAGCGCGCGTATAAACGTTTGCTGATGCGCCCGCAACTAAAGCACCTATGGCGTCGTTTGTTAAGGAACCTAATGTTTTTAGAATTCCAGGTTTGGCTTGATCAAAGCGTACATACTCAAACACGCCTCGGGTTCCGCCGATGTAGGTTGCGATTGCCAACCCCAAGATTTCGTCAGCGACTGGACCAGGTCTTCCCCTGAACCTTTCTTGCGTTAACCCTGGAATTTGTCCCTTTTCTGCTTGATCTTGGACGGAAAACGCAGCTACTTCAAGTATAGAGACATTGACATCTGAGAGGATGTCGAGAAGTTCCTCTTTGAGCATTTCGGTGGCTTTTTTCTCGGTTTCTATGCCGGGGTGGGGCACGTACATTTCGAGGGCGCAGTCGATGAGGCTTTGCAGTGTAATCCCCTTTGCTTTTAGGTAAGTTAGAAGTGGAGGAGTTTGCGTTTTCATGCTGTTCAACCGCATTTTTAGTGGTGAAGTTTGTTTTAAGTGTTGTGTGGCAGGTTTTACCGATATACTTATATCAAAAAGGCTGGATAAACCAACCAACAGCGGGTTGATAATTTGCTGAACATAAAGAAAACAAACGTTATTTCAGCTAAAGTTTTACAAGAAGGCAAATTATCTAAAAACCTGAGCAGAAAAATTGGATTTTTGCATTCAAATGTTTGTGAGAAAAAGGAAATATTGGAGGAAAAAACTGAATGAAAGTTGTTGCTTCATGGAGCGGCGGCAAAGACAGCTGCTACGCACAATACCTCGCAACTCAGCAAGGCCACCAAGTAATGAACCTGTTCACTATGATGATGAGCGAGGAAAAATCTAACTTCCACATGATACCTTCTGCCATCCTCGATGCGCAGGCCGAAGCTATTGGGATTCCGTTGATTAAAAAAACCACCAGTCCACAGAACTATGAGAAGGATTTCAAAGCAGTCCTTTTAGAGTGCAAGACAAAGGGGATGCAGGGCTTGGTTACAGGTGACATCTATGAGGTTGCTGGGCACGAGGAGGGCTGGCTTGGACGAGTATGCAAAGAAGTCGGCTTAACACCCGTCAAACCCCTATGGATGGGCGACACAAAACAGATTTACTTAAACTACCTCAAAACGGGGTTCAAAGCAACTGTTGTCCGCACCAAACTAGACTTACTCGACGTCGACTGGCTTGGACGAGTACTAGACCGCAAATTCTACGATGAAATCCTAAACCTCGGCAACGTTGACCCATGCGGTGAAGGCGGCGAATACCACACTGTCGTAACAGACGGACCCACCTTCAAGAAGAAGATTGAAATCCAAGAAGCACAAAAGCATAAACTGGATGGCGGTTTTGGATACTTGGAAATCAAAAAGTGGAAAGCCGCCCCTAAGTAAGTGAAACATTATGGACGTACTAATTGCGAATAACGCGCTTAAAGCAAAAGCTTTCCTTGACGAAATCGAAAGCAAGAAGCCCCTCTTCATAGCCACCATAGCAACCACAGAAACCGGAAAAATCCCAGGGTTGTCTGCGGCAGGGGCAAACCCTGATTTCACCGATTTCACGCCTCCTGCAGATGCCGAGCTACTTTTGCTTGGCAAATGTAAATCAATCCAAGGCGTCCCAATCACACCCGACGGAATTCCGACACCTGGCTTGATTACCATGTCAGCGCTGCATTTAGCCGACATACCCGTGCTGGTTGTAAACGGAGGAGTAAAGGTTAAGCCACAAATTCCCTACGTTGATTTAGGGGGCAACTCTGGGCGCGACATACGCACCGGCAACTCGGTTGATAATGTGGAAGAAGTAATCGAACACGCTAAGATTTTAGGTGAACAACTAGCTAAAGCGTCGGATTACCTGGTTATCGGAGAGAGTATTCCGGGGGGCACCACAACGGCGCTCGGTGTATTGTCGGCTTTGGGCGTAAATGCACAGGGTAAAGTAAGCAGCACCCTCCCCGAAAACCCCCACAACTTAAAAGCGGAGGTGGTTGCGGCTGGTCTAAAAGCGGCAGGTGAAAAATTCGGAAGCCTAAAGGGCAACCCCATAAAAGCGGTTTCCTGTGTTGGCGACCCAATGATGGCGGCAATGGCTGGTTTAGCCATCGGTGGTGCTCGGCAGGGCCCTGTTCTGATGGCTGGTGGCACCCAAATGACCGCGGTCTTAGCAGTAATCAACGCTTTGAGTCCTGAATCTCTCTGCAACGTCGCCATCGGCACAACGCGGTGGGTTGCAAAAGACGTAAAATCCGATATCTGCGGTATAGTTAATCAATTCTGTGAGGTTCCGATTTTAGCGGCTGACTTAGACTTCGGACCCTCAAAATATCCGGGCTTACGAATCTATGAAACTGGACTAGTCAAAGAAGGCGTCGGAGCAGGTGGAGCGTCAATCGCTGCCATGGCAAAGACAGGCGGTGCAGTCACGAAGGATATACTTCTTAAGGAAATAGAACGTAACTATGCTCTACTGATGAGCAAAAAGTGACATTGTCTTGGTCGTTAAACAACTAAAAAACCTCCTATCCTTCTTAACCGTCTTTCCAGTCGCTATGGACAAAGACCTGCTTACGGATTGTGCCCAGAACATGTGGGCTTTTCCCCTAATCGGCGCATTCCTTGGCTTGTTAGCGGGTGTTTTCGGTTGGGTAGCGTTACAGTTTTTGCCCAGCCTCGTCGTCGGCGCCTTGGCGTTGGCGTTGCTTCTTTGGATGACTGGTTTGCATCATACTGATGGGTTGCTGGATTTTGGCGATGGCATCATGGTCCACGGTTCATTCGAGAAAAAAATCGAGGTTATGCATGACCAGTTGACAGGCGCAGGAGCGATCGGCTTAACACTTATGACTTACATAATTACCGCTTTCGCGTTTGCCGAATTGGGTATAAGACTATTTTATGGAAGTTTTGCTGTTCCCCTGATTTTCCCTGCCTTAATCGTAATAGAATTATGTGCAAAATTATCCATGGTTGTTGTTGCTTGGGCGGGCAAGTCCGTGCATGAAGGCATGAACTCAGCTTTTCTGGCAGCGATGCGGGGTGGCAAAGGCAACTTACGGTTGATTGTGGCTTTGGCGATTTCTCTTGTAATTGCTGTACTGCTTCTCGGTTGGGCAGGCATCTTTGCCATTTTGGCGGCGGTGCTAACAGGCTTTGTTATGGTGGGAATTGCCCACAAAAACTTTAACGGTGTTACCGGCGACGTGTTTGGCGCGACTAATGAGTTGTCGCGGATGGTTTGTGTGGTTGTTTTGTTGGCGGCGATTGCATGGGTGTAGTTGCGCTGGTTATGGCTGGCGGCAAGGGCACACGCATGAAACTCGCTGAAGAAAAGCCATTGATTAAAGTCTGCAGGAAACCCGTTATCGAATATGTCCTTGCGGCGTTGAAAGAGGCTAAAAAAATCGACAAAGTCATCGTTGCCACAACCTACTGGACACCAAAAACCACAGCCCTCATGCGTAAACTTGGCGTGGAAGTAATCGAAACCCCGGGCAAAGATTACGTTTCTGACATGGGCTATGTCGTTCAAACCCTCAAACTTGGCGTTTTCTTAGCCGTCGCGGCTGACTTGCCATTGGTTAGGGGTGAAATGATAGATGCCGTCGTGGAACGCTATGAACACTGCGGAAAACCAGCCTTAACTGTGGCAGTCCCTCTGGAAATTAAGGCAAAGTTGGGCATGTGCATTGAATACTCCTTCAAAGAGGACAGCCGCGAAGTTGTTCCCGTTGGCATAAACGTCATTGATGGAACCAAACGCTATGGCGACGAATGGCTCGACCAAGATATCTTCCTAATGAATAACGAAGAATTAGCCGTAAACATAAACACGGTACAGGAACTCCAACTTGCAGAACGATTGCTATCTAGTAAAAAATGACCTATCGCTCTCTGCGACCGCTCCTTAATTATAAACACAAAATCTCAACATACGAATAAGCTGAAAACGCCAATTCGTATCTATATCCCCTCAATCGTTTTCTACATGGATTTGCTATTTGGATCCTGATGTCGCCTATCAGGTTGATGATCAACAAAGAAATCAGTATTGTATTTGAGTTTAGCTTGGTAGATGCAACTGTTGATTTGCAGAATCGCGTTGCAGCAGCATCAGCAGCAGCAACTTCTCGGGTGCCCCTCGCAACTTTTTGATTCTGATTGTTGTTGCAACTGCTCTGCAGAATGCAGGTGCAATAACAACAACTTCTCTTCAAAATTTACCCGTTACTGGCACCCCACAACACAAAGCCACAACAACGACGACTTAAGAACCCACACGAATAGACCAATTCCTATCAACGTGCAAACTACAAACCAATATTCAACATATTAATAATCAAGAAAACACCATACCAACTGCGCCCTTAGAAATATGTGACATCCCGTTTAGTTTCTGAAATGAGTTTCTATAGATCAAAATAGGTTTGTACTTTTAGGGTTCATGTTTATGATGCTTGCTTTCCAGAACCTCGCTAAGAGTTCGCTTCATTTTTCTTGCGTCCACATCCAGAATCGGCGACTCACAAATCATCGTTGGATGCAGCTCAAAATCGACAATAACTTCGGCGAGCATGCGGAATTCTGGGCCGTATCGTTCTTCGTCGAGGGTGTGGTGGCGTTTTTCGCCTTGGTTGCTGAATTCGATTTTTGAGAAGTGGCAGTGCATGCTTCGGAGGGTTTCGGTGCCTAGTGTTTGTTCGATTTTTTCTGCGATGTCTTTGAAGTCTTCGACTTTTTTCAGGGTTCCCAAGTGAAGAGCGTGTAAGTGTCCCCAGTCGACGACCAGTTGTGTGCCCTCGACTTCCTGATTGATAGTCAGGATTTCGTCTAAGGTGCCGACTTGAAATTTTCTGCCCATCGTTTCAGGTCCAAGTTTCACTTTCAAACCCAACGATTTCATTTCTGCGCTGACTTCTTTTAGTGCAGTTAGGGCGCTATTGAAGGCGAAGCTCTTTTCTAATTTGCCGTAGAACCCTGTGTGGAAAACCACGACGTATGCTCCCATCCAGTCGGCGGCGGTGGCGCAGGCGATTAATCGGCGTTTGCTTGCTTCCACAACTTCTTTTTTGCCTGAGAAGTTGATGAAGTAGGATCCGTGCATGCTGAGTTTAACGTCGTTTCTGCGGCATTCCTCCCCGAGCTTTATTGCGTCACCCTGGTTTATCTGGGGCTTTGGACCCCACCGGGAAGCTTGGTACTCAAAAGCGTCTAACCCTTCCTCATGCAAAAGTTTTGGCACGTCTACTGTGGTTGCGCCCATTAACCTAAACATTGGCGGAACGCCTGCTGGACCAAAACGAGTATGATCAGTCATCAGAGTCTTCTCTTGTTTTTAGGGGTTGGTTTGTTTGCATTAAGGCTTTCTATCCAAAGGACGATGGCTTAAAGTAAACTGGTAATGGTCGGAATCGACACATAAAAGTGGATATAAACAGCTACTACCAGAATCCCGATAGTAATCGCCAATAAGCCATAGTCGCCTTTGTGCAGTTTAAGCAGGTAGAGGTTGGTTCGTTTTTTTGTAGCTCCCCAAGCGCGGGACTCCATCGCTTCCGCAAGTTCCAGGCTTCGGCGTATGGCGCTAACAATAAGCGGGATAAGCACAGGCACGTAGTTTCTGATTCGTTTGAGTAAGCCGCCTTTCTCAAGCTCCAACCCGCGGGCTTTTTGAGCATCCATAATTGTTTGGGCTTCTTCCGCCAGAACAGGTACAAAGCGCACTGCTGTTGTGAAGGCGAAAGCGAATTCGTAAGGCACGCGAGATTCTTCAAGTGCTAAGCCTAAGTGGTCGGGCGAGGTAGTTAAGAAGAAAACTGAGAATGACTCAACAAGCACGACGAAACGCAGAGTCATTGCTGCTGCATTCTCGATGTTTGGAGCTATTAAATGATAGCCTGAAGTGAAATAGGTTGTTCCAACGTTTACAACAAAGATGAATATCGCTAAAAATGCTGCTCCACGCAGCGAACGCAGCCACTGCCGCTGCACACGCGCCAGTAGCACAAAGGGAAGTTGCATAAAGAACAGAATCAGCAATGGAATAATCTGGAAGAATAGAATAGCCACAACAAAGATACCGATGACGTAAACAAATTTTATTCTCGGGTCTAAGTTGTGGATTGGAGAGGAGACTTTTCTGAACCTTAAACCGTCAAAAACGCTCATTTCAGCGTTGTCTCTCCTTAGCTTCTAGAATTATTTGTTTGGCTTCGTAAATGTCAATAACGTCCTTTGGGAAACCCAGTGACTCCAACTTATTGAAAACTTGAGCGATTTGCGGTAGAACAATCGATGACAACTCAAGGAGTGCTGGGTTGGTGAGGATTTCTTTTCCTTCACCATCCGCCACAATTTTGCCCTCCTTCATCAATATCACGCGTGGATTACATTCTGCCACAAACTCCACATCGTGGGTAACGGTTACCACTGTTTTCTTTTGGGTCTGCATCTGCAGGATGAATTGGCGCAGCTTCTCCTTCTGTTCGTGATCTTGCCCGATGGTGGGTTCATCTAAAATCAAAGTGGAGGGATCCCATGCCAGAACAGATGCTAACGCGACACGCTTGCGTTCGCCGCCGCTTAGCAGAAATGGTGAGGTTTTTCGGTATTGTGTTAATGATAAAAGGTTTAGAGCCCATGTAACTCGGTCTTCAATGACTTCTGGTTTAAAACCGAAGTTTTTGAGCGCAAATGCAATTTCTTCTTCGACGGTTTCGCTGAATAGTTGGTGATCGGGGTTTTGGAAGACGAAGCCGACATTTCGGGCTAAAGATGCAACGCTTGATTTAGTGGTTTCTACGCCGTCTATGAGAACTTTTCCCTGTGAAGGCTTGAGGAGCCCGTTGAAGTGTTTGACAAGCGTTGATTTTCCTGCGCCGTTCTGTCCCATGATAGCTAGGAATTCGCCATCTTCGATTTTTATTGAGACGCCCTTTAAGGCTTCCACTTTGTTGGGGTAAGCGTAGCGTATGTCTTTGGCTTCAATCACTACTGCTTTAGCGCCTCCAACAGTTGGTCAGCTAACTCCTCAGAAGACAGAGGCGTTTTATCGGGTAGGTTTAAGCCTTCTTTTTTGAGCATTTGATAGAGCAGGGTGGCTTTGGGAATTCCTACGCCCATCAAGCGTGTTTCTTCGTTGCTGAGGATTTGCCGTGGATCCCCTTCAAAACGCACCTTTCCCTCATCCATAACAATGAGGTGGTTGGTGTACTTCGCCGTCAAATCCAAACGATGTTCAACGAGGATAACGGTGATTCCCTGCTCCTTGTTTAGCTTGTAGATTACCTCAAAAATCTTCTCGGCACTTAGTGGGTCAAGAAAAGATGTTGGTTCATCCAAAACGATGACTTCGGGCTCCATAGCAAGCACAGATGCAATCGCTACACGCTGCTGTTGCCCTCCTGAGATTTCGTGGGGTGAACGTTCTCGTATGTCGTAGATGCCTGTTTGGTTAAGTGCCCAATCGACCTTTCGTCGCATTTCCTCGCGGGAAACGCCAACGTTTTCTAAGCCGAAGGCGACGTCCTTTTCGATGGATAATGCGAAAAGTTGGTTTTCGGGGTTCTGAAAAACCAAGCCAACGTGCTTTGCCATTTCGTAAGTGTGATGTTTTAGCGTGTCGATTCCTGCAACGGTGATTTCGCCTTTCAGTTCGCCCTGGTAGAAATGGGGAACGAGCCCGTTGAAGGTTCGGCATAATGTTGTTTTTCCGCAGCCGCTTGGACCCGTAATTAAAACAAACTCTCCCTTCGCCACCTTGATCGAAACATCCACAATCGACGGTTTTGTGGCACCGGGGTATGTGTAGGTGAGGTTTTTTGTTTCAATTATAGCCATGTTTTTTGTGCCTGCTCACCTTAAGCGTGAGTGTTTGCTCATTTAAGCGTAGCTACGCTTTTTTGGCTATTTTCTGCTTTACAAGTAACAGGCATTGTTTGAGGGCTTGTTGGATTTCTCCCTTGCCGCTCACACCAGAAGCCATCGCGTGGCCTCCGCCGACTCCACCCAAGAACTCTCCAAGCGGTGCTGCGATGTCGGTTCCCAAGTGTACGCTTGCTAACTCGTTGAATTGCCTTGTGCAACGTAGGCTCAACTCGACTTTCCCACCTTTTTTGCCTGCCACAGCAGCCATATGTGCACCCAAATCCACAAGAGCTTTAGCTGCTGGAGCCTGATAAGCACTGACATGCGAAAGCGCGATAATCCAGCCTTCCACCTTCACAATTTTTGCGCGTTTGCAAGCCTTCAACTTCGCCACGCGCTCCGAAGGATCAATAGGCATTGCAAACAACGCTAATGTTGGCTGGACATCTATCCCCGTTGCAACTAGTTTAGCGAGAATCTCAAAGGTCGGCGAATTAGCCAACGCAAAGTGTCGTGTGTCAAATGCGATACCCACGAAGAGGGCCTTAGCTTCGTTCAGGGTTGGTTCAACTTCTGCTTGACTGAAAAGCCTATAGACTAATTCACAGTTTGCCGCTGCCTTCTCATCTACTACGCAGACTTTGCAGATTTGCATCGTTTCAGCGCTTGGGGCGTGGTGGTCGATGATAATTTTTGGTGCAGGCGACTTCTTTATTATATCTGCGACTTCGTCGAGTTGCTCGACGGTGTTCATGTCTAAGAGCACGATGACTTCTGCAGATTCGATGTTTGGTTTAAGGTTAACGGTTATGGGCAGGTGCTCGAAGAGTTGTTTAGCTGGTTTGTTGACGCCCTGTGGACAACCAATCTCAACAACAACATCGGGCAAAAACCGCTTTAAAAGTCCTTGCAATGCATAAGCTGAACAAATCGCATCTGCATCAGCACTGCGATGACAGAGAAGCAGAACAAAGGAAGACCTTGTGTCTTCCAAAGTTTTGAGTATTTCTTTGAAGCTCATTTTATCTTTCTCAAAAAATTTTCCGTTGCTTTGTGAGCTTCACTGACTGCTTCTTTGACGAGAGCTTCTGCATCTACATTTTTTGTTTGGGGCGATAAAACAAGGTTGATTTCAACTGTAACGTTAACTGGTTTGGAGCCGTCTGCTTCCACGCTGATGTCCAAGCGGTCAATCTCCTTTTGCGGAATCTTTGAGAGAATGTATTTTCTGGCAGCTTGTTCAGATGTGGAACATAAAAGCTCGATTTGCTCTGTGGTTAGCTCTGGAAATCCGAGCTCACCCACAAGCATCACCCTTAAGATAGGGGTTGACCGGAGACTGGGCTTAGGTCTTCTTGAAGTTTCGTTTGTGCTTCTTTTACTTGGCTGCGTATGCGTTCTTCTTGTCTGGCCATAACTGTGCTTCGGGTGTCCAAGAGCGATTTGCGTTCGGCTAGTTCCTCGTTAATTTTGGCTTTGTCTGCTTTAACCAATAGTGATCCGATGGCTTTGTAAACCACTACATCGTCAGCGGTTTTAACCAATTCAGCAATGGTTTGGTCTACCTCGGTTTTTTCCATTTCAACCTGCTGCTTCTGTGCTAAGATTGATTGGAGGGTTTGTTGCAGTTGCTGTAACCTGAGAAGCCTTTCTTGAACGTTAGGCGGTAACTTTGAAATTTCGTCACTCACGTTTTATTCCTTCCGTACCAGCAATAAGATAAGCTCTTAATTAAGCATTTCCAACAAAAAAAGGAGATGGGAAAGCATGCTAAAAACCAACTCTTAACTGAAAGAAGAAGAAGTAACTGAAAATATCACTTTCTTCCTCTTCTCTTAGATAAGAAAAAATATTGTTTTTATATTTTGGATATGAATTTTTCCTTGGAAACCGTAAAACAAAAAAGCATGGTAACGACCCATTATTCATTCCATCTCCTTAGTCAGTACAATCTAGCAAGTAAGAAAAATGAACACAAAAAGAAAGAGCATAATTATCGTTCTCGTTGTAGTTCTATTAGTAGCTCTAAGCTTGACCGTTGTTTTTTCAGAAAATCTTGCAGCCCACTCTGTAAACGACCCCGGCAATAAGCTGGCGCGTGTTGCTTGCCTTGGCGACAGTATCACAAACATTACAGGGTACCCAGAGCAGCTTCAGTCTCTTCTAGGCAATGGTTCGGTAGTGGGTAATTTTGGGGTTAATGGGGCAACCGTGAATTTGAACAGCAACAACCCCTACTACTATGACCTAACTTACCGTGATGCCCGAAACTTTCTGCCAACTACAGTCATCATAATGTTGGGAACTAACGATGCGCGGTCAGATAATTACCAAAAAATCAGCAACTTCACCACTAACTACGAAAGATTGCTAAATCGGACGCAACGGTTGAATAGTACACAACAGATTTTTCTTGTCATTCCTCCGCCGATATTCAACAACACGCTCGACTTGAATTCTACAAGTTATGTGAATGGGGTAATTCCAAGAATACGACAGATTGCAAGCGACTTGGGTTTGCCGCTAATCGATGTTTATACGCCACTGATTGACCATCCTGAGTATTTCCCCGACGGCGTCCACCCCAACAGCCAAGGAGCCCAAATAATAGCCAACACCATCTACCAAGCCATAACCATAAACTCAAAGGATTCTTAACCAATCAGTTTTTTGAGCACAGGCACCCGCCGCATCAACAAAACCAGTCCGAGCGTAATGAAGAATGTTAGGGCTGCGAGTAGGGGGATTTCTATGATGGGGGTTAGGGTTGTGTAGCTTATTTTGAATCCAAGTAAGCCGCGCTCGAAGGTTTCAAGGATTATGACGTGGAAGAGGAATAGGGGGAGGGTGTTGTTGCTTATGGCTTGGACGACTGGACGCAGGGGGTTGTTTGTTCCTGGCCAATCGGGCTTAACCTTAAGCAGAAACAAGAAAAGCGACACTGACCCCACGATGACATTTACGGTTAAGTAGCCCAGGAAATAGTCGCTCTGCCCCAATCCGCTTAATGGATAAGTCATAAGCCATACACTGAAGACTGTGCCGACAAAACTAGCGATTAACAGCCCATAGAGTATGGTATTTCGCAGTGTTATTTTCTGGAGGTAGCTGCCCATGACGAAGTAGCCGATGAAGCCGCCGAGGACGAAAACGCCGGCGTCTAAAGTGTAACCAAATCCCAGTTGGATTAAAGGCAAGATGGCTACCCCTGCAAACCAAAGGGCAATCAAATAGCGCGTAATTCTTTGATTCCCATAGGCGATTATCACTCTCAAGATGGGGGTAATCAGGTAGAGACCGATGATGAGGTAAATGAACCAGAACTGGTACCAAGCGCCCGTAAACAGATCCTTCACGATGCCCTGCAGGATGTTATCGAGGGTAACTGGTACGTTGTAGACAAAGAAGCCCCAAGCGAGGTAAACCATGCTCCAAAACACGAATGCCAACCCGATGCGGGTGAGCCGTTTTTTTAGGAAGACGCGGATGGGTTCGTTGAGTTTGGCTGGTTGAAACAAAAGTGCACCACTTAGCATGACGAATAGTGGTACGCATGAGAGGGAGAGGCTTTTGTAGACAAGAGCAGTCCACCAATATGGCATGGGCACGGAAGAAGCCTGCAGCGCCTCATTGGAAGCATGCAATAACACGACTAAGCCGATAGCTAAGGTGCGGATAAGGTCGACTGGAATCGCAAGTTTCTTGTTTGGCTCCAAACCGTTCTGTTCCAATCGAAAGCGCCCTCGAATTGTTGTTGATTATTTGCCGTAGCCAGCGCTTATAAAACTGCTTGTTTTTGAGCAACAAAAATATACGAACCTGCGGGTTTTGTGAGGTATTTTTAAGTAATTAAAGCATAACAAAACAGTAGGCGAAAAGAGATGGAACGCGAACGCGCAAAAGTCACCAAAGAAGAGCTACAAGAAAAAGATACACGTTTTCTAGCGGTTTATGTGGAAGCCCAAAACTCAGTGATGATAATGCTGAGCGAGAGAGAAGATAAACTCGGCACCTTAGCCATCGCCGTTCCAAAACCCAAAGACCTCATGGGTTCCGTTACTTCGTCCGTGCTTTTAGGCGATAAAAACGTGATTACCGCGCGGATGTTTGCGGAGTTGGTTGCAGCTAAGAAGGGCAAAATCGCCATGGTCTCCATCTACCTTGAGAAGATGGGGGAGATGCAGGCGCAAGCGTTCTTTATGCGTTTAATCGACAAGGTCCTCAAGGTTGAGGGCCAAAAAGAGCCAGAGGCAATATAGACTTCGCGTGCGCATCCATGATTCGCAAGTTAACAAATACCGATTTTCAAGAAATCTTGATGGTGGTAAACGATGCTGCGGTCGCTTACAAGGGCAAGATTCCAGCAGACCGATGGAAAGAACCCTACATGCCCTCCGAAGAACTAAAAGAAGAAATCCGAAGCGGCATCCAATTCTACGGCTACATTGAAAACGGCAAGTTAATCGCTGTTATGGGAACCCAACCAGTTGGCGATGTCACTTTAATTCGGCACGCCTACACCCTAACAAGCCAACAACGGAGGGGAGCGGGAGAAAAACTCCTAAACCACTTGCTCAGCTTAACCCTAACCGACAGGATTCTAGTGGGTACATGGGAAACCGCACCGTGGGCAATCAAATTCTACCAAAAACACGGGTTTACCCTGCTTTCGAGGGAAGAAACCAATAAGCTATTGAAGAAGTATTGGAAGATTCCTGAGCGTCAAGTTGAAACCTCAATAGTGCTCGAATACAAAGGGAAAAGCCAATGAAAACTCTCCTGTTTAAAGTGGATGCAGAAAATCCTGACCCAACAATTATTCAGACAGCGGCAGATATTATTCGAAAGGGTGGGTTGGTGGCGTTTCCTACGGAGACGGTTTATGGTTTAGGAGCAGATGCACTTAACGGGGAGGCGGTTTTGGCGTTGTTTGCTGCTAAGAAGCGTCCGCTGGATAATCCGCCAATTGTCCATGTCGCCGACCTAAAAGAAGTCGGCAGATTAGTTTTGGAAGTGCCGCCTATAGCCAAGGTGCTTATGGAGAAGTTTTGGCCCGGACCCTTAACATTGATTTTTAACCGCTCAAGCCTCGTGCCCAAGGTGACGGTTGCGGGTTTAGACACCGTTGCCATCCGTATGCCCAAACACAAAGTTGCCCTCGAACTTATCAAGCAGAGCCGCTGCCCCATCGCGGCGCCCAGCGCCAACCTTGCGGGCAAACCCAGCCCAACTACCGCCCAGCACGTCTACGAAGACCTAAACGGAAGAATCGATGCCATCCTCGACGGCGGAGCCACAAACATCGGCGTAGAATCCACCGTCGTTGACCTAAGCGTTGACCCACCGATGCTACTTCGCCCAGGCGGCACACCATACGAAGCCCTAAAGAAGGTTCTAGGCGACCTCAAACTTCACCCCTTCGTGGAAACAGAGCAAGAGTTGTCGATTCAGGAGATTCGCTCACCAGGAATGAAGCACAAACATTACGCACCCAAAGCAGAAGTTATTCTAGTTGAAGGCAAAATTCCTGCAGTCACTTTGAAAATCAAGGCGATAGCTGAATCCTACAAGTTAGAAGGTAAAAAAGTGGGCGTCTTAGCCACCGACGAAACCCAAAGCGCTTACACCGCAGACGTAGTTAAATCGCTTGGCAGCCGCTCCAACTTAGCAACAGTCGCCCAGAGCCTCTTTCGCTTGCTTAGGGAAGTGGATGCTGAAAATGTGGATGTTATTTTGGCGGAGGGGGTTACTTCGGAGGGGTTGGGGTTGGCTGTGATGAATAGGCTCAGGAAAGCATCGGGTTACCACATAATTAAAGCGTAGGTTTGGGTTCGATATGTTTTTTATATTAAATCGCTAGTGCTAAAGTGGCGACCATTTTGGTAAAACTGAAAGGATTCCGAAAACTGACATTAATAGACCAAGCCCTACAAATCTGGTTTGACGCGCTGAAGATTGGCAAACCCAAAGTGACACAGGTTCCGCTGAATCAGGCTCTTAACTGTGTTTTAGCTGAAGACCTCTTTGCGCAGGAGGCTTTGCCACGCTTTGACAAGTCAGCTATGGATGGCTACGCTGTGAAGTCGGCTGATTTGACAGGTGCATCGCAATCTAAGCCCATGGTCCTTAAGTTAACCCAAGCAGACCAGATTGACACTAAGCAGGCTAAGCAGGTTTGGACAGGAAACCCCATACCCAAAGGCGTAGACGCCGTCGTCATGCTGGAGAACACCGAGAAACATGGCGAAGAGGTGGAGGTTTGGAGTCAACTTGCGCCGTGGACTAACGTTTCTAAGGTCGGAGAAGACCTGAAAGTGGGCGACCTTGTGGTTAAAGCTGGCAACCGATTGAACCCTTACCATTTGGGCTTAGCCGCTGCGTTGGGCAATTTGCAGTTGAAGGTTGCGGAGAAGCCTAAAGTCGCCGTCATAGCCACTGGCAACGAAATAGTTGAAGTCGGATCAGAACGCGCAAGTAACCAAATTTACGATTCAAACAAAACTATGGTTGCATCCATGTGCCATGAACTAGGTGCAGAAATAAGCGACCTCGGCATCGCAAAAGATAACATCGACGAAATCGCAGAAAAAATCCGAGCAGCCCTCAAAACCCACGACGCCATCATCACTACAGGAGGAACCAGTGTCGGAGGCTTAGATTTGGTGCCAGACGCCGTTAACAAGTTGGGTAAACCAGGCGTCATCGTTCACGGTGTTGCGTTGCGTCCAGCGATGCCTACAGCCGTTGGGATGCTGGAGGGCAAGCCCGTTTTGATTTTGTCGGGGAACCCTGTTGCCGCGGTGATTGGGTTTGAAGTTTTCGGCAGACCCCTAATCTGCAAGATGCTCGGCATGGACAGAGAAGAGCCAAGACCTATCGTTAAAGCGGTTTTGGCAAGAAGAGTCACGAGTGTGTTGGGAAGAAAAACCTACGTTCGAGTTCGAGTTACAACAAAGGATGGCGAGTTGTTTGCTGAACCAGTAAGCTCGAAGGGTTCAGGCTCCATATCCACCATGACCCAGAGCAACGGATACGTTGTGGTTCCAGAGAACCGCGAAGGCGTCGCTGATGGCGAAACGGTAATCGTCCAAATGTTTGGCATCGTGGAGGTTGCGTAAAGGTGTTTAGGAAACTGTTGACGTTTGAGGAAGCGCAAAAAAAAATCGACGAACAATTCAAACCTGTTTTTCTGGGTGAAGAGGAAGCCGTGCTCTTGGAAGCTTACAACCGCGTGCTTAACGAAGATGTGGTTTCGACGCTGGATATTCCGCCTTTTAACCGTTCAACCATGGATGGCTACGCAGTGAAAGCCGAAGACACATTTGAAGCTGACGAAAATACGCCTGCAACGTTGAAGGTTTCTGGCGCCGTCAACATCGGTGAACCTCCAAACGTCAAGGTTGGGAAGGGCGAAGCCGTCGAAATCGTTACTGGCGCTCCGATTCCTGAAGGCGCAGACGCAGTCGTTATGATTGAGGACACTCAGCGTGAAGATGCCGATTTGCAGGTTTTTGGAGCCGTCACTTCGGGCGAAAACGTGATGAAGAAGGGCTCTGACTTAAAAAAAGGCGTTTTGGTGCTCAAGAAAGGGGTGGTTTTGGGTTCCAGCGAAATCGGCGTTTTAGCCGCACTGGGTTTGACCAAAGTTAAGGTTCTCAAAATTCCCATGGTTGTAGTCATCTCTACAGGTGCAGAAGTCACGGAACCCGGCAAACCGTTGCCACCGGGAAAAATCTACGACATCAACGCCTACAGCATCAGCACAGCCGTAATCGAAAGCGGCGGCAAACCAGTGTACTTCGGCGTGGTCCCAGACGACAAAGCCGCATTAGCAAAGGCAATGCAGACCGCAGTGGCTTCAGCCGACATGGTAATAACTTCAGGCGGCGTTTCCGTTGGTCCCCGCGATTACACTCCCCAAATCGTGGATTCGCTGGGCAAACCAGGCATCGTAGTTTATGGAATCGCCGTGAAACCCGGTAAACCCACAACCGTCGGTTTCGTAGGCGACAAACCCATCTTTTCATTGCCAGGTCACCCAACATCAGCTCTTCTGATTTTCTATTTACTTGCAAGACCCCTAATTTTGCGGTTAGCTGGTCGACCAGTGGGCGCAATGAGGATGGTTCGAGCGTTTGCTGGATCAAGGATGTTTAGTGCAAAGGGTAGGCGAACCTTTGTGATGGTGCGTTTAGAGTTTGACAAGAACTGCCGATTAATCGCTGAACCAGTTGAATCAGGTGCTTCAGGTGCAATCACCACGTTGGCGAATGCTGATGGATTTGTGGAAATAGCTGAGAACGAACAATTTATCGATGTTGACCAGGAAGTCGCGGTTATGCTGTTCCGTGGTTCCGCCGCAAAAGCTTAGTCTTTGCGTTTCAGCAAAAGATAGGCTGTAAAGATCAATGTTAATATGAAGTAGCCAAGCATGCTTAAGCCAACTAATAGGTTGCTGAAGCCTGCTGAAGCGAGGGTAACGATTGTGAAACCCGTGATGGTTATAAATAGGATAGCGAATAGCCAAGGTGCCCAAGCCCTTTTCAAGAAGAGGCTGTAGGCAGTTATGAGGCTAAGGATTCCTAAGAAGCCAACATGCGGTGGATAACCCGTCAACGGCAACGTAACTAGGAGGATTAAGCCTGTGAGCGCAAAGAACCCTAAGGATAATAGTTCAAGGGGCTTGAAGTTTTTTAGTTTAGTTGCGAGGGACACAGATTCTTCGCCTTTACCTTATGCAGTATGGGATTAATTAATAAATTTAATGTATTTGGCTAGACCCAATTAGTTTACTGCCTTAAAGAAAAGTTATCAGTTAACCCTGGCGTTTGCACGAAAAAAACTTGGTTTTTTTGGCCACTTGCATCTCTTGTGTGCGAATGTAGCTCAGGATTCTTATATTTTAACATGCATAATAGATTTTGAGGCTGATAGAACGGCTGAATCGGCAGTGGTTTACACGATTGGGCACTCCACGCGAACGCTCAAGGAATTCGTGCAGTTACTCGAAGCTTACGGCATAATTTTACTGGTAGACGTGCGAACCGTTCCCCGTTCACGACACAATCCACAGTTCAATAAAGAAACTCTGCCCACCAGCCTTAAGCACTACGGCATCAGATACATCCACATGCCCGAAATCGGCGGCTTACGACACCCAAAACGCGACTCCATCAACTTAGCATGGGAAAACAGCGGCTTCCGCGGATACGCCGACTACATGCAAACCCAAGAATTCACCGACAACCTCCTAAAAATTGTGGCTTTGGCGCGGGAGAACTGTTTGGCGTTGATGTGCGCGGAAGCGTTGCCCTGGCGGTGCCACCGAAACCTACTCTCCGATGCCCTCGTAGTACACCACTTAAAAGTGGAACACATAATCGGCAAAGACAGCACCATCAACCACCAACTCACCGAATTTGCACATGTGGAAGGAACAAAAATCACCTATCCATTATTCAGTAAAGAAACGCCGCAGCGAACACTTGGAGATTTTGGCTCAGCCTGATTTTTTATTGTTTTTGTAGTTTTGCTATGAAGAAGCCGTTGCATTGGTGGATATGTGGGTAGAGACGTTGGCATTTAGTTAAACCGTTTAAGCCGGGCATTCCGATTTTGGGTTCAATTTCTGCCAGCGTAAATTCTGGGTGTTCTTTTAAGAACCGCTCGATTATGCCTTCGTTCTCTTCCAGTGTTATACTGCAGGTTGAGTAAGCTAAAACTCCGCCTGCTGCGACTTTTTCGGCGCAGTTGTTAATCATTTGCCACTGGAGCTCTGACATGTTGCGGATTGAGTTGGGGCTCAGACGCCACTTTGCTGAGGGTTGCTTTGCAAATACTCCTGTGCTGGTGCATGGAGGATCCAAAATCACAAGGTCCGCTTCACCGACTAAAGGCACAGATATTGAGACATCAGCCACTATAGGTTCTGCATTTTTAGTTCCCATGCGAACGGTTTCTTTTTTCCATGTTTTCATGCGTTTAGCCGAGAAATCCACCGAGATGATTGAGCCTTGATTTCCCATAAGTTGAGCTATGAAGGTTGTTTTGGCACCTGGAGCCGCACAGATGTCAAACACGGTGTTGCCCGGTTTGGGGTTTGCGGCTTGGGTTGCAAAGCAACTGGCTTTATCTTGGACGTAGAATAGGCCTTCTGCGTAGCTTGGCAGGGCGTTTAATGGTTTTTTGGATGATAAAACTTTGTAAGTATAGTTGAGAGGAACCGATTTTTCGAGTTCGACGCCTTCTGCTTTGAGCTTTTCCAAGGTTGCTTCTTCGGGTGCGGCTAAGGTGTTGATTCGGACGTAACCAGGCGGCGCCTTCTTGCTGCCATTCAAGAATGCTATGGCTTCGTCATGCCCAAAGAGCTTGAAGCAATATTCCACGAACCATAATGGATGAAAAGTTTGCAGACTAACCTTCTCCGCTTCATTTGCGGCTTCCATAATTGGCGCTAATTTTTTAGTAAGCAAGAAGCCTAAAATGCCTTCCACTTCTCGCATAGTTTGCCAGCCCAATATTGCTCTACCCATACCTGCGACGTTTTCGGCTTCTTTGAGGTTCATTTTATCCCAGTTTTTAATAACACGCGTCTGGTAAACGTACAGGCGCAGAAAAGCTTGGATGCCCATGGTGTATTCGCCCATGTTTTTGGGCGCAACCACCGCGTTGATGAATTTGTCGATGAGGTTTTTTCTTCTTTCTGTCTCAACGACTAAGCCGTAGGCGAAGCGTATTGCGCTTGGATCTTTGACGCCGAGTTGCTTAATGGTCCGCATCAGAGCTGAACGCTCGTTTAGTCGGCGCATTTCTATCCAACTGAGAGTCTCTATGGCAACAGTCCAAGCGTCCCGCAACAAATCAATTCACAGCAATGAAAAACACGGGCATCCTAATAAGAATTCAAAATGGCAGCCATGTTACAGCATGGTAATAGCTACGTAGTTTTTTAATTATTCGTGCTATACCATTCGTTCTCCTCTGAAAAACCCTTCTCTATGGAGGCAAGTTTTTTGTCGAGAAGACGAAACCGAAACGAGGTCACGAACATAACAAAGGAAAGATGACGCCTCAGGAAACGGGCAAATTGGGCGGTGCAAAGGGTGGTCCAAGAGTCCGTGAACTCATCAAAGAAAGAAAAAAACTTGAAGACGAATAAGTGCGTTACAAAACTGTCGCACTCAATTGCTTAAGCCACTTTTCCTTTTTCTTTAGTTAAAGGGATAAAAATTGAGTCAAATCACCAAACGTAAGAGCACACCTCAAACAAGAGCAGGACAATATATGTGTCCAGAATGCGGCGAAATCTTTAACACAAAAAAAGAAGTTGACCGCCACCTGTACATTATGCACGAAGTCCAAATCAACTAAAAGCTCCTTGGGCAAAAGCCCCAAATTGATGATTTTTGGAGCTTTTAGCGGCAGATTCTGGTGCTTTATTCATTGGTAAGTTTGTGTTTTTTTAGTCACTAAGGTTTTTAGTCTCATTGTTCCATATAGAGACAAGGTTAACTGGGGATGGCGCGAACCAATTCGTTAGATGCTTACTTCGGCAGTGTACCAGCTAAATCAGCCCTTAAAGTGGAGGTTAAAGCGCAAGCTCCAGCTAAACCAAGCGAAGTTAAGGAACCTGTGATGGTTAAGCCCAGGAAGCGGGGTCAGCGCCAACCTTATCCTCCAGTTTGCCCCGAAAACCTGGCTCCATCTTACTTTGTCTCAGCATCTTATGATGGACGCCAAAAGAAGGCGATAATCAAACTCTACGAGCCGGAATCGGGACAAATTTATTTTTGGTACGACAACACGGGTCACAAACCCTATTGTTTAACCAACCTCACACCTTATGAACTAAACAAAATCGAAAGCTTAACCCATCATGAAGGCTTTGACAGCCTTGAAGTCACCGAAAGATACGACCCCCTGCAAAACCAGCATATCAAAGTTACAAAGATAATCGCTAAAGATCCCCTGGCAATCGGCGGGCGACCGCAAGGAACCATCCGAGACCTCGTGCCAGAAAATTACCCCAGAGTCTGCGAAACCCACATCGAACCATCAGACATCAAAATTTGGGAATCCAAAATCAAATACTACCAATCCTACATCTACGATAAGCAACTGCAGCCAGGCATGATTTACGAGGTAAAAGACGGCAACCTGGTGCCGAAAGTACTAGAGGTTGCAACTGAAAACCTTAACAAAATCAGAAGCCTGTTTAAAGAATGCAGCGAGGAGGAACGCGAGTATGCGGAGATGTGGGCTAAACTGCTTGAGTATCCCGCGCCCAAGTTTCGCCGGGCAGCCATAGACATCGAAGTTCTGTCGCCTCTATCTACGAGAATGCCCGATGCGCGTGAAGGCGCCTGCCCTGTGATTGCCTGCTCAGTGTACAGTTCCGACGGCGAAAAAAGGGTGCTTGTCCTCAGACGCGAAGGATTATGTGAGGGTAACGTGCATTTAGCCCCAGACATCGAGGTCGAGTACTGCGAAACCGAAGAAGACCTCCTGCGCAAAGTGTTCGATGTACTGTGCGATTACCCCTTCATCTTAACTTTTAACGGCGACGACTTTGACCTCCGATACCTAGCTCACAGAGCTGCAAACCTGGGCTTCAGCAAACGTGATATTCCAATAGAAATTGGCAAACGCACCTGCAGCCTCAAGTACGGCATCCACATCGACCTCTACAAGTTCTTCTTCAACCGCAGCATCCAAATCTACGCTTACGGTGGACGTTACAAAGATGTAAGCCTCGGAGACGTAGGCAACGCACTTTTAGGTGTAGAAAAAATCCATTTAGAAAAAACATTCGGCGACCTCAACTACAGTGAACTCGCAGCCTACTGTTTGCGCGACTCGGAAATCACGTATAAACTGACGAGTTTTGAAGACGACAGCGCCATGAAACTCATCCTGGTGCTCTCCAGAATCAGCAGTATGCCCATGGAGGACGTGAGCCGCCAAGGAGTCAGCCGCTGGATACGCAACTTTATGCACCGTGAACACCGCAAACGCGGCATGCTCATTCCCAACGGCGAAGACATCTTGACCAAGAAGGGCAAGACCACCTCCACCGCCGTGATTAAGGGCAAAAAGTATAAGGGCGCAATAGTCGTGGAACCCACGCCCGGCGTTCATTTTAACGTGGCTGTTATGGACTTTCCCAGCCTGTACCCGTCAATCATCAAAGTCTGGAATCTAGGTTATCAGTCCATCTGCTGCGAACACCCCGGCTGCAGAAGCCATATGATACCTGACACTCCACATTGGGTCTGCACCGAGAAACGCGCATTAGAAAGTCTGCTGATCGGTTCGCTACGGGATCTGCGGGTGCGCTGGTACAAGAGCCGCGCCAAAGACAAGTCGCTACCGCCTGAACTGCGCAGCTGGTACAACATCACCCAGGGAGCGCTAAAAGTCATTTTGAACGCGAGCTACGGCGTTTTCGGCGCAGACAGCTTCGATCTCTATTGCCCACCAGTCGCAGAAGCCACAGCAGCCATCGGCAGATACAGCATCACCCAAATCCTCAACCATGCCAAAACCGTGGGCATCCAGGTACTCTACGGCGACACCGACAGCTTATTCCTAAAAAACCCCACAAAAGAACAAATCGAAGACGTCGTCCACTACACCGAACATGAACTAGGCATGGGCATTGACGTCGACAAAACATACCGCTATGCAGTTTTTAGTTCCCGAAAGAAAAACTACCTTGGCGTCCTCGAAGACGGCACAGTTGACGTAAAAGGGTTAACGGGCAAGAAAAAACACATACCGAACTTCATCAAAGGCGCCTTCAACATGATGAAAGACAGGCTGGCAAAAGTTAAGAACCCCGAAGATTTCGAGAAAGCCAGAAAAGACATCGCCAACATAGTGCGCGAACGCTACAACATCCTTAAACGGCGCGAATGGGGCGACATGAGCGAACTCGCCTTTCATGTAGTTTTAGGCGATGAAGTTGCAAGCTACACTAAAACGACGCCTCAGCACGTGAAAGCCGCTAAAATTCTGCAGGCAAGCGGCAAGGAACTGCGTGCGGGCGACCTGATAAGCTTCGTTAAAGTCAACAGCAACAAAGACCACGTGAAACCCGTCGAGTTGGCTTCGAGAAACGAAGTGGACGTTGACAAGTACATCGCGTATTTGCAGTCTACTTTCGATCAGGTTTTGGATGCGTTGGGCTTGAATTTTGAGGAGATTATCGGGTTGACTAGGCTTGAAAGTTTCCTTGGAGCTTAACGGTTTATAGAAGCTGGATTATTGCTCCCAACAGCGTGAAGAGCGCAACTATGGCTACGATTATTTGTACTATTCGTCTTTCGGTTAAGGGGCGATGGAAACATATTATTGTTACAAGGCTTTTTCTTGCGTCAGAGCTGAGTTTTTCTCCGTCGAATTTGACTCCTGCACGTTTGTGCGTGAAGAATACAGCGAGCAAAATGATTGCTGAGTTAAAGATGTAGGGCAAGAGGGATATTAACAAGGAAACTTTCAGGTCAGAGATCACTGCAAACGAGGCTATTGTTAGGCCGATGGCAAATGACCCTACGTTACCTACAAAAATTTTGCCTCGCACATTGAAGTATGCTAAAATTAGCCAGAAGAATAAGGGTCCAACCATGAGTGTGTAAGAGGGTGAAAACGCCATCAAGCCCAAGATGACTATGGCTGGGCACACGCTTTCTAAACCATTTAAGCCTCCAAGCTGGTTAACCGTGTTTGTGACAATCATGACGATAAGCGGGACAATCAGCAAAACGTAATAAGCACCAAAATGCAAAGTTCCCAGAAATGGTAAAGATATTGAAGTTCTTATAGCTCCAATTTGTAGACCCTCAAACGTATAATACATCAGCGGTAGGGCTGCGATCAGGGGCATGAACGCTTTATAGCGCCACTTCAGATCCATAAAATCGTCAAGGAGTCCCATAAAGCCTCCGAACAGTATGCACACTGCAAATGTCAAAGCGGCTGAGGCGCCGTTCACTGAGTTGTCTAAACCTAAAGTGAAAACTCTATTCAAAAAGTAAATCGAGAAAAGATAAACTGTGGTGGTTAGGACGAAAAAAACGCCTAACCCATTTGGGATTAAGGGTCGACCAACTTTGTGCTGATCGGGAACCTTAGGGAAAGGCAAAGTTGTTTCCTGCTATTCTGTTTATTAGGGCGGTGTGATGCCGTTTGCCGCGTCGTATGCTGCCCAGTCGATGCTGTAGATTGCAACTATTGGAACTAAGCCGCCGTATTGTGTTGGTGATATGTTTAGTCCAGCGAAGAATGCTTCTTTGAAGTAGGTTGGCTGCGTGGTTGTCATGTCGGGTGTTACGGTGATTTGGTTGTTTGTCGCTTGAGTTATGGTGTTGCAGTATTGTACTTCTGCGTAGTTGAGCAGTTCTTCTACGGTGCAGTTCAAGCCCTGGTCATTCCATTCCCATCTGTTGGTCTGTTGATTGACTGCGCCAAATGTTGTTTCGTTGGTCCAAGCCGTTGCGGGGTCCATAAAGCCTTGGTCGATGAGTCTTTGTTTGTCTGTTCCTGAAATTCTTGCCATCCATGTCCATTTGCCTTCATCACCGTATCCGGCTGGGTATGCTACATAGCTTGAAGAGCCACTGCTAGCTTGAGAAATGCCTAAGACCTCGAAGACTGCAATGTACTTAACGCGGTCTTGGCCATAGCTGTTAAGCATCTTCATTGATTCGTTCTCATTACCCATGAATATGAAACCATCATTAGCTATCTGAGTGCTGTTTGTAGTAGTGTTATCTGCCAAGCTAGTTACGTTTCCAAGATCAGACAGCCAGTTACCATAGTCCCACCACATAACGATAACTTGGTTTGAGGGAACGGTTCCGTGCATCCAATCTATTGCGTCAAGCCATGCTCTTACTGGTTGTGTGAGACCTGCGCCCCCAACTGGAAGGCTTGAGCCGCTGATAGCTGTTGGTGTGTAAGCTTGCGATATTGATCGGGGCTCGCCTCCTGTTTGGGGTGAGAAAGCGAGACTTGTCACCAGAAGCAGGAATATGATGAGTACGGCGACACCGCTGTATTCTTTGCTTACGCGTGGCATCCGCCGTTTTGATTTTATCAAAGTTTTCGGTGCTTCCTTCAGTAATGTGACGAACGGTTTTAGCATGGTAACGATTCCTATGCCCGCTATGATGCCGAAAGCTGGGGCAAAGAGAACTAATAGACGAATCATTGAGGCTGCGAAGTAGAGTGAGGTTACCGCGAAGAGAAGTAGGAAGATGTTGCGGTTAGTCGGGTTCTTAAGGGTGAAGTATAAGCCTATTAGGAAAAATAACACGGTGATGCCGACTTCAAGGTAGAGATTTCCCCATGCAGCGATTCTTTGTTCTGCTACTGAATCAATTAGGGGTGAACCAGCCCTTATGAAGGGGTCTAAGACGGTGACGAATTTACCTGTGATTCCGCCGATCAGTCCAGTTGCAGCTAAACCGACTATGCCTGCAATTATAGCTACCATAGTTGCTATGGCTAACGTAAGTTTATTTTTCATTGATATGTTGTTTCGCAGAACCTCTGCAACAATGAGTATGATAAACACTGCTGCAACAGGGAGAATGGCTCCCGAGGTAACATAAGCCGTTGTGATGTAAGGAACTCTGGTTCCGATAAATAAGGCTAAACCGAAGGTTATGCTGTAGTTAACAAGCATTCTTGGGGTGTACCGCTTTAGCAAGACCAAAACAAAGACGAATAGGACTGCTAAATCAATCAAGTAGTAAGCTGCGCCCCAACCTGCAATAAAATATGCCAATGAAGCAGCCGCACCTAACGAATATAGTAATGACGCACGCATGGACCTGTTGCTGTCAAGGGACCGCAAGAACAGGAAAATAAACAGTACTAGCCCAAGGACACCAGGCACTTCGGTATCAAAAAATCCCAATGAGCTTCTTTGTAAAAATGATGGTGCCATAGCAAGGAATAAGGCAGCGAATAGACCAACTGCTTTTCCACCCATATCTTTGCCGATAAGGTAGAGAATTGTGCAAGAGACGACAGCCACTAAAGCCGGAAATATTGCGCAGAAGGTCATTAAATCAATTTTTGCGCCAAACAAAGATATAACTTGGAATACTGCAGCGGCTGACATGGGCAGAGCGGGCAACGCTGTGGACATATCTAATCCGTCTGGATACCATTTCTGAGTGTTTATCCAGTGAGTTGGCCAATAGGGTGAAAGTAAGCCGTTTTGAACCATATGCTGAGTAATGCTGAATTGATAATAGGGATCAAACTCGTTGAGAAGAGATGTGCCTCCAGAGAGGTTTTCCCAACGTAACGGTAGAATACGCACTGTGAATGCAACAAAGAGAATCGTGATTAATGCTGCAAACGCAATGATTGAACCGTGGCTAACTTGAAGTCTTAATCTGCTGAAAACGGATAAGCTACCTAGTCGTTCCTTAATTCCTTCGCCCACTTTAAGCCATCTCTTCCAAATGTATATTGCGATTGTACTATTTTACACATTGGCGATTTATTTATGGCTTTCCAAAACCCCCAAACAATGAGCCACGATACCCGACGCATTCGTGTCAGGCTTTTTAATTAGTTTACTAAACCATAACAGCCCATTACAACCAAAAATTAAATCGCTTTTCCTTAAAAAAGGCACATAACCGATTAAAGCCAGCTTATAAAAGGACAATTAGTTTTCAAATTATTCAATTCTGCAAACTGCCTTGACAAAAGCAACGTGCAACAAATTAGTTTACTATGCGGAGGCAGGTTTGCAGATTTTTGCGGTTTTCTTTCAACGCTTGTTCACGGGTTTAACTTCAACATCCTGAGGCAAAAGTGATAGTTTTCGGTCGCATTTTGGACATTTTCCCCCGTGAAGGGCAATAACCTCATCTGGCGGTTTAAGGTCTTTGCCTTCATATAAAACGTGTTTGCATCCATGGCAAATTACGCGTTGTGGCATCCGAATCCCCCATAATTACACGGATGGGAGATATTTATTGGTTGCTAAAAATTTTAGATCTTTGTTAACTGTGTATTTGCTGTAAAGCTTATAATTGGAAACACATTTTGAATGTTAATGTGTGTGGTTCATAAGTGTTTGAATAAATATACTTTGGTCATCACGGAAAAACCTGATGCAGCAAGCAGGATAGCCACGGCGTTGGATGTTGAGGGAAAACCGAAAAAAACCGTAAGCAACGGTGTGCCGCACTATCTTGCATATAGAGATGGTAATATAATTGTGGTTCCAGCGCTGGGACACTTATACACAATTACAGGCAAAGAAAAAGGGCGAACCTACCCCGTCTTCGATTATCAATGGGTTCCAAAGTATCTGGCTGAGCGTGGCGCTTCCAGAATTCGGGTTTGGCTAAAAGTCATCGCTCAACTCGCGAAAGACGCCGAGGAGTTTGTGGATGCCTGCGACTTTGACATCGAAGGCAGCATCATAGGATACACCATCCTAAAGTACGCTTGCAACGGCAAAGAAAAAGCGGCTAAACGGATGAAGTATTCAACCCTGACTAAAGAAGAACTTCAAGAATCATACTCCACCCTACTTCCAAACTTGGATTTTGAGCTCATAGAGGCAGGATTAACCCGACATGAAGTAGACTGGTTATACGGCATAAACCTCTCACGTGCCCTAACTCAAGCCGCCAAAAACTGCAGCGGACAATACGCAACCCTCAGTACAGGCAGAGTTCAGGGACCAACGTTAAAGTTTCTTGAAATGCGGGAAAAAACCATAAACTGCTTCGTTCCCACCCCCTACTGGACATTATCAGCAAAAATAGCGATTGACGACAAGATCTTTGAAGTTGAATACGAAAAAACCCTTGAAAACAAAACAGCGGCAACAGCGCTAAAAGATGCGTGTAAAACAAGGGAAGGCAAAATAGAGGCCGTTGAAGTAAAAGAGTTCAGCCAGCTGCCTCCGACGCCGTTTGATTTGGGTTCTTTGCAGAGTGAAGCTTACCGTATCTTCAAGTACACACCTATGCGAACCTCAAGCGTTGCACAACAACTGTACATGGAAGCGTTGATTTCTTATCCTCGGACAAGCAGCCAAAAACTACCACCATCAATTGGCTACAAGAACATACTTAAAAAACTCCAAAAAGCCCCAGCCTACAACAAACATACAGCTGACTTACTGTCCAAAGCCTCGTTGAAACCAAACGAAGGCAAAAAGTATGACCCAGCGCACCCAGCCATTTACCCAACGGGGAACCTACCAGAAAAACCCTTTGACGCCGCTGAAAGAAACATCTTTGACTTGGTGGTTAAACGGTTTTTAGCTGTTTTCGGTGAACCCTCCGTCCAGCAAAGCATCAACGTAAAAATCAACATAAACGGATACTTTTTCCTTCTCGATGCAACGCGGACATTGATTGAAGGATGGATGCGGTTCTACAAGCCCTATATCCAGTCAAAAGAGGCATCTTTGCCAGCTTTAGTTGAGGGACAAAAAGTCAGTGTTAAACAAGTAAAACTAAAAGATAATTTCACAAAGCCACCGACACCATACAACCCCCGCAGTTTACTGTTAAAGATGGAGAAAGAAGAAATCGGAACCAAAGCGACACGAGCCGCAATCATCCAAACACTTTACGACCGCAAATACTTAAGCGGCACAACCAACCTATCAATTAGCGACCTCGGCTTTGATGTCATTGAAGTCCTCCAAAATTTTTGCCCCACCGTGGTCTCTTCAGAAATGACAAGAACTCTGGAAAAGAGAATGGAGGCAATCCAACAGGGCAAAGAAAATAAACAAAAAGTCCTGCAAGACACCACCGAAACTCTAAAACTTGTAATATCCGAACTCAAAGAAAAAGAAGCCGAAATAGGCGCACGGTTAAGCAAAACACTCCAGCAAGGACGACTTGACGAACGAACCGTTGGGGCATGCACCAAATGCTCCGATGGGAAACTGGTGATTTTGCGTTCGAAAAAATCTGGCAAACGCTTTGTGGGCTGCACAAACTATTTTGAAGGCAAATGTACCACCACGTTTCCGTTGCCGCAAACTGGAACCGTTAAGCCACTGGGAACTGTTTGCAAAAGTTGCGGTTCACCCATCGTAGCGGTATATCAGCGGGGAAGATATCCTTGGAGACTTTGCCTCAACATCAATTGCCCAACAAAAGGAGAAAGTAAACCTTGAACTGCAAACTATGCAACAGAAATGCGAGTGAAAATGATTTTTGCCCAATGCATTCGAAGGCTTACCGCAACATACTTGACAAATTCAGGGTCTGGGAATCGGCTTTGAACGTGTCTTGGAGGGAATATTTAATTGAAATTCAGAAAAATTCATTAACTGGAGTATGGGCTAAAGATGTAGCAGAATACCTAATTGAGGAAGAGAACCAAAAATGACCAGCAAACTAAAGAAAAGTTCAGAATCTATGTCGTTTTCACTCAGCCGATGGTTCAGAAAATTTAGCCAGAATACACCAACAGCCGCCATCATAACAGCTGTCGGCATATTCTATGCAGTATTTCTCTTCGGCGGCGGATTGTACACACTAATTAATCATCCACAACCGTCAGCCTACGTTAACAACCAATTCTACTTCCTCTATCCAGACATAAGTTCCCAATTCATATCTGACACTTTAATTTCGGTTACACTCTATGTGCTGGGATTCGCGGGGTTACTCGCCATTTACCAAAGCACAAAGAGTGCGTATAAACCAAGACAAGCTTACATGCTGTTGATTGTCGGCGTGGCGCTATTGCTGTTATCATACGTGTTCTTAGAAGGATCAATCTCGTTCAAAGCAAACCGCGGAGCATAATTTTTTTTTCTCCGCTAAAAAATTTCTTTTATTTTTTGAAGTTTAAAATTTACCAAGGATTTTTCTTCAACTTCATTTTATACGCTAAAAAGTTAGTGAACAAGTGGATAGGCGGAGTAATCAACAGTACCGTTGCGGCTACGTCCCAGCCGATCAAGGCTAAGGGAAGCGAAAACACAACAGCTCCAACTACAAAGTCAATCTGATCCACAATGGGCAACAAGCCGCCTGGTTTAATGCCTATGCGGCGTTTTATGAAGGCACCTGTCAAGTCTCCCAGAAGTGCGCCCAACGGAATAAGCAAAGCAAATAGAATGGGATAGTTTTGGAAACCGAAGGCAAAGCCCTCCATCAACCCCACCGCGAAGCCCACGCCCCAGCCGAAGAAGAACCCGCGAAAGGTCTTATTGTTCCCAAAGATACGCTTGCCATCCACGAAGTTTCTACCGAAATCCATCTTGGTGCCGCCTCCCGCCAAAACTGGGGTGGCATTAGCGCAGTAAGCGGGGAAAATAAATTTTAGGGCTTCAACGATCAGCAGTGCAACATCCATGTGGTTCAACCATTAACTGTGAAATTGTGTATCTTGTATTCCCTTTTCACCTATTTGTACATAACACATCTTTCCCTGTTCAACCTCACGTGTTTTCTCCAAATCCACCTTGATTGTTTTGGGGTTATCGGTAGGTTTGAACGCAATTATTGTGTCCGCCCAAAACTTTAGAACACGCGTAGCCACAGGCCGAACGCTTGAGTTCTGGTCGCTTAGAACGCTTCGCACTTGACTGGTTATTATTACTGGGATTTTGCGGATTTTCACGAGTTGCGCCAAAATTGCTAGTTGCCGGTTTAACTCCCGGTTAACGCCGAACCCTCTTGTTTTGCTCGAGGTTTCGCTGACTTTTGCGCTGTAGAGCGAGGTGAACGTGTCAATTATTATCAAGCCCACATTGCCAACTGCATAATCTTGGATTTGGTCTACGACTGCGATTTGTTCCTTAAATTCCTTGGGCTTCACAAGAATAATTCGTTCAGCAACCTCATCGAATTTGTCGCCTGAAATCTGAGCGAGCCTCTTGGCGTAGAAAGTGTTGTCGCAGTCGATATAGAGGACTTTTTGGTTGTTGGTTGCACAGTGGAAGGCACATTGCATTGCAAAGGTTGTTTTTCCCGTTTCAGGTTCGCCGTAAACCAATGTGACCGTGTCAGGCAAGATCCCTCCGCCTATGGTTGCGTCAATGCATTTGCTACCTGTGGAGATTTTATCCATGCGCTACACGTCAGGATTATTAGTTTGAAGCTAGTAATGTGTTTTGCACTTAAACGTATACTTTAAGGTTGCTTTATGATTGAAAAAGTTGCTGCGGCAACGGTGCAAGGCAAAACCTACTTCCTCATAGTTAACAAATTACAGGAGCAAAACATTCCTTTTATCAGTTTAGTGCCCGGAGAATCCGTTCCCCATAGGATTGTGGTAGTCATAACCTCTGAGCAAGAAAAACACTTAATTAACCATCAGAAAATCTTAGTTTTAAGTGACGAAGCGGAACTTGATTGTTTAATTGAGCACATAAAGGTGCTACTTTTGGGAAAAGAAGCATACAAAAAAATTGTAGTCGGTATTGACCCAGGTGTATCGGTTGGGTTGGTTGCGCTTGCAGACGGAAAAGTTATTGAACAAGGTAACTGTTTTAGCAATAAAGAAATAATCGACAGCATCCTAAAGATTACAAAAAACATTGACTTGGCAGTAACCCGTGTTTCTGTTAAGATTGGCAACGGTGTCCCAATATACAAGGAAATGCTCGAAGATTTAGACCAAGCCTTGCCGCCTCAAGTCGTCTTGGAAGTCGTGAGCGAGGCGGGAACTAACAAACCTTTAAAAGAAAACAAGCGTAGCAGAGGAGTTAGGCATATCGCCTCAGCCAAACGCATAGCTGGAAGAGTAGGAAATATCTGTCCAAGGAGAAAAATAATTGCAGCACACAATCGAACCCAACAAAACAATGTTAGTTGATGGTCCAGCGTCAGTGCGGCTTCTCACGGGAAAAGCTGAAGTTTTCGGCTATCCAATGAAGGAATCCCAGAGTGTTCTGATTCTGGAAGGAAAACGGCTCCCATTTTTTATCGCTGAAAAATCAGCTTTTGACATTTCGTTAGGCCCTAATTCTGGCGTAGCTGAAACGATGGGCAGTACAAATCCGCCATCTTGGGATAAGCCTGTTGAAGCGATTTTGGGTTTACAGAAGCGCCCCGTGGTTGTTGTGATTTTAGGCGGAATCGACTGTGGAAAAAGTAGCCTTTGCACTTACCTGTTAAACAGGCTAATCGATGGCAAAAGTAAAGTAGCTGTTTTAGACGGAGACTTAGGCCAAGCTGACATAGGTCCATCAGCCACTATAGGTTACGGAATAACTTCTAAACGCATACCTGAACTTTACAATTTAAGGCTGAGAAACGCTTTTTTTGTTGGTGTTACCTCGCCCATAACGGCTTTGTCCAAAACCATCGAGGGCTTAACCGCTATGGAGGCTGAGGTTTTGCAGGGGCAGGCTGATTTTGTTTTGGTTAACACAGATGGTTTTGTAAGCGGTGACATGGCGGTTAAATACAAAACGGATTTGGTGCAGGCACTAAAACCCGACGTTATCATTGCAATTCAAATGCAAGATGAACTAGCCCCTCTCATAGCAAGTCTACAAACTCCAGTTTTCACAGTTGAACCATCTTTTGCGCTCAAGCAGCGTCCTCCAGAAAAACGCAAAAGCCTCCGTGAAATGACTTATGCACGTTACCTCAAGAATGCGAAACTGCAGTGCTACCCCAAAAGTCAAGTGATAATCGAACCAAGAGGAGCCATACCGAAAAAGCAGGAACCAGAAAAAGGCTTACTTGTAGGGCTGTGTGGTCGTGGAAGTAAATTTTTAGGAATCGGCGTGCTAAGGGAAATAAATCAACTTCGTAAGACCCTCAAGATTCAAACCGCTGTTTCTACTAAACCTTTAAAAATTCTTATCGGAAAAGTTTTGGTAAACGAGAAGCTTCAGGAAGTTCAAGACTGAGTCCTAAAGAAATTGCTGACTTCAGTCGCTAAGACACCTTTTTTGTCGGGCAAAACTTTCATCCCGCCTGTTATCCAAGAGGGTAAGAAGTTTTTGCAGTAGTTGGTAGCGAAACGGAAGTCCAAGAACGCTATAGCGCCTCGGTCATCTAGGGTTCTTATGGGTCTTCCAGCTGCCTGCGAAGCTTTTTTCATGGCAGGCAAAACGTATCCATATTCACGTCCAAACCCAGGAAAACGCTTATCATAATAGTCGATTTGCGCTTTAATTCTTGGCGTTGGCTCCGCATAAGGCACCCCAACAACGACTACTGAATTCATTTGGTTGCCTGGAAAATCCACACCTTCAGACGTCCTGCCGCCCTGAACACCAAGGAACACAGCGCCGCCCTTGTCGCCGCAGGCTTTGAAATCCTGAACCATTTTCTCGTTGGCTTTAGAAGTCATACCTTTACGTTCGTGAAAGAGGGGTTTTAAAAGAGCATTCTCTAAGCCTTCAGCCAATAGGGCATTTAAGACTTGGAAAGAAGCTGCGAAAACGCCTGTGTTAGTTGGAGTACTGTTTACTACTTCGTTTATGCGTTCCACCATGATTTGATACATTTGAGGGGTCCTCTTATCCATGGAAGTTGTAACACCCAAGGACACGGCTGAGAAAACGTGTTCCTTGGGGAACGGGGAAGACGCAAGGAACTTTACCGTGCTATCGGGCAACTGCGTAATTCTTGCAAACGCCTCCAATGGCTGCAGAGTCCCAGACATAATCACGTTAGCATAGGTAGATGAGAAAACGGGCTGCGTAACCTTGGATGGGTCAAGCGCAACTATCTCAAGCTTGGCGGTTTTATTGTTTTCTTTGTTAAAATATCGGCTTGCAACATTGATGAAGGAGTCATCCTCCAATGTATCAAACCATTTAAGTAGAAACTCACTCATCGCATGAACATAAGACCTCGGATTTTTGCCTTCAGCAAGCAAGGTTTTCTTGATTGAGGAGCCTGCTTCATGCATATGCTCAAAGAACTCTCTTGGTCGAGAAATGTTACCTTGTTTTTGTATGATATCAATCAAGCATTTACCCGGAATGATTTCTTCTCGGCTAATCTTGTCTGTGATTTTTTCCACTTCAAGCCTGAAGAAGTGGGCGAAGTCTTCGATGTCTTTGTTGCCGAAGCGGTTAGCCTCCATCTCCGCAGCCCGCATAACGAAAAGAGAAAGGGTGCTGCCTGAGATGCTGATGGCTGTTTCAGGCAAGTTGTGAGCTTCATCCACGATTAGGATGATTTTTTGGAGTTCGGTTTCAAGGTTTTTGAGGAAAGCCGTGCGGATTACAGGGTCGAAAACGTATAGGTAGCTTAATGCGATGACTTTGACGTCAGAGAGCCCAGCCTTTACAAGTTCGTAGGGACAGACTTCTTTTTTCTTGCAAATCCGCTGGATTTCACTGCCCATGTAAGGGCGACTAGCAACTTGCTGTTGAAGTTGCATGTAATCGTAAGTTCGCTCCTCCACATTAGTGTAATATGGACACCTGCTCTTGGCTTTGAGGAGTTCGCAGACTTCCATAAGTGACTTCGAATCGAAAGCGCCTTTGGCGGCGAAGACGTTGAGACACATTTCATTGCGTCCACGAATGGAAAGCCCACTAATCTGGTGTTTCCTAAAAACCGCCCTTAACTCCTCGATAACGCGGTCATGTTGACGGTGGGTTCTTGCCACATAGAGGATTTTGAGTTTTTTCTCGATAGCGACTGGTAACACTGCAGAGAGGGCGGAGATTGTTTTTCCTAAGCCGTTGCTGCCCTCGATGAGGACTGAACAGCGGTTAGCGACGGCGTTGTAGACGGTGCTTATGAATTCGTCCTGGTGTGGACGCACGCTATCGTAGGGGAAGTACTCTGCAACTTGGCTGGGCAACTTAATCATGCGTTATTCCCCTGAATCGTATTTCCTTCCCCCGTCTTGAAAATATAGCCCAAATATGGTTTGCATGCTATAAATACCAATTGAAGCAAAATAGTCCAGATGCCTGATGCAGTGAGGCATTATTTCCTCAGGTTTTTCATTATTTGCTGTGCTATTTCCAAGTCTTTAGTCGTGTTAACGTTCAAAAGAACCTCAGTTTCCGAGGTTATGATAGCGCTGGTTTCAATCTTGCCTTCCCCCAAAACTTTGGCGCCATTGATAATGTTCACTCCCGAAACAGCATACCAGACGCCTTTGTACTCGTCAGTCGAGGAGATGGAGAGCCCAAGGTCCTGACGTTTTTTTATTGGAACGAAGACGGCTAAGAAGTCTTTTCCGCAGCCCTCAAATTCGCTTACGACTTTATCAAGAAATGGCCCAGTTATCGCTGGTACGTCGGAGGGCATAGTCAGCACAGGACCCATCAGACTGGCCTTCAGAACGGCTTGTTTTAGGTCGTTGTGGTAGCCTTTAGCGTCTGTACGCAGAACCTTCCAGCCTCTATCTAAACAGTGCTTTTCGGTTTGAGACGTGTTCGCACTGGTTATGACGTAGAACTCGGAGACTTTCTGGGCATTTAAGATTGCGTCTGCCACCCAGTCGATGAGCGGTTTACCTAAAAACGGAAGCAACGGCTTCTCAGTTGGCACACCCATACGCGAGCCTTTGCCGCCAGCCATAATTAAAGCAGGAATCATCACAGCATCACCAGAAACACTACTGCAAACAGAATTAACGTCACAGCACGTGCAACCTCGTTGGTTGCTCCAATCATATCACCTGAAACCCCGCCGAAAACACCCTCTGAAACCTTCTCCATTACAAATGCCACTGGAATGCTGACTAAAACTATGCCTACAGCAACTAAACCCCACAGCGGACTAATCGTGAGAGCAAACAAGGGAAAAACAACCAAAACAGCAATCACATAGGCGACGGCGTTGAGTTTCTTTTTGGCTTTGGAGAGAAAAATCGATCCTAACCCTTTATGGCTGGGCTTTCCAAACCAAACAATCGTAACCATCGATAACTTTGCCGCAATTTCGGCAGCTAATATGGCGCCAAAAGCAAACATTGGATTAATAAAAAATAAGCCTATGAAAGCGGCAAATTCCACAACCAACGCCAAAACAGCACCCGAATAGGTTACCGTCCAAGCGTGCGCAACCATCTTTCTGTCATGCACATTCCGCAAGCCCACGGCATTACCTAAGTCGATTAAGCCATCAAAATGTTGCAGTCCAGTTATCACACTTAAGAAAGCTATTGTCATAGCTGCAGGAAACAAAGTCGGAAAAACCCAATTGGGCAAACCTGCAAAGCTGTGGATTAAACCTAACAAGAAACCTACAATTACGCTTGAACCGAGAAAATATAATCCAGCCAGTAAACCGATAAAGCCGCCTAATAATGGAAAAAGCCAAACATTCTCCGCCGTCGTGAAAATAAAATCTTCTTTTCCCCCAACTGGAATAATGGTGAGGAAAGATAGCAAATCCCTAAAAGTTTTTATAGTTTTCACCGGCGACATATACCTACAACCTTACTAATAGGGAATATAGGCTTTGTCGTGAATTAGATGGCTGAATTGAAAGGGAAAAAAGTGCTGGTTACTGGTGGAGCAGGCTTTATAGGCTTTCACCTGTGCAATAAACTGTCACAACTGACGGATGACTTAACGATTTATGATAACCTATCAAGCGGTCTAATGAAAAATGTTAAGGATGTTCCCAAAGCCAACTTTATCAAAGGCGACATACTGGACCTCAAAACGCTTTGCAGTTTACCCAAGAGCGATTTAATCTACCATTTAGCAGCACAAGTCGTCGTGGGTTACTCTATGGAGAACCCTCTCGTTGATTTTGAGACGAACGCCAAAGGAACGTTGTGTGTTTTAGAAAAAGCCCGCAAAGACGACGCAAAAGTGGTTTTTGCTTCCAGCGCCGCAGTCTACGGCAACCCTACAGTATTTCCAACTCCCGAATCATATGGCTTTCACCCATTCTCATGCTATGGCTTATCCAAAGTGGTAGGCGAAGAATACTGCCAAATGTACCGAGAACAATATGGATTAGACATTGTAATAACACGTTTCGCCAACGTTTACGGCCTGCGATGCCATGGCGTTATCCATGACTTCCTTGATAAACTAGCCAACAATCCCAATAAACTTGAAATCATCGGTACTGGTGAGCAATGCCGCGATTTCGTACATGTATCAGATGTGGTTGCGGCATTAGTTAAGGTGGGTTCAGAGGATTATGTTAACTGCGAAGTCTACAACTTGGGGCTCGGCAAAACCACATCCATAATAGAATTAGCCAAATTGATACTGACCATTCTTGATCTTCAAGACAAAACGGTCGTCACAACCACAGGCGTTTCATGGCAGGGCGACGTAACCAAAATCTGGTTTGACATCTCCAAAGCTAAAAAAGAGCTCAAATGGACACCCAAAGTAACGTTGGAAGAAAGCATCAAAGAAGTCATCGCTGACAGGAAAATTAAGAAATGAATGCAGCCGGGTCAGCTAGAGCTCTAGTTGCTCTGCTGCGGCTTCCCTACTGGCTGATGACCGGCGGTTTGGCGGTGCTAACGGCATTCGCCATCCTAAAAGGCAACTTTTCAAGTATACAAACTTCAGTTGGAACCCTAAGTTTTGGGTTAGTTGCGCTTCTGACTTTCTTTTCCATGGCACTCATTGCTTCTGCAGGGTTTGCAATAAACGATTATTTTGACAGGGAAAGCGACGCAGTCATCAAACCTAAACGTCCCATCCCCTCAGGCGCCCTCAATCTGAAGCAGGTTGTGGCGATTACAGGCGTGCTATTTACTTTAGGCTTACTTCTTTCAGCATTAATAAATTGGTTAAGTTTCGCAATAATAGCCATTGATTCACTTTTGCTTTTGGTTTACTCGTACATGGTGAAACGAAAGTCCGGTTTCGCCGCTAACCTGCTAATGGGTATTTTGACGGGTACAGCGTTCATATTTGGGCAAGCAACCGTTTCAGGCACTATAACATGGATTTCACTAAGCCTCTACCCAATCGCGTTTGGAACAATAGGCGGCAACGTGCTACGCGACATCTTAAGCATGGAGGGCGACTCAAAAGTGGGATACCCAACGCTACCACAGAAAATCGGCGCTATCAGCGCAGCTAAAGTCGGCGGCATATTCTTCCTCCTCACAGGATTGCTTGCTCCTCTGCCTGCTCTACCCCTGTTCAAAGACCACTTTACATTGTATTATTTGCCGCTGATTCTGCTCTGGAGTGCACTGTTAATTTACTCCTCTATACGATTATTCGTGTCAAGTTCAACCATAGCAGATATACGCAAGTATGAAAGGTTGGTAACGATGTCAATGATGCTGTTGCCGCTTGCACTCATTATTGAAGCTGTCCTTGGATGGTTAATATGAGCGAAACCAAAAGCATCTGCCCTGAATGCCAAAAGAAAATCGACGCCCAATTAGCCCAGTCCCACGGCAAAATCCAAATAACCAAACAATGCCCCGAACACGGCGAATTTCACGCCACCCACTGGCAAAGTGTACCCGTCTACAATCACATGCAAAAGTACGACCAGTTCCAATACCTCGGCGACCTAAATGCACCCAAAAACCCCGAGGGCTGTCCCTACAAATGCGAAACCTGCAACAAACACGCGTCGGGCACAGTCATCGGCGTAATCGACGTAACCAAACGTTGCAACTTCAAATGTGCTGTATGCTTTAGTACTTTTCCAAATCAAGAAGCAGATTATGAACCCACCAAAGAAGCCCTCATAAACATGCTTGAGTTCGCAGCTAACGCAAATCCTAAGCCTCCAGCAATTTTGTTCTCAGGTGGCGAACCGCTCGAACGCGAGGATATGCCAGAAATTATTGCGGCGGCACACAGGCTAAAATTTATGACTATCTTGGCGACCAACGGAACCCATCTCGTTGATACCCCCGGGTTGGCTAAGAAGCTCAAAGACAGCGGCTTAAACATAGTTTACTTGTCCTTTGACAGTTTCCATGAAGAATTCAACCGAAAAGTTCGAGGACGAGAACTCTTAGAAATGAAACTGAAAGCCATTGACGTTTGCCGCACACAGGATATGGAAATCATCCTCGTGAACACCCTCATGAAGAGCCTCAACGACAAGGAGGTCGGTGACATGATACGTTTCGCTTCCAAAAACACTGACATCGTCCGAGGATTAATCTTCCAGCCTATCGCTTTCACGGGCAGAGCCACAGAGAACCCGTTCCGCGAAAATTTCCGCGAATGGAGCTTCGCCGAGGATGTTGAAAAGCAAACGAACGGGGAAGTGAAAGCTACTGATTTGTATCCGATGTCTGTTATGACTTCGCCGATTAAAATCATGCGTAAATTCATGCAGAAACCCTGGCCGCTATTCAGCTGTAGCCCGCAATGCGGCATTGTTAACTGGGTTTACGTTTCCAAAAGCGGCAAAATGTTTCCCATAAACCGCTTCGTCAACTTTGACCGGTTCTTCAACAGTATCCGCAAAACCGCTGAAGAAGCCGAATCCAAGGGCAAATTCTCATTGCTTTCATCGCTGTTTATGGCTTCAATGCTATCTATGGACATGTTTTTGGTCACCAAAGAAGTGGGCATGCCAACTTTGATGAAATCCATCATGAAAATGCATCTCTCGCCATCTTATCAGTCGCTGGGCAAAATCCGACGCAGAATCTTCCTCTTAGGCTGCATGGCATTCATGGATTCCTACAACTTCGACGTCAACCGCGTCCGCCGATGCGTCGTCCACTACATCACGCCTGACCTGAAGATTATTCCGTTCTGCGCCTACAACAACGTCCACCGAGTAGCTATCGAGAAAGCGTATGCTGAAAGACAAAAGAAAGCTTAACCTATTGGAATGGAATTTAGGGCTTTTTGGTGCTTTTTAGACTTTTTGAACTCTGAAAAAAAATTACTTTTTTGCTGCTTCTGCAGTCATTTGCTTGACGAACGCTTTGATGCCTTCAGGTTGACCGTAAACTACTATGCGCCCATCCTTTTCGGGTTTGACCTGGAGATTTTGTTCTTCAGCAATCCGTAGTATCCGTCCGGCTGGCAGGTCCTTGATTGGTTCCACTCTCACCCATTTTTGGTCTCTCGGAACACCCGTAACATACTTGTCCTCCGATGCGGGTTCCTCGCAAACTTCAGCGTTAGCTTCTTCTAGGCGCCTTAGCCATGCGTCAACTTTTTCGGCACCAAAAACCTTCTGCGCCTCCTCGGCGAGATAAGCTTCCACGTTTGCAGATAATTCCTCAGCTTTTTGGAGAGCATCGCCTGCGCCCCTGGCTTGGGTGCAATGAAGCTTTATCATGCTTTTTGCAGACCGCAAGTCCGCCAGAATATTTTCAGGGATTACTACTCCTTTTTTCTCCAAATCAATGAGCATGCTTTCGAGAACTTTCCATGATGCCATGTTGTGACCCATAACCGTCGCCATCTGAAATGTTAGGACTTTGCGCTATAAAGGGTTAATCATGGCGGGCAGGGTTTGGAAAGAAATAAATCATTTAACTGGTTGTAGATAATTGGAGAGTTCTCTTTCGGGAACCAAAGTTAATTTTCAATTAATTTTTTGGCGGTTAAAAAAATGGAAATAAAAACCATCAAGTCTGAAGGTTTAGCCCACAACAGCTACTATCTATCCGACGAACATGAAGCCGTAGTTATTGACCCAAGGCGTGACTGCGAAATCTACACCCAACTTGCCAAAGAAGACTGCGCAAAAATCAAATATATCCTAGAAACTCATCGCAACGAAGACTACGTCGTCGGCTCACTGGAGCTGCAGAGCCTCACAGGAGCAGAAATCGGTCACAGCAACGCTTTGCTTTTCAAGTATGGAGAAGACAAGTTGTCTGATGGCGACGTCTTGCATGTAGGCGGTGTAAAGATAAAATCTCTCTACACGCCCGGACATACCAACGAATCCCTTTGTTACGTTATTTATCCCTCAGAGAGTAACGATGCTAAAGCTGTTTTCACGGGCGACACAATCTTTGCGGGTTCCGTTGGGCGAACCGACCTCTATGGCAAAACCAACCATCCCACTCAAGCAGAAAAACTCTACATTAGCCTAAACGAAAAGTTGTTGCGGCTGGGTGACCATGTTTTGGTTTACCCCGCCCATGGCGCAGGCAGCGTCTGTGGTCACGGCATAAATAACATGGAACCAACCACGCTTGGCTTCGAGAAAAAAACCAATCCCTACCTGCAATTTGGCAAGGATGAATTCATCAAAAAAGTAACTGCTGAAGAATTGGTGGTACCAAAGTACTTCAAAAAAATGGAGGAACTAAACCTGAACGGTCCACCGCTACTCAGCAAAATGTCCAATCCAAAACCTTTCTCGCTGCTCGAGTTTGAAGTGGAAATGCAAGAGCAGAATATGATTGTTATAGACACTCGAATGCCCTACGCGTATGCAGGGTCACATATCCCCAATTCAGTCAGTTTGTGGCTTGGAGGAACTAGCGTTTACCCCGGATGGCTCTTTGATACCAATCAGTACATCATCTTCATGCTTGAGCGCCCAAGTGATATCGACATTGCGGCGCCACAGTTTAGGCGGCTGGGTTTTGACAACATGTGTGGTTACCTATGCGGCGGCATGAATCAGTGGCAGGATGCGGGGAAGCCTTTCCGTAGCTACAAAACCGTTTCAGCCCCAGAAACAAAAGAGCGGTTTGCTAAGGGCGAAGTTTTGTTGTTGGATGTTCGGGATCCGCCAGAATGGACCGAAGATGGTTACATTGAGGGTGCAACTCGGATTTTCTTTGGTGACTTACCCCAAAAAACCGCAGAATTGCCAAAAGACAAACCGATTGTTGTTACTTGTTCGGTTGGGAACCGTTCAAGTATTGCATTAAGCATGTTGGAGCGGGCGGGCTTTGAAGATGTCAGTAACATGCTTGGCGGGTTGACTGCATGGAGAAACCGTGGGTATCCGATCAAAAAAGAGATCTAGCCTTATTGTTCTGATGGCTTAAGTGCCTTCGCCATTCGTTTGGCGTTGTCTTTGGGTTCCAAGAGTTCCTTGACAAGGTTGTATTGGCGTTGGTAGATGTGACAGTTTTTCGAGTGGAAAATTAGTTTGCCTGTTTTCAATGAAAGGTTGCCTCGCTCGTTTATTTCGTTGACGAAAGCTTCATTGAAAAGCTGAAGTCCAGCGATGTTAGCCGGTAACCCGCCATACGCATCCCAGCTTCGAAAATAGGAGGTGAAATGCATTTGGTTGTCGAGAATTTCTGTGTCGATTAGGCTCAGGCAGGGGGGTTCACTTTTTTTGTTGTTTTTACCGTATTTTTTTATGTCTTCTGGGAACCTGATAACCATCGTAACTTGCCGATCCCTCTGCTCTTCAATGTATCTTTTTATGGCTTCCTCAACCTGGTTGATTGGATGATTTAGGCGGCTGCCGTAGGTGTAGGTTTCGTCTTCTTGTTTTTCGCCACACCACAAATACTCCAACGCGTAGCCTTGGACGTACTTGAAGTCGCATGGCGCTTTATCGCTGACCAGAGGCCGATTTTCAGGGTTTGTTATTTCGATTGTAAGATTCAGCTTCCTAGTTTCAGTCTCTTCTGAGCCAAAACCGACTTTGAAAACATCCCCTTCCCTCCAAATTGCGCTTAACGCTTTGAACCAAGCATCAGGGCAATCGAATGCTGAAATCTTCACATGTTTCAAACAGAGGTCTCCGAGTTACCGAATAATGTTTAGCCACTTAACATAATAACTTTACCAATCAAAAGTGGTTCTCTGAATTTTTAACATTCTAATTGCTTGAAAAAGTGCCAATTCGACCTGGCCCTAAGGATTCAATCTAGGTTGGAATTAAAAGCAGAATACAAAACTTTTTTTAAAAAATAAAATAAAGAAAGAAAATTTGGGTCGCTTAGTAGGGCATTCCGCCCATACCGCCCATTCCACCCATGCCGCCGCCCATACCACCCATTCCTGGTGGCATCTGAGGCATCTTGCTGCCGCCGCCTTTAATGCTGATTAAGTCGTCGATCTTCAGTATCATGTTGGTTGCTTCGGTAGCGGATTTTATGACTTGCTGCTTTACGCGGAGTGGCTCAATAACCATTTTCACGCGCATGTCAACAATTTTGCCTGTGGTTACGTCGATGCCGAAGGTTTGGCTGTTTGGTTTCTCGTGCTGTGCGCGTAGAGCTACCATGATGTCTATGGGGTCTAAGCCTGCGTTCTCGGCGAGCGTGAGGGGAATTTCTTCCACTGCGTCTGCGAAGGCTTCAACTGCAAGTTGTTCGCGTCCTCCAACTTTTACGGCGAAAGCGCGTAGGTTCTTTGCTAATTCTGCTTCGGGTGCGCCGCCTCCTGCAACGATTTTGCCGTCTTCGATTGCGTTTCTTACTACGCATAAGCCGTCGTGTAAGCTGCGTTCTGCTTCGTCTATGACGTTTTTGGATGCGCCTCGGATAACGATTGTAACTGCTTTGGGGTTCTTGCAGTCGCGGATGTAGATTAGTTTGTCGTCGCCGATTTTGACTTCTTCAACGCGTTTTGCTTTGCCAAGTGCGTCAGGCGTCAAGTCTTTTACGCTTGCACCTATGCTAGCTCCTGTGGCTCTTGAGAGTTTTTCCATGTCGCTGCTACTTACGCTTTTAACTGCTAAAACGCCCGCTTTACTTAAGAAGTGCAGGACCATGTCGTCGATTCCTTTCTCGCAGAAGATAACGTTTGCACCGGATTTGGTAATTGTGGTCACCATTTCTTTTAGCATGCGTTCTTCTTCGTCAAGGAACATCTTCATTTGATTGGGGCTTTCGATGTTGATTTTTGCATCGAACTCAGTTTTCTCGATTTCGAGCTTAGCGTTTAGGAGGGCGATTTTTGCGCCGTCGATGAGTTTTGGCATTCCTGAGCTTGCAACTTCCTTGTCTAGGACCATGCCTTTGACTAGTTCTGTTTCATCGAGACTTTGGCCATGTTTCTTCACTACCTTTATGAGGTCTATGTCAGAAACGTATTTGTTGTCAACTTTTTCGGAAACTTGCTTTACTGCTTCAACGATTATTTTTGCGAAATGGTCTTCTGCAACGTTGATGCTTTTGCTGGAAATTGATGTAATTGCTACTTCTCTTAGGGTTTTCTCGTCCTCAAAAGCTATAGGTATAGCTATTTTGTCGAGGATTTTCTGTGCTTCTTCACTTGCTTTCTTGTACCCTTCTATTATGACAGTTGGGTGAATGTTCTTGTCGAGTAAGCTTTCGGCTTTTGCAAGTAATTCTCCTGCTAAGATGACTGCGGTGGTTGTTCCGTCGCCAACTTCGTTATCTTGAGCTTTTGCTACTTCAACAAGCATTTTTGCCGCTGGATGCTGAACATCAAGTTCTTTCATGATAGTTGCACCGTCGTTGGTTATTGCAACATCACCCATACTGCTGACAAGCATCTTATCCATGCCACATGGACCGAGTGTGGATTTCACAGACTCAGCCACTATTTTTGCAGCCATGATGTTGTTTTTTTGTGCTTCGCGGCCACTTGAGCGGCCTGTGCCTTCTTTTAATACGAGAATTGGAATGTTTCCTCCGCCTTGAGACATATTTTTCACCAATATTTCCTTATTGAGTTATTAGATTCTAAACGGAACAATCAAACCTTGAGATATAAATTTTTCCCAGAGCTTACGCTCTAAACCCAAGAATATAGATAGATGAGATAGCGATGTTTAGTTTTTGTTGGGCGTTGGCCTGTTTTTATTCTATAGGCAATTGCAGAAACCCGTTTATCCGAAAAGATATTTTCTTTCGTCGTTTGCTTTGTCGAGACTTTTTCCGTTGCGAGTACCAATCCACATCATGACCAAGCCTACACCCACGATAAAGATTAAGGCACCAATAAAGGGAAAATAAAAGGACAGAGAAACCGCCACGCCTCTTGGCCAATATGGAAACAGGGAATCCATTGTAGCCTTCCAAGCAAACGGAACTAATGCTAGAGTTCCTGAAACAAGCAAAAATGTTCCCAGCCAGAAAACCCAGGTTTTTTTGCGCATAAGCCTCGCCTTTATTTGTCTGCGCTTAAAAAACAGCACCGAAGGAAGTATTGTTGCGGCACTGACGGTTATTATTGTAAAGGTTATCCAGGGGATTGAGTATTGTGTGTTGAAGTAAACGACGTTGGCAATCTGGTCTTTATACTCATAAGTTCTGTTGAGAAACTCGTAAGTTCTGTTAAAGTAATAGATGTTGTAGGAGCAGTAGATTTTTAGGGTGTGCAAGCCAGACGGCAGATTGGTCAGGGTTGCGTTTCCGTTGGTTGCAATTAGCGACTGTTCGTCAAGGACATATGTGAAAGAAGTAAAGTTTATGTCATCGCTATGAATGGGAATAAAACTAAGTTGAACGGTGCTTGAAGAGTAAATTTGGTCATTTTTGGGAGAACAAACAGTTACCCATGTAGGCGGCAAAGGGTTGGCTTGAGCTACACCTACAACCATAACCGATAATAATACAGCAAATATGAAACCCGTTATCACTAATTTGTTTTTCATTTGGGCACTTTGGATAATCTGGGAGATTGTCTGCAACCGCTTACTATCTTTGGGATTGACGAGATACGGCGTGCCTGAAAGAGCAAGTTTTTGTCCTACAGGTTAATTTTGGTTTTTAGAGAAATATTTAACATCCTACGCATCCAATTAACTACCGAGACCCGCTTGGAGAAACTACAATGAGCATCCTTAGCCACGACAGTTTCTGGAACGCAGTCATAACTATGCCTATGACAAAAAAAATGCTCCAGTTGTCCTTAAAAAAATGCGGCAAATGCGGCAGAACTGTGCTTGAAGCGGCGCTCGACGATTATGCGGGCAAAACCGACGTCAAATGCGACAGGTGCAACAGTTTGTATTCGCAGGTTATCGGTTTCTGGGTTGAATTTCTGCGGAGAGGTCTTGGCTTTAAACGGGCAAAAGTTGAGAAACTCTTAACTGACCCCTATGCTAGAAGAGCGGTACTTAACCTGACGAAGTCTTTTGCTTACTTGGGCATAAAAAAACCCATGTCGCTCTATGCGCCGTTTCTAGTAGTTTGGGATTTCACTCATAAATGCAACCTGAGCTGTAAACACTGCTACTCCAACAGCGGCGCTGTCAAAGAAGATGAATTATCAACATCTCAAGCTTTGGCGGTTGTTGACCAACTTGCCGACGCAGGTGTTACAGCGTTGGCGTTTAGCGGCGGCGAACCCTTAACCCGAAAAGACTTCTTTGAAGTTGCACGGCACGCAGCTGACCGTGGACTCTACGTGTCAGTAGCTTCAAATGGAACCCTGCTCACAAAAGAGAACGTGCAGAAACTCAAACAAGCTAAAGTTAACTACCTCGACGTCAGCATCGACGGAGCCACCGCCAAAACCCACGACGACTTCCGAGGCGTCCCAGGAACGTTCGATAAAGCGGTTGCAGGCCTCAAAATCTGCGTTGAAGCCGACTTATGCGTCTGCATCGCCACAACCGTTGGCAAGAACAACATGGCAGAATTGCCCGCCATCATAGATTTGGCTGAGGAAATCCATGCTGAGCGGTTTACTTACTTCAATTTTATCCCCACTGGTCGGGGTAAAGCGCATTTTGATCAGGACCTCTCACCTCAAGAACGTGAAGAAGTCATGCAATACTTGCTTAACCGAATGTCGGCAGGCTGCAAAACCACAATCCTCGCAACTGCACCACAATTGGCGCGTGTAGCTTTGCAATGTCAAGGTCCCGCTGGTACAGGCGAAGTTATCATGTCCATGGCACACATGCAAACCGTAAGAGTAACCAAAAAAGCCGTGCCCTTGGCGGATTTTATTGGCGGCTGCGGTGCAGGAAGGCTTTACTGTTCGCTGTCTCCTCAAGGCGACGTTCACCCATGCGTCTTTTTGCCCGTAAACGTCGGGAACCTAAAAACAGAAAAATTTCAGGACATCTGGCTAAACGCACCCCTCTTCAAATCGTTCCGCAACAGAGCCAACCTCAAAGGCGCATGCGGCAAATGCGATTACAAGTTCATTTGCGGGGGCTGCAGGGCACGTTCAGCCGCATATCATAACGGCGACATGCTCAGCGGCGACCCAGGATGCCTTCAAGGAGTGAAGAATACAAAAAATGCCTGATTCCTCATCGAAGAGAGTTAAAATTTTTCGAGCCAAAGAGGACATAAGCGACATCATAAAAGAAGCCGTTGCAAACTCGGGATTGCGTGGCAAGAAAAAGATTTTTGTCAAACCAAACTTAAGCCACCCGGAATATCTGCCTGGAGTTGTAACCAGCCCCGAGTTGATGCGTCAGCTGGTTGGTTTGCTTCGGGACGGCAACAGTGAAGTCATCGTGGGCGAATCTAACGGCTTCAACTACCCGTGCTGGACAGCTTTCGACAAAACCGGCGCGGAGGCAGCTGTCAAAGCAGCAGGTGGCACAGTCATAAACCTCTCAGAAGACAAACTGATCGAAGTAAAATTTCCAGACGGTTGTCCGCTCAAGCGTCTTTTTCTGCCCAAAACCATCCTCGATTCAGATGCCGTCGTGGATTTGCCGTTGATGAAAACTCACGAGTTCATGACTTACAGTGGCGCTATCAAAAACCTGTTCGGTTGTGTGCCCAGCAACAAACGCATTTACCTCCACCCCTACCTGCCAGAAGTCATGTACCGGCTTTACACGCTTTTTAAACCTCAGTTAACGATTATGGATGCCCGAACAGGCATAGAAGGCAACGGACCTACCAAAGGCAAACCCGTCAAGATGGGACTAATGCTGACTGGCAACGATGCGTTGGCTTTAGACATAACCGCCGCCAAAGTCATGATGCTCAATTGGAAAGAAACCTACCTCAACTACATCGCTAACAAAACAGGCATGGATGAAGAAGACATCCAAGTCGAAGGCTTACCGATAAGCCAAGTTGAGCATAGTTTTGAGCCACCCCGAATCGATTTACCAGTGAAGGCACAGATGATGATTTACCAGCACGAATACCTAACAAAAATGCTCTTCTGCTCACTGGACATCGTCAGATTGTTCCAGAAGGTAACCATGGCGTATCGGGGCAAACCAATCGAAATAGGCTAACTAATTGCTTCATCGTACACTTTCATGGCGTCTTTGACGACTATGCGCCAATCATAGTTTTCCACGATTGTTTTCCTAGCCAACGCACCCATTTCCGCTGCGAAGACGGGATGCTCGAGCAGATAGAGGATTTTTTCGCTGAACGCTTTGGAATTGAAAGGTTCCACCAGAAAGCCGTTTTTGCCGCTTTCGATGGTTTCTGGGATACCGCCCACTGTGGTTGTGACAACGGGCAAGCCTGTTGCAAGCGCTTCCAAAACGGCGAAGGGATGATGCTCATAGAAGGTGGAAAATGCAAAGACGTCGGCGGCTTGGTAGAGCAGAGGCAATTTCTTGTCGGGGTAGTAACCAGTGAAGATTATGTTGCCTTTTACGCCGAGTTTTTCTGCGTGAATGATAAGTTTGTGCATTTCGTCGCTTTGCCCCTTGCCTGAAATGATGAATTTGGCGGTTGGGAAGCGTTTAATGACGGCGGGCATACTTTCGATAAGGGTGAATAAGCCTTTGCGGGCATACAATCTGCCGACGGAGACGATAGCTAATTCGTCAGGGTTAAAACCAAGCTCCGCCTTGATCTTGCGCTTATCTGCCGCTGGCTTAAACTTGGTTACGTCAACGCCGTTGTGGATAACCCGTATCTTGCTTGGGGGAATCTTGTAATAGTTTGTGAGTTCCCACTTGGTGAAATGGCTGACAGCGATTATTCTTCGAGCCCTATGCAACATACCTTCCTCAAAAAACCGCAAAAACCAATTAAAACTTACCAAAAACTTCTCGTTTGCATTTAATCGGGTGTAAGGTTCTCCGCGGATGGCTTCGGCTTCGCCTTTCCATGTGGAGTGGACGGTGCAAACAAGTGATTTACCAAAGTTGGGAGGCACTGCAAAGTTGGGTGTTAGGGGCAATTGGGGATGGGTTACATCAACGTTTGCTGTTTTTCTTACTCTTTGGAGTTTGCGGTTGCTGGCAGCGGCTAGCATGAAGGATTTTACAATGGGCATTTTGGGGATTTTTAGGAAGGACACGTCGAGTTGGGGGTTGACTTGTATATCCTGGGCTTGGTTGGAGCCTGTTACGACAAAGATTTTGTAGCCGTTTTTTAGCAATTCATTGCTGAGGTAGTAGACGTAGGCGCCTGTTCCCCCAGTCAGCGGCCAGTATTCGGGTGAGATAAAGCAGACTTTATGCGGCATTACTTGTCCTTCCCTGCAAGATACCTTGCCGTAGTTATTATTGCGCCGTCGAACCATGCTCCTGCCCTCACAAAGTATAGCAGCACCAGCCGCAGGGCGGCGCGGTCATTGAATTTAACAGCTATTTTGATAGATGAATAAACAAAGTAAACCATCATCGCCAAAAAGATTAAACCCGAAACAATCCACATTAACCTCAGCGGCGGCAAGATGCCCACAAAGAAAAACGCAACGACGCCCAAGAGTAGGATTGGTTGTACGTTCATTCCTACATCGGTGATCTCGTCACCCTTTGCCAAGTGTCCGTGTTTGAAGTAGAGTTTTAGCGTGTTTTTACCGTACTGCAGTTGCTGGCGATAATACGCTTTCAAGGTGGGACGATTAAAGTGGTAGCAGACTGCGCTGGACTCGTAGGCGATTTTGTAGCCTTTGGCAGCTATGCGAAAGCCAAAGTCAGTGTCATATTGACTGGGTAGTTTCTCATCCCACCCGCCTGCCTCCTCGACGACAGATTTTTTGAGCAAAAGGTTCATGGTAGCGATTCGCCCAGTGTACTTACCTATGCGTTGGTAGCGGTTTTTGAGTTCGTACCCGATGCTTCTTGCCCATGGGTTGTTGCAGTTCCAGGTTTCGATGCTACCGCTGACGCCCGCCACCTTTGGCTCAACGAGGTGCGGTGCAAGTTTGTTTAGCCATTCAACTTCCACCTTGGCATCTGCGTCAATGAATCCCAGAATAGGAAAAGAAGCAATTTTCAAGGCGTAATTGTAAGCGGCTGGAGCGTTAAGCCGTATAGAAACCACTTTGATTGGGAATTGCTCGGCAATTTCTACAGTGGCATCTTTTGAGCCTCCATCCATTACTATAACCTCTACAAAACCTGCTGGATAATTTAGCGCCAAGATTGATTTGAGGCATTCTTCCAGTGTATCTTGGCTGTTATATGCTGCTACTATAATCGAAACCTTGGGATAAACAGTTTCAGCCACTTGCTTATGCCTTCGCATACGCTAAAACAATCGACAACAGGATTTTAGAGCCATCTATCACAGGGTCGACACCAGAGTGACCATACGTGCGCTGCTCAAAACTAATAGGCACCTCCGCTACCCTAAAACCTTCTTTAGCTGTTTTAACAAGCATCTCCGACTCTATCTCGTAGCCGCCTGATTTTAGTTTTTGTTTGCTTAGGACTTCCCGCTTCATTGCGCGGTATCCAGATTGAGAATCAGTTATGGCAGTTCCCGTTAAGAGCTGAATTAAAAAGTTGAATATACGAACGCCGAAGGCATTTAGTTTTCTTGTTGCAACGTTTTTCTGGTTCAGGTACCTTGACCCAATTACCAAGTCAGCTTGGTCTTTTAGGACCGGCGCAAGGACTCGAGGGAGTTCCTCGGGGCGGTGGGAGCCGTCGGAGTCGATAGTGATTATTATATCGCCCTTTGCCTTAGCGAACCCTGCTCGCAGACCGTAGCCTTTGCCCATGTGCTGTTTTAGGCTGTAGAGTTTGCTGTTATGTTCCCTGACCACTTCAACCGAGTGGTCGTGTGAGTGGTCGTCAACAACAATTATTTCATATTGCAAGCCAATATGCTGCAAGACAGCTTTTGTACGGTCAATAACGTTGCCTACAGTTAATTCCTCGTTGAACACGGGAATTATGACGGAAAGCAGCATTTGGCGTCGACTCATTTTATTTAAGAAGCCAAAGGAATAACTTATAAAGTTTGGCTACCCCAACCTTGTTAGCAACCGAACAGAAAGTTTGATCAAAAAATGGAAACCACCCTGAAAGTTAAAGTTGAAGGCGACCGCAAGGTTTGGTTTTCCATGTGGTTTCTGGGCGCAGTCGTCACTTTTGGCGTTGCGTTCTTTCCAATGTTTTACCGTTTGGTCGACGGCAGGAACAGGCATTTCCGGCGCGAAGCAGAGTTTGAAGAGAAGGTTGCAGCTTATTCGAAGAAACAGGGAAAAAAACTGCCGTCAGCAAGTGAGCGATTTAAAGCGATGAATGCGAAAGCTTGGGCAGCCAGCATTATTCTAATCGTGCCAGTCTTCATCATAGTTTACTTGTTATCCAGAGATTTAGCGAATCATGAACAAAACCAAGATGCGTTTCTTGCGGCTGCTCTGCCAGAGCGAGTTTTCATGCCGCAGACGATACCCATAAAAACTTATGCCATAATAACTTTAATTACGTTGGGCGTTGGGGTTATTTACTGGCTCTACAAGGTTGTTAACTTGTACAACGCTCACTATAAGGCGCATCTACAAGTGGAGAAAGAAATGGTTAGGCTGATGGAGGAGCAAAAACCTGTCGAGCAACTGTAAAAAACGTAGGTTCGTTAGCCACGGCGGAGACATCTGGGGTTTTAGCAGAAAATACAACATACCTCTCGAAGACGTACTCGAATTCAGCGGACCCATAAACTTTCTTGGACCTTCACCAAAAGCTGTCGAAGCTGTAAAGCAGAATGCCCGTTTAATCAAGTTCTATCCGGACCCAAACCCAGTCGAATTCAAAGAGGAAATCGCCAAGTACGTAGGCTGCGGCATAAAAGAAGAAAACATTCTCTTGGGAAACGGCTCCATCGAACTCATCTACTTGATAACTGAGATTCTGCCTCGTGGTCACAAAGCAGTAATTCCTGTGCCGTCTTTCTCAGAATATGAGAAAGCGACCCTGCGAGTGAGTGGTGAACCCATTTTTGTCCAGTTGCCGGAGGATTTTTCTTTGGATTTGGACAAAATAAAGAAAGCAGTTACCGAGGACACAAAAATCATGTGCCTATGCAACCCCCACAGTCCCTCAGGTAAACTCTACAGCAAAAAAGGACTCTTAGACCTCGTGGAGTTCTGCAACAAAAAAGACATCATTTTTAGCGTTGACGAAAATTACATCGAATTTGCCGACCAAAGCTTAGATAACACGTTAGCGGGAATGGTCAAAGACTACGAGAACCTTTTTGTTATTCGTTCAGTCACCAAATTCTATGGCATGGCAGGCATCCGCTTCGGCTACGCCTTAACTGCGGGAAATCTAATTGACAAGCTTGAAACCATGCGGCTCCCGTGGAGCATCAACGGATTAGCATGCCAAGTCACGATGGCAGCTATAAACGACACCCAATTCATACAGAACACCAAAGAAACAATCGCTAAAAACCGCCAAGAACTCGCTCAAAGCCTCAGCCAAATCCCAGGCTTACACGTCTACCCATCAGTAACAAACTTCCTACTCGTAAAAATACAGAACAGCAAAATCACATCCACCATGCTAAAAGATCTTTTGGCGAAAGAACGAATCTTAATTCGCGACTGTTGTACTTTCATGGGATTAGACGATCACTACTTTAGAGTAACCATCAGGTCAGCCAAAGACAACCAAATACTCGCTGAAAAAATAAAACAAATCCTCAACAAAAATGGCGTTTGATGACTGTTTTGCAGAAAAGAAGGCTGGGTAGAACAAATCTTCAGGTCTCAACAGTTGGGTTTGGCGGAACATGGATTTCTGAGTTAACAACGACTAATGCAGTACAGGTTGTTAGGAGAGCCTTTGAACGTGGCATCACCTATTTTGACACCGCCAAACTAGACGGCGATAGCGAAGAAAAAATCGGCGCCGCCCTTCAAGACGTCAGAGAAAAATGCGTCATCGCAACCAAGACGGGGTCCCGAACAAAAAAGGAGTCCCTTGAAGACTTCAAAGGCAGCTTAAAACGGCTTAGAACTGACCGATTAGACATCATTCAACTTCACGGAATCGACGACGAAAAAACCCTTGCCAGAGCTATGGGAGTGGATGGTTCGCTGCAAACTTGCAAAGAAGCACGCAAGCAGGGACTGGCGGATTTCATCGGCATTACTGGGCATAAGCCGCGGGTTTTAGTTAAAGCAGTGGAGTCTGGCGAGTTTGATTCGGTTTTGGTTCCGCTAAACGTTGTGACTAGGCAGGCTTTGGAGGAACTGTTGCCGGTAGCAAAAGCGCATGACGTAGGTGTCATAACGATGAAACCACTGTCAGCTAAAACCTCCACTTTAATCACCTGCCTCTACAACCCTTCACTTTCCCTTCTTTCAGATGAGCCAGAACTCAAAGCCCTACTAGGAGAAAACGTCGATTATAGGGTTAACAGTGCGTTGAGGTATGTGCTGTCGCAGGATGTGGCAACTGTTATTCCAGGGTTAAAATCCATCTATGAAGTGGAAACCGCAGCTAAAGCTGCAGAACAATACAGCAGACTAACCCCAGAAGAACAAGAAAAATTCAGCTTTAACCTTGGGAAAAGTTACTGCAGAGACTGCGGACAATGCCTAACCTGCCCACAGAACATCAACATCGCAGCCATACTCCGATTCCACACGCTCTTTGAGGTTTATGGGTTAAAGGTTTGGGCTAAAAAACTCTACAGAGGATTAGATGTTGGGGTTGATAATTGCACAATGTGCGGCGAGTGTGAGCTAAAATGTCCCTACCAATTACCTATTACAACCATGTTAAAGAAAGCAAAGTTGGATTTCCAATAACCTGAGCGCCACTATTTTTTGGCTATCCAATAACTCATTTCTGGCTTGCAAGTAATTTTATAAAGGTAAAAAAGTGGGTTTCCTATCCAAGTTGCATGTTGGTAATAGTCTGCCCGTTTGGATTGTTCAAAGTTTTTTTTGAAAAATGCTCCTACAAGATTATGGTCTAGTGGATGTTCTTTTTTGTGCCAATAATCCGACAGAGTATAATCAATTGAGGGAAGTTTTATCCCCGCCATCTGGAAATACAGGATATTTAGGATTGGGTTGGAGTGAAAATAGAAGAGTTTTACGATATTCGCTATTGGGTTTGGTTCGTCTTTCCAGTAAAATGGCGAAGCCTCGTGGTCGATGTATACCATGCCGCCTTTTTTTAAGAACCCTGAAAGCTTCTGAAGAGTGACTATGTAGTCGGGAAGATGGTGCAGGACTGAGTAACATGCAATTAAATCGAATTCGCCTGCTTTAAGGTCGACGGCTTCTATTGGCGAGTTGATAACGACTAATTTTTTATCTGCTATTTCTTTTTTAAACTTGTTTTTCAAAATGGCGCACATTTCAGCAGAAATATCGATGGCTGTAACAGTGTAGCCCATGCCAAGAAGTTTGCCAGTTAAGTTTCCTGTGCCTGCCCCAAAATCAAGAGCCCTCTTATGGTTATCCGTTATTAATTTGTCTGCGGTTTTTAGGGTGTAGACTATTCGTTTTTGTTCTTTTTTGCTGTATACTTCGGGGTGGATTGCTTCGTAGTATTTTGCTTCAAACCGGTGGACGGTTACGTTGGCTTGATGTATGCTTTCCTGTAGGTTTTCTGTGTTAGACAAGTCGTTTATGTCCTTTATTTTAAATTAAAACATTCATTCTGAAGCAAACATATGTAGCTTTCCGTTAAAGCCCAAAACGCAATTAAAATAATGCACAAGATACCAAGGGGGCTAACCAACTACCTGAACTATGGGCTGATTTCTCACTTTTTTCCTTTCTAAATTTTAAATCTGGAGAAATCAACCTAAACATTCAACAAGCAAGGTTTCCGTAAACGCTTAATAAGTTCACATGTTTATCTAACATAAAACTTAGCGAACTGTACTTTGGATGTTGAATTTGAATGAAAGTGGTTGTCCACTGGAGCGGAGGAAAAGACTGCTGCACCGCACTGCACAAAGTCGTCGAGCAAGGCCACGAAGTCGCATGCCTAGTCACATACATTTACATGGAACCCTACGTTTTCCACAGCTTCAAAGTCATAGAACAACAAGTCAAAGCATTGGACATGCCCCACCAATTCGTGAAAATCACCGACAACCGCTATGACGACATAATGGGAACCCTTGAACGGCTCCACAAAGAAGAAGGCGTGCAAGCCATCGTTACAGGCGACATCGATAACGTCCACCACCGACGCGTCTGGAAAGATGCATGCAAAAAGTTGGGCGTTCAGCTTATGATGCCTCTTTGGGACCGCCCCCTTAACCTGATTCCGGGTAACCGACGCCGCAAACGCATCATGGAAATGGAACAAAACGCAGGCGTAAAAGCCATCATGAGCTGCATTGACCAAAGATACTTTACCCCTGAGTGGCTGGGACGCCAAATCGACAGAAAATGCATCGAAGACATGCAGCCACTTGTGGGTCCAGCCGGCAAAGGCATAGATGTTTCAGGCGAACCCGGAGAATATCACTCGACAACCCTTGATGCGCCGCTGTTTAAGCAACGCGTCGAATTAACCAAGTTTACCAAGAAAAGCAAGGTGGTTGATTTTGGCGGCTCACCGTTCCGAGAGGGCGATTTCCTCTACATGGATATCGAAGAGGCAGTTCTCAAACCCAAAGAAGAAAAGGCAGTCACTTAGAAAGCACAATGTAGAATTCAAATCAATATGCCGTTTGTTGGGCATTGACGAGAAGAAGAAAAACATCAATTCTCTGGGAAAAGTTTGTCCTTCTTCTTTCAACTCAGAGTTTTGTTGTTCTGCCAAATAATTCTTGTTCTGAAAAAGGAGTCTCATTCCTCAGCGATTGTTGTCTCCAATTCTTAGCGCTCATAGATTAAACCAGAAGTCACGAGTCTGATGAGCAGACCGTTTTTTCAGAGCATGGGAAAGGTCTATTGATTCAAGCTATTGGTCTCTCGTAGTCGTCTATAAACAATCAGCGAAATAGCGACAAACACAAGATCACAACAGTGATAATGGTGATGTTTATTGGTGTAATCAAGGAACCCATGCAGAAGTAGCGTTATTGAAGGTGTCGGGTCGTGGACAAAGAATTGAACAGGAGCAGAGGAAGTGACTATGCCACAGAGATGAGAAAGATAGGCTTACTTTCAGAGCGGATTGATTTTAATGGAAGGAAGAATAGGCATGAGCATATTTCTAATGCATTACTTCAAAGAAAATCCAAAGATGTTGAGTGATAAAATTCTTGAGTTACTGCCTAACTTAGAGAAAACTTTGCTACTTTTTTAGCTTATCTTTTCTTCTCTTGAAGTAAACCAGTGAGATTGAAGCAACAGCCACTATTGCAATCACAATAGCCAGTGTGATATAGACTAGAGGTGGATTCAAAACAACTGGCAATGTGGCACCTGTGTTAATTGTAGGCATACTTTGGCTTGGAGTTGGAGTTGGGTCAAGAGAGTTTGGAACCAGAGTAGGAGAAGGGACAGTTGGTTTTTGAGTTATGTTCTGAGTTAGGATTATTTGTGAGGTTGCTGAACCCAAGGAAATGTATTCGTCAATATACCTTCTGTTAACAAAGCCAGAGTTGTAATAGCCATAATTTACCTCAACTATGTGAGTCCCACTTGGTAAGTTTGGGAGATTTGATAGTTCCGTTGTTCCTTTGAGAATGTACTGGATGTAGGGGTCATATGCATAGTCATCCGATATGGTAGTATTGCTAACAAGGTCAAGGTTATTTACCTCAAAAGATTTTGAGTCTAAAACAACAAAGCAGTGGCTATCGGTGAGGTTAGAACCTGTTGCCCAATAATAGTTAGTTTTTATGGTAAAGGAAAGTTGGGTGGAATAAGCTGGGCTGTCAATAGTGACTATTGCATACTTTGGCTTTTGCCCATACATTCCAACAGGATTAGCTATAGTCAACTCAATCAGTTGAAACATTATGAGAAATGATATGAACAAGATAGTAGTAGAAACAACCATTATTTTTCTCATATCTACCACATTCTAACAAGAATAGTATACGCTTAAGAACTTTTTTGTCAAACTTTCTTGTCTGAGAATAGTCAAAGTTTCTTGACCAGGTTATATTAAATTTACTCCAACTGTTGATTTTTGTCTTAAGGGCAGATATATAGCATCAGGCAAGTTCAAGCTTTTCTTGCGAGGATCTGCACAAGCACAACAAATAAGAAGCAAACCAGAACAAAGAATGCAACAGTTAATGGCGTACTTTGGAAATAGAGTCTTCCGCAACAACAATCAGACGAAAATAAAATGGCGTCGGAGCTATAGTGCATCGATTATCACTAAAGATCCAATTTGTGTTTTTATCGCAATGTTGATTAGGCAACTTTACGCCTAAACATACAAGCTGGAGTGAACCAAACGTCACAAGAAAAACAAACCGTGGGGAACCTAACTCTCAACATTGTTTGGATTTGTGGGGGAACAACAGCCGACATAACTCCAGCGCCCCAAGTGAAGTTTAGCATGGAGCAAGCGTGTGAAAAAATAAAGAAACAAAAAATAAAAATCCGTGTGAAAGCGCCCATGCTTGTGATTTTTGAGTTTATGAAGATGGAAGTTAGCCTTTTTGATGGGGGACGCATGCTCATAAAGAATGTGACTGATGAGACGCAGGTGCCAAAAGCGTATGTGGAAATCCTCAAAGTGCTCGATGTGCCCATCTAAGTTCGAGCGTTAATGGAATATTAGTTTGGAGCCCTTCTTAACGGCAGAACCAATACCTTCCTGCTTAATCACCCGAATTAGGTTGGAAGCCGCAGACTTCCGAAAACTCCCCTGAAACTCTTTTTGGATTTTAACAAGCATGTCATAGTCAAAGTCGGGGGTTTTAACACGGGCAAGGTAGTTGTTCATTTGGTCGTAGAGGTGTTGGCTTATTACTTCGTCGTAGAGTTTGCTACCGGGACAGGCGATGTAGATGTTGAACATGCAGACGTCAGCTTTCAGGGACTTGGCATACTTGAAGGTTGCTTGCATGTCCTCGACGGTTTCGCCTGGAATACCAAGCATAAACGATGTGGCTGTTCTAATTCCAATTTGGCGGGTCAGCTCGAAGGTGTTTTTAACTTCTTGAAGGTCGACGTTCTTGCCAAGTTTCTGCTGGATTCGCTCTGAGCCAGATTCGGTTCCGAAAAAGATAGTTTGGCAACCTGCTGACTTCATGTCAGAGAGCACTGCTCTATTCACTAGGTCAGCGCGTGTTTCGCAGGTCCATTTGAGGTCAAGCTTGTTTTCCTTGATTTTGCGGCAAAGCTCGATGGTGCGGTTTTTGTTTATGGTGAAATTGTCGCCGACAAAGTAGATGCCATTTGTGCCGTAATTTTCTACCATGTTTTTGATTTCGTCAACAACGTGTTGGGTTGAAAAAGCTCGGCAGCTGGTTCCCCAGAGCGCGCGTGTTTCGCAGTAAGCGCATTGATAGGGGCAGCCGCGGAGTATGCTCATGGTGTCGACGGGTTTAGCGTCGATGTAGGGCAAGACGCGGTCATACATTTTCATGGGCAACAAATGGCGCGCAGGGATGGGGATTGTGTCTAAGTCACTGATAAACTGCTGCGGCGTCTGGACGGTTTCGCCGTTAATTTTGCATGCAACTCCCGGGATGGCAGCGGAAACAGTTTTCGGTTCACCCTTTTGGATGCTGGCTGCAAGCTTAACCATCGCTGCTTCTCCTTCTCCGATAACAACAAAGTCAACTTCGCCGTGTTGCAGCAGGGTTTCAGGCATGTATGAAGCATGGGGACCGCCGACCACAACCATACAAGATGGACAAGCTTCTTTGACGGCTTTAGCCATCTCGACACACCGCGAATAAGTCAAACTGCTACAGGTTATGCCCACAATTTCTGGTTGTCGTTTTTTAATTTCTGCTTTAACCGTTTCGATGGGTTGCCCCAAAAGATAATTATCGTAAATCTCAACTGAGAAACCGCTTTTTTCCAGTGCCGCCGCAACGTAGGCTAAGCCCAATGGAGCAAGTTTTCCCGCCATACCCCAAGGAGACCTCTCGGGCAGCATGGTGGTCATTAGAAGTATCAAGTGTGTTTTCTCCATGGAGGGTTACTTGATGGGGCTGGTTAGTTTAGCCATAAGTGCTCTTCGGAAGTGTGCCATTATCAGTCGCGTCGCGCCCAAACCCCACATCTTGCCTTTTTTGAACATGCCGATTGCGCTGATGAAGTATCTTGGGCTGAGGTAGAAGCTTTGGAATGCCTGTTCACGTATCTGTACCAGTTCCTGCATGGTCATGTTTGGGATTTCGAAGGTTGGGGTGGCGGTGTCGTACCTGTCGAAGTCAGTTATTTTCAGTGACCCGTTGGCGTTAACTTCTTCGTACATGGGTGTTCCCGGATAAGGTGTGGCGATGTAGAAGCCAACGTCGTTAGGGTTAAGTTCCTTGACGAAGCGGATTGTTTCCCAAGCGCTCTCTTTGGTTTCGCCGGGGAAACCTAAGATGACGCCTGCAACGGTCATTAGTCCTGCTTCTTTTGCCCATTTGAAGGCGCGTCTTGTTTGTGTAAGCGAGAAGCCTTTGCCCATGCTCGTTAACTGTTTCAAAGAGCCTGATTCCACTCCAAACCAAACCGCGATGCATCCAGCTTCACGCATCTTGACGAGGAGTTCTTTGCTAACCATGTCAACGCGGGTTTCGCAGTCCCATTTGATTTTGAGTCCCCTGCGGTGGATTTCATCGCAGATTTCAGCGGTCCTCGCTTGGTCCACGGTGAAGGCGTCGTCGTAGAAAGTGAATTGGTTGGCTTTGTAGTTTTTGTGGAGGTATTCGAGTTCGTCGACGACATTTTTGGGTGTACGCATACGATATTTTCTGCCGAACATTCGGACTGCAGTGCAGAAATTACACCAGAACACGCAGCCTCTGCTGGTCATAACTGGGTAGGGTATGGTTCCGTATTTTCGCAGTTCGCCCAGTTTTTCCCATAGGTGAAGGGCGGGGAATGGTAGGCTGTCGAGGTTTTCTAGGAAAGGTCGGTCGGCGTTTTTGACTATTTCATTACCTTTCCTGCATGTTGTGCCTGGAAGGTCAAAGAGAGGCTGGTTGTTTTCGACTCTTTGAGCGAGTTCCAACATGGTTTCTTCGCCCTCTCTTCTAATGATTACGTCTAAGGAAGGCGCTTCTTGCAATGCCTTGTCATCCCAGAACGTAACGTGTGGACCGCCAACAGCAGTTACGCAGTTGGGCAGGGCTTCTTTCGCTGATTTTACGATTTTTAGTGCAGATTTGTAGGTTAAGGTCGTGCATGTGACGCCAACGATGTCTGGTTTGTACTTGGCGATTACTTCTTTGAACTGGTCATGACTGATTTTTTGTGCCTGACAGTCAATAACTTTAACTTCAAAATGATTCTTTTCTAACACCGCACCCAGGTATCCTATGCCTAAGGGCATGAAGGGTGGATGCTGATGGGAACCGGCAGGGTAAGGTGGATTCACTAGGGTAATGTGAGTTTTCATGTTTTTCCCCGAAACACGTAGAGGTTATGCCTTGGGGTTCATTTACTTTATGCAAAACTGTTTATTTTTTATGCAACATCGTATTTTTCAGATTTGACACAAAAAAATAAATTGATATTTACTTTGTAGGATGTTTTGGCTTAAGATAACATTCTTTAATTTCCATGTAAAGCCATTTCCGCTTCCAATTCTTTGATTTTTCATCTTTCTTTTTGGCTTTGAACCTGCCAATTTCGATGGATTCTTTGAAAAGCGGCGCTTCCACTACTGTGCTGTGGTAGCCTTGCCCGTCTTCGCTGGATACGTCTATGCCTTTTGCGTCTGCTAACGCTTTGAGTTCTTTGATAGATTCTGGGTCGATTTTTCGTCCCAGCCATTCTTCACCAAAAAAGTTCGTGTTGATACAGTTTAGCATGGGTCTTAAGCCGCCATCGATGACTTCTTTGAGGACGCTATAGGTGTCGCCGTCGGCGCTTACATTAGGCATAAGAAATTCAAGGTCCAGCTGTTTTGCCATGCTCTCGTAGTAGCTTGAATGAACAAGGGCGCAGCCGGCTCCAGCTATGTCACCAGTAACGATGCCCTCGATGCCCTGCTCCTGCTTGAGTTTGGTTAGGGCGCCCAAGATGTCTTCGTAGGCTTTTTTGATTCGGACAACTTTGAGGGGAGTACCTAAGGTTTTGGATTGGAGCTGCATGACGTCGAAGCTGTGGAAAATGTAGGGTCTTTGATATTCGAAGCTAAGAAGACAAGCAACTTGATGACCCTGAGCGATGACTTTGTGGTAGGCTAAACAGCATTCTTTACCCCCGCTCCAATGAACGACAAGTTTCATTCTAAACCCTCTCTTTGGAAAATAGGCAAATGAAGTTGCTATAAACCTTTTGTTAACTTGCCGATTTCACCAAAAAGGCCCTTGACCAATTGTCTAAGCATAGTAAGTTCGTGCCGAAAACAATTTAAAGTTGTTAGAAAGTTGCCTTTTTCCTAAACCGCAAGGCTTCCAACAAAAAAGCGCCGCAGAAACAATCGTCACCAAAGCTAAAAACCAGAATGATTCCTGAATGGGTGCGCCAACCAACAGATGAGGAATCAATACAGCGATTTCCCCGATCAAGACACTGACAAAGATGAAGCCGAACACTGCAAAGCTGGGAATCAGAGTTTTCCCAAACCAAACGTACCCTTTCACACCCATCTTTTCCTTGACAACGTAGTTACCGTAGGAGTCTTTGACGACCAAGCCGAGATCAGTGAGTTTTTGGAGGTTCCGGTAGGCAACACTTGGGCTGCTCAGGTTTGCGCCGCGCATCACATCTCTGGGGCCAGCTGGTTTTCCAAGTTTGACTAGGTACAGATAAGTTTGAAATGTCGTTGCGTTGAGTTCTTCCTCAGGCTCCAAGCCAACACCCGACTGCATCTTAGCATGTTTGCCCTTAAAAACCAAACGCAACCTTTAGCAGTTAATAGGGTAAACATTAGGCGAGCAAAAATCATTAAAAATATGTAGATTGGACATCGATCTTTTCCCAAGTTATTCAATCGTCATGTTTACCGTAATCGATATTAACTGTTTACCTAAATTATTTCGAAAGTGGGGTAACATTGGAACTGAATCTCCTAACTATAGGAACCACTGTTGTAATGTTGGTTTTAGCTATCTTGTTAGATTTGGTGCTTGGCGACCCCTCACCCAACAACCCCGACAGATGGGTTTTCAAGCTGCATCCCACCGTGCTTATGGGCAATTTTACAAAAAAAATCGAACCCTACTTCAAAAATCCAGAAGCAAAAACCGAAAAGTTCTTGGGTGTTCTTTTGGGTTTAACGGTGATTGCTACGTTCACGGTACCCACTTTCTTGGGGCTTTGGGCAATCCTCATTTTCCTGCCCTTCTTCTTCAACGTCCTCTTCTACGCAGTCATAGGCATCATCCTGCTCAAAATGACGATATGCATTAAACTCGAAACTGATTGGGCAAAAGCCGCTGCCAAAGCCATAGACGAAGCCGACTTGCCTGAAGCAAAAAAATATAGCCATTTCTCAAGGCGAGAATCCAAAGACCTAAACGGCGCCCAAATGGGCAGCGCAGTCATCGAATCCATGTCTGAGAACCTGATCGACTTTAAACTCTCACCAATGATGTCTTTCGCATTGTTTGGGGTTACTGGTGCGATTGCTTTTCGAGCAATTAACACTCTTGACGGTATGGTAGGCTTCAAAACTAAAGAGCACATTAACACGGGGTGGTTTAGTGCTAACATCGACAACTTTGTAAACTATATTCCAACTCGATTGACGGCTTTGCTCATGATTGTTGCCGCAGCAATCTTACGAATGGATGCTGGAAACGCATGGAGAATGGCGCGGCGTGACCACAAAAAAACTCCTAGCCGCAATCACGGTTGGCCTATGGCAGCCGTCGCCGGGGCTTTGCGAATTCAGCTGGAAAAACCTGGGCAGTATATCCTTGGCGATGCTCAGGAACATTTGACGGGGGACAAGATTTTGGGAGCGCTTCGAATTAGGGATGTTACAATTGTTTTGTGGGGATTCTTGTGCGTGGCTGTCATTGTTGTTGTGAGGTTATTTTTCTTGCCCGTTTAGTTTATAGATTAATTGGATTGGTTTAACAAGTTTATTATATTTCCGCTTCTACCTATTTAATCATGAATTCTGCCTTTTACAAGTCTCTAATTATTGTTAAGGTATTTAGTCAAGTCTTGTTTTTGTTTGGATTGCTAGCGTGGCTTGACGGTGTAGTCATACAGCTCACTCATCCCGAGTGGCTGCCGTTGTCAGTGTCGCATCTTTTGCCCTGGATAAGAACCGACACCTTCACAATCTTAATGTTCATTGTAAGTGCGGTTGGGTTTTTTGTTTGGAGAGTAATCGCCGAACTAATCGAAGCGGACAAGAAAACAACTTAAGGCTTAGAATAAACTACTTTTCCATCTACTATGGTCAGGTCCACGGGTATGTCTTTAATTTTTTCGGTTGGAACACCCAGTGGATCGGCTGCTAGAATGGTAAGGTCAACGAGTTTGCCCTCTTCAATTGAGCCCTTAATTTTTTCTTCGCCCGAACAGTAAGCGGCGTCGAGCGTGTACATGCGCAAAGCTTCCTCAACTGTTAAACGCTGCTCAGGATAACTTTCCCTCAATACGGCTTCTTGCATTCCCAGCAACGGGTTCAGGGGTTCCATGGGGCAATCGGAGCCGCCCGCAACATGGACACCTTCGTTTAGCAGGGTTTTGAGGGGATGCAGCCACTTTGCACGTTCAAAGCCTAAATGCTCAGTAGCTGACCATGTTGCGAATTCTGTGGGAACCATTTTAGGCTGGACTGAAACGACGATATCCTGCGCTCCAAGGCGCTTAACTAGACATCTGTTGAGGACTGCTGCCTGCTCGATGCGGAACCTGACCTTTTTGGCAGAATGCTCAATTACGGTCAGTGCCGTATCAACTGCCTTATCGCCCATCGCGTGGATAACAGGCTGTAGACCCAATGCTACAACCTCTGCCACCCAAACAGCCAATTCATTCTGGTTGAGCAACATTTTGCCTTTGTTGTTTTGGTCGTCGCTGTAGGGATCTGTGAGTGCAGCAGTTTTGGAATCTAAATAACCGTCAACAAAGATTATGACGCTTCCCAAACGCAGTCGCAGAGGATCATTCGACGTAAACCCGCTTGCATTTTTTAAGAATTCATATGGTACTATCACGTTAACTCTGACTGGAAGCTTACCTTGTTTGTGGAGTGTCTGGATTAGGGAAAGCTCGTTTTCGGAGAGAATTATCCAGTCGATACTTGTAATTCCCGCTTGCACAACCTGTTGGCACGCCAACGCCGCTGCATCCGCAAGTTCCTCAGCGGTTGGCTCTACAACTGCCTGCCAAACCAAGTTGGTGGCACTGCCTCGAAAAATCCCCGTCAACTCACCCGTCTCAGATTCGTCGATGGATCCGCCTGATAAAACTAGTGTTTGCTTTGTTATGCGAGCGACTGCTAAGGCTTTGGTGTTTGCAGCACACGTGTACGCAGCTCCATGATAGAGGATTATGGGGTTTTCTGGTGCAGCCTCATCAAGGTCGCCGAGGGTTAGGAGGCGTTTTTCTTTAAAGTTTTTTTCGTTCCAGCCGCGTCCAACTATCCATTTCCCAGCAGGCGTCTGCTTCACCTTCTGCTTGAGGAGTGTTTGTACGTCCCCGATTGATTGAACACTGGAGAGGTCAAGCCACATTAAGCACCTGCCAAAATCAGCTACATGAATATGAGTGTCGATTAAACCTGGAACCACTGTTTTGCCCCCGAGGTTAACCACTTTGGTGCTCTTTCCAATCAGCTGATTTATTTCTTGATTTAAACCCACTTTGACGATCCTGTTTTTTTTGATAGCCACGGCTTGAGCAACAGGTTGGCGCAGATTCATGGTTCGAATGTTCCCGTTAAGTAGGACTAAATCAGCTGGCAATTTTCAGTTTCCCGAGATAATATTCGTAACAAATCGCTATTAATGCTTACGTTAACCCCTGTATCCTAATGGAAAAAATTGACACCGCTGATTTTTACAAAATTTATAAATCCTGCATTCGGATAGAAACCTTCGTATCAACCAAAGTCCTGTGTGAAAGCAACCATGCGTGTTTGTTTGATTAATCCCCCACGTATTCAACCCAGGTTATGGGGTAAGCCGAGTATACTTCAACCCCTAGATATAGCGTATGTCGCGGCTGTCTTGGAAAAAGACCATGAAGTACACGTCATCGATGCTGCAAACGAAGGCTGGAAAACTCTTCAAGACGTGGATGGAAACAAGTATCGGCAGGGACTAAAGAACGAAGAGATAGCTGCAAGACTCAAACATTGGGCGCCTGATGTTGTGCAGATTACGATTCCTTTTTCGGGCTGGTGGAAACCAGCTTACGAGATGGCGGAAATAGCTAAAAATACAGACAAAGACACCGTCACCGTTTTGAGTGGGTTGCATCCTTCTGCCCGACCCGTCGATTGTCTTTCGCATCCAAACATAGATTACGTTATAGTTGGTGAGCCAGAATACACTGCAAAAGAACTCGTAAGCGTGTTAGGACAGGAAAAAGAGATTAACCTCAAAAAGGTCTTGGGTATCGGTTACATGAAAGATGGGCAACCAGTAATCACTCCTCCAAGACCACCCATCGAAGACTTGGATACCCTGCCATTCCCGGCAAGGCACCTGTTGCCCATGGAAGAATACTTCGCAGCCGTAAAAGAGAACCCGCTCAGGGGCGAAATTGGCCATCATTGGACAACAATGATTACGAGCAGAGGTTGCCCCTATAACTGTGTCTTCTGTTCAGTCCATACGCTCATGGGTAAACAGTGGAGAGGCAGAAGCCCAGAAAACGTAATCGCTGAAATAAAACATCTCGTCGACACATATAGCATAAAGCAGATTGACTTCAGCGACGAAAACATCTGTTTAGACAGGAAAAGAATGGAATGCATCTGTGACTTAATCATCCAAAACAAGTTTGACATCGAATGGTTCACTCCAAACGGAGTGAGGGCAGACACATTAAGCGAGACACTCCTAGAGAAAATGAAAGCATCTGGCTGCAAAAAGATTCGTCTTGCACCTGAGTCGGGGGTTCAACGAGTTGTGGACACAATCATCAAAAAGAACCTCAACCTAAGCGATGTGGAGCAAGCTATTGTTTGGGCTAAGAAAGCAGGAATCAAAGTGGGCATCTTCTTCGTAATAGGACTCATAGGGGAAACCAAAGAAGAAATCGAACAAACCATAAAGTACGCTTACAAACTTCGCGGGTTGGGCGCAGAGGGCTTTCACTTCAGCATAGCCATGCCAGTGTATGGAACAGAACTCTATGAGCAAGCGGTAAAAGGCGGATATTTAAGGGAGTGTTTCAGCGACGAAGCTTTAGCTGCTTCTGAACCCTTAATTGAAACAGAAGACTTCAACGCCGAAGAATTAATCGATTTATGCAAAAAAGCAAATCAAATCAACTCAGCTTTGACGCTGAAAAAAATCTTGAACGCTGCCAAACACCCTAAAAAAGTAATACGATTTATACAAGGTACAATCTAATCGGGTAAACACGCTTTTGCTTTAGTCTCAAATCTATTATGAAAAAAGAAGACAAAAAAGGGAGAGATTTTGGATTAATCTCTTTAAGGTCGTTTTCTAATTAAGAGTAGCGCAAGTATTGCGCCAACTATTGCGATGGCTACTATTATGCCTGCGATGGCTGGAACAAAGTATGTATCAGAGATAGATACTGGTAATGGTGCTGGTGTAGCGGTAGCTTGTGATGCATCTTCTACTGTCAAGTACGTTGTTGCCGATGATGGGCCATATGCTTTGGTACCTGCGAAATTAGCGATTATCTGGTAGGTTCCAGGGACTTCTGGCTTGTATGAGATTGCATAGTTGCCGTTTATGTCACTTGTTGTTGTGCCGATTGGGACTGAATTGCCGTTAGGGTCGATAGCGCTTAAGCTAACGTCGACGCCCATAGCGTTTGTTGGCTTTGCCTGTTGCATGAACATGTATTCCATCCAAGCCGTCATGTCTTGATCAGATATTGCTGGAGTGTCTTTGAGTGGAACTTGTAGGACATCATTGATGTTGCGTCTGCCAACTGGTGATTGGTCAGTAACTGTACCTTTTATCGTGACTTTGTTTCCTAGAGTTGATGCGTCATCTTGTGTTGTGACTGTGGTGCCGCTTGGGCCTTTTCCGAATGCGTATAGTTGGTTGTCAAAGTAGTTAAGACCAACTAGAATACCGTCAGCCATGATGATGTTTGACGATGATGGTGACATTCCGCCGAAGAATCCTAGTATCTTCCAGATTTCTTTGCCTGTAGAAGCATCTAAGCATCGTAGGTTGGGTCCACGGAATAGTGGTTGTGTTGGGGAGTGTTCGCCTGAAACTGTGTAGAGTTTGCCGTCATTAATCATTACGACAGCAGTCGGATAGACTCCGCCGTAAGCAGATTCTGTGCCGATGCTTTCAGGGTAGTATTGCCATAGTATGTTGCCAGTTTTTACATCGTATGCTGTAATGACTCCGCCGTAACCTGAGCTGTACAATGTGTGGTTGTAGTAGTTTTGGCTCATGCCGTAGTATTGGAATTGTACTTCAGGCTGGCTTGTCCAAACTAGTTGTCCTGTGTCCATGCTGTAGCCGAACCGTTCTGTCGTTCTTGCTTTTTGGAAGAGTATCATGCCATCGTCTGGATAGATTCCTGTGAGGCTTACTGTTTCACCGTCTGCCATTGATGGAGGAGTAAATTCTTTGCTTGCTAACAATGTGCCTTCCTGGCCTGGTACTAAGCTGATTTTCATGTAGAAGCCTGGTGCAGTGTTTGTGCCGTTGTTAAATCCTAGGGCTGAAACAATCATGTATTCGTCTTGTTTAATCACTGAGATGCTGCCTGTTTGGTTAGATACCGCATTTCTTGTGCCTAGTATGCTGGGTAGTGAAGCATTTAACGAGTAGAAGTTGCGTCCGTCATGTACATAGTTGTAGGCGAGTGTGCCAAGGTATGCGTTTGCTCCACCGAAAGTTCCGCCTGCTGGTCTCCATTGCCATAAGCCTGTTCCAAGTTGACTTGAGGGCATGGTTCCTGCTGAAGTGTTCCATACTTGCAAATAGTATTTAGGTGCTGTTGTCGATCCAAGGTTTACTATGTTGTAGCGAAGTATGCTTCCGTCTTTTCCGTAGACAGCTGTTCCTGTTGCGCCTGTTGTTATAGCGGTGGGTTGTCCCTGGGCATTAACTTGACCAGGTCTAGTCTCTGTTTGTGTTACGTTAGCGATGTAGGTGATTGTCTCTCCTGTGAATCCGTCAAGCATTTCCCAAACTGTGCCGGCGCTTGTCGGTGTTGCTGTCCTATTTATGGTAACTGAGGCGCCCTGCTGGACTACTGATAGGTTGGTAAATTGTGTTGCACGTGGAACCTGAATTATCTCTGGCAATGCGACATTAGAGGTTCTCCAAAGGTATGCAAATCCGCCGTGTTGGTTTGGTGATTCATAGTTGTAGATTTGTCCAAATGCGGGATTGGTTTGGTTGTAGTCTAAGAATAGTTGTTCGCCTGTATACAAGTCAAGTTGTTCCCATCCTTGCGTTCCGTGTGCAGTCATGCGTGGAGTAAAGTTGATTTTGCCGTTGAGAATAATTCCTGTCCAGCTGACTCCTTGGTAGTGTGCAGTTTGGTAGCCTATGGTACTATAGTTCTCATCCATCAAGCCACCAGTGTAGTATTGCTTTGTCCACAATATGTGGGGTGTTTCGGTTCCCGCGCCATTAACATAGTTGCTGGTTTGACCTGCGGCGCCCTGAGGATAGTTTTGAGCTGCACCGCCTAGCCAGTTTCCGGCTAGTACATACCACTCATGGTTTGCACTGTTTAGGGGGCGGTTCCAGTAATCGGTTGTTAGTGGAGTTTCTGTCCAAATAGGTGTTGCTTCTTGCTGAACTGTCATGTTTGCTGTCGAGCTGTAATCAGGCTGATAATATCTTCTTGATATTACTGCACCCGAACTGTTAGTGGTGTCTTTCCATTCTCCAGGGAAATAGGCCTGCAAAACATAAGTGCCTACTGTTTCTGGTGTGTAATTTATCCATGTGGCACCTACTGGATCGGTACGTGGCATTGATAGAGTGTCGTTGGTTCCATCAGGCTTTGTGATTGTCACTATTGCTGGATTGTTCCATGCGGCTCTGCCGTTTGGTGAAGCAACTGTGCCTGCTGTTTCTCCTACATCTGGAGGCATGTCTGCAGTCCAAGTAATTATAATTACTTGCTGACCAACGCCAACAGTAATAGGGGAAACACCAACGTAGATATAAGAACGCGTATTCGTTACGGGCACTGTTTGAGCTTCAGCGGGCAAAATAGCAAACATCGAAATAGCGATTGTTAACATTAGAAATACTGTAGTAGTGGCAAGTTTTGTTTTATTTTTTCTTAATGTGTTCATTTTTTTCTTTCCTTTTGTTCATAATTCTAGAAAGCACTTGCTTACTAGAGCTCCAGATTATCGGTGTATGGTATATATTAAATTAACCTGAAAAACATCATTCGAATCAAATTTAATCTTAAAACAATTGAGAATAAATGTTCAAGTTGTCGCATACTATTGAATAACAAATGAGCAAAAAAAGAGCACCTTACAATGCAATTGTCTCCAATATAACTCCAGTCTACTAAATAGCGAATAAAGAACATCATAATAGCCATGTTTTAAAAATAGTTAAAAAAAAATAAAAAGGGAAATGGTTTATTTGATTCTGATTATGGGCGTTTTCGGAGCATAAGAAGGTTTACTATTCCAACCGCTATGATAGCAATGATTATTCCTATTGTGGCAGGTATAAAGTATGTGTCAGCGACAGATTCTGGTTGTGGTGCCGGAGTTGGGGTTACGGTAGATTGTTCGTTGCCTACGTTAATGTAAGTTGTTGCGTATGATGGTCCGTATGCTTTGGATCCTGCGAATGACGCTATGATTTGGTAGGTTCCTGGAACTTCTGGGTTGTAAGGGATCGCATAAGTGCCTGTTGTGTCGCTGGTTGTTGTGCCGATTGGGATTGTGTTGCCGTTGGGATCGATGGCGGTTAAGGTTACTTTAACGCCAGTTGCGTTTGATGGCATTGCCTGCTGCATGAATTTGAATTCCATCCAAGCGGACATGCTTGCGTCGGAGATTGCTGGAGTGCCTTTAAGCGAGAAGTCCATAACGCCGTTGGTGTTGCGTCTACCCGAAGAAGATTGGTCAGTAACGGTGCCCGTTAGCATTACAGTGTTTCCGAAGGCTGCTGCTTCTGGTGATGCTGCAACTGTTGTTGCGCTTGGGCCTCTGCCGAAAGCGTAGATTTCGCCGTCGAAGTAGTTGAGACCAACTAGGATTCCGTCAGCCATGTAGATGTTTGATTCAGTGGGGGACATTCTTGCGCCCCAGAACAGAATACTCCATATGTCTTCTCCGGTGGTAGCGTTGATGCAGCGTAGGTTAGGACCACGGTAGAGTGGTTGGGTGGGTGAGTGTTCGCTTCCAACGGTGTATATTTTTCCATCTGCAACTATGTTTATACCTATGGGATAGTTGCCGCCATAGGGAGATTCATCACCAATGCTGGTTGCTGCGTATTGCCAAAGCATGTTGCCTGTTTCTAAGTCGTAAGCGTAGATGACACCGCCGTAGCCGAAGGTGTAGAAGATGCCGTTGTACATGTTTGAACCGGAACCGTAGTAGACGAATTGTGTCTGTGGAGGAGTTGTCCAGATTAGTTGTCCAGTTGAGAGGCTGTAGCCAAACCAATTAAGCGTGCTCTTGCAGTAGAAGACCATTCTGTCGTATTCGGGATATACGCCCATTAGGCTTACTGAAGCATTAGCTGCTGAGGAGGGTGGAGTAAAGGTTGTCTTCCAGAGTTGTGTTCCTTGTTGACCAGGTTGTAAGCTTAGCGCTATCATATATCCTTGCACGGTGCCTCGTTCGTCAACAAATCCGGAGGTTCCGATGATGATGCTGTCATCTTGACGTACAGACACGATACTGGCAGTTTGGTTGTTAATTGCATTGCGTGGACCCCAAACACTGTCTAGCGGTAATGAAACATTCAAAGAGTAGCCGGTTGCTCCGTTGTGGACCATGTTATAGTTTAATGCTGGACCACCGCCGAAGCCGCCTCCTTGAGGTCGCCATTGCCAGTATAAGGTTCCTGAGGTGTCTGCGAGTTCTGTTGGAATTGCAGAGGAGTTCCATACTTGCAGATAATATTTTGGTGATGTGTTTGTTCCTGAGTTGTATAGGTTATATCGTAGTAAGCTTCCGTCTAACCCGTAAACCATTGTTCCTGCTGTGCTAACATTTGCAATGAACGCCACGTGGCTAAATGTGTAGCCATCGAGCATCTCGTAGACTGTGCCATTACCGCTACCCCATACTGTACCTACACCAGTGGTAACCGTTCTATAAAGATAAGGAATGCCTCCGTGTTGGTTAGGTGACTCGTAGTTGTATATTTGGCCGTATGTTGGAATGGTGTCGTTGCTGAAGTATAGTTGTTCGCCTGTGTAGAGATCAACTGCTTGCCATCCTCTTGGGGCATGTGCTGTGTCTTGATATTGGTAGATTAGTTTTCCTTGCAGAATTATTGGGTTACCAAAGTTGTACCCTTGGTAATGCGCTGTTTCATATCCCCAGTTTCCTTTGCCGCCGTCACTCTCGAACCTTGAATCCATTATGCCGCCAGCGTAGTAGGGTTTTGTCCAAAGAATGTGTGCACTTTCAGGTGCGGAACCATATGCGAAGTTTTGGGTGTTGCTTGTTGTGCCGCCGCCGATTGCTCCAGTAGGACCTGGTGAACCTGGTGGATATGCTGCTGCAAAGGCACCAAACCAGTTGCCGGTTAGGGTGTACCATTCTCTGTTTGCATCGTTGAGTGGTCTAGTCCAGTAATCAGTCGTAACTGGTGGTTCTGCCCAGTTTTGAACGGGTTCGTTTTGCACTGTTAGAGTGACTGGTTCACTCCAGTCTGATGTAAAGTATGCTTGGATGTCAGCGACTGTTGAATTTCTCCATTCTCCTGGATAGTAGACTTGGAAGGTGTAGTTGCCTGCAACTTGCGGTACATAGGAGGCATATGTGGCGCCTACGGGGTCAGTGCGGGGCAATTCAATTTGCGTATCGTTGGATCCGTCCGGTTTGATTACATTGACAATCATGTGAGCTTCCCATGCTGCGCGTCCGTTTGGAGCTGGAACTTTGCCGACCGTTTCGCCGATGTCTGGCGGGATTGCTTGAGTCCATGCAACAACGAGGGCTGTCTGACCGACTCCGACAATGTTGGGTGAAACGCCAACGTAAACATATGATTGCGTTGAAGATACAGATGCGCTGGCTGTTGGTACGTTAGAAAGTATAGGAATAGCAATTGTTAGCATCAGAATTATAGTGGCTAAAGATACTACTTTTTTATTAAACGATATTTTCATTTTGTTTCTTTCCTTTTGTTTTTGATTTTAGAAAGCACTTGCTTCCTAGAGTCCCAGGTTATTTTCTCAAGAAATATATTAATTTAACCTGAAAAAAGTTCATGTAAAAAAATAAATCAGAAAGTACTTTTTTAGAAGAAATGCTCAAGGTATTTATTTCATCTAAAACAACTGTAACTAAAGATCTAAATTGGCTAAAAATTTGTGCAACCATAAAGACAAATTTTGAACAGAAAACTAAGAGTTATTATTTTGCAACTGAAACTTAAAAGATATAATACTAATGTCTTTTGCTTCTTCTCCAAAAAACATAGCCCATAGCTGCGATTGCAACGACAAGTATGCTTGCGCCACCAATAAGTACTGCAATGTTAGGAGCCAGCGCCAAGGAGCTTGCTGCGGTGGAAGCTGGAGATGTGGCTTGACTTGTGACGTTTTCTCTGAACGCATAGAGGTTCCAGTCATTACATCCGATGTATAGCATCTTGTTTGCTATGGCTGGTGAAGACCAGCTGCTTGAAGGCATATCCATAGTTTCAAGTTTTTCACCATTGTTAGCAGCGTCCAAAACGAATATGTGACGTTGGCTAGTTACGTCGTAGACTTTGCCGTCTGCATAGGTTGGCGCAACATACAATTCATCGCCCGTGTAGAAGCTCCATACAACTTTTCCCGTGTTGGCGTCGAGGCATGCTATGTTAAATTTGTCGATGAGGATAACGTGTCCGTTCACGTATATCGGGGCATTGTAGATGAATTCGCCAGCGTCTTTGTTGGTGAAATTCCACAAAACCTCGCCTGTTGCCGCACTAACAGCATAATAAGTGATAACGTTGGATGACGTAAATACCATGCCATCTGCCACTGATGTTGAACCTAACAGTTCCGTTCCACCGATAAAAACAGGGACATAGGGAATTGGTCGAGTCCAAATTACAGCTCCGTTGGCAGCGTCAAGTTTGTAGAGCATACCAGTGGTCGGTTCGTGGGAAGTGAAGAATATAGCACCGTCTGAGACTGAAGGGGAATTTTCAATCGGGCCAAGAGTTGCTGTTTTCCAAACAACATTGCCGTTGTTCGCATCAAGAGCATACATGTTGCCATCCATTGACCCAATGTAAACAATGCCATTTGACACTGCGGGTGAAGATTTCATAACTATAGTGGAAAATGTGTTTGGCATGTTGCCGTTGACAGGCGTTGTCCATATGAGGTTGCCGCTGAAAGCATCTAGACAGTAAACGTTGCCGTCATCGCCTCCAGTGTAAACCTTACCGTTCACAACCGCAACTGAAGATTCAACTGCAGCGTTGGTGGCAAAGCTCCAGATGAGATTGCCGTTATATGCGCCAACCGCATAGATGTTTTTGTCTTGAGAACCAAAATAGACGATTCCATCCACGATTGTTGGTGAGGATAGAACTGAACCGTTTGTCGCGAATTTCCACGCTAAAGTAAGATTAGCTGGACCTTGAGGGGCACTTGATGAGTGTGTTGGGTCTGCTCCCCACATTGACCAGTTGCTAACTGGAGTCGAAGGTGTGCCCATGGCCCAAAGCTGATTAGCGGTAGAGTATTCGTTTCCTGAGATTGTATCTACGGCAGTCGTTACTTCACCTGGAATAAGATACAAAGTTCCGTACGCAACGATCGCAGATTCTTTGGGTGCAAGGGCTTCCATCTTAAGCTTCCAAATTATTTGTCCAGTGTAAGCATCTAAACATGCAAACTGTGAAGCGCCCACTTCGTTGTTATAATAGGCATTTTGCCCAGTTGTCGCGTAAACCTTCCCGTCTGCAACCGTGGGGGCACCTGGAAACATCAGTGGACCTGGCCCCGTATAGTTCCATGCAAGTCGGCCAGTTTCTACGTTGACGGCATAGAGGTTACCATCCTTATTGAGCGCATAAACCATACCGTAACCAACCGCTGTGCCTACGCAGAAGTAACCGTCAGTGTTAGGCGTATAAGTCCAAAGGATGTCGCCGTTTGTAGCGTTAAAACAGTACAGTGTATTGTCGTCTGTACCTCCCCTAAGATACATTCCTTCATAGTAGGAACCGCTAAAAATCATCGGCCCCTTCGTAAGAGTATCCCAAACAACCTTGCCAGTTCTTGCATCTAGCGCCATCTGATGATTCTCAAAAGACCCTGGAAACACCAATCCGCCGCCGTACGTAACCCCCGAACCCGTAGTGCCGCCGCCGGGAACATATGTTTGCCAAGCCAAAGTTGGAGGCGCTGAGGGATCAGAGAAATCCCAAGCGTTGATGTATGAACCGACTTTTGTGTAGAACATTTTTTCTTCGGAACTATACACGTTGGCGACGAATAGAACGCCTGTGTCAGCTGAGAATTGTGTGCTGGTCCAAATGATGTTGCCTGTTTGCGGGTCAAGGCATGTGCCTTCAACAACCATGTGTGTATTGTCAATCTTGTAGGCTACGGGCCATGTTCCATTCATGGGAATGTCTTTGTGCCAGACAACTTGTCCAGATTGGTCAACTGCACTAACGCCTGTGGTTGTGCAAACAAAAATTTTCCCGTCGAAAGCCACAAGGTAGGGTTCTATTCCTGTTATGTTGGTTTTCCACAGTACATTTGATGTTGCTGGGGCTGGTCCTGCTGAAGACCGCGAGAAGGATGAATCGCCTTGGAATTGGGGCCACTCATACTGGTTTAGATTGCTAGAAGTAGAAGCGGAATTAGTGTTGACTTGAGCATTTACAGTGGTGGGTCCTGCCTGAATGTAAAGCGAAGCAAAGATTGACGTAATAAGCAACAGAAGTAAGAACGACGCAACTTTGAGATTTTTAATAATTTGGCAGTCCCCCAAGAGTTAATCGATCGCAAGTTAGGCTAATTTCTATTCCACAAAAACGTTTAAGATGAAATCACAGTATAAACTTTACGTTAAAGTGCCTTTCAGCTTTAATCCAACGAAGTTTGATGACTCAGAAATATCTGGTTGTTTCAGCTGGAAAGGTGCGAACCATAAATCAGCTGACAATACTGCTCAACCCTGAATTATAGTCAGTAAATGTCAAAGCACCAATAGTTTATTAAGATTCCAAAATAGGTTCCTATGGTGGATGCTACATGAAAAAAATGTGGCGAATAATACTCGTTACTTTTCTAGTTTTCGCCATTTCAACATCCATTTTTGCTTCTGAAGGCACCGCTAAAGCGGTAACCAGCGATAAAGTGTACGTTGGTGTAACTTTCGGCGGCACTACCGTCGATGAAGCGAAACAGTTGATTGACAAAGTTTACACATACACGAATCTATTCATTGTGGACTCCTGGACCATCAGCGGCAACTTCAATGATACTACACCCTTAACTGAAATTTGTGATTACGCAGTACAGCACAACTTAGCTATCATAGTTTATTTCAGCTTCATCTATTACAACTACACCCGAACCGTAGGTAACCTCTACAACGCCTCAGTTTGGGACCTTTATGGAGTCTTACCTTGGCATGTTGATTGGCTAAACCAAGCTAAAGCAAGGTGGGGCGACATGTTCTTGGGCGCTTACCTCTATGATGAGCCAGGAGGAAAACAAATAGACACGGGATACTGGGGAGGAAGCACCATGACGACGTTCACCGGATCAAAAATCACTACATTTGTCAATACAACCGATTATGCTGACGCGGCCAGCCGGTTTACAAGAAGTTTAAACGGTGGAAGCATGCAGCATATCATCAACACCACAATTCCCAACTCTGTAACGAGTCCAGTGCCTGTATTCACAGCTGATTATGCTCTTTACTGGTTTGATTACAAAGCAGGATACAACACTGTCTTTGTGGAATTGGGGAACAACCTACCAACGAACAGCAAAATCCAACAGATCGCCCTTTGCAGAGGTGCAGCTACAGCGCAACAAAAGGATTGGGGAGCCATAGTCACTTTAGGTACAGATGTGCCAAATCCAACTCCTGAAAATGGAACAACCGTCCTTAGTGATATGACTATGGCTTATGAGGCTGGTGCCAAGTACATTTTGGTGTTTAACTATGAACTCAACGGTCAAGGTATCCTAACAGATGAACAATTTAACGCTATGAAACAGTTCTGGGACAACATTCACTCATCTTCCGCAGATTCATGGGATAAATCCCCCGGACAAGTTGCCTTGGTGCTTCCCAATGACTATGGCTGGGGTATGCGACGCTTAAATGATAGGATGTGGGGGATATGGGATGCACCTGATAATGCTACCCAAATCTGGAATAACATCGGCAACCTAACCGAAAGATACGGATTAAACCTGGACATCGTTTATGACGACCCTTCTGTGAACATCTCGGGGCTGTATTCTCAAACGTACCTTTGGAACAGCACCCTTAACTTTGCATCAACACCAACTTTATCCAACGAAATCTACATTTTGATTTCTGTAGTGGGTTCGGTTGGAGCAGTTGCTTGTGTATCCACTTATTTGGTTACAAAACGCAGAAAGCCAAAACTACCAACTCAGTTGGCGCAGCAATTCAGCCCAAGCAAAGAAGTGCTTTTAGAATCACCAATAACAACCCCAAAGAAAGTTGAAGTTAACCCCGAATTAAACGACATTTTCAACGCTTACGCCAACATCATAGATCCATTGCATGATTTGCTCATGGACCTCCATGGACATACAAGCTGGATGGACCTAGAAAACGACTTAACCCGATGCAAACTTGCAAAAGCGTTGGAAGGAAAAATTTCCTTAGAAAACCTGAACTTTAGAAAGCTCTCTATTCTAATAAAGAATAAGAAGGCAAAAGAAGCCGCAAACGAAATTGAAGCTTTAATTGAAACATTACATAGAGAAGTATCAACCCTAAAGGGAAAAGACGTCTCAGAGGAAACCCAAATAGAGTATAGTTCGTTAAAATCGGTAATTCTAGCCTATTTTACTCTGAACGATGTTTTACTGGGTCAAGCCCTTGGCGATGAAGAACTTGAGAAAGAAAAGAGCGAGCTTGCCAAAGTTTTAGATGGCTTTTCTGAAAAGAAAGGAAGTGGATTGTTTGTCGAATTCACAGATAGGCTTAAGCTTCAAAAAACTGGGAAGCTTTCAGTTGAAAAAAGCCGATTGTTAATCAGAAAACAACTCAATGAGTTCCTCAGACAGAATTAAATTTGCGCTGGTTTATTGCGTGCCCTAAGCTTCACCATGTTGGTGAACGCCCACCTCAGCGATTTTGATCGCCATATACGGTCGTTTAATGCGGTTCGTCCCATGTTTTTGCTGTAGAATGTTCCTTTTAAGTATTGCCGGGCAACATAGCGCCAAGAGTAGAAGTGGTCATAGAATTCACGTCTGCTCTTGATTAAATCTACATCTTGGAGCAGAGGGTTTTCAAAAACAGGTTGCTGTAAATCGTATTTGCTCCAGTCGTCTGAGACCTCCCAGCCTAACTCTTGAAGGTAACTGCTAAGATGTGTACCCGGATACGGCGTTGCCATGCACAGGTAAACGTAGTCAGGGTCGGCTCTATGAATAAAATCGTAAGTTTGCTTAAGCGATTCTTTTGTTTCGCCTGGAAAACCAATGATTACTGACATAGCAACTGACAACCCCGCTTTTTTAGCCATCTTCACTGCTTTCTCATTCATTTCGACGGTGGTTTTTTTGTGGACTGAATCGAGGATTTTTTGGCAGCCGGATTCAGCGCCGAAACTTAGCAGTTGACAGTCTGCCGCTTTCATAGCGTTGAGAACTTCCGGGGAGATGCGGTCGACTCTGGTTTGGGCATCCCAGGGGACATTGATTTTTCTTTTTCGCATTTCCTGACATATCTTGATTGCCCGCTCTTTATCGTAAGTGAATGCATCATCAAAGAAGCTGAACGCTCCAGCCCCAGCATCATGGTTGCTCTTTAACCATTCAAGTTCATCAACCACTTTCATCGGGTCTCTGGCGCGAAACTCTTTTCCAGCCATCCGTGACGAGACACAGTAAGAACATTGGAATGGGCAGCCTCTGCTGGTTAAGATGGGCAGGATGGTTCTGCCGAAAAACCGGTATTGTTTAAGCGAAAAATACTGGTAGGCGGGGTATGGCAGTTCGTCGAGGTTTTCGATGAAGGGGCGTTCGGGTGTGCGGATGACTTCGCCGTTTTTTCGGAAAGAAATTCCTAGAACGTTCGTGAGGTCGCCGTTACCGAATAATTTTGAAAGCAGTTCAGCCAGGGTGATTTCGCCTTCGCCTCGAACCACTATATCCACCGATGCCTCCTCGCTCAAAACATCCGTATCAAGGAAGGTTGCATGGGGACCACCCAAGATTACAACACAATTGGGCGCGTTTTGTTTAGCTACCTTTGCTGTTAGATAAGTGGATTTAATCGTGGGAGTAACGGAAGTGATGCCTACTACATCGGGTTGGTATGCGGCGAATTCTTTGCCGAGACTTTCGTGACTTAAGCCCAGGGCAAGGCAATCGAATACTTTGAGTTCATGCCCGTTTTTTTCGATAACAGCAGACAAATATGCCAGGCCAATGGGCAAATTGGGACACCAGAGCTTGCGTATGTCAAACGCAGGGGGAATAACCAGGGCTACCTTAAGTTTTCTGCTTGACTTAAAAACGGCAAGGTCACTCAACAGTCTACAGCATCCTACTTACGCTTTTTAGGAAAGCAAGGAAACCATCGCGTCTTATTCTGCGAAGAAGCGTCTTTGGCGCTGTGTTGAAGCCTCGTTGATATCGTTTTTGGAGTGCAACGACTGATTCATAGTTGAATTCGTCAGTTTTAACGAAAGCCAAAAAATCTTCCATACGGTCATACTCATGCTTCTCCAAGACTTCTTCGTAGAGGACGCTGTGTGGGCAAGCTATGAACACGTAGAAGGTTGCCCAGTCTGGACCGAGCTTCTTAGCAAACTTGAAGGTAGTTTCCATATCCGCAACTGTTTCGCCCGGGACACCAAGCATGAACGACGCTGCGATGTTTATGCCTGCTTTTCTGCATAGTTTAAACGCCGCCTCAATCTTTTCCGGGGTTGTGTGAGTGTTTAGTTTATCCAAAATGCGTTGGGAACCTGATTGTATGCCGAAGAATATGGTGCTGCAGCCTGCCGCTCGCATTTCGTTAAGCACATCAGCAGAAAGCAAGTCAACACGGGTGTCGCATGCCCACTCAAGGCCTAAATTGTTCGATCTCATCTGATGACATAACTCGATGGTGCTTTCCTTATTGATCGTAAAGTTATCATCTATGAAATAGATGCCCTTGGAACCAAACTTCTCCTTCATGTACTTGAGTTCGCCGATAACCCGTTCAGGACTGAAAGCACGACACTTCATACCCCAAAGCTTCTTGGTTTCACAGTAGTTACAACTGTAAGGGCAGCCACGCATCACATGCATGACATCTACTGGTTTGGCTTTTAGGTAACCGATTTGTCGGTCATAGAAGTTCATGTCCAAGAGGTGACGTGCTGGGTAAGGAATTGTATCTATGTCTTCGATTAGTATGGGGGGAGTTTTGGAAATTTTTCCGTCTAATCTGCAAGCAACACCAGGAATTTTCGCTATGGTCTGTTGGTCGGCGCCTTTGGTAATTTGGGTGGCCAATTCCACCATCGCTCGCTCGCCCTCGCCCATTATGGCATAATCTATCTCGGGGTTCTCAAGCGCTGAATCAGGCAAATAGGATGCATGCCATCCGCCGACTACCACTTTGCATGATGGGAGGACCTCTTTTGTGGCTTTAGCCATTTCAACAGCTCGGCGGTAAGTAACTGAACCGCAGGTTATGCCCACGATGTCGGGCTTGCGTTTCTGAACTTCCTGCTTGACAAAATCAATCGTTGTCCGCATCTGATAGTTGTCGAGCATCTGCACCTCAAAACCCGCTTTCTCGAGTGCGCCAGCAACGTACGATAATCCTAACGGGGGCAGCTTGGCTGGGATACCCCAAGGCGAATTTTCAGGTGGTATGGTGGTCATTAACAGAATCAATGCAAATTTGCCCTCAGTCATGTAGCTTGTACCAAATAGCATAACTTTGTTTAATAATAAACTTAACTGTAAAGCCGCTTCAAAAGAATTTGAGTGTTTTTTTGCAGAATAAGCTCAGGGATAAATCGTTTAACATGTTATTAACTCTGGAAATCGCCAATAGGACCAACCTACCTTCTAAGGTTTCAACCGCATAGGTTGGTTATTGGATCCAAATAACCGAAAATCAGATGTTACATTCTTCTTTTGATAGCCAAAACCGCTCCAACTATTATGACTGTCACCGCTACAATCACTATAACGTATAGTGTTTCTTGGGGGACTTCTGGTTTATCGGGAAGAAGAGATGTAGCGTTAGGGGAATCAGAAATTACTGAGACCACGTTTGTTTCAGAATGTATAACAAAAACCTCGTCCCTGCCAGCATCGTAAGCTAAGTTTAAAGGCTGGATTTGCAGGGCAACCGTATCAATCACAGAATTATTGCTGTCGGAAATAACGGAGACGGAACTAAGAGTTATAGTTGGCAACAAAGATTTCTCTTTTATCTGCGGCATAATCTAAGCCAATCGGGTTCTTTCCCACGGGTATTGTTGCAACGACGGTTTTTTGGCTATCAGATATTACTGAAACAGAACTGGAATTGTGGTTGGCTACAAAAATTTCGTTTTTAGCTGAATCGTAGGTTAAGCTTGCAGGCTGGCTACCAACTGTCACGTTTGCAACAACCGTGTTGGTGCTGTCCGATATCACCAAAACCTCATTGTCCAATGCATGACCCACGTAAATCTCTCCTGTCGCATTATCGTAAGCCAAAGCGCAAGGCTGATTTCCAACTGGTATGGTTGCAACAATAGAATAATTGCTATCGGATATCACTGAAACCGAACTAGAATTAAAATTGGCAATAAACACCTCGTCTTTAGCGGAATCGTAGGCTAAGGCGGAAGGCTGGCGGCCCACGGCTATACTTGCGACCACAGTGTTGGTGCTGTCAGATATCACCGAGACAGAATTGTCGCCGTAGTTGGCAACATAGAGTTCGCCTTTCCCAGAATTATAAACTATACCATAGGGCAAGGTTCCCACAGATATGTTAGCAACTGCGACATGGGAACTATCGGAAATCACCGTTACCGAATTAAAATCCACATTAGTGATGAACATCTCGCTCTTGCCATAATCATAAGCGATGCCGTAATGTCCACCATATTCTGTTCCTGAGGTTATGTATTCTGTTACCCCTATAGCGCTGACCAGATTGATTGTTTGTAAAGCAATTATCACAATGAATATCACGCCTACAATCTTCCAAGCTTTAACTATCATAGACATGCCCAACTTCTGTGCCATGATGCTTTACCGTCTTTTTTCACTTGTGCTATTGGCATCGTTCAAAGTAAATACTTTAACGGTTCAAATGACAAAAGCGCAAAATTAAATTGAGGCTGCAGAACCTGAAATTATCATTCTTACTTGATAACCCTGAGTAACTGGGATATGCTTATTTAATTCTGGTTTTTTAGTATAGGAAAGGTCATTTGCGTATGCCTATTGCTGAAACTCGCCGATTGAAGGTTGCATTGATTAGTCCTCCGCCTGCTTCACAATGGGCTTTTGTTGATTATCAATACCCGCTTATTGGGTTGGCTTATTTGGCGGCCGTTTTGGAAAAAGATGGGCATGCTGTTATGGTGATCGATTGTCCGCCGCAGCACCTGACTTATGGGCATATTGACCATGAGTTAAGCCGTTTTCAGCCTGACATGGTCGGCATCACCTCCGTAACTGCCACCTTCAACTCAGCACTAAAAGTAGCACAAAACACAAAGCAGACATGCCCCAAAGCTCTGGTGGTTTTGGGTGGACCACACGTTACAATCGCCGACGACCAGTTCCTCCTGCAACACCCAGAAGTAGATGTGGTCGTGAAGGGGGAAGGCGAACAAACCCTCATCGAACTCGCTCGTTACGTGATTGGTACAAGGAGCCTAAATGATGTTGCTGGCATAGCTTTCAACAGCAAAGGACAAGTGATCCACACAGCCAACCGAGCTTGTATCCAAAACCTCGACGACCTACCCTACCCAGCTTATCACTATTTCCCATTAATCAAGTACCGTATCTTCAAAAAAATCGGCGTCCCCATCCTAACCAGCCGAGGATGCAGTTCTGGCTGCAGTTTCTGTTTGGTTCCTCAGATCGCTGGGAACAATTTTAGGGCAAGAAGCCCAGCAAGCGTCTTAAACGAATTGCAAGCGGTAAAAGAGAGATACCATGTCGACTTTGTTACCTTCAACGATGAAATATTCACCTACGACAAACAGCGGGTTTTGGATATTTGCTCGGGAATAAAGCAGCGCAAAATTAAGGTGCCTTGGGACTGCCAAACTCGAGTTGACCTTATATCAAAAGAACTGCTAAACGCTATGAAAGAAGCAAATTGCCAATCCATTAACTTCGGCGTAGAATCAGCTAACCAAGGAATTCTAAACGCTATTGGAAAGGGCACGACGGTGCATCAGAACGCAGCTGCTATTCGGTTGGCTAAAGAAGCAGGATTATCGGTCACAGTCTCTTTGGTCCTTGGTTACCCAGGCGAAACGGACCAAACCATCCATCAAACCATCGACTTCATCAAAAGAACCGAACCCGACGACCTCTACCTTTTCCTGGCAACACCCTTCCCCAGCACCCAACTGCGTGATGCTGTTAGCGATTTAGGGTGGAAAATGTCGCAGGACTGGAATAGCTATGAGATGCAGACAGCTAGTTTCGAAAACCAAGGTATTCCCTTTGACCGAATAAATAAGATGCGTGAAGTTTTCTATAATCAGTTGTATTCGCCTACCTACATTTTGAAGCAGTCTGTGAAAGGAACCATTTACAGCAAAATTATGGTTGAGAATGCGTTGCATCAGCTTCTTTGGCGAATGAAGTTGACTTGGCTTTCTTCGAACTTTAAGAGAATCGTGCGTTTATAGATTCAATTTTTTTTTGAAAACTTGCTTTCTTTGAGATTTAAACAAAAAAAGAAAAAGGGTTGTTGTTTTAGTTTTGATGGTTGTGGCTTATTTCTTTCTGAGCATCAATAGAGCCAAAACAATGGCCACTATGATGATGAGAACGAACAAACCTGCAATCGCTGGAACAAAGTATTGATCTGCAACTGATGAGACTGGTGTTGCTGTTGGTGCGGGTGTTGCTGCTGCTGCGCCGATTGAGAAGCTTGACTCAGCCGTTGATGGCCAGTATGCGTGTGACCCTGCGAATGATGCTAGGACTGTGTACATACCTGGGCCTGCTGCGGTCATGGCTGGTGTAACTTCGAATGCGTAGTATCCGTTTGCGTCGCTGTGGGTTGTGCCGACTGGGTTGCTGTTTCCGTTGGGGTCAATGATCGTTATTGATACATCGACACCTGCAACGTTGGTTGGCTTTGGATTCTGGTAGTAGACATATTCCATCCAGGAAGTTTGATCGTTGTCATTAACTGCTGCGACCCCATTGGGGAATCTTGCAGCTACGGTTGTTTGCTTTGTGCCTGCGGAAATGTCCATAACTGTACCTTGTACGGTTAAGCCGTTTCCTTGGATAACACCGCCTAAGGGTGTTTGGCAAGTTGTTTGTGTTGGACCCATACCGAATGCGTAGATTTGGTTGTCGAATTCGTTGAGAGATACGAGGTATCCATCAGCTACTGCTAAGGTTCCGCCTTTGAAGAAGGTGATGTTCCAGATTTGTTGTCCTGTTAATGCGTCGATGTCTTGTAGGTATTCGGCTGCTTCAAGGTTTGGTCCGGGGCTGTGTTCTGCGCTGCTTGTGTAGACGTTGTTTGCTGAGAAGGCGCTGATTGATGCTGGTGCATATGCCCAGTAACCGTCATAGCCCATTTCAGCTGATTGGTAAGTGAACAGTAAGTTTCCAGTGGTTGCGTTGTATGCGTATACCAGTCCGCCTGTGCCGCTTGCGTCACCGCTGTAGAGAACACCATTGTAGATTCCGCCGCTGACACCGTAGACGTGGTTAACAGTTTCTGGTTGACCAGTCCAAAGGAGTGCGCCAGTGGTTGTACTGTATGCTTTCCAGGCAGCTGTTTCTTTTTGGAGCATTGCAAACACGCCGTTGCCTAAGTTGTTTTGGTTGAACAGCATGGTGTAGTTGTCTGTGCGTGGACCTGAGACTGACCACAATACTTTGCCGATGGTATCTGGGGCAATGCTGATTGCGTATTGGACATAGGAAGTGGGTGATGGATAAGATGCTGTGCCGAGAATTGCTGGCAGTGTGCTGAATATTAGTTCTTGGTCGTTTTGGTCAACAGCGAAGAGTAATGCGCTGCCGGTACTGCTTGAAGTTGTGGGTATACCGCCTTGTGGACCTGCGGTAATGTTATAAACGGTTGTTCCTGACAGGGCAGCGTCTATTTGCGCGCCAAGTGCTGGTCTGTAGAACCAGTAGCTGTTTGAGGAAGATCCATAGACAACTGTATTATTTCTTAAGGATGGATAGGTTTCATAAACGTTTGTGATTGCTGCAGTGCTGTTCCATACGGATAGTGTATTAGCGGCATTGTCAACAGTGTAGATTATAATGTTGCCGTTTTGGTCAGTAGTCATGCTTGGAGAAGCAAAGCGCTGTGCTGAGTTTGGTACGTTCCAAAGGTTAGTTATCCAGTTGCCAGTCATTGGGTCGAATGCTGACCAGACGTTAGATCCATTGTAAGCTGTCCAAACTGCCCAGAGAGTATCGATGGTTCCGTGTTGGTTTGGTGATTCAAAGTCCATTTCTTGTCCAAAGCTTAGTTGCGGATAGCTGTTCTTGTTGAAGTTTGAGACGCCTACACCATTTGGATTAGGACTGTTTGTTCCGGCCCATGCGTTTGTACCGTTCTGGTACCAAACTGTCTGTCCAGTGTGTAAGTCAACATCGACAAAGCCGTATTCTGGTGGGTTAGGTGTGTTGTAGTAGAGTTGTCCGTTCATGATAATACAGTTTGAGAACATTGTTTCGTATGATTGATAACCATAGTAGTTGTCTCCGCCAGTGTTAAGTTGCTGTGGGTTACCTGCAACTCCGCCAAAGTTTATTGGTTTAGACCAGGCAATGTGGGCAGTTGTTGGTGGAGTTGTATAGTCGTTGATGCTTCCGCCTATGTTGTTCTCTGGAATTTGAGTGCCTTGATAGTTCGGTGCGATTGATTGACCTAGCCAGTCGCCAGTGACATAAGACCATGTTGCATGGCCTGCTTGACTGACGGGTTCGCTCCAGTATTCGGTCGGCATTGGGTAGACTATTTCGGTTGGAATTGGGGTTGATTGTACGTTGACTGAGACTGATCCTGACATGCTGTCGAGGTAGTATTTGTGCCAGTTTGCGCCTGCAATAACATATTCTTCGCCAACATAAAGTGATACGCCGTTAGCTGTTGCATAGTCTTGGGCCTTAGCAAGGTTAGCTGGGCTTAGGTTTGCAATTGCTTGGGGATCGATTCCGTTCGGTGTTTCGTCGATGAGTTTTGCAGGTGTGAATCCTTGGAATGAGTAGTTGCCTTCCATGGTTGGTGTGAATGTCAAGAATATTGTGCCGACTGGGTCAGATGTTACTGGTCCGAGTGTTGAGTTTGTGCCGTCTGGTGCTGTTACGGTTACGTACATTCCTGTCCATCGGTCACCGTAGGCTCCGCTTCCGGTAGGTGGCAGGTTTGCAGTCCATAGGAAAACGCTGATTTGCTGGCCGACACCGACTGTTGGTGGAAATGCGTTAATGTATGACCACTGTGGAATGATCAATGATGGTGTGACCGCTTGTGCGTTAGTTCGCGGTACTGCTACTGCGAATGCGCTAACTGCCATCAATAGAATCATTACTATTGCGCCTATAGTTGCTTTGTTTCGTAGGAGTTCCATTTTGTTTGTTGCTAAAATATTTGACATTTTTTCTTTTCTCCTAAAATTTTATACATATTTTTGATATGCATATCCATATGTCTGGGTTTCTGGGCTTAAAAACCCTTTGTTAGTGCTTGGATTGCTCTGTGAGCCAAGCGATAAACAAAATGGGAAATTCTATATGAAAACTATGTCATAAAAGACAAAAAAATAATAAATCATAGCAGCAGAAGAGATGATTCTGCAGTTATGTTGGAAAACGCAGTGGTTTTGAATACCGCAAAATCTTTTTTAGTGTGAAAAATATAGGGTAGAGCAAGATGGAAATCTGGTAGGCAATTGGAGGTTTTGGTTTGGAAGAGAAAAAAGGTCCTTTACTTATGACTTCTTGGAGGGCAACAGGTGCCTGTAATGCACGTTGCGCCTACTGTAATGTTGACGCTAAATGCGAACATGCAGACAGAGAATTAACTACAAAAGAAGCCTTTGCCTTGGTTGATGAAGTTCACAGTTTCGGCGTCAGATGGTTTGGTATAAAGGGTGGGGAACCCTTGATGCGAAAAGACATCTTTGAGATAGTTAAGTACGCTAAGAGCAAAGGCCTCAACGTTTGCCTATTAACGAACGGATGCTTTGTTGACGGAGAAATCTACGATAATTTGGTAAAAAACCAGGTTTGGACGTCTGTTAGCATCGATGGACCAGAAGAAATAAACGATCAACTTCGTGGAAAAGGGTCATACAAAAAGGCATTGGCAGCAATCGAAAAATTGTCTAAGGGCAAAATTCTCAACGGCTTAGCCTGTGCCATAACAACCATAAATTACAAGTATCTTGACCATGTGGCAGAGCTAGCTGACAAATACCACGCCAACTTTGTCTGGTACAATCATTTGGTTCCAAGTGGAAGGGCAAAATCGATGATGGATTTAACTCCGTCGCCGGAACAGTACGAGTGGACTTTAAATCACATTTGGGATTTAACGCAAAAATACGAGGGCAAATTCGAGATTCACGTCCACTGCCCACATTATGCACGGGTGGTTAAACAAAGAAACATACCAAACTTTGACGAGTGGTATGAACACAAATTCCATGGAAAATGCACATACTTCGCATTCGGCGGATATCTAAGCGTAACTGAAAACGGAAACTTGATACCTTGCTTCTATACTGATCTTCGACCTTCTGAACCAATGATGTTAGGAAATATACGAGACAAAGCACTCACCAAAGCATGGAAAGAAGTTCAAGAATCAAAATATTACAATAGCTTCAAAGACAGAAACGTCCTGAAGGGGAAATGCGGAGTCTGCGAATACAGGGAACTATGCGGCGGCTGCAGAAATAGAGCATACACGCTAACAGGAGACATCTACGAGTCTGATGCTGCCTGTGCCTATGTGCCTGAGAGCTTGCGCAAAAAATAGAACCGAATTCTTTCTTTTTTATCTGTTTTTTTTGGCTAAATTTTAATATATCTAAAAAGCCGTCTCTGAGCTTTATTTTCTTTGAGAAGATGAAACAAAAAAAGAAAAAGGGTTGTTGTTTTAGTTTTAGTGGTTGTGGCTTATTTCTTTCTGAGCATCAATAGAGCCAAAACAATGGCCACTATGATGATGAGAACGAACAAACCTGCAATCGCTGGAACAAAGTATTGGTCAGCTGTGGATTCTGCGATTGGTGTTGCTGCTGGTGTGGATGCTGGAGCATCATTGACCGCTAAGTAGGTTGATGCACTTGATGGACCGTATGCTGCTGAGCCTGCGAAGTTTGCGATGATTTGGTATGTGCCTGGAACTTGTGGTGTGTATTTCAAACCAAAGTTACCGTTGCTGTCGCTGGTGACTGTGCCTATGTCGATGATGTTTCCGTTGGGGTCGATTGTTGTTAGGCTGACTGGGACACCGGTTGCGTTTGTTGGCTTTGGTCGGTCATGGAACATGTATTCCATCCAAGCATCCATCGAAGCATCGCCTATGGCTGGAGTGCCCTTGAGTGAAAAGTCAAGGTTTCCGGTTATAGTGCGGCGTCCTGAGGCTGTTTGGTCTGTTACTGTTCCAGTGATCATAACGCTGTTTCCTAAGGTTGGGACTGTTTGTGGTGTTAAGACTGTGGTTCCGCTTGGACCTTTACCGAAGCAGTAGATTTGGTTGTCGTGTGAATCTACACCGACAAGTCGTCCGTCTGCTAGGATTGGGGCTACACTTGGCCAGTTGGTCAGCATCCAGACTAGTTTGCCGCTAGTTACGTTGACGTCCCAAAGCTGTGCGTCACGTCGGATTGGGTTGTTGACTGAGTGCTCGGTAGAGTAGAGGTATAGTTGCCCGTCACCTGATAGTGCTGCTAGGTAGGTTGGTGTGTATTGGTAGGATGTTTCGTCTAAGCCTACTGATGGAGCTGTCCAGTTCCACAGGAACGTTCCAGTCCGTGCATCGAACGCTCGGACGACACCGGCATATCCACCACAGTCAATAAATTGACCGTTGTAGAATACGACTGCGCCCATTCCGTAGAATGCGAATTGTTCTGCTTGGGGTGCTGTCCACAGTAGGTTTCCTGTTGCAAGGTCATAGATGTAGTATTCTCTGTTCATTGGGTCCTGGTAGTAGAAGACATCTGCTTGTATGTTGACACCGCCGAATGATACGTCTTTGCCACTGAATTGTTCGCTTTGACCGTATGCGTCACCGACACCTTGTGGAGCTGTAAAGTTGTAGCTGTACAAGATATTTCCAATACTACCTTGTTTAAGGCTAATGTCTACAACCATGCCTGGAGTGCTTAGTGTGCCGTTGTTATAGCCTGCATAGATTATGACCATTTGGTCGTCAGGGATGATTTGGCGGATTGCGTTGATGGATGTGCCTGTCATTGTAAGGCCTGATAGGCTTTGGTTTACCGATAGACCGTAGGTTCCGTCGTATGTCTGGTTGAAGTTGGGTCTCCATAGCCAGTTGGTGTTGGTGCCTGAGCCGGAGTTAGTGATGACGTAGAATGGGTACATGATTGCCTGTGTTGTGTTCCAGCATTGTAGGTACCATGAAGGTGATGTAGATGAACCTAAGTTAACTATGTTATATCTTAGTATGCTTCCATCTACGCCTACTGCTGAAGTACCAGTTGCACCTTGGGTTACGGTTCTACCGTCAGTTGCTTTTGAGGTCCATGTTACGTTGTCGATTGCGCAGATGCGTTGGTTGGTGAAGTCATCATACATTTCCCACTTGTTGCTTGTGTAAGATGCTGTTAGACCAGTGCTGTATGTTCCTCCTGGAGTGCTTGTGACCCAGTAGTAACCGATTTCACCGTGTTGGTTAGGAGAGTCAAAGGTAAGAACTTGACCGAATGCTGGTGCACCGACCGGTACGTTACCGGTACTTGTCTGTCCGGAGCCTACACCGACGACTGGACCTGTTGTGTTTGCCCAGTAGAGTGTTTCTCCAGTGTATAGGTCAGTTTCGTAAAAGCCTTCGCGTGGGTTAGTCTGTGAGCTGTAGTAGATTTTGCCGTTTAGGACGAATTGTGGTCCACCGAAGTTTTCGTATGATTGGCCGCTGTAGTAGGATTCATCTGGGCTTGATGCGTTGATTGTTGAGACACCGCCTGCGAGTCCACCGTCAAACCATGGTTTTGTCCATAGAATGTGTGAACTTGCTGGTCCTTGCGTGTATGGGTTGTATCTGCCGTTGTTGCCGTATTGTGCGAGTTCATTAGCTCCTAGCCATTGACCCATCAATACCTGAGCCATGCCTCTGTTAGTATCGTAAACAGGACGTGTCCAGTAGTCAGTAGTGACTGGAGTTTCAATGTAGTGTGGTACTGGATCGTTGGTCACTGTCAATACTTGGTATTGGCTGTAAGCTTCTTCGAAGACTACGCCGACTGCTTTCCATCCTGCAGGGGTGGCAGTTGTGGCGGGAGGTTGACCTGATGGCCACCAACCTGCTCCTCTTGTAGAGAAGAAGGGCGGAAGTGCACCTCTGCTTGCGCCGCCGTCAATTACGTGTCTTTGCATATAGACTTGGACTACGTATGTGCCGGTTGTTTCGGGTGTGTAGTAGGTGTATGCTGCGCCGACTGGGTCGGATTGGATGTTTGTAATTGTGTCGTTGGTTCCGTCTGGTTTAATGATGTTAACATCAAAGGTCCAGCGGTCACCGTATTCTCCTAAGGCTGTTGGGGGTAATTTGTCGCACCAGAAAGTAAAGATTGATGATTGTCCTACGCCGATTGTGTTTGGTGACAGCGAAAGGTAAACCATGTCTTTATAGAAGTTCATATAAGCTGTTGTAGCCTGTGTTGTTTGAGCGATAGAGCAAACAATTGCTAACATTAGAACTATTGCAAATATCGAGGCTATTTTTTTCTTTTGAAGTATTTTCATATTTTTTCTTTCCTTTAAATTTTTTCTTTCCTTTTTTCTGAGCAAGAAGCTATTAAGGGATAGCCCCTACTCGGAGGTAGCTCCTATTCTCGGAATGCTTATAAATTTTATGGGAGTTACACATGGTATTTGAAGCATAAATAAGGTAGTTTTTTTAGATAGCTACCTAATTTTTCGCCGAATTAAATTCTAATAAAAGCAATAATACACGATATATTTCTTATGATACATTAGTTAAACTCTGAGAACAATTCAGGGTGATAATAGTTCATTATCCAAAAAAAATTAAAAAAAATAAAAAGAAAATTTGTTTTGTTTGTGCTTTGTTTATGCTCGTTTTCTTAGAAGCAGTATGTTTGCAACGCCGACTAAGACTATCACAATGATGATAGCGATTATGCCAGGCACGATGTATGTGTCAGCTACAGATTGTGCGAGTGACGTTGGAGCGGGGGTTGATGATGGTCCATTCGCAACTGTTAGGTAGGTTGTTGAAGATGATGGCCCGTATGAGGCAGAGCCTGCGAAAGTAGCGATGATTTGGTATTTGCCAGGAACTTCTGGAGTGTAAGATAAGCCATAATTTCCATATTTGTCGCTTGTTGTATTGCCTACGTTGACTAGGTTACCATTGGGGTCAACTGCTGTTAGGGTAACTGGTACACCGGTTGCGTTTGCTGGCATTGGTCTGTCGTGGAACATGTATTCCATCCAAGCATCCATCGAAGCATCTGAAATTGCAGGGGTGCCTTTGAGGGCTGTGTCTAAGTCGCCGTTGATGTTGTGTTTGCCTGATGGTGATTGGTCGGTAACTGTGCCTGTGATTGTTACTTGTGCTCCTAGTACTGGTGCAAGTTGTGGTGCTGAAACTGTAGTTGCGCTTGGTCCTCTACCGAGGCAGTAGATTTGGTTGTCGTGGTTATCGAGGTAAAGTATACGGCTGTCAGACATCACAACTTTTGAAAGCCCGTTGTTTGCTGTGTTTGGATAAGCCATTAATCTCCAGACGAGTTCGCCTGTGTCTCCATCAATGCAGAAGATAGCTCCGTCGCGTCTAATCGGAGTGGTTTCTCCTGCCCATCCTGTTGATCCATGTAGGTAGATGAGGTCGCGTCCAGTTGCGTTGTTGTCGACGTAGAAGCATAAGCTGAGAGGTGTGTATGTTAGTCCTTGTCCTTCTAGGTTACCTAGTAGTGGTGCTGACCAGTTCCATAGGGATTCGCCTGTGAGTGCATCAAAGCAATGCATTTGTCCCATTGAGCCAATAGTAAAGACTTTTCCGTTGTGAGCTGTGAGTGAGAATCCTTGGAATGCAAATTGGTTAGGTTCATTGTAAGTCCATAGTTGATTTCCTGTTGAGAGGCTGTAAACCCAGACATTGCCAGTTACTCTTTCAATGTACCAGAAGATGTTATTTTGTACGGATATTCCGAAGGATAATCCGCCGCCGTTTGTTGTGTTTGCACCGACAGGGTCAGCTGCATATGGTGCGTTGAAAGTTACGCTCCAAGTTATGTTGCCCCATGTGCCGTCTTTTAAGCTGTAAGCCCATATAGAGCCAGGTGCATTTCCTCTCACGTCGTTTCGACCTGCTGTGCCAACTACTATTTCGTCACCAGGGAAAATATCGCGGACCAAAGCTGTTTCGTTGAAGACGGAGTTACGTGGACCATATAAGCTTGCAACTGATATGTTCATTGTGTATCCGTTGTAGCCGTTGTAGATTGCGCCGGCAGTTGTTGTTGACATGCCTGGAACCAGGTTTCCGGGTGTGCCGGGTCTCCAGAACCAGTATGCGTTGTCGCCTGTGTCAATGTTTGGTACGTTTGATTTTCCATTAATGAGTGTTGCTGGGTAAGCTACTCCATATTGGCTTCTCCACCATACAGCTTGAGTTGAGTTCCAGATTTGCAAGTAATAGTTGGGTGTTTGCCCTGCTGGAGCTAAGTTGGCTATGTTGGCGTAGCAGATGCTACCGATTGAGTCTCTGAATTGTGTGCCGGTTGTGGATACGTTAGCGATTTTGCATATGGATTTTCCACTGTAAGCGTCAAACATTTCCCAAGCGGATAAGCCTGCGGCGTTAGTATTTCCTGCTGGTAATGTAACACCTGATGTTGCGTATAGGTAAGCGAAGCCTCCGTGTTGGTTGGGTGAGTCATAATTTAGAACTTGGCCTAATGAGGGGATAGCCTGGGTACCGTCGGTATTGTTTACGTAGAAGAGCTGGTTGCCGGTGTATAGGTCGATGCAGTACCAACCGTATCTTGGTGGGTGCTGGTCTGAATAGTAAGCTTTGCCTTCAAGGACGATCAATGGACTTGAGAAGCCTTCGTAAGCGATACCGTTGTAGTAGCCTGTGTCATCGTATCCACCCATGATGCCTCCAACCCAGCTAGATGTGCTCCAGAGCACGTGGCTGCTTTCTGGACCTTCCTGGTTGGGGATGCCTCTTGACCTAAGTTGTGTTTCATAATAGGTTCCACCTAACCATTGACCCATGGCAACGTTGCCCCAACCTCTGTTAACGTCGTAGACTGGGCGTGTCCAGTAGTCTGTTGGAAGAGGTGTTTCTTGGTATGTTGGTATTGGATCTTGTTGTACGATGAAGGTGTTTGGTCTGCTTATGCTGGCGTTGTAGACGTTCCCGACGTTAGCGTTGCCAGTGTTGCCTGGGGCACCTGTTAAGGTGTCTCCTGGGAAACTGGCTTGGATTGTGTACGTTCCGACTTCGGTAGGCACGTATGTTATGAATGCGCCTCCAACAGGGTCAGATGTGATTGGTCCTTTTGTTTCGTTGACTCCACTAGGCGATGTGATGGTTAGATAAAAGTCCCATCTGTCACCCATGGATCCACTTGCAGTCGGCGGATAAACGTTGAGGTACATCTCTATGAGTATGGTTTGGCCAACGCCTACGACGGGCTGACCTGGAAATACGTAGGTGTATGTGCTGTAGACTGTGTTTGGGTATGCTTTGGCAGGTTGCATTGTAAGCATCATTGCGAGAGAAGTCATCAATATTACGATTAAGGCAATTGAAATTGCCTTATTTTTATTTAATATATTTTGCATTTTTCTTTCCTCTTTTTTTGTTTTTGCGTTTGACAAAGATAGTGTTATTATGTATCCTGTCAAACCGTTAAGTAGGGTGCTTCGTTTAATTTAAATAACTTTGGTAAAATAAGACAAAAAATAAAAAAATCCCAAAAAAATTGACTATAGACCCATATTTATTAATTAAAAAAAAATAAAAAGGGAATTTTATTAGGGTTTCTTTCTTAGAGCTAAGACTATTACGACTGCTGCGATTGCGATTGCTACGATTATTGCGACAGATACTGGGATTAGATATGTGTCAGCTACAGATTGTGCTTGCACTATTGCTGTAGGTGCTGGTGTGGTTGGTTCTGAACCTATAGTTAGGTAGGTTGTTCCAAACGATGAGCCATAAGAGTTAGAGCCTTCGAAGGTAGCGATTATTTGGTATGTGCCTGGAACGTCTGGTTTGAAGGCTATGCCGTAGTTGCCTGCAGCGTCGCTTGTAGTGTCCCCGATGTGGACGAGGTTGCCGTTGGGGTCGATTGTATCTAATCTAACTGGAACGCCTGTTGCGTTTGTGGGCATTGGTCTTTGATGGTACATATATTCCATCCAAGCATCCATCGAAGCATCTGAGATTGCTGGAGTGCCTTTTAGTGCACGGTCTATGTCGCCGTTGATGTTTCTGCGTCCATACTGAGATTGGTCTGTCACTGTACCAGTAAGTTCAACAGTTGAGCCTAGAGGTGGAACTATTTGTGGTGCGGAAACTGTGGTAGCACTTGGGCCTTGACCAAAGCAGTAGATCATCTCGTCGTGGCTATCTACCACTAAGAGTCGTCCGTCTGCTATGATTGGGGCTGAACTTGGCCAGTCAGTTAACATCCAAATCATCTTACCGTCGGTAACGTTTACGTCCCAAATCTGTGCGTCACGTCGGATGGGGTTGTTGTTTGAGTGCTCGCTTGAGTAGAGGTATAGCTGTCCGTCGCCTGTAAGGAAGCCAAATGATGTTGGTGTGTATTGGTATGGTGTTTCGTCTACGCCTACTGGTGGAGCGGTCCAGTTCCAAAGTGAGGTGCCTGTCTTTGCATCGAATGCTCTGACTACTCCTGCGTATCCACCGCAATCGATGAATTCTCCCTTGTAACAGACTGCTGTTGCTCCGCCATAGAATTGGAATTGCTCTGCTGGTGGCGCTTTCCACGCTAAACTTCCGTCTGCGAGGTTGTAGATGAAGTAGGTTCTTGTCATTGCGTCATAGTACCAGAAAATGCCTTCCTGTATGCAAACGCTGCTGAAAGCTGTGTTTTTATTGCTGAATTGCTCGGCTTGACCATATGCGTCGCCTACGTTTGCTGGAGCCGTGAAGTTGTAGTTGTAGAGCACTTGTCCTACGAACCCTGGCTTCAAGTTAAGTCCAACTACGCTGCCTGGAATACTGAGGGAGCCGTTGTTAGAGCCTGCGTAGATTATGACCATTTGGTCGTCTGGGATAACTTGGCGAACATTGATAGTGCTGAGAGATAGGGAGGGTATGCTTACGTTTGCTGAGTAGCCGTTTCTACCATCATACGTGTAGTTTAAATTGGGTCGCCACATCCAGTTTGAGTTGGTACCCGAAGTATCTTCGTGTGCAACGTATGATGCATACATGATTACTTGCGAAGTGTTCCAAACTTGGAGATACCATTGAGGTGCTGCGTTTGCCGGAGCCAAATTGACCAAGTTGTACCTTAGAATGCTGCCGTCTGGTCCGACTGCCGATGTTCCAGTGCCTCCTCTTACCGTACTGCGTCCGCCTATTGTATCAGTTGTTGTAACGTTCGCTATGCTACATATATAATTGCCAGAGAAGTCATCGTACATTTCCCAAGTATTCGTCTTGCCAATTGGACTGGTTACCCAGTAGTAGCCTATGGTTCCGTGCTGGTTAGGATTGTCCTCTACTAGGACTTGCCCGAATGCTGGTGCACCAGAAGGTATGCTGCCTGTGCTTGAGAAGGATCCACCTGCGCCCGAAACTGCACTCGATGTATTGTTTCTGTAGTAGATTGTTTCTCCACTGTAAAGATCGCAACAGTACCAGCCCTCCTTCGGGTTAGTTCCTACAGCGTAGTAGAATTGGCCGTTAAGAATAATTGATGGACCGCCGTAGCTTTCGTATGATTGGCCACTGTAGTACGAGTTGTCGGGGCTTGAAGAATTAACAGTTGAGTAGCCGCCTGCGATTCCGCCGTTGAAGAAGGGTCTTGTCCACAGAACGTGTGAGCTTGATGGACCTTCAGTGTAGGGGTTGTATCTGCTGCTGCCGAACGTTGAAAGTTCATTTGCTGCTAAGTATTGACCCATTACGACTGGACCCCAGCCTCTGTTCGTGTCGTATACTGGTCGACTCCAGTAGTCTGTTGGAAGCGGAGTTTCTGTATATCTCGCCATTTGTTCCGTCGTCACTGTCAAAGTTTGTGTTTCGCTTAAGGCAGATTCAAAGACAACGCCGATTGGAGTCCATCCTTTGGGTACATTGTTAGGATTAGGTGGTGAACCTGAAGGCCACCAACCAGCACCCTGAGGAGCAACTAAGCCTCTGCTTGCGCCGCCGTCGATAATACATTGTCGCATAATAGCTTGAACGACGTATGTGCCAGTCTCTGTTGGAACATAGTTTGTATAGCCAGCGCCTACTGGGTCAGATACTACGCCTTTAATAGTATCGTTGGTTCCATCTGGTCTGATGATGTTGACGTCGAATGTGAAGCGGTCGCCGTATTCGCCTAGAGCTGTTGGCGGAAGTTTATCGCAGAAGAAACAAAAAAGACTGGTTTGACCAAGACCTATGGTGTTGGGAGCAATGGATAGGTACACCATGTCTTTGTAGAATCGTGCATATGCTGCATTGGCAGGTTGTGTGAAGTTTTTTTATTATAGAATTTTTGCATTTTTTTCTCTTTCCTTTTGTTTAATTCTGAGCAAGAATACTAACAAGTTATATACCCCTGCCCAGCAAAGATGGATATGACAGCAAGTTGCTTATTAAATTTTGGTGAAAACAATGATTTCAGTTTCATATTAAACATTTTTTGGTGGTTTAAGTGTCAAACCAACTATCAGTGCAACTGTTTGTAGGACTACCCTGAGAAGTGAGTAATTAGAAGGCAATTATTTCAATTTCAAACTGAGTGACAAACCAAAATTTGACCACTCCTCTTTAATTGCAAATTTATCACCGTATGCGATTTTTCTCAATTATAACATATTTACGGAAACTTTATTACGTAATCGAGCAATTTTTACCAATACATTCAAGGAGAGACCGTCAATGACAAAAGCATCAGCCCAACAGAAAAGCAGATCAGACGTTTATGAATCACGGGAAAATTGGCCTCCATACACTTACCGGGATTACCCAAACATCAAACCTGAAACCTACAAGGCCTTCCAAGAATTTCTGAACACCGAGAATACTTCAGGAAGACTCATGGAGTTGCAGCCGTGGATATCTGTTTGCGACTCAAAATGTGCTTTTTGTTACTTCCCAACTTCGCCAACAAACAAAGTGGAGATAGAAAAATATCTTTTCTTGCTCAAAAAAGAACTTGAAATGTATGCAAAAACCAAGTATGTAAAGACAAGTTGGTTTGACGAGATAGTTCTGGGCGGTGGAACTCCCAGCGTTTTAACTGCCGAGCAGATGATCGACCTGATCGATTTTTGCAAGGAACGATTCAACATAAACAAAGAATATTTCATCAAAGTAACCGGGTCCTCAAAGACTCTGGCGCTACCAAAAATCGACCAACTCGCCGCCTACGGCGTCTACCAAATGGACATGGGCGCCCAAACCTTCGACGACAAAATCCGAAAGATGCTCTGTTTACCCGACGGCGCTGCAGACGTCGAAAAAGCAATTCGCCATGCTCGGAAACTGGGTCTATGTGTCTGTGTGGATCTAATGTATAATCTTCCGGGGCAAACGATGGAGAGCTGGATAAACACACTCAAAAAAGCCATCGAGTTAGACGTGGAAATCGACGCATATTCACTACACGTTGACCCTGGCACGATGCTGGAAAAAATGATTAAAACAGGGAAATCTCCGCCTGTTGGAGACGGCGAATACGAGAAGCAAATGTACCTAACAGCCTACAACATGTTGACACAAGCAGGCTACAGCGCAGTCGGTCACGACCGCTACAGCCGCAATGAATGGCACATGAGAGAAAACTGCCTTAACGGTTGGCCATGGGGAGGCATACTCACCACCGGCGCAGGCTGCTTTATGGGTTATCTGCAGCGGTTCAGCTACAGCAACATCGAAAGCATCGATGAATACATGAAGACAGTCAAATCGGGGAAACTGCCTATCCAAAGACTTTCAGAGTCCTCGGACGACGAAATGATGCGTCGAGAGATGAGTAGGCTGTATTTGCGTTTGCCCGTAAGCAAGAAAGAGTTTATGGAGAAATTCGGCAAACTACCAGAAGATGTATTTCCCAAGCAACTCAAAAGCCTCAAGGAGAAGGGGCTAATCGAGATAGATGACAAGGAAGTTAGAATTACCAAGCAGGGCGAAGTCTGGAAGGGCAACATTGCTTGGGAATTTGCAGCAAAACAGCCTTGTTAAATTCTTTTTTGTTTTTTTAATTTTATTTTTTTTAAAAATAAATAAAAGACCACTATCTAAGAGTCGATAGTTTAAAAAAATTAAAAAAGGAAAAAGGGAAAATTATATTTTTAGTGCCTTACGGGCTGAAGCCCATACCAAGTCATTACTTTAGCAATGATGGGTGCAATTATGCCGAGAATAATCATCGGAAGCATTGCAAGGAACAGTGCGTTTGGTGGGTCTGATTGTGACATGAATGCAGCGTAAGCAATAGTCATGTTGAAGACGAAGGTCAATACTCCCACAGTTAATGCGGCAGTTAGACCGGCACCGAGCATACGTTTAAAGTTCATTGAGCCATTGTTTAAGCCGCCTGCGATGTAGCCGATTAGTATTCCGCCAATTATGTAGTTTCCAATGAAGCTTGGGTCAGCAAAGAGGTTGGGAGATGAGCCAAAATTAACGACAGAGTATTGAATGTTGTAGCCTGCTTCGCCAAGGTACAAAAGAGTGCCTAACATGAAGCCTGCAGCGCCACCAGCCCATTTATTCCAGATTAAGCCTAAAATTAATGGAACAGCGAACATTACCATCAATGCAAAGCCATGAGTGAAAATTGGTGTCAGGAACGAATATGGCGAGCCTGCTGCGCCTGTAGCCATGTTTGGACCTGGGAAGTAGTGGTCAAGTCCTGGGCGAATTACTGCTGGAAAAGCAACGATAAGAAGACCGACGAGTATTGGTATGACTAAGCCGTAAAGAATGTCTGCTAGTTTAAATTTTTCTGTTTCCAATTTTATATCCCTTGATGGACTATTTACGTTGCGGCGTGTTAATAAATTTAATGCTTACAAGCTTGTTAGCCAAGAAGTTTGGACGTCAAAAAATTATCTTTGCAATAAATAGACCATGGGGAAAACACTGCGACAAGCTTAGTTGAAACAAAAAATAAAAGAAAAGATTAGGGATTTAGTTATTTACTTAGAGTCTTGGTTTCAGTGGCGTGATGCACAGATTATGCCGCTTAGGGGTAGTTTCGATGGGCAGACGTATGAGCAGGTTCCACATGCAATGCAGTCTTTAACCCATAGTTTCTCAGCTTTTGCAAAGTCACCTTTCATGATTGCATTGTAGATCATTATCGGGTGCAGACGTACTGGACATGATTGGATGCAGTTAGAGCAGTGGATACATGCGGTTGTTGGTTGATCTGGCTTGTATTTGCTTTTGGAGAAGACGATAATGCTTGATGTCCTCTTAGTTACTGGAGCTTCGATTGTTGGAAGAGCGTTTCCCATCATGACTCCCCCGATTACTACTTGTCGGATGTCGCTTGTATCAACTTTGTTTTGAGTTAGGATTTCGCTGATAGGGGTGCCTATTTTGACTTGCAGATTCTTTGGTTCTGCGATGTCTCCGTTGAGGGTTGTGACTCTGGAGATCAGGGGTTCACCTTCGAAGACTGCGTTTGCTATGGCGTTTATGGTTGCGACATTCTGGACTATGGTGCCCATTTCGTATGAGCGTTTGCCTGATGGAGTTTCGTATTTGAGGATTGCTTTTTGTAGTACGCTTGCATCGCCTTGTTGATATGTTAGGTGTTTTGCGATGACTTCTGTATCGGGTTCTTTGCCGAAAGCTGCTTGTAGTTTTGGTACCGCTTCGACTTTGCTGATTTTGGTTGCGACGATAACTTTGGGGTTTCCCAAAAGTTTGCGTATAACTCTAACTCCCCGCACTAAGTTTTCGGTTCTCTCTATCATTAAGCGTTCGTCTGCTGTGTCGTAGGGTTCGCCTTCTGCAGCGTTTACAATAAGGGTTTTTATTGGTTTATCTGCGGGAACAGCAAGTTTTATGCTGGTTGGGAATCCTGCACCACCTAAACCGATAATGCCTGCGTCTCGGATTCGTTTGAGGAGGACGTCGTTGGCTGTATTTTTGAGTTCAGATTCAGAGATAGGAGTTAGGGTTTTGTCTTTGGTTTTTTTGCTGTCGTTTTCGATCCAGATGGCTTCAGAGCATTCTGAGTAGCAGCTATTGTATATGTCGCCGATTTTTACGACCTTGCCAGAGATTGGGCTATGGACGGGTGCGCTTACCCGTTCTTTAGAGTCAGCTATTTTTTGTCCCATGGCTACGATGTCGCCAACAGAGACCAAGGGCTTGTTTACTGCCCCGGTGTGTTGGTAAGTTAAGACTATGGCGGTTTTTGGGTCAGGGAAAATTTCGATGGGTTTAGTTCTAGCTATGTCTTTGTGTTCTTTAATTTCAACGAGATTTGCCATTATATTCATCTCCCAAAGGGTTTGTGGATACCTACACGATCAAGGAGTGGTACCGTCAAGTTCATGATTAGCAATGCTAGCAGAGAGCCGCCAAAGAAGTTCATATAGGTTTGTATAACTACGGTCAAGATGCCTAAACCGACGCCGAAGATGATTTGTCCTGCGCCTGTGAAAGGAGTTGTCGCGGGGTCCGTTGCCATGAAGAAACCCAAAAAGATTGAGCTGCCGATGAAAACTTCGAAGAGCAACCTTGTTATAAGATCTGAGTCTGCGTAAGCCATTGACATTACAATAGACATCACAGCGATTGAAGCGAAATATGCGAGGGTAACTCTCCATTTCATGTATTTGCGTGCGAGGACGAATAACGCGATGCCGACAATGATGACTAAGATGCTTGATGCACCACCGGGCCAACCGTGGAATTTCTCAAGAATCATAAGCGAGTTTAAGTCTGGAAGAGCAGTAATAGAGGGGTTAGCATAGCATGACTGAAGGTAGCTGCTGAAAGATGCTACGCCGTTGGTTCCAATTGCTGCGGTTCCTCCGCCTATTGGACCTGCTAGTAGAGGTATGCCGATGCCGCCTACAGAGGTTGAAGCAAAGTGTTCTTTAGGTAACAGAAGGGTGGCAACGAAGGGAAGCAGCAGGAGGAATTTTGCGGCTGCAGCGGGGTTAACGATTTTTCGTCCAGCTACGCCTCCAACTACTTTTTTGAAGAGAACTTGGCCGACTAGCGATATAATTGCAATGAAAACAAAAGCGTTAGGTGCTGTTAAGGTGGCAACAGGCATGACGTCTCCAGTACCCATAGCCATAGCAGGGACACCAAGTGAAAATGAAAGCGTGACGATTAAGCCGAAAACAGCTGAGGACCAATAGTTCTTTTCGCTGTCTGAGACGATTTTGTGGAACAAAGCATCTATTCCTAAGGCTACTCCGATAGCAATGAGGGCGTTGATAAGCAGTTCAACGCCAAGCGACATTTGCCAGACGCCCTTGAGCGAGCTGTAAGTGGTTAATTGTGCGTTTGTGGGGGTGGTAACAGGAAACCAGAGAATGGCGGTTACGACAGTGATTACCAAAAGAGCTACAAAAGTGTATTGCATCAGACGGGTTTTGGACATTGCACCAGTTATGTGTGGAGCAGATTTGACAACTAGTTCATTAGTAGATTCATTACTCATTTTCGATAACCTTCTTTAAACGAAGAGGTTTATTTCGGTTTAGGCTATTAAGCTTTTTCGCAAAGCAACATTTAGTTAATATCGCTTTTTTTCCAATCTTTACCCAGCTTATCTAACGATTTAGATCGCAGAAGATTTTGCGCGCTAATTTGCAAGGAACAAAAACGGTTCGTTGGGGTAAAGCATAAACCGCCAAACGCAAACTATATTTTGCAGTGGTAGAGTGACTGACGCCGAAAACCAAGAACTTCAAGGAATAACATTAAAGGTCTACTTGTATGCCGTCAAAAAAGGCAAGCCCGTTGGACCAAGAGATGTAATGAAGGGAACCAACCTCACTAGCCCCAGTGTCGCTTATCGGCACCTGCAGAAACTTGAAGACTTAGGCTATCTGCAGAAAAATGAGTTTGGAGAATACAAAGTTGACAAAAAAGGTCAGATTAGGGGTTATGTTTGGTTTGGTCGACGTTTATTGCCGAAAATGTGGCTTTATTCTCTGATTTTCACTGTTATTTTGGCTGTGGAAATCTTTGTGTTGATTTTACATTTTAGAGTAGAAACCTACGAATTCAAAGTTTTCTTCCTTCTTTTGATGCTTGTAACTGGGTTGGCGCTTGCTGTTTTCACCTTGGAAGGCTTTTTGCAGAACAGACGTAAAATCACCGCAAAAGAATAATTATTTTGATTCATAATTTTGCTGTGTCTGCAGTTTTTGTGAAAAAGCGAAAAACGAGTTTTTAAGGGGAAGTTTTATATCGCTTTACCAAATCTATTCTCCCCTGTGAATTCAATGAGTTCAATGAATCCAATCACAGCCCCCCTGTTTATGGTTGTTTGGCGGTGTACCCGCAACTGTGTGGGCACTTGCACATACTGTAGTTACATCAAAGATTACGCTAAAGATCAAGAGCTGAACACTGCACAAGCTAAACATATGGTTGATGAAATGGCAGAGTTCGGTTCACAATGGTTTGGAATCAGCGGCGGAGAACCCTTGGTTCGACCTGACATTTGGGAAATTATCGAGTACGCAGAGAAGCAACACGGCATGAAAGTCAGCTTGATTACAAGCGGCTTTGCATGGGATGAAGAACGCTTCAACAAACTAACAAAGTATGAAGTTCACACAGCCATCAGCATCGACGGGAACAGAGAAACAAACGATATGATTCGCCGAAAAGGCGGCTACGACAAAGCCATCCACGCCATGGAAAAACTTAGCAGCGTTGGCTTACTCGACTGCTTAGTTACAACCATGACTAAGCACAACATTAAACAGATGGCTCATCCAGCGATGTTGGCGGAAAAATACAAAGCCCGAATGATGGTTTACCATAACCTTGTACCAGTAGGTAGAGCAGGTGAAAACATGGAGGAGTTAGCCCCGACAGCCGACCAGTACGAGGAAGCATTCAACGAAATCTACGACATCCAAAGAAAACTCTACGGCACAGTCAAAGTCAACGTTTACGCACCATTCTATGCTCGCATCGTACGCCAAAAGAATCCAACAGACTTCTGGCAATGGTACAACGAAGGGTACCTTGGAAAATGCACCATCGGCGGCAACTACATCGGCATCACCGAAAATGGCGACTACCGAAGCTGCGGATTCCACGAAGGCTACCGAGTTGGCAACGTCAAAGACAAAAAATTAAGCACCGCATGGGCAGAACTACAGAAGAGCGAACTACACCTTAAACTACGCGACAAAAGCAACCTCAAAGGCAGATGCGGAGTCTGCGAATACCGAGAAATCTGCGGCGGATGCAGAACACGAGCAGAATACTACACTGGCGACCTCTTCGAATCAGACCCAGCATGCAACTACATACCCAAAGTACTACGCGAAGACCCTAAAGCCCTCGAAGCACTACGCAAAAACCCAATGGGAAAAGTACAATAAACCAACTCAATTTCTTTACCCAATTTAAACCTCTTTTTAACTAAAAACGATTCTAAGGAAAGAGCAAAATAAGACCTCAAGAACCAGTTTTCAGAGTTTAGGTTTTTTACCAAAAACCGGCGGTGCATACGACGGCAGACATGGCCCAGAACTTGTGGTTCCACAAAAAAACTTCAACATACCCCACACCCACAACCAGCAAAACCAACATACTTGTGGAGAAAAAACCCTCACACCACAACCCAACAGCAACCAAAAAACAACCCAAACCAAAAAAGCAAACAAAACCAAAGCCACAAGTGTAGTGTGGCATTTTTAGCCCACCACACCCACATAAAACAAAAAAACAGCATGCAACTAAAAATGAGTTCAGACATGCACAAGTAGAAAGGTTATTATTTCTAACAAGTTCACACGTACATTGGAGAATATAATCGTGCCTTTAGCATTTATTATTGGAACAGCTGGTTCTGGCAAATCTCTTTTTACTGCCGCGTTTGCGGAGTGGCTTAAGATGAGCAAGCAAGATGTTGCGGTGGTCAACTTGGACCCTGGTGCGTTGAAACTGCCTTATCAACCCGACGTGGATGTCCGCAACTACGTAGAAGTCGGCGATATAATGGAGAAATACGGTTTAGGTCCAAACGGCGCTTTGGTTATGGCTGCTGACTTAATTGCTGACGAAATAGAAAATTTAACCCGTGACATCGATGAAGCCCACGCCGACATCGTCTTGGTGGACACGCCTGGGCAGATGGAGTTGTTTGCTTTCCGTGCAAGCGGACCATACATTGTCAACGAATTAACCAAAGAACCCAAAGCACTAATCTACCTCTTCGACGCAGTTTTCTCCATTAACCCGCTTAACTATGTTTCAAACATGTTCTTGGCAGCGGCAGTCTACAACAGGTTCTTCCAACCTCAGGTTCATCTGCTTTCAAAAAGCGATTTAATTCCCAAGAAAGATGTGCAAGCAATAGCGAATTGGTCCGCAAACACCAATGCACTCGAAGATGCGATTGAAGAGAAACTTGAGGGAACAAAACGGCTCTTTAGCCGCAACATGATGCAGGCAATCACCAAGCTGGGCTTACAATTCCATTTGATGCCTATTTCCTCCAAATCGAACGAGGGCATGGTCAACGTTAACACATTGCTCGAACGTATCCTAAACGAAGGAGAAAAATACACAACTTAAGCAGCGATTAGTGACCAACTTGCGGCGAAGGCTCCACGTTTAGCCTTTAATAGTGAGTCGGAGCCTGCGATGATGATTACGTCATTGTCTAGAGGCTTCAACTTCTCAACAAGTAGGTTTGCAGCTTTAGAGTACTGTTGCTCGATGCAATCGCTGACAGATTCGATTCTTAAGTGACCATCCTTAACAACGATGACCAACGCTTTCCGTGCCCCAGCAATTATGGCTGCATCACGCTGGTCAATACCCGACCCAACTTTTTCTCCGCTATTTTTCACCAAGAACGCAAAATTAAACTCTGACCCAGCTAACTCTGATTTTGGAATTTCGATTCGTTTCGGGAAGATTTCTTCGAATTGCCCCCAAACCTCCAAGCCCTTTTTGGTGAGGTTGCAGCCTTCTTTGGACGTTTCAACTAAACCAGCATCCACGAGCCTACTGATAATCGTGCGCACTGCCCCATCGCCAACATTCAGCTTTTCCGCCAATTTGTTCCTACCCAAAGGTTTCTGCGATAGCAACTCCAAAGCGTAGAAAACGTGGAATATTGTGAAGCTGGTTGAGGGCCCGGGAGCTTTTTTTCCAGCAATTTGCTGCATAAACTTCTTGAAAGATACCGCCATATTTTGCACTGCTTTAGTTAAGCGCGGCTGGGTTTTTATAATTTATCAAACTAAACCATGTTAGTCCTTGTAAGCGATAACAGAAACCTCGACTAAAGCATCGGATTTGAGTTCTGCACCAACTGTGGCTCGAGCGGGATAGTCGGTTTCAAAGTATTTGGCATATTCCCAATTAAACTCTTCAAACAGCGACATTGAAGATAGGTAAACGGTGGATTGGACTACATCTTTTAGGCTATAGCCAGCAGCTTCCAAAATCGATTTAACATTCTCCATAACTTGATTAGTCTGAGCTTTGAGATCTTTGGCAACTATTTTTCCTTCTTTGGGGGCAATGGCTAATTGTCCAGAAACAAACAGGAAATTACCCGCTTGCACCGCTTGGCTGTAGGGGCCAATCGGTTTTGGCGCGTTTTGAGTTATGACGGTTTTTTTCATTCTATCCCTCTGGTTTCTCTGTTATTTTGAGTTAAAATGGCTTATGCAAACCCGCATTAACCTTATTTCTTATGGATTAACTCGGGAATTTGTCGAAAGGCTTTTAAGAAAAACGCAGAGTTACTATGGCTATCACACGATTGAACAGAAGAGAAATTCCATGAAAAAAAACGGAAAATATTTGTTCACATCTGAATCAGTTGGAGAAGGTCACCCAGACAAAGTTGCAGACCAAATATCCGACAGTGTTTTAGATGCAATATTTACAAGCGACCCCAAAGCAAGAGTTGACTGCGAAACTCTCGTCATGCAGGGAACCGTAATGATTACGGGTCAAATCACCACTTGCTCATACGTCAACATCCCAAAAATTGTACGCCAAACACTCAAAGAAATCGGCTTCGACAACGCAAAAGACGGCTTAGATTGGGAAACATGCGGCGTTCTAGTTTCATTAACTGAGCAGTCCCCAGACATTTCCATGGGAGTTACTGAATCTAAAGGTCACGAGCAAGGAGCTGGCGACCAAGGAATGGTTTTCGGCTACGCATCCAACGAGACAAAAGAACTTATGCCCCTGCCAATTATGCTGGCGCATAAACTTGTTAGACGCTTAGCAGAATGCAGAAAAACAGGCATCATGCCCTACTTGCGCCCTGACTGCAAATCCCAAGTTACAGTTGAATACGACTGTTGCAAACCAAAATGCGTGAAAACCGTAGTTATTGCTGCACAAAACAATGGAAAAGTCGATGAAAAAACCCTCAAGAGCGATATCATCGAGAAAGTAATAAAAAATGTTATACCCGCAGACATGATGGCACCTGACATAAACTATGTCATCAACGGCACAGGCAGATTCGTCATCGGCGGAACCTTAGCAGACTCGGGTTTAACTGGCAGGAAAATCATCGTTGACACTTACGGTGGAGTTGGAAGCCACGGCGGCGGATGCTTCAGCGGCAAAGACCCCTCAAAAGTTGATCGTTCAGGCTGCTACATGGCAAGATACATCGCTAAAAATGTCGTTGCCTCAGGTTTAGCTGATCAATGTGAAATACAAATCAGCTATGCCATTGGAGTTGCCAAACCCATCTCAGTACTCGTAAACACCAACGAAACAGGCAAAATCTCTGACGAGAAAATCTTAGAACTCGTCAACAAATACTTTGACATGAGACCTAAAGCAATCATCGACCAACTAAACCTGCTAAGACCCATCTACAAGAAAACAGCGGTTTTCGGCCACTTCGGAAGAGAAGAGGTTGATTTTCCATGGGAAAAGACCGATAAGGCTGATCAGCTCAAAAAAGAGCTTGAGAAAGCCAAAAAAGCCTGATTTTTTTATTTTAATTTTTTTTTATTATTTTTGCGCTTGTGATCTTTTATGGTGCGTTTAGAGAGGGCGCCATTTCTGGCGGCGTAGGTTGAGTCAAGGATTGTTTTGTATGGCGAGTTTTGAAAAGCACCACTATAAGCGATATAATTGATAACACCAAAGCAGCGATTAACAAAACCAAGTACGTAGGCATGATTACAACGCTTGTTTGAGCGCTCGTTGCACCATTATAATTTCGGTTTCCCTGCCAAGTCGCTTGGATGGCGACTAAACCGTCCATTGTTGGTGCCCAATTGTACTCAAACCGGCCATCCGCTTGAGTTAACACCGTCCCAACAGTCGTCCAACCGCTACCATTAATTTCCGTGTGCAAGGTCACATTTTCGTTTGCAACTTGTGGCAGGATTTGGCCGCTTAAAGTGACGTTGTTGTTTTCGAGCAAAAGTGGCGGAAAAATTTGCAGCGACAAACTGCTCTCGTCAAGTTCCCTCCGACTTGCTGAAACTTGTCCAACAGATGTTTGCTCCATGTTTTCAAGCGGTATCACCTGGGATGAAATGTTCTGGTATTGGCTGGGGGTTTCGCCGATTCGCCAGCCAGTTCGCCATCCGTTACCTGTACATTCGCCTATGTAATAGGAGACACCTTGATAGTTGATACTGTAGGTTCCAACCCTTGCCTCTGTCGGAGCACTGCCAAGGTCCACTCCAATTTCCATGTGCTCTTGGGCTTTATAGTAGAGGAGCACTGTTGGGATTCCACCTGCTTCCAAAATCGAAGCAGCAATGTAAGCAAAGAGGTCACAATCCCCATAACCATTAACCAAAGTTTCAACCGGATACCTGCCTGGAATGACTTCTCGGTAAGTTATTTGGTGCACCAACATCAAAACGCCGTTGGTGAAATCTTCAGTATTGTTGTAAATCTGCCAGAGTTCATCGGCTATGGGTTTTAGAGTGTTGGGAGTGATGAATTTGGCAAAATCCCCGTTTGAATATAGGGTATGGCTTTGCATTGTGTAGTATTGGTAGAGGGCTTGAGGGATGGTTACGTTTAACTCGTATGTTAAGCCGCCGTCTGGATGATTGTACAAAAGAAAAGAAACAGTATAATCCGTTGTTTGCGCCTGAGTTTGGCTTAGCGACGCTAAAGAAAGAATAAACACTACGATTACCGCTACACTTACTGCTTTAAAGTAAGTCCTTCCCATGATAGTATAGCCAACATGTATTCTCGAAGCAATAATTCTCTTAAATGGTTATTCCCAAATTATTCGCCAGCAACCTTAATGACTGCGCCACCAGCGGTTTCGATTAAAAGAGCAAGTTCTTTTGCCGCTTTAGCCAGTTTTTGATTTGGATTTTGCTCTTGGCTTGCCATTATGGTTAGGTGAAGTTCCACATGAGGCTTGTTTTCCGTCCGCATTGGATGAGATTTGATGTAGACGCCCAAGTTATCGCTCATAACCCTATCAATTAAAGGTGCTAAACGCGATTCAAAAATGTCATCTGCAAAAATGCTCCTCTCACAGAAAACTCCTGAACCTACAGCCTGCTTAATCAGCGGCGCTATGGTTTGGTCAAAAATCGCTTCCGTCTCTATTGGCACACCTGGAAGGGCAAACAAAACTGTCCCATCAACGTCAACTCGCATGCCTGGAGCAGTACCAATCGGATTAGTGACCACCTCAGTTTTTTCTGGCAGAGTTGCCATTTTAACTCTGGGTGGCGTCAACTCAATTTCTGTGGGCAATCCCCGTTTTTTGGCGTACTCCTCAGTTCTTTGTTTGACCATCGCAAGGGCTTTAGAGTTGACTTCTAGTTTGCGGTTTAAAGCTTTGGCGATGCCTTGGAGGGTTTTGTCGTCGAAAGTTGGTCCTAACCCACCTGTGGTGACTATGAAATGTGGTTTTCGATCTATGGCTTCTTTGATCGAGGTCGCGATTTCTTCGATGGTGTCTTGAATTACGGTTACTCTTTTGACGTTTGCGCCTAGCTTTGTAGCTTGTTTGGCGAGGTAGTGTGCGTTTGTATCTTTAACTTTGCCGATTAGTAGTTCGTTGCCGATGCATATGATTTCAATATCTACCGTCATAGTCTTTCCTCGCTGGATTCAAAAAAATAGTGTTGATTTCATTTATACCGTTTGCTTTTTTATTGCCCAAAAGCACATAGCGCTCAACAAACAGAGTCAAGGCTAACGAAAAAGGAGCGTTAACCTTTTTTTGTCATCTTATTTTTTGCTAAGATACCACTTAAGGTATTCTTTTCGGCGGCTTTGTCTAATTTCTTCCTCAGTTTCATCAGCTGGTCTGTTCTTGTCGTGTAAATCGTTGAGTTCCTGACCTGTACAGGATAACCCGCAACTCTTGCAAACATAATGCTTAGTCAAAGAGATGTATTGTATTTCTCCGCCGCATTCCGGACAGTAATTTACCATTGTTGGTTTCTCTTTTAGGGTTTGTAAGGAAATCGGTGCAAGGAAGATATTAGTCTTCGCATGAATTCCAACAATTTAGCCCAAAAAGAGATGGATTTTAGACGTGAGTGTACATTTTGTCGTTGCTGTATTTTCCCGTGTCCATTTCCTGCTCAATTTCCTTTAGGAGCAGAATGCGCTTAAAGGTTGGCGGATGCGTAGCAAAGAGGCTGTTCATTTGTACCCACGTGGATTTGGATTCTTTCTCCATTGCCAACTCCAACTCCCGCTCGTCCAAAACTCCGTCATGGTCTAAGTCATATTCAGCTTTCTTGTCCATGATTTCCGACACTTCCAGTTTTGCTTGACCGGGGTCTTCAATGTAAAACGCCCTAACGCCTTCCGGAGCCTTAGGTGAGATAGATAAGCCATAAGTTATTTTTGCCAATGCACTTTCCAGTTCCCGCGGCGACCCCGTAACGTAAGCGGAGTAGGCATCTGCATAGTGTTCTCGCAGTCGGCTAAGCCGCATAACAATCAGGAAAGTGATAATGTAGACGACGAATGAGATTACGCCGATTGCGATTAAGGCGGCACCCGAATTGTCCTTGCTATTTCTGCGTCCTCCTCCACTGAAGGCACCTGCATACAACGTTATTTGGGCAATATAATAGGCAATCAGCGGCAAAGCTGAAAGCACAGTCATTACGATGTAATCTTTGTGCTTAATGTGTCCTAGCTCGTGAGCTATGACGCCTTTGACTTCATTTTCATTCAGCTGCCTCAGGAGTCCCTCGTGTACAGCTAATGTTGCGCTGCTGGTGGTTCTTCCAAAAGTGAATGCGTTAGGTGTGTTGTTTGGTACAGTGGCTAGTCTGGGCATGGGTATGCCGCTTTTGTCCGCTAACGCTTTAACTGTTGATTCAAGCCAAGGGTTCTCACCAGGTTGTAAATAATGCAAATGTGTCGTTGCAGCAACAATCGCTGGACCAACCGCATACTGGAACAAGATAAAAAGTGCTGAGCCGCCTACAGCAATCAGCAATCCAGTAAAAACGTCCAACTGCAGGAAATAAACGATAACGAAAACGAGTAAGCCAAATATGAAGGCAGACAGAAAGATGGATGTTGCCATTGCAAACTTGAGTTGGGATAGACTAGCCAAGCAATTTGCCTCTTGTTGTTTTTCACAATTACAATATTTAGAGAATTAAGTCTTTCCCAATCAAAATAAAAAATAACAGAAAATTCAAAAAAATAAAAGGAAAATTTAGATGGGGTAAGCTCCGCAGGTTTTGCAGAACTGGATTTTTGTTTTGATGTAGCTATGGCATTTGGGGCACTGTACGCCGCCTTCAACCTTGGGGAAGACATCTTTGGGTTTGCCGAATTTCTTGCGGAAGACTTCGTAGTAGAGGAGTTGTTCTTTATCTTGGATTTCAACGTCATCTGCTGCTTTGATTGCCGCCTTCTTCTCATTGAACTCTTTGTCGGTTATCATGTCGTTGAAGTATGTACGCAGTGTCTCCGTTCCGGTGCCTGCTTCTAGAGGTGCTTTGGGTCTCCAGATTATGTCTTTGGGAATTACGTCTTCGTAGGCTTTACGCAAAATCCATTTGCCGTATTTTACGCCGTTGTAGATGTTAATCTTGTATTTGATTGGTAACTTCATTGCCCAATCCATAAATTCTGGGTCTCTGTAGGGCGCTTTGATTTGCATTCCAAGAGATTCTGCCATCGGGAAAGATGAAAAGCCCATTTCAGCCCACATTTCCTGTTGCTTTACTGCAAATTGTTCCTCTGTTAGGTGGAATTGCCATGGGTAACCGAAAAGTTCGTCTAAGGCGTCGCCAGTGAAAACGGTCTTTATCCCTTTGGGTTTTAGCAGTGTTAAGCCGATGTAGACTGGGAGACTGTTTCGGATTTCCATGGGGTCATATTTTTTGAGTGCTTCCACAACTTTGGGGAAGTATTTCATTACGTCCTCTTTGCCGAATTGGTAGGTTTCATGTTTTAGGTGCAATAGTTCAACCATTTTTTTGACGTATTCAGTGTCTTTGGGTTGTCCATGTTTGAAAGCTAAGGTAAGGCAGGGGATGTCGGGATTGTATTTGACAGCTTCGTAGGCGATTATTTGGGTATCGGTTCCAGCGGAGAAAAGGAAGCCATCAGCCATGTTTTTCTTGACGACTTTGTTAACTAATTTTCTAATATCTGGCAAGAGTTTGTTGACTTCTGACTCATTAATTGTCATTTCTGTCCCTCGCATTACAGTGTTTGTCGTTTATGCAGTATTTAAGTTTACTGTATGCATATAAAAGGCGACAAAATACAAACATCTGTGCTGAAACTGAAAACAATGCTGAACAAACGACTATTTGCCAAACAAAAACGTCCTCACCAACTAAGTTTAAATGCTCAAAAACAAAACTCATAACCATTAACTGAGGCACATCCTCAATGAAAGTCAGCATACTTCACATGGAAATCCGCACCACCTTAGAAGGCAACCTAACTGCTTCAAAAACCGCCGTCGTCAAAGCTGCAAAACAAAACCCAGCCATAATCGCCCTCCCTGAATATTTCACAGTCCCCAACTGCATGGCAGACTTCATCAACGCAAAAAAAATATCAGAGGAAACATGCGCCAAAACGCTGGATTTTCTTCAGAAAATTTCCCAAAAAATCGACGGCGTATACCTACTCGGGGGAACAGTATTGGAAGAAGACGGCGGCAAATACTACAACACCAGCACACTCTGGAGAAACGGCAAATTACTGGCAAAATACAAGAAAATCAGTCCCATAAGAGCTGAGCTGGAGGCAGGCGTCGCCAAAGGCTCAACACCAATTGTTATAGACACAGAATTTGGCAAGCTTGGAATGATTGTTTGCGCAGACACCTTTAACCCCGAAGTCGTCACCAAAGTTGCAGCTTTGGGCGCAGAAATCGTCTCGTTGCCCGTGGCTGCCATGGGAACCCACCCAACAGTTCAAGGCCACCCCCTAACAGTCGGCATTGCCCGTAACTTTGGTTTCTACATTCTTAAAGTCGGCAATGTATGTTCAAACATGAGGGGAGGTCGAAGCGCAATCATTGCACCATGGGGCGTCATAGGCGAAGTTACAGACTCACAAGAAGACTCCATCTTAAGCGCAGATTTAGACATGCAAGTGCTAAGAGACTACCGAGCACAACTCAGTAAATCTTAGCCCAACCGTCAACGATTCGGCTCATTTCCTTAAACTTATATTCTTCGAGCCATTGTCGGAAGTCATTGTTTTGGACAGCAAACCTTGCTACTTGCCGCGCGTTCTCTGAATTGTGCACGAGCAGAAGTACCGCGTCGATTTTGTGTCGCGAAATGTAGGCTACGGTTTTTAGTAAGGCGTCGAGTTTTTCGCCGGTGGGCATTTCAGCGCTGAGTTCCACCACGACGGGTTTTTTTAGGGTAGCAACGAAGTCGCGAACGATGGTGTCAACCCAGTAGTTAGTAAAATAATCCCGAGATGAAAGGGGAACATGGAAATAATCGACCAATTCGGCTATTGCTTTGAAATCTATCCCAAACCGTTCTTTAGCCAACACGGGGTCGGGGAACATTTCAATCGCGAAGGTTCCTTTTGTGTGGGTTTTGGCTTCTTTGAGGAAAGTGGTTATGATTTGAGCGCGCCACTTCGTCCTGTTTAAGCCGCTCGCTTTTCTCTGTGTGGTGCACCTTGGACAGATGCAGTAGTCTTGGTCAGGGAAATGGTAGAGGTTGAGGGTGACACCGGTTATGTTTTGACTTGATATGCCGTCGAGGTATTCGAAGACTTTAGCACGGTAACCTGGGTGGGTTGGGCAAACAAAGTCGAAAGCTAAATTAGATGTTCTGTTCCGCCTAAGCGCAGGTCCGCCTTTTGAGAGGGCAACAATGCTTGGGTCTTCACGGATAGCTTTAGCATCACAAAAAACCGTAACATCGTTCTGCATACCCACAGCCGCTGGAAAAACTTGTCCGTCAACCCATTTTGAGAAGAAAACATGCGGGTCAAAGCCCTCGACTTTTTCCGGGGTATATGTGACTAAGCCTATATTCATGCCCAATCCTCGCTCGCAACAAATATATTATTGGCGCTTATTTAATTGTTGATTCAAAATGGACAAGCATAAAACACCAATCACAATTGATGCAACTAAATGTCCACCCTGCGCGGGGCAAGTTTGTATCGGTGTTTGTCCACAAGGCGCCTTAGAAGAGGGAAAAAACAGAAAACCCCAAGTTATCGCAGTTGTCCAATGTACAAAATGTGGCGTATGCGTTAATCTGTGTCCAAACAAAGCCATCACCTTAAATGTTAGCAACCCCAAAAAATAATGTGGGGACTAGCGGGTTTGGAACAAATCGACCTTGCGGATAATGTTAGATTGATTATTAAAGATAATGTACTAGCCGTTTTTTGTGATAGCGCTTTAAAAACAGTTAGCTCTGCAATATACAATGGTGGGCACAATCAGGTTAAAGCTGTCCTCAATGTAGGAGTGCCAGAAGGATACAGTGACCTCTCCTTGCACCTTGACCCGCTTGAACTAATCACTTCATCGGCGGCGAAGGTTGGATTAACCAAAGACTACCTCGCCATGGTTACCGCCGCTAAAATAAAAAATTACAGCTTAGTGACAAAGAAAACACTTGAGTTCTCCGTAAGCGTCGCCGCCACAGCAGGGTGCTCACACGGCGAATCCTCAGGCGAAGAAATGGAGGTTCAGGAAATCGCAAAAACAGGAACCATAAACATCATTGTCCTGATTGATGGGAACCCAACGGAAAGTTGCATGGTCGCCGCCTTAATCACCGCAACTGAAGCGAAGTCCGCTGTTATGAGGGATTTTGATGTTCGGAGCCGTTACACTGGCGACTCAGCCACGGGTTCTATAACTGACAGTGTCACTGTAGCGTCACCTTGCAGGGGCAAAACGTTGAGTTTAGCTGGTCCAGCCTCGAAACTGGGCAAAATGATTGGGTCTTGCGCTAGGCATGCAGTTACGGAAGCTCTACTTAAGCAGGAGCCAGTTTGGGGTTGCCGAAGCGTGTTAGACAGGCTTAAAGAGAGACATCTTGGTGTGGAGAAGTTGGCGGTTGAAGTATCCAAAGTTGAAGGTTTGGAAATTAATGCGGCCGAGTTAACTGAACTTTTAAAAAACAATCCTATTGCAACATCTTATCTTTTGGGTGCGGCAAAGATGGATGACGATTACAAGAAGAACCTGTTGCCAACCGACTTTAAAGATTTTACAGAAATAAGTAGGTGTTTTGGCACCTTTGCCTCTTCAGAAAACGACTGCTCAAAGCTTCCAAATTACGATTCAATCGACTTGCCGCCCTTCCTAAAGCAGGCGTTAATCAAAATTGTAAAAAAAACGCGGGCATAACATCTACCGAAAAGACTTAAATAACTTGCACTTTTATTTCGTAAATAAAAACAACATTACAATGGTGAATTAAACTTGAAATTTGGCGTATTTCTCTATCAACCCGAGCCTGTTGAAGGCGTCGATTACAATTTCTACCGTCAAAAATCAGAATCTGGAATCGTCGGAAAAGTAAACCCAAAGATGTACACTAACATCGCAGTTTTCGGCGACAACAACATGGCCGCAAAACGGCCAGATTGGGTGTCTGTAAGCTCATTTGGTCCAGCACTCAGAACAAACAAACGCTACAATCTCCGCTGGGACGTCGTATGCATGACTAACCCAGAAGCCAAAGAATATAACTTAAAAATCATCGCCGAAACCGCCAAAGTTTCCCCAGGCATCAGCATCAGCAGTCAACACTTTGCAGATCAAGGTTTCTGCACGTGCCCAAGATGCATTGAACAACAAAGCAAAAGCGGCTTAGGCTGGGTGGAATGGCGAGCAAAAGTAGTAACCGATTTCCTTGCTGAAGTTAAAGAAATTGTCAGCGGAAAACCGCTCTTTGTCAACCTCCTTCCAGACCCATTGTTGGGCAAGGTACGTTTCGGCTATGACTTTGAAGCTTTAGCACAATATGCTGACTACTTCGTCATTCCAATGTTCAGCAAGGCATACCCGACCCCCTGGTACTGGGAAACCATCGCACGCGGTTTCAAAAGCCAACTAAAGAAACCAATGTTCGTTAATTTCTATGTCCGTGGCCCAAACGAAACTTGGGACACTGTTGCAACAACAAAGCAAATCATGACTGTTGCAACCCGTGTTGCAAGACAAGGAGTAGACGGCATTATTTTCCTTGCTGAGAAAGCCGAATACATCCAAAAGTTCCAAAAAGAAGCTGCAGCCGACAAAGAAACACGTGAGTTCCTCAAAGACCACAACGGCGACGACGTGTTGGAACTTTTCAGCCGATGGGAAAAACTATACAAATAGTTTCCCTTTATTCTTTTTAATTTTATTTTGTTTGATACATTTAAGTTAAGGTTACGCCATTTTCTTTGTTGTTCCACAATTTCAACAAGCCATTTTTCAAAATACTGACTTGCTATGGAACGTGAAGGTTAAAGTATGAAGACAATTAAGGGTTGGAAACGGCTCAGCCACGATTGCGGATACCAAAACGATACTTCAGGGCAAATTGTGATTGTTGTGCAGAAAGAATTCAGCCGAAACTTTCATGTGCGGTTGTTCGAGTCGGGACAATCCGAAAAAGAAGATGGCAAAACCATTTCGCCAGATTACGCTTCAAAAGCTAGAGCTGACGCATTCGCTGAAGACTGGATGCAAAAACACCCAAAAGGGGCAGAATAAAAATTTAAGAAACTGCAAAATTAAATAGTTAAAATTAGGTTTGTGCAGCCTTAAGTTGTGCATCGATTTTTCTTTGACGTTTTTGTAGAACTTTGCGTTTGTTTGCTTTTGGATTTGGTTTTACTCGGTAAACTTTTCCGTGAGTATTCTGGTAGTACTTAGTTCCTTTGGACTTTAGTTTAGTTTTTTTCTTCAAGCGTATAGTCCCTCCTTGGCTCTTTAACTGGGAATTGTGCTATACAATACACCGTAACTATTTGAGCATGCCTATGAAATTTCGGGCATCAAGAAGCTAAAGCTTTGTTTAATTATATCGTTTTACCCGATAAAACGTCATTGGTTTATAAGCATGGTAGAACCTATATTTGATGAGCTTGTAAAGACTCGATTTTTTGCAAGAACAATATGTGAGAAGGCAAACGTTAAATGTATACTTACGAGAAATTAGTTCAAGAAAAATTTAAATGCAGAATATGCTCCTCAAGTTTTCAAACTCCAGACGAACTAAGAGACCACCGGATGAATGCACACAAAACACACATGCTCACTTATAGGCGTTAAAACCACTATGAAGCCGGCAGAGAATCATCCCTCTGTCAAAGAATCCAATAATCTGAACTTTTGCCCTTCTGTTTTTTGGAGTTCACAGAATATTTTTTTAACCTTTCTGCATTATCCGTAGATTTTTCACTTTATTGTTTTATCTAGAAAACTATATAATCCAACAAAACGTACTCCACTCACTAAAAGGGCGAAACACCATTGAAAATTACTCTTATCAACCCACCATATCCGCCAAGCGTACATTCACACCCACCCTTTATCCCCTTAGGTCTTGGATATTTAGGCGCTGTTGCCGAAAAAGCAGGCCACCAAGTAACCATCATCGACTGTCAAGCTGAAAAACTAAATTATGAAACTTTCACCGCGCGCATCAGCCAAACGTCCTCTGATGTAATCGGTGTAACAGCGACCACTTTGCTTTACAAGTCGGCCATGAAGCTAATCATCATAGCTAAACAGGCTCAGCCACAGGCAGTAACGATGCTCGGTGGGTCGCATGGAACTTTCTGGGATGAAAACGCCCTTAATGAATACCCAAGCTTGGACATTGTTGTTCGAAGAGAAGGCGAACGAACCTTCATTGAACTACTCGAAAAACTTCAAGCCCAAGCCAGCCTCGCCAATGTACTGGGCGTCACATACCGAAATGGAGATAAAATCGCCCGCAACCCAGATCGACCATTCATAGAAAACTTAGATTCCATTCCGTTCCCCGCTCACCACTTGATGCCGCTGGAAAGCCTCAAGCGGGACGGCAAAATCCTCTTCCCCCTAATCAGCAGCCGCGGATGCGTGTTTTGGTGTGACTTCTGCAGCACTGTTCGTATGTTCGGCAGAGGTTACCGTTGGCGAAGCCCAAAAAACGTCGTCGACGAAATGCAGTTGATACACGACAAATACGGCGTCAAACAAGTAACGTTCTACGATGACGCCTTTACCGTTGACCGCAACCGAGTCATACAAATCTGTGATGAACTACACGCAAGAAAGCTGGATATGATGTGGGATTGCGGCACCCGAGTCGACATGGTTGACCGCGAACTATTGACAACCATGCGTTCTGCAGGTTGTTTCGCGGTTTGGTTGGGTGTAGAGTCTGGTTCTGAAGCCATACTCGGCGCCATGAATAAGAGCATAAAGCTGGACCAGACAAGAAAAGCATACAAAACCGCTCACGAAGTTGGCTTGATGACGATTGCAAACGTTGTTTTAGGATTTCCAGGAGAAACAGATAAGACCGCAAAAGAAACAATCCGCTTTGTGAAGGAACTAAACCCCGACGATGTAGGTTTTTACGTAGCTACACCTTACCCAGGAACGCCCATGTACGAGGAAGTCAAGAAAAACGGTTGGCTACGCGTAACAGACTTTGACAAGTACGACACGGCTGGTCCCACCTTTGAAACACCATCCCTGAGCATGGAGGCGCTGGCTAAACTTCGCTACAAGGCATACCAAGATTTTTACTTGCGCCCAAGCTACGTGTTTAGAATGATGCGGAAAGGCGGAACCTACGGAAGAGCAGCTGTTAAAACTTCAGGAGCTTACTTGCTCAGGTACTTCCACATTAAGCTGTCTTAATTCCCTACTTTTCCTAACTAACGCAATTACAGCAAGAACTAACACTAATGTACAGAGCGAAACAGTAATAGGCCCAAAATCGAACCCGATCGACGTTAAACCCAAAAACAAACCCACCAAACCAGTTAAACCAAAGCTTAGTGCAACAGACAAAACTAGTTGCTCAACGAAGTCTACCTTGTTTTTGCCCAAGAACAAAACGTTCACGAGACAGTAGCCAGGTAAAAAGGCTATAAAAACAAAACTCAATACATATCTTGGAATTAAGACTACAGAAAAATCTGGACTGCCAGGAATAAGATAAGTTACCAGTAACGTTAATGCCGTGAATCCAACGATAATTTCAAACCATCTGAGCGGTTTCAGATTTTAGCCTTCAAAAATTTAAAAAAATAAAAAGGGAAAGAATGTTTACATGAACATCTTGTAGATTGGATGAGACTCTTCGAGGGGCCTTGTTCCGAGATCGCCTGCTGCTGAAGCAATATATGTATCTGTGACTGCAACTGCTGGGAATACCCATTCAGCTTGTTCTGCCGGGCCAATCATAAGCCAGTTTGCGCCTGCCATTTGCATGATTGAGTTTGTTGCGGTTCTGCATCCTGGACGGAATTCTTTAGCGACGTTTGCTTTAACCCATCCCATGGTTGTGACAACGTTTCCGCTGCCTAAACCGACTGGGTGACCATACTTCTCTTTCATGATAGGTATAGTTCTAACGGCTGTGCCCATGTCTGGTTCGAATGCTGGGATGGCTGTGTCGATTAGTGGTTTTGTGATGCCACCTTTGTCTGCTAATGCGAGCGCTTCAACTATGACTTTCATTTTGCCTTCCATTGTGGTGTCTTTTGGATCATCAGCAAGCACTATGGACATTTTGATGCCACTGTCTTTGAGGTTTGCTAGTTCAGCATCGGTTACGCCTTTGTAAACTGAGTTGTAGAGACATCTGTCTGCGAGACCCATCTTTTTTGCTAAGGTTGCTGCTCCCATGCGGGTCTTTGGACTCATTGCGTCAAGCATGAGTGGTGCATCAGTGTGTTTCGGTACGAAGTCAATGTATTTTTCGAATGCAGCTTCAGTTGTACCGACGATGTCAAGAGCAAATTTAACGCCTGTTATGTCGCTTTGGGTCTGGCATGTATTAATGATTTGTTCGGCTGCTTTAGCATCAAAAATTCCTTTGTTTGCATCGGTAACCATTTTTTGGCCTAGCCAAAAGATGGAGCCGATCAGGAAGGTTGGATTTTCTCCTGGTTGACCGCCTATTTTTGCTCCAGCGAGGTCATATACTTTTTGGGGGGTATTGAACTTAAAGGACATTATTCCACATCAGATGGATTTATTTCTTCAGTGCTTTCTTTGCTAGCTCTGGAGCCTCTTCTTTGTTCTTGCCGAAGAGTGCACCGAGTGCATCAGCATCTTCTTTTTTGACTGCTGCGCCGCCCATGATTATGCCGACTTTGTCTTTGAGGCCTGCTGCTTTGAGTAATTCGTCGAGTTTTGCTAGGTTGTTCTTTGCGGGAACTGTGTTGACTGAGATTGCGATTAGGTTTGCATTGTTTTCTTTTACTTTGTCAATGAAGACTTGTGGTGCAACGCTTTTTCCAACATCAATGGTTTTGAATCCTGCGCGTTTTAGAGACCGCCTAACTGCTTCTTTTGCAGTGTCGTGCATGTCTGGTTCAATGTTTCCGATTACGACAATACCGAGTGGATTTTCTGGTTCTGGAGGCTCTTTTTCCATCATAGATTTAAGCCAAGACATTTAAACACCTTGTTTTCCTTTTTTATTACTCTGGGCTTTTTATACTCGAAATCCATATTTAACCTTTTACCAACAATTGTAAAGTAAGCTTATCAAGCAGGAAAGTAAATGCTCAAAGCAAACAGAACATACGCCTTATTGCTGTTAATTTTTACTTTCTCATTCCTCTATCGCTTGGTTCTGATGCTCTGGAATTATTTTCCCCCTGGAGCAGACATAGGTTTACACAACAGTGTAATTTACTCCATCACCGGGCATGGAAATACGAATTTCATGTATAACTTCTACCAAATGGGTGGAGGTACTTCACTGACTTTTCCAGGATACCACATCTTTGCTTCAAGCATAATGATGATGACCGGGCTACCTGAATACTGGGCGCAAGCAACAATTGTGGCATTATTCTCATCCCTTATTGTTCTGTGCGCGTTTCTAATAACGAAAAAAGTTTGGACGGAGCCAGCCGCCTACGTTGTTGCTTTTTTGGTGGCAATTTCACGTTTCGACATAGAGATGCTCCTGTGGGGAGGCTACCCAAATGTCATAACTCTGCTATTGATTCCCTTAACATTCTACCTTTACCTGCAAAAAGACCGATTTTCGATAACGCCCTTTTTGGTTTCAACGTCTATTTTGGCGGGTTCAATATTTTTAACTCACTCGTTGAGTGCAGGCATTTTCGTTTGTGTGACAGCCCTAACTGTGCTTTTTGTCCTGATTTCTCCTAAGACTTTTAGAACGTCCAGAAAAACTGGTTTCATGTGGCTCCTGCCAATGGTTTTGGGAGTCATAATGGTTCTGCCTTTCTTGGCAAGTGCTGTGCCTACTTATTTGCATGATAATTCTTCAGCGCCGGGTGTTTCAGGTGTAAACGACATCAATTCAGCAATTCTTTCGACAAGGATTCTTCCTTTGGAAATGGTTCTACCCCTTTTTCTAATTATAGTTGGGTTTGCTGCGTTCTCAAAAAGGTACAATAACCGATTTTTTACTCTTCCAGTCCTTCTTCTCTCAGCATGGCTCTTTGTTCCACTATTCTTAACCCAAGGATACCTGTTCGGGTTCATCATTGACTACAACCGATTTCTGTACTTTGAAATTCTACCCGTAATAATCTTCATCGCTGTACTGCTGGATTATGGCGCGAAGTTCTTTGCAGAAACAATAAATAACTACCGTACTTTGGTGAAAAACCAAAGAACAGAAAAATTTCCCAGCAAAGAAACACTCACTGATTTTGGATCAAAAGCCAAGACAGGAAACAACGGTTTCCGGCAAAGTAGGAGGGAGAAAGCAGAAAAATCAATCGGAAAGAAAGCTGCTTGGCTCTCAACGCATTCATCGACTAAGGCGATTTATGCAGGCTTCATCCTATTTTTCCTGCTCTTCTCATTTGTCGCAATTCCTGTTTTTCTAACCCCGATGCAGGGTCTAACCATTCAGAGTTTCTACCAAGTTATGAATAATCCAGGATGGGATGCGATACAGTGGGCTAAGCAGAATACACCTACAAACTCTGTGTTTGTTTCTGATGCGCTCTACGGCTGGTGGTTTATCGGGTTTGCTCAGCGACCCACATTGAGTGCTGTTGACCCACAGTATTTGACAAGTGCTAGAGAGGTAAACCCTTCAAAAAACGCCAGTTACCTCCTTGACACCGATTACTTGATCGATAATAATGTAACTCAGGTTCGGGAAGATGGTGGGTACATTGCAAGGCATAATCCAGAAATCTTAGCTGACCTCAACTGGACCTACTTCCCCTATTCCTTCTTCAATTTTGACAGTAGCCAAAATGAAATTAAGTATGAAGTAAACGGTACCCTTCACTCAGTTTACTTATCGGATCTTGAGGTGAAGGAGATGTACATGGAAAAAAGCACAGGTTACGATACAATCATTGTTAGTAGAGGAAACAGCTTTTTCAATTATACACAGTTTACTACGGTTTATGCAACTTCAAGTTTTGTTAACGTCACCTCAACTCTGGACAGTAACGTACCGGGAGTTTCCCTTGACTGGGTTAACATCAATGTTCAAAGCAAAGGAACCCAAATTGCCTACGATGACCCACGAACGGTTGCTTTGGTGGATGTTGGTGTAAAAACGTTCGGTCAATTAATCTTTAGCGATAACCAGCCAAATGTGACAACAAAAGTTGTTGATCCTCTCTTGATTGATTTAGAGTATCAACCGCAGAATAGAAATCATGGAGAAATTCAGATTTTAGCAAGTGCTTACTCAGCCGACAACAACCCAGACATCTACAAAGATGCAGCAAGCATAAACAACCACTTCTATCCTGTTATAGCTACAAATCTTAAGTCTACTCAAACAACAACCAACCTATACATCAAAGAAGCGTTTGATTACCAAAATATGCTCCAAAACTACAATGTTTCCTACATTGCCTGTCGGGTTCCTGAAATGTACCCCAAATTCCTACTAGACCCAACGTTTAGCCTTGTATTTATTAACAGCGAAGTCGCCATTTTCAAAGTAAATGGGTAACTTCAATCAAGACGGTGAGCACTGTCGCCTTGATGAATAAATTTAGAGACATGCAAAAGCTCGAAATTGCATTCATAACCATATTCTCAGTCCTGATCTTGGTTGGTTTCTACACCGTCATATCTATGAACGGGGTAATACTCGGCAACGACCCAGCAGTTCATTTGGAAAAAGCAAGAATCTTCCTAAACACAGGTCAAATCCCCCTATCCAACAACAGTTGGACACCACCGCTTTTTGAAATAGTGTTGGCTATGTTCATTTCTTTGGCCGGCGCAACCGACATTGCACAGCTAATTTTTATGGAAAAAGTCCTGACGGTGATTGTGAACTGGCTTTTGTTTATGTCAGTTTACTTGATTGGAAGCAAATTTTTCAGCAAAAAAGTTGGCGCAGTAGCATCTGTTTTGTTGTTGATGTGTTTTCCCATCTTTGAGCTTAACCAGTGGGGCGGATACACCACTGTTTTGGGTATTGCATTCTTGATTCTCCTTCTCCTCTATCTGCCGTTGTCGATTGAAAAATTCGGATATGCACTCGTCACGTTTTTTGTGGCGTTCTCCGTTGTCTTGTCCCACCAGCTTACGACTTTTCTTGCTGCATTTATGCTTCCACCCATACTACTATATATGCTGATTAAGTCTCGGGGAGCATTCCTAAAAGTCTTAATCCCGCTAACCGTTGGCGGTGGCATAGCATTTTTTGTCTATTACTTCCAAGCTATGGTTGGTTATCTCGGGGTAATCGTGGAAATTCTGTTTTTCAGCATAAAAACCTACGCTTACCAGATTCCAGCCACTAGCCTCAATGCCATGACAGTTAATTTTGGCTTCATACTCTTACTTGCAATCGGCGGATTTTACTTCGCATTTAAAATTCTCAGAGCTAACAAAAAATCAGCGTTTCTCTTGGTTTTGCTCCTCAGCTTAATTGTGCCATTTTTCTTTGCTTATTCGTACGTGATTGGGTTTTACTTACCGTTTCAATGGTTCGTCTATTACTTGGCACCACCCATTGCAATCTTCGCAGCTGTTACAGTAGTTTTCCTGTTGCAGAAAGCACCTGTGTTCTATCAGAGACATCAGGCAGGTTTCCGCAAAAGCTGGGTAAAAGCACTCACCATCACCTTAATTGTTGTGGTATCTTTGGCGGTTGTTGTACGCTCAGACACTGTATATGGCAAAATTTTGGAAGCAGCCAATTATTACTCAACAACTGACATTAAAGCCTACGATGCAGGCATTTGGCTAGGAAACAACTACCCAGAAAACGCGACGGTTATTGTAACGCGGGCACCTGGGTTTTGGTTCCAAGAATTTTCCGATAAAAGCGTAATTGCTCAAACTGACCCAATCGTTGGAAGAAACGAAATCGCTGAGGCAGTTTTGAGTTTATCTTATGAACTTGAGAACCAGCTAACTCTAGTGAAGGCTTACCAGGCGAAGGGAGACATATCCGACGAAAATTATGTTTCAATGGATAACGTTTGGAACAGGGTTTCTTACTCTTCTGCAAACGGCAACTTTTTGAACTACACACAAAACGGCGTAGGCTACCGGCTTCAACTCTCAGAATTAAGCAAACAAATCGTTTTTGAAGACCAAAGCTACCCCAAGAAGATAGAGTTCATTTACGCTAATGACAACATAACCTTAACAGAAACCGTGACAGCACAAAATGACAGCTATCCACTCGGCATTTCTTGGTCAATCACGCCTCAGAGAAGCGAAATCTCAAACATCACTCTGTACCTGAGCACATTTTTTGATCTCCAATTCAAGTTTGACAAAGCCCAAATTCCCCAGTTGATAGATTGGGTTAACCCATGGGATGCCCCCCCAGCCATAACGACTACACATGGAACAGATTGGGCAGTTGCAACTTTTTCAAACACAAGCCTAAAAGACAGTTACCTTGGTCTCTACGATGACACAAACAACATAGCCTTTGCGTTCAAGTTTACTGATTTGCCAGATTGGGGAAACATCGGTGCCTTAGCAAACAGACAGATCGATGCAGTGCGGTTTCAGTATCAATTCAACGATTTAACAGTAAACCAGACGGCTTCACGTTCCTACCAGGTTCTCACCATGTCTAAGAACAGTTACTCACCGCTCCAACCTGATTCGCTACAAAGTCTCTTTGGCTTAAAAACGGCCCCATTCACTGTGGCTACCCGCGATTTTAGCGATTACATTGCAGAAAACAACATAGGATTCATCGTTTACGACAGAAACCAACTTGACCCACAAATGATCCACAGCAAACTTCTACAGTTAATCTACTCAAACGACCGATACGTCATCTTCAAAGTCATTTAGACTAAATCATCCATTGCTATTGGTCTGCTAAAAACGCTGTTTAGATTTCTTAGGAAGGCCCCTCAGCAATAGTACAATTGGTCCAGCGAGTATTCCTTGAATACGGTACAGTTGAGGCATATGCATCCTGCGGTTGCTGCTTTTTCCTTGGATTTGCCTCTTGCACAAAAAAAGTTACAGGTAAAGTTCGATTTCTTGCGGGTCGAGCAAGCCGGGCCTAAACAAAGTTCAGTGTTTTCCCCGTTGTCAGAAACAGGATTTCTCAAAAATTCGCCTAAATAACAGTCTGGTTAAGGCTAATAGTGGTATGTGACTGCTGCGAATCAGTTATAGAAAGAAAAAGCTGAAAAAGAAGTTATTGTTGCTTTTGGCCGCATTGTGGACAAAACTTGGATACTACAGGAATTCGAGTCTTGCATCTTGGACAGATTTTTAGCAGGAGTGGTTGCCACAAGAGTGCACCGCAGATGTTGCAGTAATTGGAGTTAGCTGGCACTTGCGAAGAGCAGTTTGGACAGGTTAAGTACTGAGTGTACATTGGAACTGGAATCAAGATGGAAACGGAAAATATGTTGCATTCCCCAAAAGAATATGGGTTTATTCTCTTTTTTCTTTTACGCTTTTACGCTTAAAAATTATTGGTTAGTAAATGTTAATCAACCAAATCTTCCTTTGCAATAGGCAGGAGAGTCTGGCTTGAAGAATCTAAAAGGCATCTTAGTCGTTGGCGAAAAAAACATCTTCAAAGAGCTTGCGCAAGTTGTTGCTGTTGCTTCAGAAGCTAACCCTCTCGTTTTGACCATGTTCAAGATGGGTTACAAAGACAAAGGACTAAGTGAAATAATGCATAAGGTTCAGTTGCTTGAGAAAAAATCAGATGACATCGCCTTCAAAATAAGTGAAGACATCACAAGCGGCGCCATAAGCCCGAACATAATAGATAACTTGCTTAACTGTGTCCATGTTGCTGACGACATAGTCGACGTGTACTATTACATTAGTCGAGAACTAAACAGAATGGCAAAAGGTTACTCAGCAGGCTTTGAAATCAAAGAAGCCGAATGGAATTCAGTCTACGAAAAAATGCTTGCTGTCGCCGAAAAGTCACTCCTAAAGGTCAAACAAGCTTTATCGTCTCCTTCAATAACGGAGATTTTGGCGTTACGCAAAGAAATAGAAGCGTTAGAAGAACAAGGCGATGAAATAAAAGACCAAGGATTCGACAGGCTGTATGGTTTAGCGCCAAAACTGAATTACCTGCAATTCTACCATTACTCCGAACTCTTGCATAAAACCGATGACATACTAGATGGCTGTGAAGATTTCGCAGACCTAATTGTTTCTGTGGTTACCTCAATAGTTAAGTGACCTGCATATGGATTGGTTGTCTATCCTTCTTTTGGCGCTAACTTTTGTTGCAGTAATGTTGGTTTCAGGTAATAACCTGTCTGCTTGTGTTGGTCCAGCAGTAGGATCAAGAATCATAAGTAAACGGTTTGGCATGCTACTGGGAGCTACAGGGTTTTCGCTGGGTCTCATATTCCAAGGCGTAACCATGACGAATACTGTGGCTAAACTTATGCCAGTTGCGACTTCGCAGTTTCGAGCGGAAGTTTTGTTTGTGGCAATTTTAGTTTTTGTCGTTGCCGATTTGATTAGGGTGCCAATGTCTCTGAGCATGTCACTTGTAGGTTTGCTTACAGGCGTGTCGATTGCCAATGGAACCTTAACTGACGGTGCATACATCACTGAGATAGTGGGTTTGTGGGTAGCTGCCCCCCTAATTGCGATAGTCTTCTCTTTTTACTTAATAAGAATAATCAACAAAAGACAGCCAAAAAACGTTTGGCATAGGCTACAAACATACAAAATCCTGCTCATTGTTTTAGCTTTTTCCACATCCTACGTGTTAGGAGCTAACACCCTTGGTTTGATAGCTGCCACGGGGGGCTTTGATTTGACCACTGCGATATTGTCAATTGCTGCAATTTTCATTGGAACATTCTATTTGAGTGCAGGCGAGATTCGCAGGGTTTCGCAGGAGCTTTTTCTCATGCGGTACTCAAATGCGACTACAGCACTCTTAACTTCAAGCGTTTTGGTTGAAGCGGCTACACTTTTGAATATCCCTCTGTCTAACACTCAAGCACTCTCATCCGCCGTTTTCGGGACAGGCATTTCCTACAAATCCAAGTTTGTTTCCATCAAGCCTTTTTTGATTACAGTTTCAAGTTGGGTAATTGCTCCATTGTTGAGCTTCGCTATCGGATTAATCATCGCAAAAATTTAGTTTCGTTAGGGGCTAAACTTTTATATACACTTGAATCAAAAAGAGCCCTATAGGGCGTCAACAAAAAGGCAAAGCCGTATTACCAAGCTCCAGATGCGCCGCAAATTTTTTGCCTAAGATTAACGTATAGTAATACAAAGGTGTCTTTGGATGTGCTTAATCGAATGTCCTTTTTGTAACGAAATTCTTGAAGTTGAACCTACTAATAAACTTCACACTGCCTTCTCGTTCGTAAACCCAATATCACATAGTTACTATGGAGAGATTGTGAAAACGAAACATAAGTGCCTAATCAAAACTACAAAAAACAAATTAAAGTCAAGTGGTATGCTCCACTCGAATACTTCAATCGCTTATGATCGATAGCAAAAAATACTGGATTTCTTCAAAAATGAAGTGAGAGCGAAGCTTTTAAAAGATGATAAAGTGCGGTTGCCGGGATTTGAACCCGAGTCGACAGCTTGGGAAGCTGCAGTCCTACCGAACTAGACTACAACCGCAACATTTACCTACAGAACCGCGGTAGCTATCGCATAGGGATAGTTCATTTGATATAGAAACTTTACTATCAAATCTTTTTGGCGAATCAGTCATCAGTTAAGGATTCTAGTTGCGTCGACGATGTATCCGCAGTTAGTGAGTTCGCGTATGAGGGCAAGTTTCCAGCTGTCGCGGTCATCGAAGGCTGCGAGCTTTAAGCCTTCAAAATCGGTAGGGCACTCAAAGTTTGCGCATTCCCGATAGAAGACGAGTATATGGTCTTTACCAAGCTTGCCTATTAGAAAACCAAGTTCAAAAACCACGTCCTGCCTTGGTCGGAGCCTTCGTTTTGTGGGCGATTCCTTCTTAGCGTAAGCAAAATCATCAGGTGACAGCAAAACTACGGCAAAACCGACATCTTTGTAGTCAGCGAAGCGTTCAACAATTTTTCTGCCTTGACTTGGCTCCTCACACATAACTACAGGCACAAGCCAAAGTTTAGTCAGAGCATTAGTGATTGCTTGTTTCATTTCATCATCGGTACCGCAAACAACGAAAATCCTGCGCCTATCCGAAACAGACTTTGATTGAAATGGATCTAGAGTTTTTTCGGTTGAGGACAAAAATTTTTCAGTGCAGAGGTATGCGCCTTTGACTTTGCCTTTGAGGATGCTATCGAGGAGATATTTTTTGTCTTTGGCAGCTACAAGGTTTTCTTGGTTAGGAAGGGTTAGTTTGTCAGCTGTTTCATAGGACCAGAAGATGACAGCTTTATTGACTTTTAGGGGGTTGAGGAGTTTGCCCATGAACCAGAAAGGTTGGCCTGCGGTAAAAGATGTGGAGAAGGTGCGTACTAGTTCCTCTTGAGGAACGTTAAATCGAATACCGGATTTACCTGGCTCGGCGTATTCAACATAGATGTGATACTTGGGCACTTGCACACTAATCAATGACTAATCAATCGATCTAAGCTCAAAAACCTTACCATACATAAAGGTTAGAAGAAAACGCAAACAAAATCGTTATCAGACAGCAACCTACACATTTAGCGTGCAAGGAGAAAAGTACATGCCCAAAAACTACACTTACGATGACGCAGGGGTAAACCGCAAAAAACGCGTCGAATCCAAAAAAGCTCTAAAAATGCTGCAGGAAACTTACCAACACAGTCTCTACAGTGGGGTAATCCATTTGCCGTACGGAAACATCTTTGCCGTTGGTGAGAACACGTTTTTAGACATGGTCATCGAGGGTGTAGGCACCAAAGTTCTCATTGCACAGTTAGCTCAGAAATATGACACCATAGGCGTTGACGCTGTCGCCATGGCAGTTAACGATGTGATTCGTTCAGGCGCAAAACCGCTTGCAATAGCCGATAACATTCATGCGCAAGCCAGTGAACCCACACTCGTAAAAGAATGGTTAAAAGGCATCATACAGGGCGCTAATGAATCCGAGTGCCCAGTTACGGGCGGGGAAACAGGCGATGTGGCTGAAATAATAAAGGGTATAGTTGAAAATGCGGGTTTCGATATGGTTGTAGCCTCCGTGGGCAAAGTTGGGCGCCAAGAAATCATTACTGGCGAGGGCATCAAGCCAGGCGACCCCATCATCGGTTTAGCCAGCAGCGGCGTACATAGCAATGGTATCACGTTGGTAAGAAAGGTTCTCTTTAAGCAATGGGGCGGAAAATACAATCCAACCGACATTCCCGAAGGCTTGGATAGAGAGGTGGCACTTGAAGTGCTTGAACCAACAAAAATCTATGTTAAACCTCTCCTTAAGCTGGCTCGAGAAGTTAAAGTAAAAGCAGGAGTTCACATAACAGGCGATGCATTCACCAAATTCAACAACCTCGCCAACTACTCACCAGGAATAGGCTTTGAATTCAACAATTTTAAGCCTCAACCAATCTTTGGCTTAATCCAAAAAACTGCAGGTGAACAAGGCTTAACCATAATGGATGAAGAAATGTTTAGAACTTTTAACATGGGGTGGGGCTTCGGCATAATCGTGGACAAAGCTGACATCGACAAAGCCATGAATACACTTGAACAGGATAGCATTAAGCCTGAGCGAATAGGCAAAGTTACAGCAAAAGAAAGAGTCGTCGAAATCGATTACCAGAACAAACATATGATTTTAACATAAAGTATTGCTTTTTTCTTGACGAAAGCGTTTAAATCCTGATTGCATGATTTAAAAGCTCATGAAATACGCTGCAAAAATCGAAGTCAGCCTCAAACCCGGACACAGTAATCCGGAAGGCGAAACTACTGCACGTTTACTAATAGAACTCGGCTACAAGGTGCAAGCGGTGGATATCAGCAAAGTCTACACCGTACACCTCGACGCCTCAACGCTCACTGAAGCAAAGACAAAAACGGAAGAAATGAGCAAACGCCTCTTGGCAAACCCAACCAAAGACAACTACACCATAAGCGTCGTTGAAGCCAAATGAAGGCTAACCTCTATACCCAACGCAAAAACAGCCCCATTTTAGAGTTTCCTATAGAAAAAGCCGGCGAGGAACAACTCGGTCAAATCAACAGCGAACTCGCCTTAGGCTTCAGCATACAAGAACTCAAAGAGATTCAATCATATTATAAAACAGAAAAACGTAACCCCACAGACGTTGAACTCCAAACAATCAGCCAAACATGGAGCGAACACTGCTGCCACAAAACATTCAAGGGCAAAATAGAGTTCGACGGCAAAGAAATCAACAGCCTCTTCAAAACCTACATAGCTAAAGCTACCAAACAAATCAAGGCACCTTGGTGCGTCAGCGTTTTTGAAGATAACGCTGGCATCGTCAAGTTTGACAAAGGCTATGGTATAGCGGCTAAAGTGGAAACTCACAATCATCCCTCTGCGGTGGAGCCCTTTGGCGGCGCTGCAACAGGAGTCGGCGGAGTTATCCGAGACATTTTGGGCGTGTGGGCTGACCCAATCGCATGCACCGACGTTTTGGGTTTTGGTCCCTTAGATTATGACTATAACAAACTTCCCATAGGAGTTAAACATCCTAAGTATGTGTACATGGGTGTCACCGCAGGAATTAGCGCATATGGCAACAACATGGGCATTCCAACTGTAAACGGCGCCATATACTTCGACGATTCCTACACGGGAAATGTCGTCGTCTACTGTGGCTGCATCGGTCTCTTACCCCTAAACAGGTACGCAAAAAACGCAAAAGTCGGCGACATCGTAGTTTTATCAGGCGGAAAAACAGGACGTGACGGCATCCACGGCGTGACCTTCGCATCCGCCGAACTCACCGAAAAATCGGAAGAAATCTCGCGGTCAGCCGTCCAAATCGCAGACCCCATCGAAGAAGAAAAAGTAAAAAGAGCAATAGTAGAAATCCGCGACCTCCAACTTGCTTCAGCTGTGACCGATATAGGAGGAGGAGGTTTATCTTCAGCTGTCGGCGAAACAGCAGAACGTTTCAACTGCGGAGTCACCGCTGACTTAGCGAAGGTGCCTTTGAAGTATCAAGGTTTGGCGCCGTGGGAAATTTACCTCTCCGAATCCCAAGAACGAATGTTAATCACTGTTGCGCCCGAGAATTTGGAGCGAGTTATGGCTGTTTTTGAGAAAGAAGACGTTATAGCTACAGCAATTGGGATATTGACACCTGAGAGACGCCTGAAACTCACTTACAATGACGAAACAGTCTCCGACGTAGACATGACTTTCCTCTTCAACCCTTGCACCAGCAGCAAAGTGGCCACCTTCGAGAAAACAGACTTCACTGAACCAGAATTCCCAGAGCCAGCAAACCTCACCGAGACCTTGCTGCAACTGCTGGCAGCCCCAAACATCGCCAGCAAAGAAAGCGTAATCCGCACATACGACCATGAAGTCAAAGGCAACACAACCCTCAAACCACTTCAGGGCGAGTACGCGGGACCAAACGACGCAGCCGTACTAAAACCACTGGATGATTCCCTAAAATGTCTAACTATCTCCTCCGGCATGAATCCAAACTACGGAAAGATTGACGCGTACTGGATGGCAGCTTCAGCAATCGACGAAGCCATACGCAACAACATCGCTGTAGGCGGAAGAAGAATTTCGCTTTTAGACAATTTCACCTGGGGCAACCCAGAGAAAACAGAACGCCTAGGCTCGCTAGTTAGAGCTTGCGAAGCATGCTACGACTTTGCAGTCGCATTCAAAGCGCCATTTATCTCAGGCAAAGACAGCCTCTACAATGAATCGCCGCTGGGTCCAATAACCTCAACACTCTTAATCACTGCAGTTGGCGTAATCCCAAACATCCAATCCACCACATCCATGGACCTCAAAGCAGCAGGCAACCTCCTGTATCTAATCGGCGAAACATTCAACGAACTCGGCGGATCCGAATACTACAAACTTAAAGGCTACCTCGGCGCCAGTGTACCCAAAGTGAAGGGAGCAAAAGCTAAACGCACATTCAAAGCTGTAACCAAAGCCATTGATGAAGGTTTAGTCAAGTCTTGTCATGACCTCTCGGAAGGCGGTTTGGCAGTGGCGGCGGCTGAGATGGCGTTTGCAGGCGGCTATGGCTTAGAACTGGATCTGCGCAAAGTGATAGGTAAAGAATTAACACGCAACGATTTCATATTGTTCTCTGAATCAAACAGCCGCTTCCTAATCGAAGTCGCGGAAGCGGACAAGGAAGATTTTGAGGATTTGATGAAGGGTAAAAACTGCGCCCTAATCGGCAAAGTAACCAAAGAGCAGAAACTCCTCGTCCACGGGATGAACGGCAAAGTCGTTGTTGACGCTTCACTCGAAACGCTTCGGAGTAGCTGGAAAAAAACCCTCAGCCCAGAGGAGGCATCACAATGAACACTGAAGAAATCAAAGTCTGCGTAATGCGTGTCGGTGGAACCAACTGCGATGCAGAAACTCAACGTGCCTTCCAAGAGTTGGGCGTACAAGCTGAAATAGTCCATGTAAACGAATTAATCAAACGCCGTAACCTTTTGGATTATTCGGTGCTGGTTTTTCCAGGCGGCTTCTCCTTTGGCGACTACGTGCGTTCAGGCGTAATTTTTGCAAGACACCTATCCGCGAACCTCGCAAAAGAGATGGAAACTTTCATCGATGAAAGCAGACCCATATTAGGCATATGCAATGGTTTTCAAATTCTTGTCGAATACGGTTTGCTTCCAGGCTTCAAAGGCATGAGCGAATACCCCGAAGCCACATTGACAACCAATGAGCCGGCAGGCTTCAAGTGCCAATGGACCTACCTAAAACAAGAAAACAAAGGCAAATGCATGTTCACAAACAAAATTCCCGCTGGAAAAGTCGTCAATTTACCAATCGCACATGGCGAGGGACGACTCCTGTTCCCCAAAGAGCAAGAACAGGCGTTGCTCAAGAAACTCATCGATGAGGACATGCTGGTCTTCCGCTACTGCGACAAAGACGGCAAGGTCGCCGACGGCAAATACCCAGTCAGCCCCAACGGCTCATTCTACGACATCGCAGGCATCTGCAACAGGGAAGGCAACATATTCGGTTTGATGCCGCATCCGGAAAGGGCGATGTACTGGTGGCAGCAACCAAACTGGACACGCGAGCAACAAATGCTTCAGTACGGCGACGGCAAAATGATCTTCCAAAGCATAATCGACAAACTAACCAAGATAGGCTAAATCCTTCGCGTAGGGCAAGCCTGCGCGGGCGCCCATAGCCAACACTTTTCGGGACCCAACAAAATTGCCCAGTTGACCGCATTCGTAGAGACTTTTTTCGTGGATTAAACCGTAGAGAAAGCCCGCGTTGAAAGCATCTCCCGCGCCGGTGGTGTCGAGTGCTTTAACTTTGAAGGGTTCCACACTGAGATGTTCTTGACCATCCGTAACGTAGCAACCTTTGCTTCCGAGTTTCACCGCCACGATCTTGACGCCCATACCAATCATGAAATCGGCGCCTCTACGAAAGTCTTCTTCGCCTGTTAACAGTTCAAGTTCAGCCGCATTAGGCATCAAAACGTGGGAGTTCTTAATTAGGGGTTCTATGACGCCGAAACCTTTTTGTGCATACACAGAGCCCGGATCGAAGCTGATTTCGACCCCTTCAGGCAAGGCGCTTAAGAGTTTTTTTTGTGCACGGAACGATTTTTCACCTACAAAAGAGGATAGGTGGACGAGTTTGGTTTGGGAAACGTATTCGTATTTGATTTCTCTGGGCTCGATTAAGTCGTTGACGCCTGAGTTAATGTAGAGTGTTCTTGCGCCTGTTCTGTCCACGAAACCCATCACTGAGCCGCTTCTGCCCTTTGTTGTATCGATGATTCCGCGGGTGTCCACGCCTTCGGCTTTGAAGCAGTCAAGCTGCAGTTTGCCTTCGCGGTCGCCAGCAACTTTTCCTATGAAACCAACTTTGCAGCCAAGCCTAGCTAGCCCTACAATCGTGTTTGCGGCTGAGCCTCCGCAGGCTTCCTTGTAGTCTTCGATGAAGCTTTCTTTTTCAGCGGTTGCAAATTTGTCTACTTTGAAGAGCATGTCAACGTTGAGTGCTCCGAATCCTATTACGTCAAATTTTGTCATACAAACAACTCTTTTAATGGGATTTTGTGTTCGCCCAGTTTGCCGCCGTAGTTACCAGCGGATATCCGCACGACGCCATCTACGTCTAATACGGCTTTTATTCCTGCTTTGGTGGCTTCTTTAACAGCGTCTATGGAAATGCCGTCGAAAACGATTTCGGCGATGTAGTTGACGCCTTCTGGAACCTTCGATTCCTTGCCTAAGCGTGATTTAAGCGAGGGACAGTACAGGTGGTTGGTGGTAGGCCCTATTTTCGGATAATGGGTTTCGGGTTTGGAACCAGCTGAACAGATATCAAAGGTAGTCACGACGCCATACACTTTGTGAATTGCCTTCAGGGCTTTGGCGCCCGCGTAATTAAGCGCCTCTTTTGATGTGCACATTATCCAAAAGTTGCCGCCCATAACACCCCGAGCGTAACCAAGATACCGTTCAATAACAAAGTCAGGAACCATAAGTGGAACAACGATGACTTCTCTACCAAAACGCTTTTCGACCCACTCATAGCCATCGCCGCAGTGACCCACACTCTCCATCATGTCTAACTTGCCCTCGGACCTTGGTAAAGCATCAAAAACGGCGGTGAAGGGTTTAACGAGGATGTCTTGGCGGATGCGGTAAGAGAGTTCGGTTTCGAACTTTTTTAGTGATTCCGCGAAAGTTTTTTTGGGATTGATTTCGCCCCAAAACTGCAAGGTTGCGCCCATGCGTTTGTCGGGTGTTTCGTTTGGGTTTAGGTATTTTTCTACGCCACCTTCAGTTCTGCCAATGACAACCGACGGAGTCGCTGTGGAGTCTTCAGCTGCCTTACGCATACTCTGTTCATCATCCGCAGTAATAATTACCCTGCAAAAAAGCCCCGTAAACGCTTCAGCGTAAGTGTCTTCGATTACTGCTTTACCCATTTATCCAAGTCTCCCGATGGCTACTCCACGAACGCTCTTCCTAAACGCACTGCTCTCTTTTATGAGTGATTCCATATTTTTGGCTGAAACTATTTGAATTTTGGGCAGGGCATCAGGGTACAGGGTTGAAAGCTGTTTGAGAAGGGCCTCGTCAACCGTAATTTTATTAAGAGATTCATAATCCCATGAACCAAGAGCCTTCAGGGTTTTTGCTTTGCCAAACTTGCAGAATAAGTCAACTATCACTGCCGTGACTAGGTTGCTTTCTGACTGTACAGCCACCTCAGCGTTCTTCACTGCATAGCTGTTTCCGTTGAAAGACACAGTTAAGCCGCCGTAATCGCGGATAAGTTTGAAGGCTTCCACGTCAGTTATGCTGTCGCCCACATACATGACATCCCCTAATCCCACTCCTAATCGTTTCGCTGCGTCACGAATAGATTCAGCTTTTTGTTCCCCACCAACCGTCACGACATCGATGAGGAATTTTCCGACAAACATCTTAGGAATTAATCTCCAGAAAATCTCATCCAACCGTTGGATAATGGCTTGGTCGCGGATTGAAAAATCTTCGATTGTTTTTGCGTTCGGGGGAATATCGATTAGGTGCATATTTGCGATTTCTTGCGCTATTTCCCTCAACAGCTCTTTCTCTTTGGGGGTTATGGGGATTTTGTCGAGGGCTACTTTTGTGCAGTAAGTGTTCTTGTAGGGGAATTCGACTGCTTTGCAGAGTGCTTTGATGTAATGCTCGTAGCTAGTGCTAACGATAAAGGAATCAGCTATTTTTTGTATATGGTTTAGGGTGATTTTGCTGTTGGAGATTAGTATTAAGTTTTTTGAAGAGAAATCGTCCATCTGGCTATCAGTTATTCCGTAAGCTTTGAAAAAGGGCAAAATCAACTTTAGCGTGCTTCCGGCGGAGTAACCAGGCTTCTTTATCGCATCAGCCAAAACGTCATCGTAGAGGCTGATATTTGTGAAAAATTTGTCGCCATTTGGAATAAAATTTTCAGCTAACTCGAAAGCGTTATCGTTTTTGGAAATGGGCCCTTCGCAGTCGGAAACAAAGATCCGTTTCAACGTTTGTGCCTCAACTTATCCATGTGAGTGATGCTTTTGGCTATGTGTTGTTTTGAGGCGACGTCGGTTCGGTTCCAGAGTGCACCGCCCGTGATAGTAATGGCGCCTTCTTGGCTGATTTGGCGTGCTTCCTCGATACTGCTACCGATGCCAAGGACGCCGATAGCGCGAGATTTAAGCGCGTAGTTTTTACCATCTCGCAGTTCCATAGAGCCAGGGTAGATTCGGATTTTATTTCCGTACTTTTTAGTTAATTCCTGAGCTTTTGTGAGGTCAACTGGCGTATTGATGACGGTTTTATCAACTATGTTTGAGAATGTTTCTGCGTAACCGCCGTAGTCTGCCGGGACTTTATAGGTTAGAACTGTCGCAGACTTCTCCATCACAACGCCTCTGAGATTACCATCCGCCATTTTAAGGCAGACATCTACGAAGTCGTCTTTTATGATTGGGAGGAGGTTCATGATTTCAGGGTCACCCGGGCGGCTGTTAATTTCGAGGATTTTGATGCCCTTGCCTGTATGCATAAAAGCAAGGTACAATGGGACACCACGAAGCGCGGTGTCATCGCTGATTTTTGCTTTCCAACCTGTGAAAACTTTGTTGGCCAAAACCAGTTCCTGTTCACGTTCAGCAGCTGTTAAGAACGGCAGCCAATCAACAACGTCCTTGTAGGAACCCATGCCACCCGTGTTGGGTCCTTTGTCGTCGTCGAAGGCACGTTTGTAGTCACGGGTGTCGGGCAAGGGGATGAAGTGTTTGCCGTCGCAGAAGCCCATGCAGCTGGATTCTTCACCATCGATTTTTTCTTCGATAATAACTGAACCGTATTTGAAGTTGGACATAAAGTGCTCAAAAAGTTGCTCGCGGTTTACAAAGTGATCGCCCCAGACGCCAACGCCTTTGCCCAAGGCGGGTTTGTCGGGTTTAACAACGGCTTGGTTGTCCAATTCATCCAGCCATTGGTAAACATCTTTCCGTACATCTTTTCCTTTGTAATCGGCTGGGTGAAAAACTTTGAAGCGCGGGTTAGCTTCAGGCGCTATCTCTTCGAAAAGCACTCTTTGAGCAACTTTGCTTTCTTCTATAGCGTATTCTTTGGTGGGGCAAATAACGGGTATGCCAGTTTGTTTCTCGATTAGGTCGCGTATTCCTTCGATTATAGGTTTCTCGGAGCCGACCAGAACAAAATCGAGTTTGTCCTTGTTTTCCTCTGCGAATTTGCTGATTTCTTGGATGTCAAGGTTCGGGATAACCTTGTGTTTGGTAGCGTGCTCTGCATTGAAGGGGTTGCATTGTTTGTCGGCTACGTAGAGTTCCACCTGGTATTTTTTGCTTCTTAGAAGAGCATCTGCCATGGCGACTTCTCGTGCGCCGTAAGAAATAACTAGGACACCTACTTTTTCCATCCAAGACACCGTTAGTGAATAGACATTGCAGGGAACGCTTAATAGCAGTTACGCCTGAGCTTCTTCGGATTCGTAGATTCTGTTTTTCTCTTCGAAGCCTTCTTGGAAGCGTTTTTTCATTATGGTAGCCATTTTCTGCGCACACGGCGTTGGATACTTGCCTGTGACGCAGGCTAAGCAAAGCTCGTTTTCTGTACAACCTATCGCTCGAATGAGTCCCTCGAGGGATTGGTAGCATACGGCATCTGCACCAATGATTTTAGCGATTCCCGCTGGATCTTGTCTTGAACCGATGAGTTGCCCATATGTTGACATGTCGATGCCGTATAAGCAGGGACCAATTATACGTGGGAAAGTTACGAAGACATAGACTTTTTTGGCGCCTACTTTCCGCAGTTTCTCGATGATCACTTTGGTTGTATCTCCGCGGACGATACTGTCCTCGGTTATTATGACACGTTTCCCTGCAACTTTGCTGCCTAAAATGTTAATTTTCTTATCAATAGTCGAGAACCGTTCCGTATTCAGCAGAATAAAGGCTCGTTCGGTAACGTAGCGATGTCGCCTTGAAGCTCGTTCCCAACGTAAACCTGACTCTTCATGAACCCCCATCGCAGAGTCGTCGCCAGTCTCAGGAACCGACATGATTATGTCGCCGTCCTTGGCGATTTCTGGGAATTCCCTCACGATATTTCTGCCGAATTCCTCGCGCATTTCATAGACGTATTTGTCGCCGCCGAAAGTTGAGTCGGGCCTTGCAAAATAAGCGTACTCAAAAGCGCAGAAGGCTTCACGAGGGTTTTGGATAAGTTGGGTGCGTTTGAAGCCATCAGGTGAAACTGTTACGAGTTCGCCCGGTTTTAATTCAAAATCTTGCACAAAACTGTTCATGTCCAAGCTGACGGTTTCAGATGAAAAAGCAAACGTTTTCCCATTTGGGTCATGTCCAGCGCACAGGGGTTTTATGCCATGCGGGTCCTTGAATGCAAAGAATTCTCCGTCTCCCGTTATACCTGTTACTGAAAACGCTCCATCTAAGCTCTCCATTACGTTGCGAGCGGCAGCCTCCAAAGTTTTGCCCTGCTTAAGTCCCAGAAGGAATTTGTGACAGACAATGTCGGAGTCGCAGTTGTAGATGAAGTCCGAGAAGTTTTGGTTCATTTCTTTTTTTAGTGGCATCGTGTTGACGATATTGCCGTTAAATGAGAGGGCAACTGTTATTCCATCACTGGATGCAACGACTGGCTGAGTGCCGTCAATTATTGACACATCGTCACATTTGCCCGATGTTGTGTACCTTACGTTGCCTATGCCTATGGATCCGGGCAAGCGGCCAAACCATTCTTGGATAGCGTTGCTCTTGACTTTAGGGACTAGATCCAAGTTCTTGTAGGTGAAGAATTGTTTGTCGCTGTATGTTAGGAAACCATGTGATTGGTGTCCCCTATGGTTCTGTGCACGTAAACCCCAATAAACATACGGAAAAACTGGTTGATTATCATAATTTATTGCCCCAAAGATACCGCAGCCTATTTTTCAGTCCCCTCAAGCAGTAAATGCTCATAGATTGAAAGAAGGGGTTTATACGCTTTTAGTACAAATTTACGTATAAACCATGGGGTTTTTGACATAATACAGATTAGCAGAAACGGGGGAGGAAAAAATAATTCTAAAAAGAAAAGGAAGGATTATGGTTTTTGCGTGTACTCCAGCATGCCAAAAGCGTTGCCATCGGGGTCAAGCGCCAGTGCCCACCAGCCTATGCCCGGAATCTCCATCTTCTGCTGGATTATTTTGCCGCCTAACGCCTCCACCTTCTTGCTGTATTCCTCTACAGACTCCACTGAAATGTAGTTTATTGGCGTAGCCCTCTCCGGCATTGAAGCATCCTTTTTCTCGTACAGTCCACCATTGACGCCTGGTCGAATCGGCATCATGGTTTTTTCATCCACGGGAACCGTTCCGACAAGATAATAGACGGTTGGTCCAGGATACTTATTCATCGTCCATCCAAACAAATCCATATAAAATTTCTTTAACTTCTCGATGTCATTGGCTGGAATTTCAAAATGTACAATTGTATGGTCCACAAAAATCACCAATTTCTAGAAATTGGGCGGATTATAAAAGAATTTCTTAAAAGCTAAATTGAATAAAAAATAAAAATAAAATGAGAAGGGGGATGGCTTTATGGTTGCCATTTTTCAATAAGGTACTTGGGTATCTCTGAGCTGTCGCGTGGTCCAACTTGGACTTTCCAGCCGCTGAGTTCTTCGATTTCGCCGCTGATGCGTGAGGCTTTGCCAGGGATGATGATTTTGCGGTGTTTGACTTTCTGTTCTATGCCGCTGGCTTTGATTGCTTCTGCGACTCTTTCGGCTGTGAGTTTGCGTCCTGCGACTCCGCTGTCGATTGCTGAGCCCTCTGTTTCGACGACGATTAAGTAGGCGTTGAGTTTGTTTGCTTCGATGTCTGAGGCGACTGTGTAGTAGGTAAGGGCGAAGTTTGATGTGAACATGACTGGTGAGTTCTCGTCTGGGGTGCCGTAGACTTTGAGGCCTGGTGCGACTGCGACTGGTTTGCGTGGATCAGTGTAGATGTTCTGGCGTAGTACGGTTGTTGGTAGGAGTGCCCATCCGTCGTTGCCGTGCATGATTAATACGTCTGCGTACCGGACTACGAGCATGGATGCAATGTATGCTTCGCGCCATTTTACGAGGTCGTCTGCTGTTTCGCCTTTATCTACCCAAGCGACCATGGGGACGCCGAGTAGAGGTAAGCCTGCGAGTTCTTCGCCGCCTTTGGTTGCTGCTCTTCGGAGCATGGTAAAGTTGTCGATTGTGTCTGGTAAGCCTTCGTTTATGAATGTGCCAGGGTCTAGGACGATGTCTTTTACGCCGTAAGCCATCAGGGTTTTTGCGAGTGAGACGAGGGTTGTTAGGTCGTTTGGTGCAGATGCGACTATTGGGCAATCGTACATTAAAGCGAGTTCTGCCATGTCTTTCCAGTTGGTTTGGTTTGCTGCGTAGAGGAGTGGTCTTGCTTTTGGTGCTGCCATTAAGCCTGCTTCAGCGATTGCTGGGCTCATGGTGCAGAGAATCATAGGCAACTTTGTGGTATCTGAAACTTTTTTGACTGTTGCCTTGAATTTGTCTGCATCACCTGAAGTGCAACGAACTGCTATCATGTCGAGTTTTAGGGTGTTTCCGATGTATTCGAAAGTAAAGTTATCTGTTTTTTGGACGCGTGAGACAATTTCGGCATCGCTCATTTCGTCAGTTACGTCGATTGCGATGGCTGTTGGGTTTTTATATGTGAATTCGTGGCGGTACATGACTAGTTTGCCGCCGATTTTTTTGGCTTTGTCGCCGACGCCTACGATGACTTCTTTGACTGCTGGTTTTAGGAGTTCTTTGAGTACAGCGTATGCTTTGGCGTTTTCGGGTTTGAGGAGTGGTTTGCAACTGTCGAGTTCTACTTCGCGGTTGACAATTTTTGTGGCGAATGCCATGCAGTTGTTGACGCCGCATTCTTTGCAGTTAATTTTTGGCAAGCTCTTGTAAATGGTTATGGGGCTTAGTTCTTTTAATCCGCCTTTTTTCTTTTCTGCCATATTAGTCATGTCTCCTTAAGCTTTCACTGTGACCCAGTTTGCGTATTTTGATGGGTCTGCTTTTTTGCCGCTTGTTAGGTAGTTTGTGACGTCTTTTAGTGTTTTTACTGCTGCTGGATGCATCATCATGAATAGGTCTACGCCTGCAAGCAACAGTGTTATGGCTGTTGTTACTTCCCAGAGTGGACCTCTGAGTTCGCGTGGTTCCCATTGAGCATCCATCTTTAGCCAGGCTTCTCTTGCTGCCCAAGCGTTGGTTGTGCCTGAGGACATTGGGTGTGCGAGTTCAATGTCGCCCATTAAGCCGCCGATTCTTGCGCGTTCCATGTTTGTGAATGCGTAATCTAAGCCGTAGCCTAAGGCTGCTGTGGTTAGGTCCATAACGATGTCTTCTCTTGCGACGTAGTCATAGAGGCGTCTGTTTAATTCGCGTGCCAAGTTGAGGTCCATTGGTGTGAATGAGAGGATTGCGTGGCCTGCTTTTTTGATGAATTTTGCGCATTTTTCGACATCCATGTCGCGTGTGACTGAGCTAATTAGGAAACGTTCGCCTGGGAATTGTGCGCATACTTCTTCGAAGACCGCTGTGTCTTTAACTGGGTCGCCGCATCCGCCTATAACGAGTGGAACGTCAACTGCTTGCAGGACTTTCTCTATGGTTTTGCATGCATCTTTTGGTGTTGCATCTTTGAGTAGTGGATCTACACTGATTAGGTGCATTGTAACCATGTCTGCGCCGAATTTGTCAACAGCAAGTTTTGCCCAAGCTGCGGGGTCGCCGACGACGTCTTTAACGTGCATCTTTACGGCCTTTGACAGTGGAACTTCCATGTCGAAAACGTCTAAGGTTACAATTGGTTTGTGTGTTGTTGGTGCTTCAAAATTGTAGTAAGCGGGAGATACTTCTCCGCCTATGAGGAATGATTTGCCGCGTGTTCCGCCTTCGCTTTTTGTTGCCCCTAGTTTTACTGTGGTGATTTTGTTCGGGTATTTTTCGATTGGTGGTAAAAAGGGTACTTGCAGCATGCTTAGTGGTTTGCCACCTGCTATTGCCGCGGTTGGTGGAAGCTTAAGTTTAGGCATTATTTGGCCTGCTGCGCCTGATTCGAAGATGATTTCGAGTTCTTTAGCATCAATTTGGAAGTCTTCCAGCTCAATGGTCTGGAATTTTGCAAGAGCTGCTAGTAGGTCTTCGCTTAGCTGTAGTCCTTCAGCGTCTTTCTTTTTGTCGTTGTCGTTTTGGGGCGTTGAAATCACCGTTTGTCTTTGTTGTCTTTAACGGTTGTGATGATGACTTTGTTAGCGTAGATTTTTGCGTCTTTGAGTATGATTTTGAATCCGCCGGCCATAATTGGCATTGAGCTCATCGTTGCGACTGGCATCATGGTGCCTGCTGCTTCTTCGTTAACGGTTATGGCTTGTGCTTCTGCTGCTGGTGCTGCTTCTGCTGCCCATCTTGCTACGACTGGGTGATTCTTTGCTTTCAGGAATACTTTGAGTTCATCGACATTCTTGGCATCTTCTTCGGTTGCAATTTTGTCAACGACGTCTGCTGGGATGAAGTCTTTTACTTTTTCTTTTACTTCTTTAGGTACCCAAACGATGCGGTTCCATCCACCATCTGCAGCAAAGAATTTTTTGCTTCGCATGTATTCGATGGACATTCCGTGGAATCCGTCTATCTGTCGTCCGCCTGCTGCTGAATCTGCAAGGGTGCTGAAGGGTAAGCCGTTTACGGCTGCGCCTTTGAAGTTTCTTTGAACTACGCCTAATCCGTCAACTTCTGGGATATAGAAGGTTACTGCTTCGAAGCATCCGCATGAAGTGTGTGGATGGTCAAATGCTGTGTAGAGCCAGACCTTGGTGACTTCGCCCATGCTGCGTTTCTTTGCGGCTTCGTTAACACCGCTGAATTCGCCTTTCTCTTCGTTGATCATTTCGCCTCGTGGAATTGCGAAGACTGGACCCTTAGGATCGATGCTTGCTGAGGCTTTACCGTCAAACCAGCTGATTGCACCGCAGTTGCTGTATCTTTGTGGAGTGATAATGCAGACGTGGCTTGGTGCGAATGATTGGCAGAGTGCACATCCATAGAATGTGTCAACTTCGCTGTCTTTGAGGCCTCTGGCTTTTGCATCGCGTGATTCGTAGGCTTGCATTGCGTCAGGAGTCATTTCTTCGAGTTTTTTGGGGTCTGTTACGAAGGTAATTTGTACTTTCTCAATGATTGGTAGTTCACTTTTGAAGAGTCGCAGAAGTACTTGGCCGATTGGTTCAAAACTGTTTAAGCCTTTAGCGAAGGATTTTTTGCCGATGCGTATCCAGATGTCATAGCGCTGGTTTAGGTGCATAAAGCCCTCGATGTAGTTTAGGTATCCGTGAATGCGTCTTTCTATGACACCTTCAAGGCCTGCATCGAGTTTTGCGCCTGCTGCTTCAACGAGGATGCCGAATGGGTATGCGCCGCCTTCTTTTAGGTCTTTTAAGTCTGGGCCAAGAATGGTGATTTTGCCATCTTGGATTTCATTCATGGGTTTTACTTTTGCCAATTCAAACTTTTGTTTGACTGTGGGTCCGCCGAGTTCTATTTGCATGTCGTTTCTTCGGATACGTTCTCCTTCGTAGATTACGCCAACTTCAACAGGTATATCTTTAAACATTGACATTTTTTAATTTCCTCCTTCATTAAATTTTGAGGTCATTACTTTGAGGTTTACAGCCCAATCTTCTAGGCTTGCGTTGGGGAAAGACCAGCTTGCGTGTACATGATAGAGGTTGTCGATAGTCATGGTCTTTAGGTCGGGTGCGAAGTGCTTGAGCCCCGAGAGGATAAGCGCTTCCATATAGTAGGGTAAGCCAACGAATATGACAAGGTCAGGGTGTCCTTTGCCGTCGAGTCCTTGCCATGTTGGGTCAACGACTCTCTGGCCTATGTCCATTGCGGTCATGAAGCTTGCGGGAGTGTACCCTCGTTTTATGAATTCACCGACCATGTGGGCTGTTGCTACTACTGGAACTTTAGAGGCGTTAGCGAAATCGATTAGATAATCGATTAGTTGTCGTCCATCCATCCAGCGTTCAGTGGCGTTGCTCCCCACAATAAGGAGGGGGCGAGCGGCTCTTTTGATCATTGCTACTGCTATCTCGGGCTTTTGGATTGGGTTTGCTTTTTTAGTTGCAGCTATTTCTGCACATTGCCATGGTTCACACGACATTCATAATCACTCCTTAATTTTCCTGATCATTCTTGGAAGCATTGTCGGGTCAGGAATTATTGATTCCTTCCATCCTTTTGCTTTCAGAATTTCATTGATTTCATCTTTCATGGTTATGGGTATGTCAGCTGTTGTTCGAACGAACATGTCGATGTCTGGAGGCATTACGCCGTAGTGACGCTTGTGTAAGTCGATATAGTGTGTTAGTTTTCCCATGCGCCCTTTCCATGTGTCGTTGGGTCTTAGGCATAACTTTGCAATTTGGACCATTGCTTCTTGCGGGGTTTCGACTGTTTGGAAGAGATGTTCTGGTGTGGGACCGACGTTTACTTTATCGCCTGTACGTGCATCGTAAACTTCCCAGTTTTCAGGTTTATCTGATCTACCCATTAGCATACGACGGTATTTGCTACCGTGTGGACCAACGAGTACTGGAACGCCTAAACTCCAGAAGCCTGCTGCAATTGATGCTGCTTTTTGTGAATATGCACCCCAAGCTAAACCGACTGCGCCCACACGGTTGTGTATGTAGTCAGCGATTTCTTCATAGTTTCCTCGTAGGTTGCGTTTGGCGAAGATGTTTGCTACTTTGATTGCTGCGCCTGCGATGTGTGGGTTAGAAACGCATGATCCGACATTTAGTACACCGCCAGCTTCGAAGCCGCCTGGGAATTCTTCGTAGAGTGTCTTGCCTTCGTCATTTTTGTAGGAACCAGCAGACATAGCTGAGCAACCAGAAGTCACTACGATGTATCGTCGTGAAGCGAATTCTCTACAGATATCATATACGTCTTTACCTCCATGTGGATAGTTAGCGCAACCGACTAATGCAACAATTCCCGGAATTTCACCTAGTACGATTGGACCACCGACACTCCTGATTTCAACATCTGACACAGCACCTCTTCCTGAGCGACAGAAGTTCGTTTCTTCGAGCATTTTCTTCTCGCCGACTTTCAGTATGAAGCTGTGGATTTCTAGTTTCACAGGGCAAGCTTGTTCGCATCTTCCACATCCAATGCATTCCTCATATAACGCAGCAAGTTTAGAGTAATCACCTTCAGCAGCCGCCTTCACTGCAGGTTCAATGCTAAGGTCTTGAGGGCAACTTCTTTGACACATGTTGCAGTGACGACATTTCTTTGCGAGTTCCTTGATTTGCGCTAATTCTGGAAGTGACTTCATTTTTTTGCGGATTGGAGCAATTTTTTGCGCTACTCTTACAGCAACTTCGCCGACTTTATCAGGGTCAAGAATTAGAACGCCTGCCACTTTGCCGCTAACGAGGTCTTCAACAATTTGGTCTGCAGGATCGTTTGTGCGGTCTTTGTAACCTATACAGTTTTTCTCTGACGCGGCAATGACGGGAGCTTTAACACGTTCAGCCTCGAGTGAAGCATCTGTGCGTACACATTGTTCGTCTAGAACCACGACGTCTGCAAATCCGCCGCGTATGAATCGAAGTTCCCACGAAATTGGTCCAACGATTTTTCCGCGGTCGAAATATCTTGTATTGTCAATGGCAGTGCAACATAAGCCAACTACTTCCATTTTATCGTCAAGTTTGTGGTCTTTCATGTAATCAATAATTCCGACTGAAGGCACGACGTTGTGACCAATGCACATGATAACTGGTTTCTTTTGATCAACTGTTCCAATACCCATCTGGATCAGTGGAGCTTCAGGATCTGCCTTTGGGAAGCCGAGAGTTGAAATCTGAGCAAGATCTGCTATTTCCATGCCTACTTGGTCCATTCTACCTGCATGAAATGCTTTGGATTCAAAATCTAAATTATTTGATTCTTGGCCTGTATGTGCAGCAGAAACTAGATGGGTAATTTGTGATTCAGTGTATGATAAAATATCGTCTAAGTCGCCAAGGGTCTCAGGTTTTACTCCGGTGATAAGCCTTGTACATGGCGCTTCAACTTTAACGTTTAATCCTCCCACATCGAGTGGAAACCTTCGACCGTATTTTTCAATTAAATGGTCAACAACATGCCGAGCGTGACCGTTATGGGTTGCAGCGCCAATACAACAAGCGATAAGCACAATACGAGATGACTGAGCTGCAATGTCGAGTCCACATGCACCGCGTTTCCCAGCAGTCAAGTCACATTTTCCGTATGTACAAAGGCAGCATAGGTCGCAATCAGGCATGTAGAAGGGCTTGTACTTGTTGAGCAGCATCATGTCCCAATCTCGCAGGGTAGTTATGTGGGGCATTGGAGTTGGACCCATTGGTTCAGTCCAGTTATCGTTGACAACTTTGCCAATGGATAATTCAAGATTTTTAATAAGACCACTACTGGTCTTCATTTCGTCTATTTTTACATGGACGTTTTTACTAGTCAAAGTGTAAACCTCTGTAAAGGTTTATGTCTATGCTGCAATACAGACCTTTTAAACCTTTCCTGATTTTTTCGGCAAAAGTCACGATACCGTTACAGATATGCAAGATTTCCTAAAATTACGTAAAAGATTGGGGGATTATAAATAACCCAAGGATTTGAGGATGTTCTTTACCGAAAGGAACGCTTTGTTGTCTTTTGAGAGCTCAAGGAGGGATTTTCCATCCAAAACATACCCATCTAACTCGTCATCAGCCTCGATTTTGCCCAAATACTTGAATTTTAAGTCAGCTTCAGCTTGCTTGCCCAGTTCAGCCGGGAAACGGTAGCCGCCAACTATGTAAAAGTTTTCGAACTGCATGTCAACTTCTTTAGCTATTTTGTAAGCACGTCTGACATGATCTTGAGACTTCTTTGAATGATCCAATATGTCGAATACATCGTTAACGTTTGAGGTTATGCGTCGGTTGAGGTTTTCGAGCCCAGCCGGGGAATCTATTAGTACATACTTATAGGTTTTAGTCAGGTTTTCCAGAGCACCTTTTAGTGCAGAGTTGGGCATGCAGTAGCACCCTTCCACCCATTTCGTCCCTACAGCCATAAAATCGAAGTTTTTGCTTTCATAGAGCCCGTTTTCCCAAATCCGGCTTTCAATGCGTTGGGTTGGTGGAACTCCAACTGTGGTGCCGCCGCCTTTGATAAAGGTGCTCACTATGAGGTCGGCTATGGTCGATTTACCCGCTTCTTTGAGGTCTACCCCAAGCATCTCCGCAAGGTTCTGGTCAGGATCAGCATCAACCAAAAGTATCGGGGCTTGATTAGCTTCAATGAAGGCTTTTGCCATAAGAGCGGTGAAGCTGGATTTCCCTGTTCCACCGCGACCAATAGTAACCAAAGTTTTCATACAAAACAACCTCGTGCTTGTGCTGTTTTCTTAATCAACGCTCGCATATATTGTCTATGGTCTTAATTGGTGCGTTTCGTTATTTTTAACCCTTCAAAATTATTTTTTTTAATGAAGAAGAGGTAGGAACCAAAGAAGTTTTAAATCTCGGATAAGATTATTGAATACTGGAGAAATAATCGCTAATTTTACAGAACTTCCACAATGGAGGTGATTTTATGTTATATGAAGCTACACATTCTCATCCAGCAGCACAATGCCCGCTCCTAAGTGCTGAAGGAAAAGCCATGCTCAAGCAGCTTTTCTCAGAGCAGAATATAAAAAATGCTGGAATAAACTTGACCGCTGCCTACATGAGTTGCCCCCAAGACACGGCTGTGGACCACAAAGGTTTCTTTACAATAGAAGCCCAAAGCCCTGAAGCAGTCAAAAAATTCTTCGGCTCAATGACAACTGAAGTAAGGCCAGTTAAACAGTTAAGTGAAGTTGCAAAAACTTTGTAGTTAACGATTTTTCTATCCTTTCAGCAACACTACTTTTTCTAATATGCCTATAAAAGTATAAAATGAAACGAGAGATAAGAAAATATTGCCAATTATCCGTAATAACAAAATTAGTTCAATATCCTAAAAAATCTGTGCTAAGAATACCAGCTAGGAGACATTAATGCAAATAATTTTCACTATTGAAATTAAAGAATGCCTAAAATGTGTATTAGCGCACCGTTGATTATAGATACTACCCAAATGACGAAGATCGGGGTCATCCATTTTCTCCACCTTACGCAACCCAATTTTGCTGGTCCTCCACACAACCATACTGCAATCAAAATAATCCCCAACGCCTCGGCGGCTGTGCCCAAAACTACGTGTGACCAAACGGTCACTGAAGCAAATAGAGAAAGCCCGCCAAGTTCGCTCAAACCATTTGTGAAGGTTGGAACCATGACTAAAAATATTAGAGCAGTATGCAAGGTAAGTGCAATAACAGTCGAGTACCCATGCAATATAAAATTCTTCCTATTGCTTGGGCCCCTAAAAAACGGCAGACCCAATATCAACAAAAACAAAATCACAATCTGAAGTGATAAACTTACGTTACCAACAGGATCTAACGCTACAAAAGAAAACAACAACTCGCACCAACCGTTTTAAAGCTATCACTGAATAGGATTAATGCTTAATTTATTTTAGTTTCGGAATTAACTAATATCGTAGCCTGAACTTCTAATAATATTAGAATTGATTATTATGGACAATAATCAAAGTCCTGACGACTTCAATGCTCTAACAATAGATGAAACTTTGAGCCGATTGCAGATTAATCCAGCGACAGGTTTAACCCAAACAGAAGTAAAACAAAGAATTGAACGATATGGCCCTAACGCAGTAGAAGAAAAGCAGCAGAATCCAGCAATTGCTTTTTTGAAACGTTTTTGGGGTCTGACCGCTTGGATGCTTGAAATAGCAATTATAATATCACTTATTTTAGGTAATTATTTAGATTTATACATAATAACGGCTTTACTGCTTGTAAATGCGCTTTTAGGATTTTTTCAGGAACAACAAGCAACAAGAGCTGTAAAAGCACTCAAACAGAAGCTGCAACTGCAAGCAAGAGTGTTAAGAGATGGATTATGGTCAACAATTTATGCAGAAGAGTTGGTTCCTGGTGACATTATTCGCATAAGGTCGGGTGATCTCGTACCCTCAGATCTTAAAATCATTGATGCCGAGATCTCTGTAGATCAATCTGCAATAACTGGAGAATCTATGCCTCTGGAAAAGAAAAAAAGTGATCTCATATTTTCCGGTTCTATGATACGAAAGGGTGAAGCCACAGGCGTAGTGACTTCTACAGGTGCTCACACATATTTTGGCAAAACAACTCAATTGGTTCAGCTAGCCAAACCAAAATTGCACATGGAAACAGTCATCGCTGGATTGATGAAGTGGCTTCTAGTCTTAGTTGTTAGTTTGCTTGCTATTGCCTTTGTCGTATCATGGATACGTGGAATAAACTTGTTAGTTATGTTATCTTTAGCGTTAATTTTATTGGTGTCAGCAATTCCAGTTGCCCTGCCCACAATGTTCACCATTACAATGGCGCTTGGATCTCAAGAACTCGTAAAGAAAGGAGTCTTAGTTACACGCCTTAGCGCATCTGAAGACGCTGCTCTCATGGATGTTTTATGCGTGGACAAAACAGGTACACTGACCATGAATATGCTAAAGATAGCTGATGTCGTGGAAATTAATGGCCACACAAAAGAGGACGTTATATTATTTGGCGCTTTAGCATCTCAAAAAGCAAACCAAGATCCTATAGACATAGCGTTCTTAGCAGCAGCCCAAGAAAAAAACCTGTCTTTAAATGATTATACCCAAAAAATGTTTATCCCGTTTGATCCAACAACCAGAAGAACAGAGGCAATACTAGAGAAAAATGGACATGAACTACGTGTCACCAAAGGAGCTGCGGCAGTAATAGCCCCGATGTCTGGGATTTACGGAAAGGAATTTGCGGAGTTAGAAACAAAAATGGAGAACTTCGCGAGCAAGGGATACCGAATTATTGCAGTCGCCGTAAGTCAAGAAGCGAAAATGCAACTTGCCGGTTTAGTAGCACTCTACGATCAACCTAGACCTGATTCTGCAAGCATTATAGCAAAACTTCGAGCGTTAGGAATATCCGTTAAAATGCTTACGGGAGATTCTTTACCGATTGCAAAACAGGTGGCCGAAGAGGTACATTTAGGTAACAAGATAGCACGAGCTCCTGAAATCAAAGAAAAGGTAAACAAAGATGCAATTGATGCAACAGAGATAGTTGAAAAAAGCGATGGCTTCGCTGAAATTTATCCGGAAGGGAAATACCAAATAGTAAAAGCTCTGCAGTCCAGAAAACATGTGGTTGGGATGACGGGAGATGGCATAAATGATGCCCCTGCCCTAAAACAAGCGGAAGTCGGAATCGCCGTAAGTAATGCAACCGATGTGGCCAAGGGTGCAGCAAGCGTAGTTCTAACTGAACCAGGATTAACAAACATTCTAAGTCTTGTAATATCCGGAAGAATGATTTATCAAAGAATTCTAACGTGGATATTTAATAAAATTGTAAAGACATTCCAAGTAGTAGTATTTGTCGTCTTGGCCTTTCTTTTTACTGGACTATTCGTTGTCAACGCCTTTCAGGTTGTATTATTACTTTTCTTAGTTGATTTTGTAACTATTTCGCTTGCTACTGATAATACAAGAGCTTCAGAAAACCCTGAAACTTGGAATATAGCTTCGCTTCTTAAAGCGTCGATTATCTTAGGCATATTTATTGTTGTTGAATCCTTTGGACTGCTATACTTAGGCCTAACATACTTGAATCTTTCAGATACTGCTCAATTAAACACGTTTGTCTTTGACATTTTGTTATTTGGCGGGTTATTTACAATTTTTGTGGTACGAGAGAGAGATAACTTCTGGAAATCAAAACCAAGTAAGCCGCTTCTTCTTGCGATTATTGTCGATATAATACTCTCCTCGGTAATATCTGCGGTCGGTATCCCGGGACTTACGCCAATACCGCTACTTTACGTTATGATTGTTTTAGGCTGGTTCTTCATTTTTGGGATTTTGGTAAATGATCAAATAAAAAAGCTATTGATGCATTAAGTTGTTTCAGCCTTTCAAGACAACAGTTACTGCCGGCGTCAAGTATGTTTTACTTCAAAGGAGTAAGTTATCAGTGCAACTTTTTTAAGCATGGCGCCTACAGAGCAATACGTTTCCATCGATAGTTCTATTGCCCGTTTTGCCGCCTCTTCAGTAACATTTTCGCCCTTGATAATATAATTCAAGTGGATTTTTGTAAAAATCTTAGGAGGAGGATCTTCTCTCCTTTCAGCCGTCGCCTCAACTGAGAAGCCGGTGATTATTTGTCGCTTCTTTTTTAAAATTATTAATACGTCATAGCTACTGCAAGCTGCTAAACTGGCAAGCACATTTTCCATTGGCGTTAAAGCTGTTTCCTCGCCCCCAAATTCAGGTGAAGCATCGAATCTCACTGACAGCCCTTTTTCGTTTTTCGCTATTAACTGAAAATTTCGTTCCCATTCAAGCACCATTTTCTTTGTAGACGTCATAATTTTTAATAAAGTTGCCCGGTATATTAGTATTTTAATCTGTGAAACATACAATCCATATAGAATTAACTATCGATAGCTACATTTTTAACAGTCTATTTACTTTATAATATTTGAGATGGTTTTATGGCTAATTTGATAGATAAAATAGCTATTGTTACTGGAGCGGGTCATGGCATAGGAAAAGGAATTGCTATGGAACTGGCTCGCAATGGGGCTGATGTAGTTGTTACAGACCTCTCGGATGAAATTTTTAATGTTGGTAAAGAGCTTGAATCATTCGGTTCAAAAGCATACCCTGTAAAATGTGATGTTACAGACCTTAAAGAAGCACAAACAATAGAGGAAAAAATTGTAGACAAATATGAACGCATAGACATACTAGTAAATAATGCTGGAATTTACCCTCAAAAATCATTTCTTGAAATGACAAATGAAGATTGGAGCAAAGTACTAAACGTAAACTTAAACGGTGTCTTCCATTGCACTAAGGCGGTAGCCCCAAAGATGGTGCAACAAAAATATGGTAAAATAATAAACATCGCCTCAATCGCTGGAGCCGTTGTAGGATATGTAAATTTGGCTCATTACTCAGCAAGCAAAGCAGCCATCGCAGGCTTCACCAAATCATTAGCCTTAGAAATGGCTCCTTATGGAATTAACGTAAATGCCATTGCACCCGGAGCAATAGATGTAGGCTCCATACCTGCTGGTTCGGAGATGCTCCAACAAGTAATAAAAACTATTCCCATAGGCAGAATGGGACTTCCATCGGACATAGCAAACTTGGCGGTTTTCTTGGCAAGCGATGAATCAAACTACATAACAGGCCAATGCATAGTATGTGATGGCGGATACACAATTCCATAGAATGTTCTAATAAAGAGATGCCGTTCTGCTCTGACCTGCGCCTAAATCCAAAAAATTCCATGCAAAAACAGGGACTTGCTTTATCTTCAATGTTATCGTGCCTTTACATTGGCGAGATTTTTATTACTAATGGTAAGAGTTAAATATCTTTGCAGTAACACTTTTTGTTGTAATAGTGTTACTGAAAAGGTATTGTATATGACTTACTTTAATAGTCGAGATATAGCTGCAATAGCGATGTGCGCAGCACTATGGGGGCGTACTTAATTCGATTTTCTCACCAATAGTTTTCAGTATAACACATCTTCCCATACTCTGCGATTTAATCGGATTCACGATCCTGACGGTAGCCGCTTGGTGGATAAGAAAATTCGGTGCTATAACCGCTATCGGATTTATAGCCACCATCATAAACTTCATATTTAACCCCCAAGCCCTTACATTCTTAGGTTTTACAGCCGCTGCCTTCGTATTCGACTTAATATTAGCACTTGTTGGGTTCAACAACTTTTTCAAGAGAGCATTAAACACAACTATCATAGCAACTATCATCTCAACCCTTTCAGCTGCCATTGCTGGGTTCATTATAGGCTCGTTTTTCATGGCTACCCCAGCATTGTCGCTTTGGGGTGGCGTGTCTGGTTGGGCAGGATTGCACGCCGTGGGCGGTATAGTCGGTGGAGCAGTGGGGGCCACTCTAGTTGCATCTCTAAATTCCCGAAAAATTATGGGCAATGGTCAAATGATTCATGAACAAAAAAAGAGTTTGTCTTCAGGCGGTTGCGTTAAATGAGTCGCCAAGAATATTTTAATCAACTCGCTGACTCTTGGGATAAACGTTTCCAGACTGAGCCGCTGTCAACTTTCTTAGAGCAGTTCGTTCCAACGTTCGGTTTATTGCTTGGACAAAAAGTTTTAGACGCGGGCACTGGAACAGGCGTACTGATTCCCTTCTTGCTTAAAGCCGTTGGACCAACAGGACAAGTTTCAGCGATTGACTACGCCGAGAAAATGGTCAAAATATGCAAAGCGAAATACGCGCATCTCCCGAACGTCACCGTTACTGTTCAGCAAGTTGAAACGCTCAATTTTGCACCCCAGACTTTTAACGCTGTCACCTGTTTCGGTTTGTTTCCTCACTTGGAAAACAAAGAAGAAGCGCTACGACAATTTAATCGCATACTGAAAACAAACGGCAAACTCATCATAGCTCACGCTCTTAGCAGTAGGGAAATAAAAGCACATCACCATAACGCATCATCAGTAGTTGCCAACGATATACTACCAACCGCTACAATAATGAAAAAGTTGTTGAAACAAGCTGGCTTCGAGAAAATCAATATTATTGACAAACCAGGTCAGTACTTCAATCTTTCAATAAAAGCAAATAAAGCTATTGGGACGACAGATGAATGAGCGGGATGGTCTCATTGTGATTTGCCCCATTTGTTTTAATATGACTTTGGTGGGTATTTCTTAAATAAGATGTCAAAAACAGGGTCTGAAGAAGAAAATCACGATGGATGGCCATACAAAAAATTGGAACATTGGCCTCCGATGACTTACAGAAACCGTTCAATCACCAGTCCTGAAACTAATCATGCCTTTATAGGTCTCCTTGAGATAGAAAACAAATCAAGGCATAACATGGAATTGCAGCCGTGGATTCCATTCTGTGACGGCAAATGCACTTTCTGCTATTTCCCAGTAAACTGCGACAAGCAAAAAGTCGACCTATACATTCAAACGTTGAAAAAAGCGTTGAGTTTCTACGCTAAAAGTCGTTATGTTAAATCAAGCGTCTTTAGCGAGTTTTACATAGGAGGAGGAAGTCCATCTGTCCTTTCTGGAATCCAAATAGAAGAAATTCTTCGTTTTTGCAAAGAAAAATTCAGCTTCAATTCCAACTCTACCACCAAGTTCACCGCCTGCACTAACAATCTTACCGAAGAAAAAATCCAACTTTTTTCTTCAAATGCGGTCGACCAATTGGACATAGGAATCCAAACCTTTAATGAGAGTCTTCGCAAGATTCTCATGCTCCGTGATAGTAGCACAAATGCCAAGCAAAAACTCAAAGAAGTTAAGAAACATGGATTGCATGTTAGTATAGACTTGCTCTATAACCTACCAGGACAATCGATGGAACAATGGAAAGAAGACTTGCGTCAATCGGTTGAATTAAACCTAGAAAGCGTTGATTGCTATCCTTTGGAGTTGTACCCTGGCACGCCGCTTGCAAACAGAATTGCCGCAGGAGAGCTACCGCCTGCTAATGGCGATGGGAAAGAACTTGAAATGTACCTTGAAGCATACTGCTTTTTCAAAGAAAACGGTTACGCTCCTACTTGCCATAATAGGTTTTCAAGGCTCAAAGAAGACTTCGACAAGCCGTCTTCGGAAGTAATTGGTACGGGAGCGGGCTTTTTCATGGGGCGTTTAGGAAGCTATCTATATTCAGATATAGAAAACGTTGAAGAATACGTTGCTGCTGTTCAAAAGGGTGGTTTACCAGTTTCTAAGCTTGCTGAGCTTTCTTTGGAAGATGAAATGAGAACGGCTATGATGCTGATTTATGTTCGTGTTCCTGTAGATCGTGGAGAATTCAAGTCTCAGTTCGGCAAGTTTCCCGAAGAAGCCTTTCCAAAAGCTATTGATAAACTCCAACGTATTGGGCTAATAAAGGTAGAAGATAATAAAATACGCTTAACTGAGAAAGGCGACCCGTGGAGATTCAATATCGCGTGGGAGTTCTTTAAGTAAGGATTTGGACGGAAACTCTGGCATAAAAGAAGACTCAGAAAAACTGAAATATTGTAATCGAGAATGGTACTGTTTACCGTTTTGGGTTAGCAACAATCCATTTTACGTTATCAAACCCATACCTTGCCAGTAGCGGCGCTAAAAAATTTGGCAGAACCTCGTCTGCTACCTCGCCCAAAACTACGGTGTCGCCTTCCTGATAAACCAGCGCTACACAGGAGAAGTCTTTTTGGTGTTCGTATTTAGATAGGATTTGCCAGTATTTTTCTATGCCTTTGCCTTTCTGGATGATCCAGACGCATTTATCGTTAGATGTTTCTTCTTCAAATGTGTTGAATGCGCGGACGACTTCAGCTACAGTGTTTGGGGTTTGGGCTGTTTTGACGCAGAACCAGATCGTCATATAATTTCTACCGCAAATAAAATTAGCCGAAGCTTCTTATCTATTTTATCTAACAAGCGATAAGAAAAGGCGAGGCTTAAGGGTGTTTGCGCACTGTAACCTGAGCCTCTGAGCACAGCTTTTGGATAATACTCGTGAGTTATGTTATGCTGACGGGTTACTTGTTCCAAACAATCTGGGCAGAAAAGACTAAATGTATAACTTATATTGCGCTTTAAGAAGGGGCATCAATATTCTTGGAGTTAGAACATAATTGCTTTGGTGAAGGCGTAAGAAAAGCAAGACAAGTAGCATCCAGTGCTAGAAGAGAGTTGAAGCCAAAGCGCGCTTCGTTTCTAATTCCAAGTTTTTACACAATCTGATTTGGGTTCAAAACCCCGGAAAAAATCAGCTTAAAAATTCTCTGCCAACAACTATTCAGGTAGCAGGCAGTTTTAATCCTCGGTTAAAGAGAAAAATAGCTCAGTTAGCGACTTTGCTAAAGTCAATTAATTTTTAATTTAATTGCTTTTGCGCGACATTTTGTTAAGCAATCGCCGCATCCTCTACAAAATGTCGGATCTACAAAATTTGGGTCGTTGCTATCAATGCGAAAAATAGCTTTGAGGGGGCATGCCTTTGCTGCCTGGCACTCAAAACATCGAAGACATTCATTTGGGTCAATAAAGGCCTTATGCATAGACCTCACTTGGAAGGTTTCCACAACGCCTTATTGCGATTTGCGACCCGACTGGCTACACCAAACGCCGAAATTCCTAGTAAGCTAACAAGCAACAAAAGCTTAATCAAGTTAAACTCCCCCGAGGCTATAATACCTCTTTTGGATTTTTTGGTTTTCTTGGTCGCCATGTTAGAGCACTAAAGATCGTAAATACTAAGAGAGCCACAAACACTGCTGCTTTGATGACCGTGAAATCTACGATGGCTGAGTAGAGTGCGAATGCTGCGGGGAATCCTCCGATATATAGTGTGAAAAATATTGCTGTGGGCAGTTTGTAGTTGTATTTGTAGTCTTTGAAGATGCGTCTGCCAAAGTACAAGGCTGCCAAGCGCCCCATGCCGTGAGTGCATTTTATGCAATTGTAGCATGGACGTAGGCAACCCAGAAGGTGAAGTACACCATAAATCAAGATAAGTGTTAGGATAAAAAACACAATACCTGCTGTGAAATCATACAGCAGAAAAGCCACTGAATCAAGAACAATCCATAGGAAAAGCGATAGGTTACCAAAGAGAACTAGGTTTTCTGGGAAGAAAATTGGGCGACCGTTTTTTGGTTCTGTCATGACAGCCTCTTCCAAGCGATTGACATATAAGGTTTTTTTAGCCCAACAAATTCGCGCGCGTGCAATAAGCTATTCCAGCGGATAGCCAGGAGGTTGCCGCCAGCAAACCGTGATTTTACCGCTTCTATTTTTTCTTCAACACTCGTCATGTGCAATCCTCTGTGTCTGCTATCCCAGATACCGTTTGATCATCGCTTCGATATGCGCTTTGGGGTGAGCACCCACTAATCTCTCAACTTCTTTGCCATGGTTGAAGATAATTATAGTTGGAATGCTCATTATTCCAAAGCTACTCGGCACTACTTGATTCTCGTCAACATTCATTTTTCCAAACGCTGCTTTACCGGTATATTCAGCTGATAGGGCCTCAATTATGGGTCCTACCATTCGGCATGGACCACACCAAGGAGCCCAAAAGTCGACCACCAGTAATTCATTTGCTGAGACTGCTCCTGAAAAGTTGCTATCAGTCAGAATTATTGGCTGTTTTGCAACTGGTGTTTGACCTTTTTTGGAGGCGTCTAGCATTGCTTGAATTTTTCTGAGTCTAATTTGTTCTAATTCATTTTCTTCATACATGCCTTAACTACCTTCATTTTCTTTTTATTGGGGATTTTAAGCTTGTTTTTGAGTGTTTTCCCTGGCTACCCAGACCTTGCAGGTTGGAGAGTGGTCGCATAGTTCTTCGGGGATACCGCGCGGGCATTCAATTTTTTTCTGCATTACTATACTTCCTATGCAACAACAATGTAACTCGCAGCCAAATATATCTTACGGTATTGTCAATACCAAACAATACCATTTATATGTAAGATTTGATAAATAGTCTTTATGGAAAGCATTAACCTACTAACAAAAAAAGGCGCCTCCTGCACCGACTTACTTACATGCCTATATAACCTAAAACCCGCAGACCTTGAAGTCCTCCTTGCAGTGGCAAAAAATGAAAACGCTACGCTTGACCAAATCGCAAAAATAGTGCAGAAGGATCGAAGCTCAGTACACCGCTGTCTTTCTAAGCTTTTAAGCATAAATTTAGTAAACAAGCAGTCAAAATCTCTCAAGGGCGGCGGATACTACCACACTTACGCCATGCTTGACCCAGCAACAATTAAGAAGCACGCACTCGAGCGAGTAAAAGAAATTCATGAAAGCCTTGAAGCACTCGTAGACAGCTTCGAATTAGACCTTCAAAAACACTTAAAATAAGCAAAAAAAAGTTATGGAAAAGAAAATAAGTAGAACATAGAGACTACATTCGACACCTAAAAATTCCTTTGGCAGCCAGCATGCGTTGACTATCCTCAAGATCCTCGTAATGCTAGTAAGGCTTCCTTAGCATGCTTATTGAAATGAAGTTGTGAGACAAAAACGTGCTTAACGATGCCTTCCTTATCTATAACGAATGTGACCCTTCCAGGAACCCCGAAAGTAGGTGAAACGCCGTATAGTTTTCTAACTTTGTTATCGGCGTCGCTCAATAAGATATATGGCAGATTATGATGATTGGCAAAACTTTTATGGGATTCCACACTTTGGGCACTTATGCCAATTACTTCAGCATTCTTTTCTTTGAAGGCTTCATAGTTATTTCTGAACGCCTCTGCTTCTTTACAACAAGTAGGTCCTTCATCCCGCGGATAAAAGAAAAGAACAACATTCTTTTTTCCTAAAAACTGTGACAAACTAATATTCTCACCAGTGTTTGATTGAAGGGTAAAATCTGGTGCTCTGTCTCCCATTTTGATTTTAACTATACTCTTACCTTCTTGGCGCTTATTGGAAAATTAATCGGTAATAAAAGAATTTGTGAATGTCATTTAACTTATCTTTTAATTATCACAATCAGACTTCAGAACATAATTTTATTGCTTAAAATATCTGAATTATGATAAATGGCTGAATATTTTTTTATGATTTTGACCTCACTTTTCAGCTATGTGTTTTGGGCGATAATTTTGCAATTAACTCATAATGGTAAGGTCCTGCATTAGTCTGTTTTACAAGAGTAAAGCCACTCTCTGCAAGAACCTGCTTGGCTTCATCTTCCGAGAGTCGTTCTTTTAATGGCGGTCCATGTTCTGTTTGAATCTTTTTCCAGTCTACATCAACAATGAAGGCTGTTGATTTAGATATACGTCTAACTTCTTGGAAGAACGCTTTCCTGTCTTCTACCTCATGTAGAACGTTGGCGAAAAGGACAAGGTCGACGGATTCTTCAGGGATCCCTGTATGGCACACATCGCTATTTACTATTTTTATGATATTCGGGTTAACTTCTAACTTGGCAATGTTTTCTTTTAAACCATTTATCATTGCCGGGCTGCTATCGACGGCATATACGAGGCCTTTTTCTCCTGTCATCTGAGCCATTGGTATAGTAAAGAAGCCAGGTCCCGAACCCAAGTCTGCTATAATCATTCCTCTCGTAATGCCTGCCTCGTTTAGAATGGTTTCTGGATTATGCCATTGCTTTCTTTCTTCAGACATTAAAAACTTGACACGGTCAATATGATGTTCCATTGCTAACTCCTCAAATGCTTAAGCAAAAATCAATCGAGTATTAATGTACACTTGTTGAAAAATTCTTTAGCAAAGGAAATAAACAAGGGCTCTTAGCGTTAGATTGGTTTTCAATATGCTGTGTGACCGTTGTGGTTTAGATGTTAAGGAAGGCGAAGGTTATGATCTTAATGGCAAGCACCTATGTGAGGACTGTTATATGTATGAGACTAATCCGCCTAAGGCTTGTGACCCCATGGCTGTGTCATCAGCCTTATCTGTACGAAAACAATTAGGCCAATCAGGCAGTTCAGGCTTAACTGAGCTACAGCAAAAAATCTACAACACCATAGAGAAATATGGCAAAATCACAAAAGAAGACTTGGTCAAAACCCTAAACATCAAACCAGAGCAATTGGAGCAAGAGTTTGCTTTCTTTAGGCATTGCGAACTACTCCGTGCTTTTAAAGAAGATGATAAAATTTACTTTACAAAATGGGAAACAAAAAGCTCCTGAAATTTGAACCCTTAGAAAAGGTTGCCGCATTATTTAGCCAGTGAAATGCGTAACTGCAATTCCGAAATTCTTTTTTGCACTAGTCCGTCAACTTTTCTCGAAGATTTTCTTCTGAAATATTTTTGTCCAATTTGTCAATTGTCAGGGCGAGTTCCTCATCGCCGACTGTAGTTCTTAACCACTTCTGGAAGTCACCGCGATCAAAGTGGAATTTGATCGACTCTACATCAGCGCTTCCCATGTCTCTTAAGAAAGAACAAAGGGACAAATGCTGTTTCACCAGAATAATGACCATCTGGCATGAAGAAATGGAAGCCTTGAGCATAAGGAAACTACTTTCAGAATTTTCTGGGCAGCTTCTGCATTGCAACTTTTTTGAGCGTTAACCAAAATGACCACCAACAGAGTTATAGCAGCTTACCTATGCGCCTTGAGTCATCTTTAATGATTTGCAACTGTTCGGCAGTAGGTTTTCCCCTAACATCACCCAATCTACCTAGTGTACTGTGCTCAATTGAACCATGGAATTCGCTAAGAACGTACCATTCATCGATAACATTGAAGCCTATGTGCTCAAAGTATTGTCGTATATCCTTGCCAACGGGAGTTGCCTCGTCTATTCCTGTATGTGGTCCCGAGTAAGTAACAAAAACTATCGCGTTTTTGCCTGGCACTTTTGGGGCTGAAGGCTTGATTTTACCATTTTGACGATATTCAGCGAATTTTTTCTTTAGAAAGTTTGTCATCGGTTCAGGAGGATGCCATGAGTACGAGGGGCAACCTACGCAAACTAAATCATAGTCAAAATAATCAAGCGCTTCTGCTGCCTCAGGCTTTTTAATGGTTACTTCGACGTCAGCTTCCTCTAGCCCTTCTTTGATTGCTTTGGCGACTTTCTCTGTATTTCCGGTTTTAGACCAGTAGATTATTAGTGCAGTTTTCATTTCTTAAGCTCGTGAGGGGTTATTCTGTTTTTCCTTCAAATTCAACCGTTACGTCAGTTGGTTGTTTGAAGACGAACATAACAGGGCAGTTTGCTTCGGTTCTTCTCCAAGCCGCCTCTAGCAGTTCTTTTCTTGCGGTGGAGGAAGCGTTGACTTTCATGATAACGCCGCTTATTATTGGCGAATCTGGAGATTTGTCGGCTTCAACGGTTACTTCGACTTTGTTTAGTTTAATATTGCTTTTTTTGCAAACGTCAGCGAAAATTGTTACGCCGCAATCGGCTAGCGCCATCAAGCTGAGTTCAAGTGCTGTTGGACCGCAGTCTGTTCCGCCTGCAGCAGTGGAGAGGTCACATTCTACACTGTGGTTTCTTTGATTATCAACCTTTGAACGGACGTTTTCAACCCATGTTGCTTTGGCTTTTACTTTTGGCATTCTATTTCACCATTTAATCTTTCTCTCAGATTTGGATTTAAAATTTATGGCTAATGCTCGTGATGCTTTGCGTGTTCACATGCGCCCGCTAATGCTTTTAGTTTGCCTTCTTTGAAGCTTTCAACTATTTCCTTTACTGTTGTTCCAGTGGCTTGTAATACACTTATGCCGGCATCTTGAAGGCTACTTAAGCATCCAGGCCCCATTCCTTTCACAACAAAAATGTTCGGCTTTAAAGCTAAGAGATGTTCATGCGGATGCCCAGTGCCCCCAACGTGTTCACCCTTGTTCACTTCTGTTCTTACCCCAGTATTGTTGTTGTTCTCGTCTAAATCTACGATTGTGTAGTATGGTGCTCTTCCGAAATGTTCAGCTAAATGAGCCTCTAAACCCGATTTGTCTTCTGTTGGAATTACGATTCTTTTAGTCATTGTTTTTTTACCTCATTTTTACTTTTAGAAGTTTGCTCAAGTAATAGTTTAAGTACTAAACTCTATTAATAGTTTATGTTGAGAAAACAAACAAAAAGAGGTCGAACAAACGAATTGTGAATAGACCTCATAAGACATTGTGAATCCATAGGAAGTTATTAAGGGTTGCCGGGTTTACAGTTGGAAGCTTTTTCGATCCCCGTTCTCTTCTTAACTGAGAATTGAGTGTCTATCAGAAAGGTTGGCTTATCTTTCAATTCTCTCCTCTTCTTCATGTGTCTCAGTTGGTGAAACCATTTTTTCTAATGAGTTTTGATTCAGAAGGCGAATTGCCTCTCTGATTTCTATAGCTTTTGGAAGAGAATAAATCTGTATGAGATTGTCGCCCAATACGTGAAAAGGTCCCTCTCCAAGACGCCCAGCCAGTACAACATCAACCTTTTCTTCAACCAAAAGATTGGCAGCTTGTATCCCCTTCTTACGCGACAGTGTCGCTCCTTCGTTCTCTCTAACATTGAGACTCACAATTTGTCCTTCTTCAACCTCTATGAAGGCAAAATAAGGGGCACTTCCAAATGCAGAACAGCAGGAGAATCCATGCCTTTGTCTTCTTTTATTGGAATAGCAATCCTTGTTTTTTTCCTATGTGTAAGTCCCACATGAACAGTTATTAACTCCAAGTCTTTGAAACGCTCCTTGATTCTATTTTCTACTTCTTCAGATATCGCATGCGCTTTTTCCAGAGAAAGCCCCTCCTGCAACTCCACATGTATTTCACCAAAGAACACAGGACCAGCTTTTCGCAACCTAACCTCATGAGTACCCTTAACTCCATGAACACTCCCCGCTATTTCCTTCATTTCCTTAACCCTCTGCGGGCTCAGCGAAACATCCATCAAAACCAGCACAGCATCTTTTCCAAACAATAACCCCCTTGCCAGGACATACGCACCCATCACAAAGCCAATCAGAGCCTCACCAGCTGGAAAACCAAGCACCCCTAGAAAAACCCCGACGAAAACCAACACAGAAGTGTAAACATCTATCATAGAATGCAAACCTTCACTGATTAACGCCTGTGAACCAATTTGGCGTCCCACTCGCCCCTTATATTTAGCAAGCAGATAATAGATAATCGCAGAGAACGCTGCCACAACTAGAGCTATTCCCGAAAATGAGATAACGTAGACCCCAAAAAACTTCTGAAAAGACTCTAACATGATCAATATGCTTGATGCCACAAGTATCAAAGACACTGTCAGTAACGCAAATGTTTCTGCCTTATAGTACCCATAGGGGAACCTCTCGGTGGGTTTTTTCTTTGCGATTCTGAGTCCCACCCAAACAGCAATTGAAGAAAAAACATCCGAGAATGAGTCGATTGTACCAGCCAAGAGAGCTACGCTGCCGCTAACAACTGCAACGATTCCTTTCAAGATGCCGAGTGCTAGAAGAACAATTGTGGAAAGCTTTGCTGTTTTTTCTCCCTTTCTAAACGATATTCTATTTTCACTCATTTTTGATTCATCTATTTTTCGAAGTTGTCACGTTATTTCTTACTTAAACGCGCTTATTTCTTTTCAAAAACGATATCTTTTTGATCTGAAGTTTAATTGCTACCCAAAAAATGGGAGAATTGTGTTTGGACAAGTGGCGTCTATGCATTCTTGAAGTGTTGAAAGGCGTTTGGCTAATCTAACTTGACATTGTCACTGATCTGTTGGCTGTTTTTTCTCTGATTCAAGCTTTGATTTCAATTCTTTTAGATGTGTTTCTATGTCGTTGATTTCTTGCTCTATGCTGGCTTTCTCTTCGCCAAATTTCTTTTTGGAGTTTTCCAACGCGACTAGTTCATCTTGTATATTAGGCGTTGGAAACTGATACGCGTATGTTGGGTCTGCCCACCAACATCTTGGAAGCCCTGGAAATCTTGCACATGCCTGCGGATTAGCGCCCCCTCCTCTGCCATAACATCTGCCGCCGTATGCACGTCCGGGTCTTTGCCATGGTGGCAAGTGACTGAATGGTCCTCTGCCGGGCCACTGATCGAAATACGCTCTTCTTCTATATCCCATTTTTGTTTCACCTCTTCCAATTTATTTTTGTGTTTATGCACACAATTAATTATGTGATAATGCACAGAAATATATAAAAGTTCTGCACAACATAAACTACATTTAAGGAACCGAAACGGACAAGGTATCGAAGTGTAAAGAACATGAGAACAGAGCAAGAAATCAGAAAAAGCCTAAAGACCCTTGAAAATGAGACGCTAACCAATGGGCCATTCACCGAGTTTGAAATAATCGCTAGAAAAGCAGCACAGCAAGCGTTAGAATGGGTTCTCGAAGAAACAGAGAGCCTGTTAACGTACTGAGCAAAAGGCAAACAAGCTCGAGAGGGAAAAATCTGCTATGTGGCGAGGAAGACACAGATGCGGCGGACGAGGGAGATTCCCAAAACCCGTTACATTAGGGGTTTTTCCGCATATAACCAGCTTTACGCCTAATCCATCAAGGAACCTGGAACCTGTTTTCGTTGAATTCGCGGAGGTTGAGGCTTTTAGGCTAGTGGACATGGAGGGTTTGTCGCAGGAAGAAGCTGGACAAAGAATGAGCATTTCAAGAGGAACCATCTGGAGACTCGTCCAAAGCGCAAGAAAAAAAACCTCACAAGCACTTAGCGAAGGAAAACCAATATACATCGTTACATCTAACCCAAATAGAGAAAACCGAAAAAGCGATAAGGAATAGCTTTTCGTCCTCAAAAGCAGTTAGCCATAGAAGTGGAAGAAATGGAAAGTTCCGTTAAAATTACTGATAGAGTAGAGGATTATCTAAGGATAATCGATAAAATAATTGATAAGCAAGGTTTTGCTAGAACCGGTGATGTTGCTTCGGAGTTGGGAATCAAGCCAGCAAGTGTTTTTGAAATGCTGAGCAAACTTCAAAAACAGGGGTTGATTGTTCATAAAAAATACGGTGAAGTGAAATTAACCGGAAAAGGTCAAAGTATGGCAGATGCCATCAACAAGAGACAGGGTACTTTTCTTAAATTTCCAGATATAATTTTAGTTCCACATGACGTTGCAATTAGAGATGCCAATATACTTGAGCACAAGCTAGACTACACAACAATAATTCAGTTTTAGAAATTCGTTGACTTTATGACCTTAGAGCGACCATATGTCATTAAAAAATGGCGAGAATTCTTCAAATACTACTCTGGCATGGAAGAGAAAGATAGGCAGAATTGATCATCAACAATCCCGTAAACTTCTTAATCAATAAATTTATTGCTCAACAAGTCATTCATATCTTGTCTAAACAACGGCTTCTTGTGGTCCACATTTTTGCAGGAGTGAAACGGTGAACTAAATGGTATCTGTAGTAGCGGTGGGTTGTCATCCAGATGATGTTGAGAGCGGATGTTTTGGTACGTTAACTTTGTATAGGAAAATGAAAGCTGATGTCAAAATCCTTCTATTAACTGGGGGAGAAAATGGTGGAGACAAAGAGGTCTGGTTAAGGGCACCGAATCCGCATGTTCAGTTATAGGCGCAACTTTAGTCTATGCAGACTTCAAGGATGGCCAAATAAATCAAGATTTTACCAATCTAACCTGTTCTCCCCCAAAAAACCAGTCAAACAAGTGAACTACTCGCCACTTTCGTGGCGAGCATCTCCAGAAAACCGCGTTCACTTAGTCGAGTTTATTTTCTGTTGATGTATTCTTCGATTTCTGCGCCGGTAACGTCACCTGCAGTCCTCTCAGCGTAACCCTCTGACCACAAATGCCCACCCCAAAGATGCTTCTTAATATCAGGAAACTCGACGAAAAGCACTCTAGCGGAAACGCATTTGAGAACACGCCTTATCTTAGGGATCGACACTTTTGTTGGAGCAGAAACAAACACATGCACATGGTCGCCACCATGAACCCTGGCAACTAACAGTTGACAATCATTCTGATCAACAATCGTCTTAAGTACAGCTTCAAGCCTAACTTTAACTGAGCCCAAAAGTACCTTGCGCCGGTATTTAGTGGCCCAGATAAGGTGGTAGTTGACTTGGTAAGCACACGTCCGAGCTTTATCCAGTCTCTCATCCCCTTATCCAACGGTGAGAAAACTAAACAAACGCCAAAAACATACGACTTACGGTACGAATACGCATTCATCCTGCCGCGTTAGCGGCAGGTATTCTGCTATGTTTTTTACAAACAACAGAGAGTGTTCTTATTACGGAAACTGCAATCGTGGAAGTTGAAAACAATAATTTACAGAATTTTGGATTGAGCGAAAAGAAGCTCATACCTTTGCTACACGGGATTTTGCAGTGAAGCTCTTAAAGCAAGACATCAAATTCATTGCTCTTGATAGATCACGAAAAAATTAGCGCAAACAAGTTCTTTTTAATATTGCAGAGCCTGTTTCCACTCCGACACCTTCGGCTATAATCGGGCACTTCACCTTCATAAGAAAAAACATTTCCTTATGTTGTATATCATTAAGAGATTCATAGTTACCTTGACCTTTACTAATCACGAGACTACTGGTTTCAAACTCCTCAAGAAACTCTGATGAGCACTCTCTAAACAGCACACCCGTGCAATCGGCTCCAATTGATATGACATTGGCAATCTTTGTGATCCCAGCTATTTCAGCATCTTGGAATGTTGCGTCATTCAGAATAGGAGCATCCTTGACTGCATAAATCACCTCCACATTCTGCCTCAACAACTCTTCTATCAGTATCCTGTCAAAAACTGTTTCTCCAGCGTTATCTGCAAGATACAACACTTGTTTAGACCCAAGAAGTGACCCTTTCAGCTTGCCTACATCGTTTATAGCAAGATCATTACTTAACATGTCTTCAACATCTTTTTCCAAGTTTATGTCCACCTTTGGCCCGAAATCTATTATGTTGCCAGTAATAGCTACCTTAGCCGCAGCAAGTAATGGATCATCCGCAGCTTCAACAATAGCGGCAAGTTTCGGATAAAGCTCCAAGGCAGCATGATTATATTTCCCCTTCAACTGGCTATACGGATCAGCGTTGCCTGTGACTTTTTTAATGATTCTGTGCACGTTTGTGGCAAGCTCAGGCGTAGTTCTATCCCATTGCGCGTTTGAAAGATAATTCATTACTTCTCTAAGAGCAGCCTCTCGCGTAGCCATATCAGTAGAACTCATTTTGGTTGCATCTAACGCTTGTCTTAACAAGCAAGGAATACACTCAAGATGCACTTTCACTTTTCAGCTCCTCCTCTATTCGGCAGCTTCCGCATATAATACCTGTTTCCTTCACACTCAAGCTCTACAAGTTTGTCTGCAGCCAGAAGTTTCTCAATGATTCGCCAACCTGAATTTGATTTCCTTAAGAACTCCGTAACTGCTTCGTACCGCATGGGATGTACAGCCATTATGCTCAACAAATCTTCTTCAACATCCCCAATAAACGCAAATGTATTTCCTTCATAACCAATTAAATATTCAACTCTGTCAACGCCAAGCTTTTCAGAGAAAAGCTGAAAGGCAGCATTTATAACTTCTTCTCGGGCAGGTTTAACCCAATTCTCTGCTGGCGGTCTAGTAGGAACTGCAATATATGCTCTATTTAGTTTTTTCAAACTTGCCAAAAAAGTTGCTATTCCTTCAAATTCGTTTCCGTAATCGATATCATCCAGAAGCATAGTTTCAGTTACAATCGTTCCCTTAAATGCCTCTGCAAAATCTTGGATGCCCGTCAGAATCGCGCTTAATTCTAAGTCTTTATGAGGTCTGTCAATCTTTCTCCACAAAGCGTTGCTGATAGCATCTACCTTTAAAGAAACATAATCAGCCTTTAGCAAATCTTGCCTAACATCTTTTAACCAGAGTATTGAAGCGTTAGTTAAGACAGCTATAGGAATACCCATTCGCCTTAGAAGCGATATTTCTTGACCTATGTTAACATCTAGGGTTGGCTCTCCATCCGACACAAAAGTGAGATAATCAATTTGCTCATTCCGCTCGGTGGCATTGGCAACTTTTCGCTGAACTTCGTTCAAAATTTCGCATGGCTGGTAGAAGACTTGACGTTCAACAACATTTGCGTTGGTTTTTCCCAGCTGGCAATAGACACATGAATAGCTGCACGTCTTTGGGGGTATGTTATTTATTCCTAAGCTTTTTCCCAGACGTCTGGATGGAACAGGACCAAAAGCAATGGACATTGAATCAGATAGTGTATTCATTTCCAAGACTTTGTTGCCTCATTTTTCTTGTTTGCTCTTTCAACTGAGCAGGTGTACATTTCAGCGATTTCTTTTCGACACATGCATCCGTGTTTGGTTTTCCCAATTTAGATAAGCTAATTATTGAGCCATAACCATTTGTTTGGCTTTTGCTCATTTTCACCACGGTATCTGTTGCTTGTTTAAATTATTTCAAAAATGTTTAATAGCTAAACATTATTAATAGTTTCTGTTTATAAAACAAACATGAGCTTAGTCGGAGATCAAACAATGGATAACCTTAACGGGAAACAGAACAAACCAAGCGTTTACGATTCACGGGCAAATTGGCCACCCTACACCTACCGAGATTACCCAAACATAAAAGCTGAAACGTACAAGGCCTTCACGGAGTTCTTGAATACGGAGAACACGTCAGGTAGACTCATGGAGTTGCAGCCGTGGATTTCAATCTGCGATTCAAAATGCGCGTTTTGTTATTTCCCAACGACAGCTACAAACAAGGTGCAGATAGAGACGTATCTTCAACTGTTAAAGAAAGAACTGGAAATGTATGCTAAAACAAAGTATGTCAAGACAAGCATGTTTGACGAGATAGTTTTGGGCGGCGGAACCCCAAGCGTACTCACATCTGAGCAGATGATTGATCTCATAGACTTTTGCAAATCAAACTTCCCCATAAACAAAGAATACTTCATAAAAGTCTCCGGTTCCTCCAAGACGTTGGCTCTCAAGAAAATTGATAAACTCGCCGAATACGGCGTTTACCAATTGGATATGGGTGCCCAAACATTTGATGACAAAATCCGAAAACTAATGTGCCTGCCCGACTCCGCGGCAAGCGTGGAAAACGCAATTAAACACGCACGCAAACTCGGCTTATGTGTATGCGTTGACTTCATGTACAACTTTCCAACTCAAACAATGGAAAGCTGGATAAACACGCTTAAAAAAGCCATAGAGTTAGATGTAGAAATTGACGCTTACTCGTTGCACGTTGACTCTGGTACTCCGCTTGAGAAAATGATTAAAACGGGTGTGCTTCCTCCGCCTGGCGACGCGGAATACGAGAAGGAAATGTACTTGGCTGCGTACAAGCTTTTGACCGAAGCAGGATACAAAGCAGTGGGTCACGACCGCTACAGCCGAGTGGAATGGCACATGCGTGAGAACTGCCTCAACGGCTGGCCTTGGGGCGGAATCCTCACCACAGGTGCAGGCTGCTTCATGGGTTACCTGCAACGGTTCTCGTACTCTAACATAGATAACGTAAATGATTACATGGCAACCGTTAGCTCTGGCAAACTGCCCATTCAACGGCTTTGCGAATCCACGGATGACGACATGATGCGGCGAGAAATGAGCAGGCTTTATTTGCGGTTGCCCGTGAGTAAAAAGGAGTTTTTGGAGAAATTCGGCAAACTTCCCGAAGATGTCTTCCCACAGCAGCTGAAGAACCTTAAGGCTAAGGGCTTAATCGAGGTTGACGGCAAAGAAGTTCGTTTGACTAAGCAGGGTGAAGTGTGGAAGGGCAACATTGCTTGGGAATTCGCACCCACAACTGCTAAATAAAAAAAACAGATAGCGAGACTATGCTACTTTGAAGTCTTTGTTAGTAACCCATTTTTTGCAGATACAAAAACAGCGGCTGCAATAGTTGTTGTCCAAAAACCATTCTTGTCTCCAGTGGCTGACTGCGTAATATTAGCTGTCTTTATAATTAGCCCCGTTGTTTTGAAGAGTTGTTTGCGTTCATCCCAAGCAGTTTTAGGATCAAACTGGATACCCATAGTAGTAGCTAACATAGTAGCGGCTAGGTCTTCTGCATATTCCCCTGCAGCTTCATCCGTTTGCCCAAAGGAGTGGTGTTCACTGAGATAGCCGTACTGGTTTTTCTCCGATGGGATGGCAACACCGATAGATGATACAAGCAATCTATGTGGTTCCATAGCGGAGTTTCTAGCCAGAACCACATAGGTGATTTCTCCGGGCTGCAACATCTTCAAACCCTGCTCTTGTGAAATCAATTTGCATCCAGCCGGAACTATGCTTGAAACATTCACAAGGTTACAATACTGAATGCCCGCATCTCTTAACGCAAGCTCAAAAGACTGCAATTGGTCTCTGTGTTTGCCGACACCCTTAGTCAGAAAAAATAATTCAGGTATCATGATTTCCTGCTCCTAGAAATTCACTCATCTTGTTCCACATGTTCTTTATTTCGTCCGATACACCACTCTTGGGCGAGTATTCAACAACTGTTTTTCCATTAACCATCGCTTGAGTAACTTCAGGGCTAAAGGGAATGATTCCCACAACTTCAATTCTGTTTTCCTTGCAGAAACTCAAAATCTTGTTAGTATTGCCCGTGTTTACATCGTACATGTTTATGCAAACAAAGGGAGCAACATTAAAATGGTCTAGCAGTTGCAGGACTCTTTCAAGATCATGGATACCAGAAAGGGTCGGTTCAGTAATCACCAACGCAGCATCTACCCCAGTAATAGAAGCTATAACGGGACAGCCAATTCCCGGTGAACCATCGATAATAATTAGATCGCACTTTGCCTTCTCGGCAAGTATTTTGGCGTTCTGCCTAACCAGAGTGACAAGTTTTCCAGAATTCGACTCACCTGGATGAAGCAGGGCATGCGACATGAAACCATATTTAGTCTTTGAAATATAGGCCTCTCCAGACACCCTTTCAGCCAAAGTTATAGCATTTTTTGGGCAAACAACTGCGCAGACTCCGCACCCTTCGCAGGCAATAACGTCAACATTCAAATTACTAGTTATAGCGTCGAAGATACATTTCTCTTTGCATAAACCGCATTTGACACATTTTGTTTCGTCGATGACAGCTACCTTTGACCCTTTAAACTCTTGCGCTTTAATTATTTCGGGATGCAGAAGCATGTGAAGGTCAGGCGCGTCCACATCACAGTCAGCGACTACAGCGTTTTTTGCCAGAACAGCAAAAGAAGCGGTTATTGATGTTTTGCCAGTGCCGCCCTTGCCGCTTAACACAGTTAACTGCTTCATTTTGTGGCTAACACCTTGATTTTATTGTAGAGCACTTGAAATTTATCTGCCCACTCAGGCATTTCCAAGCTAAACGGAATACCTTTAGAGTAGAGTTCAGCTATTCGTCTTTCATAAGGAATTTCCAAAAGAATACGGATGCTCTCTTTTCCACAGTAATCATACACTTTTTTGTCACCTATGCCAGCGCGGTTAATAACTACACCAAAAGGAATCCCAACTTTTCGCAAAACCTCAACTGCTATCTTCAAGTCATGTAAACCAAAAGGAGTAGGTTCAGTCACTAAAATACAGAAGTCACTGCCTCTAACAGTTTCCACAAATGGGCATGAGGTTCCAGGCGGAGAATCAAGAATCACATTTTTCTCCTCTGTAATCTGTTTTTTAACAGCTTTTATGACTGGAACAGCCATAGGCTTGCCTACTTCAAGCTCCCCATAAACAAGAGCCACTCCGTCAGTTGCACCAAAATTCAGCGTACCGATTTTGTGCTTTTCCCAAGTAATTGCCTTTCTTGGGCAAACCATAGCGCATCCACCGCAGCTATGGCAGAGCTCTGGAAAAACAAGAATTTTCTCGGAGGCTACAAATATAGCGTTAAACTGGCAGAATTTTGTGCATTCCCCACAAGTGTTACAAAGGGTTCTATCTACTTTCGGGATTAAAGTGTAAACTGCTTCTTTTTTAGTCATTTCAGGATGCAAAAGCAGATATGCATTGGGCTCTTCAATGTCACAATCCAAAAGTTGAACGTTACCTACTGAAAGAGCCAGGTTTACCGCTACCGATGTTTTTCCCGTTCCACCTTTTCCACTAGCAACAGACACAATCATTTACTTACCTCTGAATATACACTTAAGAAAAAAATGGAGTTGACTATATCTCTGAGCGTCCCTTTAGTTTTTCATACTCGGCGATTGCCTTTCGCAACGTTTTTATAGACAGCGTTGCGCAGTCGTGCTTTAACTTTGGCAAACCTCCAAGTTCATCCAATAGGGATTCTTCCGTCATCTTCTTCGCTTGATTAACAGTCTTGTCTTTCAAGAGCGTAGTCATAGCAGACGCTGAAGCAGCCGAACCAGGGCAGCCTAAATAAAAGAACGTGGCGCCTTCTATTTTGTCTTTTTTGTTGATCTTTAGATATAGTTTTATGAGGTCGCCGCATGGACCAAGAAAAGTAGTGACAACACTAGGGTTCTCTAATGTGCCTACGTTAACATTGTTCACGTATAGATCGATTGCTTTCTTAGAGTACCCTGACTCAATCATCAGTTTCAGTTCTTCGTCTGATAGTTTCCGTGACGTTTTTCCACCTCCAGAGCCACATCATCACCATTGATTTCCACATTAATGGTGATGCTCATGATGTTCATGTTGTTCATGCCCACAACCTTCGGTAAGCTCTTGGAGCTTGTCGTCTTTATAGGCGGCAACCACTTTGTCAACCGTGTCTTCATTGGATCTTAGCACTGCAACTCCTGCGTTCTTAAAAATATCAATAGCCTTAAACCCCATATCATGGACAATTACGGCAGTCGGTTTCAACTCCAAAATGTGGTCTGGTGCAACACCTACGCCACCTGCATGCTCGCTAACGTTTGGAACAGACTTAACGTTTGAAACTTCACCTTTCTCGTCAAAGTCAACAACGGTATAGTATGGAGCTCTTCCAAAATGCTCTGCTAAACTTGCTTTCAAGCCATTTTGATCTTCTGAAGGGATTACTATTCTATCTGTCAATTACCTCACACCTCCATTTCTATTAACTCGAACATGTTCTTAGTTTGCTTAGTCGAAACTCGGTTTAATTTGTTTATGTGCTTCATCTTCCCCCGCCTCGCCCTCGGCCCATTCCGGAATGTTCGCCCACTGTAGGCGTGCCAGTTTTTCCATACTCGCCTTTCTTGAACTTTTCAACAACATCTTTGACAGTTCCGGATGCGCCGGTCACAATTTCTATGCCAGCCGCTGACAATGCCCCGAAGGCGTTAGGTCCAACATTTCCAGTTATGACCACTTTGACACCTTTGTTTGCTATGGTTTGTGCTGCTTGGATTCCTGCGCCGCCTGTTGCGCCTGCAGCCATGTTTGGAATTGCTTCAAACTGCATTGTTTCAGAATCCACAACTATAAGGTAGGGGCATCTACCGAAGCGAGGATCTAACTGCGCTTCCAAATTGTCTGCTGTTGCACTTACACATATTTTCATTTTTTTATCTCCTTATAATGATGAGTACCCGTATTTTCTAAGAATAGGTCAATCTTCTGGACAATCTCCATGAACGCCTTAGCTGCAGGAGAGGTTTTGTTTTCAGTAATGAAAGTCAATCCGTTGTCTGAGTCGTTACAGATGCTAGGGTCTATTGGAATACTGCCTAAGAGAGGAACTGACATCTCTTCAGCTATCTTTTTCCCTCCACCGGTTTTAAAAATGTTAACTTTAGCTCCGCATTCAGGACAGACAAAACCACTCATGTTCTCAACTATGCCGATTATAGGTACGCCTATTTGCTTGGCAAACGTGACGGCCTTTTTGACTACGCCTTGCGAAACTTCAGAAGGCATAGTCACAATGACGACGCCGTCCATGTCTGGAATCAACTGGGCAACGCTCAATGATTCGTCTCCAGTTCCAGGCGGCAGGTCGATGAATAAATAGTCCAGTTCTCCCCATGTTACGTCAGATAGAAATTGTTGGATAGCTTTCATTTTCAATGGACCGCGCCAAATAACAGGTGCTTCATCGTTTGGAAGAAAAAAATCCATTGATACAACTTTTATTCCTAGTTTGCCAGTAACTGGAAACATCATTCCCCCTGGCCCGCCTACAAGCGTCTGCCCTTTAAGGCCAAGCATCTTTGGAATACATGGACCGTGAATATCTGCATCAAGAACCCCGACTTTATCTTTGTGACCTTGCAATGCGAAGGCCATGGCAAGATTTGCGGTTACGGTGCTTTTGCCAACGCCACCCTTGCCGCTGATAATTGCTACTTTATGCTTAATTTTGCTCAGTTTCAATTTTAGTTTTTGCTCTTGTTCATACTGTTGCTTTCTCTGATCCTCGCAACCGTCAGATGTTGAGCATGAATTGCATTTCCCGTCACATTCCTCAGCGACGTTCACCTGCTTCGTTGTATTTGTCATTTTTTCACCGTCTAATGCGGAATTAGTATATTAGGTAAATAATATTAATACCTTTTGTTTATAAAATAAACTAAGTCATTTAGTCTATAACACTTGGTAACAGTAATACTTCATCAATAGATTCACAGAGTCTATTGCCAATTTCACTTTTCTTGAAATCACAACACCCTTCCAGTCTGTTTTAGTTACACTTCCTCTGAGCATTCATTATTAAAATTTCACAAATGGAGATATCATACATTGTTACATAATCCTGTGGACTTTCAAGTTGAAACATCGCTCTAGATTTAGAGGCCCAGAAACCCTCCTTATTGGGCGTATTAAGTTTCTCTGACATGAAATAGCGCGCTGCCTTGTCCCGATATTAGGTGTCAAAGTAGGTTAACTATGATCAAAGGAATCATAATATTACAGGTTTATGAGGGGTTGTAGTTGGAGGGTTACAGTCACACGTAGTTATATTATCGTGCGCGTTAATTCAACTATAAAAGATGATATTATATGGCACACTGTCATGATATGAAAATAGGTCAGGTTTATTTTTGTGAAGAATGTGGACTCGAACTAAAGGTTGAAAAGAACTGCACTGTAGACGGTAACCACCCCAAAGGAGTATCTTGTACTCGTTGCGTTCATGTCTGCTGCAACAAAGATATGAAATTAAAAGCGTAATCAAGCGTTGATGATATGTGTGAAGATGTTCCGAAGAAAGATGGTTCTGGAAAAGGTAGAGGGCAGCTTGGGAAAGGTTGCGATAGGAAGCCGCGAAAGAGAAAAGGAAAGAATCAATAAAGTTATCGAGCTTAGGCATATCTGCAACAACAGCTGGACTTTTCGGGCGAGGCACCTTCTACTCTAAAGTTCACAACGCGCGAAATACTCTCATGAAGAGTTAATGCTTCGAGAATCAAAACCATCATCTGAACTATTTCGGTAAAGAAAAAAGGGATAGCGGAGACTTCGCGTGCGTAAATATAACAGTCTTGGCATAAAACTTATACATGAAAATTATGGGAGTCTCCCTCTTTGAGGATTACCCTACAACTACCACACTGAATGCAGATAATCACTTTAATTATACTTCCCTTTGTTTATTTCCCTTGCGCTTCAGCTGTCAAAACATCCAGCATAACTACACATTCGGCTTTTAAAGCATAAGCAACACGAGCTTATTTGAAATGGACAAAATTATTCAGCCACACGCCTCGTTGAAGAGCAGGAACTGTTAGTTACGAACCTTTTGGTTTGTAAGTACACCATGGTTCCTCTGCTAAGTAGTCACCGTGCAGTTCAGTAGGTTCATGTAAATCGCCACAGAAATCTATGAAATCGCTAGTCAACCCATAAGCCCGAGCTCGGCAACCGCCGCAAACCTCATTATACTCACATTTACCGCATTTGCCTTTCAGTTTCTTGAAATCTCGCAGGTTTCGAAGAACCTCTGAGTTGAACCAGATGTCCTTAAAGGATTTTTGGCGGATGTTACCCAGAGCAATCGGAAGATAAGGACAAGGCGTAACTTCTCCAGTAGGGTAGATGCGACAGTAATATAACCCAGCCATGCAGCCTCTGACCCAACGGGTCATGTCAATTCCAGTTTCCTGTGCAATACGCATGAACTGGGGTGCACAAGACGGCTTAACGTTAAGATTATACTGCATACTCTTTGAGAATGAAGAAGTGATAATCTTTTCGTACATTTCAGGAGTTATATCTTCGATTCTTGCCCCTCTGCCCGTAGGAACTAAAAAGAACAAATGAAAATTCTCTGCGCCCAATTTTTCAGCTAAGGCAAAGATATCGCCCATTTGAGTGTAATTCTGCCGCGTCACAGTTGTGTTTACCTGAACAACTACTTCATTTCTTTTGAGTGCTTTAATTGCTTCCACAGCTCGTTGCCAAGAGCCTGTTACTCCTCGAAATTGATCATGCAATTCAGGCACGCTTGAGTCGAGACTGATTGACACCGTAGTTATCCCTGCATCTTTCAGTTTCCGCGCCACAATATCGTTAATTAGCATGCCGTTGCTCCCCATCGCCATCTTTAAACCGCGCTCTGTACCATATCTGATGAGTTCAAAAATGTCCTTTCTGAGCAGAGGTTCCCCGCCGCTTAGAATAAGTAAAGGTTTGCTGACTTCGGCAATCTGATGTATAAGCAGTTTTGCAGCATCAGTACTGAGTTCACTAATGTCTTTCTTTTCATCTGCATTTATGTAGCAGTGTGCACATTTCAAGTTGCATTTTGCTGTCACGTTCCAAGAAATCACCAGAGGAATGAATTTCGCTTTAGCCTCGTTTGATGGTTGGGCAAGTTTAAGGTGAAATTCGCATTTCCCATCAGAGGACATTCGTTTAGGTCGCGACATTTCAAATGTGAAAGGCAGAACAGTTTCAAACATAGCCTTTGCGTGGGCAACACAGAAATGATTGCAGAAGAGTTCAGCTGTTCCAGCCTCTGCCTTGAGTCTATCCAATATGTAATTATGGCTTCCAAAGATAGGGCAATTCAAAAACCGCATAGAACCCTCTAGCTCAGACATATTCATCTTAAATTCAATATAATGGTCACTTAGCATGATTGTCTGCAGTTTCTGCCTCGAGATTCCAGCTCTAAGAGTCACGTTGAGGGCGGCAGTTGCCGTTGCCTTTCCAAACTTTTCTTGGACGCTATCCATAACCTTGCTGACGCGTTCGATCCCAAGATTACTTGTCAAATCAGCCAGAATCAAGAAGCCCTTTATTGTCGCGTATTCTTGCCTCATACGCATATCAATGACATTTGTCGCCCATTCTAAGAATGTTCTTTGCAACTCAAGTTCAGCGTTAAAATCTTCTCTTTTAAGCATGATTTCAACGGTTTTGGTCTTTTCTGTAAGTTTTTCGAATAAGGCGATTTTTTCTTCTTCTTCCAGGGTGACTTTGCATAATGTTGGTTTAGAGTTGACCTCTATTTTCAGCTTTTTGGTGAGTTCTTTAACATCCGAAACAAACGCGTCGAAGAAAGTCAACTCGCGAGCGGTGACGTCAGGTTCATCAAGTCCAAGTTCCTCCAATACAAATTTGGGCTCTGCCTCCATTTTAGTCACCATCGCCATATGATAAAGCAAAGATCCTTCCATACCAGGATCTGTGTCCTTGCTGTTTCGCGATTCTTCGCCATGAAAAATTTCAGAGACAAACATCTGGGCTGTTTCAAAGTTTCCAGAGTGTATTGCTGCTATTGCTTGCTCCATCTTGCGACTTCTTTTTTCTAATAAAACAGCCCATTTGTGGCAATGTGCCTCATTGTATCTCGTCAGTTCCATCGTACTCCTGATAAAGTTTCCTGCAAAATCACGTCAATTTTTCGAACTTGACGCTTGTAGCTGCCCAGAACTATTTCCTTCAGCGGCTTTTCGCAATAATGCTGCTTTGTCAGTTCTCTCCCATGTGAAGTCAGGATCGTTTCTTCCGAAATGTCCAAACACAGCGGTTTTTCTATATATCGGTCTTTGAAGATCTAAGTGATCTATGATTGCTTTGGGTCTCATGTCAAAATATTTTTTTACCAATTCGAGGATTTTCTCATTAGGTATCTTGCCCGTACGAAACGTGTTTACCATTACTGAGACTGGTTGGGCAACACCTATTGCATAGGATATTTGGGTCTCGCATTGATCTGCCAATCCTGCCGCAACAATGTTTTTGGCGATGTATCTTGCCATGTAGCAGCCTGAGCGGTCAACTTTTGAAGGGTCTTTGCCTGAGAAACAGCCTCCGCCATGCCTTCCGACGCCACCATACGTGTCAACGATGATTTTCCGACCCGTTAAGCCTGAATCTGCTAAGGTTCCTCCGACCACGAATCTTCCTGTTCCATTGACTATGTACTTTGTCTCTGAATCCAGCAGGTTGGCAGGTATAACTTTCTTTATCACCTGATTTATGATGTCTTCCCGTATCTTCTCTGCATCAATCTCGGGAGCATGTTGAGCAGCAATTACGACGGCATCCACCCTCTTTGGTTTTCCATTAACATATTCAACGGTAGCCTGAGATTTACCATCCGGTCGTAAATAGGGCAATATTCCTTTTTTCCTACATTCAGACAGTCTTTCAACAAGTTTATGTGCAAGCATAATAGGTAAAGGCATCAACTCTTTTGTCTCATTTGTGGCATAGCCGAATACCATGCCCTGGTCTCCAGCCCCCTGTTCATGTCCATTGCTTTCGTTCACACCTACTGCGATATCTGGAGACTGCTCCGTAAAAGAAACTAGGATACCGCAGGTTTCGGAGTCCAAACCGTCTTTAGCGTTGTCAAAACCTATTTCCTTCAAAGTCTTTCTAACAACGTTTGGGATAGGTACATAGCAGGAAGTTGTGATTTGACCTGTGACTATGATGTTGCCTTGCATGATTAATGTTTCACAATCTACCCTTGCTTTAGGGTCTTTGCTAATTATGGCATCTACGACGCTGTCCGATATTTGGTCTGCGACTTTATCGGGATGACCCTCTGCAACGGATTCAGAGGAAAACATGTGCCGACCATTTATTGTTGAGGCCATATGTAACCCTTCAGCTTTCCTTTTTTACCTTTCAAGGTAGACCTGAACTCTTTTCCTAGTTTTTTACGCAAGGGGGTTAAGCTTAAATCATATTTAACGTTAAATTCATTCATTCTTGTCACCGTTTTCTGCTTGATTCATGGTAAGGCGTGCATTTTAAAAACAGTTTAATAGATAAACCTTATTAATACTTTATGTTTATAAAATAAACAGTGAAGATGTTTGGACGACATAGACAAAAAAATAATTACCCAACTCCAAGTAGATGGACGAACAACATTACAAGACTTAGCTAAAAATACAGGCTTCTCAAGCATGGGAACCAAGAAAAGACTCGAGCGACTCATAAAAAATGGAACTATAAAAGTATCAGCCCTACTTAATCCAAACGTCCTCAAACTTCACCCAGCAATCGTAATGCTAGAAATGGAAAGTGCAGAGGCAATGCAGAACGTTCTAGACCGCTTCGAGGAATGCCCCCGGATAATTCAGATATTCAAAACAATGGGAGGCTACAACTTAATCGCGCTTGTTGTTGCAGAAACAAAAGAAACCCTCGAGAGTATATCCATGGAAAAATGCTCCTTAAGATGTAGCAAAGGAATACGCCGCTCAGAATTCTACCCCATAAGTGACACATACTTTTCACCATTCCTTCAAATAAGAGAAAACCTGGCCCAAAAAGAGAGAAAGGTAACACCCTGCAAGGTAGAATGCAATCCCTGCAACCGATATGAAACCCAGAAATGCGTAGGATGCCCAACCACAAGCCAATACAAAGGGTCTCTATAGACCGGAGCCATGACATGAGCACTTCTGAGCATGAACACATAAAGATTGCAGAAGTCGATAGACTGGAAGTTCTTAGTTTAGTTGATAATTCAATTGATTTCATCTCAACAATAAATAAAAAAGAAGTTAAGTCCTATAGACAATGGACAACAAAGGGGATGAGCCGAGGATGCACAGATTATTTACAAATGCCCATTGCTGAACATGGATTTTCAATGCTTGTCAAAGTTTTCAACGGAGGGCAGTCATTCAACATCTTATTTGATACCGGCGTTAGTCCAGACGGAATTGTTGAAAATGCTAAGCGAATGGGTATAGATTTAAGTGAAATAGATTACATCGTACTTTCTCATGGGCACTACGATCATTTTGGCGGATTAGAAGCTGCCATAAAAGCCATTAACAAAACCGATTTGCCCATAATAGTCCATAAAAGCATGTTTAAACGTCGAGGAACAGCAAACTCAAAAGGAATAATTCGAAAACACCCAGAATTTCCAGCAGAAGAACATTTAAACCCGGCTAAAATCGTCTTTACAAAAAATCCTCACCTGATAGCCAACAAAACTGCTTTCGTAACTGGCGAAATTCCAAGAAAAACAAGCTTTGAAAAAGGTTACTCGCAAAACAGGATCTTATTTAACAACAGATGGCAATCCGATTCTGATATTTTGGATGAACGAGCCTTAGTTTTTAATTTAAAAGAAAAAGGATTGATAATTATATCCGGTTGCGCTCATGCAGGCATAATCAACACCATACGATACGCCCAATTGATCACAGGAGTAACAAATATTTACGCAGTTTTTGGTGGGTTTCATTTGGCCGGAAAAGAATGCGAAAAAAGAATAAAGCTAACCGTTAAAGAATTGAAACGAATCAATCCAGAGTTAATTATACCTTCACATTGTACAGGTTGGAGGGCAATAACTAACATAGCTAAAACGTTACCCAACGCTTTTATCTGGAACAGTGTTGGAAACCTCTATCAACTTAATTTTAATGAAACCAATTTAACTTAGAACTTGGAGAGTCCATGTTTTGACTAAAATAATTACGAGGAAAGAAATATGCCTAAATCGAAACTTGCAATAGCATTTTTACTCATAATTTTATTTTTTGCTAGTTTTAACGCTACCTCTTTAATTGGAATAGGCAAGGTAAATGCTAATATCTCTTCAACCTCTGCCACTCTTGAAAGCGATGAGAGCTTGTTTCAGTATGAGTGGCCCCAGTTCCAAGGCGATTCCTCTTTCTCACGGTCTTCAGCAGGACCAGCCCCAGCAACATCAAATGTTCTGTGGAAAACCAACATAACAGGAATAGAACCCTACCTTGTAGCTTTTGACGGAAAAATTTTCGTCTGCACTACCACAGGCGTTAGTGCAGTTGACCAATCTGGACAAGTTGTCTGGCACAAAGACATTCCCATGAATGGAACATGGCCCGTAGCCTACAAGATTGACAATACACATATGGTTGTTGAAGGCACATGCCTTGACCCGCAAACAGGCAACATCATTTGGACCAGCACACAATTCTCAGCTGACACAGGCGTTCTATTCGTCGCCAACGTATATAGTCCCGAAGAAAAAATGTTCTACGCCAAAGTCGGTTCCTACATTGACGCTTGGGACTTTTCTAATCCTTCGGCACCTCCAACTTTGGCTTGGCAAACCTATATTCCCGGCGGCGGCACCACGGGTTCAGGAGTAACGTATGGTGGTGGACTTGTTTTTCCAGGATCTTTTGAGAATCACCAGATGGCGCTTGATGCCCGAACAGGCAAGTTTGTTTGGGATACGCTAACGAAGGGACCGATGATTTTCAGCGGCTCCCACTATGAAGGCAGGTATCTTAGAGGAGGAACAGATGACAATACACTATATTGTTTTAACGCTACAAACGGCGACATCCTGTGGACATACACCCCCAACACTGACGGATACTTCTGTGTGGGGACTGCAGTAGGTTATGGTATGGTTTATGCGCTCAACAAGGATGGCAATCTTTATGCGGTCAACGTAGAAACTGGCAAACTTGCATGGAACTATACAGGTCCTGGTCCACTCATTTTTCCAGGTGCCCCCACGGTTGCAGATGGCAAAGTCTACGCAACAACAGGTCAAAACGCATATTACAACAATGAAGTTGGTGCATCACAATTTGCATGTTTAGACGCCTACACTGGACAGGTAATTTGGAAACTTGAGATGGAAGCCCTTGCGCCCAAAGAATCTGTCATCGTTGCATACGGAACATTATATCTTATTCCAGGTGAAGTGACGACTGCCGTTGATACAATCTCGGGAAACGAGTATTCTACAGTTAATCAGCTTTGGGCAATGGGCACAACCACAGTTCCCACTAGCAACTGGTCCATGTGGGGAGCGCACCCAACCCACTCATCAACCGCATCCGAAGGACCAAATAACCTTACTTTAGCCTGGAAATTCACGACAAACGGGTCCGTTCTATCCTCACCAACCATTGTTGACGGAATCGTTTACTTTGGTTCTCAGGACAAAAACATCTATGCTGTTGGCGCATGGAGCGGTAATCTGCTCTGGAGTTTCGCAACCAAAGCAACTGTTGAATCTTCAGTTGCTGTCGTGAATGGAAAGGTTTACACGGGCGGAGACGACGGCAACGTCTACTGTCTTGACGCTTACAACGGCAACCTCATCTGGACAACCGCTGTCAATGGCAACATGCAAGGTACATTTTCCACTATAGTTATGAAATCTTCACCCGCCGTGTCAAATGGCCTTGTGTACGTTGGATCTATGGACGGCAACATGTACGCTCTTGACGCGAACGGCGGCAATGTTGTTTGGAAAACGGCAACTCTTGGCTCGATAGAAAATTCTCCTTCAGTCTCTGACGGCGCTGTATTCTTCACTTCCCACGAACCGACAACTGGTATGCTCTACAAACTTGACGCTGCTAACGGAGCTGTAATTTGGACTCGGTCAATTCCCTATGTTCCTGTTTTCATCGGTGGATCGGAAATGTTAGGTTCAACATCGGTGGCAGACGGCATGGTATTTACGTCATCCAATGTTATCACTTATTATGCTGTTAGCGAGGCAACAGGCGAGGTTGTATGGAATTTCACCAACAAGGATGCTGGCGAATTCATCTATAATGCCCCGATATACCAGAACGGACAAGTTATTCTCATCGACAAATTCAATATAGCATGTCTCAACGCAAACACTGGAAAAGTTATTTGGAGCTTTTACACCGGTGATGAATTGTATGTTGCGCCAACATATGCAGACGGCAAAGTCTACGACGTAACTAGCCAACGCCACATATTCGTACTCGACGCTGCTAACAATGGTGAAAAACTTGAAACTATGGATATGCCTTCAAGCAGCTGGTCTTCACCAACCATCGCAAACAACAGGCTATATATAGGCTGCAACGACTGGAACGTTTATGCCTTTAGGGAAAACGTTACGAACCAACCCTCAACTACAATTTCCTCAAGCAGCTCAACTTTATCATCTGACATGTTAGCGTTGATTGCCATTTCAGTTGCAGCCGTGGTCATCGCAGTCTCGGCCGTGGGTTATGTAATTAAAAAAAGAAGCAAAAAACCGTTGAGCCTATAGCCAAGCGGGGGTCTTTTCCGCTGCAGCTACAACGACGTCTACCTTTCGGTAACATTAAAACTCAATCTCTTCAGGGCATCTGGAACAAAATGCAAAGTAGCGAATTCTTCGCCAACGTCAGAGACAAGAGTAACCTAAAAGGCAAATGTGACATTTGTGAATACAAGGATATTTGCGATGGACACCGTACTTCGGCGCCGTTCTTCACAGGAGACATCTTGGGACCTGACCCACAATGGCCTACATCCTCAAAGTGTTACGCGAGAAATAAGCACTCTTACCTATAGCTTGTTCTTAGCTATTGGCTGTTGATTAAGCCAAAGTCAAACAGTACAAAGAATTTAAAAAAGAGATGCACCTATGAAATATCCACCAATCCGAATAGCAGTTTTATATAAAAAAACGCTTGACTTAAATAAACGTATATAAAAACTCGAACGAAGGCAAGCAATATGAGCCAAGAAAAAAACAAAAAAATTACCCTCAACATTGGCGGCATGAGTTGCATAAACTGCGCTCACACCATTGAAAAGGAACTTGCCAAACTAAAAGGTGTAACCCAAGCTACCGTAAACCTCGCTGCTGAACAAGCACTAATAGACTACAACCCCGACCGCATCACTCAAAAAACTATCGAAACCGCCATCACCGACGCAGGCTACCATGTAATCCACGAAAAAATCGTCCTTCAAATCGGCGGCATGTCATGCGTTAACTGTGCCAAAACCATCGAGAAAGCCCTGGGCAACCGCGAAGGAGTCTACAATGCAGTCGTCAATTTTGCCGCTGAAAGCGTCTCAGTTGAATACAACCCCCAGCAAATCAGCTTGCCAAGCATCAAAAAAACCATCCAGGACAGCGGATACCAAGTAATCGAACAACAACAAAAAACCCATGAGGATACAGCGGGTGAAGAACGCAAACGCCACATCCGGCACCTAAAAATTCTCTTAGTCACTAGCGTTGCCCTGACTATTCCAATCCTTGTTTTGATGTGGCTCTCACCTCTGCCCATGGAGCAAAACAACATCCTCATGTTCCTGCTTGCAACGCCAGTTCAGTTCATCGTGGGATGGACCTTTTACGTTGGCACCTACAAGGGGCTGCGAAACAAGACCACTAACATGGACACCTTAATTGCCATGGGCACATCCACCGCATGGATCTACAGCACCTTCGTTACTTTTGCCCCAGGCGTTTTTCCAGGGGCTGGAGTATTCTTCGATACCGCTACCATGATTATGAGCTTCATTTTGCTAGGAAAACTCTTAGATGCCGTAGCTAAGGGCAGAACCTCGGAAGCCATCCGAAAAATCATGGGTCTCCAAGCCAAAACAGCCCGAGTCATCCGCAACGGTGAGGAACAGGAAATTCCAGTTGAAGACGTACAAGTAGGCGACATCGTCGTGGTTAGACCGGGAGAAAAAATCCCCGTCGACGGCACGGTTACCGAAGGCTATTCGGCAGTGGACGAGAAAGTCATCACGGGCGAAAGCATTCCAGTCGAAAAGAGAATCGGCGACCAAGTCGTAGGAGCCACCATGAACAAGACGGGTATGCTCAAGTTCAAAGCCACCAAAGTGGGCAAAGACACAGTTCTTGCCCAAATCATTAGCATGGTTGAAGATGCGTTAACTTCGAAAGCGCCTATTCAAAGATTAGCCGACATTGCTTCCGGATATTTCGTTCCAGCCATCATAATTACTGCGACACTTTCAGCAGTGTTATGGTACTTTATTGTCGGAGCATCCTTCATTTTCTCACTCACCGTTTTCATCGCAGTGTTAATCGTGGCTTGTCCTTGCGCTCTTGGACTCGCTACTCCGACAGCGATAATGGTGGGTGTCGGAAAAGGAGCAGAAAACGGAATCCTAATAAAAAGCGGCGAAGCATTGGAAGCGGTATACAAGCTTCAAGCAGTTGTTTTTGACAAAACAGGAACACTAACGAAGGGCGAACCCGAAGTAACCGACATCGCCCCATCTGAACCGTTCGGGGAAACCCAGCTTCTGCAGTTCGCCGCTATCGCAGAGAAAAACTCCGAGCATCCGCTGGGAGCAGCCATAGTGAAAAGAGCAAAGGAAAAGGGAATTCAAGTTGATGAACCGGAATTGTTCAACGCTATCCCTGGATACGGAGTAGAGGTGGAACATAGGGGCGCCAAAATATTGTTGGGTAACCGAAAACTGATGGAGGCAAACAACTTGGACATCAAGGCGCTTGAGGGGAAAATGTCGGCGTTTGAGGAAGAAGGCAAAACTGCTATGCTCCTCGCCGTTGACAACCAACTTGCGGGTTTAATAGCGGTGGCTGACACCTTAAAGGAGCACTCCGCCGACGCAGTTAAGACTCTTCAACAGATGGGATTGGAAGTCATCATGATTACGGGCGACAACCAGAGAACCGCCAAAGCCATCGCAGCGCAGGTAGGCGTTAACCGCGTCTTTGCAGAGGTTCTTCCAAGCGAAAAAGCAACAGAGATAAAGCGTCTGCAATCCGAAGGCAAAGTTGTTGCTATGGTTGGTGACGGAATAAACGATGCTCCTGCTTTGGCGCAAGCAAACATTGGAATTGCTGTCGGCAGCGGAACAGATGTAGCTATTGAAACGGGAGATATCGTGTTAATTAAGAATGATTTGAGGGATGTGGTGGTAGCTATTCAGTTGAGCCGCGCTACGATGAAGAAAATTCGCCAGAACCTTTTCTGGGCATTCTTCTACAATATAGTCCTCATTCCCTTAGCGGCAGGAGCGTTCTACCCTATTTTACATGTGCTATTCAATCCGGTGTACGCGGCGGCAGCTATGGCAAGCAGCTCAGTAACCGTGGTTACCAACGCTTCACTCCTCAGGAGATTTAAACCAAAAATCTAGTCACAAAATGTCAAGCATTGGAGGTGAAAAAGTATGGCTAAAGATTTAGTGTGCAACATGGATGTAGACGAGAAAACTGCTAAGTACAAAACTATCTACCAAGGCAAATACTATTATTTCTGTGCTCCGGGATGCAAAAAATCCTTCGAAGCAAACCCCCAAAAATACATTGGAGGTAACTCGTCAAATCACAGTTGCAATTGCGGTCACGACCAATGCTAAATCGTTAAGGTTTAGCCTATGACGTTCTTTTCTTTTGTTTCTTTAAGCTTTTTTCGCTCGGCAAATTTTGGTATTTTTATTCTTTTGATGAGCACCAAATAAGGGACAAACGCGTGCTCAATATCTTACGAAAATTTATTATATAAAAAGCTCGTTTTGAAGTATAGTGAGTCTGATTACTCACTCTTGGCGATAGATATGGAAAATTTGGAATCAAAGAATAAACCGCAGACAGAGGCTCCAACTCTGGATGGGTTAATCAAAAGGGAATGGGAAATGATCATTGAACTCCACAAAATGCTCAAAGACCCTGAACTCACAGTAACTGAGAGGACACGGGTAGCCACAGTTTTTGCCTTCCACGCAAACACATTGAACAGGATGCTAACCCAAAAGGGCGAAAAAAACCAGTTTGAAGACCAAAACTTGGGGGACTATGTGAGAGGCATAGAACCAAGGGTAGCTAGACGTTTTAGGCGTGACTTTAGAGTATGGAAGAAAGCACTTACGTCGAGAAGGTAATTAACGATCCTGAATTCGCGTTCCAAGCCTATAATGATCTTAGGCGAAGACCCAAAGCCTTCAAAGAACTATGCTCTTACCGTGAAGTGACACGCAAACTTGTACAAGATCCTGCGTTCTTTGCCATTTTAATGTGCGGCGACGGCTGGCTAAATAAAGCACCCAACCACCAGAAACTTCTTCAAGACCAGAGTTCAAGGCAGATCGCTGTTTGTGGAAGAGGCTGGGGAAAAAGCCTTGTTTTTAGCCGAAAAAACCTCTGGCTTCTCTTCACAAAACCCAATTGCGAAAGTCTGATAATCAGCAGTACTCAACGCCAAAGCATGATCATGTTTGACTATTGCTACTCCACCATAATGGCAAATCCGCTTATGCGCGATATGCTTCAACGTCCTGGAACGACGCGCACAGTTATTAAGCTAAAACCCCCGATAAACAGTAAACTCATCGCGTTGCCCTGTTCCCCAGATAAGCTCAGAGGTTATCATCCTGACTGGGTCTTTCTTGATGAGGCAAGCATTATCCCAACTGAGATGATCACTAGTGAAATCATGATGATGCTCACAAAACCCAGTTCCTCCTTAGTTATGAGCGGAACACCTATGGCGTTTGACCACGTTTTTCGCAAAGCTTTCCTGGACACAAAACGCTACTCAATACATCATTACCCAAGCGATTCCAGCCCTCTTGTGAGTCAAGCGCAACTCGAGGAATGGCGAGACATGATGACCAAGGAAGAATGGCAAAGAGAAGTTGAAGCGCTCTGGGTCGAAGCAACCCAGACTTTCTTTCCCATGGATCTCATAGCAAAATGTATAGACCCTGAACTGGACAATCCAGCTTCCCCAAACCAGTATATCCAAGACATAGAACACATCGACAGCCAACAGTTGATCGGCAGGTATTTTGGGGGTTTAGATTTGGGCAAACAAATTGACTTTAGCGTTCTGGTGGTGGTTCAGCTAACAGATGATGGCGAAGTTAGGCTGGTGCATAAGCGCCAGTTTCCTCTGGGCACGTCCTACCCAGAAGTTATCGCTTACGTAGCCAAAGCCTGTCAAGCCTTCAACTTTGACGGAATGTACGTTGACAAAACGGGTATAGGCGACGCCGTAGTGGATGAGCTCGAGGGTATAGGTATTCCAGAAGTAAAAGGCGTCTTCTTTACGGACGCAGAGAAAGAGAACATGCTCAACTACCTCAAATTACTAATGGAGAAAAAACAACTTCGCTTACAAGGCGGGGACAAGCAGCTTATTGCCCAAATTAACGAGCAACAATACGAGTACCTCCAGCCAAGCACAGCGCAAGAACACATCCATATGAAATATAGGCACCCCAGAGGCAGACACGACGACCAACTATTTGCTTTAGCGCTAGCCTGTTATGCAACCAAAGAAGCCCAACCAGAACAGTTCGTTTTCATGGTCCCAAGATAACAAAGCACAAATCTTTATCCTTGCTCAGAAACCGAACTTTTCAAAGCGTCTTCAATCTCACCCCTCAACTCAGAATCGCGCACCTTAAGCAACAACCCAACCAGACGGCCCGCAATATTTACCTCCACCCCTCCTTCTCCGCGGTAAAATCGCCTTCCCTTGCGTAACCAATCAACTAAAACCCGAGCCTCAGCCTCAAAACCTTCAATGTTTCTTTCAGGAAAAACCAAAAGCTCACCCTCCACACAAACGCCCATAAACTGCTCAAAAGCACCAGTTACGGTACACCCTCCTGCAGAAGCTACACTCTTGAAATCACTGTAAAGCTGGGCTTCAAACCTAAAGCCCTTAAAGACCTTAGCCAACGCACAAACCCCTGTATAAACAAAATATATAAACAAAATATAAACAAAACGCCCAACGTCAACAAACACCTCTCAATCAAACAGTGAATAAGCTAGAGGAAGCATGTTTCGGGTCCTCATGCAAAAGCTCCCTATATTGTCCATGGTTAAAACACAGTTAAAATTCTTTTTTACAGTTTTAACTCATTCAGAGTGCTCAGAGACTTAAGAAAAAAAGGGTTTAATTTTGGATAATTAACACAAGTTAAGTTGTTTTCTTTATCAAAAGCTCACAAATACCGTCGATGCTTTGAACTGCAGCGATTTCCTTGTTTTTTAGCGGGGTTTCTCCAAGCATATCTGCCTCGATTACTTTTTGGTCCCATGGCACAAAAGCTAGAACCTCAATGCCGTTTTGGTCAGCAAAAGTTTGGATAGCATTTTTCTGGGTGTCGTTCATTACGCGGTTACCTATAAGATAGAGTTGTTTCATGCCCGCAGCCATTGCCATATCATGGATGTGCTTTGCGATTTCCAGCGATTTCAGGTTAGAATCAGCGACAATTAAGAGGGCATCGACTTCTTTTGCGGTGCCCCTGCCGATGTGTTCCACGCCTGCCTCCAAATCCAAGACCACTGCCTCGTCGCGTTCCACGATTAGATTCCGCAGGAGCGCTCGGATAACGGCGGTTGGGGCACACATACAGCCTGCCCCCATGGAGTGAACTGTTCCCATAACAATTAAATTTACGCCAAGAGGGGTAGGAACAGAGTACTGTTTCACGATGTCGTCGACACTGAAGTTCAGATTGTAGACGCCTGAGTAACCCGTACTCGTTTTTGACTCAATCAAGGGTTTATTTTCTGAAATAGGAACTATCTTACGGGTTTCCTCCGTTGACAACCCCAACGTTAACCCCAAATTCGGAGAAGAATCCGCATCAATTCCTATAGTTTTTAAACCGCGTTCAGAAAAACCGCGGGCCAAGCCGCCAGCGATGAGAGTTTTGCCAACGCCGCCTTTACCAGAAACAGCAACCTTCATACAATCACAAACTAAAAATAATTTCATAGTCAAACTAATTTACATTTTCCCTACCCCAAAACATTGGCAACATAATTTTTTGGCGCAACAACAGCGCTCTCAGGCAACCTAGTCTACTTTGGCTTAACACATTCGCATTCACGATAGCAAGTACTAGTGCTGGCAAAGGGTATTTTTTATCTGCCTACTTTAGAGATAAATGGGTCAATAGCTGTCTATTTTCTTTTTTTTAATTACTATTATCGTAAGAAGCGTGAAAAGTAGCAGTGGCAGCACTGTTAGCCACGAGAGCTCTGGAATTGAAGGAGACGGTGCTGCTGTTGGGCTTGGGGTTAGCATTGGTGTTGCACTAATATTGGGTGTGAAAGTTGCTGTCGGTTGTTGCGTTGGTATTGATTGAGGCGTCTGAGTAGGTGTGGGTGTTGGAGCGGGGGAAGTTGTCGGCTCTGCAACACTATAGTCTAACAATTCTAATGAAAAAGCCAGCGAACCCCCTGGCATATAATCTAGTTCTTTTACTTGTCTGTGTGCCTTTTCTGAGTAATAAATATCTGAGCTTGAGCCTCCGCTGTCTGTCCTTCTAATCACAAAGGTTTGAAAACTACCGGCTGGCACTTGAACATCCTCAGTTCTTAGCACTGAACAGTTTTGAGTTATTTTTTGGTTACTAGTACTATTGGTTAACACGCCATTCAAATAATGTTTAAAAGTTATGGCTTGAGTGGTTGTCGATGACCAGGTTTTTCCAACATAAAGAGGAAAAGCGATGTCGTTTAATGGTGGATTGCAAATGGTTTCTGTTGTGATTGTTTCGTTAAATGTCGTAGTAGTTGTTTTTATAGTGTTTTCTGTTTTGGGTGTTGTGTAGTCTGTTTTTGTTTCATATTGTTTGCCGCTAGTTGTCCAGTTGCCTGTGTAACCTGATCCTGAAGTGGTTCCTCCACCTGCCATTGTGAATTCTGTACAATCATAGCCCGAAGCTGAAACAGAGGTGCTCGTAATCTCCTCAGTCATGGTGCCTTTTAATCCAGAAGGCTGTTGGTAGTTGACGCTTAATGTCCACTTATCGCCCAAGGTTCTGGAAGGCAATGAAGCAGTTTGACCTGCCACCGATGAAATATTAGGTAAAATTGAGCTTACCAAAATTGCCGCAATTAAAACAACTAATATCGACAAACTTCTCAAGTTAGCCTTGGGCAATATGAGTCCTTCACATTGGAAACTATAGTACATTTTTGTCTTAAGCCTTTCTCATGCTAACGGTTTTTCTTCTAAAGATGCCAAGAATAGGCGACATATCAAAAAGCATGGTATCAACACATTACCGAGACAAAGCCTCCGCTTAGAAGTATCTGGCTCAAATCAGCTTAACTTTCTTTTTTGCTACTCAATTAAAAACCTTTATTCACTCAGAAAAAACTCAGATTACGTTTTACTTTCCTAATTATTAATTATCGTTTTGTTAGGTGAATAGTAACCTTTATCTGCAAATAGGTATGAAAGTTATACTGTGAGAATGTGGATCAAGAAAACTCCGACATCGCCGTGGTGGGAACCAAAGGCCAGATAGTTATTCCTCAACGCTTCAGAAAAGACCTGGCAATAACTCCAAACACCAAAATTATTGTATACCGAAAAGACGACAAACTTGTCCTAGCAAAACTCAAAGTTCCACCACTAGAAGAACTAAAAGAACTTTTTGCAGAAATCGACCAACAAAACAAACAAAATAAAAAGCCAACCGAACAAGAGATTCTAAGCGACATTCAAGCTTACCGACGAAAAAAGCGAGAAAGCAAAGGCGCATAAAATGGTTCGCGTGGTCCTTGACGCTAATCTTTAGTGTCATCTCTTATCGATGAAGGAAAACCGCGAAGAGTTGTTTTTGAACTTTTAGACAAACATACTGTCGTATTATCTCAGCAAATGCTAGCTGAACTAGCCGATGTAATTTCAAGAGATAAATTTAAGGTTACAATATCTCAGGTTGATAGGTTTGTTTCAAGCTTAGTTCGTTTGTCTAAAATGGTGCCAGATAGTGCCCGTTTTAAAGTTGTGTTGCAAGATCCTGATGATGACGTAGTTCTAAACACGGTTTATACCGGGAGGGCCGAGTTTATCGTTACAGGGGACAAGCATCTTTTGGAGTTGGGTTCTTTCAAGAAAACTAAGATCATAACTGTAAATCAGAGGCAAGACATCTTAATTGATAAAAAATAGTTTAAAGTAAGTTTGCTGTTTGTTCGATGCAGTTTTTGATTTCTTTCGGTGTTGCTGGAGGCGTAGAGTGCGAGTTGGAGTTTCACTTTTTTGTTAGCGCTTTGTGGGTTCATTCATGCAACAACACATCTTAATTATTCTGTTTCAAGATAGATGGGAAATAACGGGGATTGACATATGATTTCAGCAGTTGTTTTAGTTACTACCGATACAGGTGCCCAAGATAAAGTGTTAGAAAACATAAAACTTGTTGAGGGCGTTGAAGAAGCTCACGCATTATACGGTGTCTACGACCTTCTAATCAAAATTAAGGGCAATTCTGTAGATAAGCTTAAGGAAATTACTAAATTACAAATAAAACCGATAGCGGGCGTAAACAGTTATCTGACATTGATGTTAGTTCAAGACAATTAACTATTTGTTGTTGTTTCATTTTGTGACAACATCATTTTATATTATTTCAAGCGCTAATACGCTAACCAGACATAGTCCAACAGTAGCAGATAGTTGGGCGGGTCTGGCTGCTAAATAAGGAGAAGGCAATCCCCCTTTCTTGCTGCATCCTGCTTTAGCGCATGGCTTGGTCCGCTTAACTTAACATTTTGGGATAAGAATTGCTTGAAGGCTAATCGCCATTCAATATTAACGGTACTCATTTTTTGGATGGTTGACTTTCGAGGAGCAAATAAAATTTCTATATGTTCTTTGTTGAACGGTTAAGTTAGTTGGTCAAAAATTATTTATGCAGAGTGGATGTAAGATAGTTAGCCGATGACTGTGAGTAAATCGAAAGCTTCGGATTATTTTGTTGCAGGAATCACTCTCATAGTTTTAGCGGGAGTTATCTGGCTAGTTGAAAACCTTGCTTTGAATAAAACAGTCGACAACAGTATTTTGCTTTTTATCCCCAGTGTTTTCATTATGCTAAGTGTCACTCATTTTATCGTAGCAAGCAAGAAATGGTATTCTTCGCATTAACTTTTTAGCCAAGAGATCAAGCCCCTAAGAAGTGGGCTTTTTTGTTTCAGATTTTCCGCTCAGAACAATAACCCAAAGACCTAACCCAATTAACAGAAAACCAATAATAAAGCCAATAAACGATGAAAAACTTCGATAGTCGTTAGTAGGAAAAGTAATGACGCAGCCAAAATCCATCGATACAATTGCGCCACCAATGGCAAAAAGTATTGCACCCAATAATCCAAATACAGATTTCATGCTTTCACAATTTTTGTATTGTTTTGATCTTGCTTAAAAGTTTATAAAATCAGCCCAATTACTTTTTTCTTGATTCCCCTAAAATACACCATTATTGATAACCCAATAGCAACAATTACAAAACTTTATACTGCTACGACGTCTGAATATAGGTCGGTGCTAATACACACGAATAAGTTGTGGGCGCTCGCAGTTGTAATCTGCACAGTTATGTTTTCAAGCTTGCTTTTTGTTCCCTTTGCGTGCGCGGATGTGCCTGCTGAACTTTGGGATTTTGCTTCCAACACAACCACTAACAATGTTTCTTGGGAAAGTGGCGTGGTAGTTGATGGAATAGCCTATGTATGGAACACTGAAACATACACAATACCAGGCGAACAAGCCCGCTACGAATCGATGTTTCCCCTAACACATTCGCTAGGAAACATTTACGCCCTAAACTCTCAAAACGGCGCCAAACTCTGGAACTACACTGTGACGGGTGATATTCGTTCTTTCCGCGTTCTCGACGGCGTGGCCTATGTTTCTGCAAGTGAAGGACTTAATATTGATGGAAAATATGGCGGAGGCGGCGTTTATGCATTTGACGCATCTACAGGCACTCAAAAATGGGTATATAAAATTGACGGCGACATTATTAGGTGCTCAATTAGCAATAGCACGATCTATGTCTTCTTTCATGCTTCAGGCGATTACAGTTCTTTGCTTTGCGCAGTCAATGCAACTAATGGCAAGGAACTTTGGAGGTGGAACGCTGGCTACTACGTTTTTCCTTCAATGTTTACCTTTAGTGATGAAGCACTCTTCTTTAGTATTAACCACCAAAACGATTATCGCTATTATGCTGTCAGCACGAGAGATGGCAACTTGCTTTGGAGCACACCAATAAACGGATCTGTAAACTGGTATTCCACAATTGGTGACGGCGTCGTCTATTTTAGCTCAACCCAAACAACCTACGCCTTAAACACCCAAGACGGCAATCAACTCTGGAGTTACCGGGCTGCAAGTTACGGCATAAGCGATAGCGGCATCCTCTACAACACAGTCGGCGACAACGTTTATGCCTATGATGGATTAAAAGGAAATCAAGTTTGGAATTACTCCACCGACGGTAGAACGATCCTATCTCTTGCACGCATTGATAACGCGGTTTATTTTAGTACAAACGGCACCTTAACCGCCTTGAACATTGCAGACGGCACACCATTATGGAATAGCAGCACAGATGTAAATGGAACATTAAGCATCAGCGATGGCAGCTTTCGTTACTATAGCTTTGGCGCTTATGCTAGTGTTAATGGCGGAGTCTTTTATTATTATTCGGGAAAAACGCTTCATATCTTAGATGCGATAAATGGTAACAGCCTTTGGAATCACACAATTAGCAGTGACCAGTCGTTTGTTACAGTTGCCGACGCCATTGCTTTCTATAGTGGAAATAATTCAATTCATGCTTTGAGTTTTCCCACAGTTTCGCATCCTTCATCTAGTCCAACAGCAGCTCCTAATGGGACATCAATGAACTTGGTGTCATTTAACCCGGCATTGATAATTGGGTCAATTGTCGTTGTGATTGTAGCATTATTAGTCATAGTTTTTGTTAGAAACAGAACTCGGAAATAAAATTTTCAAAAACTTGGTTAGATAGGACCAGCAATTGGAAGCATTTCTGGATCCATTTTAATGCTCTGCGAAGTTGCTTGGAATAAGGCAATTTTTCATGAGCACCAAAAGTCAACTGTCTGAGTTAGGATAGTGTTTGATTCTCAATGTTACTAATGCTAGAGTAATTGATATCATCAAAGCGGTTATCGCCCAGGGGAATAGTTCTGGAATAGGAGGAGTCGCTGTTGGAGTTGAGCTTGGTTGGACTTGAGTTAAACTGATTTTTGCCATCCAAGCGATTGGAATTGGTTTACTTGTATCTGATCCAGCTATAACATAGCTGCCATCAGGTAACTGCACAAGAGCATAAGCCTCATGGTTTTCTCCAAAGACCACTTCCGACTGTTCATTCCCTGAGGAGGCACTTGCAATAACAAGTTTGGTTCCGACAAGTGCAAAGTCTCCAATATTGTTTTTAGTCATGAATCTTGCTTGGCCAGCTCCATAGTATTTTGTCCATTGTGAATTTCCTAAAGCATCGGTTTTGACTGTGGCAAGGTTTGGTCCGCCGCCATTGCTGCGTAGCCACATCCAACCGCCCAAAGCGTAGCCACCATCACTTGTTTGAATCACTGAAAAGGCGAAATCTTCATCTTGACTTCCGTAAGTTTTGCTCCACTTCAAATCACCGGTAGAGTTTGCTTTTATAAGCATGTAGTCGGGCAAATTACCGATACCTCCAGCCAAAGCATAACCTCCGTCGCTTGTCTGGATAATCGAATTTACCTCTCCATCTCCAAGAGTCTTATTCCACTGTTCATTACCCAAAGCATCAGTTTTAACTAGCCAAATAGTTCCTTTGTTTCCGACGAGGTTGGTTTGACCTATCATTGCATAGCCACCATCGTTAGTTTGAGTTAAGGCTACCGCTGAGCTGAATCCTGACCCGCTGTAGGTTTGATTCCAGAGTATGTTGCCTTTGCCATCGATTTTTTCGAGCCAATAGTTCCCTGCATATTGACCAAATATGGCATATGCGCCATCGTTGGTTGCAATTAGCCAGTTGCTGTAAAGATTCCCTTTGGCAGCATAAGTTTTATTCCATTGTAGGTTGCCGGTTGCGTCTACTTTGACAACTTCAATATTTGGTATGCTATTTGGCGAAAGGGCGGTTGAACCCGCTAAGAGAAATCCGTCATCAGCAGTTTGAACTATTGAGTCAACTTCAATTAAGCCGCTTCCAGTAAATGTGCGATTCCACGTTATTGTCGGGACCATGGAAACGTCGGATGCTGACACATTTATCTGGAAAGCAAAGGAAGGCGTTGCACAATAAGTCAGGGTCAATCCAAAAATCAGCATTATCAAAAGGGCACTTGGCGATTTCATCCTAACCCTCCAATTACACCATAGTGCGCCTTCTTCTTATCGTTTGCTGGATAAAGATAAAACACTTTTTCAAAACTTAATTCCTTATTTTAGTCCTTCTCTTTGCTTTAAATAAACCATCATAACAGTAAACAATAGTGCAAAAACCATAATTATCCACAGACTGGAAATTCTGGAACTTGAGTGCGAGACAATAAAAAATGATAACTTTCAAGTATGTACTTGAACAGTTGAAATTACCCTCGAAGAGCCCACCTATAACATACTCAATATTTTAACCAACGCTCTTTCAATACTTCATCAATTAATGCTTTGGTTTCTTCCATTCGCTTCAAATGCCTTTGTCCTATAAGAAGCCAATTAACCTGAAGGTCACCAGCCTTAATTGAATTCTGGTTCTGCACAAAAGCCTCTTTCGCATCTCTTACTCTTACAGCTTCATAATCAGTGCCTTTTATTTTGCCATATACTTTAGTTAGCTTTTTTAATTGATCGGAATCTAAAAGTTGTAGTTGTCCGCTGGCAACGGCTAAATCCCACACGTCAGGATAAAGTTTGTAGGCATCACCAGTTAAGCTTTCTTTCAAGCTATTAAGCTCACAAGAAATATTCTTTAGCAATTCTTTTTTTGTATGTTGCGCTTTTCTCCAATCAATAACTCGGTCAAGCATGAAAGCCAGAAAAACTCCAGAAAATGTAACTACTAATTCGAGTAATAGAGCTACTTGATTGATACTTTCAGACATCTTGTTAACTTTCACTTTAGCTAAATATTTCTACGCTATTTAGTTTTAAGTGTTTGCTGTGAAAGAAGATGGTTGAATAGGGGGTGGAATTGAGGTTAACGTTGGACTCCATAGTACGGTTAAGTAGAAAATGGATAAATTCTGACATTACTAATCAAAAATGGTGGTGTTAGCTTCTGTTAGCTTATTTTACTAACATTTAACGTCAATAGATGGTTAATCTTTCGTATTCAAATACTTGCCACCATCATTTGTTGGAACATTCAATATATCATATATTATTTTGAATGCCGATAAAGCTGTCGACCAATTTAATGGTGAATTATTGATATTTGATGCTAAATAGGCTAAATCCAGAAAAAGTCGTAGATACTTCAAGATTCTTATTAACCTTAGTTTCCCATGTTTCCATGTTCTTGTAGTCTTCAAAGACTAAGAAACTAACAGTTTTCATTATTTGCTGTTTTGCGCTGGATATTGGCATTCTTTTAATTCTATCAAAGAAGGTATAGGAATGCCTTGATTTATTTTTTGAAATAATTCATCAACTATTTTTAGGCAGTTATCTCTCTGTGCATTTAGCTGTATTAGTCTAGGCTTTATAAAATAAACAAGGGTATAAACCAATATCATAAAAATAACTATATTTAGAAGACTTGCTAAATCGGAACTAGCTTTCAAATTAATTAATTGTGAATATACTGTTCCCTGAAAAAATAAAGTTGCAAGAAAAATAAGATATCCAATAATAAAACCGTAATGAATCGAATAAGATATGTTCACTCTTGTTTGAAAATAGCTCATTAAAGCTTGAACTCTTTGCAACTCCACCTCTCTATCGACAACCATAGCTTTTTGTTTTTCATTAGCCATGCTTACGCTATTTCTACGTTATGAAGTTTTAAGTTTTTGCATCGTAGTATAAGTCTTAAAAGACAATGCTCTATTAGTTAACACTATGGCTATTCAACCGTTTGGAGTAAAAGTTAAAGAAAAACACAACAGAAAGCTTTCGTTTGAACAAATTATTAGTATAGTTCTAAGCATTGCGCTTCTTTTCTCTACTGTCTATTATGCTAGCCAAAATGATAATTTGCAAAAATCAAATGCTGATTTGCAAAACTTACTCTATAACTATACACCTTTCATATTTTCAAATTATTCAAGCTCAAATCTTCAGAATATATTCTTCTCAATTAATGATTCAGTCATTTTGTTTGATGGGTGGGTTAACGTTGATTTGAAAGTTGTTTCCCCTTATGATGGGATGTTGAATTTAGACGTTAAAAATTTGAATTTTACAGATATGAATGGCTCATACGATATAATACCGTATTATTTCAACGTGAGTCTTCTTCAGTATTCAAAGGCTTCAATCGCTGGAGCAAATAATCACCAATATTTTATCTCTAAAAATGTTATGAATCCAATAGTTGATAAAATCGAGGTTCAAATGTACGTCTATCTAAATACTGGAGTCCTTCAGGATGTTTTCAAGGATGTTGGAGTAAATAGCACACTTGGCGTGGGTTTCCCTTTAGGTGATATGACCTTTCAAGCTACCCTTTTTGAAACTCAAATAAACAGAAACTATACTCAGAATTTTATTGAGGGAATACATTGTGAAATTAATAAAAACCCTCAACGGATTATTATTGGGTAGATTTATAACTTGAAATAGACATTTTGCTCTTGCTTTTTTTCATCTTCCTATTTGCTGTCTTATTACTGCTGACAACAAATTGTATGAAACAGCAAAAGACCACTTCAGCGTTCTAAATATAAAAGAATATAAATAAAGTTCTAAAATTATAGCGTTGAAACTTCCTTAACTAAACTTGATTTATAATTAGTCAAGTTTCTCGACTAATTCAGTTTTGGGTTTGTACTTCTTGAAGTAAACCAGTAAGCCTACACCTACAATGAGTGCTAATGTTCCAGAAGCTATAATTACCAACAATGTTGGCAATGGTGAGGTTCCTATTGTGTTTGGACTGAAGACAATAACAGCACCATGAATAAATGGAAAATTTTCATTTTCTTGAGAAATTACCAATTCATTTGAATTAGTGTAGTTTAATGGCGTTAGTGTCCCATTAGTATGTATAGAATAGGCTTGTATCTTATTTGAAAACGGTTCAACTTGTATATTGAATTTTTCAGGTAAATATTCGAACCAAGAATAGAGAGGATATGAAATATTGCTACACCCATAACGCCCATAAATTGGAATTATTAATGCGTAATCTCCCAAATAGCCATAAGATGAACTGGTTTTTGGAATAGGTTGTTCATAGTGAACTGTCACAAGAAAATCGCTTGGAACTGGAGAAACTGTCCAATTGACTTCCGCTAGATTGGCATCAAAAATATGGAAAAATCCCTTGTTATCTATTTGCCATTTAATTTCTTGGTTATTTATCTTTACTGATAGGTTAGTTATATTTGTTGGAATTGGATAGTGAGCTTCTAATGTATTTTGTGTGACTGTAACAGTTACATAAGGTGAGGGGTCTGTTACCAAGCCCATCCCGCTGTTTCGAGCAACATAACTATCTCCGAAACCGTAGATGGTATGCATATGATATTCTGCATCAACATTCGCCCAAAATACTCCACTGGAACTTGAAATTGAAGCATGAATATTCGTTCCAGAAACTCCGACCTTCGGGGGAATCTCCGTATACATGGGGTTTGCTCTAACCGTATTAAAACTTTGAAGTTCGATTGAAATTAAAAGAACCATTGCTAAGAATATGGCTGTCGATATTCTCTTGATGGCAAGGTTTCTTTTTCTACGCAAAATTGCACCCGTTGGTTCATTTTTTTAGTATTAGTTTTTAATGTTTTAAGGTGTTAGTGCGGGTATTATTTGGATTTCAATTTGTATACTTGCCTTATTAACCGACTGGAAATAAAGGCTTATCGTAAACTTCATTGTCTAAAGTCTTTCAAAGTTTCTTAACTATCCAGTATTACGTTTATGCTTCTTGAAGTAAATCAGCAAACCGGCGACCACAAACACCGCAGCTGCTATCGAAACAGTGCCAACAGTTAAAGTTGGAAAGGTCTCAGATCCCGCATTGGGATGCGTTGGACTTGGCGAACCAGTCGATGTAGGATTTGGCCCAATCAAGGCGGAAAATGGAAATATTACAGGATAATGATCGATGGCGGTTCCTAGAACTGCGGTCCCTGTTTTGGTGGTACCGTTTGCATAATTATCAGAGTAGTTTGTGCTGTCGATGATCGCATAAGGTATGTCGCCTATTCCCAAATGGCCCAATTCCGTAGCATTAGGGTACTTTGACAGGTAATCACTCCAGTAGTTTCCGACAGAACCGTTGTCCCATTGTCCTGCGGGAGATAGTGGAACTATATTTGATACGAATGGCACGCCGATTGGAACATGGAGTATCTGCGAATTGTTTATGAAATTGTTAGAATAAAGTAGTTGGAATCCGGCGCTGTTTACATTCGCACTTTGAGTGCCCAGAGTCAGTACCACAGTGTTGTTTGTAACGTTGTTCTCTATGATTGTTGTTCCGTTGCTGTTTAGGATGTCGAGCGCCCAGTTGTTGTTTGTTATGTGGTTTTGCATTATAAGGTTGTTGTCTCCTTGCAAACGAGTAGCTCCTGTGTCGATAAGAATCGCGGCGTCACTGCTGCCCGACATACTGTTTCCACTCACGAGGTAATCATCGGCGTATATTGCGATGGCTTGATAATTGCCCCTGAACACGTTTCTTGTTATGGTGTTGTTGTTGAAAGCGCCGTAGACTCCAGCTTTCCAACTAGTCACTTGCAGGTTTTCGACGGTTACGTTGCTAGCCATTAGAGTTATTGCTATAGCGTTCTGACTTATGCCAGGACCTTGAAGAGTATGGTTGGCTCCGTCCAACACGATATTCCCTTTTTCTACGGTTATGGAGCTGTTAAGATCCGCAGTTATTCTGTAGGTGTTTCCTTTCATTTGCATGGCAACGCCAGAAGGTGTGACGCTTCCGTCTGCTTTGATGGTTATTCCTGTAAGAGATTCAGCTTTAACAGACTGAAGGGTAATTACACAGGATGCCATCAGGAAGATAAGAACAAACAGTAGGGTGAAGCCTTTACTCATATTCATCCACATTAATTATGATATAATTAGTGATAAAAGAGTTCTTTTCAAGGTTCTTGATTAATTCAGTATTAGCTTATGTTTCTTAAAGTAAACCAGTAAACCCAAACTAATGATAATGGCAATTACTACAAGTGCAATAACTGTAAATGGAAATGATGTCTCAGGCGCTTTAGCAGTAAAATTTATTGTCTCTGATTTTGTCATATCTCCAAAAGTATTATTGCCAAAAACAACTATGCTGTGATTTCCAGAACTTAGTCCTGTTAAAGTTTTATTTCCACCTATAGTCACATTGGCTAAATTATCTAAGCTGTAGCCTAACCATGAAGTTGGCTGGTCAACTGTGAAATTCAAAGGAAAAGTTGAAAATGTTATGTTAGCACTCTGGTCTGTCAGAAGCTTAATTGAGGGAGCTTCATGCGTGATAAAGTAGACTTGAGATGAACTGTCCATAAAGAAAACAAAACTAAACATATCATAAACACTTCCTTCTGCCTTAACTGTTAGGCTGTGGTTGCCTGCTGCTAAGTTAGGTGCAACAAAGGAAGTATAATACTGAGAAGTGCCATGCTCACCTTTCACAAGAATAAAACCTGCGTGTGGAATACTAACACTCTCGTCATCTATTTTGTAAGTCACATCAACGATATCAGAATCATAGCTACTGTATTGTGGTCCTTTAACGCTAAAGGTAATATTGAATGCCCCTGAGTAGTTAGCGTTGTTTTGTGGGCTGCCTATAGAAATAATTGGTGGAACCGCGCCTTTTGGAGGGTCAATCTGAGGTGTAAAACCGTAGGGGTTAGCATCCACGCCCTCAATCGCTTGTATCCCAATCAGCAATGAAAGAGCAAACACTATAGAAAAACTTATTGTTCTCTTCATTTTTTCCCCTTCATTCTCTTAAAATAAACGATTAAGCCAACAGTAGCTAGCGCAACCGCAAACATTGAAGCTAGAACCCAGAGCATTGAAAACTGCAAAGGACTCGAAGAATCAGTTTCTACTTTGAAAAAAAGGATGCCTGAAGTGCCTACATACCCAAATGTGTCTGTTGCACAGACCGTAATGTTATGTTGCCCGTTGGATAAGCCAGTTAGAGTTGTGTTTCCTTTAATTGGTACAGGGTCTTGTCTATCTAGGCAGTAAGTCAGTTTTGGAACCGAGCGGTCGACTGTAAAACTCAAAGGAAAAGTAGAATTCGTTAAAGAACCATTCTGAAATGATACAAAACTGATTTTGGGGCTTGTATGCACCAAGAGTCCTGCTGCTGATGAGTTGACATAGAATTTTACCGATATTGGCTTTTCCAAATTAAACGTATATTCGGTTCCATTTTTGTTATAATCGCCGTGTCCATTTGCAACAATGTTTAAAGTACGATCTCCAGCTGGGATTCCACTAATGTTGAAGTTATATTGCAAGAAACGATTCTCTCCAACGGGATCCACACCAGGCGGAAAAGGACTCCACTTTGCGTTTGACATCCAATCGCCCTGATATGTGGTGACTATGTTTAGATTTGTCGTAAGCCCCTCAGGTTGGTTTATTGTTTCATTGAAACAAAAATTAATGGGTCCATCGGAAAATGAAGCATTCTCCATCGGAGAAGTAACTCTGATGGTTATATTGACGTTATCGGGTGCAGGTACATCAACTGGAAACTTGAATCCATAAGGATTAGCCTTGACAGACACAAAGGGGGCATCCACTTGCTCAACAACTTGAATTCCAACAACTAAAAGAAGAGCAAAGACTCCTGCAAATATGGCGTATCTTCTCTTCATGGCTGCCCCTTTCTTCTCCTAAAGTAAACCAATGAGATTGAAGCAACAGCCACTATTACAATCACAATAGCCAGGATATAGACTATAGAGGGATTTAACGCAACTTGCATTTTGGGACCTGTGTTAATTGTTGGAATGTTTTGGCTTGTAGTTGGAGTAGCTGAATTAGGGATAATGCCTACTGTAAACAGCCAATTGGCTGATAACACCTTTCCTTCTGAGTCAGTTGCATAAGCATTGATTGTGTGGTTTCCTATCATTAGGTTGTGTAAGTTTTCCGTGATAGAATATATCTGATGATTATTAGGCAAATCGGACTTAAACCAAGTTGTGTATTCTAAATTGGTAGATGTAATATTTGCCTCTCCGTCTAGGCTATAGCTAATTGAAACAATTGCTTGAGCATCCATTGAAATATGTACCTCTACGGTGAAAGTGTAGTTGTTCCCATTTGGATAAGTTGGGTTATAACCCCTAACGTATACTGAGGGAATTGGGTAAAAGTTAGCTTCTAACATAGGTATTGATGATAACACTGCAATTGCTGACAGTAGGATGATTGTTGTTGCCAAGAGTTTCTTTGGCATATACCGTTCCTGTCATATTATGAAGTTGAGTTTGCTTAAGTGGTTTTTTGTCAAACTTTCTTGCCTAAAGTTAGTCAAGATAGTTTTACAAGAAGTCTTTTATCCGCAACCAACCCTAACCTTAATCATGGGCAGTACAAGCAAGAGCTTCTCGGTACTTCTTGTCGTTATCTTAGCAGTATCAAGCCTAATAATGGTTGAATCTGCCTCTGCCCAATCAATACCTACACCATCTGTTCCAGAATTTACTGTAACGCTTATCGCTTCTCCTCCTGACAGCCATTTTGTAAATAAAACAATAGAGTTGGCAATCAAAAATCAACCCTCCTTTCCTAAAAATGGGTTTTTCTATAATGTTCGCATAAGAATTAACGATGGTAATTGGGGTCTTCTCTACCCTAACAATAATAGTGTGCCAAACCAGTCCGATGGTGAATATACAATCTTATCATACAGTTCAGGATATCTTGGGGTTGAATACCAATATCTTTTAGGATATAAGGTAGAGAACCTGACTGCAGATGATAAAATAGATTTTCAAGTACAAGCCATGGTTGGGTCTATATACCGAGTTTTTAACCCTAATGCAACAAACCAATTAGAAATGTATCCATATATTTTTACTGGAGAAACAAGTGATTGGAGCAACACACAAACAATAACCATACCTGAAACTTCCACCTCACCCGCACCAAATCCAACACCAACTCCTACCCTTTCAGAGTTTCCAGCTTTGGCAATTTTGCCTTTGTTTATTTCTTTGCTCTCTGTGGGTTTGCTTTATAGAAAGCATCGAAAGACCGCTCGATTCAGTGAGTAGCTTTTTCATTCTTATGTGGTATGTGACAGGTTGAGACGGTAGAGATGATGATTGAGATAGACTAAATCTGAGAGATTATTCTCCTTATTTTAGATAGAGTACCAGACTACATTCATTTAATCAAGTTTTGAATCTATTGTGAAATAAACCTTGGTTTGAGCTAAATGGTCGAGGTCATTAGCTTTCAAGTCTCCAAAAACTGTTATCCTGTGAGCGCCTTCGGACAGTTTTTGCAGAGTAATTGTTCCTGTGATTATTCCCACATATTGGTCATTTAGAGACCTTGGTTGTTCAATTACGGGAAACGGAAGGCTTTCTTGACCATCGAGGCTATAATTCATAAACAATTCAATGTTACTTGCACGTATTACTTGACCAGTGATATTCAGAGACAATATGTTTGAGCTGTAGGTTGTGTTAACTGGGGAAGTTATAGCAAAGAAGCTCAAAGGCTCGTCAAATGATGCGTTAGTTGTTGAAGATGAAGTCGGAGAGGGACTTGGGGAAGTCAATTGTGAAGTGGCATTCGGAGAGGGAGATGGATGGGGAGTTGGAGAACTATCGGTATGCTCGGAAATTGGTAAAAAATATACTCCCAAGGCGATTATAGCCACTATCGAAACTAACAGAACTAATAAGGCAAAAGCTATAATTCTTTTATTCATTTTGCATTAACACTTTACTCAGAAGAAAATGGTTTGTTAGAAGTTAAAACGTTTTCTAATAAATTTGGCTTCTAACGCATATATCTTAGCCAACAGGAACCGCTTTGTATAAACAAAATGTATAAACAAATCATATAAACAAAACGCCCGCCGTTCGCAAACCCCTATCAATTAAACGGTCTGATAAACAGAAGCTTGTCGGGGTTTAATAAACACGACGCAGATTCCGGCATTTTAGGTTAAGTCGGCTACCGATTAGCAGGTATCTGAGGGTTTCATTTGCTTCAGCATGGTTTTCCGTGGAAGAAAACCGTATTTTGCATAGAAACAGAAAGCTTCCTAGTTGCCAGAGGCTACCTCAACGATTTTTGCCACTGCTCCTTCCTGATCCATCCAGCAGAGCGCTTTTTTCATAAGTGAATCCCCTATTCCCGAGCCCCGGTAGTTAGCGCCAACAAAAATGGATTCAGCCTCACCTATCATTTCTTGATTGAGGCTGCTAACGCAATACCCAACATTTTGGCCTGTCACTTCATCGACAGCTAAGTCAACTCTCATTTTTCCAGAAGCGGCTTTTTTTATTAAATCTGCCTTTCGCTTCTCAAAAGTCATATCTTTATAGTGCTGCTTAAAATTGGTCGATAAACCTAAATGGTGACTGTTTAGGGCGTCCCACAAAACCCTGATTTGATCAAGCAAAGCGTCGTCACCATGAATGAACTCGACACTTCGTTTATTCATCAAATAACCTACCCACTCAAGAGCAATCATTCCCTCAGCAAGTTTAAAGCTTTATTTCCCCGAAAACCCCACCTAAACTAGCAAAAAACTCGGTTGAACTTTTAAAATGCCGGACAATAAAACAGAAAAAACCCAAAACAACAAAAACCAAGACGAAGAAATCGGCGTTTACAGCGACCTATTTTCTGCAAAAACTAACGTTGAGGGACAGGATGGCGGAGTGGTTTCATCGCTTTTGGTTAGGGGTTTTGAGGAAGGATTGTTTGATGCGGCTATTGTCGTTCGCCGAGGAGTTGGATATAGCGCGGAAGCAGTCGTAGCCACGAACGCAAATGAAGTCTTGGCGGCGAAGGGAACCAAATACCTCAAAGTTAATGTCACAAAAAAACTGCGAGAACTAATCAGCCAAGGAAAAAAACGAATTGCGATAGTTTGTACACCCTGCGAAGCCAAAGCAGCAAGAAAGATCCAGCAAACCCTCAAAAACGTTTGCGAAATCACGATTATCGGGTTATTCTGTTTTGAAGCCTTCAATAGCACAAAAATAAAAGAAGAAGCGAAAACGCGGCTGGGAGTTGATTTAGATAGAGCTCAAAAAACTCAGGTTAGACAAGGCAAGTTCACAGCGTTTGCTGAAGGAAAAGAGTACAGTTGCAGAGTAAAAGACTTGGACTCGGCGGCGGAAAAGGTTTGCAGTTACTGCATTGATTTTACCGCTCAGTTTGCGGATATCTCAGTCGGTTCAGTGGGCAGCAAAAAAGGATACTCAACCGTAATTGTACGGTCAAAGGCTGGAGAAAAACTGATAAAAACCCTAGAGACAACCAAAGAAGTTGCTGATAAGGAAGAAATCGCTAGATTATCCAAGTTTAAGCGGGAACGAGCTGAAAAAAGCTTAGCTACCTTAGACAAAGCGAAATAATGCTTGTTTTCCAGTATACTGCATCATAAACCGTTAAACTGAAAAGCTCAATCCTGCGCATGCAAAAGCCTTTTTAACCCAAACATCTTACCCCTTTAACCTGAGATGAAATCTCCATGAAAATACTAAACGAGTTTGTGCCAACACGTAAATTCTTAAAGCTAGCAGATGAACTCAAAGACTTAGTTGATGGATGGAACGTAACTGACAGCGCAGCAGGTTTCCCAGCCGCAAGCGGCGTAGTCGTAAGCTGCTTACTCAAAAATAAGTACCCAGAAAAATATGTCTGCCCAATCTTCATTTTACACTACAAAGGACCAGTTGAAGTTGGAGGCTTAGCCTTAGCGTCCGACATAATCGGCCTAGACGGCTTAGCAGTCACAATGGGAGACAAACCCAAGTACGGCGAACCTATAACAATGCTGCCTAGCTCTGAGGCTGCAAGAGACTTCATACGCAATACAGTTAAAACCAAGAACCTAAAACTCGGCTGCCTAGTAACAGCAAGACGCACCATAGAAGAAACACTTTGTCGTGTACGCGAGCCATGGGACTTCGTATACTTCATGCGACTACAGGACTCATCGTTCGAAGCACTCAAAGCAGTATCCGCAGAATGCAAAAAACTCAACAAACCACTCTTCGCATACTTCCTAGTTGGAACAGCCAAAAACGTTGAAACCGTCAAAATGATCGGCTGGCCAACGGCTGCAACAATGGAAACAGTTGAAGAGAAAGCATCACAACTTGTCGGGTTAGTCGACGGCATCATCGCAACATGTGCAGGTGACGCTGAAGGCGACAAACTGATGCTACAGAAACTGCAGAAGTTCAGAAGCTAAACGCCTAATCATCGAGACCACTTTGGTCTCTCCCCAAATATTTAAAATCCAATCTTTTTAATTTTTTATGTTTTTCAACTTTCCGAGATAAATTTAAGTTCTATCGCTTGATAAGCAACTCCAAGAAGAGGCAAAAAGTGTGAACCCTGTCCAAGTATTCGCTGTAGAAAATTTACCGCTAATAAAACAAGGAGACAACCTGGGCAAACTTATCGTTGAAGCTGCTAAAAACCAGAGCAACCCAATCCAGCCAAATGATGTCGTCGTGGTTACGCATGTGGTTGTTTCGAAATCGGAAGGAAACGTAATCAACCTAGACCAGGTTAAGCCCTCAGAAAAAGCCAAGGAAATAGCACAAAAAACCAACAAGGACCCCGCCTTAGTCGAGGTCATCCTGCAGGAAACAAAGGATATCGTGCGTGTCGGTCAGAACAGCATAATAACTGAAACCGTAAGCGGCATAATCTGTGCTAATGCCGGCGTTGACCGTTCCAACGTTTCAGGCGACAGAAACGTTGTGCCTCTACCAAAGAACCCGAATGCCTCAGCAGAAGGCATCAGAAAAGTAATTAAACGCTTAACAGGCGTTAATGTTGCGGTTATTGTTTCCGACACACATGGCAGACCGTTTAGGCTAGGCGAAATTAATGTAGCAGTTGGCGTGGCTGGGTTCAAGCCGATAAGAGATAGGAGGGGCGAAAAAGACCTCTTTGGCTACACGCTGAGGATAAAGCAGACTGCCATCGCCGATGAGCTTGCTTCAGCTGCTGAACTTGTAATCGGGCAAGCCAACGAGGGCATCCCAGTTGCCATCATACGTGGATACAACTATCAAACCGACGAAAACGCGGGTGCCACTTCGCTAACCAGAGCTAAAGAGAGAGACCTCTTCAGGTAGATAATTCCCAAACCTTCAATAACTCAACCGTGTAAAATAGCTGAAACCCAGCAGGCTGAAACAATGGAAACAAACACACCCAAAGAATTCTTCGACACAACCCTACCGGCGAGGTTTAAACCTGAAAAAGCCAAAGGTATCGACGTCACCGCACAAATAAACATAACTGGGATTGAAGGCGGCAACTGGACAGTCACTATTAAAGACCAAAAACTTTTGGTAGAAGAAGGAACTCATGCATCTCCGAGTTTAACTTTGAAGATGAACGAAAACGATTTTTTAGACTTGGTTAATGGAAAGTTAAGTGCTGAAAAAGCCTTCTTTACAGGCAGAGTACATTTCAAGGGCGACATAGGCTTAGCACTCAAACTGCGGGATGCCGGCTTCTTATAAACCGAGTTTTTTAACCACTTCAACGGGCAAGTCTTCTTCTCCTACTTTGAAAGTTTGGGGCTCATCAATTTTCATAAGCTCAAGAAGCTCAACTGCAGAGAGCTCTCCGATGAGGCGCATTATTTCTTTTTTGGCTACCGCTGTAGTGTTCTTTGAAAGCATATTTATTCTTGTACAACTCGCCCGCATAGGCGCAGATTTCGGATTTCTTCAAGAAATATTGGACTTTTTTTGTTTTGAAGTTTACGTCGAAGGTTATTGGTCCTGCGCGACAAGTTTCAGGCTTAACCTGATGCACGAAGCACCGTTTGGTTTCTTTGCTGTTGAAAACGCAGAGAACCTGTTCATCCACTGAAGGGTAGGAATAACTCTCTTTTGTGAATGGTTTATCAACTTTGATTTTTTGCTTGTTGAGGTATTCTTTTATGATTTTTTTTCGGCTCTCGCTTAACGGTGGTTTTGCGTCTTGGCAGCAAATAATCTTGCATTCACTGCACACATCATATGAGTAGGTGGTTCCTTTGTTGTCTTCAGGCACAGTGATTCACCTGTTTTTAGAGGTAGGGTTGATTATCGGCTAGGCTCTTAATAAGAGTTGAATATACATCGACGATTGCCTCATGGAAATCTGTTTTTTCTGCGCGTCTTTGAACGTTTGCGCGTATGCGTTCTGAGAGGCAGCCTTCGTCTATGCGCTTCTTTTCAAGCCAGAGGTATTTTTTCTCGTCTTCATCTGCATGTTCCTGAGCTAATTTAAAGTAGTGTTGGCATACCTGCCGAGCCGTTTTGCCATGGGGGCTATAGACGGCTGCGTTTAACCCATTCACAATGATTGCGTTGAAGTCCTTGACTAAAAGCTCATGGGGCAAAAGAGCGATGCTTGAAGCGATCATACCTCTAAGAGCAGCACGCACAAAACAGGCAAGCGCCACATCCGACTTGACGCATTCCTGCTCATCCATAACCCGCACTTCTAGGGCACAACGGTCAAAACGGAAAATCACACCTCTCGAATTCACCCATTCCCGATTCAGCAATGTTTTGTCTGCTCCCGCACTCTCTAAATCTTGTGAATACCTTCCAATAACATTCTGCGTGTATTGGCTTAGCGACGTTGCATACTCAGGGATTACATCTCCAGTTATTGAGGGCACTTCCTTTTGGTTAGCCTTATAGAATTGAAGCCTATTGTCAACATCCGGACCTTCTTTGCCTTCAAAAATTGGGGACGAAGCTGCGATTGCGGGCAGGTAGGTGCAGAGGTTGACAAGTTGGTTGTGGGTTTGGATGGCGTCGGGTTCTTTTTGGTAGGGCAGATTGAGATGGAAGCTTTGGATGTTTAGCCATCCATGCTGGTTTAGGTTGAAGATTTTGCCGTATTGCTGGTAGATTCTTTTGTGGTAATGGGGCCACACTTTGGTGTCTTGCAATTTGAGGAAAGGATGCATACCTGTTCCGAGTAGGCGGGCGCCGTGTTTGTGAACAATTTGGTTTAACGTTGTGACGGCGGTTTGCATGGTTTCCTCGAATTCAACGGGCGACTTGAAGGGCTGGTTGGCTTTGATTTCCATAACATGCAGTTGCAGTTCTTTGCCGAACGTAAACTTGGGCATTTCAATGAAATTTATGATTTTTCCACAGGTTGCTTTGATGATTTTGTCGCTGATTGGCAAAACTTGGAGGTCTTGACCAACCAATGAGTATTCATGCTCTGGACCGAGAACTTCTAACGGTTTATACGTTGTTTTTGCCCCTTTTTTTCGTTTAGCGTTAACTTGGAATGCTCTTATAGGTATAGTTAATTTTAAATATAACTGCACGAATAACGCCTTCTAATTACCTGGTGTCAAATGAAGTGTTGGTCGTCTCTAACATCGACCTTAAAGATGATTTACAGACGTTAAAACCGTCACAGTTTCTTGAATCATCGATTAAAGACACCACTATCAACATAAATTATGAGTACCGCTACCTCAAGACTGGCTACTATGTGTCTTTGCACGCGGAAGTTTTGGGAAACAACGTTATTCCCTCATGCGAGAACATAATCGACTCAAGCAGAACCCCAATTCTACTTTTGCGCGCGACAAGAGCAAAAATTCCCACCGCACCATTCCTCGTTACCGATTCGGTTACGAAAATAATGGCTGAGCTCAAGCTGCCCGTCGTAGTTTTTGCGGTTAACCCCTTCATCTACGAAGGCTACCAAGTAGCAAAAAACAAGAGCGCCTTGTACCGAGCCATGAAAAGTTTAGGAATGAACTACAAATTCACCGTTTGTGCACAGCCGCTGATGGGTGAAATGTTCACGGTCAAATCTTTCTTGGGAAAAAGCCAAATTGAAGATGAACAAATTAGCGCTATCACGGAAAAGGTTTATGAACTCTTCAAGATTCCAATCTGCAAAGTACACGTTCAGAAAGCAGAGGGAAAAGCTTTCCTGTGTGGTCTTGAACCTTTGAAAGAAAAAGAACTGTCTAAAAAGGATAGGGAGTTAATCTCGAAGGAGATTATGCTGATTTCTCAGCAGGGTGAACACATCGGTGTCTAAGATCGCTTGCTTTGTCGAGAAATATAATTTTACTGACCCCCGAGAGGAAGGCGCCCTTCAAAACTTCAAGCGTGCAGCCGAAGGGTCGGGGCACGAGTTTAGTTTTCTTTTCCGAGAAAACATCGAAGACATACCCAACTACGACGCCGTTTTCATCAGAGCAACAACTGACCCGTTGTTCACCTCGTATATTGTCTCTAAAACGGCTTGGGAACTGGGCTTAAAAGTCGTCGACGACCCTGAATCCATCAAAATCTGCGGCAACAAAATCCACCAATACGCCTTATTCGAAAAGTATAATGTCCCACGCATTCCCACAGTTTTCCTAAACAAAGATGAGCTGCACCACAAAAAAATCACCGAAATCTTCGACGAACTCGGCAAACCCGTCGTCATTAAAGCGCCTTACACGAGTTTTTCGCGATACGTTGAGAAGGCCGCTTGCGAAACAAGCTTTCGAGAAGTTGCCAAACGATTCTTCAAAAAATCCGATGTCCTCGCCATCCAAAAGTTTACCCCAACGGGATTCGACTGGAGAGTCGGCGTACTAAACAATGATATCCTATACGTTTGTAAGTACATGATTCCCAAGGGCAAATGGAAACATGGCGCCAAACTCCGCGGCAAACCAACGGTGATCTGGGGCAGAACCGTCAGCTCTGAAAAAAGGGATATGCCTGCGCGGCTTCGAGAAGTTGCGCTCAAAGCCTGTAGCGTGGCGGGTAAAGGACTCTACGGCGTGGACATCAAAGAAGTCAACGGCGACTATGTGGTCGTGGAAATCAACGATAACCCAAGCATCTACGCAGGCTACGAAGACTCAATGGATAAAGATATCTACCAACGTATCATCAACTACCTCTCCGAGTAGTGCGGCGTTTTCGACACCTATTTATTAGAACAAACATTTATCCCATGTACACAGGAGACATTTCGCTTGCCCAAAGAATCACCTAAAATCGCCGTGAAAGATTACGAACTTACGGAGAAAATGTCGGTTGACGAGCTTGTTGACCAGATGGATGCTGCGTGGGGGTTCACCGCGGGCAAGCTTGCCACAGGTGTTAGCATTATGGAATCGATGATTAACGCCAAGGGCTGCGTCAAATTCCTCTCTTTCCCCGCCGACATCGTTGCCACTGGCACACGAGGCGTCGTCCGCGAACTGGTTAAACGCAAACTCGTCGACGTCCTAATCACTACATGTGGAACCCTTGACCACGATGTGGCACGCTGCTGGAAAGACTACTACAAAGGCAGCTTCATTATGAACGACAGCAAACTCCACCAAGAAGGCCTAAACCGCCTCGGCAACGTCCTAGTTCCAAACGACAGCTACGGTATAATAATCGAGAAAAAAATCCTTCCAATGCTCGAAACCCTGTACAAAGAAGGCAAAAAAGAACTCTCCACCACCGAACTCTGCCGAGAAATCGGACTACGATGCTGCAACGAGTCTTCAATTCTGTATTGGGCAGCCAAAAACAACATCCCAGTCTTCATCCCAGGCATAACAGACGGTTCTGTCGGCTACCAACTCTGGTTCTTCAGTCAAGACCACAAAGACTTCAGAATCAACCTGTTGAAGGATGAAGGAGACCTAAACAACATCGTCTTCGACGCCAAAAAATCAGGTGCCCTCATAGTAGGCGGCGGTATATCTAAACACCACACGATTTGGTGGAACCAATTCAAAGACGGCTTAGACTACGTCGTATACATCTCAACGGCAGACGAATGGGATGGTAGCCTCAGCGGCGCACGCCCAAGAGAAGCAGTTTCATGGGGAAAAATCAGCGAAAAAGCCAAACGCATCATGATAGAAGGCGACGCAACAGTAATAATGCCCATAATGGCAAGCTCGCTTCTGACTCGTTTGAACAATAAGAAAAAATAAAAAAACTAAAAATTGGGCGTCTATTGCACGCCTTTGAATAGCCAGCTCATGTCTGGTCCTTTCCGCTTTTCTGGTACCCTTTCAGCGAGTGCATGGCATATGAGTGGCAACGCAATCGTCGCGTCGCAGTAGCAAACTGCTCTGGTTCCGGTTTGGCTGTTGATTTTGCCCCAGCTGATTGCCTCTTCGAGAGTGCAACCGCTTAAGCCGCCCCATTGTGGACTGTCAGTGGTGATTTGAATGGCATATTTGTGGGGGTAGTAATATTCTTGTAGAGATTTACGTAAACCACCTTTTCTGCCTTTGACGCCTTTGTCTTCAGTCATTGGAGAAACGGAGATGGCTATGAGTTGGGTGAGGTCTTTTGGGACGCCACCGCCTATGTAGACGACGCCGACTTCCTTGGTTTTTGTGCCGATGCTAACAAACTGATCAAATTCTTTGACCGAGTCGATGTGGACGTTGTGTCCCTGGTTTTTGGCTAAGAGGAAAGTTTCACCGTAGGCGCTGTCAACCATGGCTGGACTAAAGATTGGAACGCCATTGGCTGCGGCAACTGCGGAGATGGCGGGAATTTTTTTCTTGCCCAAATATTTGCCTAAGAGGTAGAGGAATTCTGCTGAGGTGTAATTGTAGTCTTGTTTGCAGGTCATAACGAAGTCTGTGACAAGGGTTTCCATTTCGCGGTAATCGGTTTCTTTTCCGTAGACATCGTAGTATCGGTTGACGTCATCGTGGAGCAATTGCTCATCGTTTACCATATGGTTGCCTTGATAGTAGCCCAAACCCATAGCGTCAACGATGTCTTCGCTAACGTTTGCGCCCGTGGAAACGAGCACATCAATAAAACGGTTTTCCATAAGCCAATTAACAATCGTCCATTGACCAGCTGTACTCATGGAACCTGCAAACCCCATGGCGATCACAGTGTCTTTTGAATTAATCATGTTTTCCCAGACGTCAACTGCTTCGCCAAGTTTGCGTCCTTGATAGGCGGTTTTGCCCATTTCTTTTAAAAGTTGCGAGATTGGTTTTTGTTTAGTAACTTTGATTGGTTCAAGTTTCTTACTGAAATATGAATCATTACTCATTAGGATGCACCGCGTTCTACATTATTAGGGTTGTATATGAAATTTGTTATTATATGCAAAGCTTACATGTATGGGATAAATGGGTATTAGCTCTTAATTTTTAGCCAAACGCTTCTTTTAACAAAAATAAACGAAGTAACACCTGTAATAAAAGCTGAGGCAGTAACGATGAGGTTGGCAGTAGTGGCGGATGCTGGGTTAAAAAACATGGCTAAAGAGATTGCAACAAAAATGTAAAAGGTGATTGCTCCAGTTATTATATGGACAACGGAGACGAGTTTTCCGCCCTGCCCAACCTTCTCCTTAAGCCAGTTTAAGGAAGACTCAACTTTTCCATGAACATCCGGCAGGTCATCTAAAACCAAAGCCAATCCACCAAGCAAGAGAACCCTACCAGCATTTACGTCTATACGTGTACTATTTACGAAAAAGATGTTTGGCAGATAAACAGGTGTAAAGAAAACAATGTAGAGGGAGGAAAAAATCAAAACCAGAAAACCGTAAAAATAATGGTGAAAAAACAACCTGCCCGTATGCAGGGAACGGCCAAGTCCAGCGCTTGGAAAAATGTTAATCACCGCTGTTGCAATTAGCACCCAAAAAAAGGCGGCGCTGAAAAGGTAGGGTGCAAACGGCTGCCAATTGTGGTATCGCCAGTAGAAGCCAGATAAGATTCCTGCCGCGCAGCCTATTGAGACGAGGGCATTGAAGACTAGGGTTACGCTGAATATTTTTTTGCATATGACCCAACAATGCGCAACTTTTGGATTCGTCATCGAAACTATTCCCTCTGCCCCTTGTGAAGAAATTACAATTTAATGAATCTGAGTTGTTTTTGAAGGTTACGGCAAAAAGGGATTAAACAAGTGACTAAGCCATGTTGCTTTAACTTAGATTGCATAGTTCTAAACACCATAAGGGGTAGATTTCTTCAGAAAACATGAAAAGCATAACTTAAAAAGTAACACGCCATAACAGATGAAGCTTGGTGTCACCCCTTGAAAAACTCTAAAATCATAAGCAAATTAGCCCGTTACTTCTCAATCGTATCCTTTGTTTTCGTCATTTTATCCGCAATCATAACATTTTATCTTTTACAAATTGGAAGCCCCACCGCACCAATCGAATACGTTGTGTTTGTTATTTTATCAAGTATAGTTCCATACCTGTTCATAGCGGTGCTTTCATTGGTAATTGCCATTTTGGCGGGTGGAATGAAAACAGATAGCTCAGAAAAAGAGGCGCAATCTCCAGCCCAGCCTGAAGCGGTTAACGCCTAATTATTTTCTTTTGGAACTAATTCTAGAAAACACAAAAAAGGGAAAAAAGACCTAAATTCCCTCGCCAACACTTACATTTTTTCTGGCGCAACCACGCCAATCAAGTTTAGTGCGTTATGTATAACGGTTTTTATGGCTTCTGTGAGCGCTATGCGTGCGTCGCGTAACTCCTGCGAATCTGCTTTGATAACCGGCAATGCGTTGTAGAATGTGTTGAACTTGTCCGCTAACACGTTCGCGTAGTCTGCTATCATGTTGGGTTTGAGGTATTCTGTAGCTTCGATGAACATATCTGGGAACCCTGCGAGATTCAATATGAGTTCGCGCTCGAGCTTTTCGGTTAGCAACTCGTAGGCTGGTTTTTCAGGTTCACGAGCAGCTTTACGTAGAATGCTACAGGCTCTTGCATGGGTATATTGAACGTAGGGTGCGCTATTGGTTTCGAAGTTGAGGACGCGTTCCCAAGTGAACACTACAGGCTTTGACGGGTCAACATCCACGAGTGCATAGCGAACCGCTCCCAACCCGACGAACTCGGCGATTTTATGTTTCTCCTCCTCTGACAGAATCGGGGACCGCTTCGAAACTTCTTCGTAAGCCCGTTGAACCGCTTCGGTCAAAACCTCATCGAATGTGATGTAGTGCCCTCTTCTGCTGCTCATCTTGTAACCCGGTAAGGTGACCAGGTTATAGGCAAAATGCACCAGATTCTCGGCGAATTCGCTGTAGCCCATTGCATACAGAGAGATTTTTAGCTGCAACTGTGCCAAAGACTGCTCCATACCGATAACGTTAATGACTTTTTGGGCTTTTTTAAACTTCCAGAGGGTGTAGGCGATGTCGCGGGTGGTGTAGAGTGTGGTTCCGTCAGCGCGTCCAAGAGTTAATGGCGGAACTTCGTTGTTCGGGCTTAAACCCAACTTTGCCTTCAACCCAAGGGTCTGAACAACTTTTTCTGCGTCAAACTCCAAAACACCCTTCTCATTGTAAACAAAAGGGGTCGCCCTCAGCTTCGCCAACACATCGTTTACTTGCGTACTCCAGACAAAGTCGCTTTCCCAATCCCACGAATCGTAGGTAACGCTAACGCGTTTCATGGTTTCGCGGAACCCTTCGAGGCATAGGTCGCTGACATCACGGATGAGTTTTTTGGCGTTTGGTTCGCCGTCTTCGTAGGCGCAGTTTAAACGTTTGATTTCTTCTTCAGGGTTTTCATCTTGGCTGATTTGCGCAGTTAATGCTTCAAAGAGCACTGGATATTTTTCTTTAAGCTCAGCGGCTATGGACATCCATTCATCGATTTCCTTGTTTGCCTTAACTAAATCATCAGCTGAATGGATGGCTATGGCGTTTTCGCGGACTTTTTTGAGGCGGTTAATTTCGACTAGGCAGCTGGTTACGGTGTAGATTTTTCCGACGAAAAGGTCTGCTTTCTCGGTTGGTTTTGGTCTTCCTATCTTAGCATAACCATATGCGACAACAGATGATTGTCGTCCAACATCGTCAATGTAGTAGTGCCTTGAAACCTGATGCCCACGATACTGGAGAATCCGCGCTAAAGCATCACCCAACATAGGGTTGCGTGCCTGACCAATGTGGATTGGATGCAGCGGGTTAACGCTGGTGTGTTCCACTATGATTTTTTTGGGTTCCTCAGTCTTGACAAAGCCGTAATCAACCCCCAACTTCTTAACCGAATCTAAAGTTAGTTCGGAGAATTTTGCGAATTTAACGTGGAAGTTTATGTATCCTGCACCTGCAGGTGCAACCTTCTCGATAAGATTGAAGCTTGATTTGTCCATGGCATCCACAAGCTGCTGAGCTAAAGCGAGTGGTTTCTGGCCAAGTTTCTTTGCCAACTCAAAACAGAGCGATGAGGCAAGCTGTCCGTAGTCGATGTTGGGTGTCTTGTTTAGGGTGAGGGTTGGTTGTTGGATTTCTGGCAGGGTTTTCTTTAGCGCATTGGCTAGGGCTGTTTGGCATTCTTGGCGAAACTGATCGAAGGGATTCTGTGAGACCATGAACTTTTTTCTCCAATTGCTGTGTTAAGAGTAACTTGACTAGTTATGTTTTTTAAATGTGAAAGCGTACTTATGTGTCTAATGGATGCAGTTAGCGATGAAAACAAAAATAGTCTATTCAGAGAAATGTTTAGGCTATGGCACATGGCACATAGAAGGACCCCAACGAGTAAAAGTCGCACATGACATTTTGAAGGGTAAGGGTTACGGGTTTATGGAGCCAAAGCCAGCAAACGACGAAGAACTCTTAACAGTTCACGACGCTGATTACCTCTTTAACATAAAAAAGGGATTGGTTGAAGATTCGGACACCCCAGCATACGCCAATATCTACGAGTTCGCAAGACTCTCCGTTGGCGGAGCGCTATTGGCCAGTAAAATCAACGGTTTTTCTCTTATGCGTCCACCTGGACATCACGTGGGAAGATATGGGGCAGCTTTGGGTTCTACAACTCGGGGTTTCTGCTACCTAAACAACATCGCCATAGCCGTCAAAGAATCAAGAAAACGCACATTAATCTTGGACATCGATGGACACCACGGAAACGGGACACAGGAAATCTTTCAAGGGGATGAAAAAGTTGCTTACATATCGCTTCATCAATCACCCAATTACCCTGGAACAGGCCACTTCACCGAAGGCAACTGCATCAACTACGCATTGCCAAGCAATTTAGGCGGAAAACAATACATAGAAACACTCGACAAAGCATTAGGCACGATTGATTTAGCCAAGTTCGAAGCAGTTGCCGTTTCCGCGGGCTTCGATACCCACCAGGGCGATTTAGCAAGTTTAGGCTTACTCGACAAGGATTATTTTGAGATTGGAAAAAGAGTTGCCCAACTTAAAAAACCCGCATTCTTTGTACTGGAAGGCGGTTACGTTGGTGAAAAGGTTGGGTTGGACATTGATAGTTTTTTGAGGGGTTATGAAGAAAACTGGAAAGAATAGAGAGATTGTTTCTATTTTTTTGCTTTTACTTTTTTGTTCAAAGCTTCTAGTTTTTCTGTTATTACCCCTGAACGCTTCTCTGCAATAGCCAGAAATGGTTTCCAGTCCTTGTTCTTGATGCTAACGGTTATTTTTTCAATTTGTTCTGACAAAGTTGATAATGAGTCGTTAAAACGTTTTTCTGCTTCTGCATCCGAATCCACAATTGCTAATGCTTCTTCTGGACAAGATGAAACGCATTGTGGCTCACCCTTACAAAGGTCGCATGCGATCGCCTTTCCAGTATCTGCATGTATAGTTATTCCGCCGTGATCACAAGCTTGAACGCACCAGTCGCAACCTTTACACTTATTTTCGTCGATTATTAACAGGCCTGTATCCTCTGCTTGTGAAAGCGCCCGTTCCGGACATGCTTTTACACATTTCGCATCTTTGCAGCCTCTGCAAGACAATGCAAAGTTGAGCACTGGCGCCATCCGAACTACTCTAATTCTGGAGCGGATTGGATTCCAAGTGTTTTCACCTTTTTCTACGGTGCAAGCATATTCACAAATCCCGCATCCAATGCATTTGCCTGGGTCAACTGAAATGAATTTTCGTTGTTGAGTTTTAGCAGACATTGTTACCAAACCTTCTTCGGCGTTAAAGTAACACTGTGCATCATTTGCTTTTAACCGTTACTTAAAAAAACCACCAATTCCAAGTAAAAACCAGATAACCAATGGTTGAACTGAAGTGTTCAGAAAAAACTATAGAACCCTTATGTATAGAGTTAAGGGCTAAAAATAGTCAAAACGGGCTATTTTTGTGGAGGTCTGGGCGGCCAAGGCGTTTCAGAATGAAGTTTTCCGCCTGAAGCCCAATTCTCCTTGGACTCCTCAGAAATTATGATTGTAGTTGCTTGACTTGGAATACCTAGGCTCTCCATCACTTTGGTATTCCTTCAACCATTTTCTTCTTATTCTCTAAGCTCATACCGGCCCATACTGTAACTTGCAAAACAGGCACAAACATCACCAAAATATCAAGACACGCGCATAATAATAAAATTTTTTATAGTGTGAGGGGTGTGATTTTGAACCCTCAGAAGACCCGAGGATTACTGAGAATTAATTAGCCCGCGATAGGCGCCTTTTTTATAGATGGATTTGGAAAGAACAAAAACAGTTGCGAATGGTTTATTGTTGTTCTTTCAACTCTACTGAACTGAAAGAAGAAGGTTAGAAAATTTGCTCTTCTTCTACCCATTAAATGGTTATTTTCATTTATCGGTAAAACACTCATGGAAGACAGGCCATCGAAGTACCGAAGGCACCTAGTTAAAGGCAAATGTTGGTGCGGAGGGAGAGCTTTACACTGTCGTTGAAAACTATCATCTCACAGATGCTTATCAAAACTATCTTGACTCGTCGTCTTCAACATCCATGGCTTCGCGAATTAACTCAACATCCCGAACGAGCATCTTCTTGTTAGTAGCCTTTAAAACCAAACGTTCTTGCCAGCCGCAATCGGGGCACTCATAACTCGGAGGCAGCATCCCTAAGTGACCCCACATATCGCCTCCCGTGCTTTTTGCTCTCTGAACTTTAGGGCTCTTACATTTGGGGCATACCTGAATATCGAGGCGAATCCCCTGCTTTTCTAGCTCTTCTAGAGCCTGAGTGACCTCAACCGCTTTTTGGATTGCTGCTTCTTCTTGCACCTGTTCAAGTGCAGAGAGCTGCTGCTTCCTTCGTTTTTTCTTCCGTACTTGGGGGTCAGCCATTTCTCACTCAACTTATACAGCCTGAATAATGGTTAGCTTTAAGAAAAAGTTTTCTGGCACAATAATTTACAATTAGTACAGTGGTTTAAAGAATGTAATAAATAGTTGAATTGCGAACCTTTGCAGGATTCTATTTGAACCTAAAAACTGCTGCCGAAACAATATTACTCATCATGCTGGCGCTTTCCGTCTGCTTCACAGCAGCATCTTCTACGTCCAACACAGTTCTTTCACACAGACGGATATGAAGTTAATTTAACTTGTGAGGCACGAAACGAGAGCCAAAATTCTGACAATTTTAGCTCGAATGGCTCAGCTCTTCATAAGGACATAGCACACAGTGTTGGAATTTCTTCGCAAGCTTTGACTTGGCGGATAAATCAACTCAAAAAGACAGGATTAATCAACGCAGAAAAAGCAGATATAAACATCAAATACAGTTTGAATGATGCAAAGGCGATAAAAGTTATCCTCATTCTAACCAATACCTTTTAAATGAATTGGGTTAAAGCTTCTTTGAACATACTTACTTTAAAAAATTGAGCTACACATTTCTTTTGCGTTAGCCTAGAATACGATTGCTGACACTTTTCAAGAAGTTTATGGCTCACTCAATTGTTTTAGCAAAGGATACTTATTGATTCACAAAACCTTTTGTAAAAAATGACAGTTCAAACGCTCAAACAAAATCTGAAACAACCCTCGTTTTGATGTTGTTTTTCTACAGTTTTACGCTCAGAACAGGCTTAAAATGAGCATAATTACCGTCTGAAGAAGAGTGCGGAGGGTGGGATTTGAACCCACGAACCCCTGCGGGATAGGAGCCTCAGTCCTACGCCTTTGGCCATGCTGGGCGACCTCCGCGTTGTGTTGCGGAAATATAGGAACAGGGCTCATTTAAAGGCTTTACTTTATGTTTGGGCGGAAGTGTTTTAGGTTGAGTTTGTTATAGTGTTTTATGCGGTTGTAGTGGTAAGGTTTAAACCACAGCAACCCATAACGCTGTTATAAAATAAGGTGTTAAAATGAAAATCAACAAAACAGTCCTCGAAACAATAGGAAAAACACCCCTCGTCCAAATAAACAAACTAACCCAAGGCGCAGGCGCAACCGTCGTCGCCAAATTGGAAGCCAGAAACCCAGGCGGCAGCGTCAAAGACCGCATCTGCCTAAGCATGATAGAGGAAGCAGAAAAACAAGGCATAATAAAACCCGACGCAACCCTCATCGAACCCACAAGCGGCAACACCGGCATCGGCTTAGCCATGGTCGCAGCAGTAAAAGGCTACAAACTAATCCTCACCATGCCCGAAACAATGAGCATAGAACGCCGCAACCTCCTAAAAGCATATGGAGCTCAGCTCGTCCTAACCCCAGGACCAGAAGGTATGGGCGGAGCCATAAAAAAAGCTGAAGACCTCGTCAAAGCCACACCTAACAGCTTCATGCCCCAACAATTCAAAAACCTAGCCAACCCCAAAATCCACAGGGAAACGACTGGACCAGAAATTTGGGAAGACACCGACGGCAAAGTAGACATCGTCGTCGCGGGAGTGGGGACGGGCGGAACCATAACAGGCATAGCCCAGTCCATCAAGCCCCAGAAACCGGAGTTTAAAGCGGTCGCGGTTGAGCCTGCTTCATCGCCTGTGTTGAGCGGGGGACAGAAAGGACCACACAAAATCCAAGGAATAGGCGCAGGCTTCAGACCCGACGTGTTAAAACTTGACTTGGTAGATGAAATATTCAAGGTAACAGATGACCAGGCACTGCAAACGGCAAGGCAGCTAGCTCAAAAAGAGGGCTTACTCGTCGGCATATCGTCTGGAGCCGCAGCTTACGCTGCCATAGAAATCGCGAAACGCCCCGAAAACAAGGGTAAACTCATAGTCGTTATTCTCCCTGATACGGGCGAACGTTACTTAAGCACCGTTCTCTTCCAAGAACCAACTGGCTAAAACATCCAAACCGCGTCGAAAAGACGCTTTTCTTATATTCCCCCCTTTTCACATAGTCTAACTAAGGGAAACCAAATGTCCGCAAACCCAAACCAGCCTATACCGAAAGAATGCCATGAATGCAAAGACAAAAACTTGATGAACGATTGCTGGAATCCAGACCGCATGTTAGCCACGCTTATGCATAATCATGACAAAGTGGAACAAGACTGGGTTGAAACTCGAGTGCCAAAGCTAGTAGACGAAATCATGACTAGTTACCAAAAATATGGTGGTATGGACCATCTTGAAGGGCGAGACCTGCCTTCAAAAAAAGTGGTCATCGAAGTTTTAGAAGATTTATTCATGGTTCTTTTTCCCGGCTACCTAGGCGATTCAGAAATCACCAAAGCCAACATAAAGTATCATTTGGGCACCACTTTAACCTCTGTTTCCACCCGACTCACGGAGGAAGTCGAGCGGAGCCTAAAGTACATCTGCAGAAAAATCAGCGGATGCCCACAGGACGTATGCCAAAAACGCGCTCACGTAGTAGTTAAGGAGCTGCTTGAAAAACTTCCGGAAATCCGCGCAATGCTAAGCGGCGACATCCAAGCAGCCTACAGCGGCGACCCAGCAGCAGTAAGCACCGAAGAAGTCATCTTAAGTTACCCCTGCGTGTTGGCAATAACTACTTACCGAATAGCACATGAACTCTACCTGGCCGGAGTACCCTTAATTCCCCGCATAATGAGCGAACATCTGCACTCCTTAACAGGCATCGATATTCATCCAGGCGCAAAAATCGGCAAAAACTTCTTCATCGACCACGGAACAGGCGTCGTCATCGGCGAAACCGCAGAAATCGGCGACAACGTAAAACTCTACCAAGGCGTAACATTGGGTGCACTGAGTTTTCCAAAAGATGAGAAGGGCAACATAATCAAAGGACGCAAACGCCACCCAACCGTCGGAAATAACGTTGTCATTTACTCAGGTGCAACGTTGCTTGGAGCGGAAACTGTCATCGGCGACAATGTAGTCATCGGCGGAAATGTCTGGATAACGGGTCCTGTCGCGCCTGGAACAAAAATCACCATTGCTCAACCAGAACAAAAATACAAGATGGAAAATCACCACTCAGAAAAAACTAAGCCCTAAATTGTAGGGCTCTGTTTTAGAGCAGTCGGAAGTTTTCTTTCACAGTCGTTAAGACTACATGAGTGTTTGTGCGTTCAATGTATGGGAGTGAGAGCAGTTTTTTGGTGAAGGCGCCTAGGTCTTCGCGGCTTTTGAATTTTGCGACGATGATGGCGTCGGTTAAGCCCGTGACGTCGTAGACTCCGCAGACGTTGGGGATTTTGGCTATTTCGTTTTCGGTTTCGACGAGCCTGCCTTTAGAAACGGTGATTTCGGTGACTACTGTTAGTTGGTAGCCCAGTTTTTCATGGTCCAAAATAACAGAGTATCCTTTGATTAAGCCGTCATCTTCCATCTTTTTTATTCTGGATAAGACTGTGCCGACTGAAACGCCAACGTTCTTGGCGATTTGTCTGCTTGAGAACCTTGCATCCTCCAATAGACCTTTAAGTATTTTTACGTCGGTTTCGTTTAATTCCATAACTATCTTTCCTGCACGTTCTTTCAATTAAAGCCTATTTTTTGGGACAGCCTTTTGATAATCATATGATTAAGTTAATAAAAGTTTAGTAATTTGGGCTAAGCAACGGAGCCTTAATTAACGCAACAAACCGAAAAAACATGTTTTTAGCTGTAAATAGATAGTAATCTTAAATTATAGCCTAAACCCCAATAGTTCTGAGCCACTGCAATGCAAGCGAAATACGATACCATACTCGTCTTGGACTTCGGCGGGCAATACTGCCATCTTATAGGCAGAAGAATCAGAGAGCACGGCGTTTACTCAGAAATCGTTCCACACGACATCTCACCCGAAGAAGTGGCGACTCTAAACGAGAAATTCAACGTTAAAGGCTTAATTTTTTCAGGCGGACCCTCAAGCGTCTACGATCTAAATGCACCTAAACTTCACCCACGCATCTTAGAGGTCAACCTGCCAATTTTGGGCTTGTGTTATGGGCATCAACTTTTAGCACAAATCACGGGAAGCAAGGTTGAGCCTGCAGCTTGCAAAGAATACGGCATTGCACAAGTGGCAATCGACAAGCCAGTGGGCGTTTTGGAAGGGTTAGGTGATACTGAACAGGTTTGGATGAGTCATGGCGACACAGTCTTTGCGCCGCCAGCTGAATTCGAGGCACTCGCTCACACCGACAACTGCCCTGTCGCCGCATTTCGCCACAAAACAAAACCAATCTACGGCCTACAATGGCACCCCGAAGTTATCCACACCCCAAACGGCATGCGCATGCTCCAAAACTTCATATTCCAAGTCTGTAAGTGCCAAGCCAACTGGCAGATGGAAGACCTCATACCGAAAATAGTCAAAGAACTCCAAACCGAAACAGGTGGAAGCACAGCGATAATAGGGTTAAGCGGCGGTATTGATTCCAGCGTCGCCACCGCACTTGCTGCACAAGCACTCGGCGACAGGTTAACTGCAGTCTACGTTGACCATGGTTTTATGCGGGAGGGCGAAACAGAACAAATCCGCGAAGCCTTCGGAAAATTTAACATACGCTTCATCGTTGCCAACGCTCAAGAGCGGTTCATGGCTAAACTAAGGGGAGTCAGTGAACCTGAAACTAAGCGGAAGATTATGGGAGAAGAGTTCATCAGAGTTTTTGAGGAGTTTGCAATCGAATCAGGCGCCGAATACCTCATCCAAGGTACTATCTACCCAGACAGAATCGAGTCAGGCTTCAGGAAAAACTCAAATAAAATCAAGTCTCACCACAACGTTGCAGGTTTACCAGAGAAGATTAAGTTCAAAAAAATCCTCGAGCCCCTCCGCGACCTATACAAAGACGAAGTCCGAAAGGTTGCCAGAATGCTGGATTTGCCTAAAGAAATCGTGAATCGCCAGCCGTTTCCAGGACCAGGCTTAGCAGTGAGGATAATCGGCATTTTAGATGAGGAAAAAGTCTCAATCGCCAAGAAAGCCGACAAAATTGTCCGAGAAGAAATCGAGAAGAACAATTTAGCGGATAATCTTTGGCAATACTTTGCTGTGTTAACTGATACTAAAGCCACTGGTGTAAAAGGTGATGCACGCGCGTACGGCTACGTTGTGGCTGTTCGGGCGATGGAGAGCCGCGAGGCTATGACCGCCAGCTTCGCCAAGATACCATACCCAGTTTTGGAAAAGATTTCCACCCGAATAACAAACGAGATTCCCCAGGTTACCCGAGTGGTTTACGATGTTACTCATAAGCCTCCCGCAACCATTGAATGGGAATAATACCGAGTTTCAACATTTTGATGACTTAAAAACCGACGATACGACCTACGTCCTATAGGTTTCTGTATAGAACTGCTATTGGATCCCTGATGGGTTGGTAAAATTCAGCCGGTGGTTCATAATTGTTTATATAAAAACGCCTCAATAGTCTTAAGCCATACCAAGGTGACACCTCTGAAAGCATTGATTCTAGCAGGCGGCTTCGCTACAAGACTACGACCCCTAAGTTGCTCCAGACCCAAAACCCTTTTCCCCATAGTCAACAAACCACTGTTACAGTGGATTTTTGAACGATTAGCCGAAGGCGGAGTAGACGAAGCCATTCTCGCAGTCAACGCACTAACAAAATTTTACATCCAACAACATAAACCGTCAAAATGCGGTTTAAAAGTTCGGTTTTCCGTTGACCCACCCAAGATGCCGCTGGGTACAGGTGGTCCACTGAAAAAAGCAGAAAAGCTGATTGGCCATGATGAACCGTTTATCATGTTGAACGGCGACATTTACGCTGACATAAACTACCGCGAACTACTTGAGGCGCACAGAAAATCAGGTGCCTTGGCAACTATTGCGCTCAGCAAAGTTGAGGACCCATGCAGTTTTGGCGTGGCAGACCTAAAAGGCAATGTCATCAAACGGTTCGTGGAGAAACCGCCTAAGGGTCAAGCGCCCAGCAATCTCATAAATGCTGGTGCCTACGTTCTCAGCCCAGAAGTGTTCGCTTATATTCCAGAAGGAAGAGCGGTTTCTATCGAGCGCGAAGTCTTCCCAAAACTAGCGGAGGAAGGCAAACTATGTGGCCACTGCATCAATGGGTTATGGATAGATATTGGCAAACCCCATGAATACTTGGAAGCAAACAAGATTGTCCTCGATTCTCTGGCAAAAACCAAACAAGCTAACCCTGAACCATTTGTGAGAGCCCCTGTTGCCCTGGACGACGGCGTTGTAATAGGCGAAAAATCAGTTATAGGACCCTACGCGGTATTAGGTAAGAACGTCAAAGTCGGCAAAAACGTCCAAATCTCCAATTCAGTCATCTTTGCAGAAGCTCACATAGCGGACGGTGCCATCCTCAACGGAGCAATAGTTGGCGAAGGCGCAAAAATTGGCAAAGGCGTTAAGCTTTCAAAGGGCTGCGTTGTAGGTGACCTCTCTAAGGTAAAAGACAGCATTCATATGCATGATGGACAAGTAGTTTGCCCCGCAAAAGAAGTCACTGAAACGTTTTAAAACCTAGAGTTGTTTGATAGATAACTACTGAGTTGAATTTACATGAGTGCACGAAAGCTTTTTGGAACAAACGGAATTCGCGGCCTTGTCAACGTTGAATTAACGCCTGAAATGGCCATTAAAGTTGGAGCGTGTATTGGAACTTTTTTTGGAAAAAACAAAAACGTACTTTTGGGCTATGATGCCCGAACCAGCGGACCCATGTTTGCAAAAGCCGTGATTTCTGGCTTAATGTCTGCAGGAATTAACGTTTACTTTGCAGGAATGGCATCTACGCCTGCCATCCAGTTTGCCACTAAAAACCACAAGATGGACGGCGGCGTAATAATCTCTGCTTCGCATAACCCGCCAGAATACAACGGCATCAAGGTAATCTGGAGCGATGGCATAGAAACCTCCCATGAACAAGAAACCGAAATAGAAGACATTTACTTTGACAACAAAATCGTTTACGCCCCATGGGACAAGCTGGGAGCTAAACGTGAACTGCCAGGAATCAACGACGAATACAAAGACGCCGTCAAAAACCATATCGATGCCGAAAAGATAGCGGCTAAACACTTCCATGTCGTAGTCGACGCAGCCAATAGCGTCGGAGGAATCGCATTGCCCCCACTGTTAAGAGAAATAGGCTGCAAAATCACAACTATAAACGCAAACATCGACGGAACCTTCCCAGGCAGACTACCTGAACCGCGTCCCGAAAGCCTCGGCGACTTATCGGCAACCGTTAAAGCCCTCGGCGCAGACTTGGGCGTTGCCTTCGATGGAGACGCAGACCGCTCCATTTTCACAGATGGAAACGGCACCATCTACTGGGGTGACAAAACCTTCGCAGTTGTAATAAAGCAATACCTTTTGAAGCATCCTGGCGCAAAAATAGTTACCCCCGTCAGCTCATCTACCCTGATAAAAGATACCGTAGAAACCTACAAGGGCAAGCTGATCTGGACCAAGGTCGGCAGTGTAACTGTTTCGCAGACGATGAAAGCAGAGAACGCTGATTTAGGAGGCGAAGAAAACGGCGGAATCTTCTATCGTCCTCATCAAGCAGTTCGCGACGGAGCCATGACAACCGTACTCCTGCTGAATATTATGGCGGAAACTGGAAAATCTCTTGAGCAACTCGTTGCTGAGCAGCCGCAGTATTTTATTGAAAAAGGAAAAATCGATTGTTCAGATGATAAGAAAGCGATTTTGCAGCAGAAAATCTACGAGCAAGTTAAGAAAGAGAACGTCAGCACCATCGACGGTGTAAAAATTTGGTTTAGCGACGCAAGCGCTATTTTGATTCGTCCCAGTGGTACGGAACCAGTTTTTCGTTTGTATGCTGAAGCTAAAAACCAGCAGAAAGCACTTCAACTAGTCGAAGACTACAGCGCAAGACTTAAAAAAATCCTCCAAACCATATAACAACCCCCTACTTTGTTGGGAAGAGAACCGCTGATGCCCCAAGTTCTAAACCTAAAACCCGAAGAGGTAGATTCGAACGAGAAACGCTCAAAGTACACTGTAAGCGTGGTCGGATGTGGGCAAAAAGGAATTCTTTATGCGAATGCTTTTGCGGAAGCAGGGTTTAGAGTAATTTGTACGGACGCTGATGCGAGTGTTGCCAAGAAAGTGGCGAAGGGAAAAATAGCGAGCGCACAAGTTGAAGCGAAACTAAAAAGTTACATCACCAGCGGACAAATAACTGTTAGTTCTGAGCGCAAAGACGCTGTTTCCCAAAGCGATATCATCGTCATAGCTGTCGGAGCTAAAGTTGATGAACAGAAAAAAACGGATTATTCTCAGATAGTTAGCGCTGCAAAACAAGTCGGAGCCGCCTTACATCAAGGTACACTTGTCATGTACGGCGGCATAGCTGGCTTTGGCTTTATCGAGGGTGCGATGAAGGAAACCTTGGAGAATACTTCAGGTTTTAAAGTTGGCACAGATTTTGGTTTAGCCTATAACCCAATCCACACTGCGGATGCTTTGATGGAAAATTTGGAGTTGAAAGTTGCGGCGACCGACCCAACCAGCTTAAACGCAGCATCCACCATCCTCAAAACGTTAACAAAAAGAATCAAAGAAGTCGCCGACCTCAAAACCGCTGAAATAGCCACTCTCTTCACCGTCGCAAAGCAAGACTCCAACCGCGCCTTAGCCAACGAATTGGCAATTTTCTGCGAGAACGCAAACATCGACTATTTCAAAGTCCTAAATCTTCTGGACCTCAACGACCCTTACTTTTACCCCACCATCGTCGATGAAGAAAGCAAGCATGAAGCATACTTGTTACTTGACAGCGCAGAAAACATTAACGCTAAGCTTCGGCTTACCACGTTGGCCAGGCAGATAAACGAGGATATGGTTAAGCACGCAGTTAATTTGACGGCGGATACGCTTAGCAGGTGCGGTAAACCACTTAGAAGAGCCAAAGTTGCTGTTTTAGGAACGGCTAACCCGTCAACGGCTACTGGTATCTTTGTTAAGATGATAGAGTTGAAGGGTGCCAAAGCCAGCGTTTATGATCCCATATCAAAGATGGGTCCTCAGGATTGGCGCATAGTAAAAACCAACCTAAACGAAGCCGTCGAGGGAACGGACTGCATTGTTGTGTTGACTGGGCAGGAGCAATTCAAGAGTTTGAACTTGAAAAAACTAAAAGCCCTCATGAAAACCCCATCAGTAATCGTGGATTTAATAGGAATTTTCGAGCCAAAAAAGGTGGAAGCAGAAGGCTTCATATACTGTGGGTTGGGAAGAGGAACTGATAAGACTTGAAGAAACTTGGCGTAGCAGTAATTGGAACGGGTCAATGGGGAAAAAACCACGCCCGAGTCTACAAAGAACTACCGTCAACTGAACTTGTTGCTGTTTGCGATGTTAACGCTGAAAGAGCCAAAGCTATGGCTGCCCAACACGGTGTAAAAGCGTACTCCGACAGCACAGAGATGCTTAAAGACAAGTCTATCGAAGCAGTAAACGTCTGCACATGGTCAACCATTCTCGCTCAAGAAGCTATGAAAGCGCTTGAAGCTGGAAAGCACGTTTTAGTGGAGAAACCCATGGCAACTACTCCCCACCAGGCAGAAGAGCTGGTTCAAACCGCCAAAACAAACGGATTACATTTAACGGTGGGTTTTCTGATGCGGTTTATTCCAGGGTTGCAGATAATTCGTGAGTCCGTTGAGAACAAAAAAATCGGCGAACTCGTCTGCGCAACCGCCAAACGAGTGTCTCAGTGGCCTGAACGAATCGGTGACGTCGGCGTCGTCAAAGACACCGCCATCCACGACATCGATGTCATGCGGTTCATTTCAGGTCAAGACCCCATTTCCGTTTATGCGAAAATGGGCAGCATGAAAATCCAAAAATTCGAAGACTACGCCCAAATAATGCTCACCTACGCCGACGGCAAAAGCGCGTTTATCGAATCCAACTGGTTAACCCCCTACAAAACCCGCACCCTAACCGTGACGGGAAGCGATGCCATCATGCGACTAGACTACATAACGCAGGACTTGTGGATTGAACAGCAAACCCAATCGGTGCAGCCACGTTATCCGTTCCAAGAACCCCTCAAAGCAGAACTCCAGCACTTCGTAGAATGCATTTTGGAGAAGAAAAAACCCATCGTGACTGGCGAAGACGGAGTTCGAGCTCTAACAGTTGCAACAGCAGCGCTTGAATCCTCTGCAAAAAACAAAGCAGTTGAACTAAAAAAATAGAGCTTATTTTAGGTTGAAGGGTTTGCCTTCAGAAACGATTTTCTGAGGAGCTTTTTCCTTCCATTTCTTGAGAAACGGCAAATCTTCGTCGGCTTTGCGCAGCTCATCAGGGAGCATTTCGGGAATTTCATCGCGTATGGGGTACCAGCGTAGGCATTTGGGGCAAACGATTAAGCCTTCGACTATTTCGTCTTTTTCTTCGAAGACGTGAAGCTCCAAAGGGTGATACTTATCGATTGGGCAGGCGAGAATTTCCATTAGTTTGCGTTTCATCGGATTCCACGAAATAGAATAGTCTTTGTTGAGTTATTAAAACTTGTTTGGCAACTATGTAACCTGTATGTCCAGTACGGTTTGGTACCAGTTTGGACCAGTTGGTCGCATCACCCGTGAATTAGCAATTACGTATTTTATGTCTAAGCTGTCGAGTTTTTGTGCAACCATTACCCTGGTTTTTTCTACGGGATTTTCTTTTCCTGGTGCATGCTGGAAATCGTAGAAGTGGATCCAGCCGCCTGTTGGCTTCAGAGCCGACAATGCGCAGGGGAGGTATTCGAGGGCTTTCTCTGGCAGGGGCATCAATACGCGGTCAGCGACGCCTCGCAAGTTTGCTGCAATGATGTCTTTCGCATCGCCAAGTATGGGAAAAACGCTGCCCTCGACGCAGTTGACTGTTACGTTCTCCTTCATGCATTCTATGGCGACGGGGTTAACATCTATTGAATAAACTTTGACTGGATTAACGGTTTTGGCAATTAATATGCTAAAACAGCCCACGCCCGCAAACATGTTAACCACCGTCTCGCAACGCTTAACAAAGCAAGCTATGCGCTTATGCTCAAATGAAAGTCTGGGTGAAAAATACGTTTTTTCAACATCAACCCTAAAAAAGCAACCACTTTCTCTGTGGGTGGTGACGGTTTTGTTTTCACCCGCCAACAGCATAAGCACTCTGACTCTAAAGTCGCCTGAGATGCTGGTTGCTGGTGTAAAGACGGTTTTGACGTTGCCGTGCACTCCCATTATTTGCTTTGCAATAGTTTTTGCGTTAGCGGTGTTGCTTGGTGGGATCTTGATTATAGCTATGTCACCTATTACGTCAAAAGAACTGTACACTTTCCCCAATTCTTCTTCGGGGTGAGCATCTGAAAGTTTGTCGCGGAGCCGTTTCCTCAACTATTCATCCTCATTGTAGGCAAGTATTGGAAATGTTTAAAAGTAAAATGCTTTTCTTTGTAGGACAGGCGTTCTTTATGGAAAAATCAGGAATTGTTTATGAATGCATGAGATGCGGTTCAAGAGTCCCATCTGAAGAGCTGGAACTACGTGGAGGAGAAACCAAATGCATCATCTGCGGCTACAGGATACTAAAGAAAGTTAAGCCACCAGTAGTTAAACGGGTTAAATCAAAATAGAAATGGGAAACTCGTGCTTTTACACGAGCAAATTTTTGTTTTAAACATTATTTTTTAGTAGAAGTCTTGGTCTCCAAGTTTACGCAGCGCTTTTCCCTTTAGTTTAACCGCTGAGTCTTCAGGGAATTCGTCGTCTATTTCTTTTTCAACTGTTTTTCGTTTGACGGTTTCGCCGCAGATTCCGCCGGGCAACATGCGTCGCTTAAAACACATCGAGTATGTGCATTTTGCAACGTTACATTGTTCCTCGGTTTCTCTGCACCAAACAGAGTCGCGTCGGTAGAAAACGGAGTTTTTTGCACATTTGAATGATTGACACGCGGGAGAACAAGCTTTTGATTGAGCCAACAGATACACCTCAATTGTCAATTCAAAATGTTGTGTTTTGTACTGGTCTTTAGTTTTCCATTATTGATTTGAATGAGATATAAACTTTATTCTAATAAAAGGAAAAATTTAGGTTGCCGCCGCATGTTTAACTCTTCTTCGCCGGTAGATCTCAACGATCGCGAACAATATCATGGCTAATACAACTATCAGTACGGTGAAGAGGGAGCTGGTTGGTATCAGCATTGAACCAAAAGCAACATACTTGTCAATTTTTATTTGAACAATAGTCGACTGGTCAACAGTGACTGTAATTGCTTGGGAAGCATCCTGTGTTCCTGAAGGTTGAGCGATTATTTGCATGTTGCCGCCGATTATGTTGTTAAAGGTGGCTTTTCCGTTGCTCTGAGTGACCGCTGAGGCGTGTAAGGGACCATTTAACGTCACGTTTGCGTTAGAGACTGGCGATCCAAAAAAGTCAACTACTGAAACTGAAAGTTGAATACCGTAAAGTGTACAGTGGATTTGCTGTTGACTACTACTAAAGACATCCACGTTTGTTTCGTTGATTAGAGTCGTATCCTTGAAGACTCTTGCACGGTACATACCAAAGGTAGCTTGTATTGTGGCTGCACCATTGCTGTCAGTTGTTGCAGAATAGAACAAGCCATTCGATAACTCTACTAGTTCTATTCGTGCATTGGGAATTGGTTCTTGGTTAGAGCCAACGATGTTTAAGTTCAGGGTTTCGCTTGGGCAAATTACGAACACTTGAGCAGTTGCTTGAGTTGGCAAGTTGCTTACTGTGTTGTTGCCTGCGTTGAAGATTTGTTTGTAGATTGAAGCATCTATAGTGTATGTCGCTCCGGCAAAGCCCGAGGTTAATGTGTAGGTTCCTGCGGAGTCTGTTTGACCTGTCGCACTTCCAGTCTTTGTTCCCGAACCACTTTGATAGCGGTAGGATACGGTTAAGTCGACAAAGGGCATGGCGACGCCATTAGTGGTTATTACTGTTATTTTGATGTTCGTTAACTGACAACTTAAAGTGAAGGATGCATCGCCACTGACAGTCACAGTTTGGCTTCCAACATTAACGGCATTCCAGAAAGCCGTGAGGACCTGCGCACCTGATTCAAGCTTAAAGTTTGCAATCCCATTTGAATCGCTGGTAACATTGTAAACAGAGTTAGTGGCGGAATCTACAGCTGAAATAGCTATTCCCCCAACGGCTTGACCCGCCAAATTGTTTGTTTGAACCTTAATATTGTAGCCCGGAACCGTAAAAGTTTCTGAGTCAGATATTCCCTTTTGAGTATCTTGAGGTGTTATTTTTATGGTGTAGTCGCCAACGGCGGCATTTGATGAAACCACCCAGTTTGCTGTGATTACGCCTTCGGCTGAAGCAATTACAGGAGCGGTATAGATAGCAGTAACAGAGTTAATGTTCGTTATAGTGAGGGTTGCAGCTTCGTTAGCTGCGTAATCTGTCGCTCTAACGTTCACAGTTTGACCCCTATGGTAAGATGTTGAATCGATAAAGTTTACTGCAAAAGAGTTCTGAGCTAAAGACTGCGATTGGTTAAAGTACAATGTGTAGGTTCCCGCATAGTCGGTTAGTGAACCGCTTGGTACAAAACTGCTGTCTGGAAAAGTTACCTGTGCATTCGCAGTTCCAACGGAGTTAGCTTCGCCCAAATTAACGTTCTTTGTGTACACTATGCCAAGAGGACTTGGAAGAGCAACCCCGACAACTGCGTTGTATGAAGTGCCCAATGAACCGCCTGAGACAGTAACGTTTAGCACAACACTGCCGCCTTCTTGTACCGATGAAGGAACAGCATTTATCGCATAGTTCGTTGTAACGGTGAATTGCTTAGTTGAGTTAATGTTTATTGCAACATCTTGAAGAATCAACGCATAGGATCCGCTTAACAGTTGGGGAACTGTGAAGTTTGTTTCAACATAGTAACCTTGGGATTTTCCGCTGGCAACCAAAGTTTTGCCTACAAAAAGTTGGTAGGAACCGTTAGAAGTGTAGAGGGTTCCAATGACATTAATGCTTGACCCGACTTGACCTGATGCTGTGCTGGGAGTAATTTGGAGCAGGTTAACACCAAGGTTTGTGTTCTGAGCATAAACTTCTACGGGCAAAACCACTGCGGCAAAAGTAATAATGAATAGGATGGTGACTGTGATAATTTTCTTGTTCAAACCACTCGCTCTCCCAAATAGGTAGCCAACATTGCTTGATGCTCATGATTTAACCTAGGGATGATTTTAAACTTTACCATTCAACCCTCAAACCCAAGCCCTAAACCTGCCAAACAGCTTAAACAAGGTTTACAAGCAGAAAATGGCTTTTGGACAATAGGGATTTTTAAAAGACGCTTTTCTAATGTAACAGAAACTCGGTGTACTCCTTGGAAAACCAATCTGCCTCTCCGCTTCTTACTGCGCTCAAGAAGCAAAAGTACCATCTCATCGGAAGTCACTCGGCGGTTAAACGGTGCAAGTGGCTCTACGAATCCATAGTTAACGGCAGAGTCTGCTACAAACAGAAGTTCTATGGCATCCAATCTCACCGTTGCATCCAGATGACGCCTTCGCTGTACTCCTGCACACAGCAGTGCCTGTTTTGCTGGAGAGCCCAGAGCGGGGACTTGGATGTTACTTGGGATGAGATGAAAAACCCAGGCAAGGATACTCCTGAAGAAATCGTTGAGGGCTGTTTTAGGGCGCAAGAAAAAATTTTGACGGGTTATAAGGGTAATGAAAAAGCAGATTGGCGCAAACTGCAAGAAGCGCAAAGACCCAAACAAGTTGCCATCAGCTTAACGGGTGAACCAACACTTTATGATCCGCTTGGCGAATTAATCCGCAATTTCCACCAGAAGGGCTTAACCACATTTCTTGTTTCCAACGGTACCCTGCCGTCTAAACTTTCCAAGTTAAGCCAAGAACCAACACAACTCTACATGTCCCTCTGCGCACCAAACGAACAAGTCTACAAACAAGTCTGCCGACCCCTCTTTCCAGGCGCTTGGGCGAAAGTGAATGAAACGTTGGGTTTGCTGCAGAGCTTTCGCTGCCCCACAGTGATTCGCACCACATTGGTAAAGGATCACAACATGGACTTGGTTGATGGGTATGCTAAACTTGTCGAGAAAGCTAATCCGACCTACGTCGAAGTGAAAGCTTACATGCACATCGGCTTTAGCAGCTTGCGATTGGGCTTCGACCGCATGCCCATGCATAACGAAGTCAAAGATTTTGCAAACCATTTAGCTGAGAAAACGGGTTACAAGGTTATTAATGAGGCGCCAGAGAGCCGTGTGGTACTGTTGAGTCGGTTGGAGAAGCCGATTCAGGTTTCGGCTAATTAAGGCTTGCTTGAAGCACTTTTAAATGTTGACTGTGAGTTTGGATAAACTTAAATACGGTTTTTTCCCATAGTAGTTAACCGTTCAATAGGTTGGGCAATTTATGGTAAGCGAAGGAAGAGGACGGTTATTCAAAAGGAAAGACGGCAAATACCTTGTTTATTTGCCGAAGGATTTAGCGGAGGACAGTATGTTTCCGTTTAAGGGTGGAGACACAGTCTTTGTTAAGGTCAGCTTCTCTTTGGGCGACCGCAGATTGACGGTTGAAAAATGGGCAGCAGGCGTCCAGCAGCCATAGTCTGTGTAAGAAATTGAAATAAGCAACCACCCCAATCTTCTAGCGGTGCAATTTTGTCTTCATTAGAAACCATAATCCAAACCATAAAAACTGAGCTTATGCAGAAAAACCAGATCCGCGAAGACACACACGAAGCCATGCGCAAAGCCACCAGCCTCTCTAAACAGGCGATTCTGCTAATTCATCAAAAAAGGCTTGAAGACGCCGCAGCAATGGTTAAGTGCGCAAAAGAAAAAATCGTTAACCTTCAAACACAAGCCAAACAGTACCCAGAAATCATCTACGGCGGCATGCTCAGCGCAGCATTCCAAGAGTACTCAGAAGCAAACATTTTTTTAGTTTTAGTTAAAGAAGACAGGCTTGTGACTCCAATCGAAATTAACGTGCCCTCGGTCGATTACGTTTTGGGTTTAGCTGACGTTATTGGCGAATACAGACGTTTAGCATTGGATAATTTGCGTGAAGGCGAAGTAAAGAAGGGCGAGAGGTGCCTTGAAATCATGGATGATATATTCATTCAACTGTTAGCGCTCGACGAAGCCTATATGCTCGTTCCCGGCCTTCGACACAAATCAGACACCGCAAGAAGAATCATAGAATCAACACGCGGCGACATCACCCTTGAGGTCCGCAGAAAATCCCTTGAAGACCAACTCAAACGGTTTGAACCAGCAAAATCTGCCAAACTTAAACCCCGAAAGGACAAACCCTAAAATTGACCAAGCTTTCCAAGAATTTCTCCGTAAAAAAAGCACACAACACACAGGTTTGCTTATCAAAAAAGCTGATTTTACAGGATAGGCCGCCGCAGAGAATCCGAACAGTCGGCGGTGTGGATGTTTCATAAGTTGGCACCGTCGGAATTGGTGCCGTAACAATATTAGATTACGAATCTTTGGAACGTTTAGAAGCCCAAGTGGCAATTTGCGAGGTTAAAATGCCCTACATTCCGACACTACTGTCGTTTAGGGAAATCCCGCCTGCCATGGCAGCAATCAAAAAACTAAAGATTCAGCTGGATGTTTTTCTAGTTGATGCCCAAGGATTCGCTCATCCCTACAGATGCGGGTTCGCCAGTCTCCTTGGCTTAGCGCAGAGAAAACCGACGATTGGCGCGGCAAAAAGCAGGTTAATTGGCACGGAAATGGAGAGGGACGGCAAGACATTGCTGGTTAATAATGACAAGGTTATCGGTGAAGTTGTAACCACAAAGCCAGACGCTAAACCCATCTACGTGAGCATTGGCCACATGGTCTCACTTGAAACCGCCGTAGAAATCGCCAAGCACTGTGCAAAAGGCAGAATTCCCGAGCCACTGCTGCAAGCCCACAATTTAGCAACAAAAACACGAATTCAGCTGACAAACAAAAGCAAAGTAAATAACCCAACACACCTAAACTAAACCTGAGAGTGAATGCATGGCTGAAGAAATAACATTCGCCGAATTCCAAAAAATAGACCTCCGCATAGGAAAAATCATCGAAGCAACCCAAGTTCCAGAATCAAAAAAACTAATCAAAATCATAGTTGATTTTGGCTCAGAAAAGCGTCAAGCCGTCGCTGGTTTGCTCAAGTACTACAAGCCTGAGGAGCTCGTGGGCAAAAAATGCGTTTTCCTCCTAAACCTGCAACGGCGCATGCTTGCAGGCATTGAATCGCAGTGCATGGTTTTAGCCGCTGAAGATGAAGCGGGCAACGTTGTGGTTTTGCAGCCAGAAAAAGATATTGCGGAAGGCAGTAAAATCGGTTAATCCAGACTCAAATTCCCAGTTTTTTGGTAGGGAAAGATAAAATAGTAATTAGAGCAAGTATTCAGTAGTTTATTTGGAAGGTTAACTTATGGCTGTTAATGAAGAAGCACTTATGTGGGTCGAGAAATACCGCCCCAAAACCCTCGACGAGGTCGTTGGATTAAAAGACATCATTGAGAGTATCAAAGCGTTCATGAAGAACCCAAAAACTATGCCGCACCTCATGCTGGCCGGGATTCCGGGCACAGGGAAAACCACCATAGCCCTCGCTATCGCGCACACCCTCTACGGCGCGAATTGGCGAAACTTCACTTTAGAATTGAACGCTTCTGACGAGAGAGGAATCGACACCGTCCGCGAGAGAATCAAAGATTTCTCAAGATACAGCCGCTCAAGCTTCGGCGAGATACCGTTCTCATTAATAATACTCGACGAATGTGACCAGATGACTGGCCCCGCTCAAACGGCACTAAGACGCATAATGGAAACCAGCAGCCGCACCTCCAGGTTCATCTTAATCTGTAACCAATCCAGCAAAATCATCGAGCCCATCCAAAGCCGCTGCGCTATCTTCCGCTTCTCACGTCTAGACAAACAAGCCATGAAAGAACATCTACAATGCATCGCCAAAAGAGAAAACGTAACCTTGCTGCCTGAAGCCGCAGATAAAATTGTGGATTTCTCGGAAGGCGACCTAAGGCACGCTATAAACGCGTTACAGACTGCTTCAGCTTACAAGGATGGCTGCGTAGACGACAAAACGGTTGCGTTAGTCATCGGTGAAGCCAGCCCAAGCCAAGTACAAAAGATGATACGGAAAGCACTCTATGGTGATTTCATTGAATCACGCAAAACAATGTATGAAATAATGGGTTCATTCGGCTTCTCGGGTTCAGAAATTATCCGCCAAATCCAGCGTGAAATCTTCAAAATGTCCGATTTAACACCCGAACAGAAAGCAGAGCTCTCAAACATAATAGGAGACTATGACTTCCGCTTGACGCAGGGCGCAAACAGCGATATTCAACTAAGCGCTTTGTTGGCGCAGTTTGGAAAGTTTGGGAAGAACGTAGAGGAAACTTATGCAGGCAAATGATCTGCTTTGGGTAGAAAAGTACCGCCCAAAAAAGATTGAAGACATCATCGGCAACGAAGAAGCTATAGCATCCTTTGTTGAGTGGCTTAAGACTAAGCGTAAAAGCAAAAAAGCTGTGTTGCTCTATGGACCGCCTGGCGTGGGAAAAACGGCTTTGGTTAATGCTGCTGCAAGGGAGTTCGGCTTTACCATTATCGAGATGAATGCCAGCGACACCCGGTCTGAAAAAGCCATCAATGCGGTTGCTAAACCAGCCACCTCTTATGTTGCCTTAGACAACTTTTCAACAAGCCAGACTAAAGGCAAAGGAAACTTGCTTTTCCTTGACGAAGTCGACGGCATCGCAGGCAACGAAGACCGAGGCGGCGTTAGCGCAATAATAAAAATCGTAGGAGAAGCGCTTACACCGGTCATAATGGCAGCTAACGATCCCGACGTTGAAAAACTTCGTCCGCTAAAGAAAGTCTGCCTGCTCATACGTTTCCAACAAATACGCATACCACTTGTAATTGCTTTGCTACAAAAAATCTGTCTGTTGGAGCATATCAAAGCTGAGTTTGAGGCACTCGAAAGAATTGCCCAAAACAGCCGAGGCGATGTGCGCTCAGCCATAAACGACTTGCAGAGCCTCAGCGAAGAAAACCACTCGCTAACCTTGCAGGACACTGCGATGTTGAGTTCCCGAAACAAAGACATTAGTATGGACGATATTCTTCGAGGCTTCTTTTCTGCAAAATCAATCGCGGAAGTCTCCTCATTACTGAGTTATTCAAGCGTTGACTACGACGATTTCCTGCTCTCAGTAAGCGACAACCTTCCTAGACGCTACACTGATCCCTCGGAGCTTGCCGCAGCATACGACTTTGTTTCCCAAGCTGACATGTTCCGCGGCAGAATCGGAACCGAATACTGGCATCTACTCAAGTACTTCTTCAACGACCTCTCACAAGCCGCTGCAGTAAACCCCCAATCCTACAAACCCTTTGAATTCATCTCGCCACCAATTCGCATAATTACACTATTTTGGACCAAGGGCAAAAGAACCATGCTTGACGGCATATGCGGCAAAATCGGCGCCAAATGCCACGTTTCCCACAGCAAAGCCAAGCACGATTTCGTTCCCTTTGTGAAGATGCTTTTGCAGAAACAAAAAAATAGTCCCTTGATCGCATGGTTTGAATTTTCTCCTGAAGAAGTTGATTTCCTGGTTAAGATAAACAGGTTCTGAGGAATATGGTGGTTTTGAATAAGAAAGCCTTCAAGCTTCCGCGGGTTGAAAAAGACAAGTTCGTACTTTTGATGCATTTAGGATGCGATTATAACCGTGACCAAGGCGTTTTCTCCATTAAAAGTTACAATAACATCGAGAAGCTCATGGAAACCATCAGCGGCATTCTTGACAATGAAGTGATTTTTCTTCAAAGTTGCACTCGCTGCGGCAAAGATTTCGCGTGCGGCGAATGCAAATACGACGAATTATGCACTACCAAAAATTTGCCGTTTGGCTGTGTCTGCCCTCAATGTTTGAGGGATAGGAAGCATTTTGAACAGTACCTTGAAAAGTTTTAAGTGCATTTCATTTGACAAAACTTTAGTTGTCTTTAGCACTTTAACGCTAAGTTATTGGTTAATAATTAAGCAGTTTAACTCAATTAATCAATCAAATTTTGTTGCAAAGCAAAGCACCTCATATTCAGAAAACATTCCGTATACAAAAGCATCAACCAATCCCACAAAACAAGCAAAGGGTAAGTCTTATCTAACCATTTTAGTTTAACAATTACAGCAGAAGGCTCGTTTATGGCTGAAGAAAACACCGCGTTAAGCGTCGCACTTTCTCAACTCAAGTTAGCATCAAAAAAGTTGGGGCTCGACTCAGGCATGCACAAGATGCTAAGCCAGCCCAAACGCTCAATCTCCGTGAGCATAGACATCCGCATGGACAACGGCGCTGTCAACGTCTTCAACGGTGTACGCGTTCAACATTGGGATGCACGGGGACCCTTCAAAGGCGGAATCCGCTATGCGCCCGGCATCACCATTGACGAAGTTATCGCGCTTGCAATGCTTATGACTTGGAAATGCGCCATCGCCAACCTACCCTTCGGCGGAGCCAAAGGCGGCATCTGCGTGGATACCAAAAAACTCAGCCAGCATGAGCTGGAACGATTAACCCGCAGGTACGTCAGCTTAATCTCAGAGTACCTTGGTCCACACATGGATATTCCAGCGCCAGACATGTACACCGACTCGCAGACCATGGCATGGATAATGGACACTTACAGCCAACTTAAAGGCTACCGAATCCCAGAAAGTGCCACAGGTAAACCCGTCGAGATCGGCGGGTCATGGGGCAGAACCGAAGCCACAGGCAGAGGCGTAATCCACTGCGTTAAACAGGCTTCAGAGAACAACGGCTTAAAACTCAAAGGCGCCCCAGTCGTCATTCAAGGCTTCGGAAATGTCGGCTACCACTCAGCAGTTGCGGCACAGGAAATCGGCTGCAAAGTCATAGCCGTGAGCGATTCCACAGGTGGCATCCACTGCCAAGATGGCTTAAACCCCCCAGACATTTTAGCACACAAAGAAAAAACAGGCACCGTCCAAAACTACAAGGGCTGCAAGAACATAACCAACCAAGAACTCCTCGAACTTGAATGCGACGTGCTAATTCCTGCGGCACTTGAAAATCAAATTACCCGTAAGAACGCCGACAAGATTAACACTCACATGGTCGCCGAAGCCGCAAACGGACCAACCACCCCAGAAGCTGACAAAATCCTTTATGAAAAAGAAATCTGCCTTATCCCTGACATCCTCGCAAACAGCGGCGGCGTAACCGTCAGCTATTTTGAGTGGGTGCAAAATTTGACGCGGGAGCAGTGGCCATTGGAAGTGGTCAATCGGAAATTGGAGGAGAAGATGACTAAAGCCTTCAACGATGTAGAAGCGATTGTTACCAAGGAAGAAAGCGACATGCGCACGGGCGCCCTAATGCTGGGAGTGGGAAGAGTAGCGAACGCAATCAAAGTACTGGGATTATGGCCATAACCCTATCAAATCGGCTTGTGACCGCAAATCTAAATAGCGCAAATGACCCAAAGTATCTAAAGATAGGAGCCGATTTGAACAAACGCTTTGTGCTGGTTTTAGTTCTTATTGGGCTAATCGTGTTATCTGTTTCTTCACTAAAGCCTACTGCCGCAACCGGCGATAGCTGGGTATCTAAAGCGCCTTATGCCTACGGCTAGAAGTTACTTGGGTGTTGCCGTTGTCGATAACAAAATATATGCAATCGGAGGATCCAGCAACCGAGGTTATGAAAATATTACCGAACAATATGACCATGTCACCGACACATGGTCAACCAAAGCTCCCATGCCTACAGCGAAAGATAATTTTGCCGTAGCGGTCTATCAGAACAAAATTTATACTTTCGGCGGATTTACTTTCGGAGACCCTTTCTCATACAGTAACGCAACCGAAGTTTATGATCCTGCCTCTGATAACTGGACTACTACAGCGTCAATGCCAATCAATGCCTGATTCCGCTTACTTATGTGCACATACTGTAAAAGACAAAATTTACTTTTTTTATGGATAATTATGATTATGAAAATAACAGAACAATGATTTAGTTTATGAACCAAAAACAGACGTTTGGACGACTAATATTTTGACGTTTCATTAATGATGACATATCGGCAGCCATCAGTAACCAAATTTATTTTCCCAACGATCCAGGCAAATGGAATGTTTACAACACTGAAACCGATAATTGGACTTTACGCGCATCCTGCCCATACTTTTTTGATGGTAAAGCGGTTACAACGAACGGAGAATTTACTCCAATCCGCAGGTACGTTTTTGGGGTTAAAAGTGAAACAGATCAAGATCCCATGCCTACTAGAATTTATGACCCTAAAAATGATTCGTGGACCTTTGGCGCCGATGTACCCACCAATCGACATGACTTCGGGGTAGCGGTTGTAAACGATACGATTTACGCAATCGGAGGCCCGTAAAGTTTACTTATCCCTGGCCTAACGACTATGCCGTGTTAAAATTAAACTCTGCTAACGAACAGTATATTCCTGCAGGCTACGGGACCCCTGACCCAGCATATCAGCCGCCGACAGCAACGCCACAACTAACTACATTAACAAACTCAGAACCAGCAAGCCAGCAAACTCTCTTCATAGCTTTTGTTGCAGTAATAGCGATAGCTGCGTTGGCAAGTCTTATTCTCTTTTGGTCAAGAAAAAAACAATCAGGAAAAAACAAATGAAAGTTACCCCTTAGCCGAATGGAACAGCTATCTATTCAGAAATGCTTGTTTTTGTTCTGCTTGTGGCTGGTTGTACAATTGAAAAGCAAACCTGAACCTATCTCAGATAGCAAAAACTGCCAATTTATGCAGTTCATAGGTTATTTTGCTATAGGAACTCTTCCGCCATAACTTCTAAGTTTAAAAATGAGCGTAAAAATGCAGAAAACAGCCGAATTCTATTCCGAAAAGTTCTACAAATCTAGTGCAAACCCTTAAAACTCCTATCGCTATATGTGTTGAACCCCGAAAAGAGCACTGAGTTGAGAGGGAATAGGGTTTGGCAGCGAAAATATACACTTTGGACTTTTGCTATGAGAACTCGCTAGTTAAAATCGTGGCGAATCGTAACTGTCCAGAAATTAAGCTTGCCGGGTTAACTGTCGGTCCCTTCGACGAAGGCAACGAATATGAAGTGTATTTTTGGGTAGCTAAAGAAATAGCGTCTGCAGGCATGGTTCATTTTCGGGAAGGCGAAATGCTTGACGCTACTAGACTGTTTCAGTTACAATGGAAGGAAGGAGTGCAGATTCCAGGGCAAATATCCGATTTACCTGGCGATTTCTACCCTAAATTGCGTCGGTTCATCGGTGACCTAAAAGACCAAACCCAAAAACAACCTGACGCAGTAAAATTCCAGGAATACGACCGGGCGCGGCAATTAGCGCGTGACATCGTGAATTCTCGGCTAAAAAAAATTGTTGCTTTATCTGCGGCTCCAGCCCAAAGTGACCAGGTTCTAAAAAAACTTACAAGCGAAGAAAGACTAGTCTACGAGCAACTAGTAAAAATCATCTCCGAGTGGAAAACAAGAATTTTAGAGAGTGGAGAGAAGTAGGATGGCTAAGCTTGAAACCATCGATCCTCAGCAGCGGTTCCAAGAGTTCTTCAAGAAAGAAAAGTACCGACAGAGAATCGCGCAATTAGCCATTTCGGGCAAGGGTTCATTAAGCATCGATTTTGAAGAGCTCTACGGCTTTGATCAGGCACTCGCTGAGCTGTTACTCAACAAGCCCGAAGAATACCTGCAACATGCTGGTAAAGGAGCTTACGAGCAGCTTCGCATTGAAGATGCTGAATATGCTGAGAAAATAGAGAAAGTCATAGTTAGAATCGTAAAGCTTCTGGGCAAAGAAGTTCTTCGAAAGCTCGGCTCAAGACAGATGAGCAAGCTTGTCATGATTGAAGGCATCGTGGTTCGGGCTACTCCTGTGCGACCTATGGTTCAGCTTGGAGCCTTTAAATGCAAACGCTGCGGCACCATGAACCTAGTTGAGCAAACTGGGCAGTTCTTGAAGGCCCCTTCGGTTTGCGTTGCGCCCGATTGCGGTCGAGATGGACCATTTGAGTTTAGTCAAGAAGAATCCACTTTCATTGATTCACAGGACCTGAGGTTGCAGGAAAAACCAGAGGATTTACCTCCAGGACAACTTCCTCGTGTGTTAGCTGTGAAGCTTGTAGGCGACGAAATAGTCGATGTGGCACGACCAGGAGACCACGTATCCATAGTTGGCACTGTGCGTGCTTTTGCACCGTCACTAATGGGCATGGGGAAACTGCGCACATTCATCCTCCAACTAGACGCCAACTCCATAGAAGTCTTGGGCAAAGAACCAGAAACCTCTCCGCCCACACCTGAAGAAGAAGCAAAAATGATCGAACTATCCAAAGACCCCTTAGTGCACAGAAAAATCATGACTTCCATCGCACCCTCAATCTTCGGCTTAGAACACATCAAAGAAGCAATAATGTACCTACTGTTCGGTGGAGTTTCAAAGAGCCTCCCTGACGTAAACGTGAGGGGCGAAATGAACGCATTGCTCATCGGTGACCCAGGCACAGCCAAATCACAGTTGCTCCAGTACGTCGCCAGAATAGCGCCAAGAGGCTTGTACACATCGGGCAGAGGCACAACCGCGGCAGGCTTAACCGCAGCCGTAGTTCGAGAGAAGGGCGGAAGCATGAGTCTAGAAGCAGGAGCATTGGTCCTCGCCGACAAAGGAATCGCATGCATCGACGAAATGGATAAAATGCGACCTGAAGACCGCGTTGCCATCCACGAAGCCATGGAACAGCACACGGTTTCAGTAGCAAAAGGCGGCATCGTGGCCACACTAAACGCAAGGACCGCGGTCCTAGCAGCGGCGAACCCATCGTTGGGCAGGTATGAACCTAACCGAACTGTTGCAGAAAACATTTCCCTGCCTGTAACCATCCTTTCACGTTTTGACTTGATCTTCGTTCTGCGAGATGTGCCAAACAAAGAATCCGACAACAAAATGTCAAGACACATCTTGGAGATACACCGCAGAGGAGTAAGCCCTGTAGAAGCCCAAGTCGACGCTGAACTCCTGCGCAAATACGTCAGTTTTGCCAAGAGCATCAAGCCAGAACTCAGCATGGACGCGTTAAACCGCCTAAGCGACTTCTACTTAGCAATGCGTTCAGCAAGCGAAACCGAAGGCTCCCCCGTAGCAATAACTGCTCGTCAGCTGGAATCTCTAGTTCGTGTTGCCGAAGCCCGAGCGCGTGTTGCGCTGCGCAAGGAAGTCACTGCAGCCGATGCAGATGCAGCCATAGCAATTATGAAGCGGTCACTAGAAGAAGTTGGAATCGACCTCTCATCCTACAAAGTTGACATCGACTTGATTATGACTGGCAGATCCAAGAGCATCCGAGACAGATTATCCACGGTGCTGTCAACACTTATGGATATGGAGAAGATAACAGGCATCGTTGAGAAAGATGCGTTGGTTAACGAGTTGGAAACCAAGCATAAGATTTCGAGAGGCGAAATCGAACGCATGCTTAGCCAACTGCTACGGGAAGGAACAATTTATGAACCACGCGAAGGATGCTTGAAGAAGACGTAGGCTCAATTGGAACAGAGGAGAAGTTGCCTTTTTTCGCCCTTTGGCGATGGCACAGCAGCTCTCAATATAGTTGAGATAATAAAGAAAGTTTTTGGTTAGGAAATATACGTCGTCTTCTTGTCGTCTTGTTTTCGGGTTTCTTCAGCTTGTACAGCACGTTTTTCTTCGATTTGCTGCAGGCGGGTAACCATTGTTTCGGCTTTTGCGATTTCTTCGTTTAAGCCAGCAAGGTCCAAGTCAAAGTTGAAAGTTGACTTCAGTACTTCTAGAACGCTTTTTGCTGCGAGAGGATCTGGGAGATAGCCACGTGTTTCGCCAAGTAAGCAGAGTGCGTCGATTTTTTTGAATTTCGCTAAGCCAAGGATTAAGCCTGCTGTTCCTACGATGGGGCTCCCTGAAGTGCTAAGTGTTGCACCAGCTTCCAAAGCTTTGTGCAGAACATCTTGGGATGTTGCTGCTATGAAGACTTTGGGTTTCTCTTTGGGTTCCATGCGGTAGCCACCGATGGTTGCAATCGTTTTCACATGGTGTTTTTCAGAAAAATCCAGCATGCGGTCGGCGATTTCGTATTGTCCTTCGATGGTTTGGCTTTGGCTGTCGCCTGTGAATAAGATGATGTCGTTTCCCTTGGGGTTTTGGTAGAAGTAGAATGCTCCTCTTAACAAGCGCACATTACCTTTTTTGTTAACTAACACGAAGTATGGAAAATGTGGCGAGTATAGGTAAGCGATTTTTTTGGCTTTCAACTGTTTAATCAAATAGCGCAGAGCGATTTTTCCCACTAGTCCTAAGCCAGGTAGACCTTCGATAAGGATTGGGTTGTTGGGTTTGATTTCACTAAATTCTTTGATGTACGTTTCCTTCATTGTGCTTCTGCGCCCCTTTTCATAGCCATTCGGTACTTTAGGTATTTATCATCTGGGGAAAATTTAGGCGGATGAGGAATTCTCACTGGTCCACCACAGTAGGGACAACTAGTCTTGTTTAGGGTGTATTTTTCACATTTCACGCATTTGCGTAGTTGCCAAACCAATCAGCAGTCCCTTCTAGAAAAGCTAAGCTGCCGGCCAATTAGCTCAAGCTCAGCCATTTTGCTGTTCCTCTTACTCAAGAACTGCTTGGACGTCACCGTTAATCTTTGCTCTTCCACCGCTGGGTTCAGCTAACAATTCACCGCAGACGTTGCAGACGATTTTGTTAACTGCATTGCTGAAGATGAGTTGTTCGTTGCCGCATTTCTGGCATTTAACCCGTAGGAAGACGCTTCGCGGTTTCGGGATAAGTTTATTCCATTCAGACATAATTTTCAAACTCCGTTAATTTTATACTAGTGCTAGTTTTCGCAGGCGTATTCCATCTTTGTGGTACATGTAGTTGCATTTTTTGCATTTCATGCGCATAGTTTGCTTTTTTGTGGTTTTGGCGAATTCATGTTGAAGTGGATATTTTTGTCCGCCGTAACCTTCTTTTTCACGTTCATGGTGTCTTTCGCCTCTAGCAAGCGCTCTGCGTTTGCCCGCTTTATAGATGGATACAGTATGAACGGTGTGAGCTTTACATTTTGGACAGTACGTATTGATTTCTTTAGGAACGTTCACGTTGACTACCAGCTCGCATAAAAGAAACATACACCCTCTTATACTTTATGACTTTTAAAGCAAAAACCAGCAGTTTTCACCTCTGAAGTTTTGTATTTTTCAATAGTAGTTGTAACAGAAAACCCCGAACTAAACATCGTTTAGGAAACAGCCTAGAAATTGGTTTTTGGCGTAAGCGTCGGGTTTGAATTATAGGCGGGTCATGCTGCAAGTAGCATAAATTACACGAGTGACATGTAGTGAGAGGTAAAAGTTGAGAAGCTTAAACTAGGCTGATCTTACCTCTTTGAGAAGAAAAAGGATAGAGAATTGGTTATGCACTCAGAAATTTAATTTCTATTGCCAAACGCTTGTTTCTGTGTTTGGTTGGGAACAATTTTATTAACTAAAAGCGTTATCAATAGCTATATAAATTTACAATACATGATACAGCGAGGAAGAGGGTAACATGTTCAAGCTTAAAGTGTCTGACGCTAAACTCTTAAGGGATATGGCTACTGCCATCTCAATTCTTGTTGATGAAGCAACCTTCAAAATTGACTCTGAAGGCTTAAAACTTCGCGCCATGGACCCATCACGCGTAGCCATGATAGATTTTGAATGGCCCAAAACGCTGTTCCAAGAATTTGTGACCACTGAACCCACAAAAATCTGCTTAAACATCAGTGAATTACTCAAACTTCTCAAACGCGCAGGAAAAGAAGAAGCAGTTGAACTGTCCTTGGACGACAAAACTGGCCGTTTACTTGTTACGATAACTGGCAAGTACAGCAGAAACTTTACGATGCCTACACTTGAAGCTTCCGAAGAAGAAGTTCCAACACCAAAAATCAGCTTCAACGTCAAAGCCAAAACCACTACTCAGGGCTTAAGCCAAGCAATCGAGGACGCCCAACTCGTCAGCGACCACGTAAAAATCGAAGCTGAACCAGAAAAGTTGACCCTGAGCGCTTCAGGCGACTTGATGGGAGCAACAATCACACTCCAAAAGGGTAACGACGCACTCCTCGACTTAGAAGTCAAAGAAAACGCAAAAGCAACCTTCAGCTTAAGCTACCTCTCAGAAATCATCAAAGCCGCGTCTGCAACCTCAGACATTGCAACATTGGAATTCTCATCTGACATGCCTGTGCGAATCGATTTCCAGCAGACAAAAGAAGGAAAGTTAACTTTCTTCTTGGCACCAAGAATCGAAACAGAGTAAGACAAAAGTGCAGATGGAAACGGCTTTATCTTCCGAAGATTTTGCCAAATACCCATTTTTAAAACAAGCATCAAAACAGATTGAAGGGCTCCAGTTTACCATCGGAGCTTTATCTTCCGAGAAACCCATTTTTGACCGAGCCCAAAAACGCGTCGAAAAAGCAATCTTAGAAGTAAATACAGGAGAAGCAATCAGAGATGGACGGGCTGAAATTTCATCTTTTGCTGCTGCGCTTATTCTGGTTATTGCAACCAAAAATTCATGGATTAAAAAACGGTACACGTTGGCAGTTGCAAAAACTGCGCACGCACAAATGCTCAGCGAGGGTAAAGGAAAAATTTTTGCCATTGCCCAAGACTTTGAGTGGGATATTGCAGAAGGAGAGTTTGGCAAAGATTTTCGTTTAGGGTTTAATTTCTACCTCAAGAATGCCGCCCACATGCATGGTTCCGAGTGGAAGCTGGTTAACCAAATCATGGATAAGGGCATGGTTTACTTAAACAAAGACAAAGTCGTGCGACTGCTCCAAGAAGAAATAAAACGCCGAGTCGAGAAAAGGATGGACGTTTCTGAAATCAAGAACCTGCCCTCAGAAATTATCGCCATCGCCGAGGAACTGATGAAGTTGGCTCAAGCTATTATGGGGCAGGAAATTGAGGAGATGCCCAAAGTTGTAGTCCAAGCCGCTTTTCCACCATGCATTAACGCGCTCTATGCGGATGCAGCACAAGCACATCACCTTAGCCACATCGGACGCTTTACGCTGACATCTTTTATGGTTAACATCGGCATGACACCTGAAGGACTCAATGACATGTTCAAAACCTTCTCTGATTACAACGAACGTTTAACTCGCTACCAGATCGAGCACATTGCGGGTGAACGCGGGTCAGGAACAAAGTACACTTGTCCCCAATGCTCGGTTTTGCAAACTCATAGCGTATGCAAGAACCGTGATGAGTTATGCCGCCGTATCTATCATCCGCTTCAATATTACAAGAGAAAGCAGAAAACCATGACTCAGGGGCAATGATTTGTTGATCTTTATTAGTTTATTTAGCTCTATTATGGGTGACAAAGTTTTATGGGTTATGACTTAATCAGCAATTCAGTGGGAAATTCTGACGTCGGCGTGATTCTTCCAACCTATGGAGAAGCCGACAACATAGCGAAACTAATCGAAGACATTGAAAACCTGAAGTTGGATGCGTCCATATTGGTTATTGACGATTCAAGCCCAGATGGAACCGCAGAAATCGTCAGGGAAAAACAGCGCAAATACCCCAACATCACGCTCTATGTGAGACCAAAAAAATCAGGTTTGGGCACAGCCATAACAGACGGATTCAAAATATTCTTATCCGCTCCAAATCCTCCCAAATATGTCTTCGCAATGGACGCTGATTATTCTCATAATCCACAGGACATGCCCCAGCTCTTAGCAACCATGCGGGAATGCGACTGCGGAATCGTCATAGGCAGCCGATACGTCAAAGGAGGCAAAATCAGCGGATGGCCCTTCACAAGAAAAGTCATTAGCAAAACAGCCAACTTTATCGCCCGGAATTCTTTGGGTTTAAAGCTGCATGATTGCACCAGCGGATTCCGCTGTTACTCTACAATATTCCTAAGAGAAGCCGTCGACAGCCTACATAGCCACACCTACGAAATCCAGATAGAAACAGTTAGACAGGCGACTTTGAAGAAATTCACGGTTAAAGAATCGCCTATTGTTTTTGTGAATCGAAAGCGTGGGAAATCAAAGCTTTCGTTGACTGAAGTTAAAAGTTACTTGTCGTATACTTTCAAGGCAGTTTGGCGCTCGTAATAACGCTTTAACCTAACAGTAAATAAAGACGCCTCCCATCAGACATTGAGGCGAATAATCTTGGCAATTAACGTAGAATCTGCATACAAGGAGCTTTTATCAAAAACCAAAGATTTGGTAGTGCTTTCGACGGCTGAAGGAATCGTCCACTGGGACATGGAAATCTACATGCCTCCCAAAGCGGTGGAGCAACGCAGCCAACAACTGGCGCTACTCAACCGCATCCGCCACAAAATGGCAACCGACCCGGAGATCGGTAAACTCTTAAAAATTATCCGAACAAACGCAGAGTACCAAGCGCTTGAAGAAGTAGAAAAACGAAACCTGTACCTCATGAACAAAAGCTACCAAGAACAAACGGCTCTGCCCGAAAAACTCGTTTCAGACCTTGCCATGCAAGAGACTTTGACCGTTAATGTTTGGAAGAAAGCAAAAGCCAAAAAGGACTACAACCTCTTCAAGCCTGAATTGCAAAAACTGCTTGACCTAAACAAGCAAGCGGCAGAAATTCTCATGAAAGTTAAAGAAACCAAAACGCCCTACGAAGCGTTGCTTGACAATTTTGAGCCCAAAATGCCTGCACAGACCATAACCGCAACCTTCAACCAGTTGCTGGCAGGTTTAAAACCGTTAATTGCAAAGATAGAAGATTGCAGGGCCAAAACGAACACGCAAATCCTCAATCAACCCGTTCCAGTCGAGGACCAACGCGAAATCACGCAACTCATAACCCAATCGCTCGGCTACGACACTGCTTCATCGGCGGCTGGTGGAAGAGTGGACGAGACAGAACACCCCTTCACCACAGGATACTACGATGATGTACGCATAACCACGCACTATTACCTCAACAATTTTGCAAGCTCAATCTTCTCGGTACTCCATGAAAGCGGCCACGCCCTCTACGAGCAAAACCTCAACCCAAAATGGCAATATCAACCCGTCGGCTCAACCTGCTCGTACGGCGTTCATGAATCGCAATCGCGTTTCTATGAAAATATCATTGGGCGTTCCAAGGAGTTCTGGACGTGGTTTCTGCCAAAAATCAAGCAAGCCGCACCAAGCCTTAGCAATCTCCAGTTAGACCCATTTATCCATGCTGTAAACAAAGTTGAACGCTCAAAAATCAGGATTGAAGCCGACGAAGTAACCTATAGCCTCCACATCATAATTCGTTTTGAAATTGAAAGAGACCTATTCGCAAACAAAATTACTGTCGACGAACTACCAGAGGCATGGAATCAGAAATACGCTGACTACCTGGGCGTGAAAATCAAGAACGACTCCGAGGGTGTAATGCAGGATACTCATTGGGCAAGCGGATTGTACGGTTACTTCCCAAGCTACGCATTGGGAAACATTTACAGTGGGCAAATAACCTCGGCAATTAACAAGGACTTGCCAAACTGGCGCGGAGAATTGGCTGAGGGAAAACTCGAAAACGTTAACACTTGGCTAAAAACGAACATCCACAGCAAAAGCGATTTCTATGACCCCGAAGAACTAATTAAGCTATCAACTGGAACATGCCTGAATTCACAACCATACCTGCAGTACTTAAACAAAAAATACGGCGAACTCTACGGATTTTAAATCTTGGGTTTCTTGGTTAATTCCTTATAGATGTAGATGATGAGGTAGGCTCCAATTGAACCGATGAAAATGTAGATACCGCTGTATCCGACGACTGCGCTGTAAATGTTGGCACCGTACAAGAACAGTATGAAACCAACAATAAATAAGCCCAGTAATGTCCAGTCAGTCCAAGACATCGAATTTCCTCGCCGAATTAAGCATTCAATGCAGGCTATGGGATATAAAGATTTACAGAAGAGGACATACACCAACCGAAACACTCATCGCCACTGATAAGTTATCGCCAAACGACAATTTACCACTAAAACCTTCTTAGTCAACCATAATCTTTCCAGACCCATCCGACATTTTTATATATAACATAAGCCAAAGAAAGCGACCGAGGAAAAATAAATGTCGGGAGCAGACATCAAAAAGCCAGAAACACGTGAAATATTAATAAAAATGCTTACAGAAGCCGCCAAAAAAGAAGTTGGCACAAAAGGTAAGCCGACAAAACCGACAGTCGTCGGAACAGCAAAAGAAATGGACATCCACAGAGACACACTCTACTCATGGCTAAAAGAATTTAATGTCGATTTCAAAGAAATCGTTGACCGGATGCAGACAACAGCTGACATTGCAGAGGAGGATTCAAACCCAACTTACCTTATCGGAGAATCATTACTTGGAGAAGGAAACGAAGTTGCACACATCGATCTCATGATAGGCGATAAAAACGGACCCATCGGACAAGCATTCGCAAACGGCATGACACAACTATCCGCCGGCCACACACCAGTGCTAGCCGTCATCAGACCTAACCTGCCGCCAAAACCACACACTCTAATCGTGCCAAAAGTCACCATCAAAAACATGGAGGACACAGGTAAAATCTTCGGTCCAGCACAAGCAGCAGTTGCAAAAGCCATTGCTGACTCAGCCGAAGAAGGGGTTATTCCAGCCAGCAAGCTAGACAGTTGGGTTATCATCTGCAGTGTCTTCATTCATCCAAAAGCAACCGATTACCGCAAGATATACCAGTACAACTATGGAGCAACCAAAATGGCGCTACAACGAGCGTTAAAGAGCTATCCAACACTAGAAAAAATTATCTACGAAAAAGATCGCTCAAAGCACCCAATTATGGGCTTCAAAGTTCCACGCCTATGGAGACCACCATACCTACAAATTGCACTTGATGCACCCTCACTTGAAGGCGCAAAGAAAGTTATACAAGCACTGCCAGGAAGCGACAGAATTATCCTTGAAGTCGGAACCCCATTCATTAAACGCTACGGCACAAGGGGAATCAATGAACTACGTCAAATAGCCAAAGACAAATTCATTATAGCAGACCTAAAGACCCTTGACGTTGGCAAAGTTGAAGTGGACATCGCCTACGAAGACACCGCAGACGCAGTAGTCGCAGCAGGCTTAGCTCCTCCAGAAACCCTCGACGCAACCGTTCACGAAGCCAGACGCCTTGGAATCTACGCAGTCATCGACATGCTAAACGTTGAAGATGTGTTGGGTAAACTGAAATCTCTCAAAGACCTTCCAGACATCGTCATATTACATAGAGGCATCGACCAAGAAAGCGGCAGAACCTGCGGATTGGAACGCATAAAACTTATACGCCAAGCATTCCCCAACAAGAAATACCTAATCGCAGTCGCAGGCGGCATAGTACCAGAAACAGCTAAAGAAGCATTAGATCTAGGCGCAGACATACTCATCGTCGGCAGATACGTTACACAATCCAAAGACATCGAAAGGTCAGTTCGAGATTTCCTCGAGTTAACACCAAGCATGCGCGAAGACGTCGACTTATATAGAGTCCACACAGAATAAACCATAAAACCCCGAGCAAAGCTCGCCTAATTTTCTTTTTTATTTAATGTTTTTTGGAAATAGCTTTAGGGCTATGAAGGCAACCAAGAAGACTAAAGCGGCAATTGCGAACATTATGACAAAACTGAGGCTACTAGCAAGAAAAGGTCCAAGAAAAGCACCGACTGCTGAGCCTAAGCCGACAAGTCCATCGAAAAATCCGGCTTTACCCTCAGGTATTACTTCCATAGAAAGAGAAAGCATCAGAATGTAATACATTGCGTAGGCGAAACCGATGAAAACGAGCAGGAGACCAGTCAAAATTTTAGGAGCCAGAGCAAATTCAACTATTCCAACCAACGAAAATATTAGAAGACTTCGCAGAAGCACGAAACGGGGCATTTGTTTTCTTATATTCATTGATCTTGCGCGTCCGCGTATTAAGAAGTACCCTGTTGTTGCACCGACTGAATTAAGAATGTATGCTAGATATACGTACTGTTGTTGTCCGCCAAAGAGGTCTTTAAGATATACGGGTAGTGGCGTAAAAAATAGACTGGTCGCAAGAGAAAACAAAACTATTCCCAAAACCAACCCTAGAAAGCTTTCCTCTTTGAGCGAACCATTCCAACGCAGTCCATCCATAAGTCTAGTTGACCCCTCCAAACCCCGAGAAGCGGTATCAAGCTTCCTTTCAATACCTACCAAGCGCCTTTCAAAAATCATCAATGGGTCAGCAATAAATGCCACAGCCAAAATGAAGGCTACTGCACTTAAACCGGAACACAGGTAGAAAGAGTATGTGGATAGAGTTGAAAAGCTAAGCGCAGATGCAAACAGTAGCAATCCGGCTACTAAGCCGATAATGAAACCAATTTCAGTAACTCCCTCGTATAATCCAAAAGAGCTCTCCCAGTCCTTGCGGCTGTAATGCTCGGTTACAAGCACATTTTTCGGTGATTCGTGTGCTACATGGAGCATTTGCATGACAACATACAGAATGACAAAAACGATTAAATTTTGTGCGAACGGAAGTGCCATAAGAAAAAGAAGTATAGCTATTGAAGCGAAGGAAAGAAGAATGAACGCTTTGTAGTGGCGAGTTTTATCACAGAGGTATCCCCAGAGAAATGAGGCTGGAATGGAGCAGAATATAGCTACGGAAGTCATGATGCCAAGAGCAAGCAGCGGGCCACCCAAGAAAACTATCACGTACAATGGTATAAAAACTGTTAGCAATCCGAAGGCCATATCGTGAAAGAAGAATCCTAGCCGCCACATAGCCACAAACCAGTTCACTGTCGAATTAAAACTTTTACCTGAAAAATCAGAACATACGTAAAAGTAGTGTTGGAGAGAAAAAATTTTCATAAATCCTTAATAGAGAGAGCACCCAATTTCATACTCCGCTGGAGAGAATATCATGGCGAAGTTTAAGGTAATAGTTTCCGATCCCCAAGCTGGAACATCCAAAGTAGTAGAGCTCGAAGAATCACGCGCAGCCCCATTCATCGGCAGAAAACTAGGAGAAACATTAGACGGTTCAGTAGTAGATTTACCTGCTCATACAATTCAAATTTTAGGTGGATCTGACAAAGACGGCGTCCCAATGAGGGGAAACGTCCATGGCGGAATCCGAAGAAGAGTAGTGCTTAGCGGCGGAGCAGGATTTAAGGCTAAGAAAAGCGGTGAGAGAAAACGCAAAACTGTTCGTGGAGACATAATTACCGATGAAATTGTTCAGATTAATCTAAAGATTGTTGAAAGACCAGCAAAGCCAGTTGAAGCCAAGCCAGAACAAGCTGCGAAATAATCGCAATTTTGTTTTTATGCATGCTTAAACCTTATAAACTGCATTAATTAATTCATCCTTATTCGTCAGTATTTATTGGAAAGAAGAAGAATCCTATGAGTAACACTAGTAAAGCCTTGCCTAAGCAGCCAGAAGTCAACATTGGCACAATCGGACATGTAGACCACGGAAAAACAACGTTGGTTCAATCGTTAACTGGAACTTGGGCATCACGCCACAGTGAAGAACTCAAACGGGGCATCACCATAAAACTCGGCTACGCCGACATGCCCATCTACAAATGCCCCAAATGTGAACCGCCAAAAAACTTCACGATTAACCCTTATTGTGAAAACTGCAATTCTGAAGCAGAATTTGTGCGCGCCATTAGCTTTGTCGATGCACCCGGTCATGAAGCTTTGATGGCAACTATGCTCTCAGGCGCAGCCATCATGGACGGCGCAATCTTAGTCATTGCAGCGGATGAGCCGTGTCCTCAACCGCAGACACGCGAGCACCTTGCAGCCGCAGAAGTCAGCGGCATAAAAAACCTAATCATCGTTCAGAACAAAATCGACATCGTCGACGAGAAGAGGGCGATTGAAAGCTACAAAGAAATCAAAGCTTTCGTCAAGGGAACAGTAGCAGAAAATGCTCCCATCATACCAATCTCAGCGCAACGCGGCATAAACATTGACGTACTCTTAACCGCCATTCAAACTATCATCCCTACACCCAAGAGGGATGAAACCAAGCCCCCAATGATGTTCATCATACGCTCCTTCGACATCAACAAGCCCGGAACAACCCTCGAAGGCTTGGAAGGCGGCATCATCGGAGGAACCATCGCACAAGGCAAATTTGCTGTCGGCGAAGAAATCGAAATCCGACCAGGCGTCATGGCTGAGCGAGAAGGCAAAACAGTCTACGACCCCCTAATCAGCGAAATAATCAGCCTCCAAGCAGGCAACGAAAACGTTAAGGAAGCCACATGCGGCGGCTTAGTCGGGGTAGGAACATGCCTTGATCCTTCATATTCAAAAGCAGACGGGTTAACAGGCAGCATCGCAGGAAAAATTGGTCAACTACCACCAACCCTAACTGAACTCACATTGGAAACGCATGTCTTGGAACGGGTGGTTGGAACTAAGGAGCTTCAGAAAGTCGAGAAAATCAACCCAGACGAAGCCCTATTGCTCCACGTTGGCTCCGCCGTGAACGTTGGCAAAGTCATCTCCATCAAACAAAACGTGATTAAAGTAAAGTTGACAAGGCCGATTTGTGCGTTGCCAGGTTCAAGAGTTGCCATCAGTAGAAAAATTACTGCAAGGTGGAGATTAATCGGTTACGGACTCGTAAAATAGAACCTAATCTTTTACTAATTTTTGTTTAACTAGAAAATCATGTGCTTTCTGTAGCACATCTTTGGCGTTTTTGAAGTTTAATTTTTCCATGGCACGTTTATAATCCAGCCAGATGTATCCGATGTGCTCGAAGGATATCTCGACTTTTTCTGTGTGGGACTCCATAACGAAGAATACAACTTCTTTATGGACCGTTAAGCCTTGTCTTCGGTAGAAGTAAGCGATGGTTTCTTTGAAGCCTTCGATGAATTGGGCATCGGTTATGCCTGTTTCTTCCTGTAATTCGCGCAGGACAGTTTCTTTTTCGTTCTCGCCGGGTTCAACGTTGCCCTTGACGAAATCCCAGTGGCCTGCTGCATAATTTAAGAGAAGATACTTTGTCTGTTCTTCTTTGTTTAGGTATATGACAGCGCCACATGATTTCTCCCGAATCACTACATTCACCTGAATGAGTTCAAATCACTTATTCAATTATTTAAAGTAATAGCAACTTTACGCTGACAACGGCAAAACAAAATGTTTTAAGCCAGCAGAATTAAACGTTAAACAACCAGGAGCCATTTGCAAGTGTCGGCTTCCCCGCCAAAAAAAAACCAATCCCTAAAAGTTATTTTAGATTCAAACGCCCTGTTCGTTCCGCTGGAGCTAAAGATTGACATTTTTGAAGAGGTAAAGCGACTTCTAAACAGGAATGTAGAATTTATACTGCTCTCAACGGTTAAACGGGAACTTGAGTTGCTTTCAGCTAAAGATTCACCTAAGACTAGACGCGAAGCCTTTTTTGCGTTGAAGTTAGCCGAAAAATGCAAGTACGTACCAGTCGAAGATGATGAAAAATTATCCACAGACGACGCCATCGTTAAGGTGGCTAAGAACTGGAACTCGCCAGTCTTTACGAACGATAGACAACTAAAGAATAAGCTAAGAGATATAAGTGTCCCAGTGATTTATGTGAGACAAAAATCGCGTCTAGACATTGACGGGATGATATCGTAGATGTTTAAACTAATTACTCTTCAAGATACTATTCGCATTCCGCCCGAGACCTTCGGCAAGCCACTTGAAAAAGTCGGTCGCGAACAAGTTAAACAGAAGTACGAAGGAATCGTGGATGAAGAATTAGGCTATGTTATAGCAGTTACAGGTATAGAAGTTAGTCCCATCGGAAAAATCATACCTGGCGACGGCGCAACATTCCACAAAGTAACCTTCTCACTATTAGCATTCTACCCAATTATTCAGGAAGTCGTCGAGGGAGACGTCGTTGAAATCGCTGATTTCGGCGCGTTCGTCCGCATCGGACCAGTCGACGCCCTGCTCCATGTTTCACAACTCATGGACGACTACATCTCCTACGATGAAAAGCAAGGTGTTCTCTTAGGAAAAGAAAGCAAACGCAAACTAACCACAGGCGACCAAGTTCGCGTCAGAATAACCGCGGTCTCATTAGGCAGGATTGGCAGTTCAGGCAAAATCGGTGTCACGGCAAGACAACCGTTCCTAGGCAAACTCGATTGGCTAAAGATGGATCAAAACATAGGAACCGAGAAGAAGCCCGCAGAAAACGCGGAGAAAGCAGCTTAGAGGTATTTTGAATGAGTGAAAAAGCATGTACAAGCTGCCACTACATAACAAAAGATAACATTTGCTCAAGATGCAAATCAGGCAATTTTAGTGAAGATTTCAGCGGTTTAGTGGTAATGTTTGACCCGGAAAACTCTGCAATCGCCAAAGCTATGAACATCAAAGAAAAAGGCAGATACGCTCTAAAAGTCCGCTAAGAGTGGCGGTTTTGCGGTAGTTTCTTAACCTACCGAGCAATCATTTTTGCAGGTTCTAACGATGAAAATAGAGTACATCATAACTCCTGAGTTACGGGTCAAGTTGAAGGAACCTTTCGGCAGCTTGATTCAAGGCACCGTTGAAGAGACGATGGCTAAACTGGAAAGCCTCATTGAAAAAGAGAAGCCGCCGATGATTATCTCTGTTGGCGATGTAGTTTCGAAGAACCTGCACCAATACAAGTTACACCCACAACTCACCGTTATCGACAATATTTCTCTACGTAACCAGAAAACAGTGCCGCCTGATGCTCACGGTGAAGAAAGCCTTAACGTAAAAAATCCTCAGGGGACAATAACAGAAGAGTCATCAGCGGCAATTCAAAGAGTCTTAGCTAAAGGCGTGCATACTCACATCGTTGTAGATGGTGAGGAAGATCTGTTAACACTCATAGCAGTTTTGTATGCTCCAGAAAACAGTTTTGTGATCTATGGCCAACCGCATTCAGGCGTTGTAGTCGTTAAAGTCACCGGCCAGAAAAAAGGTCAGGTACAAGAATTCTTAAATGCTATGAAAGTTTCGAAAAGCTAAATAAGAAGTGTTCTGTATGATTTTACGCCTTAAGTGAACATTAATGCAAGTCAAAATAGATTCAACCAAGAACAACGCGCTTCTAAAACGGAAAGAAGTAGGTTTCACAATCTTTTCTGGTCCAAAAGAGAAAACTCCAAAACGGCTAGATGTAAAGAAAGCCGTTGCCGCTGAAATGCAATTGGGCGACGATGTAGTTTTCATTAAAAGAATGCGCACCAAAACAGGAACGAGCATAACCGTTGGAGTTGCAAACGTTTACCAGTCTGTTAATCAAGCAAATATTGTTGAGCCTGAATACATCAGGAAACGTAACAGTCCACCCAAACCCAAAGAAGAGGCGCCAGCATAATGCCAGCAGCTAAACCAGCACCCAAAAAAGAAGAAGCAAAACCAGCGGCAGCAGAAGCTGCACCAGCAACAAAATCAGCAAAGCCAGAGAAGAAACGCGAGAAAAAACACAAAGAAGAGAAGGGCGTCCATGCAATGTACAAGGCTGAAGGCGAAAAAATTTCCAGGGCACGCCCTACATGCGAGCGGTGTGGACCGGGCTACTTCATGGGAGACCACCATGATAGGTTCACTTGTGGGCACTGCGGCTTTACACGTTACAAGCCAAAATAAATAGTAAGCAGTTTTAAATCTCCCAATCGCACTATTTCTTTTTTGACCTACCATGCTTAGAGTAAACGTAGTTATTACCAGTATTTCGGCAGAACGCTTCTGGGACATTCGAAAACCCATCCCCCCCATTCAAATTAGCACTAACATTAACGTCGTGGGCATGGAAAAGAAGCAGGATGAATCTTTGGAAGTACCCTTTGTTTTATCGATTGGTTACAACCCATCAATCGCCCAAATGAGCCTCAAAGGAAACGCTTACGTTAACGGAGAAAAAAGTGAAGTTGACAAAGTTCTCAAGGATTACGAACAGAAGAAGCCGCCAGCCCAAATAATAATCCAGTCAATATCAAACGTTGTCTTTGTCGAATCAGTTATAATCTCTAGGACCCTGAACATTCCGCCGGCGATTCCGTTGCCACAGATTCCTGAAGCAGGAAAACCTGTAAGCACCAAGCCCGAGGGACGAGACTACAGCGCCTAAAGGAACCCCTTAAACTTACGTGCCACAGCATCCGCCACCTTTAGCTCAACAGGGAAACTAAAGTTTCGGTGGCTCCAACGATATTTTTCAATCCTATTCATAATGCCATAAGCAAACTTGTATGCTACGTCACGTTCATTGATTCTTGATTGAGGATAGAATGCTAAGCGCGTAACTGCTGAGATCGTGTGTAGTTTTTCGATTTGCACCTTGCTATGCCATGGTGGATCAAAATGGAAGACTTGTACGCTTCCCCATTCTTCGAGCGTTTGCGGCGGCGTAAACTCCGACGGCAAATACTTCATTACCGTGCTTGGGAAGGGTGTGTAGACGAATATACCGTAGTGCTGAGTTTTAGGGTTTACCTTTCGCATCCTATCCATTAAATCGAAGGTTTTCGCTAAGTCCTCATCCGTTTCACCCGGCAGTCCGCTCATCCAGGATACATAGGGCTCGATGGATGGCGCCCAACGCTGTAGGTTCGCAACCGACTGCAACATTTCATCCGCCGTAACATCCTTACAGATGAGTTGCTGGAGACGATCTGAACCTGATTCGCCGCCAAAGTCTAGTTCAACGCAGCCGGCTTTCTCTAAGAGTTGGAGGAAATCTTTGTCGTAATTTGCGAGGTAATCAAATCGGCAGTTAGCTCTCCAGTGCACGCCTAACTTGCGATTTATGAGGCCTTGGCAAATTTCTTTAACCCGAAATTCATCCACGAAGACGTTGTCGTCGATTGGGTCAATGATTTTGATGTGTGGGTATTTCTTAGTTATGTATTCGATTTCGTCGAGCACCTTTTTTGCAGATTTGCCTCGCCACCGGTTTTTGTTGAAGATGGAGTTGTAGCAGAAACCGCATCGGTGTGGGCATCCTCGACTTGTTTGGATGTGGAAACGCCCTGATTTGAAAGCGGGATACTTGTCCATTTGGAGAAGTTCATAGGGCAACGCTATGGGTATGGAGTCTAAGTCGATTGTTTTTCCATCAGGGTTGCTTTTGATTGCCCCGTTAATGACATAGGTTATGCCTGCAACACCGTCGATGGGTCGGTTTAGCGCCAATGAGTTTGCCAAGTCTTTTATGATTAATTCGCCTTCGCCTCGAACAACAATATCAACGAAATCGTTGCTTGCGGTTTGTTCAGGCAGAAGAGTTGGATGAACACCGCCCCAAACAAGAGGGCAAGAGGGATTCTGAATCCGAAGGTAACGAGCGAACTCAAGGGCATACTTGATTTGCAAGCCGCTCATGCAGCTTATTCCAACAAAAACTGGGGTTCCAACTTGGAAATGGCGGTAGTCTTCAAGGCGCATGTCAAGGATGCGCACGCTGAACCCGTCCTGTTTAAGTGAGGAGGCAATATGCAGAAGAGCTAGCGGAATCTGAGGGTCAGGAGCCTTAAATTTTCCAGGATAAACAAGTACAATGTCCTTTTGAGTATTGCCTGAATGAAGGTTGCAAAAATGAGAAGCGCATGACTGTGGACTATACAAAAGGAAATGCCTCAATAGATTTATTCAGAATTGCCCTATTAACACTTTACTAAATTGACGTTTGAAGAAGGATATCAAAATTAAAAGTCTAATGCCGTTTCAAATTTGAAACGGCCAAGATACCAAGCCTATTTGGAAACTATATAGTTTATCGTTGCAGAAACCTGAAGGGGATAGGCCTGTATTGATTTTTCAGCAGTAATTATTTGTTGAAGATGTTCAAAGTGATTCCTACGAAAGTTGACAAAACAAAATAGAAAATAAAGAAAGAAACTGGTTTATTTTAGTGGCACATACATTGATGAACGTGACGCACCGATACCTGGAGTTCCATGCCTAACGGGTTTGTTAGTTATTGCGAATTCTCCAAGGTAATGACCAATCATTTCTGGCCTAATTTCCATGGCCACGAATTCTTTGCCATTGTGAACGGCGATTTTTGCGCTCACCATCTCTGGCAGAATGATAAGGTCTCGTACGTGTGTTTTTAAGCTGACGTCTTTGCCTTCTTTTTTGGCTTCTTTGGCTTCGCGTAGTTTTTCTAGCAGGATACGTTGTTCTGGTGTTAGTCCGCGTTGGAGGCTTCTGCGTTGGCGCGAGGGAAGCAAATTGATGAATTCATCCATAGACATGCCTGTTAAACTATTGAGGCTGTGTCCACGGTAGCTAAATTCTTTCGGCATTTTTCATCTTTCCTAAACTTGTTTTTGTCCTCTATTATAGTTTCCTTAGCGGATTGCTCGTTTCTTCTTCTGTCCTGGACCTCTGGCTGCGATGAGTCCGACTTTCTGTCCTGGTGGAGCGCCATGCGAGGTAGTTGTGCATCTGCGAGAGCTGCGTTTACTGCTTCCGTATGGGTGAACTGCTGGAACCATTTTGCGACCGCTAGTTCTTGGATAAGTGTGACCTTTAGCTTTCATCAAGTGGAATTTTGCGCCTGCTTTCAGGAATGGCTTATCGATTCTTCCAGAAGCGGAGATTACTCCGACGGTGGATAAGCAATAATCGTCAACGTAGCGTGTTCTGCCTGAAGGCAATCGAATCAGGGTGCCTTGCGGAGTGTGACCAACAACAGTTGCGTATGCGCCTGAAGACTTCGCCATCTTTCCTCCGTCACCTGGACGGAGTTCAAGATCGCAAACAATGGTTCCTTCAGGAACTTTTCCCAAAGGAATGATATTGCCTATTTCAGCTGGAGCTTTTCCGCCGTAGCAAATTTGCTGTCCAGTAAAAACGCCTTCTGGAACAACTGTGTAAATGGATAAGCCGTTCTCGAATTTTACAAGTGATAATGGGGCGCCGCGACCTGGGTCATGTACAAGTTCTGCTATTGTGCCCATTATTGAGGCTTCATAAGATTGTTTGGGTGCGATTGCTGGATACTTTGCTGGAGCAACACGTTTGTGAGTGTTGGCACGGAAGTTCCGTCCACCGCGACCACGTCTTTGAACACGAATTCGTTTTCCCATAAGTCATGCCTTCTATGTTAGAGTATTCCAAGTTTAATTGCAACGTCTGAAGCTTTGAATTCTGGCTTTAGCTTCACGAACGCTTTCTTTACGCCCTGCGGAGTAATGAGCATGTTAATTTTGCTAACTTTAACTTCGTAGAGGGTTTCAACGGCGCGTTTAACGTCGGTTTTGCCTGCTTTGAGGTTGACTATGAAGATTAGTTTGTTGTCTCGTTCAACCATAACGCTTGCGGATTCTGTCATCAGTGGAAAATTGATTATTTCGTTAATGTCCATTTTGTTTATTCTCCATAAAGAGTGTTTAGTTTTTCTATTGCGCCGTTTGTCCAGACAGTTAATCTTCCTGGGTGGGTTCCTGGTGCAAGCATTTCAGTGTTAAGGTTAGTTACGGTTGTTACATCTACGCCTGGAAGGTTGCTGGCTGCGTTAACTAAGCTTTTTCCGTCGACAACTACGATTAGCGGTCCAACGGCTTGCTTCATTTTTCTGCCTCTACGCTTACCTTTCCCTGCGCGGACGCTGCGGCTGTCACGTACACGAGTTAAATCTTCAGCTATGCCAAGGCTTGTGAATGCTTCTTCAACTTGGCTTGCTTTAGTTAAGCCTTCAAGTATATCTTCAACCACTATCGGAAACTGTGGAACTTCCCCGATTTTGTGTCCGCGGGAAGTTACGGTTTCTTTCTGTGCGGTCGCTGCAATGGCAGAAATTAAAGCTAATTTTGCTTCCTTCTTTGGAATAGCGCGCAGTATTTTCTTTTCTGCTCTTGGCGGATGGGGTTGTCTTCCTTTAACTGTGCTTGGAGCAAAAGCTGCTCTGCCCGCACCGCTTTTCATGCGGGGAACTCTTGCAGTTGCGCTGCCAGTTCCTCGTGATTCTGCGGTGGTTTTCTTTCCAGCCATCGGGTCTCGGCCCTGCTTCTGTCTTCTGTTAGATTGAATCGCTAAGACGGCGCGTTTTATCACGTCTGGTCTTAGGGGTGTAGAGAAAACGCTTGGAAGCGCAATTTTACCTGTTGCTTTGCCTTGTAAGTCAAAGATTTCTGCTGTTTTTTGTGCCATGGCTTAATTCACCTTACTTTCCTTGTGGGGACTCCAGTGAGATATATGTGACTTGTGGTGCTGCTTCGGGAACTTCTGTTGGTGGACGTGCTGGGACTCTTAATCGGATTTGGCGTTTTTCTGTTCCAGGTATGCTGCCTTCGATTAAAACGTAGGGTCCGTTCACTTCTCCGTATCGGATGAAGCCGCCTTTAACGGTGACTTCTTTGCCGTTTTTACCGATTTTAAGGATGCGTTTGTTGAATTCGATGCGTTGGTGATAACCCATTTGGCCTGCTCGTGGAATAGAGTACATTAGGTGGTGTGGATTCCATGGACCTAAAGTTGCGATTCCTCGCTTGGTTTTTCTGCCTTTATGCTGCAGGCAAGTTACTCCCCAACGTTTAACTGGACCTTGGAAACCCTTGCCGACTGTGATTCCGCCGACGTCGATGTATTGTCCGTCTTTGAAGACTTCTTCAGGCGTCACGGTTTTGCCCAAGAGTTGCTTAGCATACTCGAATTGTTGGGCGATTGTTCCGCCGCCGATTTGGATTTCGCTTGTTTCAGGTTTCTTCTTTGAGAGGCTGGTTTGTGATGGTTGTGTGGCGGCGATGACGCGAACTATGTTTGTTTGTTCGAGGTTTTGCGAGAGTTTCTCAAGCATTGCTTCGGTGTTAAAGTTGTCTGGTAGAACCAGTTTTCTGTCAAGTATGGCTGGTGGGTCTTTCATCCAAGCTTCCGATATGTTTTGGAGCCCGTATGGTGTTTTAGTGTAAGTTCTTATGCCACATACAAGGATAGGTGGTGTTTCTAGGATGGTCGCTGCTCGAGCAACTTCTTTTCCAAAATGAGGAGAACGTTTACGGTCCTCGATTGTAAATACATAAGTCATGCCTGCTTTGTAGGCTGCTGAAAAACCAAGTAACTTTGGAGATTCTGACTTTATTTCTGGCCAGTATCTTATGCGTGCTGTCGGTTTCTTCGCACGATGCCTTGGCAAATAGGCTAATGAACCATGTTTTGGAGCATGAGTTTTACGATGTCCCATAGTACTTCCGCTTCGCGCCTTTAGCAAATAGTAGAAGGGGTTATAAACGTTGCCATCAAAAACGCAAAAGTGAGCGCAACCTTCGAAAAAGAAATTTAGCAACTCAATTGCGTGAGTTGTTAGAGTATTTTAATTGTTAGCTATCTTTTGCAATGGATAAAGATTTCTGCTTTTAAAATAAACATTTTTTTGTTGGGTAGCATGTTGTTTGAGCAAAGCTTTGTGAAGACGTTTTCTTTGATCTTTAAAAACTGGCATGTGTATGCAATAATAGCTTTCAACCTTTATGTTGTTTGTGTAAAGTGTTAATAGAATTTTTTTTCACAACATTTGTTTCTCGCTAATTGCGATTTTTTGCCTTCTGTGATTTGGGTTAATTGTTGCAACCGCTTTGCAAAATGCAGGTGCAACAACAACTTCTCTGGCGCTTACTATCTCAACCAATTAAACCATCAAGATGGCAGAATACTGTAATTAGGTTAGTTTTGAAAGATGCAACAGTCGATGTGCAAAACTTCAATTGCAGCAGCATCAGCAGCAGCAACTTTTATTTGATTTTGATTTGGTTGGTTTCGGATTGGGTTGTTTTCGGGGCTTTCAAGTTTGTGGTATGAGTTAGTTTGTGGATTCTCTCGGGCTCGATAAAAGGAGTGAACTGAAATTATCGTAGTCGCACTGAAAACTCTTTTAGCCACAACACCAAATCATATGGCTGGAGCCGGGGTGGCGGAGTGGTTATCGCGCCAGCCTCGAGATCAAACAAAAGAGGGCTAAAGCCAGAAATGGCAAGATAGCTGGTGGGCTTCGTGCTCGCAGGGGTTCGAATCCCTTCCCCGGCGCCATTAATCGTTTTATTTAGTTTTTCTGAAGCTTCAAACCTATTAACAAAAAATGGCTTGTTAGTCGAAACAGGATAAAATCCTAAAAGAGATAATATAGATTTTCAGCCAAAAACAACCACATCCGCAGTCCAATACTTTGTAGAAGAAGAAAAACGGCTGATTCCCACAGAAAAAACCCGTTCTCCTTCTTTCCACCACAATCAAAGCCCAGTATAATTGAAAGAAGAAGACACTGACCTGCACACATCCACTGTCTTCTTCTACCTGTCAAGGGAAGAAGAAAAATCGGTTTTTCCCTAATAGCAATTTTGTCTTCTTCCAACTTAAAGCAAATTTCCTTTTGCGAGGCATCAATTAACGGGTAGAAGAGAAGGTTGTTGAGTTGCCACCGTCTTCTTCTTTTAAAACTATTATTCCAAAAGAACAACAACACTTGCAAATGGCGTGTTGTTGTTCTACCATCAGTTGTTAATGCTCATCCACACCTTAGACGATAACGTTACAGCTACCTTCCACAGGTGAATATTGCTCCTAAAGTGAAAACCTCTTCTACGAGTACTGTGTTCGATTGTCTGGTGCTTTAGGGCTGAGTAAACTTGTCAGCATTGACAAATTACAGTTAACTAATTTTATATTCAGGTTTTTACTAAGTTATAATCATTCGTTTTGGCGTTTTTTAATTAATGTTAGACACAGAGGTGATAAAAAGTATTAAATAACAATTTGTTGAGTAATGATGGGTGATACTATTTCTGTTGCCCTTTCATCTATCCCTCCTGTGGTGATATCGAATGTCCATGTATCGTCAGGGTGTATTAGGGTAAGAGGTTTTGTAGAATAGGGTTTTATCCACCGATTTCCTGCAACTTTTATGCATACGTCAACTCGAAAATCAGAATTGTTAACGTGATGAACGGACTCAAACAGATCATCTTAGCTTCCGTATAGCGGGATATAGCTGAAAGAAATGGTTGGTGTTTCTTGGTTATCTAAAGTTTGGCTTTCCAAGTTGTTGGGCTATGTTTGGCCGTTGAATATTTTATCCATGTTTGTTTTGAAACTTCCATTATTGTCCCAAATGCCCCAATGGACGCCTACGGCGCCCTCGTTTGTTTTCCAGGGCTCATCGAACGCTTCAAAATACATAAACGAGACGTTGCTTGACTTAGCCCATGATACAAAAGTCATGAAGAAGTATCGAGCGTTTTCGGGTGATGGAATGGCGTTTCCAATTTTGTTGCCTGCGCTTGGCCAGCCAGTTTCTGCAATTATCACTGTTTTTCCGGCTGATGTGGCTATGATCTGTTGGTATGTAATGTTTAGGTGGAATAAGGCTTCATCTACGTTGACTCCTTGCCAGAAAGGATAGATGTTGGGCATTATGAGGTCGCATGCGTTCATTACTGCTGGGTGTCTTAGTAATTCGGTGTCAGTGTCTGCGGTTGTTACAGGTATTTCTGGGACAGCTTTCTTGACAGTGTGCATATAGTCTATTAGTTGGGATTCTGTTAAGTCACCTCTAAGAAGCACTTCTGAGCCTACTATGAGAATGTCTGCATTGCCAGCCTTACCTACGCTTATGAGGTTTGCGATTTCTTGCTGGTTTGCCGTTGTGTCAGAGCTTAGCCATGCCTGGGCAGCTACATTTATATTCATTTCATTTGCTATAACGCCTACTTTTTCGAGGCCATGGGTACACCCATAGGTTCTGATCCATTGCGTGTATGGCTTTACAGTGGTCAATAGGTTCCTTATTTGGTTCTCTGAAATGATCGTGCCGTAGCTTGGATCTTGTCCTGTTTGAGTGAATGGGCTGAAATCCAATCCATATGCTTGGTATGGTGCTGAGAGGTATAGGGTGATTGTCTTGTTGGAGGTCATGCTAACTGTTGTTGGGTTGGTTGAATTGCTTTCTGTATTATTCCATGCGCTAAACGTCCAACCCTTACTTGGTGTTGCTATTAGACTTACAGATGAACCTGCTGGGTAGACATGGTCTCCGGCGGATGGATCAGAGGTTCCGTTGCCGATGATTATTATTTTGAGCGTGTAAGAGGAGAGTATCGGTGAGGGAATAGGGCCAGGAGATATAGCTCCAAAATGTATTGCTGTAGCAAAACCGATAACAAGTGCTACAATAAGGACACCAATTAGCAATAATCGCTTCTTTTTCATCCTGTTTTACCCTATTTTGTTAAAGCGTTGGTTGGTTTTTCTATAAGGCCAATTTTTAAGTATGCTACTGCTAGACCATATTCGGCATCGCTTCTTATACTAATTAAAGGATTAATCATCCTATCGGTTGGCACAGTGCTAATGTATGTTAATGTTTCATTAAAGGCCTTTATTGGGTCGCATGCAGAAGAAGGAAAACAGTACAGCGCGGAAATTCCTTTATATAACATTAATTCTGGATCACTAGGAGAATAAGTTGCAGCTTCGCTAAAGCATTGATAACTAAAGTCAAAGAGGTGAGTATCCATTTCTTCTGTGTAATTACTTGAATTCCCACAATAGTCTATCAAAGACTTTGCATAGCTATATGGAGGCCTAATATTGGCCTTAACTAAAATAGTCGCATTGTTAATTCCCCAGTCCAAATAAGCAAGCCCCTCACTTCTCAAAACCGAGGGTGAACGCCTAAAGATTTCTAACGCAGCATCATAAGAGTCAATAGCTTTTTGATAATTTTGGCTATTAAGAAACTTATTACCTTGTGTTATGTCCTCTTGAAAGCTCAATTCTTGGTGAGGAGCGTTTTCAATGTGGTCAAAAATGCTTACGAATAAGCTCAATGACGCTATAAGCGATGTCACGACCATAATTTTTTGTGTCGTAGTGAGATGCGGAAACTTTAGCCATCTTGGGAGCCGCCTCGTTTTGTGATTGTCATGATTAACCTTTGTATTTGTTGAATTAGGATGAGATTTTCTCCTAACCATTTTTAGCTGGTCCCCTCAGTTCTTAGACGAATTGCAAATCATCTAAATAGAAGGTGCAGCCGTTGGGATTTTGATCTGTATTGGTGACCCAGGTGAATCCGCCCACAACATGGCTTAGATCTTTTCCTGTTAAGTCAATTGTGTACTGCTGCCATTGAGCTGAGAGTGTAACTACCGCTGGTTCTGTAGTAACCGCTGGCTGAATCGAGTCAGGAAACTGTCCAGAAATGCCGCCGACTTTGAACTCGCCTTTCTCACCACCGATTTCGCCGCGAGCCCAGAATGTTAGTTTTGTTACTCCTGTAAGATCTCGTCCGCCTGTTTTGTCTCCCCAATTGTTAGTTGGGTACTGCCAATAGAGGCCCGCCCATTCGTTACCTTGTGACCCTGCTGCAGAGTAAGTGATTTTAATACAAAGAGGTGTTGAATGTGGATTGTTTGTTGAAGCAGTGTCTAATTTGATATCACCCCAATCGCCCATCCATCCTGAGGCATAGAAAAGATTGGTGACTGACATAGAAGGGCTTACATCGGATCCAGCTGTAATGTGTAGAGTGTATTTGCAAGAATGTTCTTTACTTTCCTGTGCTCCGATTGCGTATATTGTTATTGTGTAGGTTCCTACAGAAGCGTTAGGGCTTGCAGACACTGTTAAAGTAGACGTGAAAGTTGGAGTTGGTTTTCCAATCGGACTGTTAAAAGTTACTGAAACGTCTGTCGATTGTTCAGGGGCGCTAAGACTGACATCGTATGGGTATTTTTCCGCTTGCTGGATAGTAACAGTCTCTTGTATAGTGTGACCTTGTTGAACCGTACCTTGTATAGGATCAACAGATACGGTGAAATCGCTAACGGGCGCGCGCATATTAGCAAATTGTGGATAGAGACCAACTACCCCGACAACAGCAGCTATAATTGTGGCTATACTTGCGATTGTTAGCGTATTTTTTTGATTTTTTGACAGACGCCCTTTTCTTTTGGTGGAATTAAAAAATGAATAAATATTTATTCTTGAAGTAAACCACTTAGCCATGCCTATACACCCAAAAATCCTTAAATATCATATGTTAGTTCTTGCTATATAAGATTTTCAAAGATGAAAATCTGGAGCTATTTACTTCAAACAGGCTCAAAGAGTGGAGCTATTTAATTAGAAATGATACAGGAGTTTGGTCATCGCCCATATTAGCTGACGATATAGTCTATTTTCATTAAAACTATTGTAGCTTGTATGCTTTTGGAAACACAAATCATACCCCTCTCGCTATGATAACTTCTTTAAACTTGCAACTCTAAATACAAACGGACTTACCCCTTGCTAACTTGTATGATTGCAATAACATCTAAAGAAAAACTATTCATTCAGTAGCGAGAGTATTTACATAAAAAGTGCGAGAAACTCATCTGTCAGTTTAGTTAAAAAAATAATTTGAAAAAAAATTCTCCTGAATCTTCTATAACGTGAACTGACAGATGCAGGTTCAGGACCTTAGGCTCTAATTAGTTGCTTCAAACCGTTAATTTACTGATAAAAAAAGAAAAAGAAGGGACACAAAAATCCAAACTAAATTTACTGATGACATCACTAGGTGCTCCGTGGCCCAAATTAGACCAAGAACACTTTATCAAAGAGATAAGCTGATTGTTGAAAAAAAGGTGACTTTGCGAGAGATTTGCCGTTTTAATATTATAGATGCCACAAAAGACCCGTGTGTTTTCAGTAGAGCTTACTTTAGAAAAAAAAGGGAAAGTTGCGGAGAAACTTGAGTGCTGATATCGCCTCTTTCACTGGGGTTTGAATCCCTTCCCCGGCGCCTTTCAACAGTATTCACGGCAGCTATTCCCTTGCATAAAGTACGGCTTTTTAGTTAGCATTCATAAGTTATCATAGCAGTCTTTGTGGCAGATTTTTCCGTACGTTTCTTGACGTATCCCTGTACTTGTATTGTTTAGACAAAATCTGGCTATAGGTAGGATCACCTTACTAAAAGAAACCCTTCACCTCAATCATTTTTTATTTATATTTCGGAAGGCTTTGAACACGGATATGTGGCAAGATCTCGGATTTTCGAATGGAAATTCACAGGCAGATTAGAACCAAGAGCTGTTAAGGCAGTGAATTATTAAGAATTGCACGGCTGTTCCTAAAATAGTTTGCAAAGAATCACGCTCTCTCACAAGAACTCCTAAATGTCGCAGAAAATAGATCCGTCAACATACAACCACACTCACACCCACACAACCCAACATAGCAACAATGTTGACTGTGTGGCACAATCCCTCTCCCACACTCAAACAGCAAGCCAAAAACAGCCCAAACCAAAAAAGCAACCATTCCCAAAGCCACAAGTGTGGTGTGCAATCCTACGCCACCACACCCACACAAAGAACAAAAAACGAATAGCATAGGGTTCAAATCCCTTCTCTATGGCTAATTACCGTCTAATCTTTCTTGCTTCAGTAATTTCGTTTTCTTCAAGTAAAATGCTGCAGCAATGGCTATGATACCAGCTAAAAGTAGCGTTAGAATTATGTAGAAAGTTATTTCGTCGTGGTTGATTGTTGGTTTTGGGCTGCTTTCTGTTGCTTGGATAGGTGTGTTAAGGGTTTGGATGTTCAAGTCTTTGAAGGATACTGCGTTGTCCACATTGTTTGCAATTAAAAGTATCATGCTATTGTTGCCTGCATCGTAGGAGGTTGCTTTGCTTGCAATTACAGTTCCATTTGCATCTTCCAGTTTAGTGGCTATTCCGTTCATAGATATAACCGATGAAATGCTGTACCAAGTATTTTCGATTAAATGGTCTGTAGCATTAACAAAGACAGTGTTGCCTTGATTATCCAATATGTTTGTCAAATCATAGCCGCTTAGTCCCTGAAAGCTTAAACTGTAATTATCTGAGGAGTTACTTTGCAGTGTCAAGCAGAATTGGTTGTTGATGGTTTGATTAAAATCGTCAGGTAATGATAGAGGCTCCAATCCCTGGGGTACATTCGCTGGCACTACAAACGTTCTTTCAGGTATGAGTAGAGAATGGTTCTGTCTACCTGCCCCCCTCATCGAAATCTCTCGTGCGGGAACGGTTACTGTTTGTGTTTGAACATTTGAAGGCTCATGTCCTGTAGGCAGTATCATGAAATCGTAGCTGAAGGAAACATTGGTTCCAAGCGGGATGCTGAGAAAATCGTTGACACCCAGATAAGGACGCAGTTCATAGTTTGCTAGACCATCGTGACCAAAAATGTAGTTGTATTCAGGAGTCTGGAATTGAACAAGGAATTCGGGACCCACAAAAACTGCGAAGGTTTCGCTATCGGCACCTGCGTATTTTGAATCACCACTCCAGCTTGCCGTAACATAGTAAGTTCCTGTTTGAGTAAAATTCCAAAGCCACAGAAACCCGCCGTAACTATTGGTAAAGTTTCCAGAGCAATCGATGCATGCGCCGTTGTGATAGATGTAAAATGTGATGTTTTTGTCTGGTTGCGCAGGTGAGATTAAGCCGGAAATTACTAGTGCACGCGAGTTATTTTGGTTGATTAGTGGTTGTTGAGAAAGATTTAGGCTTATTGAAGAAGAAACCAAGGGATAGTCTAATCCCGCTGAAACACGTGCAAGTGAAGAGTCGCCCGCTGTATTGCCAAGAGAAATAATCTCCGCCTGTGCGTTGGCGACAGAATCGGATTGGTCACCGACTTTCCAATCCATCTTAGCTGTAGCTTCAGCGGTCCAGTATGTTTTGTTGTTGTATTCAAAACTTGTCGGCGTCATAAGCAAAGTGTGGTAGGCTGGACTATATGGAAGATAAACTCCTACATTCATATGTCCAGGGTCGATTCCCACATAGTGAATTAAAACAACATCCAACCCTCCAGCCTTCATGATTGAAGCAGCCAGAAGCGACAGGCCAACGCAATCCGCTGAGTTTTGAACGAGAGTTTCAACAGGATATGCTGCGTCAGTTACTTTGTAGGGAATTTCATGAACCAGTGACAAGACGGCGTCAGCAAACTGTTCATTGCGATTGGGAAGATATGAGGTTTTGTTTAGAATACATTCTGCAATGGGTTCGACAGCTTGAGGTGTTATTAAATGAGCATAGTCAGCGTCACTGTTTATTTTGTGAGTTAAGTTTCCAAAGTAGTTGTAAACGGAAGGTGGAATTGAAATGTAAAGTTTATGGCTTAAAACTTCGAATTGAGCCCGAAAATTAGGAGTATTACCGTTGCTATCGGCGACAGAGGTGGAGATTAGGAAAGAAGATAGGAGAACGCTCAATAGAAGTACGCTGGCTTTGAGGGATTTAAAATGCATCCGAAACCCCAACGAACGGTTTTTTACGTGGGTTACTTTGAGTACTTTGAATTAAGTTGGGTATATACCTTTTGAGAATCCGCGTTTTGCTACCAATTAGCTCGAGTTTTTCTAAATGAAAGTTTAGCAATGCATTAAGCTGCACTTATTTACCCTTAAGCGTCTACATAGTTCTAGGAGATATCTCTTGATGGACCCCGTCCGTATTTACTTAGCTGGCCCCGAAGTCTTCCTCAAAAACGCAAAAGAGGTAGGCGAACAAAAGAAAACTCTATGCAGAAAATACGGTTTTGAAGGCGTGTTTCCCCTGGACAATGAAGTGGACGCCTCGGGTAAAAGCCCAAGGGAAGTTGGTTTATGCATTAGCATAGTGAATGAGGGTTTGATTAAAACCTGCGACTTTGTGATTGCGAACATTACTCCGTTTAGGGGTCCAAGCGCTGATGTGGGAACCGTCTATGAGATGGGTTTTGCACATGCATTGGGGAAAAAGGTGTTTGCCTACACCAAAACTGCTGTACTGTTTACTCAGCGCACGGTGAGAGTTCTCAATTTACAAGTTACCCGCAGCAGCGATGGAAAATTAAGAGACTCCCACGGCATGTTCATTGAAGAAGTAAATTTAACCGATAACCTGATGATAGACGGATGCGTTAATGCAAGCAGCAGACTTTTAGTCGTTGAAGAAGCACCTGCCGATCAGTTGTTCACTTATTTTGTCGGGTTCGAAAAATGCCTTAAAGCTGCGCAAGAGACTATAAAAAATAGAGCAAAAAAATAAAAGAAATGCGAAATTGTTTTTTAGCCCATTATTGTTGGGTGGGCATCCTCTTCGTTGATGTGATGCATTACATGAAGCGCCAAACCTGTGGCGGCGCCAGCTGATAGTCCAACTAGCAAATAAGTTAGCCATGTGTAACCACCGAGTAATCCAATTACGGCTAAGACGTCAAATCCTAGTGCAATAGCGAGGTAGCCTACGCACCACATTTTAACACTCATTCCCCGAGGCTTGTTTATGCCTATGCCGCCCAATGCTCCGAACATTATAAGAAAGCCGACTAATGCGTAGATCCAATCGTAACTCAATCCAATCACCGTTTAAGTTGGCTATGTTCCCAACGGAGGTTAATTAGCTTATCGAATTGACTTCTGCTTTTGAGACGCATCACAGTTAAGCAGGTAACGTACCGTTAACCTTTTTTACCCATGACTGGGAATCTTTAAGCCTTAAGGGTGTGGACACAGTAACAAACTTTGACGCCAGACAATGTCATAAATGGGCACAGCTATTGCTTGAGCGAAAACAGAAACTTACCCAAGCTTCAAGCGCAATCTCAAACCAGGATTTTGATTCAGCGAAAAAATTGAATAACCAAATTTTTAACGGGTTTATGGGCGGCAAACAAGCTGACCCAGGCATGGCAGGGTCGCTTCTGTATCATATGGCTATGGTTTCGAAGATGGAGTCAGAAACACAAGTTCTGCTTGAAGCATTGAATGTAAAGTTGCCATATGTCTCTGTTCAGTTAGGCATGATTTATTGTGATTTTGAATCTGACGCTAAAGAGCTCCTCAAAACAGTAGCCTCTCTCCCCTTAGGTCTAAAAGAAATAGCAACAAGCCCAAGATTGACAAGCGAGGAAAAAATCGAACTATTCACAAAACTAAAGCAAGAAAACAAAAAAGTCGAAGCCCTCCTAAACAGCAAGAATCCCAAAGCAACTGAAGCGTTGGAGCAACTGTTCGCCGACTGGGCTGAGCAAGTTATTCGGATGCGTCTTATCCAAGAGTACGAAACAATCAAAGGGTTACTGGTTACAGCTGAATTAGCTAAAACAATAGGGTTACCTGCTCTTGAAAAAGCCATGTCAGATGTGCAGGAAAAGTTCGGTAAGGAAACTGTCGACATCGCCCTCGACGTAACTTTGAAGGTTGGAATGCGCCGAGAAAAGCTGCAGTCAGTCATGTTAAGCGACCACTTCATCAACATGGCTATGAGCAATGAAACCCTCGATGGGAAAATGGAGTTCCTAAACTGCCCTATCTACGGAGGCCACAAGTACGCCCAAGAAAAATATGGCGTCAGCGACAAGGTTTCGAATTTGTTCTGTAAACATTTCTGTTTTGCTCACGCCAAAGCGATGCTCGACACCGTCTTGCCTTTCCCATTCACACTCTGGCAGCCTAAACTGATAGCAACCCATGGCAACTGTGAATTCTATCTAAAACTCGCCCATTCACCAGAAGCAGAGAAACCGGAACGGTATGTTCCCCTAGTTATGTCTTGGAACGTTACCCGCGAATGCAACATGAAATGCAGCCACTGCTACATCAACGCAACCGAAAACAAACTTGCCCACGAATTAACCACCGAAGAAGGCAAAAAACTCATGGACCAAATATGCCAAGTAAGCAAGCCCCTGCTCATTCTCAGCGGCGGCGAACCCCTCTTGCGCCCAGACATATACGAGTTAATCAAGTATGGCGCATCTAAGGGTTTGAAGATGGGGTTGGGAAGCAACGGAAGCCTCATCGACGACGTTGTGGCTGCCAAACTTAAGGCGGCTGGTATAGCAACGGTTTCCATCAGCTTGGATTCTCATATTCCAGCGCAGCACGATGAGTTCCGAGGCGTTGAGGGGGCATGGCAAAAAGCCGTCAACGCATGCAAGGCACTACGAAAAAACAACGTGCTTGTCCAGGTAAACACCACCTTAACTCAACAGAATTACGACCAAATCGACGACATCATGAATTTAGCCGAGGAAATAGGCGTCGAAAACTTCCACCTCTTCTTCCTTGTCCCAACGGGCCGCGGCTCAAAACTAACCGATATTTCACCTCAAAAATACGAAGACATGATTTCTAATACCTTTGCCAAAGTTACTAAACACAAGTTGAACGTGCGACCCTCCTGTGCGCCACAGTTCATGCGCATTGCCAAGGGCATGGGCTTAGATATGAGACAATGGGTTCGCGGCTGCATGGCAGGTTTATACTACTGTCGCATCTACCCCAACGGAGACGTAACCCCCTGCCCCTACCTACCTGTTAAACTTGGCAACATCAAAGAAAAAACCTTCAAAGAAATCTGGTTTGACTCACCCATCTTCAAAGCCCTGCGGGATCCAAATGCGCTCAAAGGCAAATGCGGGAAATGTGACTACCGCACCTTATGCGGGGGTTGCAGGGCACGTGCTTATGGGCTTTCAAGCGACTTCATCGATTACTGCGGCGACCTACACGAACCAGGAGAACTAAAAAACGATTACCTCACTGAGGACCCTTGGTGTGTGTACCAACCAAAAACCCTTTAAGTCTTAGATGTCTTTCAGAAACTTCAACAGGCAGTTAAAAAGGCTTTGGCAGCCCGCAACACAGCGTTTCAAATAACTGTGGACCGCCAAAATGAACTTTGGACGGCGAAAACATGCAAGGAGTCCACACCTCCCCAGATTCGATCAAAGCGGTTAAAGTACCAGCCCCACATTCCACGACTAATTTCTTTAATCGAAAAATAAACAGGCGTTAGGAGGCCAGTCAAGATTACACATGCTGGTCTCTCAAAAAGTTTCTTTGGAATGTTCAAAGAAACGGCTCTGGCATGTCTCTTCGACATCGGTGGCTTAATCGCCGGCTTCACGATTGCATTGCAACTGGGCGTTTTCCAGCTTTCGCCATGGGCAATAGCACTCTACCCTGCAGTTGTAAGCGTGAAAGGCGTAATCACTGGTCTTTTAACTGGACGCTTAAGCACCGCACTGCATCTTGGAACCATTTACCCAAAATTCTTTGGAAATACAAGGATATTCTACAGGCTTCTTGGAGCCATGGTTGTTTTAACTCTGGCAACGAGCGGTACGATTAGCGCGATAGCGATGGTTTTTGGGACTTTGTTTTGGGGTATGGCAATCAGTGATTTTGCAGCTGTCTTGACGGTTATGGTGGCGACGTTGTCTTTGGGGCTGCTTATAACTTTGATAACTGTGAAGTTCACGTTTATTTCTTTCAAGAACAGCTTAGATCCCGACACAATCGTTTACCCAGCCATCTCGACCGTGGCTGACATCATAATAACGTTCCTCTACATCGGAGTGTTGCACCTGTATTTTTCGGGGGCAATCGGTAGTTGGGCTCTAATCATTTTTGGGTTAATCAACGTGGTTCTAGTCCTAATAATCGTGCCACGCAACATAAGGGACAGGGAATTTCTAAGAATAATTAAAGAATCTTTGCCGACCATGCTTTTAGTCGCTTTTATGGTAAACATAACAGGAACGGTTCTTAAGGGCATAAGCAACCTTGCGGCTGGTCGAAGGGAAATCTATACTATTTACCCAGCCATAATCGACATGATGGGTGACGTTGGGTTAGTGGTGGGTTCAGCGGCAACGACCAAACTTGCGTTAGGCGTCCTTACCCCATCACTGTTGTCGATAAAGAATCATGCTAAAAACATTTTTAGTGCTTGGACCGCGACCCTCATGCTCTTCGCTGTCTTGGGCTTCTTGTCTTTAGCATTAAACGGAATGTTGTCTACGCAGGGAGTTTTTAGTCTGTTACCGATACTTTTCGTTTCCAACGTAATTGCTTTTACCGCAATCGTGGTCGTCTCATATGCAATTTCCATATTAACTTTTAAAAGAGGCTTAGACCCCGACAACTTTGTCATTCCTGTCGAAAGTTCCATAGCTGACGCAATTACAACCATCGCATTGTTTGTTACATTGCTTTTAATATTGTAGCACAAAGCACAATTAAAATATCCTAGACCAAGCATCTTAAATGGTGGAGCACTCTTCAGTTGCCTCAATTCGAAAAAATAGTTTATAAACCCATTCCAGTCCGAGAACTTTTGCTCGAAATGAAAAATCTCTCGGAGTTAATGATTGATTTAGCTTATTCAGCAGCCCTCTACAATGACAAGGACCTTGCAGAAGACGTACTTGCATTGGAGAGAAGGGTGGATTCTCTCTCCTACCTTTTAGACATGGAGATTATGGTTGCTGCACGAGATGCAAAAGACGCAGAAGCATTAATCGGCGTCTCAATCGTTGCAGCATCTACCGATAAAATTTCAGATGCAGCCGCAGACATAGCAGCCATAGTTACTCGCAACATCGGCATTCACCCGATCATCGGAGAAATCTTCCAGAAAGTTGAAGAGCGCCTAATGAAAGTTACAGTTAAACCAAACTCGGAAATCATCAAGAAAACAATCGAGGAACTTAATTTAGCGCAAAGAATGGGCGTCGATATCATTGCCATCCGCAGAAACCATGATTGGATTCTAAATCCTAAAGAAACCGAAACGGTGTTTCAGGGAGACATTTTAATCACTCGGGGAGCGCCATCGGGCATTGAAGAATTTAAAGGGTTAGCGGAAGGCAAATTAGCGACGTTAGACACGGAAAAACGTGCTAAATTTGAAGAAATAGTTTCCAGGTTCGTGGAGCTGAAGGATACTTCAGAGTTGATGATAGATTTAGCATACTCCTCTTTGATGCTAAACAGTAAAGAGTTGGCTGAAGAGGTAGAGCAGCTTGAAGAACGCATGGATCAGTTACATACAGATTTTGAGTTGCTTGCATTAACAAGTGATTTTACGAAAGATGAGGCGTCAGGCTTTCTTGGGTTGATCAGGTTAGGAGTTGCGACGGAAAAGATTGCTGACGCAGCTGCGGATATGGCGGAAGTAGTTTTAAGAGGAATTGAACCCCACCCCATTTTGACACTGACAATTAAAGAGGCGGAAGAGACCGTTGCTCAAGCATGTGTAACTTTGGAGTCTCCACTGGTCGGCAAATCCCTAAAGGAAGCGCGTGTACATGAGGAAACTGGCATGTGGGTTTTAGTCATAAAGAGGAAAGATAGCTGCGTGCGTCCTCGTGGAGATTCAAAGATTGAGTCGGGAGATGTGTTGATTGCCTCAGGATACGCTGAGGGTGCTGATGCTTTAAAGAAGCTGGCATCTCCAACCCAAACATGCAACGTTGAGTAATTCATAATCTTTAGTTTAAATTCATCAATGCTATAAGGCAGCAGCCGCAATTGCTGTTCAAGCAGGTTTGCCATATAGAAGTGTGGGGAATAAGAAAATGCTAACATGCCAAAATAGCTCTTGCAAAAAAACCTTTGAAGCCCCATTAAAAACCCTGAATCTCCAGGCAGCCCCAACAGAAATCTTCAACGCTTGCCCCTATTGTTTAACTAAAATTAAAGAACCTGAAAAATCCCTTGAAATTCAACTTGAAAATCTGCAAGCAAAAGTAAACCAAGTAAGAACTAAAGAGACACCCGATAAAAATAACGATGATCCAATAAAATGCCATTTTCACCAAGGCTACTTAAGTGAAAGAACCTCGAAAGAGAATATTCCAGATGAATGTCTCGTTTGCAAGGACATACTGGAATGCATGCTTAGAAAAATGCGTGAATAACAAACAATTTTTTGCTTTTATAAAAATAAAAAAACTGAAAAGAAAAATATGAGAAAAGAGTGAAAGTTTATTTCTTTTTCTTTGCTGCAGATTTTTCTTCGGCAGAAGCGTCAGGTGCTTTCATCGGTTCGGTTGCTTCAACTTTCGGCTCTTCTTTCTTTTCTTCCATTTCGGTTGTGATTTCTTCGATTGGTTTTGGCGGGGGTGTTGTTGCCATTGTCCAGCCTATCCATGCTCCGATGAACAGGATAGCTACGAAAGCGACAAAGACTGGGACAGCGATGAGCCAGAATCGGACATCTGCAGATGAGCCAATGTTAAGCCATGGTTGGATTAATTGTTGATAACCGAATAGTGCAACTAAGTAAACTACAGCGACCACTACGCATACTAGTAATATTGCTCCACCTATTGCTTGATCTTTGCTAACCATTTAGTGATTCACCACTTTATAGCCATGTATTCGCTTAATCAATTTAAAGTTTGTCATGAATTCAATCGCTCAATTGATCAGGTTGTGCCCATTTCCCAAGTTGAAAGGTACTTTTTCTGTTCAGCGGTAAGCTCATCGATGGCAACACCCATAGACTTCAGTTTCAACTCGGCAACTTTTTCATCGATATCTTTTGGAACAGTGTAGACTTTAGTTTGGAGTTTGGCTGTTTTGGCTACGTACTCAGAGCATAGGGCTTGGTTTGCAAAGGACATATCCATAACTTCTGAGGGGTGACCTTCCGCAGCGGCGAGGTTAACTAGTCTGCCTTCAGCGAGCAAGTAGAGTTTTCTGCCATCTCTTAAGCTGTACTCTTCCATGTTGGGACGCATCGTCCGTTTAGCCTTAGAGAGCGATTCCAAGTCTGGAATATTGATTTCAACGTTGAAATGACCGCTGTTGCACATAATAGCGCCGTCCTTCATTTTTTGCATGTGTTCCTTACGTATGACACTTATGTCTCCCGTCGCAGTAACGAATATGTCGCCGATGGGTGCCGCCTCAGCCATAGGCATAACACGGTAACCATCCATGACTGCTTCCAGAGCGCGGGTTGGTTGAACTTCTGTTACTATAACGTTTGCACCTAAGCCTTTTGCACGCATAGCTATACCTCTGCTGCACCAGCCATATCCGCCGACAACAAAGTTTTTGCCAGCAAGCAGAACCGAGGTTGCCCTCATAATACCATCAATGGTGCTTTGGCCTGTTCCATAGCGGTTATCAAAAAGATACTTTGTGTATGCGTCGTTGACTGCTATGATGGGATATTTGAGGCTGCCATCCTGCTCCATAGCTTTTAGTCGGACTACACCTGTTGAGGTTTCTTCAGTTCCGCCTATGACGTCTTTAATTAGGTTTTGACGTTTGCTGTGAATCATACCAACAACGTCTGCACCGTCATCCATTGTAATGGTTGGTTTGTAATCGAGGACTTTGTCGATGCATTTGTAGTAGTCCTCTGTGTTTTGTCCTCTCCATGCGAACACATGTACGCCGCTATCTGCTAATGCTGCGGCAACGTCATCCTGGGTTGACAGTGGATTTGAACCGCATAAAGCGACTTTGGCGCCTCCAGCAATGAGTACGTTGATGAGTACCGCTGTTTCTTTGGTTACGTGGAGGCATGCAGCTAGGGTTTGGCCTTTGAGCGGTTTTTCTTTTTCAAAACGAGCTTTTATGATGTTTAAAACGGGCATGTGTTTTGATGCCCATTCGATTTGTAAGTGCCCTTGAGGTGCTAAACTTTTATCTTTAACTTGGAAGTCTTCCATGAACATTCCTTCTTTTTAGGAACATTGTGTTCTCAACCTATTTAGAATTTGCTTCGCTAAACACCTAAAGTGGCTACTCGAAAAAGATTAATTATCCAAAGCCCAAATCTACATGAGAGAGAATTCAAATGAAGGAATCCTTTGCTACATTCATCAAAAAAGAATTAGAGCCAAGAACCCTGCTGATAACATGCGGACTACCTGCAAGCTACAAAACAGAAACCGCTGAAGAAATTTCCAAAATCAAAGGGTACCCTATCCTACGCAGCGATTTAATCAGGTTAGAAGTGCTTAAGAACGAAGATATTTTCGACGCTAAAGTCGCTGGAAACATGAACAAACGATTATCAGTCTACGATGAAGTGTTCCGACGCGCAGACGAGCAAGCAGCAAAAAGCAAAGGTGGCTTAATCCTTGACGCAACTTTTGTCACCCAAGAACTACGCAGGCGAGCAGCTGAGATAGCAGCAAAAAACAACATGACCTTTGTCATCCTTCAAACCAGTTGTCCCCAAGAAGTTTCTCTTGCCAGAATAAGTAAGCGAACGAAGGAAAAGTACGAGTCAAATGCTCTAACCGAAGAAGCCTACCTTGCCAACAAAAACAAGTTTGAGCCAGTAGACATTTATGAACTAAAGAAAAAATATCCAACCCTCAAAGTCACCCACCTAACAGTTGATACCTGCCGCGACGAAACCGACCAATGGTTCGTAGTTGGCATAGAGAAAAGATGAGTAACCCAAATGAAAATTGATTTACACATCCACTCTAATAGCTCAGACGGAAAATTCACTGTCCAAGAAATTTTACAAGAAGGCAAAGCCAGAGAAATCAATTTATTAGCGATTACAGACCACGATTCAATCGGCTGCCAAACCCAAGCCACCACCGAAGCAAAAAAAGCAGGTATCAGATACGTTACGGGTGTGGAACTAAACGTAACTTTTTCACATCCCAAGTACAAGGAAGGCAAGTCGGTTTCGCTTGATTTCCTGGGTTACCAATTTGACCCAGACAACCAGGCGCTCCTAAGCAAACTGGAAACGATGGCTAAGTACCGACAGGATCGAGCAGCTAAAATCCTCGACAACCTCAACACTGAATTCAAAAAAGAGCAGATTCCAGCCTTAACCACAGACGATTTACGACAGATTGAGGAATCAGTTGACGGCGTTCTTGGCAGACCCCACATAGCAGACTACTTGGTCAAGAAAGGAGTTGTCAAAACCCGCCAAGAAGCCTTCGACAAGTACCTTGTTAAATGTGACGCCCCAAAATATCCACTCTACCTCGAAGAAGCCTCAAAACTTATCCGAGAGGCAGGCGGAAAACTGGTTTTAGCCCATCCCAACGACCCTCATGGAACCTCTCTGGCAGCCTTAACTAAGGTCCTTAGCGAGCAAACGGAAATTGTTAAAGAAAAAATGTTTCCCTCAATTGACGGGATTGAATGTTGGCATTCAAGAAACACCCCCGAAACAACCAACCACTATACAGCATTCGCAAGAGAGAACGGGTTAATAATGACTGGAGGAAGCGACTGCCACCAAAAACCAGTTCTCATGGGCACAATCCAGATTCCCGATTGGGTAGCGGACCAATTCACAAAGTAGCAGCCTAAAGGTTTTTTGCGTATTCAGCAGCTAAATTGAAATAGGCGTGGGCTTCTTTGGTTGCAGATGCTTTTTCTTGGGCGCTTATGTTTTGGTCGTCGAGTCTAAAGCTGACCACTTTTCCGCGTACATAAGCCCTGTAACACTTGTAGAAAGGCAGCAGTAGGGGCAGCGTCTTGTCTTTTGAATAAGCCAAGTACTGTTCTATAAAGTACTCTGCGAGATCTATTCTTCCCTGGAAATCCAAATCCATTGCTAAGAAAGCCACGTCGGCAGCGACGTCGGAGTATCGGAAGCGGTCGTTGAATTCTATGGCATCGAATATGCAGATTTTGTCAGTAATGAAGATGTTTCCTGAATGTAGATCGCCGTGGCAGTCTCGGATACGTTTGTCGGCTATTCGGCTTTCAAACAGAGCTGTGTTTTGGGTCATGAAGTTGTTGATTTTGGATTCGATGTATTGGAAGTCGATTTGGGAGATGGTTTGGTTGAGGTATTTTGTTGTTTGGGAAAAGTTTTCGTCCCAGTTAGTCTTCACTATTTTGAGCGAACCGAACTGGCTGATTTCAAAGTTTGTCTGCGCTTTAGAATGGAACTTGGCAACTCTCTCTGCAATCGCATCGACCGTTTTTTTATCGACCTTATTCTCTTTGAGCAGGACGGTCATGATTCTTTCTTGAGGCAACCGCACCATCTTTAGGGCGTACTCGACAGTTACACCAGTGCCGCCAACTTTAATGGTGTCTGACTTAGTGATTGGAATAACTTCAAGATATATTTCTGGGCAAAGCCGCCTATTGAGCTCCAACTCTTTTTCACAGAACAAATGTCTCTTGTCAAGGGTTGAAAAATCTAAGAAGCCGAAGTTAACGGCTTTCTTTACTTTGTAAACGTAATTTTCGGTTAAGAAGACAAAGGATATGTGGGTTTGGATGAGTTCAATTTTGCCCGGGTTTTGAGGATAAGCGTCTGAGGTTAGGAGAGCAGCTACTACTTGTTTTTGATCCATCAATCTTAGTTTTCCTCTACACATTCTGAATGTTTTTGACGTAATGTAGAACTTTGTCGGCTTGTTCCTTAGAAATGTGGTTGCCAATGTGGAGTGAGGCAACGATATCAGTGATTTTTGCCAGGGCATGTACGTGGTAGCCAAGTTTTTCCAGTTTCTCCTTACCGCCATGTTCACGATTTACCACGACCAGCAGGTGCTTGACGTTGGCGCCTAATTCTACGAGGGGTTTTATTCCTTCAACTTTAGATATGCCTTCGCTTATGACGTCATCGAAGAAAAGAATGTTGTCACCTTTGTTAACATCTGCCCCCGCTATCCTGCCTGTGACGCCGTATGCTTTCTCTTCTTTGCGCACAATAACACATGGCAAATCCAATGTGCAGGCGATGCTGGGGACAATCAAAGCGCCCTTCAATTCGATGGAAGCTAACTTGTCTATTCGGTCAGTCGCCTTAATCTGTCTGATTTTTTCCGAGGCAGCGTCAGTTATTACGCAAAGGTGTTTTGGGGTAGATAGAACCCGTGCTAGGTCGATGTAGTAAGGGCTTGTGGCTCCTGACTTGATTGTGAAGTTGCCAAACCTAAGGCACCCGGACAAGTAGAGGGCATCAGCCACTCTGTCGGTAATCGTTGACATGTAATATCCCTGATGTGAAATGTTACCTTGCAAATTTAACCCTTTACCAACCTATTTGGAGCCTAAGAGCGGTTCATTGCAGAAACCTATAGGGGGATGTCACCATTGACAGCTTCTTGAGCCATTAAAAGATAAAATATGAAAAAAGAAAAAAATTAAATGCGGAATGGTGGTTTTGATTGGAAGGATTATTTCTTTGTAGGAACCATAAACCACTTCACATTATCAAACCCATACTTGGTTACCAAGGGGTCGATGAAGTTTGGGGATAAGTCTTCATCATCGATTTCTGCGAAAACCACGGTATCGCCGATCCGGTAGACGATACAGATGATTGTGACATCTTTTAGGGCAGCATATTTGCCCTTGATTTCCCAGTAGCCAGGTTCATCCCGACCAGCCTCAATAACCCAAGAATACTTGTCTTCAGGATGCTGACCCTGCATAAAATTGAAAGCGCAAACCACTTCCCCAACAGCTTTGGGGTCCTCGTTTGTTTTGACATAGAACCAAATCGTCATAACTAACACCAATACTTACTGAGTTGGTTTCTGCCCTTAAATTGTTTTTTCTACACGCTAGCTTGAGCTTCTATGAGAGTTAAGGTTTCAAAGAAAGGAAGCTTGCGCTCTGCCTTCACAACTGCCTTAAGTCCCTGCGTATTAAACCCTCTGATGGTTTCTTCGACGCCGGTAAGCGTTGACTGCATCAAAAGAACCTGACCATTCGGCTTTAGGTGCGGTGGAACTTCAAAGATAAAACCGTCAATAACTTCCCGCCCATTTGCGCCTCCTGCCCATGAACGCCCAATCCAAGATGCAACCTCATACTCCTCAGAAGGCAAGTAAGGAGCGTTAAACAGAATTAAATTGAACTTTACATTTGGGTTTAGGGCTGTAAAAAGACTTGCTTGAACAAAACTCATTTTGTTGCGTACGCCGTTGAGCGCTGAATTCTCTTTTGCACAACGGATAGCATAGGGGTTTAAGTCAATTGCCAACACGCTTGAGGCTTTTTTCGCCGCCAATATACCAAGCAAACCGCAGCCGGTGCCAACATCCAAAACAAGTTCGCCCTCTTTGACAGTGAGGTTCTCGGCGAAAAGAAAAGTGTCCTCTGCAGGCTCGTAAACGTCCTCATAAACATTGAAAACATGCTTATTGAAATGCACTCTTTTACGGTGGGAGGGCATTTGTTAATGCTCCAAAATCTTTGGGGGAGAGTTCCCTTGGACGCCTGTCATGGAAAGGCAGGGTAAGCGCCAATTTCTCCGCGTCCTGCTTATTCAACTTGAAATTGTCTCTTATTAAGGGTGCAATTGCTTTTCCTACTTTTTTGTTACGTTGAGTAAAGAGCCATTTTACTAACCGAATAAAAAAAGCCTGGTCCTTCACTTGGAAAGTTTTTTGGTTCCACGGTTTTAATCTGACGATGGCTGAATCAACTTCGGGGTGAGGATAAAACATGGCTTTTGGCACAGCGTCTAAAAGCTCAACTTCAGCATTTTGGTGGGTGACAACTGTTAACCAACCGTACTCCTCGCTGCCCACGGAGGCAACGAGGCGGTCAACGAATTCTTTCTGCAGAATCAAAACTGCGCATTCAACTCTTCGGTCCAAAAGCCATAGGATTAAATTAGTAGACAAGTAGTAGGGTGGAATTGCTATGGCTTTGTTAAATTCCGGCAATTCAGCCTTCAAGACGTCGCCCTCAACCACCGTCACGTTGCCAAGACACTTAACTTTTTCAAGCAACACTTTTGCAACTTGAGGGTCTTTCTCAACAGCTATTACACCTTGGCACTTATCGGCCAAAAAACGTGTTAGCCAACCGAAGCCTGCTCCAGCATCCAACACGACATCCGCCTTGCTGAGCGCTGCATAGTTGCATAATATAGGGTAGAGCGTTGGCTCAATCATGAAGTTTTGTCCTAGAAGCTTGTTGGGAGAAATTCGGTGGGTTCGAAGCAGCTGCTTCGTTTCCTCAAGATACATCTGCTGTGCCTTACTGCGCCCGCGTGAACAACCGGTACTTGCTGTCGCCCTCTAGCTCTTCCATAACCCGCTTCGTAGTCAACTTAACAGGATTCGGCAGTTCCGTTCGTTTCTGCAGATCCTCAAAGCTTTCGAAGGGCTTACGGTCGCGTTGGTTGATGACTTGCCACATGTACTTTTTGCCAATGCCTGGAACCAATTCTAAAGCGTGCATTCGAGGTGTAATCGCGCGGGCGGTGTTGAAGAAATTAACAAACCATTTTTCCCGATTCGTCACTATCTTGCTAATGACACTGGGAAGTTCTGCCTTCGCCGAAGCAGTCAACTCCTCATAGCCAATGCGCCCAATTATGTAAGTAACTTCTTCGCGGGAATCCTTTCCCACATAAACACGGTCACCCGGTTTCAGAACCAGCTCTTCCTTCACTAAAGCTTCCAAAAGAGTAAAGAATTCTTCACCGACGCATTGAATTAAGGCTCCTGCTCGATAACCTGCCCGTCCCGTAGGACGAAATCCTGGCTTGCCGTGCTGAAGGAAATCTAACACGTAAGCATGCTCTTCGTACCGCTTTTCCATAACACTCAGAGTCCATCAGCTAGTCTATTCTCGATTACTGCTTAAAAATACTTAGTCGCTTCCCGTTACTTCAACGTGCGATTCTCGTTCAAAAGCTCAACAATCGTGTGCAATTTTGAGGTTTCTATGATCTTTCGACCTCCAGCTAAGAACACCCGCAATTCGTCAACGGTCTCAGGCATACAATTGATAATTTGTACAGCTTCGGCTTCGTCGAGTTCGTATTCTTTGAGGAGTTTCTGCAAGAGTTCTTCAGCTTTATCTGGATCACACTTGGAGAATTTGCTAACATAATCTAGTGTTCGGCGTTGAAACTGGTCTAAGTTTTCTTCGCCGATGGTTTCCAGAACCTTCTTAACCTGTGGGAGGGTTAAGCGACTTTCGCTTACTTCTCTCTTGCTCATCTATCTCACTTACCTGTGTATGGCTCTAGGTGCTCTGAGCGAGTGATGATTTCTTTAATAGCATTGCCTTGTGGAACGCTAACAACGTATCCGCGACCTCGTTTTTCTACGATCACGCCGATTTTGCCGTGGAAACGTTTGTGTGGCATACTCTTCTGTGTGCTAGAATCCATCTTTATTATTACTTGAGAACCTGGAGTGTAATCTTGAAGGATTTTACCAATATGTGGTTTACCTTTTGCACGAGTTGGTTTACGCAATAGACTGCGAGTTCCTGTGTAGTAACCTTTTGAGCCTCTCATTCAATTTTCACCTTTAATTATCATCCATTATTACATTGAGAACGTCAAGCTTAAGCGTCTTCGCCCTGTTGTTGAGCAAATCTGAAACGTTCGGCACTGTTCTTCCTTCATCTCCAGACACCAATTCTTTAACATAGAGCCCGCCTTGACAACGAATTTCCAGCAGAGCCCTCTTAAGCGACACCTTCTTAACTTTAACCTGATATATGTACTTTTCTCGGATTAAATCCGCTCTTCGATGCAAAACGCGTTGAGGCGTCTGCTGTTTAATACAAATACCCGATAGCTTCTCTTCCATGGTGCGTAGGTCTTGGGGGGACAATTCCTTCTCAAATTCCGCCAGCAGAGCATATTCTTTTTGTGATCCCTCACCCTTCTTGAGGTGCCGAACAACATCCTTAGTTGTGAAATGCAAATTTATAACCTCGATTTTTCCGGCTGCCTCAGTGTTAACTTGGGCTTCAATCTGTTTCAAATCCACAAACCGCTTCTTAGGTTTTGAAACCTCAATCACAAAAGGCCTACCGCTGCCAAGCATCCGTGCATCGATGTCTTCTCTTCCAGAAGCATGCAAAAACGCATCTTCACCCAAAGTTACCAAAAGCAAAGGTTTAGAAGACAGTTCCTCCACCGATTCAGCATACAATTTGCCTGTTCCACCGCACTTCTCGCATCCTCTGCCTCGGCAGTCTGAACAGAACCATTTCGACTGTGGAATTGTTCTCAGCAGTTTGCGGTATCTGCCAGCGACGAAGATGGGGTTAACTTGAAGGCGAATTTTCTCCAGAAAAGGGTTGAAAACCACGACTAAATCTGGAATTAGGTACTCTGCTTCTTTGCCCGTTTGTTTCGCGAGTGCTTTGCCTAGTAGCCGTCCGAATTCATGTTTTATGCTTTCGCCATAACCGATGTTGAGTGCAGCTTTAAACTCGTCTTCTCTCTCCTCAATTTTTGTTGGCAACTCAATTCCGACAAGGAAAGTGGTGAACTCGTAGTCTGCAATTAGTTCTAGAGCCGTCTGGGTTAAAACGTCAACTAACTCGAACTTGCCTTCGCATAGACTACATTTGAGGTCTGCTTCAGTTTTCGGCAGGCGTTTTTTGAGGTGTTTTAGGGTTTCCTGGGCTTCCCGTGAAAACCCGTTATATGCCAAAACCTTAAGTCGCTTTATTCCATCGGCGTTTTTTTCTTGTACAAGGTCGTTGGCTTGCATAGTTAAACTGACTTTTAGTGCTTTGCCGCGCACGTTGTTTTCCATGCTGTAACCAAGCAACGCAAATTGTCTGCCCAAGCAGTGGTCACAAAGCGGGTATTTACTCAGTAACTCGAAGGCTTTTTCTAAAACATCCATCGAACGTAGCCTACTTCATGCCCGGTGGCATACCCATTCCTTTACCGCCGAGTCCAAACGGCAGCTTCTTTTTGTTATGCTTAAACATCTTCAGCATCTTACGCATCATAACGTATTGCTTGAGAAGCTCCTTGACTTCTTTTTCTGTGCTTCCTGAACCCCGCGCGATGCGTCTTGCCCTCGATGAGTTGAGCAGTTTAGGGTTCTCTTTCTCGGCAGGTGTCATGGATTGGATGATTACACCCCATTTTTCTAAGCGACCTTCAGCAGAGTTCAGCATTTCGTCAGGAACATCGGCAGACGAGAGCCCAGGAATCATTTTCATTACTTTGCCAAAGGGACCCATTTTCTTGACGGCTTGGAACTGCTCATACATATCAGTTAAGGTAAAGTTGCCACTCATGATTTCCTTAGCTTTCTTCTGGGGCACCTTGATTTCGGCATCATGAACTTTTTCGAGAAGGGTTTCTAAGTCGCCCATGCCTAAGAGGCGCCCAACGAATCGAGAGGGGATGAATGCTTCGAGGTCTTCTATTTTTTCGCCTGTGCCGATGAATTTTATGGGTGCGCCGGTTGCCGCGACCGCTGATAATGCACCACCTCCGCGTGAGGAGCCGTCGAGTTTAGTTACTATGATTGCGCCGATCGGGGTAGCTTCATGGAAGGTTTTAGCTTGAGCAAGGGCTTGCTGCCCGATAGTGCCGTCGATAACCATGATAACTTCGTCGGGGTGAATGCTCTTTTCAAGGTCCTTCATTTCCTTGATTAAATCCTTCTCTTCCTTATGCCGACCGGCCGTGTCAACGATAATCAAATCTTTATCGGCAAATAGCTTTAGGCCTTCCCTGACGACTTTAACGGGGTCTTTTTGTTTTAAGTCACCGAAAAAAGGTGCGTTTATGCGGGTTGCCAGTTGTTGAAGCTGGTTGTAGGCGCCTGGTCGAAAAGTATCCGCACAAATCAAGCCTACTTTCATGCCTCTTTTCTGGAAGTATCTTGCCAGTTTGGCGGCGTGGGTGGTTTTTCCTGAACCTTGAATACCAACGAGCATGATGATTTTCTTTTTGCCGGGCTCCACTTTGAGGGGAACAGGTTTGTCGCCCACGAATCGGGTTAATTCTTCATAGACTACTTTTATGACGTGTTCACGTCTGGAAACTCCCGGAGGCACTTTCTCTTTTAACGCCCGTTCTTCGATGCGTTTGGAGATTTCGAGGACAAGTTGGACGTTGACGTCTGCTTGAAGCAGGGCACGTTGGATGTCGCGGACCAGTTCCTTCACTGCCGCTTCGTCCACGGCGCCAGCTTTAAACAGCTTCTTTATGGCGTCGGTCAAGGAGGAACCTAACTTGTCTAGTGCCATATGAGTCTCCAGCCTAACATTCTATTGTCCTTTTAAATAAAGATTACAGCGTAAAACCGCCACAATACAGGTTAATTTCTGTTTGATTGTTCTTTGAAGCCTCAGTTTCCCCATTAAACATATTCTTCACAATTCAGACGGCTCTTCATGCATCATTGGCTTCAAAGCAAAAAGCTCCGTGCTAGAACATAAACTTTGACGGAAAAGATTAAGAAAATAAATTGTGATTATTTTACTCGAACAATCTTTACTTTGCCAAGTATGGCCCAATACTCAATTTCTGCGCCAGCTACGAGCTTTTCTTTAAGTTCAGGCTCATCTGGGAACGGTGCATCGATGTACTCGTAGGTTTCAAGGTCCATAATTTGGACGCCGTTAGGGTTAATAGCGAAGACTTGGCCCGTTCTTTTATCGATGATAGGAACTTCTGCCCCGAGGTCAACAGGTTTTACGAACTGACGTTTTTGGCCATCGAAGACGCCGATTGCAACAATTCTTGCTTTTGCGGAACCATGTTTTCCAGGTTTAGATTTAGCAATGTCAACTATGCGGCAGGGTTCACCCTCAATCATCATGTAGCCGCCAACGCGTAATTCTCCAACATCAACTGGTTTACTCATACGCACACCACAGATTAGTTCTATTTAATGCAATTCAGAACAACACCCATATATAGATTAAGGTTTACGCTAATTACTGAGCGGTGGAAAATGTTCAAAACCGTAGGTTTAGTTGCCCGCTATGACCAAAAAGCAGCTTTGAAGCTCACTGAAAAACTTGCGAACTACCTAAACAAGAAAGGCTTGAAGGTTTACATAGAAAATAGCCTTAGCGACAAAATAATCTCTCATCATGAGTTTGTTCCACTCTCAGAGATGAAAACTGACTTCATAATCACCATAGGCGGCGATGGAACCATACTGCGAACTGCGATAGCGGTACCCAAACCTGAACCACCAATCTTAGCCGTCAACATGGGCGTGAGAGGGTTTTTAACAGAAGTCGAGCCTGAGAACGCCTTTGAAGCTATAGACAGAATTCTAAGCGGCGACTACAAGGTTGAAAAATGTACCAAGCTTTGTGTAACAGCAGGTGAAGAGATAATACCTGACGCATTAAACGACGTAGTAGTTTCGGCTGGCGAACCGTCGAAGATTCTTTACGCAGAAATACGTAAGGAAGATAAACCAATTTTGAAGTGCCAGGCTGACGGGTTGATAATTGCGACTCCGACGGGCTCCACAGGCTACAACCTTTCAGCAGGCGGACCAGTCTTGGATAGCGAAGTAAACGCTTTCGTAATAACCCCAATCTGTTCGCTGACAGTGTTCCATTCACTCGTGCTTCCTGCAGACTGCGCCATAACACTCAACGCACTAAGGCCAAACAACATGTTTGTTTTGATCGATGGAAACTACCGAAAGCTCCTAACTGAAGATGAGCCTTCAGTGAAGATTACAAAATCAAAGAACGTAACCTCGTTCATACGTTTTGAAACCGGCTTCTACGATAGGCTGCGGAACAGGCTACTTTTCAAGGGAACGGAATGAGCGCCCAACCGGACAAACCTTGCAAGCGCGCGGTTGTTTTGGATACTTCTGCGTTTGTCGCGGGGTTTGACTCTTTCTCCTCGAGCGATGAACAGTTCACGGTGCCTAAGGTTGAAGAGGAAATCCGTCGAAACTCGATGATAAAGATGCGTTTAGAAATGGCCATCGAAGGCGGCAAACTTAAAGTTAAAGCTCCCGCACAGGAATTCGCAGCTAAAGCAGACTTATCCGCCGCCAAGGTGGGCGACTCCTTCAAGCTGTCCGAAACTGACAAGCAGCTTTTGGCTTTAGCTCTGGAGCTCAAAGCGGCGGGATATGCGCCTCAAATTGTCACCGACGACTACTCCATCCAGAACGTAGCCAAGCAAATGGACGTCGAATTTCTATCCCTCGCAACCGTTGGTATCAAACGCCTTTTGGAGTGGGTACGCTACTGCCCAGCCTGCTACAAAGAGTACGCGGCTGACTTCAAATTTAAAGAATGCTTGGTCTGCGGTACTGAACTGAAGAGAAAACCCAAAAGGTCAAGTTCAGGCTCAAAAAAGCAGAAGAAGCAGAATAAGAAGTAATCCTTCCATTCCAAAAATGGGAAAGACCACTTGCTTAGCTTTTACGATTGCCTTATCCACCAGCGTAGTCACCGACTTTAAACGTTCCTCGCCGATAACCCTGACCTGCGGCACTGTTAAATGCAAATAACCTGCAGTGGATACCTCAAGGTTTGCCTCTGCCTTCTTCGCCGCCACACTGATGTAGTTGAGTAGCAGTTTGTGGTCCATGACTTCGCCGACGGAGCGGTAGCCACGTCGCCCCGTCACCGATGCAGTCACAGCATGAGTATCCGTTGTGAAAACCTCACTTGATTCAAAGCCCAATCCAGCTAAAGATTCAAGAATCGTTTCTCGAAGTCCAGGAATCATGTTGTTGCCGTCGATGACTATGTAGGCGGTTTTCTGTTTTTCCACCTCAACAAGGATGGCGGTGATTCCGCCTGGACCCATGCCGCCCTTAAGGGTAAACTCTGTTGGGAACACGGTGGCTGAACCGACGCTGAATGGTGCCTTCGGCGACGCAAAGGCTTTTTGGAGACACTTGGATGCCGCCGTCTTCAGTTCGTCAAGGTGTTCTGCGGTGTCAATGACAGAGGTTAAACAGTTGTGAGTGTTCACGACCACTGTATTCTGTAGTCCAAGCGTTTTTGCTTCGTCGCTAACTATGCGTCCTAACTCTTGCGGCAAGTCTTCCGTCGTGTTGGGAGCTAACGTGAAAGAGAGGAAAGCGGTGTCGCCGAAAACCTGGCAAGAGGCCGTAGCTGCACCTTCTTTGAGGCGGACAAGAGGAGACGCTAAAGAATTTTTTGCTTCAAACCTGGCGGATTCCACTGTTTGAGCGATTATTTTGTTGTTCTGAACTTGTGAAGCCAAGTCTAGTTCATGCCCCAAAATGCCTAAAGGAACACAGGCGTTGCAGCCGAATTCACGTTCATAGCCTTTCTTCATCAGGGAAGGCAAAAGGCTGCTTCCGATGTTCTTGAATGGTCCTGGATGCACTTGTGGAACGATGATTGCAGCCTTGGGTTTGGAGGTATCAAACTTTAGCAGAGTCACTTCAACGTCGGCATCTACACCCATATCTTCGAGGTGTTTTTCGAGGGGTTCGTTTTGGTCGGTGACCCAGTTGAGCAGAAATGCCCTAAAGAGGGGCAGCGCCGGAAGAAAGTAGATTTTTTTGCCTAATCGGTCGATGGATGAAAGCAACAAGTAAACTGCAATGTAGCCAAGTATTGGAGCTAAAAACATGAAGGGCAAGACCTGCAGGACGATAGTTATTGAGATAGTTGCCCAAAAAACCAAAAAAGCTACGGCACTTAAAATGGGTTCAAGCAGAACAGACAAGAGTTGCCGCCATTTAGCTGCTGAAGAGGTCGCGTTAAACACCAAAAACCTAAGCGTCAAAACCGTAGCGAATCCTAAGATTGACAGTTTTACCCAAATTAACCAGCCGAACCAGAAGCTTAAGGCGACGCCTAAGATGATAAAGATGAGCCATATTCCCCAGCAAACAGCCGATACCACTAGGGTTCTTCGCATTGAGAATATTGGGTCTTTTTTCAGCAGAGATTTGCTAACGATCGTGCTGGTCACGAAGGATATCGCAAAAAGGGAAATGCCTAAATATAAATTGACGAACGAGGGAAAGATAAGGAAGACGCAGAGGTTGACTGCGATGGCGCAGATAGCGGCGACTGCTAAGAGAGCAGTTCGGTATGATGGGAGAAAAAACATTGAGGAATAGTGTTTGGTTGCACTGTCCATTGAGTGACTAAGAGAACTGTCTGGCGCCATTTTTCTCTCTCCTAAGGAATCAGGTAGCCTTATTAATATTTAGCTAAGTTTTAAGGTCTTGCTTTAAGGCAATAAATACACTTTTTTTTATAACTCACAGCCAACATCGTCTTGTTTTGTCATGAAGTAATCAAAAGGATCGTTAGAGAAACGTTATTTAGCTGTGTAAACGCAAAAAAACAACATACCAAATAGAGGCAATTGTTTTATCCTTAGTTCTACAATTATACCAATTTGCGAAGCTTATGCCAGATCAAGACTTGCCCCCATCAATCTTCCACATGCTTGAGAGAAATGTGGGCAAAAAAATCAGAGTCATTTTAGACCCCGCTTACGGTTTCGAAGGAACCTTAACAGCGGTTACTCATGAACCGTCAGGAATCTGGCTATCCGACGCAGAAGCAATCGTTTTAAGATCAACTATCGCTCAGCCGATTCCGCAGGTTGCTAGCAGAGAAGAAAGAAGCGAACTATTTTTGCACCTTAACTCAGTTCAAAGAATAGAAGTCTTGCACCCAACAGCGCCAAGACGATAAAAAGTTTAAGCTGGGAAGAAAACTTTAGCTAAAACTGAAATAACTATTAGTGTAACTGCAAAGACCACGAGCAGTTCAGGTCGGATTTTTACGCCTTCAGTCTCTTCCTCAAAGAACCTAAGCAACCCTGCACTTGCAGCAGGCATTGGACCTGTATCTTTCTTTTTCCTTCTTCCACTCATCAAACATTCCTACCGAAGCTAATGTGATACATGCCTAATATTTGCTTGCACTAATTAATCTTACGCCAACCCAGGATGCTCGAAATCCAAAAAGGTGGCATGCAACCCCGTTCTTCTGCTTTACGTAAGAGAGGAGTCATCGGGGGTTGCGAAAGCACCTGCTTTTCTGTATACAAAAGCATCAACCAAACACACAAAATTGCTAATTTGAGTTTAATCTTTATTACCGCCCAAAATTAAATCCTCTGAAGTGAGCTCTAATGGAAATTCATGAGTTTCAGAAAATGATGAAGCATCTTTACTTCGAAAGAGATTCCGCACGCGGAGTACAAGGCACTTTCAATTGGCTAGTAGATGAAGTTGCTGAATTAGGCGAAGAGTTGAAGGGAACCGACAAAGAAGCCACCGAAAAAGAGTTCGCCGATGTCATCGCTTGGCTCGCATCCCTAGCTAACATTATGGGAATCAACCTTGAGAAGGCAGCACTTAACAAGTATAACCACAAGTGCCCAAAATGTCAAAGCTCACCGTGTCGATGCACTTTCTAATCGAGACGTTTCTGTCCTAAACCAGTCGTCAACCAAACATACCGCACACTGCCCTTTCGCTCAACAGTTCCTTCATCCTTCAACAGCTTTAGGTGGTACATAACAACACCATAAGTCAAGGCGGATCCTTTTGCAAGGTTAGAAGCACTAAAACCTTGTTTCTCAAGCGAACACAAAATTTTTGTTCGAGCCACAAGACCGCAATGTACGTTTCTTATGTTTTTTAAGTAAGCGTTCGGATGCATAGTTTCTTTGATGATCTCTCCCCACGAGATACATCTGCAGACTATATTGAAAAGGTTTAGCTACTAAAAATCAAAAAGCTTAGCTTGCTTTGGCTTTTTGTTGTCAAACATGGTGGCTATCTCTTCCTTGATTAAATCCATGCGCTGCGTATAGTATTTTGGCAAGCCATACTTGTCGACCAATTCTTGTGCGGCAAAAAGGTACTTCTCTATGCCGCCGCGGTAGACGGTGAGGGTTAGTTTTCCGCCGCAATAGGAACATTTGCCTTTAAGGGGTAATCGCCGGAATTTTTTGTTGCAAGACTTGCACCTGAAACCTTGCGTTGAGAAGGCACGCATGTTACCTGCGATATCACGCATGAAGTGGGTATTCAAAACCTTCAATGCCACTCGCCTAGCATCGACGGCATCGATTTTTTCGCCCAGCTCCAATTGCATGTGCAACTTATCTATCATGGATTTGAATTCTTTGTAGGAACTGTTGGCGTTGCCGAGATTAATGTTTGTGCAGGGGGTGGTGTATTGGAAGCCTTCAAACTGCGCTTCCGTGCCCAGTCGGTGGCTGATGACATCCATCATGGCGCTTGCGGGTCTAGCGTCAAACTTCTCCAAGGTTTTCCTGTAGAACTCGATTGGGTAAGTTGCGCTAACGTCGAAGTCGTGTGCTTGGCGCTGAACCTCTTTTGTGTTTACAAAGGGGATGAGTAGGATAGGAGCATCCATTATTCCGCCGATCTGCGCAGGAAGAAAGACCCGAGAGAAGTTAAGAAGCGTGTCCAAAGCAAGCATGATAGCATCTTCGTCGCCGTCGCAGTCTCGACGTTTAGCCGAATGCCAAACGGGATGAGCATAAATCACGTTGCGGTCAGTGAAACCAACCACTCTGCCTAGGATGCAGGCACACGTGTGAGGCGCCAACCCAAAGAGCAGGTGCCCAACCATATCCTCAGCTTTCTTAACGTTATAGTAAGCGGGTTGCTTGTAGACGCGAACTAAAAGGTCGTCGATGAAAGCGGCGATTTGAACAAAGTACTCGCCTGCACGCCAGGGAATCACAACATCTTGGATTTTAAGTTCGCAGACTTGATTAGAATCCGTTAGGGGCAAGCCATGGGTGTCTGAGAGATAGTCCATTTGACGCATCTTTTCGACTGAGACGCCAACTTCAGCAGGAGTGATGTGTGTTAATGGAGCGTTTGTGGCGTCGAAGCGGATGGTGCCATCCTTGTAAACTGATAGCCCGTGTTTTGCCCGCAAGATACCTTTCTCAATGTTCTCAGGTGTTTTATCAAGGTTTGTTAAACCCTTAACACCGCGAAGCATCTTTGGCGCAGGATATCCGAGGTTTGAACTGGCAATGGCGATTAATTCTTTAAAGTTCACGGGTTGACGCTGATACATAACCCCATCGGTCTTGCATGTTGAGCATCCTGTGTCCTTTACTGTTTTACCACACCTTGGACAAATCTTCTCTGAGATGGTTTCGCAGTTGCATGAAGGACATTTTATTTTTAAGGTGTAGCTTTTGCAGTTTGGGCACTTACGCTTAGCCAGCTCGACAAAGACCGGCCCTTGTCGTGAAGCTTCCATAAGGTCACGGTGTGTTCCTCCCTTTAATCCGACAGGGAAGAGGAGATGGACGAGAGGTTTCATTTCGCGGTGCTTAGCTTTTTCTGGTCTACCCATGCGCCCGCCTACATATGTTGGGGCTTTATCTTTGATTTGCACACTTGACAACAAGCTCAGCATTTCCAACGGGGAATTTGCTTGAACAACCTGTGTTTTACCGTAGCCAAGAGAGAAACCAAAAGAAGCAGCGTCTTCGCCAACCAGCACTATTTTGCCGTCAAAGATTTTATGCTGTACAAAGATTTTTCGAAGAGACTCTATTACGGCCTCACTGACGTCACCCACAATTTTGCTCGCAAAGCTTTCGTTCAATGTTACTTCACAATTTGTTAACCACCGCCTCAGCAACTCGATTTCAGTTAGATTTGATATGCTGCCCCAAAACAAGAGACAATTAGGGGCAAGAGGGATGTCAAAGCAAAAACTTAATGCAGCAGCTTCTTTAACGGTTGGCTTGCATGCAAATGGGTCCGCAACAAAAGCCTCAAGCTTCACTATAGAAAGATTTGTCGCTTGAGCAGCCTTCTGAAAATCAGAACCGAATTTTTCCATAATAGCCCTTTGAAGGTCTTTTGCCCACCATTCCTCAACGTATCCCGAGGGTGGAAGCGCTTTGTTACAATATAGAAAATCGCCGAAGTCTATGAGCATGTCACCTAAGAAGAGGATTTTTTGAACCTTACCCTTAATATCAGGATAGTTTTCGAGCGAAACCCGCACAACGGAATTGTCTTTGAGCAAAACTACAGGTTGCTCAATGCTGTCCACGGGCATAGTGACGCCGCCTTTACCGGGCAACTCCAGACGCATCTGTGTGCCTGCAGCGAGAAAATTTTCAACTACAGCCATTGTAGCAGGATGAATACCCACTGCTGAGAGCCCCGTATTACGGGACCTTCCGTATCTGAGGCGAAAACCACCGCGAGTGGAAGGAAACGCAAAGATAGGGCGACCGGCAATGACATCGTCCATGAAACCGCCTGATTTCTTCTCAGATTTCTTCTTGAAATTCTTGAGCCATTCCCAACCCTGAAAACCTAGCTTATCAATTATCACATAAACTTTCTGAGCGCGCCCAACGATGCCGTCGTTTACGACACGAAGGGCTCCGCCTCTGACCCGATTGGTTTCGACTCTCTCCAGGTTACGATATGACGAGACCTCTACGGGATCGGATTCGGTTCCTGTGCATTCGACTGGGATGAGGTTAAGCGCTTTTTTTAGTTCCTCATCGGGAATGTGGTATTGGAAACGTCCCACTGAGCGTTCGTAGAGTCTTAGTTCTTCGACGAAGCGGGAGACTTCTTCCTCAGTTGGCTTGTACTTGTCAAGGTCCAGTTCCCGACGTACGTAATCGCCCACAACTAACGTTAACGCTTGATCGGTGCCGCCAGCTGAACGAATGGGCCCAGCAAAGTACACAGCGAGATAACGTGACTTGTCGGCGTTTGTTTTTATTTTAACTTGGGCTATACCCTGAATCGGTGCTGCAGTTAGGCCTTCAGTAAAGATTGCAAGGGCAGTTCGAATCGCTTGTTCCGCCAATTGTTCTGGTCTCTGTTCCGTCTTAGCGAATTTTCCTTGGGCAATTTGTTGGGCTACTTTAAACGCTACTTCTTCTCTCGGCATCTTTGTGTTTAATTCACGGATGCTAACAGCTACATCTTTGGGGCCAACTAACCCTTCCACCAAGTCCGCGATGTCCTGTGCAACGATGCACTCGGTTTTTAGGGCTGGATCTAAGCCTTTGGATCTGGCGCTGTCACTTATGGCGTACAGTCGTTTAAGCTCGTTATCCATTGTTTGGACATAGTTTTGATAGCCCTTGCTAATATTCAATCGACAGCTCACCCGCAAGATATGCTGAGATAGGTTATTTTGGCTTTCTAAAGAATACCGAAAAATCTAACAATAAAAAATTAGGATTTAATGTTTTGTATTGCTTTTATTATTTCTGAAATCCGTTTTGCTGCATCACTTGATTCAGTCACGTTTCCAGTAACGATTACGTCTGCACCTGCAGAAGCTGCGGCTAAAGCCTGCTCCTTTAATCGAATTCCTCCGCCGACGATAAGCGGAATGTCGATTAAGTGCTTGACGGCACGAATCATTTCTGGTGGCACAGGGTGTGCTGCTCCGGAGCCGCCTTCAAGATAGATGAAGCGCATGCCGAGGTATTGCCCGGCCAAAGCGTGGGCAGCTGCGAGTTCAGGCTTGTTGTATGGTACGGTGATTGCTTTTCCAACAATGCCAGCTGTTCCTCCATCGCCTACGATTATGTAACCCATGGAAATGGGTTCCAACCCATATTTTTTGACGAGTGGAGCTCCCAAGATTTGAGCGCCAATAAGGAAGTATGGATCCACTGAATTGAGCAAGGACATGAACCAAATTGCATCGGCATGACAGCTTATTCCCGTGACGTTGTTTGGAAAAAGAATCGTGGGAATGTCTACTTTGGATTTGATTGCTTTGACTACGTCGTTTAGGTGGTTTTCAGAGACAAAAGTTGAACCGCCAATCATTATCGCGGTTGTTCCGCTCTTCTTAGAGCTTTCAGCAATATTTGAAGCTCCTTCTACCGTGACTTTTTCTGGGTCTATTAGAGTTATGTGAATTGAACCGCCATTTTTTATTTTTTCGAGCAAGTACCGTTCAATAGGCCCTAGCATGGTCATCCTTCAATTACTCTTTTTTAACGCTCGTTATAGGCGTCCTTTTTTGGGTGCCGTAAACTCGGTCAGTTAACATGCAGTAGACGTCAACTTCGCCCTGTGCTAATTTAACGGGGAACTCTTCTTTGAGACCACAACTACTGCATTGTGCAACCGCGTGTCCACCCTCGTCACGTGTAATTTCTACTTTAACTGTTTCTTTTCCGCATTTAGGGCAAGAATAGAATTTCGGTAACCGTTTCTTTGGAATATGAACAACTTTTTTCCTTCTTCGCCCCATACAATAACCTTCTAAATCGTCTGGTAATGTTCATTAATATTTATGCTTGTCCTTAAATACTTGCCTACTAACCATCAATAGTGAGGCTGCATCGGCACTTGAAGTTAACACCGTCCGTGTTAGAGATGGATTTTTCAGAGACCCAAAAAAGAATCTGCCGTTTCATTGAAGAATACGTTGAAAATGCCGGAGCTAGAGGAATTGTACTCGGGCTCTCGGGAGGAATCGACAGCGGAACTATAGCGGCGCTATCAAGTCTTGCCATTGGCGGCGAAAATGTCTTGGCGCTGATGTTGCCAGAGAAAGAGAATTTTAACCAAAAAGACATCGACGACGCGAGGGCTATTGCTAAAAAGTTTCATGTGGAAACGCAGGTCTGCGACATGTCAAAGGCACTAAACGGGATTTACCATGCCATTCCAGTGTTTGACCAGTCCAACAGACTTTGCAAGGGAAACATCAAAGCTAGATATAGGATGATCTTCCTCTATTATTATGCCAATAACCAAAACCGAATCGTCTGCGGTAGCTCCGATAAGTCCGAAACGATGATGGGGTACTTCACCAAATGGGGAGACGCCGCTGCAGATATAGCACCAATCATGGACCTGTACAAGACTCAAGTCCGCAAACTCGCGTTGCATTTAGGAATCCCAAAGGAACTCGCCTTAAAACCATCCACACCAGCGCTCTGGCCTAACCAGCTGGCGGAATCTGAGCTCGGAATCAAGTACGAAACATTGGATCTTATCCTCTACGGGCTCGAACGATTCGTTTCTCCAGAAGAAATCGCAAAGGAACTCGCCGTTGAAAAGGTTCTTGTGGATAAAGTAAAGAGCAAATGGCTAGCTAATGAGCACAAGAGAAGAATGCCCTTGGCCCCAAAGATTAGTTACCGAACCGTAGGAAACGATTTTAGGCTTCCAAGACACACATACTAAAAAGTGGAACCCAAATGAAAGACAAGATTAGACTTGCACTTGCTCAAATCAGCAGTAAACGTGAAAACAAAAGCGAGAATCTGAGGAAGATAGAAGAGCTAACCATAAAAGCCAAAGAGCAAGGCGCAGACCTAATTATCTTTCCAGAGATGTCTTTAACAGGTTACGTTATTTTAGATCAGGTTTACGAGCTTGCCGAGACGATACCTGGACCGTCAACCGATAAAGTTGAGACTTTGGCGAAGAAAACAGGAATGCACATCGTTTTTGGGATGCCGGAGTTGAGCGAAAAAACCCAAGCAACAATCTTTAATACCGCTGTCCTTGTTGGTCCCAAAGGCCTAATCGGTAAATACCGCAAGATGTACCTGCCAACTCACAGCGTCTTTGAAGAGAAAAGATATTTCCGCCCAGGGTATGAGCCAGCGGCATTCGAAACAGGTATAGGCAACATCGGATTATCCATATGCTATGACGTTTTCTTTCCTGAAGTGTTTAGGCTATCACGCCTCAAGGGTGCGCAACTGATAATTTGCATTTCCGCGTCCCCAGCCGTGCGGAGAGGCTACTTTGAAATTTTAACGTGTGCTCGAGCACTTGAAAATACGGCGTTTATTGCATACGTTAACCTTGCTGGTGTTGAGGATGGATTGCAGTTTTGGGGTGGAAGCCGACTTGTTTGCCCAACGGGCGAGGTTGTTGCTAAGGCAAAGTACGATGAAGAAGATTTTGTCGTCTGCGACGTTAATTTTGGCGATTTGAGGGCTGCTGAAACGTTCATTCCGACCTTGAGAGATTTGCGGCCTGAACTTTTCGATAAATTGAAGGAGTTTTCAGAGCAAATCTGAGATGTCACAGTTACATAAATTCCTTGGAGTGCAGCATCACAGGGGTATCACAAGGCTGTGATGTGAGGTAATTTGTGGTAAAATCACGTATTTCGGGTGATGTCACGGTGTTTTTTGTATGATGCCACGAATAAGTTGTGGCCTGAAAACTATGTTTTAGTGTAAGATTGACCTAGAAAAAGTGTGGATATATCGTCGGAAATGCTAAAAATAAGGAGTTTAGGTTTGAGGGCGTTTGCAAAAGAGCATTTTTCGTGTAAAGTTCAGGCGCATTGGAGTAAAAAATTAACGAGAATTTAGGCTTTATTATGTCAACTGCACTTATTCTCGCACCAATTACTAAACAAGTCAAAATTGCGATCTAGATTAATAAATGGACGTTAATTCGAGCTTTTAATATTTCTGTAATGAGGGGTTAGGGCGGGTGCAAAGGTTAAAAACAAGGGTTAGTATACAAAACCGTATCCATTCAGACTATGGAGGAACGCGGAGATTTGAAGTTAAAAGACGGCGTAACAGCATGGTTAAGCGGGGCATTAAACGACCCCATTGTGCAAGTACTGGCTAAAAACAGCCAATTAACTAAAATACAGCTTGAAACATTGCTTATTGATGTTTTAGCTGAAAATATTTCCGATAAACAGCTAAACTACGATGAAAAATCTGCTTTACGGCTAACGAAGTCCAAAATAAGCCGCGGTTCGTTTAACAGGACGTTAAAACAGTCCAAAGAAAACGTCATAAAATCGATCTACACGGTACTACTTTTGGGTTATCTGGGTGTGTTTGAGAGCTCAACTCTTGACCCTTATCTCGAAATAGCCAATAAACTGCATGATTATGTAGAGGCTCACCAAGAAATGCCGGGCAAGGAAGAGGAACTAAAAGACCATCTAAAAGTGATAGAAATCATCCGAAATGAGCTCGAAACGAGCCTAAAACGGCTTTCTAGCCCATCACAAGACCAATTGTGACGTCACAAATCACAGATTTTTCAGTCATTTTTTTGCATTTTAGATGAAGTAAATCATTTATCTGAATAGGCTTTAGTTAAGCATTAATTAACAAAATAAGCCTAATAATCGATTTTAAATGTATGGATACAGCTTCAAAATGATGCACTGTGATGTGTGATGTCATACTTTACTAGGCATGATGTCACCGATAACCTTATTACTCCATGGAAATACTGTGATGTGTGATGCAACATTTGAAAACACGGCGAATCACGGTTGAGTCACAAATAAATCACGAGGGAAAACATCATGATTGACCTCACACCAGTAATCGTAGGCATTTTAGTAACTATGACAGCATTAGCTGGATACGAATACTATAAGCAAGTCCGCAAGGCATACAAAGAATACGAGAAAGCCAAAGATTTCATCGAAGATATCGTGCTCAGTTTTGATCGTGAGCTTAAACGTGAATCGGATAAGTTTGACACGATGGTTTCTAAAGTTGAAGGAAGCTACAACACAGCAAACGTGAGTTATAGAAAAGCAGATAACGTCGAAAGTAAAATAGAACCATTAGAGCAACAACTCGTTGCACTCAGCCAATCATACCAAGCGATGTCACAAACAATCTCACAGAATATAGGTGAAAACACTCAAAATAGCACCAGCATCCTTACTGGGTTAACGGGGTTTGAAACAAAGATAAAAGATATTGAAGTCACACAGGAAACCTTGAGAAACAGAATATTAGCCTTTGAAGACCAAATTCAGAAGCTTTCTGTTTCTCCTCCTGTAGAAGCTAAAAACGAAATTGTTTTGCCTTCCATAGTAATCAAACGGGACAAAGCCATGTCCGCTCTTACTGACACCGAAATCGCAGTTCTTGAAATGTTGTCTAAAGAAGGGGCCAAGACGGCGCCTGAAATCAAAGAGAGGGTAAAGCTTAGTCGGGAGCATACGGCAAGGTTGATGAAGAAACTCTATGAAGAAGGGTACCTTGAGCGGGAAGCAGGTAAAATTCCCTTTAGGTATAGCATTAAGAAGGAAATGGAAGCATTACTGCAGAAATCTGAGAGCACAGCGGTTTAAGGCAAAATTGTAACTTGAGTTCACAGGTTGTTCACAGTTGTGTTTTGTGAAGGGATTACTTTATGCGTTGTTTGATTGTCGCTTGTGGTAGGCTTGGGGCTGTCTTATACTTTAAGCTGTTTGGTCCACCCGTCCTAAGCAGCATCCCTTTGGCTGCCATCCTTGAAAGATAAGTTGAAACTGTACTGAGGCCCACAGGTTCTTTGAGTTCCTGTTCGTAGATAGACTGGATTTCTTTGGATGAGAACCAAATCAAGGGGAAATTTTTCTGGATAACCAACTGAACCTTCTCAAAACGTGACAAAATCTTATTCGGTAAAGCATTCCCTGCAATTGCAGTTGGACCTTCGCCTGATGCTCCACCTAGCAGCTCCACAAGATCCAAAAGGCGCAGAGCTTTATCTCGGGTCACTTGGCCCTCAAAAGCAATGGTATATCGATTACCATCGCTATCGAACAGCTCAACGCGCATTTTACGAGCCGGCATCTGGTTACACCTTAAGGTTGTTCACAACTTTATGCTTCACAACATATAGCTGTTATGGTGAAGCCGATGAATAGGAAAAAGAATATTTGAGCTTATACATCTGTTTTGGATGTAATTTGAAGTGATTTGGCTATAACCAGCTTCACAAATAAACGAAACTGCTAAAAATATTCAGTTAAGGCTTAGTTCTGCTTTTCCAGTAGAAGCGTAGGGGTGCCTTGTTCACTTGTAAGAGACAAGAAAAGGGTAATTTACCAGCAAATAACCCAAATAAAGCGACAAATAAATTGTTATTTCACATGTATTCACAGTTTTGTGAACATAAAAACAAAGAAAAATTAGCAAAAAAAATATAGGCAAACTTAGCGATATCTACAAACAAAAAATTACAGAAACAAAGTACTCACCGCCACCATCAAGGAAATTTACCATAGAAAATTAGTTGTAGCCACACCCCTATGTTTCCGCTCGAAGTATTTGGGAGAAAAAGAAGTCAGAAAAGCCTGAACAAACTTTTGCAGAAGATTTGTCTAAAAACTTTGATGACAAATATTAATATATAAAAAAATAACTTACCTATTACAGTATATTACTGTATATATAATAAATAGTAGTTTTCTTTTAACCAACATTATTCTCCAGTAGAAACTTTGGGGTGTGTGTGCTCTCGCTTTGTTTGGTTGTTATCGGCTATTTTCTTTGTTTTTTAGGATTGTTGTGCTCTAAAACTATTTTTTTGTAGTGTATACTTTATCTGTTCCACACGAAATAACGGTGTTGCCTCTGAAGAATGATGAGAGGGATGCCTGATGGGAAATTCAAGCGTATTAGATGATGTATTCGAAAACTTCGTGAACGGAGTTAAATTGTTCAAAGACCGAGAGGTCTTAAGGCACGATTATCTTCCGGAGAAACTTCCACACCGAGAAGACCAGATTCGCCTGTTAGGTGCAACCGTTGCCCCAGTTTTGAGGAATTCAAGATGCTCAAACATTTTCATCTATGGAAAAACGGGGACTGGAAAAACGGCCGTAACTAAATACGTTTTAAGTCACTTGGAGTCTAAAGCAAAGGAATATGGTGCACAAGTAAAATTCTGCTACATCAACTGCCGAATGACTGGGTCTGAATACCGCGTTTTCGCAAGCCTTAGCCAAAGCGTGGGGTTATCAATACCCTTTACAGGTCTATCTGCAGGAGAAGTTTTTGACCGTTTTCGTCAAGGATTAGATCAATCCAGAATAATATTTATCATCATTTTAGATGAAGTTGACGCCCTGATCAAGGAACACGGCGACTCATTCATGTACGAGTTAACCAGGATAAACGAAACTTTAACCAAAAGCAAAGTTGCACTAATCGGCATATCCAACGACCTGCGGCTAAAAGAATTCCTCGACCCAAGAGTCTTCAGTTCTCTGAGCGAAGAAGAATTGGTCTTCAGACCTTATGATGCAGGTGAACTTCGAAATATATTGCTTGAACGGTCGAAGCTCTCCTTCCAAGATGGCGTTCTCACTGATTCAGCATTGAGCATTTGCTCGGCTTTAGCTGCAGCCGAACATGGAGACGCGCGGCGAGCTTTGGATTTGTTGCGCGTTGCTGGGGAAGTTGCTGAGCGGTTGGGAGCGAAAACGATCACAGAAGAACACGTGCGCCAAGCTGAAAAACACATCGAGCATAACCGCGTTGTAGATGCCCTCAACAACTTAACGTTGCATTCCAAGCTCGTATTACTAAGCGTTTATCACTTAAACAAATCAAGCGCAACTACCGGAGAAATCTATGATATCTACAATGAATTGTGCGGTGAAATGGGCGCTGGGCTTCTAACTCAACGTCGTTTAGGTACTTTGGTTAATGAGCTTGATTCAATGGGGCTTGTGAATGCAAAAGTAGTAAGCATGGGCCGATACGGCAGAACCAAAAAAATCCGTTTGGAGATTTCTCGCAGCTTAATTCGCGACGTCTTCAGCAGCGATAACCGTTTTAGTCACTTACTTGAGTACTCGCCCCAAGTTTCCAACAAAAAGCCAAACAACAGTACATAGTTAATTGAACGAAAGGACTGTAGTCTGTAAGGTTTGTAGGTTCACAACCGGTACCATACCAGGTGTAGGAACCAACCCTAATTTTTCCATATAGTCTGTTTGGTCTTGCCAACCGCCAGAATTAACAACCAATACGCCACGGTAGTTGCAGTAACCTATCACGTGTATGTGTCCTGCATGAAAAATGTCAGGAATTCTATCCACGACGAGGTAGTCTCGGTTTTCTGGGGACAACATGGTTTTCCCACCGTACACAGGCGCTAAATGTCGACTCTGCATAAGAAGCCGCATCGCTTTCTCAGGATGCGCATGATCCATTCCAGGTATAACAGCGATTATGTCGTCTAAGCTTCGGCCATGGTACATTAAAACATCAACGCCATGCAGACTTAGAAGGCATGGGCTTCCGACAGAATGAATGTTGTTCATTCCCTTTATGCCCGTTAAATAACCTTCTGGTATGGCTGGTTGTGGTAAGGATTTGCGTGCTGCGTCATGGTTTCCTGGTGACAGAAAAATCTCGATGTAGCTGGGAATTTTTTCAAGGTACTTGGCGGCGTAATTGTATTGTTTGTGCACATCCCGTATGGTTAACTCGTTCTGTTGACCGGGGTAGATTCCTACTCCGTCCACGATGTCTCCCGCAACGAGGAGGTATTTTACTCGACTTGCGATTTCCTTCATCTCTGGCGTTCCATACTTGCCCCTAAGCCACAGAATAAATCTCCTGAATGATTCTTTGGTGAATTTTGTGCTGCCTATGTGGATGTCCGACGTGAGGACTGCGTAAACTGGTTCTTGGGCTCTTTGCTGCTGTTTTCTTCCGATGTCTGGAAAGATTATATCTTCAGCCATGAACAGGTTGGTCCGCGTTTTGATGACTGCTAAACAGATTACTTGGTCAGGTAACAGCATAAGTGCTTTTTTCTTGACTTCTTCGGGGGCTTTTTGAGGCACAAGAACAGTTGCGCTTCCGTCCAAGTCCTCGACCGAGAGGATAGTGTGGTTTTTTGAATCCCGCTTCTCGGTTAACATGCAGATTATTTTGAGTTTGGTTTTGGCCGGTGACTTGAGTGCCTCTGTTATAGGCGTTGCTGCTTTAACATCCATTCTTTGCCGAAGCAAGCGTTCGATGCGCTTGAAGCGGTCTTGGAAGTACGCGACATACTCGTCTAGGGTTCCGTTTGAGGTCAATTTGCCTGTGGCATCATCGAGGATTTTGATGTCTGCGGGTATGTCTTTGGCATATGGATAGAACTCGACTTCATCTAAACCTTCAGTTGTTATTGGACGATCAAATTTTATGGGTGGTTCAGGCATAGTTTGTGTCTTTGATATAGGCTCTTCTGTTATGGTAATTGTTGGCTGATGTATTAGTGCTTCCAAAAAAACCCGTTCAATAAACATTGGCTTATCTTGTAACAAATCTATTTTTTCAAGCGCCAGATTCGTTATGGTGATTGGATCATTTGTTTCTGCGTTCTGTATTAGGAACTCAAAGGCTTCGCTGTTAAGTTGGTATCCCGCAGCCATTATCGCTTGAATAGCTCGTTGCAGTTTTTCTTGTGCACTCATCAATTCTGCCCTTGCCCATGGTTAAATGCGTTTTTTTATGTTACGCAGTTACGCTGTTGAGTTATTTACTGTTTTTCGTTTGCCGACTATTTTTTTGGAATAAAGTTTGGCATGACATTTTTGTCTCTTAACATTGGTTTGATTGTTTTTCTAAATTAAAGTTATGAAAAATCAACTCAATTTATATAAGCTGATTCTAGTTTAGATAGGTTGTAACTTTCGGAGAGATATCGTTTGGGTGAATCACGGAAAATTCAGCAGACACCAACGGGCACTTTCTTTGTTTGCTTGCCGAGAGATTGGGCAAATGAATCTGGCTTAAAGAAGGGTATTCAAGTAAATTTGGAAGTTACCAGCGATGGGAAACTTCTTGTTGATCCCAAAAATGCTGTTGAACCTGAACCCAAAGTAGCTACTTTAGGAGTTGGTCCATTTTTGGGACGTGAAATAGTCGGCAGATACCTGTTGGGCTATGATACTATTAACATTGAGGCAAAGGGCCGCATAGATGCAGCGGCTAGGAATATTGTTAAGTCGACTGCTAGTTCGCTGGCTGGTTTAGAGATAGTTGAGGAAACAAGTTGCAGGATTTCATTACAGAGTATTGCTCAGCAACCGTTTGGTTTTTTGCCTCAAAAGATCCTGCAGCGAAATCATGGTTTAGTGGCTGGAATGATTCGTGACGTTTCTAATTCGTTCATTACGAGCGATTTAGAATTAGCAAAAAGTGTTGTTTCCCGAGATAATGAAAGCAACCGACTTTATTTCTTGTTGGTTAGAACTCTGCGTACCATTATCCAGAACCCACAGTTAAGTGAGAAACTGGGGATTACTCCTATTGAATGCTTGGACTACCGTTTAGCGGCAAGCCTAATCGAAGGCATCGGCGACGCATGCGTGCAAGTAGCCTCAAACACCATGGCGCTTAATGGAGCAAAACTATCAGAAGAACTGCGGAAGCTACTGATTGAATTGCAGTCAACCTGTTGCGAAGCCAATGAACGGGCACTCAAAGCATTCCTGACCAAAGACATCTCGGTCGCAGAAAACGTGCGTAGTTTGAACAAAAAAGTCGAAGATACGTACGTTAGAATTGAACAAGCCGCAAAAGAATCCTCGGTGGACCTGATGCCTCAGATTTTGGCAGCAGTGTCTTTTCTTAGGCAGATTTACGAGCGCAGCGTTGACATGGCTGACCTAGTTGTCTAACCCCTATTCTTACTTGGCACACCTTATTGGTTGCAAAAAATTCCAATACGACCTCCCCCCCAATAGGTTTCTGCATAGAACTGCTTGGGGAACCAAATATGTTGGTTAACACTCAAGACGGTTATTGTCTGTCGTATTTTTCAAATTCATTATTCACTATGGCAAGATCGATTCCCGCTTGTTTGAACATCTCGATTGTATCGGCGTCAGCGTGATAGCGTTTCTCACAGACTACGCGTTTGATTCCAGCGTTTATTATCATCATTGCGCAGGTTCGGCATGGAGTCATCTTGCAAAAAAGTGTTGCTCCCTCAAGTGGAATTCCAAACCTAGCTGCTTGGATGATGGCGTTCTGCTCAGCATGCAGCGTGCGGACGCAATGCTGAGTGACTTCTCCGTTTGAGTTGAATACTTTACGCATGTCATGTCCCGCTTCGTCACAGTGGGGCAGCCCCGCTGGAGCACCGACGTAACCAGTGGTCATGATTCGTTTATCCTTGACAATGACGCAGCCGCTTCTGCCTCGATCGCATGTTGCGCGTCTAGCCACGGCTTCACACATATCTAAGAAGTACCTGTCCCAATTTGGTCTGGTGTTAGTGCTCATTATTTTTATGCCTCGATAGTTTTAGAAACATAGTTCACACAACGAATTAATAAATTGTATCTGCATAGAACCATTATTTTTCGAGGATGTGGATTTCTCTGCCAATCATATGGCGTTCATCCATTTCCACTAAAGAGGCTGCATGAAGGAGATTGTCGAGTCCGCCTGCGTTCTGCGAGAACATTTCTTTTGAGAAAGCATAAACCCTCCTGAACCCAAGTTCATCAAGCTTTTCGTTGATCGGCATGGTTATAGATTGTCTTATACGTGTTTTAATGTACGGCGTTACCATCACCAAGCGACCGCTTGGCTTTAGTGTCATGTATGCTTGTTCCAAAAAACCAATGTACAGCGGTTCAAGCTTCTGGATGATTTTTTCGGCATAAGGACCCGTGGGCACTTGCCGTAGGGCTGGACCCAAATCAGGTTCACAAACGATGCAATCCATTGTTTCCTGTCCAACCTTCTCCACTAGCTTGTTAACGTTTCCTTGCAGAACTCGAAAATCCGCACCCTCAAGCCCATACTCGCGTACTAACCACTCGAGATTCTCGGTTGCAGCTTTAACGCACCAGGGGTTAACATCCATGCCCACTACCATTGCCTTCTCCTGCAGAGCTTCTTGGAGAATTGTGCCGACTCCGCAGAATGGATCAAGCAGGACCTTTCCAATTTTACATGCGGACAAATTAACCATCATCCTCGCCAACCTTGGTGGCATCCCAAAGATTTTGCGTTGGTTAGGTTTGTAAATGTCCCTTTTCTGAAATTCAAACGGGTTATGCACAGCAACCGTGGTTGCAACCCACGTTTCAGATCTGCCAATGCAGAATAGTACTTCGGCTTTGCTAGCAACTAAGTTCTTCTTTAACACTTCAACATGGCTTAGCTGGGCAAGTTTTCTATCGCTACCGAACCCCATGAAATTCGCTTTCTTGCCCAAGAGAGCCAAAGTATCCTTAACAGTACTTCCGACGAACCTTTGAATGGCACTTGACGACGAGCGAAGAGTGCTTTCAGTGCAGTATACACTAACTCCAAACAGCTCCTTCTCAGGCGATTTAGCCATCCCCTCGACTAAACTGCCTGCCGCTAATGATTCAGTCATTTCTATTTTGGCTTGTTTGTTTTTTTTAAGGAACGCTTCCTTCACAGTTTCAGTTGAAAACTTGGTTTTTACTTCAGCTATTTTTATCGTGCCGCCCAGATCAGCCATGACAGCGGGGGCTGCAAAATCTTCCTTAAAGGACAGGACGAAGAATTCTCCAGAAAACAATTGGATTTCAAAATCGATTTCTCTGGCTTTAAAGTAAGAGGTGAGCTCCGCTAAAGAGAGCATCCAGTTTTTTCCTGAAATAAACAGTTTTGCTGGCATTCTGAAAATCAAAAGTAAACTAACTATATAAGTAAGTTACCTTTAAACTCTCAAATATTGCTTGTTTAGTAAATATCTGGAAGTTAGAAAATGCACGGAATTATCGTCGCAGATTTACAAATCGTTTAAATACCGCTGGAATGTGTAGGTTAAAAAGGGACGTTGTATGCAAGCACGAAACTATAGGCACGTAAAGAATCGCGCCTACACACGAAAGAAATATGCAAGAGGTTTTCCACCACCAAAAATAGTAAAGTTTACTATGGGCGATACCAAGGGTAGCTTTGCACTCGAAGGCAGGCTTATCGCCTTACAACGCGCACAAATCCGCCACAGCGCGTTAGAAGCAGCACGTGTAGCTACAAACCGTATCCTAATGGATAAACTCATAAACGAATACCTCATGGTCGTTAACCTGTATCCTCACATTATTCTAAGAGAAAACAAAATGATTTTCGGCGCTCACGCTGACCGACTTCAACAGGGAATGAGACGTTCCTTCGGAACAGCAATTGGCACAGCAGCAAAAGTTGAGGTAGACCAAACCATCATTACAGTCAAAGTTAAAGCAGGCCAAGAAGCAGTTGCCAAAGAGTCACTTAAAAGAGGAAGCGCAAAACTTCCAATCCCCTGCAAAATAGTCATCTCCAAAATTCAAGTTTCTCCAACAATAATGGAAACAGCCGAATCCGAAGCGCTTGAAGCGGAGACGGAGACGACTTGACCGTAAGAGAGAAAGAGCTCGTTTTATGGTTTGAAGATGTAAGAAATGTTGATGTTTCCATTGTTGGCGGCAAAAATGCCAGCCTTGGAGAAATGATTAATTCGGGACTTCCTGTCCCTCCTGGTTTTGCAATAACTGCTTTTTCGTATGAACGTTATATTCAAGAGAAAAAAATTGCTGAGCAAATTTACAAAGTCATAAAGGAAACAGTCACAGACCCAAACGACCCCAAACAGTACGATGTTGCATCCAAAAAAATCCGTGAGCTCATCGAAAAAACACCTATGCCCAAAGACATAGAAGACGCTATTAGAACAGCCTATAAGGACTTAAATAAGCGGCTTGAACTCAAGGATACTTTTGTTGCAGTGCGGTCAAGCGCGACAGCCGAAGATTTACCTGACGCATCATTTGCGGGTCAACAGGAAACTTACCTTAACGTTAAAGGCGCAGATGACCTTATCGACAAGGTGAGAAAATGCTGGTCCAGCCTTTTCACTCCACGCGCAATATTTTACCGCAACGAAAAAGGATTCCCACACGAAAAAGTCTTCATAAGCGTCGGCGTCCAAAAAATGGTTAACTCTGGATGCGCCGGAGTTATGTTCACCATAAACCCGGTAACTGGAAACCGCGATGAGATTGTCATCGAAGGCAACTACGGGTTAGGAGAAACGGTTGTTTCAGGTGCCGTTAACCCAGACGACTTTGTCGTTGACAAAGCTACAACTACAATTAAGGAACGACGAATTGCTCGCAAGACGGTAGAGTACATCCGTGACCCCAAGACAGGAAAAACAGTACACTTAGAAATTCCACCGGAAAAGCAGAAAATAACCTGCATAGAAGACCGCGAACTCTTAGCGCTCGCAGAACTTGCAAAACGAATCGAGAAGCACTACGGCAAACCCATGGATATTGAATGGGCAATCGACCAAGACCTGTCTTATCCACAGAACATGTTTATCGTTCAAGCTAGGCCAGAAACAGTTTTTGGTACAAAAGAAATGGAAGCACCTAAAATGGAAGACACAAGAGCTCAAGAACAACTAAAAGTTGTAGTGAGAGGAATCTCTGCTGGACGAAGGGGCTACGGCATAGGAAAAGCAACAGTCGTTTTAAATCCTGACGATGCAAACAGAGACATGAAAAAAGGCGACATTCTTGTTACAGGAATGACGGATCCTGATTTTGTACCCTTTATGAAAATGGCCAGTGCGATCGTTACCGATAAAGGCGGAATCACATCTCACGCAGCTATCGTGAGCCGAGAACTCAACATTCCATGCGTCGTGGGCACCGAAACCGCAACCCAAGTAATGAAGACAAGTAAAGAATACACTGTAGATTCAAGGAACGGCGTTATCTACGAAGGCATATTGGCGCAGGCAATTCAGCCAGCCACACCAAACAACGACTGCGGAATCATGCAGGTTGCCGAGGCAGCCCCCGTAACAGCTACAAAGATTTACATGAACCTCGGAACGCCCGAGATGATTGAACAATACAAGAACTTACCCTTCGAAGGCATCGGGCTCATGCGCACTGAATTCATCTTAGCCAGCGCTATCGGCAAGCACCCCATGGCGTTTGTAGATGAAGGCAAAAGCCAAGAATTCGTCGATAAACTCGCAGACGGCATAGCCACTGTTGCCCGCGCAATCCAGCCTAAACCAGTCGTGGTACGTTTAAGCGACTTTAAAACTAACGAATACCGCGGCTTAAAAGGCGGCGAAAAATACGAAATCATAGAAGAAAACCCTATGTTGGGTTGGAGAGGGTGCAGCCGCTACATAAGCAAATGGTACGACAAAGCCTTCCGTCTGGAATGCCAAGCTATCAAGAAATGTCGCACCGAATGGGCGCTCAAAAACGTCTACGTCATGCTGCCCATGGTCCGAACTCTCTGGGAAGCAAAAGCGGTCCTTCAAATCATGAAGGAAGAAGGCTTAGAACGCAACAAAGACTTCAAGGTATGGTTCATGGCTGAAACACCCTCCATCGGAATCATGGCAGACGAATTCAGCAAACTCGTCGACGGCTTCAGCATAGGCTCAAACGACATGACCCAAGGAGTTCTCATGATTGATCGCGACTCTGAACGGTTAGGACAAATGGGGTACTTCGACGAACGTGACCCAGCAGTCAAACGCATCATCGCCCACCTTATCAAAGCTGCACACGAAAACGGCTGCACAGTTAGCATTTGCGGCGAAGGGCCTTCAAATATGCCTGACTTCGCAGAGTTCCTCGTTCGAGTAGGCATCGACAGCATATCTGTCAACAACGACGCCGTTGTCGCAACACGCAAACACGTTGCAAGCGTAGAACAAAAAATAATCCTTGAACGCCTCGCAGAACAAGCAGCATTAGCACGTGGACAACCGCTCAAGAAGCCAAAGCAAGACTGGGAATGGCAACTCTAAGCCGAACTCACCCCATCCGTGCAATCTTCAGTTTTTTATTTCCTTTCTTCTCCTAATCTTAAAAGTGAGGGCAGCGTATGATAGGGTTTGATTTTGAAGAAGAACGTATAAAACAAGAGATCACCAAACTCGATGCCAAACGTGTTCTACTTCAGATGCCTGAGGGATTAAAGCCTGAAGCTCCAAAATTAGCCAAAATCGTTGAGAAAAGTGGTGCAGTCGCGATAATTTCTGCTGACCCCTGCTACGGCGCCTGCGACATAGCCGTCTCTGAAGCGGAGGGTTTCGGCGTGGATTTGATTGTGCATTTTGGCCACTCAAAGATGGTTAAGGACGAGGCAGTACCAACGATTTACGTGGAAGCCCGAGCAACCGTAACGGTCGATGAGGCAGTGGAAAAATCCCTGCCACTCTTGAAAGATTACACCACTGTTGGTTTAGCAACTTCGGTGCAGCACCTGCAAGCGTTAAACCAAGCCAGAGAAATCCTGACCCGCGCAGGAAAAACCGTCATAGTCGGGGACACAGGGCAAATCGCCTATCCGGGGCAAGTGAGCGGCTGCAACTACAGCAATGCCAAATCCATAGCAGACGAAGTTGAAGCATTCCTCTTTGTAGGCGGCGGCATGTTTCACGCGTTGGGCATCGCACTGAATACTTCGAAGCCAACTATCATAGCTGACCCTTACGATAACCGAGCTTACCCCATCAACGCAGAAGCACAAACGATACTAAAACAACGCTTCGCAAGCATCCAAGAAGCCAAAAACGCAAAAAAGTTTGGGATTTTTGTGGGGTTAAAGCCTGGGCAGAAACATTTGGAAAACGCGTTGCATGTGAAGGCGGTGGCTGAGAAAAATGGCAAAGCAGCTTATTTGTTGGCGGCTAGAGAAATCACTCCAGAAACCCTCTTAGAATTCCCATCAATCGATGCCTACGTGAACACGGCTTGCCCAAGGGTTTCTCTTGAAGTCACGGGGAAGTTCCAAAAGCCTGTTTTGACGGTTAACGAGTTTATGGTGGTTTGCGGCGAATCTTCATGGGAGAACATGCTCAAAAAAGGCTTATTCGAAAACTAGATTTAGAGCGGTTCCTCTCCACTATTGCTCCCCAATCTAACCCTAAAGCTCATCTTGAACAGTACACGTCCTCTGAGCAGCTTGCTGCAAACATGCTCTATATCGCTGCCTACGCAAACGACGATATCTTTGGTAGGTCAATTCTGGATTTGGGCTGTGGCACAGGCAGACTTGCTTTAGGTGCATTGTGTCTTGGCGCCAAGGAAGTAGTCGGTATAGACATTGATAGATCAGCAATCAACACGGCTTCTGCCAACTCTAAGAAAACCGATTTAGCAAACGGCGTGCAGTGGGTTCTTGGCGACATAAGCGCTGTCGTCGGAAGGTTTGATACGATTTTGCAGAATCCGCCGTTTGGTGTGCAGACGCGTGGGGCTGATCGTGCGTTCTTGGTTAAGGCTCTTGAAGTTGGCAACTCAATCTATTCGTTGCATAATCACCCGGAAGTTGATGCCCGATTGATAAAGCAGCTTAAAGCTAGCCAAGGGTTCTTGCAGGTTCAGGCTTCGCCTTTTCTTGAAAGGTTCATTTGCCAATATGGCGGCTCTATACAGGGGGTGTATGGTATGCTTATGACGATTCCTCGGATGTTTGATTTTCACACTAAACTAAAATATGATTTCGTCATCGACTTGTATGTTATAAAAAAGCAAAGTTCTAATCAGGTTCTTTGATTGCCAAGGAAAACTGTTTTTTGTTTATTAATCAAAAGGTTTATTGCGTGGATTGGAAACTAAGCATATGCATTTATCAAAATAAGTTTATTTACAGGTTAAGGGAACCATCATGAGTTTAAAATCTCCAGAACAAAAAAGCGGTCATTTAGTATTGCCTGGCGAACGCTTAGGCGTTATTGAAGAATTTATTCCCGATGCGGGAACATACGTTAAAGACGGTGTTATTTTCTCAAAGGTTGTTGGTCGCTCACTGATGGACCTGCAAACCAGACGCGTGTCTGTTTACCCTGTAGTTGATGGTGTGGTTGTTCCTAAAGTTGGGACTGTCGTTATCGGCCAAATCGGCAACGCCCAATCAGACAACGTTCTAGTCAAAATATTCAGGATTGGAAACAAGAAACTCTCAGGAAATTTCGGTGGCATCCTCCACGTTTCCGACGTCTCTGACAGGTACGTTGACCAAATAAGCGATGTTTGCAAGCCAGGCGACATCATCAGAGCTAAAGTCATCAGCGATAAGAATCAAGTTTTCCACTTATCAATGAACGATAAAGGATTGGGTGTTCTGTACGGTTTCTGCTCCAGATGTGGTACCTTGCTTGAGCAGCATGGCTATGACCTTAAATGCCCCAAAGATGGTAACGTAGAAACACGGAAAATATCTCCAGATTACAGCAAAGAACAAATCTAAAAGGCGAAATAGATGAAAGTTAAAGTACTCAAAAAATCAGAAAACGAACTAAAAATCGAAATCGAAGGCTCAAGCCACGGGCTCTGTAACCTGTTAGCCAAGAGACTTTTAGAAGACAAAAAAGTAGAGTTTGCGGGCTACGATATCCCTCATCCTTTAGCTTCAAGCCCCATCATCTACCTCCGCATGAAAGGCGCAAACAAGCCAGAAGATGCGTTGATTGAGGCTACCGAGAAGGTTCGGGAAGCAAACGATGCTTTTGGCAAAGAGCTTACACGCGTTCTCAAAGCATGATCCAAACTTTTTTAATTTTTTTTTTCGAGATGGTTCTTTCAACCTTTAGAGTGCCTTTAAATTGAATCCCAGTGTATTAATTTAGGGAAGAATTTGAGTAAGACAAAGAGTTTCCGTGTCATAAAGCCAGAAATCAGAGTGCTCGGAATAGATGACGGAAAATTTGTTCCACACACCAAAGGTTCAGCTATGATTGTGGGTGTTGTTTTTCGGGGAGGATACTCAATTGATGGCATAATGCATACCGAAATCTCAATTGACGGTTTAGATGCAACTGAAAAGTTGGTTTCAATGATTAACAGTTCTCCTCACCGTAGGCAGTTGCGGTTGGTGATGCTGAATGGGGTAACGTATGCAGGTTTTAACGTTGTTGATTTAAAAAAACTGAATTTGCTAACGGGCCTTCCAGTTATTGCCTTAACGCATGATAAGCCAAATTTGGACGCCATTAGTTCAGCGCTCAAGAACTTGCCTGAATGCGAGGAGCGGCGAAGCTTGGTGCTTGAAGCAGGGCCAATTTATGAGGTAACCAACCACGGCACCACAGTTTACATGGTGTTAGCAGGAATATCACTTGGTGATGCTGAGAAAATAATAAAGTTAACGTCAACTCGGAGTTGTATGCCTGAACCTCTCCGTGTTGCACATCTAATCGCGTCGGGCATTACCTCAGATTTTGGGGAAATGGAAAAAGTTTAAAAGGTACAAAGCTAAGGGAATCCCAAAACGGATAAGGATTGAGGTATATGGAATTCTGCCCTAAATGCGGTTCGCGTCTTGAGCCAAAGAAATCAAAGAGCGGTAAAGATGCAACTTTGGTTCTTGCCTGCCCAAAATGTGGCTACAAAAAGCCTGAAGCAGACAAAAAAATCGAGCGAGTGGCACCCAAAGTTATCCAGCATTCTCCTCAACAATTTGTAGCTGTCATCGGCAAAGAGGAGCAGAAGCTGAGCACGTTGCCCACTGTGCGGATCGAGTGTCCAAGGTGTGGAAACAACACGGCTTATGTTTGGCAAGTACAGACACGCGGAGCAGACGAATCATCCACCCAGTTCTTACGCTGCACTAAATGCAACTACACCTACAGAGAATACAGCTAACAAGCCGAATTCTTAACTTCGCGCTAAGTCTCTTTCTAAGGAAGACAAGTGCTTGAAATTTACCAGAGTATTGAAAAGCGCGAGCCTCCCATAGTTTTGATGTGAGGGTTGGATTTGAACCCATGATATTTGTTTTTTCTCAAAATAGTTTCTGCTAAGAGCTATCGTTTCTTTGTTTTTTGTGGGGATGGGTTGCGCTGGAAATTCCCCATCCCACGTTGGGTTGAGGGGGCGGTTGGTTTTTTGATTTAGGCTGTTTTTCTGGTTGCCTTGGGATGGGGAAAGCGGTTTTTTTTGCCCACGTTCTATGTTGCGCCATGTTGATGTGGATGGGATGAGGAAGGGGAAGCATATTGGCGACTCAATTTCTATGCCAAGCAGGAACTACTGATCTTCATAATGGGTATTGGGCTCAGGATAGTGATCGTAATTGGTGGTGGAGCATAATGCCTGTTTATGTAACTCTAGCAATAGCTTCAAGTGTAGTAGTTATCAGAAAAGGAAAGCGATAAAATCATTCTTCTCTTTTCTTTTCCTTTCTTAATTGCGATGGATTACATACCCTTTTTTAACATTAAAACTACCATATCATATTCGTTTACAGGTATGGATTGCTGATGCAGGATCTTCTCGCAAAAATTAAGGAATACTTAATCAAGCTTTTGCCGCTCATCGCGTTTGCCACACCCCTGGCCTTACTGTACCTTCTAAACCCTGTCGATTCGGCGCTGAAGATTTCGCCGCAGAATTCTTTCCAAACAATGTGGAAAGGTAGAACTTTTGAGTTGTTCTTCATCTGGCTTGTTTCGCTTGAATATATTCTAAGTTGGGAAACCATCCAATCAAAAATAACTATGCAAAAAAAGGCAAGAACGTTGTTGTTTGCTGTGGTTTTGTTGCTTCCTAGCTTGTTTGTGTTCTTAGAGTATTCTGGGTTGAATATGGCTGTGGCTTCTTGGGCTACGCAGGATGGGTTGGTTTTTGCGGGCACATTGCCGATCGCAATCGAATACTTGGTATTTTCGCTTCTGTTTTGTTTAGCGGTGTTTGTGCCTTTTGGCAAAAAGGGGTTGACTGGTTTTGCTTTGCCAGTCTTGTTTGTTGGCCTAATCGGCGTTATCTACGCTATCGACACCATTTTTCCCCACGGACAATTTACGCCATTTCAGTTGCTTGTTCCCACGACTGCCTCGTTTGCAGGGGACATTTTGAGTTTGATGGGAAACACCGTTGTTGTGGGCACGGACCTTGGGACTACGATGCCGACTCTGCAGGTTACTGGTGCTTTGGGAACCGCAAAGTTTGCGGTAGCTTGGCCCTGCGCAGGCATAGAGAGCCTGCTTATTTTCACGGCTGTGGCTCTGCTGTTCTTGAAGCGCATGCCCATTTCTATGAGAGCCAAAGTTGGGTACTTAGCGTTTGGAGCAGCCATCACTTACCTCATCAACATCTTTAGAATAGTCTCTATCTTCATGATTGGGATGCAGTTTGGTGTGGACTCATCTCAAGTGGAAGCATTCCACGCTTACTACGGTCCATTATACGCGGTGGCATGGATAATTTCGTATCCGCTGCTTATTCTCATAAGCCAAATGGCTTGGCAAAAATACAGGAGCCATAAACCTTCGGAAGTTAAGACGTTTCAACCAAAACCGCTAAGCCTTGCTTAACCAAAATTTGCGCGTTCTGAGGAGGCAGTGAAGCAACATCCTCCGCCACGAACGGTCCATAGGATTTCATGTCTGCACCCATAATCGCAGGTATACTCTTCAGGAACCTTACAGTTGACCGATGGGCTCGCGTCGGTTCTGCAGGGTCTGTTGATTCAACTTTAATTATGACTTTAATCGGCTCCGACACTAATTGCCCTTGCATTAAGCCGCCGGCAAATTTTTTGTAGGATTTTGAGAAATCGGCGAAGGTTTCGCACATCTTGGCTTCTTCAAACGTCAAGAGTTCAACGGGCAGCTTTTGGCTTTTAGTTACAGTTTTGATGATTTTTCTGTACCTGACCTCGAGCAGTTCCTCAAGCATTCGCTCAACGTTCTGCGCTTCATGGGTAAGCAGGTTCATTTTGACAGATTTTTTGTCGAGAATTTTGTCTTCTTCTTTTATCCGCTTTAGGTACTCGCCGATTTTGCGGTAAAAATCCGTTTGCAGTGCCCCAAGCGTTGGGTCGTCGATTTCCCGTTGCCAGGCCGCATAGAGTTCATTGTACATTACTTTGCCACCTCAGCTCTTCTCTTACAGATAAGCATAACCGCCGCAGCAACCGGCAACTCAACAGTTTGATTTTTGTATGGACCCAACGTTTCCCCACTCAACTTAAACTCTGGTGCATCAAACACCAACACCTTCACCTTGCCCTTTTTAAAAGCTACCGCTCCAGTGAATGGGTCAAAATCCTGCAGGTCTTTGGCGGGGAATTCGATTTTTTTTAAGCCTGTTTTGCCGTGTAGAGTGCCGTTCATGCGGATTAGGCGGTGGATGTCGGTGGTGACTACGGTGTCAATCTTTGAGGACTGCTGGTCTTTGACGTATTCGGCTAGTTTTAGCCACGTTTGTACACTTACGCCGTTAATGCTTTCCCATCTGCCCTCTTTGATAGCTCGATTAACTATTGTGTCCCTGTTTTCTAGCAATGCCTTGTTCTTTAGGCCGACAGCTCTGAGATCTTCTTTAGTAGCTTTAACAAGAAACTCCTGCATCCCAATTTTTAAGAGCCTATTCCAGCCGAAATTGTGCAGACTAAACTTTTTAGTTGCTGACCTTTTCCCACGTTTCTTCTCTTGCTTCTTGTCGAGAATGCTAATGCCCAAACCCGTAACGTAATCGACGATTTCTTTTCTCGCCATCGCATCAAGTGACCGCACAATTTCATTTTCAATGTGAACGTGGTAACCGCGGTGACCAGAAAAATAAACGTGCATCTCATCTTGGGAGAAGCCGAAGTCGTTTCCTAACATGTCGAGGAGTTTGGCGGTTTCTTCTCGGGCAGATTGAATACACAAGTCACAGGCCCATATCTTGGTTTCAAACTTGGATGCTTCACAGCAGGGGCAGATTTCGGGGGTGATTCCTCTGCCTTCAAAGCCGCATTTTACGCATCTGAATTCGTCGTGGATTTTGTTGCATGTGGTTGGGATGTGGTCGGCGTCTATGTCGAAGACTAAGTCGGCGCCTATCCAGCCTTTTTTGTCCATGTCAAAGTCGGGGTTTTCGTAGTAAGCGCAGGAATGATAAACATCCGACGGCACCGTTTCAGCCAGCATTGACCTAAACGTTTTGAATTCCGTGAACCTTCGGTGTCTAACCATGAATCGTTCTTTGAACATAAGGTAAGCGAATTCTCGCTGCTCGGGAAGGGTTGTTGCAGGAATCACTGTCGAGGGGTCGCGGTAGTAATCGGTGAACTTTTGGTAAACGAATTCTCGAGAAGCCTCCATAACCCCACCCTCTTGTTAACGATATGATTATCCGGCTTGCCTAAATTTAACTTTAGCCGAAAAAACCCGTTTAACCAAACATTGGATTTGAGGAAGTTATTGAGGTTGGTTAGCGTTAATATGATAGCAAAAATTTTTATTTTCGATACATAAATGCAGTTTTGAGGAAAAAATAAAATGAGTAGCTTAGAATCTAACAAGAACTTAGCTGGCATCGGCTCCATGTTACTGTTGTTTCCAGTCGTCAGCATCGTCGGAATAATCTACTTTACTTAAGCATCAAAGGACTATCAGAGTACTACAAGGATGAAAGCATCTACAGAGATGCCCTCCGCGGCGTAATCTACGCAATCATCGCATTAGTCGCCATCGCAGTTGCAGTGCCACTATTCATAATCGGCGGCATGTTCAGTGTCTTCACTTTAGGTCCATTCGGCATAGGACTCGGATTAATCTCTCTGCTCCTGTTAGTTGTCATTGTTTTCATATTCTACGTTCTTGCAGCTATGCAATTACAAAAAGCCTTCAACAACCTCGCACAGAAAACAGGCGAACACATTTTTGAAACCGCTGGAATGCTCTTATTCATAGGTGCCATACTGACGATAGTGTTCTTTATCGGCTTAATTTTGATTTTTATCGCTTGGATAATCGCGACTATAGCGTTCTTCAGCATAAAAGTTCCAACGCAATCATACGCTTACGCTCAGCCAACAGCATCAACAGCTCCAACGACACAACCAAGCCGATATTGCCCAAACTGCGGTGCACCCCAAGACCCAAACGCAACCTTCTGCTCCTACTGCGGAAAACAGTTGCCCCCAGCCTAAACCTACCCATTTTTTACTTTTCTTGTGGCTGCCGAATGTAACCACATACGTTTAAGAGATAAACCAACTCGCTTTATTTGGGGGCGTTTCATGGAAAGAAAACCACCTTACGGCAAAAGAATTAAGGACTTATCCAAAATACCTAAAGCACCACCGCTGCATGAAGAACCTCTACGTGGAATAAACCCGGGCAAGATAGTCTGTACGATTTGTGGAAAAACATTTTCAAACAAAAGTCAATTGGATCGGCACATGATAACTGAGCATGAATTGGACGAAGAAAAAGAGTAGCATTGAAGACTTTAGGTTGTTTTTCGATTTTGAAATTTTTGGCTGCTTGTTTTGTGCTCTGTCGGCTAATCGTAAATGTAATATGGTAATTTGGGGACAAAGTGTCTTCTGAAATGCCATTTTACTTGAAGGATAAATCTGACGATGAAAGGTTTGTTCCTGTCCGAATTCATCTTCAACTGGTACCATTCAATAACAGAATAAAATTTAATGATTAGTTGGTGCTCCGGCCGGGATTTGGACCCGGGTCGCCGACTCGAAAGGCCAGTATACTTGACCGGACTATACTACCGGAGCGCTTTACAACAAAGCATCAACCAGAATGCTTTTTCCCTCGAATAAACCTTACCCTTCCAGAATTATACTTTAACTAACTGGCTTGTCGGCTTTGGTTTTTTTGGGGCAAATAAATGAGCCGTTATTTGCTCAACAAGTTTAGCTTGGGTTGCACTGGTTTTTTCGAGTTCTTGGATTCTTTTTTCAAGATCGTTGGACATGATTTTGCCCTCGATGCGGTTTGAGCTGCGGAACATGAGTAGCATCTTGAACACTTCATCGATTGCTCTCCGTTGTTCTTCTGAGGATGCAGGTTTTATTCCTGCAACTATCGAAAGGAGGTCCACATAGTGTTCTTTGATTTTTAACTCCGCATTAACTGAAGGGTCGGTTGGGAACGCGATGCTAAGCGGCGTCTTCTTAGCTAATTCAGCGGCAGTTGGGAAACGGATGATTATATCTCCTCTTATCCAGGAAGACACAAACTCTAAAACAAAGCGTTGAATATCTTCTTGTGAGTAAAGCAAGGATGACTCTGGCTTTGGCTCAGGTTTTCTTTTGATTCGGACACTTATGATTTTTTTGTCGTCTGCATTATCCTTCGACATAAAGTTCCCTTCTAAGCGTTCTCCGTGTTGTTTTCTTAAGCAACACCTAGTATTTAAGAAAAAGCGTCTGCGGCCTAGAAAGAAATTTTGGCGGCTGAAGGAATCTTGCCCAAGATCTTCGCTGTTGCCTTCTCAACCCTTGCTCTATCTGCTTCTGAGGTGTAGACGCGCAGGATATTCATGAAGCCTTTGAGGGTTTCAAAAATCTTCGAACTCTCGCTTAGCCGCTGAAGTTTCTTTTCTCCCCCTGGACTTCTCGTAAACACTGGAATCTCGGTTGACTCCATGAGCACCGCATGGTGGTAGGGAACAGATGGTACGGTTGGCACATCGATAATAACGGAATCTAATTCCACGCCTGCCTCCCTGGCGATTTCACTCTGCACCTGCCGCCGATACGACTCACGACCAAACAAATTAGATATCATGGCATCCTTCTCATAGAAAGTCCGTTCGTAAGCGCATTTGAGCATGCGCCGATTTTCTAAGTTGCTAATGATTTCGTTGGATGCTTTGCATTTTCTGAGGGCTGCCCAAACAGTGTAATCGTCCAGCGCCATGTATTCTTCAGGCGTTTTGAAGGCTGTTAACCCCAGTTCTTTGTTGGCTTTGTCCATGGCTGTTGCCAGCATAATCTGCGCGGCTCGCCCGACACGGTGGAAATAGATGCTCTTGAAAGATTCAATGCGGGCAATAACGAACGCTTCCAAAGCCGACAATGCCCCTAATTCGACGGCTAAGTTTTCGCCCAAAACGTCGAGTGCATGTATGAGTCGGTAGACATCGATGAAGCCGTATTCGGCGCCTGTATGGTAAGTATCTCGTACGATGAAGTCCTGTTTGTCAACGTCTACAGCGCTGCTAATTATCTGGTCGAGGAACGCTCGGTCTTTTTTATGTAGCTTCCCCACTGCTAGCCCTGCAACTTCTTTTGCGTTGAAGCCCATATTGGATAGTTTGTCGCTTACTTCGCTTTTTTCTATAATCCAGGAGGTGATGTCTTCGTGGGTTTTCTCAAGGTCTTTGATTAGCAAATGCTCAAAGACGTGGGAGAAAGGGCCGTGTCCACAATCATGCAGAAGAGCTGAGATGCGACACATGTCCACTTCTTCGTCGTTGACGATGCGCGAAATGTTGGGGTTTTCTAAAACATGTCCAGCGAGGTACATAACTCCCAGGCTGTGTTCGAAGCGTGTGTGGTTAGCGCCTGGATAAACGTACTCAGATCCCGCCAACTGCCTGAGTCTTCGGAGCCGCTGCATAGGATAAGTGTCTATTACGTTTTTTTCTGCTTCAGTAATGTACACGTAGCCATGTACGGGATCCTTGATTTCTCCCCAGTAAGCTTTAGGCACAAGCGCAGCCTCACAGTTGTAAGCTATATTTAGGTAACTTCCATTAATGTGTAACGTATACCGGTCGAGGGTCAAATATGGGTAAAAAGGGCATCTTCATCGTTATCGAAGGCTTAGACGGAAGCGGAAAAACCACCCAAGCAATCCTGCTCGCAAAAAAACTGTCTGAAAACCACAAAATTTTTTTGACTGCTGAACCCAGCCGTGGCAAAACCGGCGTCTTCATCCGCGAGAGTTGCCTCTACGAAGACAAACGTCTCCCAACCGAAGCAGAAGCCCTACTCTTCGCCGCCGACCGCATAGAACACATGTACAGCGAAGTAAAGCCTGCCTTAGATGAGGGCAAACTGGTGATTTGTGACCGCTACATCTACTCGTCCCTTGCCTACCAGGGCAGCGCAGGCCTTAGCCTTGAATGGATAAAAACAATCAATGCCCGCTCATTGCAACCAGATTTCAGTATTTTCATCGATGTAGCCCCCGAACGGGTGATTGAGCGCCTGCAACGAAAGAAGTCGGTAATGGAAACTTTGGAGACTCAGACGAAAGTCCGTGAAGTTTACCTCAAATACGTGGCAAAGGGCGAACTTATAAGGATTGACGGAGATAAGCCAAAAGACGCTGTAGCAGAGGCGATATATGCTAAAGTTTCGGGTCTGCTTAGGGCTTGCGAGGGCTTTGTCTCTTAACTACCGTTTTTCAACAGTTAATGACGCTGAAAACACCAATACAGACCTGCTCTCACTTGAGAAAAAAATCCTACCCCCTCTACCGTTTCTGCAATGATAAACTATTAGCTTCAAATATTTGGCGAAAATTTGGTGTTCACATTTTTTCGACAATCAGTTCTTTTGCAAAGCCAGCAAGAAACTCAACGTTCAATTTTGTCAAGTACCAAAAAGTTGATGCACTTAAGTTACTAAGCGCCGCAAACGGTGTAAAAATGAACCTTGCAGCCATTCTCCTAGCCAATTTGTATAGCCCGAAATGACCATACCGTCTATACGATATACCGATGGTAACGTAGTTTTTTGATGTGCCTAAATGTGTAGCTCCGAGAAACGGCAGAACTTTCCAGATGTAGCCTGTTTTCTGGACATAGCGTTTGAAGTACTGGTCTTCGCCAAAAAACAGTTTTGGCGGGTTATAGTTTTCCATGAGTTTGCGGCGTATGATGATGTTGTTGATGTGTGGGTTTGTATCGAGTTTGCTCAGGTTGTATACTGTGCCAACTACACGCTCGTATGCTGCGACATGCTTGTTCTTGTGGACTGCAACGGTGCCGATGGCGCCGACTTTGGGTGAAATTGCTTTGGTGACCACTTGGAGCCAGTTTTCGGGTAGAAGCATGTCGTCGTCAACCATCGCCACCCACTCGGTACTTGCCTGCAGGACTCCATGTTTCCGAGCGGTACTGAGAGGTTTTTCGTGTGTGTTTATGACTTGCCCCGTGCATGGCATGCGCCTAAGTTGATGCATAAGTGTTAGGTTAGCCTTGTCTCTTGAGGGCACCACAAAATCGACTTTCATGTCACTCTCGGAGCAGGATGGCATAGAGGCATAATGTTCATGTTTAAGTTAAATAGTTTACCGCAACCAAAAAACCCCTAATCTGGGCAGAGAATAGGTTACATGTTAAGGATTTTGACGGCTTTTTGGGCGGCACGCCTGTAGCTCTTCTTTGTTATCATACCCTTCTGGATTCCATTGAGTAGTTGCAGAATCATGCCCTGCTTAACATGCTCCACCATCTGTTGCTCGCTGATGCCTGGTAGACGCATGCAGTTGCCGATTTTAACGTTGTATGCGGCGATGTCGAATTTTTTGGCTATGTTGTAGAGTTTGGAGCCTATGATGGGGTTGGTTATGGACCAGGAAATGTACTCGATTAGGTTGTCTCTTAGACAGGCTTTTGCGAATTCTAAGGTGTTGTTGACTTCTTCGGGGGTCTCGTACTCGAGTTTGCCGTTGGTTTCCCACGCATTGTAAAGCATGAGGAAACCGTAGACTTTAATTTGGTATTTCTTGAGCAGCTCAAGCGTTCGAACGTTGTCAGCTTGTGTCGCATTTTTGCCGATGCCCTTAAGCACACGGTCGTTGGCGGATTCAAGACCAATGTGGACAAGCCAAACATGGATTTCGCTTAGTTTCTTTGCTAATTCATCATTTAGTTTGTCTGCCCGCAGGTTACATTGGAACGTCATGCCCTTGAGGTGCAGTTTTTCGATTTCGCTGCAGACTTCCAGGCACCATTTTATCTCAACGTTGAAGGTGTCGGAGCGTAAGTAGATTTCTCGGATGCCCCTGTCGTAGAGGTAGTTGACTTCTTCGGCGATGTTTTTTGGGGAACGCTGCCGTATCCAGGGCTTTTCAAGTTTCCAAACGGGGTTGCTGCAGTAGGTGCAGTAGTTGGGGCAGCCACGAATTGGCAGCATGTATGCCATGCGCTTCTTCTTGCTTACGGCTACGTCGTAGTTTTCAAAGTCTATTAGTTCCCATGCTGGGAAGAAATCGATATCTTTTAGGAGTGGTCGGACGCCGTTGTTTTTCTGTTTGTTGATTGTTCCCACGATGTCGTTTATTGGCTCTTTGGCTTGGACTTTTCTGATTAGTTCAGTGGTGGTTTCTTCGCCTTCGCCGATTATGCAGACTTCGATCGGGGTGTTTTTGAGGACGTCTTGGGGGTCGATGGTTGGGTGTGGACCGCCTGCAACCATGAGCATCGGCAAACCCATCTCTTTGACTTTGGTTATGGTTTCAAAGGAGAGATCTCTTCGGGGAGTAGTGAAAGATATGGCATAAACATCCGGTTTTATTTCTTTGACTTTTTGTAGGTGTTCCTCCAGGGAGAGGAACGGTTCAAGATAAGTAAACTTAACCTTCGGCAAGCGTCGTTTAGCGTAGCCAATTATGTAGAGGATTCCAAGGTTCGGTGACTCAGTCACGGCTTCCCCTTTGCCTTCACGACCAAATGGGGGGTCAGCAAAAACAACTTTAAGCTTTTTTTGGGGCGCCATATTTTGTTTTGTCACCGAAACTGCCATCCACTACTCACTTTTCCATGCAGGCGTATATATTTTGCTACTTAGGGGCTTCAAGTAAACTACTTAAACTCCAAGCGGGAAATGTTACGCACACACTTGAGGCATAACTGAGTTGGCAACTTTCCTTGTAGTTCACCCATACCTCGACATCTACGGCGGCGGCGAACGTGTCTGCCACAACGTAATCAAAACCTTAGTGTTGCATGGGCAGAAGGTGGAGTTGTTAACTTTCGATTTTGACGCTAACCGCTACAGGGATATTGTGGGTGAAGATTTCCCAAAGGACGTTGCTGTTCATTCTCTGGGCAAGCGGATCGAGGTTGAGCCACCCTTTACAATCTATAAGAGGCACCGCAACTTCGTCAAGTTGCTAAAGAAGTACCATAACCAGTTGGAATACGATTACCTGTTCTCGACACAATCATCCTCGCCCTTTGAACCCGTGTTCCTCAACAAAGCAAAAAAGAATATAGCCTACGTTCATTTCCCAGAAATACATTACGATTACGCCCGAGGCGCGTTCAAACGCAAACTGTACCTTTGGCTTTTCAAGCATTGGGTTGAGCAGGGCATCGATAAGCTGGACATGATTTTCTGCAATAGCAATTACACCAAAGAAGCCATACAGCGCTACTGGAAGAGCCATGGCGTAAAAGAACCCATAATCGTTTATCCTGCAGTTAACTTGGAAAAATTCTGGTCTGACAAACCCCTTTCAAAGAGGAAAAAACGGGTAGTCTATGTTGCTCGTTTCATCCCAGTGAAAAGGCATGAAATCATGAAAAGGTTAGCTGCTGAACTCCCAGACTATGAATTCGTTAGTGTCGGCGGATTAATAGATGCAGAGAAAGCTTGGTTTAATCGGTTTTCACAAAATCTGCCCTCGAACTACACCCTAAAAACCAATCTGCCCGGATCCGAACTACTAAACATTCTCCATGACTCTCGAATTTACATTCACCTCATGGAAGGAGAACACTTTGGCATTGCACCCGTGGAGGGCTTAGCAAGCGGCTGCGTCACTATAGTACATAACAGCGGCGGCATGAAAGAGTTCATCCCCGAAGAATTCCGATGGGAAACCTATGATGATTTGAAAGCAAAAATCGTCAATTACATGGATGAGGAAGCAAGCGCAAGCTGGGACACAATTCGTTTACAGCTATGGAGTAATATTTCATTGCTGACTCCAGAGAACTTCCAAAACCACATATGGTCCCACGTTAAAATTTTAATCGAACAAAAATAAATGCTACCCATACCTGCTGGTTAGAACTATAACCTCCTATTTCAGCCCATTTCTGGTCCTGTTTCTCAATAATTTCGAGGTTGCGGTAGCTGGGTTTTATTTCATTCCAGAATTTGTCTTCCTCGCAACCAGATGTATGGTCATGTGTAGCAATATCGTGGAATGCAACCAATCCGCCTTTTCGGACTCGAGGGGAATACATTTGAAAATCTTGCTTGACACCTTGATATGTGTGGTCTCCGTCAATAAACATGAAATCACCTTTCTCGTCCTTAGAAACGCCCTATTTTCCAAGTGCTTCTGCGTTGTGGGAGTCTGCTCGATTAACTAGATAACCTTTTTCCTAAACAAAGAATTGAAAGGCGGAATTTACCAATAATCATAGCCCCCTCCAAAGGATCCAACGGGTAAATCAACGCTTAGTATTTTTCAGGATTGACAGTGTGCGTAAAAAGAAAAGCGCTCCGCCACTTTCTGACCCAATTTCGACGATTATCTTGGGATTTAATTCTTTGACAGTTTGTACAGGTCAGCAATTTCCGACTTTATCTGCAAGGGTTTAAAACTTCCAATCCAAGACTTATGGATTTTTGGTTATTCTCAAAACTAAAAACAGGGTCAACCAGTTTACTGATGTCTCTGTTCGCAGCCATCTGCGAGAGTATTCATTTTGCGATCTGCGATTCTTGACCCATAAAGGTGCATATAAACTTCAAAAAAGGGCTTGACGATTTTTCGAGCAATTTCCATGGTTTTCCTTTTGTAACTAACTTTTTTGGTCCTTTTAACGCATACGAAAAGGTTTTGTAATCATTTGGATCTAATAATTGTCTTCTAACTTGCCTTTGCTAGGTTCTCGATGTCTTTAGCAACAGATTTGCGGTTTAAGATTGGTCTCCAAAACTCTGCTATTTTCTGCCGATCGTACATTCCATTATCCCATTTTATAGAGTCTTGAAGAAGCGCAGCAAAAATTGCTTTCTTTTCAAATAAAGGCGCTGTTGTCCCTGAGAACCCCTGCATCGAAAGAAAATGCAAACTCTCCAATGGTGTTCCTGCAATCGAGCATCCTGTACAGAGAGCTTCAGCTGAAGCAATTGAGAAGCTTTCCCATCTTGATGGCACAAAAAATATCTTAGACTTCATCAGAAGAGACTTTATCTTTTTGCGTTCAACGAAACCCAAAATTTCAACTCGAGCTTTAACATTTTCAGGTGCATCTCCCATTAATTTCTTCAACTGCTCGGTGCCATTTCCAAAAACAATAACCCTGTAGTCTTTCCTCTCTTTTAAGAAGTCCACAACAGTTTCTACCATAATCCGAGTGTTCTTCTGCCTGTAATCATCCCATCGACCGTAGGAAACGACGATATTTTCTTTTTTGCCAATTTCGCCCTCAACAAACTCTGGGGTGACAGGGTTAGGTACAAAGTGGGTTTTTTTTATCAGGTCGCTTCTGTTCCATGCTGCCAAAAAGTAATTGAGGTTATCGAGGGCTTCTGGGCTTTCGATAATTGCGCCGTCGCTGAGTTCTATTTGCTTGATTGTTTCAGCCGCTGCTTTAGCATGTCGGTTGAGCTTTGCAGATTTGGAAGCAAGATGCCACCAAACATCGCTTGCGAGGTTGCGAATAGTTAAGCGTTCGTTTAGGGGAACTCTAAACGAGTGTCTTTCGAGTGGGTATGCGATTCTACCGTCGCTGTCAAATTTGAGAAAAACCTTCTTTTTCCCTAACTTCATTTTCTTTATAAGCGGCGAGTAGTAAGCGCCTTGCAGTGGGTAAGCGATTATTGTGTTTCCATTGTTTTTTAGCCAAAATTGCTCGTCATAGAATTCTTTTAAAGGGTGCTGGTCTAGTTGAAATTTTGGGTTATAGTTTTCTAAGTCTTTTTTTACAGTTGTAATGACGCCAGAGTTTACTCCAATATCAAGTAATCCTAAGGGAATCTGGCCAGGATCTTTGAGTTCATGAAAGGGACAGTATAAATCAAAAAACACGGATATTTTCATAGTGTCTCTTTCCATTCTTTAAGAATTATTCTATGACGGATTTAACTATTTATTATTTCAGCGCTTAACGATTCGACAATAAATCTTTTGTATGTAGGCAAATGCTAAATATACAAAGGAACCATGTAAATCAAAAGGGGTTTTACCAAAAAGTGAAGTTGCCGTTCAGTCGAACCTTCCAAAACTACTTCATCGAGAAGCAGGAAAAAAAAAGGTTAGCCATAACTTTGGCTGGCTGGAGTTTTAGCCCTTTTAGGATTGGCATGATTAAGTATGAAATTGTCGATTGGGAAAAACATTATTTACCGATTGATTTTCGAGGCAAAGTCATTTTGGATGTTGGCGCTGGCGAAGGTGAGACAGCGATGTTTTTCCTAAAGCATGGCGCTTCCAAAGTTGTGTGTATTGAGTCTTGCACAGATGCCTACAAGTTTCTTGCTATTAACGCACATATTCATCCTGATCAAATAACCGCGATTAACGATAAATTCCAGCTTAGCCAGCTCAAGATTCCGCATCACTTTCTCAAAATGGATATCGAGGGGTACGAAGAAGCTTTGCTTGCGGTAAAACTTGAAACTCCCGCTGCCGTAGAAGTTCATGGCTTGCAGTTATGTGACAAGTTTGAGGCTGAGGGTTGGCGAATTAAAGCTTTAAATGAAGAATGCGCAAAAGGGTACGGCTGCACTAAATACGCTTATTGGCGATGCTAAGAAGTTTGTGTTACCCACTGAAAAAGGCATCTGAATGTTGATGTTGAAAATTGCATCAAAAAAATTAGGAAATATAGTTGAAAGAGAATTTTATAAAAAACTTAATGAGCGCCACAGATATTTCCCGAAGGCTCGGGGCCAACTTGAAATTAATTTAGTAACTTCATTGAACGAGCAATGTGGAATTGCAACATATTCGGCTTTCTTAGCCGAAGAACTCCAAAAGAAAGTTAAATTGTACATTACAAGTTTACCAACCAAAAATGCGATAAACCCTTGCTTCAAAATTTTAGGTTACAGCGTTGGCAATTCGCATGATTTAGTTCATGTACAATTTGAGTACGGTTTATTTCCAAGCTTAAAGCTGGGAAAACGGACTTTAACAGCTTTTTCTGCTCTACCTTTCTATTTTGGACTCGCAATGGGAAACCGACGCGTGGTAACAACTGTTCATGAACCCAGAAAAGCTGGGTCAGCAGGTGTTCGAAGTGGGCATTTCTATACAAATTTGCTCGATAAAGTCATTTTTGCTGTTTCCGATATCATAATTGTACATACAAGGGAAAGCAAGCAATTGATGAAAACTTTCTATGGCGTAGAAGAATCTAAATTGAGCATAATTCCACATGGAAGTTACCAGAAACCTGACTTCAAAAACAAAGATGAATGTAAACGCAGACTCAACTTACAAGATAGAGTTGTGATAACTATTCTGGGGTTTGTAACCCCAAAAAAAGGGCACGATATAGTAATTCCTCTTCTTCCAAAAATAGATAGAAACGTTCAGCTTGTAATTGCAGGTGGACCCCAAAATGCCCAAGATGAACAATACATAAGCAAACTAAAGAAACTCGCCGAACAAAATCACTGCGCAGAGAGGGTAACGTTCACGGGGTACCTTTCTGATTTTACGGATGTTCTTAATGCAACTGACGTAGCTTTGCTTCCATATAGAAATGTCACTGATAGTGGCGTGCTGCATCTGCTAACAGCCTACGGCGTGCCAATAATAGCTTCAGATTTAGAGGCTTTCAGAGAAGTCTACGATGAATACGGCTGTCTGATACTTTTCAAAAGTGGAGACTCCCAAGACCTTCTTGCAAAAACGCAAGAGTTACTCGGGAATCAACATCAAAGAGATTTGTTAAAGTCAAATTGTTTGGCAATGTGGAACGCAACTAATTGGAGTAACATCGCCCAAAAGCATGTTCAGCTATACCGTGAAGTTCTTTCAAAAACTAGTTAAGCTTGGTTTCTTGGATCCAAAAAAAGAATCAACCCATCAAAGCCCGCCCGCAAATATGTGAGCGCACCTACAAGAGTATGGTGCTTGAGCTCCACGGCGGTCTTAAGCCACAATTCAAAACCGAAAAAATAAACCAAAAACTTCGCTTGATCCCCTAATGTGAGGTTTCGTTTTGCAAACAAGAGTCGATTACGATTAAGGTAATATTGACGTTTAAGGTTATTTTCGCCTCCGATTGAGCAAGCTACTTTGTGCCAAACCTTAGATTCAGGGATGTAGACGACTTTAAAACCAGCTTTTTTTGCTCTAAAACAAAGGTCAGTTTCTTCCCAATACGCCCAATACTTTGTATATAGTAGTCCAACTTTGTCTAAAACGGTCCTTCTGATAAGCATGCATGAACCTTCGATTTTGTCAACCTCACGTGGTCGCTTTGACACCGAACAGAATTCTTTTCCTTTCACTCGCCACAATGTGAGGTTTTCTCCAGCAAAGTCAACGGTTGTTGGGTCATCATAATAGTAAATGGTTGGACCCGCGACACCAATTTGCGGTGTCCTTTCTGAGTGCGCAATCATTTCAGAGAGAAACTCCTTATCCACCACTATATCATTGTTGAGGAGAAGTACATAGTCTGCGCATTGCTTTTGGGCTAACATTATGGCAATGTTTGTGCCCCTTGCAAATCCATAGTTCGTATTATTCTCAACAAATAGCAATTCTTTGTTAAACTCCCATGGAACCTTTGCTTTTTGGGGCTTGATAAGTTTAAGCGGTTTGTTAACGGGCGAGTATTGAACGAACTTTGATTCAACAAGTAGTTTCCCTTTTGCGTATTCTCCAATTTTGTTAACTGAGTCATCTTTTGAGCCGTTGTCTACAAGAATTATTTCGTATGAAGAGTAGTCGATTCGGTAAATGCTTTCAAGGCATTCGATCGTATTTTTCCAGCCATTCCAATTGAGAATGACGATGGCAACTTTCGGGAGAGATTTTTTGTTTGAACTTTCCCTTTGACTGCTTGTGTGTTCAGTCATTGTTTGCCATCCTTGTTATGCGCATAGATTTTATTATAGTGGACGAGCAGTTAAATTAGCTATCCTTCTCATTGCAGAGGGTTTATAACTAAAAAAGTATCCCTTAGTTGGCAATTGAGTAAGCGATGATAAAGCTCAGAATCGACGTTGATTACCCCTACCCTTCGAGGGCAAAAAGTTTCCTGTATGTAGCTTTGAGGATAAAAAACCGAAAAAGCAAAGACTACTTGAAGAACGCGTTTATTATTGCCAGAATGATAAATGAGTCGCCCAGAGAAGTAAGGGGCTACTGGTTTTTTACACCCTATACCCTCCCTAACAAGGAACTGCTCGAGTTACTGAATCCAGAAAGGCATGAAATCGCGCTTCACGTAGCAAACAACCCTGTTGAAGAATTGAAGGTTTTAGAGGAAAAAACCAACCGCAAAGTAACCTACTACACCATTCACGGAACCCAACGCGTATTCGCTAGGTTGCTTTGGGGTCGCAAACTCAGCCAATCCCAAGCAAGAATTCCCCCTGACTTCTCGTTGACTTCCTTCCACAACTTTACCACGATGAGCTTGGACAGGGAACGTTACCGGCTTGGCTTCGAAAAGTCCTTATCGGCTGCTGAAGAATGGATTGACCAAGACGTTGTTTTGTCTTTTCACCCTGAATGGTTGCTAGAGCAGAATAAGAAGAACCAAAGGGGACCAATTTACGATGTGCTCAAAACAACTCTTAAAGTGGACCCAGAGTTTGACAGCTTAAGCGTTAGGAAAAAATTGTTTATCAAATTAGGTCATGACACTTACGAATACCAAAAAAACATCACTCCGACACCCATGTTCATTAAAAAATTGATCGAACATAAAGTAGACGTCTACACTTTTCTGGAGCGAACATGGTGCTGTCCCATAACTAATCCGTCAAGCAACTGGATTAAAACTGAAGACAACGTTGGGTTACTGGAACTCAAAAGTTACAATGACTGGTGGCAGGAAATCAGCAAAAAAACCCGCAACCTTGTGCGCAAATCAGAGAAAAGCGGAATAAAAGTTTCCATTGTTGAGCCAAGCGACAAGATAGCTGAAGGCATCTGGAAAATCTACAATGAAACGCCAATCCGCCAAGGACGCGTATTCACCCACTATGGCGAGTCACTCCAAACCGTTAAAAAAAACATACATGATGAAAAAAACAACGCCTTCATAAGCGCATACATAGGCGAAGAGCTCGTTGGCTTCATCCAATTAGCCTACGGCGACCAAATAGCTATAGTCTCCAACCTCCTTTCGATGCAGGTGCACTGGAATAAATCAGTCAACAATGCCTTGCTTGCCAAAGCCGTCGAAGTCTGCGTATCCAAGGGGCAAAAATGGTTAATGTACGGCAGAATGGGCAATCACCCATCGCTAGACAAGTTTAAAGGAAACAACGGTTTTGCTAAAGTCAAAATTGCACGCTACTACATAGCCCTCTCAAGGAAGGGCAGGCTGGCTATACGCTTGGGTTTGCAAAAGGAACTGAGGGATTCTTTGATAAACTCACAGAACACACTGAAGGACCCTTTGATTTCAGCTTCAAACTGGGCAAGCAGAACAAAAGTTAAACTTAAACTTCAACTTAGAAAACTAAAGTAGAAGACCAGCCAAGAGACGGTTTAGTTCTTGCTTGTCTTTGATGCCTCGAAAAATTGCCTTGCCATTAGCATAGAGACGAAAAGAAGCACCTTGGAAAGTTAACTCAAAAATTATTCCAGCAATTGTGTTTTTAAGGGTGGCTTTTTTTAGGATGTTGGCTATGGCTTCATCTTTTTTTTCGTACTTGAAAACTACGATGACGTCGCTTTCTGCTCCGCAGGTTCCTTCAATTTGCGAGACATAGTCGTCGACGGTTGGCATTAGAGTTGTTCAATCTCCTTTAAAATTTCCATGAAGCGGTCAACTTCTTGGGTTGTGTTGTAGATGTAGAAGCTTGAGCGCGCGGAAGAGTGCAGTTTAAAGAATTCGTGCAGTGGCTGAGCACAATGGAAACCGCTACGCATCATTACTCCATAGTTATCGAAGAATAATGCTACGTCATGCGAAGATAAACCGTCAACACCAAACGGAATTATGCCCAATTTGTCGGAAAGACTATTTGGACCATAAACTGTGACTTTTTTGCATTCTTTCAATCGCTCAACTGCATATCTCGTTAAATCTTTCTCGTGGCTAAGGACATTATCCATGCCTAAACCTTCAAGGTATCTTACTGCTTCACCTAACCCGATTGCTCCCGCAATGTTAGGGGTGCCTGCCTCAAACTTCCATGGCAACTCATTCCATGAGACGCTGCATTGTCCTTTGCTCTCGTTGATTGAAACTTCCTTGATCATTTCACCGCCCCCCATGAATGGAGGCATCTTTTCCAAGACTTCTTTCTTGCCATATAGCACTCCGATACCTGTTGGACCGAGCATTTTGTGTCCTGAGAAAGCAAGAAAATCCATGTTGAGGTCTTGAACGTCAACTTTCATGTGGGGCACCGATTGGGCCCCGTCAACCAGCATCAAAGCGCCGTTGTCGTGAGCTACTTTGCCGATGCGTTTAACGTCGTTGATTACGCCAGTGACATTTGAGACATGGCTTAAGCAAGCAATTTTTGTTTTGTTGCAGAGTTTGCTTTCAAAATCATCATAGTCCAATGTGCCGTCAGGGTGTACTTTGACATATTTTATTGTGAAACCCTTGAGTTTAGCGGTGATTTCCCATGGAACGATGTTGCTATGGTGCTCCATCAACGACACAAGCACCTCGTCGCCCTTGCCAAGATTGCTCAATCCCCATGAATACGCGACTAAGTTAATGGCTTCAGTTGTGCCCCGCACAAAGAGGGTTTCGCTGGGTTTGGCGTTGATGAATTTCGCGATTCTTTCGCGTGCACTCTCGTAGAGGTCGGTTGCTTCCAAAGAAAGCGTGTGGACAGCTCGGTGGACGTTGCCGTTGTGGTTTTCGTAGAAATCTTTGATGGCTTCGATGACTTGGCGGGGTTTTTGAGTGGTTGCAGCGTTGTCAAAGTAAATTAGGGGGTAGCCGTTGATTTTTCTGTTTAAGATGGGGAAGTCTTGTCTTAGCGCTTGGGAATCTATGATTTTTTTTCTGCCTCAGGCTTGAGCCTCTTAGAGAGTGTCTTTGCGAGTTCTTCTTCTTCTAATGCTTGTTTTTCTTCGAAGGTATGTTCTTTGGGTAACCAGCTTGGTGCTTCAACGCCTTTTTGGGTGAAATACTGTCTTATTGCCCGTTTGAGGGCGCCCACGGCAAGGACTCCGCAATGGAATTTAACTGCGGGTAAGCCGCCGATTTCTTCCGTGACTTTTTTCCAAGTTATATTATTCCATGCATCTTCCAACGTTAAGCATTTGACCATTTCCGTGACTATGCTAGAGGTGGCGATGTTTGCGGCGCACCCATAACTTTCGAACTGTGCTTTCTCAATTATTTGTTTTGCTTCGTCGATTTTTAGGTAAAAAGTGATCATGTCTCCGCAGGCAGGGTTTCCTGCAACTGCCACGACTGTGGCATCTTCCATTTTGCCAAGGTTCTTTGGGTGTTGAAATAACTCCATAACTTTTGGGTTGTACGGTAAAGGTATACGTGACATACTAATGTACTCCTGTTGAGCCAACTATCCCTCTAATACGATTGACAGCTGTAGGTAAAACACTAAGAACGTAAGTTATATCCTCTTCTGTATGGTTGCGGGTAACTTTCATAAGGATACTGCCGTGTGCTTCCTCGAATATGCGTCCAATAGCGATGAGAACGTGGCTTGGCTGCAAAAGTCTTCTGCTGCATGCGCTACCGCTTGAAACATACACGCCTTTGAGACTGAGTTCGATGGTTAAGGCTTCGCCTTCAGCGCGGAGGATGCTGATGTTGGCGTTGTCTGGGCTGCGTTTGTCTCCTTTTGGACCGTTAAAGCGCAAGTCTCCGAGTTCACTGAATATGCCATCAACAAGCTTGTCACGGAGTGTTCGCATTTTTGTGGTGTTTGCTTCAAAGTTCTCAAAAGCCAACTCAGACGCTTTGGTGAAACCAACGATTAATGGTGTGTTCTCTACGCCTGGCCAGAGCTTTTGGGTTCCGATTTGCCCTTCGAGGATACGTTCCATGTTTACTCCATCTCTCAGGTAAATGGCGCCCATTCCTCTGGGTCCCTGAATCTTGTAGCTACTTACGGTGGCTAAGTCAACTTTTAGGTTTTGCACGTTGAAGGGGGTCCTGCCATAGGCGTCTGAAGCGTCGGTATGAAAGAGAGCTTGGGAATTTTGGGCTTTAACGATGTCTACGGCTTCTTTGATGGGCTGGATGGTTCCCAATTCGTTATTGACTGCTGAAATGCTGACTAATATGGTTTCTTTATCGACTGCTTCTTTAAGTTTTTCTAAATTGATGAAGCCTTCGTGGTCTACTGGGATTTTGGTGGTTGAGAAACCGAATTTCCCCATCATCTCAGCGACTTGTAGCACATTTATAGGTTCGATTTCTGAAATTACGATTTTTTTGCCCTTGCTTTTCTGCGCAAAGCATGATCCCATTATGGCGAGGTTGTTGGCTTCGGTTTCGCTGGGGGTGAAGGTGATTTCTTCGAGGATTTTTGCGCCCATGTATTTGCTGATTTTTTGAAAGCTGTTCATGATGACTTCGAATGCTTCCCATCCCGGCTTGTGTGTGAGCGTGGGGTTGCCGTAGGCGATTTTGTTGAAGTAGGGCAGCATTGCGTCCACTACCTGTTGGGGAACAATGCAGGAGTTTTCGTTGTCTAAGTAAACCTCATGTGTGATGCCTTCATGCAGTTTGAGGAGATCTTTAACGTTTTCAACCATACAGTATCCTACCTGATATTTTGGGACAGATAAACTCGTTCTACCTTGCTAGTATCTAGTTCAACTAAAAAAACCTAACCACAAATCATCCTCATGACTGTGCCATAATTTCTCTCTTAAAATGCCTCCTTAAAATTTTGCTTAGTATTTCGCCGTTTCAAAAATTATGATGCAAAGGTTATCAAATTGGCATTAAAACTCCCTGAATTTGCCTAAATTTAAATAGCTCTTCTGAAAATAAGGGGCTTGGGGATATTGAGTTGGCTGCAATGTTTGAAATAAGAAACACAGTTAACGGAAAATTTTACTGGAGATTCAAGGCCATAAACGGTGAAATTGTTGCAGTAAGCGAGGTATACGAGTCAAAACAGGGCTGCAAGAACGGCATTGACTGCATAATGAGCAACGCAGTTTTTGCCGAAATCAAAGATCAATCCCTCTAAACTAACCGTTTTCTTTTTTTCAAAACATATTTTTAGATTTGACTTATTTTTTACAATTCACCAACTGTAAACGGGGAAAAAAGCCGTAGAATTACAAAAAAACTCTAATAACCCACCCAAACCCATACTATCCAACAACAGGTTTATGGCGAATCATGTTAAAGATTGCAGAGTTACCCGTAATCCAACCCGTTAAAGACATTCTCAACGGCTTGGGAATAATGGAGCTGTTTCCACCTCAGGAAGAAACTGTACGGGCAGGAGTGCTGGAAGGCAGAAACATCGTCCTTGCCAGTCCCACAGCGTCGGGCAAAACTTTAGTTGCGGAACTCTGCGCTCTCAAACATGTTCTCGAAAAAGGCGGCAAAGTTATCTACCTCTCCCCGCTTAGAGCATTGGCTTCTGAAAAATTTGAAGACTTCTACAAGTACACATCCATCAAAAAAGTGGATGGCAGAAAAATCAGCGTTGGTATCAGCACGGGAGATTTTGACAGCGCCGACAACTGGCTTGAACGCTACGACATCATCATCACCACTAACGAAAAAGCCGATTCACTGCTACGGCACCGCGCTAAATGGATGGATAATATCTCGCTTGCAATCGCCGACGAAATTCACCTTTTAAATGAAGCCGAACGTGGACCGACCCTGGAAATTGTGCTTGCACGCCTTTTGCAGGTTAACCCCAACATCCAAATCTTAGCTCTAAGCGCCACAATAAACAACGTCGCTGAAATCGCAGGTTGGCTAAACGCCAAGCCAATCGTGACGGAATGGCGCCCAATCAACCTCAAAGAAGGCATCATACTCAAAGATGAAATTCAATACAAAGATGGGGAAGCACGAAGGATAGAACAGGAAACAAGTCTTCCTCTGATTAATTTGGTTTTAAATACCTTGAAGAATGGGGGACAAGCGTTGATTTTTGCTTCGACGCGAAGAAACGCAGTTTCAGCCGCGAAGACAGTGGCAAGCCACATGTATAAAGCGTTGGCTCCTAAATCCGGTTCAAAGCTGGTTAAGCGCTCGATAGAGGAAGAAGCAAAGAAGGTCTTGGAAAAAGAAGCAAAAAAAATCCTGGATGCAGGCGAACGGACCCAGCTCAGCGAAGAACTCGCTGATTTAGTGCGCTGTGCCACTGCATACCATCATGCTGGGCTGTCTGGAGCTCATCGCAAAATCATCGAGGATGACTTCAAAGAAAGAAAAATTAAAGTCTTAAGTGCTACTCCTACGTTGGCATGGGGTGTTAACTTGCCCGCGCGTACAGTCATTATCCAAGACTACAGGCGCTTTGAAGCTGGACTCGGTAACTATCCCATAAGTGTGTTGGATTACAAGCAGATGGCTGGCAGGGCTGGGAGACCGAAATACGACAAGTTCGGCGAATCCGTCCTTATCGCCAAAACCGCTGACGAACAAGATTACCTTATGGAAAACTATGTCATGGCTAAGCCCGAACGCATATGGTCCAGATTGGCAGTGGAGAAAATCATCCGCGCACACGTCCTATCAACCATAGCCTCTGATTTTGCTCACTCTGAAAACGGGATCTACGAATTTTTCGGCAAAACCTTCTACGCCTACCAATACGACGTGAAAGCCATAAAAAGTGTCATAAACAAAATCCTCCGGTTTCTCCATGACGAAGAAATGATTGTCGTGGCAGGTGACAGAATCTTAGCCACCAAATTTGGCAAACGAATAAGCGAACTCTACATTGACCCCCTCTCAGGCGTCATAATAAGGGATGCATTGCAGAGTAAACCTCCGCTTTTAACCGAGTTCAGCCTACTCCATCTAATCTCCCACACGCCGGATATGGGTCCAATCATGCGTCCCTACCAACGCGAAATGGACAAATTAGCCGTCCAAACTGAAGACCACAAACAAGAACTATTCATAGAACCGCCCGACCAATGGAGCGACCACATCGGATACGCCGAATTCTTGGGCGAAGTCAAAACCGCCATAGTTATGAACAACTGGATTGAGGAGTTGCCTGAAGAAAAAATCATAGAACGCTTCAATGTTCAACCAGGCGACCTTTACCGCACCATCGAAACGGCCAAGTGGCTCCTCCACGCCATAGACGAACTATCGCCTGTGGTGGCCAAGAACAAAGATGTTTCCTCCTTAAGTCACGAACTTGTCGAGCGGGTGTCTAAGGGTATAAAGAGAGAACTTTTACCCATCGTTCAGCTGGAAGGCGTCGGTAGAGTCCGCGGACGTGTAATATTCAATGCAGGTTACCAAACTATCCCAGACCTCAAACGAGCATCCATCGAAGAACTGACCAACCTTCCCTCCGTGGGTCCAAGGCTTGCCAAGAAAATTAAGGAGCAAGTCGGTGGCTTCGTCAAGAAAGATGAGTGGGAAAGTCTTGATAAGGCAGCGGCGGCGTCAGATGAAGCGACGCAGAAAGGACTGTTTGATTTTTAAGCGCTCTTCGCGAACCGGTCTGCCTGCTTTATTGCAGTGCCCAAGTAGTTTTTGGGGTTGAGGGCTTGGTCGATTTCTTTTTCGCTCAGTTTGCTACTTATTAGTTTGTCTTCAAGGATCGCTTGTTTGAATGTTTTCTTTGCGACTGCACTTTGGATGGTTAATTTCCGCAGCATCTCATGTGCCTCCTGCCGATTCACACCTTTCTTTGTTAGCGCCATCATTACTGATTCCGACATTGCTCGTCCCTGAGTCAACGACAGGTTCTGAAGCATCCGTTCACTGTCCACTCGCAAGTTAGCTACGATGTTGCAGGTCAGGTTAAGGATGTAGTCGAGCAGGATATTCGATTCGGGGAGGATAAAGCGTTCAGCGGACGACTGCGTTAAGTCGCGTTCATGCCAAGTCACCATGTCTTCTAACGCGGGTGTAACTAGGCTTCGGACGATTCGGGCTAAGCCGCAAACGCGCTCGCATGTCTCCGGGTTTTGCTTGTGGGGCATGGTGGAGCTGCCGACTTGTTTTTTTGCTTCAAAAGATTCGAAGAGTTCAGCGATTTCTGGGCGTTGGAGTTCGCGGATTTCGGTTGCAAAATTCTCGAGTGAAGAAGCCATTGCTGCGTAGATGCATACGAGTTCGGCGTAGCGGTCGCGTTGCACGATTTGGGTTGAAATCTCAGCTGCCTGCAAACCAAGCTGTTTCATGACAAGCTCTTGAATCTTCTCGGCGTGCTCGCCTAAACCAGCTTGTGTGCCGACGGCGCCGCTTATTTTTCCAACCAGAACGCGTTTCTTGCACTCTTCTAAACGGTCTATGTGCCTGTTAATTTCGTATCCCCAAACAGCGAACTTGAATCCCAAAGTGATAGGTAGGGCATGTTGTCCGTGGGTTCTGCCAATCATAACTGTGTCTTTATGCAGAAGCGCTTGTTTTTTGAGGATAGTTTTGAAATCAATTAGCCTTTTCTCGATGGCTTCTAACGCGTCTTTTAGTTGTAGGGCGTTGGCTGTGTCGACGATGTCGTAGCTTGTTGCGCCGAGGTGGACGTATGCGCCGCTTTCTCCGCAAACCTCTGAGAGGGCACGGACTAGCGAGGCGATGTCATGCTTTATCTCCTTCTCTATTGCCTTCACCCATTCAACCTTAACGTACTTGGTGGATGCCATCTCTGCGATTTTCTCGGCATCCTTCTTTGGGATGTTTCCAACTTCAGCATGAGCCAAAGCCAACGCTGCTTCAACGTCAAGCAGTTTCTGAACTCGGGTTTCTTCGTCGAAGATTTTGAGCATTTCTGGCGTTCCATAGCGACCAGTGTCGATTGGCAAGATAGGCAAGTATTCGTAACCTCAAGGATAGGGTTATGCAGATTAAACATTAATGTTTTACCAATGCACTAGCACTTTGAAAGCAGATTTGGTGTATACGCCTTGAAAGTAACCATCACAGTTTTGGACAAGAACGGTGACAGCGCCGTTACGAGAGTTCTTGATGTTTTGGATTCATTTAATTTGTGGATGCCCGCACGTTTCGGCTTAATTACACCAAAGAAGGGACTCTTTGAGAAGAATGTTGAAATCATGAAAAAGCAAGGGTTACAATCCTCGGCGGTGTCTGGTTATGTTACTTCAAAACCCAAATCAAACAGCGACTATGAACACTTACAGTTGGATGACGCCGCTTTGCTCTTCGAAGGTAGAGCTTTTGCTCCCACTCCAAAAACCGCTATCACAGAAGAAGCCGCCAAAAACCCGCAACACTGCGAAGCCACTCTCCAAACATTAATCCAGCAAACCGACGGCGACTTTGCATTCTTTATGCTCAGGGAAGGCTGGATTGCATCTGGAAGAGACCCCATGGGAGTCCAACCCCTCTATTTTGGCGAAAACAGGGACATATCCGTCTTCTCCACAAACCGCACAGCACTCTGGAAACTTGGAATAGAAAACGCGACCTCTTTTCCTCCTGGAAACCTGGCGTTTGTCAACAAGGAAGGCTTCAAATTCAAACCCATCAAAACCCTAACGTACAAAGAACCCATACAAATAACGATGGATGACGCTGCAAAACAACTTCAGGTTATTTTGGAACAATCTATCCAGAGGCGAGTTAATGGTTTAAAAGAGGTAGCTGTGGCATTTTCTGGTGGCTTGGACAGTAGTTTGGTGGCTTTTCTGGCAAACAAGTTGGGTGTTACAGTTAATTTGCTCCATGTTAGCTTGGAGAACCAAGACGAAACTGAAGAAGCCATCGAAGCGGCGGAAGCGTTGAATTTGCCTTTGCAAGTTGATTTATTCAAAGAATCTGACGTGGAAAGAATACTGCCTAAGGTTGTCGAGCTCATTGAGGAAGCGGACCCGATTAAGGCAAGCATTGGGGTGCCGTTCTATTGGGTTGCGGAGAAGGCAGCTGAGGCCGGCTTCAGGGTCCTGTTGGCTGGGCAGGGCGCGGATGAACTCTTCGGAGGCTACCAGCGATATGTGCGCGAATGCTGTAAAGATGGTGGGGCAGCAGCTAGAAAAACCATGTTCAATGATGTTGTTAGAATTCATGAGAGTAACCTTGAGCGCGACCTAAAAATCACTAGTTTCCACGACGTTGAGTTGCGTGTGCCGTTTGGCTCCTATGACCTAGCAGAGTTTGCCCTTAGTTTACCAGTAGAATTGAAAATCGAAAACAAAGCCGACACCTTGCGCAAGCTTGTCCTAAGAAAAGCGGCATTGAACGCAGGGTTACCAAATACGATAGTTAATAAACCCAAGAAAGCAGTTCAGTACTCCACTGGAATAAACAATGCCATAAAAAGAATCTCAAAAAACAACGAAAAAACAGTCAATGAATACATAAATGACCTTTTCCAAATATCCAAAAAAGCCGCCTAAGACCTTCCGCGATTTCCAATAGTAGGTGAGCTCAAAAAAAGTTATTAGAGTTAAAACTTCAATGATAATCATCGGTGGATTTATTTAAGTGTCCTTTGAAATTCAAGAGTTGCCTGACGTCATTAGGGTTATTGTTCTTTTAAACCTCAGTAAGGGTGTTAAAATAAGGAAGGCTACGCTGAAAGCTCGTATTGATCGTGTTTGCGTCAACTACGCCTGCATCGAAATGAACGAGCTTGATAAGGCGCTTAAAGAAATGTCGATTGAAGGGCTCATCATCGAAAAAGATGATTTGGTGCAGTTGACGGCGCAGGGACAAAAGCTCGGTAAAGAATGGGAAAGCCTTCTGCTCAAGAAGGAGCCTATCATGGAGATAGTTGCTGGATTAGTAGACGGGTCAATAACAAGTTTAGTTGTGATTCTTTCTGCTTTCATATCTTCCTTGACTGCGACCAGAACCTTTCTAGGCGATCCTCGAACCCTAATCTTCGCCGCATTACTAACGTTGAGCGCTGTAGCTATAACTGGATTTTCAAGTTTTTTGCTTGGCGGAATCACCGCGGATTTAGCCGATATCATGACGCTGCAAAACTTAATGAATTATAGCTTGAGCGACATACCTGACAAGAAAGAACGCGACAAATCCTTACTTCTTGTCCAAAAACTATTCACATTGCTTAGCAAGCAAATCCACAGATCCAACCTCTATGGTGCAACTATTTCGGGAGTAACCACTTTCGTGGCAGGCATCATCCCAATAGCAACCTATCTGATACTTCCACCAATCTACAACATTGCCGTATCACTAGGTGAAGTCATCGTCATATCTGGAGTGTTCTTAGCACGTTACCGCTCAAAAAAGACAAGGGTAAACTGGAAAATTACACTTGCCGAAACCATCGCCATCGTTATAATTGCAACCATCGTTTCTTTGTTACTTGGGTCGATATAGACTAAATTAATCGTTGTTGCTCAATCATCAAGCACTTGTCCATAACAACAATCAACCCAGCATGTATTGCAGCTTTCGTCGCTTGTTCATTAACTATTCCCAACTGCATCCAAACCACAGAAGGCCTGCCAACAGCGGCTTTTAGCTGGATGGCTTGCTCTACAATTGGTGGCGTATCCTCCGCTTTCCTAAAAATGGCAACCATGTCGATGGCTCTTTGGGTTTCAATGGGAATATCGAGGAGACTCTTGAAGCTTTTTTCGCCCAAAACCTCATCGATAAACGGGTTCACTGGAATGATGCGGTAGCCCTGTTGCTGCATGTAGGTGCTGACTATATGGCTCATTTTTTCGGGGTCTTTGGATAACCCAACTATTGCAATAGTTCTGGTTTTTTCCAAAATGTCCTTTATTTGATTCTCGCTCAATATATTGTAGCCCTCTAAAAAACCAGTTATGGAAATTCTCTAAGTTTTATGTTTTGTACTAGTTTTACGTCGTTTATGTTAACGACGCTTTTGCTGACTTTCTCGACGGTATCTAAAACAGAGCCCTCATAGTGTAACAAAGAGAGCTGCCTCAAACCAATTGAACATCGGTTTTAATAAATTTTACTTTCTGCTTATTCGCGACAGAACTGGCATTTTTCTGCCCATGATTGCGGCATTTCTTTTTGGCAGTTGGGGCACATTAGGCCTTTTTCTCTTACGGTTTGGCAGGTTTGGCAGAAGAGTTTGAGGAATTCTGTTTTATTGTCTGGTTGTTTTATGATGTGGGTTACCATTTGGTCTATTAGGGTTAATATTTCGGGGGTGGTTTCGATGTTTAGTAGATTGCCTCTTTCTCGTCCGACGTATCTGCTGACGGCAGATTGTGATAGTCCGAGGAGGTTTGCGGTTTGTTTTTCGTTGTAGCCGTGTTTTTCGACGATGGATCGTGCCATTATAGCTTTTACTGCTGGCAAGACTGTTTTCACTCCGACTTCGCATGGTAGTATCAAGTTATGCACCAATTACCTCTACTTTTCGGGAAAACCTATTTAAATATGTCGCATGTCATAATTTATGACGCATGTCAAGTGGGGTAGCAGTAAAAATAATTGCACTATACCACCCTCCCATCACCAACTCCTTTACCCCGCAATGACAAACGTCGAAGGAGACTAAACAAATGGACAATGTCCTATCATCTACCAGAAACAGCGAAAACAACCAAGACGTATCCGAAATGCTCAAGTCGCTGGACGCAGAATGCCGAAATTGCGCACCAACCTCACCCTTAGAATGCATAACTCGCTGTCAGGTATACAAATTAAAAAATGAGCTCAGAAAACTCCGTGAAACAATGGATAACCCAAACTACATAAAAGAATTATTCAACGTCTTAAAAAACCAAACTAGGCTTCATATTTTAAAAGCAATCGTTAATGGAAGGTACTCCGTTAGCCAACTTCAGCAAGAACTTAAAAAAACAGGCCACTCACATAGCCAAGACACCATAAACGAAGAATACCTTCAGCCTTTGATGGCAGTTGGCTTGGCAACCGAATCACGGGACGAGTACTATGCAACCACGTTCGGTGGACGCCTAACAAACACACTCGGCAGCTTTCCCGAATTTGCAGAGATGCTGCCCGCTCACTCTGAATGCTACGAAGAAAATCTTTTACGAGCATTACTTTCCGGACCCAAAACTTTTGAAGAAATAGAAACTTTAATTTCATCAAAGATAGCGTCACGCATCCTAAAGCGGTTGCGTTCGGTTGGTTTAATCGACAGTCCTGAAGATCGAGACTACATCTTCTTCTTCAAATCAAAACGAGATCCAAGCAAAGAAACCTTTGTGGATACAGAACGAAAAGTCTACGATTCAATCTTGGCTGAGGGAATCTCTGCGGGGAAACTTGCTAAAGAAACTGGATTATCCCTGAGAAGAACCTACAAGTACCTCAGAGGTTTGAAGGGCAAAAAACTCGTGTTCGTAAGAAAAACGCCCAAAGCCTACGGTTTAACCTGCAAAGGCGAACTGTTAGCCTCGGTATTAACAGAGCTGCAGCAGATAGTTGATGAGACTTGGAGTTTTTCACAACAAGTCATCAACAACAACGACAACGCTTAGCAACTACTTTCCTTTTTTTATTTATCCGCCACCAGGCGCGCCATGGAACGGAACATTTTCCCAAAGCATCTTCCACCAATCAGCCTCAGTTATGGTTTCGCCATGAACGATAATTTCTAAAACCATCTTCAACATCGCGTGGTGCCTGCATTCATCTTCTAATATGGCTTTAAGCAGGAACACTACCTTTTCGTTTTCGATTTCTGGTATTTTTTCCTGAAGCACCTTGATTAATTTTGCTTCAATTTCTATGTGCTTTTTGACCAGTTTTGTTTGCTCATCAAGGTCATCTTGTGTTAGAGCAGTTGAAGCGCTGGTTAACAAGGTTAAGGCAGACGTATAGAGCTGAGCGTGCTTCATAGAATCCAATGATACACCCTTCAAAACACCCTTAACCGCTGGGTTCTTCATGTCGACGAGCGCTTTCTCAAGAGAATCAACAATTTCGTTTTCAACAACAATCTGGTTATTTAAAAAGTCTAGGAGTTTTTTCTTTTTTTCCATAATGTTTTCTCCAACCGTTTAGTGTTAAGTCCGATTCATCAAGGTTTCGGAAATCTTCTTTCCCAGGTTTCTGCATGAGTTGAGGATGTTTTGGTCTGGGTTATATTTTGCTAAGAATAGGAGGTTCAATGGTTTGCATCCCAAACTTGTTCTTCATAATTTCCAAGATAAGCTTTGGTGCTTCACCGCTCCATCCATAAGAACCAAAAGCTGTACCTATCTTGCCCTTTAAATTTTGACCCTTCACAGCAGCTTCCTCAAAAAGGTTCTTGAAGTCAACCGGCATGTCATGATGGTAAGTTGGTGCCCCAACGAGTATGGCGTCGTAACTGTTTAGGCTTTCAGCGTCTACATGAAAATTCAGTTCTACTTCAACGTCGCCGCCGCTCTGGGCTCCCTCAGAAACAGCATTTGCCATTTTCTCAGTGTTCCCCGTTCGACTATAATAGAGAACGAGTACTTTCTTCATAGACAAAACTTAACCAGTAAGTTATTTCAACATTTTCCTTTTTAAAAATTGACTTACTGCAACAAAAATCGATCTATTAGTTTCTTACAGTTGTATCGATGCCCCAGGTTTTCTGTCAATTGCCCCTTTGATTTGGGTTGCCCTGGTTTTTTTCCCTTGCTTTCGCCGCCTTTCCTCCGAATTTCTTTGAAGAATTCCGAACTGCGTTCCTCAGCAACCTTCTCCCCACCTTTCCTACCTATCCGTCTGTAGAATTCTGAACCTCTTTCCCTCGCCACCTTCTCGCCGCCCCTTCTGCCGGCTTCCTGCCTAGATATCTTTCCTTCCTCTTAACTTTTCACTGACATAACCCTTTCACCTCCAACTCGAACTTAAGGAAATTAAAAGAAGAAAACTCAAAAAACCTGTGAAGCGATTACTCTTCGTGCTCTTTTCCTTCTTGGATAAGTTTGCGGACTCTTTGACCGCCTTTTGGACCACCGATTTTTCCTCCTCTGCGGCCTATTTCACTGTAAAATTCCCCGCCGTGAGTTTCAGAAGTCCTTAATCCGCCCCTTCGTCCCGCTTCTTCAACAGTCATTTTACCCTTCTTTTCTTCCAAAAAAATCACCTCCTCAACCAATAAAATTAAGCACTAGGACATGAGAAAAAATAAGTTAAACGATAAATGAGTCAGTTTGAAGGTGCTTATTCTTCCTCATGTTCCTTTCCCGCTTGGATTAGTCGTCGGACTCTTTGACCGCCTCTATGACCTGCTTCTTCGAGGCTTGTTTTTCCCTCCGCTTCAGCTGAGCCTTCATGCTGTTTTGCTCGTTCGGATCCGCCTTTGCTGCCGATTTCACTGTAGAATTCGGGTCCTCGCTCCATCGAGACTTTTTCTCCGCCTTTACGGCCTATCTCTTCATAGAATTCGCGTCCGTGGGTTGAAGCGGTTTTTTCTCCGCCTTTCCTGCCTGCCTCAGCAACGGTCATCTTACCTTTTCGTTCTTCGGTTCGTGTACTCAAAAAATTCACCTCCTATTAAACTGCGCAAAAGTTGATAAGAATAGAGCCGAACAACCGCTCATAAAGCTATGTTGTAGTGATATAGCAGTAACATGCCTACTAAACATCAAAAAAAATCGGGTTAATATCTATAATTAGACATAAATCAGCTTATGTTATGATTGTTTCCGATAAAATTGTATATATAAATTAATTTATATCTATGTCAGGCAAATTAAATAATTACTGGGTCAACCGATGAAAGTGCTTCTTATCAATCCGCCTCAGACGTTTTATCCCGGTTCAGAACAGCCTGCAGGCAATCTGCCGATTGGTTTAATGTATATAGCAGCGGTTTTGAAGCAGGCGGGTTACGAAGTTGAAATTTTAGATGCTTTCATAGCCGCAACGTTCCAGAAAACTGGTGAAACAGTGACGGTTGGCTTGCCCTTTGAGCAGATAAAACAGGAAATAAACGCAAGAAAACCCCAAATCATCGGGATATCTGGACCCTTCACCTGCCAGATAGAGAACTCCATTAAAGTAAGCAACTTAGCCAAAGAAGTTAACCCCAACATTCTAACAGTAATGGGCGGTCCACACGTAACCTTAGTTCCCAAAGAGTTTCTTGAAGAAGCCAACAACGTGGATGTTGCGGTTGTGGGCGAGGGTGAACACGCAATGCTTGAGGTTGCTCAAGCGTTTGAAGGTAAAAAACAACTCAGCGAAATATTGGGCATCGCCTACCGCCAAGCAGGCAAAGTTACAATAAATCCATCTAGACCACTTATTGAGAATCTGGATGATTTGCCCTACCCAGCCTACGATTTGGTGGATATGGACCAGTATCTGAATCCTCAAAAGATTGGGTACCGGAGCTTCCAAAACCGAGCTATATCTATGATTACAAGCCGCGGCTGTCCCTTCAACTGCTGCTTCTGCGCTGTCCATCTGCATATGGGACAGAAATTCAGGGCGCATTCAGCGGAATATGTGTTAAACCACATTCAATATGTCGTTGATAAGTTTAAAGTCCAAAACATCTTTTTCGAAGACGATAACCTGACATTGGATCTTAAACGGTTTGAAGCCATCTGCGACGGCATAATCCAACGCAAAATTAAGATTAGCTGGGAAACCCCCAACGGCGTCCGCGCAGACTGCCTCAACATGGAATTGCTCAAGAAAATGAAGCAATCAGGCGCCAACAGCATCTTTGTCGGCGTTGAATCTGGCGATCAACAAATCCTCGACACCGTTATCTGCAAAAGTCTTGACCTTAACCGTGTCGTCGAGTTCGCTAAGAACGCCCAGCAAATCGGGTTAAAAACAGGTGCGTTCTATATCATAGGGTTCCCAGGTGAAACCAAAGCGAATATGCAGCGAACCGTCGATTTTGCTCTCGAACTCAAACGCAAGTATGATGTGGGTATGCACCTGTTTGCTGCAACGCCGTCTTATGGTACACGCTTGTATGAAGAATGCAAAGCTAACGGCTACTTGCCAGCAGATCTATCATGGAACAGCTTCGCTCAGGCACGGCAAGCCAAAGGCATGCCGCTGATTACAACTAACGAGTTTACACCTGCCGAAGTCAAAGAAATAGCAACCAAAGCACTTGCCGAATACAAGAAACTATCGCTAATAGGTCACATAAAGCATCCTGGAAAAGCGTTTAAAACCGCATTTGAACAGCCGCAACTCATCCTAAAATACATTAAAAACCTGTTTTAATAAGAGTGGGGGCATCGGTTTATTCTTAGGCTCCTATTTTTGCCATTAACGCGTTTTTTTTGCAACCCTATTACTTCGTTTTTTCTCTTGTGTGGGTGTGGTGTCCTAAAAATTGCACATCACACTTGTGGCTTTGGACATGTTTGCTTTTCTTGGTTTAGGCTTTTTTCTTATTGTGGATTAAGTGTGGCAGAGGGTTTGCACTATACACAGTTCAACATGGAATCAATGCAAAGTAGTGTGAGTGTGCAAGCATATTAGCAACTCTGTTTCTATGATTTATGGGCTTGTTCCTAAAAAATCCAAAAAATATGTCTAACTTATGTTTGTGTCCTCCTTTGTAGGGTTAAAGCAAAAGGCGCATAAATGTGCAAATCGATGTTGCTGATTCAGGCGTTGGGCTAATTTTTACAGAAAATTGTAACAGCGTTACAGATTTTAGTAACGACAATCCAACCGCAAATCAAGGTCTATTACTAAAACAGTGGCGG
>CAWAKC010000008.1:0-90516 GCA_963782525.1 Candidatus Bathyarchaeota archaeon
AGACAAATAAAATTCTCTATCATGACAGCCGATGAAACAGAGTGATCTTTTTAGTTTTTCTCTATTTCTCCCCAAAATTCCATCGTATAGCTAGTTTAGTGTCCAGTGCGAGCCTCTTTTCTCTGCGGTATGTCTCTTAAGCTTGGGAATATCCGTAAAAGGTCTTTTAGGAATATTTGGTTCAACTGGAGGTCTTTAAGGCTCTGCATGACTTCGACCAGCTAAAATTGAATGTGGATTATTTGAATATTATGATCTATAAGGGGATGTCGTGCTAGGGAAGTCTATGGTGTGATCACTAGTCTGTATGGACTTTTGTGGTGCTTTGTATGAGCCAACAAAATCGCGGGGCGATTCACCTGGCAGACGATCCATGTGTATCGATCAGCCGAAGGTTCTTGCGCGCTTCCAAGAATTTGTGCAATAAGGCGAGTGTGTAATTATTGTTTGTATTTTAAGATAATGTCTCCTACCTTAACACCTAAGTCGGAAGCGATTACAGGGCATTTAGCCATAAGCATGAAGAACAACCCATTATGTTCACTTAATCCTTCATAGTTGCCTTGACCCTTAGAAATAACAAGGTCATGCTTCTTTATCCAACTCTTCACCGTTTGAGAGCTTCTCTTAGGTCCTGTTCCTGCCTCACCGTTACTCAGAGTTAAGAATTTGACGTTCGGCAAATCGCAAAGACCCATGTATACTGCATCCTCAATGGTTGCATCGTTTATGATTGGACCGCCTTTTACGACAAAACTTATTTTTTCAAGTTTCCTCGCTTTAAGAAAAGTCTCGACAAGAAGCCTATCGAAGCCTATCTCTCCAGCGTTATCGGCAAAAAATAAGAGGGTTTCAGCATCCTTGAGATTCTCTTTCAGCTTCTCATAATCATCGATAGCAAACTTCTTTTTCAAGACATCTCTAATTGTCTTTTCCAAGTTAAACTCTTGTAGTCGGTCCAAAATCAATAATGTTCCCTGCTATCGCAAGCCTAACCGCTGTTCTCAGCGGATCCCTGCTTTCTTCAACCTTCTCTTTGAGCGCAGGGTACATTTTCAAAACTAAATCGTTACTTTCTCTTTTAACTTCTTTATAAGGGTCTTTTTCGTTTGTAAGGCTCTTCACTATTTTATGGACTTCGTGGGCTAATTCTGGTGGAGTTGAGTCCCAATTTGACTCCAGAAGCTTCTTTGTGACTTCTCTTAAAACCTTCTGATGAAGCTCTTCATCTTTGCTTATGAAGCGCACAGCCTGCAGAGCCTGCCTCTGGAAACACGGAATACAATCGAGGTTCAGTTTCATTCTTTGAAACTCCTTCGGATACTAAGTAAACAGTAATTTAATTACCTTTAATATGCGCTAGGCAATCAATCAGATTATATGAAACGTAAATCAAACTCAATTAGGGGATGAAAAGGATGGTGGGGTCAACAGAAAAAATAGTTCTGAAGCCTATCGGAGTTGTTCACACAAATGCTTCTGACAATCAAATAAAAGAAGAAAATAGAGAAATTGAAGCAATTGTGGAGATATTTGCTGAGTTTGAAGAAGCTCTGGAAGGTTTGGATGGGTATTCTCACCTATTTATATTATCTTACTTGCACAGGTTAAGAGCTGACCAAATCGGTCCTCTAAAAGTGAAACCTAAACGTGCAACAAGAAGAGGTTTCAAGCTTGAAGAGCTTCCTACGTTAGGAGTATTTGCCTTAGATTCTCCGACGCGGCCGAACCCTATAGGTCTGACTCTTGTTCGCTTGCTCAAACGACACGGCAAGAAGCTTTTTGTTGCAGGAATCGACCTGTTTGATGGCACACCAGTCATTGACATTAAACCATGCCACCCTGACTACCAAGCGAATAAGTACACTATGCCTGAATGGTACTTCAAACTTATGGATAAGAAAGGTCATGTTTAGGGAAACAACAGTCCAACAGCTGATTATATATATCCGGTTGCGCGCTGGCTTGTCCCGTGAAAAAAAATAATTAAAGAGCATTAAATAGAATCGCTTAGGCTTATGCAGCATTCAGCTAGTTGAACTTGCTTTATATGGGGTTGAATGTGTTGCACATTCGCTGTTAAACCTTTTGCGATCAGCGATTTCCTGTGCCTGCGAAAACCCCTTCAAAGTAAGTCCTGAATCACGCCAACCCGAGAATAACCCACGTTTATTGTCAAATGTTTCAGCGTGTCTAAAAATAAACAATTTGCAGATCATCAATCTCAACCTTACAGATTTCGAGTCGCAATCAAGAAAAGATTGTTCAGTTAACCATATTGATGTTTCGCAACTTACTAAATTAAAAATATCGCATTTGCAGATTTGGCTCAGCTCAATTTGAACATATTTATTGACTTCTTCAGGTTCAAAGCAAAATTTAATTTGTTGAGTATGCACTAAAAATTTGCGCTATCTGCTTGTTCTTATATGGTCGAGACATTTCGCTAATCAGCGGTTTACTACTGCGGTCATGCTACTTCTGCGCCAGGTTTTGTTTTTTATGAAGAGCAATAAATAGAATAGCTCAAGCTTGTGCAGCATTCAGATAGTTGCACTTGCTTAATAGTAGGTTGAATCTGTTGCAAGTTCGCTCGAACATCTTTTGCGATCTTTCGACCTCTTTTTCTAATATCTGGAATGACTATTTTGAAGATTTCTTGGATGACTATTTATTGATCTGGGTATTGAAAAATATGTAGTTGCTAAACATTTGTTTTTAACTGAATAATCCATTAAGTTAATAGTATTCGTTTGACTAGTATTAATTGAAGGGAAAAAGCGTGTTTTCTTATGCAGGAAAAATTTTACACGTTAACCTCTCAACTGGAGAAACAAAAACAGAGCCATTAAGTGAAGATATGGCTAAACAGTACATCGGCGGAATAGGATTAGGCATCCGCCTGCTCATGGACAATTCAAAACCAAGCACAGACGCATTTGACCCAGATAACCCTTTGATATACTGCGCTGGTCCACTCAGTGGCACTATGGGTCCAACAGCTGGAAACGGGTACGCTGTTGTTTCAAAGTCACCTGCTACCGGAGGAGTTGGCGAAGGCAAAGCACACGGGTTCTTTGGCCCTGACCTTAAACGTGCAGGATACGACGCAGTTATCATCAAGGGTAAAGCACCAAAATTATCTTACCTTTGGATAGACGATGACAAAGTTGAGATTCGAGATGCTGAGTACCTGAAAGGCGCAACAGTTAACGATACTGATAATAGAATCCGGGATGAACTCGGCGACTTTTACATTAGAGTTTCTGCTATCGGTGAAGCTGGCGAGAAACTCTGTAGGTTTGCAGCAATCATAAATGACGAGTTTCGTGCTATTGGAAGAAGCGGAATGGGCGCAGTCATGGGTTCCAAAAACCTCAAGGCAGTTGCTGTCAGGGGAACACACGACGTTAACGTCGCAAATCTTGAAGGGTTCAAAGAATTTATCAAAATGATTTTTGAACGCATGGAGGGTCCAGCAACTAAGAAATACAAAACTTTGGGGACACCCGAGAATGTTCTTGTTCTTAATTCTCTTTTTGCGTTAGCTACAAGGAACTTTACTAATTCCCGTTTTGAGGGCGCAGACAAAGTCAGTGGTGAAAACTTAAACGAGCATTATGTGAAGAAAATTATTGGCTGCGCAACTTGCGGTATGCGGTGTGACCACATTGCAGTTGTTCCAGAAGGACCTTACAAGGGTTCAACTTCACGATTGGAGTTCGAGTGTCTCTGGAGCATGGGACCATTATGCGGTATTGACCGATTAGACGCTATCATTGAAGCTATGCGTATCGTTAACGAGTATGGCATGGACGGTATATCTATCGGCGTTGTCGTTGCATTTGCTATGGATCTTTATGAGCATGGCATAATTACAAAGGAGCAAACTGATGGTATTGACCTTCGTTTTGGAAATGCTGAAGCGTTAATCGCTGTAATCCATAAGATTGGCAAACGGGAGGGTTGGCTTGGCAGTACGCTTGCTGAAGGAGTAGCTAAGGCTTCTGAAATCATCGGTGGAGACGCATACAAGTACGCTTGCCATATTAAAGGCTTGGAGTTGCCAGGTTATGACCTGAGAACTCTTAAGACTGCGGCTCTTGGCTTTAGTGTTTCGTTCCGTGGTGCCTGCCATCTACGAAATGGTGCTTACTCGCCTGATGTTAAAGGTAAAGTTAACCGTTTTAAGATTGAGAAAGGCAGGGGCAAAATGATTGCAGATGAAGGCAACATGTACAACATCATCGACTCACTTATTGTTTGCAAGTTCAGCAGAGGCACATACTACGATGGGTGGAAGGATTTGGCAAACTATTACACCTTGGCCACAGGCTTATCTTTGGCTCCGGAAGAAATGACAAAAAGCGGTGAACATATAGAGAACCTTGCAAGGCTCTTCAACATTCGAGAAGGTAAAGGCACACGTAAATTCGACACCTTGCCCTGGAAGATAATGAATTTTCCAGTGCCTGATGAGGGACCTGCTAAAGGTATGTATGTTAGCGAGGAAGAATTCCAACTTGGTTTGGACGATTATTACTCTGTTAGAGGTTGGACTGCCGATGGAGTGCCCACAACTGAGAAGCTCAAGGCGCTGGGACTTGACAACTTGGCGTATATTGCTGAGAACGCTACTACCCGGAACGAGTAGATACGGTGATTCCAAAGTAGTGTGGTATAACATCAAAAAGGACTTTGCGTCATTACTTTCTTAATGTTCTATATCGGAAGTGCTTCTCGGCAAATCGCAGGATAGGTGCACGCGAAAATGGTGCGTACTCTATGACTTGAGCGAGAAATCCTTCAAGCGCGAGCTTTTTGAGTAGAATTGATTTGTCAGTCAATTTTGTATTCATCGTGCTCTTCAGTCGGCGAAGTCATTCTTTTTAACAAGGCTGTATTTAGGAGGTTAACCGCCTCTATTATTTTCATAGATTTGGAGATAGAATAAATCTGTATTAAATTGTCACCTAGTATGTGGAACGGACCTTCGCCGATACCTCCCGCTAGCACCACAGTAACATTTTCTTCAATCAAGAGGTTAGCAGCTTGTATACCCTTCTTGTGAGACAATTTTGCTCCCTCATTCGTCTTAACATTGGAACCCACTATTTGTCCTTCTTCAACATCTATGAAGGCAAAATAAGGCGCACTTCCAAAATGAAGACTAACTAATGAGTCTAAACCTTTGTCTTCAACTATTGGAATAGCTACTCGAGTTTTTTTCCTATGCGCAATTCCCACATGAACGGTAACTAACTCCAAGTCTTCAAAACGTTGTTTGATTCTTCTTTCAACCTCATCGGAAATCACATGTGCTCTTTTCAAGGAAAGCCCTTCTATCAACTCAATGTGTAACTCACCGAAGAAAACTGGTCCGGATTTTCGCAATCTGACATCGTGGGTTCCTCTAACTCCATTTACGGTCTCAGCTATTTCCTTCATTTCCTTAACTTTCTGTGGACTGGGTGAAACATCCATCAAAACCAGCACAGCATCTTTTCCAAACAGTAATCCTCTTATCAGCACATATAAACCAATCAAGAAACCAATTAGAGCCTCACCAGCGGGAAAGCCTAACACAGCCAGAAAAACGCCGACAAAAACCAACAGAGAAGTATAAACATCTATCATAGAATGCAAGCCTTCGCTGATCATAGCTTGCGAACCAATTTGGCGACCCACCCTCGCTTTGTATTTGGCAAGCAAATAGTAGATAATTGCTGATACAGCTGATACAGCAAGCGCTAAGTTTGAAAATGAGATAACGTAGACCTCAAAAAACTTTTGAAACGACTCAAACATGATCAAAACGCTGGATGCCATAATTATCAAAGACACGGCGAACAATGCAAAAGTTTCTGCCTTATAGTATCCGTAAGGGAATCTTTCGTTTGGTTTTCTTTTTGCAATGTTGAGTCCAGCCCACACCGCTATTGATGAGAAAACATCCGAGAAAGAGTCGATTGTGCCCGCCAGGAGGGCAACGCTACCACTTGCTATGGAAGTGATTCCTTTCAAAATACCGAGTGATAGAAGAATAATTGTTGATAGTTTTGCTGCTTCTTCTCCTTTTTTAAGAGGTGTTCTTTTTTCGTTCATCTTTGAAAATCCCAATTTCTAATTGTGTCTGCATATTTACCTGCCTAAATAGACTCCCATTTCTATTAAGATGACAAATCTAAATCTAATAACTTCAGGCATTGGAACTTAATTGTTAACTAAGAAAGGGGAGGATTCTGCTTGGACAATTTACGCCTATCACCAATTTAACCAGTTAGTTCTTCAACTTCTTTTTTGCCTTCAGCCAACTCTTTTTCCTGCTGCTTATCATTTGCTAGCAGCAAGGCGTGGAATTCTCCAACATGTGTCTTTTCTTCCCCAGCTATATCCCGCAAGACGATCTTTATGTGCTTATTTTCAGTTAACGCCGCCATCTGTTCGTAAAGGTTTACTGCATCTAACTCGGCGATGATTGCTACTCTGAGGATTTCTTTGTCCAAATCTTCTTTTGTCATTCTTTCAAAGTTCGCTGGAATTTTTGATAACAAACCTCTTTTTCCTCCAAATCTACGTTCCTATCCTTGAAATTTCGGAAAGTATTTCAACTAATTATAGTTGACAATACTTATTGTTCTTCAGCTTGTTTCTTCTCTGGTTCAATCTTTGATTTTAGCTCTTTTAGTTGCGTTTCGACGTCGTTGATTTCTTGCTCTATGCTGGCTTTCTCTTCTCCGAGCACCTTTTTGCTTTCTTCCAGTGCGGTTAGTTCATCTTGTGTATTAGGCGTTGGAGGCTGATACGCATATGTTGGGTCTGCCCACCACCCTCTTGGCAGTGACGGAAATCTTGCACATACCCGTGGATCAGCACCCCAGCCTCTGCCATATCCTCTGCCATATCCTCTACCATAGCCTCTGCCACCGTACATGCGTCCGGGTCTTTGCCATGGTGGCAAGTGACTGAATGGTCCTCTTCCGGGCCACTGATCGAAATAAGCTCTTCTTCGATATCCCATTTAGTTTCACCTCTGTTGGGTTATTTTTTGTGTTTATGCACACAATCAATTGTGTGATAGTGCACAGAAATATATAAAAGTTCTGTACAACATAAGATTTGTACGAACAGAATATAAAAATGTGTAAATGTGTCAAACATGAGAACAGAGCAAGAAATCAGAAAATGTTTAGATCACCTTGAAGATGAGATGTTAAACGCCGGTCCATTCACCGAGTTTGAAACCATCGCTAAAAAAGCATCGAAGCAAGCATTTGAGTGGGTTCTTGAAGAGACAGAGAACCCATTAACGTGCTAAGCAAAAGACAAACAACCTCGAGAAGGAGAAAACCTGTTATGTGGCGAGGAAGACATAGATGTGGTGGAAGAGGTCGATTTCCAAAGCCCGTTACCTTAGGGACTATTCCATCCATAACCAGCTTTACTCCTAATCCGTCAAGGAATTCGGAACCAGTTTTCATTGAGTTTGCGGAAGTTGAAGCCTTCAGGCTGGTGGATATGGAGGGTTTGTCACAGGAAGAAGCTGGACAAAGTATGAGTATCTCAAGAGGAACCATTTGGAGACTTGTTCAGAGTGCAAGAAGAAAGACTGCGCAAGCCCTCAGCGAAGGAAGACCAATCTACATAGTCACATCTACTCCAAACAAAAACGCTCAGACCGATAATGAAATGAAGTAGTTTGTCCTCTCAAAAAAGTGAGATAGTAGGAAGCTTGTCGGAAGCAAAAAATTTAGCACGCGTGGCTGCGTAGAAAAAGTAGAAGTGGCGATATCGTCCCGAGGTATAGGTTCAAATCGCAGCTGCCCACTAAGAGCCTATTTTCATAAATAGATGTCGAGTTAAGCAGCATTTTTGAAAATAATGTCTGTCGGGTTTTGGTTTTCTGGGGTGCCATAACATGTGCGTAACATGACATCTGAAATTGTCGAACTCTCGGGTGCACTATAAAAACGAGAGAAAAACACAGCTGTTTTAATAGCAATCCAGCTATTTTTTGTTCTCAAATTGATAGTATTTGAAAAATGTTTGAACGAGAGTTTGAACCTATACTGGGCTACCACACTTTTATAAAAGAAACACATTAATTTTAGCGTTCATTCCACAAATTGTTCAAGATATCCCGTTATCAGTGAATAAGCCTCTGCTCCATCAGGACCAAACCGGTCGTTGGTGCGGTCACACCAAATTAACACTTCCCCATCAAATTCTCCCACTGGCTCATTAAACTTTATCCTAAAAACACATTTACTAACCTCGCCTGCTCGAATCTCAAAAGTTAATAATGGAAATTTTACTCCAGGCAAATGCAAATCGTACTTCTCATCCGTTCTGGACTCAAGCATAAACTCCCCCGTCTCTTCGAGCCTTAAAAGACTAGCCAGAAGGGATCCCTTATACGGTGGAAAACATGATTGAACTTCGAGCTCAGCATTCTTCCTGGCTTTTGTTACCTTCGCATCTAGAATATCTCTGTCCCAAAGTTCCACGTTTAGTTTCTGGGAATCAAATATAGCTTTTAGAGAAAAATACGCTGTCGTTAAGATAATTGCTCTTTGGCAACCATGAATAGACTTTGTTTGCTTCACTTTTAAAACTCTTGAATTTGGAACCAAGATGGTCTTGGGGCACATTATGGCTTGAATCTCAATTTTCTCTGCATCCTTCGAAACTATAAAGCCAACACCCGAATCTTCGGCATATTTTTCGGGGTAGAATTCATAGTCTAACTCTTCCAACAGCCATTTAATGAACCGTTCAAATTCTTTTCCCGAAAGACTCTCCCATGGGTAAGAACTTATTTTTTGAGAAACCTCAGGTTTTTTTGGATTATCCAAACTAACTCTTTGCAAATTGGGCTCTGTTTTGCTTGTAACTTTGAGGCAGTATTCTTTTTCTATTCTCGCAGCCAACTCCTCTGCCTTATCGAGAGGAACCTGTAAACTGTCTTGCAGAAAACTCATAACATCAATGTTTGGATACTGCTCAATTATTTCTTTCAAGATGCCATTAAACTTGACGTAAGGCATATTATTGCTCCTTCAGTTTGTTTTTGGAAGCATGTTTGGGGCATAATTGCCGCTTAAACTCATCCGTGTATGTGAGGTTTAGTTTTGAGAAAACTTTTCCGCAAACATCGCAAAGTCCATAATGGTAGATGCATATGCTTGAATTGTCATGGCTGCATTTGAATTCCAGCAATCGACTGTGTTTCTTTCCACAGACTGAGCATACAAAGCCTGAGTCATGTTCAAAGTATTCATTGAGCTTCTCATCTAATTGTAAAGAGGCTTTTTTCGAATAAATTATTGCAGTATCAACGGATTGCCTAACACAGTCTCTGCAAACATAAAGCCCGTCTTGTGTAGCATAACCACAGGAAAAATTCTTTCGGCATATAGGGCAAGCAACTTCTGCAGTGTGTTTGAAGCCTAAGATAAACGAGGAGCGTATAGCTGAGTTGTTGTCGAGAATTACTTCAAATTTAACCTTACTCGTATTAATTACGAGCAGGTTGATGAATTTTACCGAAATGTTGGTTAAATATGATTCTTCTTCTCTCCTAAGAAGCGCTTCATGGTTAGCATGCCACTGTTGAACGTCAAAATCATGTTTTCTAGAGATTACTTTTTCCCGCCGTTCTTTTCTGAGACGTTTATCGAAGCTTTTTAGCTTGGACCTTACCTCTTTGGTTAGCGGCAAATCAAAGAAAATCAATTTTTCCTTAATAGTTGATTCTATTTTTTCGTCTGCAACTCTCTTCAGTTTTTCAAATACTATAACGTCCAGCTTAGCCTTAAAACCTTGAATCTCTATCGCTTCATTAATCAACAAATTATTCTCGTTAACTTCGCCCATGCTTAAAACATTGCAATCCTCATCTACTAGTACGGTTAATATTTCTTCGTCTTTTTGCCTTAGCTTGTTCTGAAACGTTAGCGAATAATAAAATTGCAAGAACCTGACTGGCTCGTTTTTGCTAATTTTTGTTGAGACAATTTTTCCATTATTTATTCGGTGGTAATACGATGTGGATTTCTCGCATGCATTGGTGATTTGTTCTCCAAGTGGTGCCTCCTCGCAATCTTCACAGGAAAAGGAAGCATCTTTAAAGTAGCCTCGCAATAGAGCGTCGATTCCCCCTTTAGGCTTAAATAATACTTGACATAAAACGCCGTTTTCTAAACTTTCTTCGAGCATTTGCTGGAACGCTGGGCTACCTGGCGTTAAAAGAGAAATTTTTCTTTCACGTGATATTGCTGGTTGGTAGGTATACTCTGTTGGGCTTGATTTATCTGGGTAGCTTACCGTAAAAACTTCATTTGATTGTTGGGTTATCTGGCCTTCTTTGGATTCGATATATGCTTTAATGAACTGGTGAATCTTTGTATCTGAATTTTTTGTGCTCAATCAAGGACACCTTGAGTAAACTTTTCGGCCAATTCCTGATTTTTTCTTGAGGTAGTCAAGTCGTTAGCCAGTTTTTCCAACTCTTTTTTAATGTCCAGACGAGAGTTGCTCCTGAGCAGGATTTCAGCTATGATTTTCTGGATGTCCTGTGACCCTTCATTTAATTCTGCTAAGACCGTTTCCATTTTGCCAATAGTCATAGTAAACAAATCTATTTTTTGGTATAGAATATGCAGCACGTAATCGTCGATGGTGTCTTTGACACTTAAGTTAAAGACCGTGACATCCCTATCTTGTTGAAACCTGTGAAGTCGACCTATGCGCTGTTCAATTTTCATAGGGTTCCAATGCAAATCATAATTAAACATTATACAGCAGTTCTGGAGGTTAAGACCTTCAGCTGCTGCGTCGGTTGCGACAAGATATTTCGTTTTACCGCTTTTGAAGCTTCCAATGACCTTGTCTCTTTCCGCTTGGTCCAAATCTCCTAAGTAGACCGCTGCTCTCCCAAACTCTCGGTTAAGCATTTCTGAGAGTTTATGCGCTGTGATTTTTCGTAGACAAAATATCAATGCTTGTTCATTTGGAATTTCTTTTAGAACGTTTCTTAGCAACTCCATTTTTGCGCTTTTCACTTTTGTCGCCAGCTCAATTAATCTGCCCGCGATTTCAGCCTCCATCGGAAACCGTTCCTGTCTTTTCTTTAGCGATTCGATGGCTGCATCTGGAGAACTTGAGAAGGACTGCTGAAGAGTAATTGCTTGAAACACAAGTATCGCGTTGCTTTGGGATTCACTGATTCTTCTAGTTGGGTTCTCTGCCATTAGAGCCTCGATTGTCTTGAAATGGTTTTTGCTTACGTCTCGCAGATATTCGGTTGCTTGGTCGATAAACTCGCGTTCGGTTGGGTTTGCCTCTAATGACCTTGAGTCTACACATCGCTTTGTAAATGGGATGCCCGTTTGTTCTCGACGCGTCCGGCACATGATGTCTCGAAGTGTTTGTCTTAGGTGAAATACTTCATCGGATTTAACAACGCGGCTTTTGGCGTCTTCAGCAAAGCGATCGACGAACGAGCGTTCGCTATCAAGAAGCCCAGGGTGAATCAAATCCACAATACTGTACAAATCTGTAAGTTTATTGCATAGAGGAGTCGCCGTAAGCAACAAGAAATGGTTTTTTCTGAGGTTAGCAAGACAAACTCTGCCTTTACTATGGGTATTTCTAAACGCATGCGCCTCGTCTACTACAATCAAATCCCAAGTTCGACTTGCAAACAGATCGTGTTTTCTAGCCAAAAGGTTATGTGAACATATTATTCTGTCATCGGTCTGAAGGTTAACGTGTTCTCTTGGATTGTTGGCTACCGAAAAAGCCTCTCCGAACTTCTCGGACATTTCCGTTTTCCATTGTGATAAAAGACTCTTAGGAGAAACAATAAGGATTGATTTTATTTCCTCCCTTAAAAGTAGCTCCTTCATTATTAGGCCAGCTTCAATTGTTTTGCCAAGCCCTACTTCGTCAGCTAGAATAGCGTTTCCATTCATTTCGTTTATTATTCTGAGTGCGGTTTGCATTTGAAAATTGTAGGGAATTACGGTTGTTTTTATGGCATCTAGAGCGATTAAGCTGTCGATTTTGCCTGTGTGCTTTATTTTGAGTGCTTCTACGTTAAGCTTAAATTTCTCTACAGGCTGAAACTTTTTTGTTTGAATTAACTCTTTTATATTGTAGGGATCGGAAAAACAGCATATGTACCTATGCAAGGTTTTTTGGCCTGTGATGCTTTCCTCTTCAAACTCGCATGATACTGCTTTCTCGATTAACTTTTCTTTTATTTTTTTAAAAATTTTTCTTGTAGATTTTTGAAACTTCGGAACTTGATCAGTAGTGATTATTTCAGGGGAACATTTTTCACAAATACCGTTCGAATTTCCAGTTTCTGGATAAGATTGCCAGCTCTCGCGGCATTTGGCTTTGGAGTTAACAGGCAAGATAATCGTCGTGTACTTGCAGTCTTAATATAAAAAGATGAAGTTGGTAAAAACAGAATTTTTGCAAGCTTACTTGGCAGTCTTGCCCTCAATTTACCACACTTAAGGTGCTGCTGACTTAGTTATGTTTTCAGCACCAGATATTAATCGACTGGGGTTAGATTTGGCGAACCTGATTGTCCAACTGTGTCATAGGGTACCATAACGGCAGTTGCTATTACGAATGCTTTTTGAGTGTTCATTTAAGGTCAGTTGCTATCTTTCGTCTGCAGTTTTAATTCTTTTATCGCCGAAACTCCAACAAACAAAAGATAAAAAACAGTCTCCCCCATATTTCTAAGTCTTAGGTGCTAAAGTTGGCGTTGAATTGTTTCTTGCCAGGAAAAACCATTCTGATAGATGCTTCAGGGTGGAGTGACCTATTATTGGGCGTCGTGGTAGGAGCAATCAAACCGCCGCATCCTATGCTGATGGAACGCAGAATCTCCACCGCATCGTTTCAACCTCCAAACTTCAAAAACAAAAAATACTTAGAGGATGCTGTAAAAATTGCTAACGAAATTATCACTGTTATGCAGCCTGACTCAGAAACCTGTTTTAAAGTTTGTTCAGAATACGTCTTAACCAGCGTAGCCCTATACTTGGAAAGCCAAGGATTCAAAGTTCAAAGAGTCGAATCAACAGGTGAACTGAAACCGCTAATGGAGCAAGCATACATTCGATGGTGCATCGAAAAAGGCGTTCCTGAGGAAATACTGCAGGATAAGAGGCGCTTTTGGAAGTTTCTGGATTGGGTTGCAGAAAAGCCGCACCTGCGGGAGAGTCTTGTGAAGACTGGATGGGCAAGCTGGGAAAACAAGTGGCGCGAAGAAATATTCAAAAAGCAGTTAAGTCTGCGTAGTTTAAACACTCAAGAGAATCTTGATGAAACAGCAACTTGAGCAACGCTTGAAAGAACTCAGAGCCGAATACGCTGCAGGGCAAAAATCCCTCACTGAATTGGAAAATAAACAGGCGGCTCTACGAAGTACCCTACTTCGCATAAGCAACGCAATTAAGGCTATAGAGGAAGAACTGTCAACAGAACAAGAAGAAACAAAAAATCTATTAAATGAGAAAAAATGACAAAAAATCTCAAGCCCTCCAAGCAGCTGACTTTGGACAATTTGCCCAATGTGGCAAAAGAATCCAATGTCCCTGCTTCGAACACGCCAGAAAAGCGGATCGTAATTACCGAAATCTCCACAGCAACTAAAGAAGACGAGTTAGCCCTCAAAATCGCCTTCAAGCTGATTCCTTCAAAAACCGCTTTTTCCAAAGTACAACTGGATTTATTCTTCAACAATCAACAAATTAATTCCAAAACAATCAGAATCATTCAAGGTTCACTTGCAAAGGACGATTTTGAATTGACACCTGCCCTGAATATGCAGGATATCCCAGCAGGCAGATACGTCCTCAAAGTGGAGATGTATGAACTCTGCCCTTCAGGTGAGAAGCTTTCCGAAGCCAAAAAAGAAGCGATTGTAGATTATGCCCCTCAAACCCGCGAATCAAAATTTGTCAGAGTTCCAATAGTAAAAAGTGTTGCAGGAACCGGGTTCTCGGTTATTTCAGAATCAGAAAAAGACATTTACAATGGAATCGAAAAAACAATGAAGAAAGAATACATTAGCAATCGTGACGATTGGTAGTTTCAGTTATAGCCCTAAAGCTACTTCTTTTTTCCTTTTGGAGGCAACTGGTTTAACATTGCTTTCTTTTTTGCTTCTTTTTCCCGTTCAAGTTTCTTTTTTTGTTCAAGTTGTGTATTTTTGTTTTTTCTACTCATAACGCTCATATTTCGACACTACAAGCAAACAAGTACCGTTTCATGCTCTAAAATGTTGCCTTTTTGGGTAAGAACTTTCCATTCGTCAAAAAATCAAAAATCGAGTTTTATTTCATTTTTATCGAAATCGTTATGAGATAAAGATGCATTATTGGATTGTTTAGTTTGAAGTGTATGGGTTTTGACGACTAAGACTCTGCTTTGCGGATGCGTTTACGAAGAAAATGAGTGGATGCTCGTTAGAATAAAAGAGTGCGAGAAGCATCATAAGGAACGACATAAAAAAGTAGAGTATCGACCAAAGGCAGAATGCAACCGAAACGATACTAGAGGCGAATAAACCACTTATTTGGTCTTTTCAGTTTCGACAGATTGTTTGGGTTGGATTTTGTAGAAGATCAATGGTAAACCCAAAAGTGGTAACGAAAGCATCCATAGGTCTAAGTTGTGGCCGAGGAACCATGCATACCAGCTGCTCCAACCACCGTTAAAGAAAACCCATGATAAATAATTCCAAAGGAAATACATGCCAAGCAACGTAACTATTGCGCCGACAGCACGAATGTTTAGGTCTTGTAAGGTTAAAGCGCCGCTGTTTTTCTTTGTTATTAAACCGGCGTAGATTGCCAATGCTAAAAGTCCAATTGTAGTTATAGCGAAACTGAAGAGGTGCTGGGGGTAACTGATGAGGTAAGAGGTGCCTTTTGGCGATGTTATTACCTGCATCCAGGCGCCTGTGTTTGTTAACCAGAATGTCAAAACATAGGTGAAGCCAGAAATCAATGCCCATTTTATGATGCCTCGGAAAGGTTTGCTGGGATTAAGTTTTACGGCTAATATGAGTAGGGCGACGGGTGGAACAATCGATTCTATGATGCCGGGTATTGTGGTCCATGCGAGGTTGTCAAAGAGCGCCATCGTAGATAGGTGCCTGCTGAAAGCAAAGTAAACATAGATACCCGCCTGAGGAACCAAAGAAAGCCAGTAGATAGCTTCCATAAGCAAAACCCACCGAAGGATTTTATAGAGTTTCTGTTGACTGGGCAAGCCTTTTTTGTAATAATACAACACGGCACCGATTACTATGACTCCGCCGATGAACCGCGCAATTATGCCAACGAAGTTAGTTATGTCTTGGATGAAAACTGAAGTGTAGAATCCGCCGCTGAAACGGTTCCATTCGCCAACCCATCCCAAAGTAAACAGCGAATGCAAATTGAAGAGGAAGTAGGAGGCGGCGACTATAAGCAAGCCCCATTTCAGAGCAGAATATGATTTAATCTCTTTTTGCCGCATCGACATGATGGTGTTTGCCAAAACTAGAACCAAAAATAAAACGCCCAGAACTATTAGAGGCGCTTTAAATTCAGGTAAGGAATGTAGAACGTTTGTTGTAGGCATGCCGCCGAGGTACGCTGCTAAGAATATGGCGACGAAAACGGCGCCAACCGCTTCAAGCGACAGCAGTAATGGCTCTGTTTTTCTTTGCCGAATCCAAATTGCGGAGACAACTGCTACTGCAGCGGCAACAATGATGGTTGCTGCCAAAACAGCGTAGAACGTTGTTGGCGTGAACCCGAGGATGTCTGGTTGCCAAATGTTTGTTGAGTTTGTGTTAGTTACCATCGTGTAGTTTTGGTCGGTTTCAATCGACGTAGCCGCCACAAGTGTTCCCGTTTGTCTGTCCCAAACATAGGACGTGTAGGTGCTTGCGCCTAAAACCACTGTGCGCTCTGCGCCTGCGATTGTCTGTTGCTGTATGCTCGTTATGGTTATGTTGCCTTGGTAGGCGTCATAGAATTTGTCGCCTACGTTGAGGTTTTTAGGTATGAAAAAGTCGTCGCCGAGGATGCCTGTTGCCAAGTTGAGTGTGATGTGTTCTGGATAGAGGGTTCCATTGTTGAATAAAGTTTGAATATCCAAAGTTATCGTGGTGCCCTGCACATCAGTCACGTTTATGGATGCCCACTGTATGTTGTGGTCTCCCGGCGGATTCCCCGTTACGTGAACGTTGTACTCTATCCAATCTTCCTGCTTTACGCCAACTGACACATCGGCAAAAACAGTTGAGATTGAAACTGCCATAACAAGAAATACTAGAAGGATTGCTAACAGGGCTGATTTATGCATACCAATCAAATGTTTGTAGTTGATTCTCTCTAAAAAAGCTATTAGTTTACAACTTAACTGTTATGTTTTGTCATAATTCGGTAGTTTAAATCGTACCCAGTTTGGCAAAATTACACTTGGCACAAGTTCAATGGAAGATTTGCCGCTCGCCCTTATGGAACAAGTAAACATTATTAATTGCTGATAGGTTCCCGTTATCATAAACGAGCGCTGATCCTTTAGGTACTGCAAAAATATCATCGTTTTTCGACAACTCAATTAATTCCATGTCCCAGCCTAACCTGTAATGCGCTTTAAGCGTTAAATCAACAAGTCCCAGTCCTTTGATAACTTTTACTTCTGAAGTACTCTGATAAGTTATCACGCATTTTCGGCAAAGCGCCAAAGCCCCTGCACTTCGCCCAACGATAACTCCATCAAAACCCCGAAGGCGCTCTTCAACGCCCAATTTTTTTAGGCGCTCAATCAGCATGCTCGGAACCCCTCCCGTTAAGTAAACAAGGGCGGACTCCGCCATTTTTTCTTTAATTTCAACCGAAGAACTGGAGTAGTTAACGGTGTTGACTGTGCTTGCCCCTAAGCTTCTAAAGTAATCGAACAGGAGTTTGCTTTTGGCATAGGTGTTGTCGAAGGATGCTCTTGCCCAAGAGAAAACCAGGATTTTCGGTGCTACGCCTGCGTCGTTGAAGGCTTTTTGGTTGATTTTTTCTGCGTCTCTTTTATGGGTGTTTTCTCCGCCTAAAAGATAGTATTTGGGCATATACAGGGTTTGGGGCTTTGTGGTTTAAAAAAGTTAACCCTGAGCCGTCTGCGGACATATTTCCAGACTTCCAAAAAAGACTTATTAGTTTTGAACGGAGATTTAGGCAGCGATGGACATGATTCCAGAAGGATATACTGAATACAAGCGACGGGAATTCTGCAAAGACGTCAAATGCCCCGTGCAAGTCCAGTTAAACCAGCAAACCGAAGGAACACCCGCTTACGAGCAGACACGCCAAAAATGCAGCGCGGACTGCCTATACACCACATGGCAGTTCCACCACTGGCTCATAGAAAAAGGCTACTTAATCGTTAAACAGAAAGCTTGAAAGAAAGCTATCTGGGAACAGTGGGCTTTTTTAGGGATATGTTAGTCTGAACTCGCTGAGGTATTTTGCCTCGTGGAGTTCAACGTTTTTGCACTTTGGGCATTGGTAGCAGATTATGCTTCCATCTTCAGAGATTTCTCCCCTTGGGTTCATCGCTGTACTGCATTGAGTGCATTTGTGCATATTTTCACTCTTTTCTTGTTTTTATGTTTTAATGCTTAATTGTGATATAAACTTGGTTGTGATTTACTCATAAGTTTTCTTAAACAATGAACAAATGTGAAATCAGTCGAGAGCTGGTAAACTGGCTACATATTGAAAAAATAACTTGCTTTAAAGCATAAAGTTATTTAATTCTTAAGCCAAAGCTTCCTCGGAGAAATAATGTATGGATTGGGGAATGAAGAACCGCTTAAGTAGACTTATTCAAAAAGACGGCAAAGCCCTCTTTTTACCAATTGACCACGGGTACTTCCAGGGACCAACACATGGTCTTGAGCATCCAGAAGAAACTATCAAACCGATTTACCCGTATGCAGACGCACTCATGCTCACACGCGGAGTGCTGCGCAACTGCATTGACTCTGCAATCGAGAAACCCATCATCATGCGCGTGTCTGGTGCTGTTTCAGTGGTTGGGGAAGATTTAGCTGCTGAAAGCATAGTTACCTCTATCCAAGAAATCCTCAGGTTAAACGCATCCGCAGTCTCTATGTCAGTTTTCGTGGGAACCAAATACGAAAACAAGAGCCTCAGCAACCTCGCCAAACTCGTCGACGAATGCGAAGACTACGGAATACCCGTCATGGCAGTCTCAGCTGTAGGTAAAGAACTTGAAAAACGAGAAGCACGCTACCTTGCATTGGTTGCCCGTATCTCAGCAGAAATCGGTGCGCGTGTAGTAAAAACCTATTACTGCAAGGATCACTTTGAAAAAGTCGTTGACGGATGCCCAGTTCCCGTCGTTATAGCTGGCGGACCAAAAACTGATACGCAACGGGAAGTTTTCGACTTCGTTTATGACGGCATTCAGAAAGGCGCAGTCGGCGTCAACTTGGGGCGTAACATATGGCAAACCGACGCCCCGGTTGCCTCTATAAAAGCCATCCGCGCCATAATCCATGAAGGCTATACTCCCAAAGAAGCCGAAGACCTCTACAACCAAGTAAAAGACGGCAAAGCTTAACCCTTCCCTTTTTGGTGATTAATGTGTTTGCCGCTTTCTACTACAACAACCATGACGTCCGCGTTGAAGAAATACCCGTTCCGAGCATCGGCGAAGATGAGGCATTGCTCAAGGTGATGGCATCTGGCATCTGCGGTAGCGATGTTTTGGAGTGGTACCGTGTGCCCAAGGCACCACGCGTGCTAGGTCACGAAGCTACGGGCGTAATAAGTAAAGTCGGCTGCAAAGTCAAAAAAGTTAAAATCGGTGACCGCGTCTTCGTTTCACACCACGTCCCCTGTAATCAATGCAGATACTGCGAACGAGGAAACCACACCGCTTGCCATACCCTCCACACAACAAATTACTACCCTGGCGGCTTTGCACAGTACATTCAAATCCCAAAAATCAACATTGAATGTGGCATCTACAACCTGCCCGACGCTATGAGCTTTGAAGAGGGCACATTCATCGAGCCGCTCGCATGCGTCTCACGGGGACAACGTCTTGCCAACCTCCAAAAAGATGATTCTCTATTAATTATCGGAAGTGGCATTTCAGGTATTCTCCACACACAACTCGCCAAATACAACGGCATAAAGAACATTATCGTAGCCGACATCAACTCATATCGACTGGAGCTTGCCAAAAAATTTGGCGCAAACCACGCTTTAAACGCCAAAGATAACCTGCACCAAAATCTCAAAGAAATAAACGAAGGCCACTTAGCTGACCAAGTAATCGTCTGCACAGGCGCAACCTCCGCAGCCATGTCAGCAATAGACTGCGTTGAAAGCGGCGGAACCATCCTTTTCTTCGCCGTGCCCGATCCAACCGTAAAGCTGTCTGTGCCCATTAACCAGTTCTGGCGCAACGAAATCACCATGCGCACCAGCTACGGCGCAGCCCCAAACGACCTTGAAGATTCACTCAAATACTTGGCAACTGGAAAATTGAACCTTAAAGATATGATTACCCACAGGCTGAATTTGCGTGAGGCGCAAGAAGGTTTCCGTTTGATGGCTGAAGCGGGCCAATCGCTTAAAGTTATCCTGGAACCCAACAGCGAATAAAGATAAAAACAGAAGTCAACATACAATTTGCTATGCCAGAACTGTTTGACTCGATTCATGAGCGGCGAAGCATCAGAAAGTTCCTGCCTCAATCGGTTTCAAAAGAGATTATTTTGGATGTTTTGTCGGCTGCTGGTTGGGCTCCATCAGCCCATAACGCTCAACCATACGGATTAATCATTTTGGAGAATGCCCAAATCAAACAAGCGTTGGCGGATGCAATGGCTCAAGTTTGGGTTGCAGACATGGCAAAAGACGGCCAAACGATTGACGAGGATAAACGCAGGGAGCGAGTTGAACGCTTCGCAAAAGCGCCAGTCCTTATCTTGGCATGTGTAACGGGTATCGAAGGGTTGCCAAGTTATTCTGATATGCGACGGCAGGCATGTCTTCATGATTTAGCGGTTCAGAGTTTGGGTGCTGCGATTGAAAACTTGCTTTTGGCAGCGCATGCGAAAGGGTTGGGTGCATGCTGGTATTCGGCGCCATGCTTCTGCAAAGAGACGGTTAGGCAAACGTTGGAAATTCCCGACGCTGTGGAGCCGCAGGCATTTGTCGTAATGGGGTATCCTGCAGAAAACCCTTCTGTGCCATCCAAAAAGCCGCTTGCTGCTTACTGCTTTGTGGATGAGTGGGGTAGAGCGCTTTAGGATTTTATCATAGTTAAGAGCATTTTGAACTTTGTTTTTGCCGCTAGTGCGTGCGGGTGGTTTGCTGGCATGATGATCATTTCTCCCTGCCTGAGAGTAAATGGTTTGCCCGATATTGTGACTTCCACTTCACCTTCAAGCACATAGACCATTGCGTCGAAGGGGGCAGTATGCTCGCTTAAGCCTTGGTTCGCGTCAAACGCAAACAACGTAACGGTACCAGTTTTCTTGTCAATTAAGGTACGGCTAACCACTGAGTCTTCCTGATAATCAATTAAGCCCGACAAGTTTGATGCCTGGGCTTGTAGCTCATACTTTTTGTTTGACATAATAAACACATTATACTGTTGAGGACTGTGGGAGTTATTTCTTTTGTTTGTCTTTTTCCTCATCCCACAGCTTGAGAACCTCACCAATTATTTTAGGTCTTAGTGTGAATATTTCTTGGGGCTTATCAACATAAATGTAAACGCTAAATACTTTAGTTACGCCAGTTGATCCCGTCAACATGTATTCGGGTTTTCTTTTTAACTTGCTTGAATAGTTTTCGAAGACTTGATCGAATAAAGCGCGCAAGCGCTCTGCTGAGACGCTGTGATCAAAACCAATTTCAAATGTATAGCAGTAAAGACTCCCGTTTTTTGTGCTTTCAAAGACATAGTTGGTGATGTCGCGATCCAAAATTTGAAGGTTGCTTATTGAAACGACGTTGTTGTGGGAAGTTAAAATTTTCGTGTAATTCATGGTTATTTCTTGAACTAAACCTTCATTGGTGCCGATTTTTACGTACTCGCCTACTTTAAAGGGTCTAGCCGCTAAGAGGAAAAGGCCAGCGATGAAGTTTCCGATGGTTTTTTGTGAAGCAAAACCTATAGCGGCGCCGCCTACGGCGGAAATTGATAGTAACCATTCGGCTTGGACTCCACCCACGCTGCTTATGGATAGTACGGCAAATATTAGAATTAGGATTCGGAAGGTTAAGACAAGGTTGTTGCGTGCGCTAGGTTCAAGTTTAATGCGTTTGGCAAAACCCGTTAGGTAACGGCTAAGCAATCTTTCCAAGGTAACTGCTACTATGGCAATTACTATGATGTCAAATATTGTGGAAAGTGGAATTTGGACTCCGAAGATTTCAGCCAAGCCGAACCGCTCGTTTACTGCCAACTTGCGACAAGTCGTCTATAACTCTTTCGCGAGGAAAAACCCTTTAGCAATTATTCTTCTTTTTTGTCTGGAATAAAATCCATAGACATCGAATTAACACAATGCCGCGTATCTTTTTCGGTGAAGTGCTCGCCTGTGAAGACGTGTCCGAGGTGGGCGCCACAGTTGGCGCATTGAATTTCTGTTCGCATGCCGTCGGGGTCAGGTTTTCGTATGACGGCGCCTGGGATTTCGTCGTCGAAGCTTGGCCAGCCGCAGTCGGCTTCAAACTTGTTTTCAGAACGGTAAAGTTTTGCGCCGCAGCGTTTACAAATGTAGGTGCCTTTTTCCCAGAAACCGTAGTATTTGCCTGTAAAGGGCATCTCTGTGCCTTTGTGTATTATGACTTGTTCTTCCTCTGGGGTTAGTTTCTTAAAATTACCTTGAGTTTGAGAAGCTGACAATAAAAACACCAGATATGACTATTCATTTGGAGGGTAAAAAACGCTTCTGCAACTCGCCCTAAAAAACAGATATAAAGAAGCGGTTGGTATTTACTAACTGAAGGTTTTTACATGGTGGAAATTACAAGGTTATTTTGGAAACCAGCTTTAACATCCGATGGATTTGTACTCGGCGAAGTGCAGAGCGCTGAATTGGACATGAGTAATTGGCAAATAATGAACCTGTTTGTTGCTTTAAGTGAAGAAGCCTCAAAAAAGATGGGTTTCAAGCATCCTTATCTTGGCAAAGTCATCGTTTGTCTACCTGTATCCACGGTTGAATCTGCATCCGATAAGGTGATTTTGAATAAAACCATCGAGGAACTGCGTAGTCTAAAGCAATGCAGAGAATAATCCTCCCCTTTTTGATTAAACTCTTTTAGTTTTTTCTTGAATTCAGAGATAAAATGCACATCAACTTCTATTTACATCAGAAACAAGGAAGAATTTATCAAGGTTTGGCTGAAACTTTATTAGTGGATACGAACTTTTCTGAGTCAAGCACCAAAGGTGCAATGAATTAACTGTCAAGGTTAAACTTATGACTGAGGCAGCAACAACTCCACAAAATAGGGATCAACCACCCATCAAAGCTTCCGAACTTAATCAAAAGTTCAAGTACGAGCTTCAAAAGGAGCATGGAAGCGAAAAGATTCTAAAGTGTTTCCAGTGTGGAACATGCACCTCAGACTGTCCAGTAGCACGTTACAGTGACAGTTATCGTCCACGCACACTTATTCACATGGCACAGTTGGGCTTAAAAGAACGTGTCCTAAAAAGCGACACTTTATGGCTTTGTGCAGCTTGCTTCACATGCACCGACCGTTGCCCACAAGACGTCGAAGTTGCAAGCGTCATACGAGTATTCCGTAATATGGCAGCAGAAGAAGGCTGCGTACCACAAGTCTTCAAGGACCAAGCCCAAAGCCTTCTCGAATCAGGTTACGCTTACAAGATTCCAGAGTTAAGAATCAAAAAACGTGAATCCCAAGGACTGCCACCACTGCCAAAGGGCTGCCCAGAAAAAGTCGGCAAAGCCCTCAAAGGGGTAAAATTCATCGAGAAAATCCAAAAACCCGCAGGAGAAAAACCAAGTGGCCAATAAATACCTAATCTTCCTCGGATGCGCAATTCCTTACCGTGTTTCTGGCTACGAGATTTCTTCGCGCAAAGTTCTCGCTAAACTCGGCGTTGAACTCATTGAGATGCCTGAATTCAACTGCTGTGGTTTGCCATTGGATCCCGTTAGCCACGAGACGATGCTTATTTTGGCAGCAAAGAACCTGGCGTTGGCAGAACAGCAAGGGCTAAACATTCTTACTCTTTGTCCAGGCTGTGCTGGAACCTTAAAGAAAGTTAACAAAATCCTCAAAGCAGACAAAGCCCTCAAAGAACAAATCAATGGTCACCTCAAAGAAGCAGGCTTAGAATTCAAGGGAACCATCGAAACCAAACATCTTTTGCAACTGTTGAAGGAAGATGTTGGGTTAGAAAAAATCAAAGCCTCAGTCGTTAAACCCCTAACAAACCTCAAGGTTGCAGAACACAACGGTTGCCATATCCTACGGCCAAAAGAATACATAGATTTTGATGACCCCGAAGATCCTCAAACCCTAAAAGCCCTCATCGAAGCCACAGGCGCTACTTGCTTGGACTACATTGACGAAACCGAATGTTGCGGTGCACCCAGCGTCGGAGTCAGCGACAAAGTTGCCCTTGCGCTTGCAAGAGACAAATTAAACCATGTTAAACAGGTAGAAGCTCAAGCCCTAATCACGATTTGCCCATTCTGCCATATAATGTATGATACGAATGAGTTGCGCATAGAGAAACTGTTTAATGAAACCTATGGAATTCCAATCCTACATTACCCGCAATTGCTGGGGCTAGCTATGGGTATATGTCCTGAAGAATTAGCGTTCAATGAACTTCGAGTTAACGCATCAAACCTGCTAAAACAGTTAAACCTAGGAGCAAACAAACCATGAGTCAAAACAAACTAAAAATAGCCTTTTACTGGGCTGCAAGCTGCGGCGGCTGCGAAATTGCCGTCTTAGACTTAAACGAGAAAATCCTCGACGTAGTGAAACTTGCCGACATCGTTTTCTGGCCAGTCGCCATCGACGTCAAATACAAAGATGTCGAAGCGCTTCCAGATAAACACATCGACATAACTTTCTTTAACGGCTCCATCCGAAACAGTGAACAAGAACACATGGCAAAAGTGCTGCGTGCAAAATCCAAAACCTTAGTTGCGTTCGGCTCATGCGCCCACGAAGGCAGCGTCCCAGGCTTAGCTAACCTGAACGACAAAAAAGAAATCTTCGATCAAGTTTTCATAAAAGACAAATCAAACGTCAATCCCAAAGGAACCACACCACAAACCCAAACAAAAGTCAAAGAAGGCACACTCAAAATCCCAGAATTCTACGACACCGTAAAAACCCTCGCCCAAACGGTAGACGTAGACTATTACCTTCCAGGTTGCCCACCACCAGTTAAACTAATCGCGGCGGCAGTTGACGCGATCGCAAGCAACAATCTCCCACCCAAAGGTTCAGTCCTAGCACCGCTCAAAGCTGTCTGCGACGAATGCCCACGAAAACGCGAAAACAAAAAAATCGACAAAATCTATCGTGTCTACGAAAAAGCTCCTGAACCCGAAAAATGCCTAATGGAACAAGGCATCATCTGCATGGGAATGGCAACCAGAAGCGGCTGTGGCGCTCAATGCTTAAAAGTTGACATGCCCTGCACAGGTTGCGGTGGACCAGCACCCAGCGTTCCAGAACAAGGAGCAGCCATGATATCGGCTTTAGCGTCAATCCTCGGCTACGACGGCGTCGAAGGAAAAACTAAGTATACTGAAAAAGAAATTGAAGATTTAATTAATCAAATCAAAGACCCCGTTGGAACAATGTATATGTACAGTCTACCAAACTCCATCTTAAAACGAAAGGTGATTCAGAAATGAAAGAAATAGTAATAGACCCAATCACACGCCTTGAAGGCCACGGAAACGTATCCATATTCCTAAACGACCAAGGCGAAGTAGAAAACGCCTACCTCAAAATTCCCGAGCTACGCGGCTTCGAAAAATTCTGCATCGGTAGAAGAGCCGAACTCATGCCCCAACTTACCACTAGAATCTGCGGTGTCTGCCCAGTCGCTCATCATTTTGCCGCAGTAAAAGCGTTGGACGCAGCATTCAACGTTGAACCAACCGAACCAGCAAAGAAGCTCCGCGAATTAATGTACAGTGCATACTTCATCTATGACCACACCCTACACTTCTACTATCTTGGTGGACCAGACTTCATCGTTGGACCCGACGCACCAGCAGAAAAACGCAACATTCTTGGTGTCATCGAAAAAGTCGGTATGCCGATTGCAACTGAAGTCATAAAACACCGAGCATACGGACAAAAAATAACTGAAATCATCGGTGGCAAAGCAACCCACCCAGTCTGCGGCTTGCCAGGCGGAATCTCCAAGCCGCTGAGCGAAGAGAACAGAAAAGAAATCGAAACGATGGCTACTTCATGCCTAAACTTTGCGCAGTTCACTGTGAAAATCTTCCATGATATCGTTTTAGGAAACACCAAATATGTCGACATGATAAAGAGCCCCGCTTACACGATGCCCACCTACTACATGGGCACCGTTGATGCAAGCAACAAAGTCAACTTCTACGATGGCAAAATCCGTGTCGTTGATCCAGAGGGCAAAGAATTCCTCAAGTTCGAATCCAAAGACTACCTCAAGCACATCGGCGAACACGTTGAAGAATGGACATACAGCAAATTTCCATACCTAAAAGCAATCGGCTGGAAAGGACAAGTTGCAGGCGCAGACAGCGGAGTTTACCGTGTTGGTCCTCTTGGGCGCTTAAACGCATCCGGGGGCATGGCAACTCCACTTGCACAAGCAGAATATCTAGAAATGTACAAGACATTAGGAGGCAAACCCGTCCACAGCACCCTAGCTTTCCATTGGGCAAGAGTAATCGAATTACTATATGCAACCGAGAGGGCATTGGAACTAGTTAAGGACCCAGAAATCACAAGCACAAATATCCGCAACACCCCTGGCGAACCAACTGAGGGCGTCGGCGTAGTTGAAGCGGCACGCGGAACCCTAATCCACCACTACACCCTCGACAAAGATGCCCTCGTAAAAGATGTGAACCTAATAGTTGCAACCACCAACAATTACCCAGCCATATGTATGAGCATACGCGATGCAGCCAAAGGCTTAATCCACGGTGGCAAAGTCGACCAAGGCATCCTAAACAAAGTTGAAATGGCATTCAGAGCATACGACCCATGCTTCGGCTGCGCAACACACGCTGCAATCGGCCAAATGCCCCTAACCGTAGAAGTCTTCAACGCCCAAAAACAGTTAGTCAGCTCAGTTAGTCGTTAGCCTATTTTCTTTGGCTAATAATATTTTCATTTTTATTTTGTCTTGAAAGCAAATCTTATATTCACTTAAATTCGAATATTACGAGGTTTAGGTGTGTTAAATTTGAAAAGCTTAGTAGTCTATTATACCAGAACGGGTAATTCACGTTTCGTTGCGGAAACAATCGCGGCTGAAATAGGAGCAGACGTCGAAGAAGTTATCGACATGAAAAAACGAAGCGGTGTACTCGGATACTTGAGTGGTGGCAAGGATGCTAGGCAAGGAAAAGAAACCCAAATAGCTCTCACAAAGAAGATTCTAGCAGACTACGATCTGATAATTGTTGGAACTCCCATTTGGGCAGCAAGATCGACACCCGCAGTAACCACCTACCTCAAAAAGAACAACCTTTCAGGCAAGAAAGTCGCTGTTTTCTTCACTCAGGGAGGCAAAAAACCGCAGGGCATCGAACAAATTAAAGCGTTAATGCCCAACTCTGAGTGTATAGCAGAACTCACATTGGTTAGTCCTCTGAAGTCTAAAGAGGAATCGGAAAAACAAATCATCGAATGGTGCAAAACCCTCATCATCCAATAGTTAGATTGACCCATTTCTAATTGGTAATATTTCAATGTCGGAACAAATTGAACAGAACCTGAAAAACTGGTTTGTCAAGGCAAAAAAAATTGTTGTTGCAGGCATTGGAAACCCCATTCGATCGGATGATTATGTCGGTTTAAAAATTGTTCAAGGTTTGCAGGGTAAGATTTCCGAAAAAGTTTGTCTTTTGGAATGTGAAACAGTTCCAGAAAGCTACCTCTTAGACATCGAGAAGTTTAATCCTACACATGTCTTACTGATAGACGCTGCTTTTTTAGGGTTAAAGCCTGGGGAAGCCAGTGTGGTGAATGCTGAAGAGGTTGCGGATTTTCCCGCTATAACCACGCATATGTTGCCTCTTCGGGTTTTCTGTGACTACATCAAACAGGCAACAGGCGCAAAGATTGGTTTGATGCTTGTTGAGCCGAAAATCATGGAGTTCGGCGAAGGCTTAAGCGTTGAGGTTGAATCGGCAGCGCAAAAAATAGTGGCAATTCTGATTGATTTGCTCAGTTAGGTTTCTTTACGTTTGAAAACGTAATTAGTTGTAAGGGTTATTTTTCCAAACGTAGACGCAGTTCCCACAAATTCAAACTGGTCTTTTGAAAGCCATCTGAGGATTATCTGTTCTTCTAATTCTTGATCCTCAAAGGATCCTCTCCAAAGCAACTCAAGAGTTCTCTCATCCTTCCACGTCCCAACATGGTCGTGGGCGTCGCCTTCAGAAGTTACACTGAAAAGATGCACTTTGCCGCTCGCCAAGTCAAAACTCCATATGTCATTCTCATAGTAATCCTCGTAGCCTTCGATATGCGTTTCAATTTCAGAGTTTACGCCTAACATAGCTATTTCTTCAGCGGTCATATCGCCACAACCAGACACAACTCTGTCATCGTTGGTTTTCATGGCTATGCCTACTGACCATTCACCGATTAACTGCGTAAGCAACTTTACCTCTTTGAATGGTTGGGCCATAAAAATCAAACCAGGAAATATCAAGCATCCAACAGATGAATTAGGTAATAAAGACTTGTGGTTGGTGGTTTGCAACAACGGAAAAGTTGTCTAGGAAAAATTGTTAAAAACCGATTTAAGCGTATACCAAACACTATGTTTCTGAGGTACAAGCAGATGATGAACCAAAATGAACAAATCGAAAACGTCACTTTCCAAGCCTTAGCACACCCAACACGCAGAACAATAATCAGAATTGTAGAATCAAAAAACCAAGGCGTATCCTACACTGAATTAATTACTGAACTTGGAATGTCAACGGGAAAACTAAACTATCATTTGGACCAATTGAAGGGGTTGATTGAAAAAACAACAATCAACATTACGTGTTGACTCCTTTCGGCAAAAAAGCCATAGAACACCTTAACCTCATTGAACAGAAAATTAGTTGTGAAGATGAAAAATACGTCAAAATCGCCGTCTTATCACAAAAAACCAGCCTTCAACCCATAGTAAAAGCCTTCCTTACGATTAGCATTGTTTTGTCTGCTGTTTTAACTGCTGTATGGGTTTTTCTTGCTTACGTATTCATAGTTGAGAGTGCGCCACTAATAGTTTTCATTCTTATGCCAGTTTTGATTGCGGTTGGTTTTGGCTTGCTTGGGACGTTAATTTATGCTCTGGTTAAAGCGCCTTCACGGGTTAAGCGGTTTGAGCAAAGGTTCTTCGAAGAAAACTAGCGGCAAAACCCAAATTTTCTCATTTGCCTTTTTTGGTTTGGTTAAATATTAATTAGCCAGTTTCAAATTAGCATTGTTTGTGATTGTCATGGCTGGAAAAGCAGTAATCATTATGGGTTCCGAGCGGGATTTGGATTTTTCTAGAGAAATCGCGAAGTACCTTAAACTTTTAGGTGTAAGCTATGAGTTTCGGGTGGCTTCAGCCCATAAGACTCCAGAGAAAGTGCTTGAAGTAATCAAAGAATTTGAAGCAGAAAAAGTCGTTTACGTCACCGTTGCAGGGCGATCCAACGCGTTGAGCGCTTTTATCGACGGCAACACCACTAAACCAGTTATTGCCTGTCCACCTTACAGCGAAAAATTCGGCGGCGCAGACATCTACTCTTCACTTAGGGTTCCAAGCGGCATCGGTAGCGTCGTGACCATTGAGTCAGAGGGTGCGGCAATTGTAGCAGCGAAAATTTTGGCGCTTGAAGACTCAGTGTTGTCAGCTGCGGTGAAGGCGTATCAAGAGGGAAAACGCAAAGAACTCGAAAAAGCTAACGAAACAATCAAAAAACTCAAATAAACACCCTTTTCTAATTTGTTAAAGACTTGAAAATCGCAAATACAGACTACCCCCTAAGAGGGAGTCTACTATAAAATAGCAAAATATCCATGCGTTTTAACAATTAGTATCGCATTTTTTCAAGCTAAAACAACCGACAAACATTCTATTGAGTGTCGGAAATACTATCCTGAAACATCCGACACTCCTGCAGCCAAATGTCGGGCAATCCATCACCGCAAAAGTAGTTTTTAAAAATAAACTTGGCATCGCTACTAACAGGAGCAAAACTTAAGGCGTAAGAGGGTTGGATAGGTATCAGGTGGTGGCTAGATATTGAAAAAAATTCGGAATGATATATTCCCAAATATTTCACCTTACATCGGTGAAAAAGAAGAGTTATTCAAAATATTGAATGCGCCAAAAGAGGCTGAAGAAGAATTCTTAAAACAATATATTAGCCGATATAGAGGAGCAAAAATTAAAGAATTCATGGATGAAGTCTATTCAGCTATGGATTCTCAGTTTTCATCCAAAAAAGAATTAGTGGATTATATTAATGCGATGAATGATGCCGAGACTGCCGAGTTATTCATAAGAATTTGCAAGTTTTATTTCATCTCCAAAAAGTTTCAGCCTACATCATATGTAAAATTAATTATGATGTTTTCGATAATCGAGAAAACGATAAGTAAGGAGAAGGAATATGAAGAGTTTCATTCTTGGATTTTTAACCAACGTTCATTAATACAAGAAGGTCTTGATAACGCAGAAAAGAAAGACAAAAAGACTTTCCTAAAAATAATCGAAAAATTGAAGGATGAATATTTCAAGCAGTTTGGTTCTCAACGAAACGTTCTTGAATTCTTTAAGAATTATGTGACAACCTATAACCAAATTAAACTAATAAAAGCGTTTAAAGCAAATTATACAGACGTAATTGAAAATTTTGAATCCCAAAACCCTCTTCTATTACCCCTTCCAGAAAGCATAGCTGAAGCAAGTAAAAAAATTAAACAACCAGTTGAAAATATGATGATGCCATATTGTTTTAACTGGCAAAAGTGTTTAGTATATTACGGAGAATGCGATTCTTCGGAAACTTGTGAATTAAACAATAAATCAATCTTAGAAGAAACGCTAAAAAAAGTAGTTAAGGACATTTACCAATTACGTAATGATTTCGTACATTCAGCTAGAATAACACCTTTAAATGAAGAAGAACCAGATGCTAACTTCTCAGCTAGTACAGTTATTGGTGTTATTGGGTCAAAGTACAAACCAATTTCGATTGAAATAACAATCCAGGAATTTGAAAGTATTTTTGAACAATCAATAAAAAAATATTTTGACGCTTATATTAAAAGAGCCTGAATGTCTTTTTGCTCTCTTGCGCTTTTTTGCCATAGATAGCTTTTATTGATTGGTTATGTGACCGAAATTAGGCTGGTTTTCTGCGAATACTTTTTGTTTGCCCATTGTACATCTATTGGATAGTGACTTTGGTGCCGTTGATTTCAACCTTTGACCCTTGGCGTTCAGGCCTCTGCACATGCCCACCCAAGTTGACTTTTAATCCTTATACGGGATGCGACCACCAATGCACCTACTGCTATGCCTCCAGCTACATCCCAAACTTCAAAGACTGCCGCCCCAAAAAAGAGGCGCTGGCAATGCTCAAGCGGGAAGCAACTAAACTCAAAGGCGAAACCATCTCGATCTCAAACTCTTCTGATCCATACCCACGAGCTGAGGCATCAGAGGGGTTAACTCGGCGGTGCCTCGAAATTTTAGTCGAGAGCAATTGCAAAATCCAAATCATAACCAAAAGCAACATCGTAACCCGAGACGACGACCTGCTAAGCAAGGTTCCTGCGACGGTTGCATTAACCATAACCACTGACGACGACCAACTCGGAAAAATCCTTGAACCCTACGCGCCTTCTCCTTCCCAGCGCATAAGAGCCGCCCAAGACCTGATCAAAAAAGGCATACCAGTTTCGGTTCGCATTGACCCTATCATTCCCTTCGTAAATGATCAGCCGCAGAAACTCATCAAAACCCTCGCAATCATCGGCGTCAAACACATAACTGCCTCAACCTACAAAGCAAAACCAGACAACTGGAAACGCCTAACAGAAGCGTTGCCTGAAGTAGCGGAGAAACTAAAGCCGCTGTATTTCCAGCAAGGCGAACGAGTGGGCGGAAGCATCCTTTTACCCACAGATTATCGCTTCAAAGTACTGAAGAGTATCCGCGATTTGGCTGACGCGAATGGGTTGAAGTTTGGGGTTTGCCGCGAGGGCTTAGCCCAACTGAACACTGCGCCCTGCGATGGTTCATGGCTAATGCCTAAAATGAAGGGAGCCTAACCCATGCAGACTCGAGTGGTTATACTTGCTGATTTTGACTATTTCTTTGCCCAATGCGAAGAACTACGTAATCCAGACATAAAAGACAAACCAATTGTCGTCGGCGTCTATTCAGGACGCACCGAAGAAAGCGGAGCAGTGAGCACCAGCAACTACATCGCACGCAAATACGGCGTCAAATCCGGTATGCCCTTGTTTTTGGCGAAACGTAAACTGGAAGGCACCGAAGCGGTTTTCTTCAAAGTAGACCATGAATATTATGACCAAATCAGCGATCGCATCATGCAGATTTTCCGAACTTACGCAACCAGCCTTGAGCAAGTTAGTGTGGACGAAGCCTATTTGGATGTTACTGCGCAGGTGGATGGCAGTTTTGAGAAGGCAAGGGATTACGCTCAGCAAATCAAAGTCGATGTCAAAGCGCAGGTAGGGATTTCATTCTCGATAGGAGTTGGACCTAACAAGCTTGTCGCCAAAATCGCTTGTGACAGCCAAAAACCTGATGGCTTAACCATTATTAAACCCGAAGAAACTAAGGCTTTTCTTGCACCCCTCGAAGTTGACCGCCTCTTGGGAGTAGGCAAAAAAACAATGGTCCGCATGGAACAGATGGGTATCAAAACCATCGGCGACCTAGCAAAATGCGATTGTCAAAAGCTTATCGAAGTCTTCGGCAAAGCATTAGGCATTTACTTTCATAACGCAGCCAATGCTGTCGACAACGAACCCGTTGTTGAGCAGGGAGAAGCAGAATCCATCAGTCGTATCGGAACCCTAAAACAAGACACCCGGGACTTGGAATTTATTCTTCAGAAAACCAACGAACTAGCCGAAGATGTCTACAAGGACCTGACAAACAGAGCAGTAAGTTTTAAGCTGGTTTCTATTTATGCGGTTAATGTGGATTTAAGTTGCAAAAGCCGATCCGTAACACTTGATCAACCAGCAAAAGATAAAGAAACCATCAACAGAAATGTGCGTATGCTTTTCGAGAAATTTTTGGCGGAGTCACCACTTGGCGTTCGTCGAGTCGGTGTTCGAGTTTCATCCTTCAGTAAAGAAGAGCCAAGGCAGAAGTCACTGTCAAGCTTTTTCCAAAGTATCTAATAGTACGTACGTTTATTTTTTTTCAGCGAATAAGCTTAAATCACACCTGAATATATTTCGACATTGAATCCCTTGAGTTGGTACAATGAAAAGAGACGAAGCGCTAGCACTGTTGAAAGAGTTAATGATTGTATGCGAGACTATGCGTTTTGCACCTGTTGTCTCGTTAACGCCTAGCCCAACACCGGGGCGATGGAGATTACACCTCAAATGGGCGGACAGCCAAGAAAAGGGCTGCTTTGAAAGACTAATCCAAGAACGAGGATTAAAAGCAACTGAAACAGCAGACGGTTATACAATCTTCCTCAAATCCTAAATTTAATTATTCCAAAGTGTTTTAAGCAAAGTTTTTCTTTTCCCAATCTTATAAGTGATTAGTGATATTTTGTCCGCTAAAAAACAGAGGTTGCCGCCCGACCAAGAATCTACCGACCGTATTTTACGTTGGGGATACGACCACTCAGGAATAACTTCAACCAGCCCCCAGTTTCAATTGGAAACCTACACCTTAACCATTGATGGCGAAGTTGAAAAACCCGTTAAGATTAGCTGGAACGATTTTATGGCTTTACCCCAAACCGTTTCTATCAGCGATTTTCATTGTGTGGAAGGTTGGAGTGTATTGGATTGCAAGTGGGAAGGCGTCAAAATCAAAGACATCGAAAAACTCGTCAAACCCAAAGCAGTAGCGCGTTGTGTAACTATTGATTGTGCGGATAACTATCGGACCTCGCTTTTTCGGGAGGAACTTGCGGGCGATGATGTGTTGTTGGCTTACAAACTTAACGGTGAGGTGTTGGAGGAGGGACTAGGTTTTCCGTTGCGTTTAATTGTGCCCAGTAAGTATGCGTATAAGAGTGCGCTTTGGGTGGTGCGTTTGGGGTTTACTCGGGGCAAGGAACTTGGGTTTTGGGAGCGGCGGGGGTACAGCGATAGCGCCGACGTGTGGAAGAACGACCGTTTCAACCGCTAATCGGATAGATTGGCTGTGTATAATTAACTCGTTATGTGTGTGTCATATTTTTTCATTTACAATCATTTATTAATCCAATGAACGTTTTTAAGATCGGGATAAAGTTTATAAGCGAACTTTAACATGTCGTTGGCTCTTTAAGAGGTCGAAAAATATGGCACAGAAAAATGAAGTAAGGCACAGCGCAAAATGCCAAATAACCGCCGAAACAACGGTTGCATTAGCATCAACCGTGCCTTCACAGAAACGAAAAGAAGATGCAAAGAAAACACTATACCTAAACAGAATTTAACTAAGAAATCTGCGCCTATCAGAAAGTTTTTGGCGCAGTTGAACTCTTTTATAGTTGAGTTTCTCAGTTTTAAGCAGAAAAGAGGCTAAACCTTGAACTACACAGAAGCCAACCTCAATAGAATCTTCATCCTAAGACTTCACAACGACGAAATCCTCCACGAAGTCATAGAAAAATTCGCCGCAGAAAAACAAATCAAAAGTGCGTTATGTTTTTTCCTCGGCGGCGCCCAAGATAAAAGCAAAGTAGTTGTGGGACCAAAAGACGGCAAAGCAATACCCCCCGAACCCATGATTACTCTTCTCGAGGGCGTCCATGAAGGCTTGGGCGTTGGAACAATATTTGCTGATGAAGAAGGTAAACCCAAACTGCACATGCACGCAAGTTTTGGCAGAAACGACAACGCAGTCACAGGTTGTGTTCGGTTAGGCGTCGAGGTTTGGCAAATCGGCGAAGTCGTCATCTTAGAATTGGCAGGTAGCACAGCAAAACGAGAAAAGAACAAGGAAACCGGCTTCGAATTTTTAGAATGCTAACCTAAGAAGCGGACAAGGAAGATCCTATGTCCCATCCAACCGTTGAAGTCTCCCCAGAATGGTTGGTCCTGTGGATCCCCAAACCTGCCCGTAGCTGCAATCATGGTTTTAACCTGAGTATAATCGAGTGTTGAATTGAAGAATTGAGTGTTGATTCCGAAGTCGTAGAGGATTATGTATTTTACGTTTCTCTGGACGCAGAGGTTCACGAACTCGGTGATGTTAAAGTTAGGTGTGAAAGCATCCACTGCCAATGCGGGGTACTGCCAGATTTGGTCACTTGACATGTTAGCGGGCAAGTAGAAACGGAACATGTCTTGGTCGAGAAGGTTAAACGAGCAAACCAGCACGGCAGATTGATTTTGGTCTAAATGGTGTGCTAAGTAATCGGTGGCTTCTTGGATGGGGATGTGGATTTGGTCTCTAACTGTCATCTGGTAAGAGTCATAACTGGCGTAAGCAACTGCCGACCCTATTAAAACGATGAAGAATGCGGCGGCAAGCTTCTTTGTGCGGTCCGCTTTGAATCCGATTTGATGAGGCTTCCATGCATGGACTCTCCCGTAAAGGAACATTATGAAGCATGCGGCGGAAATAGCTAAAATCGGAAAAAGCGGGGTCACATAACGCCACTGCCTATTAGGAATCAACGTAAAGAAAACATAAACTACCACAAACCACGTAAAAAAGAAAATGTCCTGTTTTTTTCTTCGATACGCAAACAAACCTAACCCAGCTAAGCCCAACGCAAAAATCGGCAGCGAAATCGGGTGGACAGCGATGTCGTTGAAGGGCCATGCCATCTCGACGAGATAGTAGATGGGGATGGGTTGGAATCGGTTGCTGTAGGCTGGGCGGTCCTGTCCACCTTCACTCATAACGTACTGGAGCGTTTGGAATTTGGTGACGCCGTCGTAGTGGTAGATCATGACAAACCAGGGCACCACAACTAAGACTGCAATCAGGCAAATTATCAGAAATTTTGTTAGGCTAAGCTTTAGGCGTTTTCGGGACAGAAACAGGATGCTCAGTAACATGGCGAGGGCGGCTACGACAATCTGGTATTTCGCCAAAACTCCTATGCCTAAGGCTAAACCGCTGAAAATGAGCGCCTTATTACTGTCTTTGGTTATCCACGAATAGAACGCAAACATCACGAGGGTGAAGAAGAAGATGAGCATGGTTTCCAGCATGGTTACTCGGGAGAGCCAAAAGAACCCAGGCATCGTCCCCAACAGAATGCTTGCGATTAGTGCGTTTCTTTGTCCATACGTTTTTTTGGTAAATTCAAAAAGAAGAGCAATTGCTAACACCGAAAACGTCACTGCCACCAAACGCCCTGCTACTTGAGTTGCCCCAAAAATCTGGAAGAAACCAGTAGTGACAAGGTCGAAGATGGGTGGGTAATAGCCGTAAGTGGTCATGTAATCCCATGTTTGCCCACGCGAAAGCATTGTGGCGCCGTAGAGATGGGGCATTTCATCCCATTGCACCGACATATAACCCAGATTGTACAATGCAAAGAAAGCGAAAATAACCAAGAAAACCAGCAGTAACAGTCGATATTGATGTTTTTTGACGAACCCTGCTAAACTATGAGTGGATAGTTCGCCGGTGCCGGTTAATTGGGTGATGTTTTGTGACCCCTTATGGATTGAAAATTACATAGTTGCTTCTAAAAAGAGTTTGCGGATAACTAAAAATTTTTGCATCTGGCTTGTTCCAACCTCTTTTTTTTATTTCCTCCCTTGGTTTTAACAATTAAAACAACTGTTACCACAATAACTGCTATTACTGCTATGATAAGCAAGTAATTGGATTTGACGAAATCGAATGCCGAAGATGGATTTGAGGAAGAATTTGTAGGTTGCGACGGGAAAGATGTTGGTGAAGTAGAAACAGACGGAGTGTTTGTATCTTGTGAAGATACAGGTGTTGGGGAATTAGTAACAGATGTTGCCGATGTGCTGGCTATCCATCCTCCTCCCGGAGAAGTACCTGGAACTGAACCAGCAAGTACGTAATCATTCCCTTTTTGAATTGCAGCATAAGTTCCATCATAAGGCAGGATCCATTGTAAGTTTCCAGAAGCATTGATCTTTATCAGGCCTGAGTCAGCAGCTATAGCGTAACCGCCATCATTTGTTTCTGTGATAGAATGCACTAAAGTATTGTCTATCTGATTGTATGTTTGATTCCAAACTATGGTACCGGTAGAGTCAAACTTAACCAAACATAAAGTCCGGTCTGTTGTACCTGCTAACATATAGCCGTTATCACTTGTCCGAACTACTCCAACTCCTTGGTCATCTTTCAGGGTACCGTATGTTTGGTTCCATATCATTTTTCCAGCCGAGTCTGTTCTAACCAGCCACATGTCCCATGTGCTCGTAACATAAGAAAATGTTGAACCCGCAAGCACAAAGCCACCGTCAACAGTTTGAAGTAATGAACCAGCTAGTTCATCGTTTGAGCCACCGTAAGTTTGGTTCCACTGCAAGCTACCATTGGAGCTAACTTTAGCTAACCAAAACCCTCCATCATGGACACTGCCGGCTAATACATAAGCATTATCGCCTGTTTTTATTACAGAGCTTAACGATATGTCGAGGTAGTTTTGCTTCCACACAACATTGCCCAAGGCATCTGTCTTAACGAGGTCTACGCAAACCATGACGTACCCACTATCGCTGGCTTGAACAATAGAGCTCACTTGCCCCAAGTTTAGATAATCCTCGCTTAAGCCTTGCTCCCACATCTTGTTGCCTGAGGCGTCAACTTTGAGCAGCCAGGCATCAGGTATTCGTTGCCCCGGTGCACCCAACTCTCCCATGTATCCAGCTAGCGCATAGCCGCCGCCAGCAGTCGCCGTCATTGCTGTAATTCCGCCATAGGTGCCATAAGTGTACGTTTTGCTCCATTCAACAACAGGAGGAGTTGAGACAGCATTGACAAAACTTGACATTGGCAACAAAACTAAAGTTAACAGTAAAAATGTAAGGATCGATGAAAAAGCCAAGGGTGCTTCATTTTCCATAATTCATAATTCCACTATCCTTCTTTTCTGTTTTTGGGAAAAACCCTCCTTTAACCTCGCTTCTCGAAATTTCGATGAGGAAATACAAAAGTGATTTATTCGTTAGAATCATTCATTTGTTTCCCAGTTTGGAAAGGTCGAATACTGCTTGAAGAGTGGGGTGCCACACAAAGAAATTTCAATCCTGTTGCCAGCTTATAATGAAGCGGCGCAGATTGAAAAATGCGTGCGGGAAGTTGAAGCTGCAGTTAGGTCCTTTTCCAAGTCATACGAGATTATCGTGTCGGAAGATGGCAGCACAGACGGCACCGACTTAATCGTTGCTAAAATGGCTAAAAACAACCCAAACCTCGTTCTACTCCATTCGCCAAGCCGTCTTGGAAAGGGCAAAGGTATCAAAAACGCATTATACACTTCCAAAGGCAAATTCATAACTTTCATGGATGTTGACTTAGCGACAGACCTCGCATGCTTACCAAAGCTTCTGCAAATAGTAAAAACTAATGGCGGCATGGCAATCGGTTCCCGACACATCGAAGGTTCACGCGTTCAACGCCGCGTTACGAGGACACTGTTTAGTTTAACCTACAATTTGGCGGTGCGACTGCTTTTTTTAGACGGTGTCCATGACCATCAATGCGGCTTCAAAACCATGAGTCGCGAAGTCGCCGAAGCCGTTTTGAGCGCTTCGAAATCTGATGGCTACTTTTTTGATACTGAAATGATTGTGCGCGGCAAAAAACTCGGTTATCCAGTAGCCGAAGTGGCGGTGCAATGGTCTGAGAGAGATAAGGGCGCCTCAAAAGTTAACCCCATAAGGGATGCCAAAAAGATTGGTTTGGATTTGTTGGCGTTTAGGTTTAAATCCTCAAAATAGAAATGTGCCTATATTCGGTTGCTTTTGGTTAACATGCGCTTTACCCTTTCAAACTCCTGCATAAAATTCAATGTAAGCGGTACAGCTTGTCCGAAAGGTTGACAATGCCCCTCCACAATGGCTTTTGCGATAGCTTCAACACTTGCCTCTTCAGCTTCGATAACGGTGTAGCCGTAACCGATTTGAGGACCATAATGAGCGTCGGTTCCTGCTACCCGCGAAAGGTTTAGGCGGTCTGCGGTTTCTGTGGCTTTTTTTACGTTTCTTTTGAAGGGAAACGCCCGAGCGTTTATGATTTCTATGGCGTCGAAAGTTTCGCAAACGTTTCCTTCTAGGCTACCTTTGAAGTAGGCGTAAGGGTGGCACGCGATTGCGACTCCACCTGCTCTATGAATCCGAAGTACTGTTTCGGGGGCATTTAGACCTCGAGGTATGAGTTCAGAAACGTTTAGGGCGACGATGTGGCCGTCGCTACTGGAAACTTCCATGCCTGGGATAACTAAAAAATCTGTTTCTTTAGCAATTTTATAGGCTCCGTCAAGTTCGTTGTGATCGGTGACTGCAACTGCGTTCAAGCCGCGCTTCTTAGCGTAATGGATGAGGTCTTTGGGGGTTATCAGTGAATCTTTCGAGTAGGTTGTGTGAACGTGGAGGTCGGCTTTTATCTGCATTAGTTTGCCCCTATTTTGGCGATGCCTTGGCTCTTATCTGTGCCAGCATCTCCTCGAGTTTTGCTTCATCAGCATCGATTTTATGGAATAGCGGCGTTGGCTTAGCGATTTTGTGTCCAGCTTCTATCGGCTTTAATGCGTCGCTCCAGTTGCTCTTGCCTACAGTTTCGGGGAGGTTGAGGGTTTGCCAGAGTTGTTGCGATGTCTGGGGTATGAAGGGTTCTGAAACCACTGCGATCGCTTTTACCACTTGGGCTGCCACGTAGAAAATGGTTCCTGCTTTTTCTTTGTCGGTCTTCATGAGGTTCCAGGGTTCTTTTGTATTTAGGTATTGGTTGCCTATGCGGCTGACGCTGATTAGCGTGTTTGTAGCGGATTGTAGCCATGAATCCTCAATTTCCTTCGCAGCTTGATCAACTTTCTCCTTTACAGCCCGCAAAATAGCTTCATCGTCTTTGTCGAGTTTGGTTGGAGCTGGGATTTGTCCATCGAATTTGCTGTTGATGAAGCTGAGGGTGCGGTGGATGAAGTTGCCGAAGGTGTCGTTTAGGTCGGCGTTGATTTTTTCGATGAACACTGTCCATGTGAAGTTGGTGTCTTTGCTTTCGGGGCGAGTAGCAATGAGGAAGAAGCGCCAGTAGTCGAGGGGAAACATTTCGAGGGCTTCATCTATCCATATGCCGACGCGTTGGCTTTTTGAGGCTTTTTGGCCTTTGAATTGGAGGAATTCGGTGGCGGAAACGTTCCATGGCAGGTTGTAGCCTTGACCAGACGCCAACAAAAGCGCTGGCAGGATAATGGTGTGGAAAGGAATGTTGTCTTTGCCCACAAAGTAGAGTGTTTTGGCTTCTTTGTCGAACCAGAATTCACGCCATTTCTCAGGCTGCCCAATGCGCTGGCACTGCTCGATAGTTGCTGATACGTAACCCAACACTGCATCTACCCAAACATAGATTGTTTTGCCCTCTGCACCCTCAAACGGCGCTGGGATGCCCCATTCAACATCGCGGGTGACGGCTCGGGGTTTTAAGCCTTCTTTTATCCAGTTTAAACTAAAGTTTTTTACGTTAGTCGGAAGATGCGGATTATTTTTTAAGTATTCGGTTAGGGGTTCTGAGAGTTTTGTGAGGTCGATGTACCAGTGCCGTGTGGTTTTCACTGTGGGTTTGCTCTTGCAGATGACGCAGTAGGGGTCAATGAGTGCGGTGGGTTCGAGGAGTTTTCCGCAGATGTCGCATTGATCGCCTCGGGCTTTTTCGCAGCCGCAATAGGGGCATTTGCCTTCGACGAAGCGATCGGGCAGGAAGCGTTGGTCGTGTTCACAGTAGAGCATCTGGGCGTCTTGAGCGAAGATGTAACCATTTTTCTGGATTTCGAGAAGTGTTTTTTGGACGAATTCTTTATGGATTGGGCTCTCCGTGCTGGTGTAGTTGTCAAATGAGGCGTCCCATCTGCGGAAGAGTTCGACGACTTTGGCGTGGTTTCGGTCAGTCAACACTTTTGGTGTTATGCCCTGTTTTATGGCTTCCACCTCGATGGGTGTGCCATGGGTATCTGAACCGCTCACCATCATCGTGTCGGAACCTTTTAGGCGGTAATAGCGGGCTGTCACGTCGGCGGATAAGACGGAGCCAACGAGGTTGCCCAGGTGCGGGGTAACGTTGATGTATGGCCAAGCTGATGTTACGAGAACTTTTTCAGGCAAAGGTATCATCAACAAATCGTTTAGCGCCAACCTTATTAAAATTCCTATAAGACCCGTTGAACTAAAAATCTGCGAATCAGAAAAAATAGTTGTTTGGATCCTGATAGAATATCATTGCAGAAACCTGTTGCGGTAGGTTGTCATTGCAGATTTATCAATAACTCAAGACTGTTTTGGTAAGCCTTAAATTTCCAAGTCGTTATACCCTCTTACTTGAGGTTTCAACATTGCCATATTGCCAAAGATGCGGAACAAAACTAGCTGACGACGCACATTTCTGCCAGAAATGTGGAACACCTGTGATGGTCGCCGCTTATACTCCAACGCCGATGAAGCCAATAAGAAATGACCCTTTGATAATTGGAGCCATCGTGTTAATCGCTATTTTAGTTGTGGGTGTAGTGGTTGCGGCTTTGTTCGCTGCTTCATACGCTACGGTGAACATTAACCAATCCTACCAAGACAACACCGTAGGTATCAACAAGTTAAACCTAAATGTTCAAACCGAAGCGCTTAAAGTCAACGTTTTCACCCAAAAGGTATCCAACAATAATTTCTTAATCACACTCGATGGGACAGCTTCCAAAGGAATCAACAGCGGGAGCGGAAGCGGAAGCCCCATCCAAGTTGAATTCAACAACGACACTGTAGCGGGCGACGAGTTAACAATGACTATGAAGATTACGCAGTCAAACGTTTTTTCCAGGTACAACGTTAAATGCGACATCTACGTTAACCCTGATGTAATCCGCAATCTCAACGTTACTTCTCAAGCAGGGCAAGTCAGCTTTACCGCGGATAAACCCGTAACTTTTGAATCCCTCAGCCTGCAATCCCAAGCAGGCGCTGTCCAAGCAAACCTTGAAAACATGACTGTAGCAGGAAACGTAACCCTTAGAACTCAAGCAGGTTCTATTGATTTTAGAATGAATGAAGCCAAAGTTGAAGGCAACAACACGGTGACTTTGCAGACAAACGCTGGTTCCGTGACCATGGATATAACTGAAACTAAGGCTCTTCAGGGAAATCTGATGGTTAACGCTGTGACGGATTTGGGTTCAGTGAACGTTGGCTTAGTCGTCGATGATGGTGTAGGAGCCAAAATTGTTTCTCAGACCAACTTAGGCAGCGTCCATGTAGATGTTCAGCATTTTTCAGGTAACCAGTCGCCAATCCAATCTGACAATTACCCTGCAGCAAGCAACATCGAAATATACAGCAAAACAAACCTTGGCAGCATAAACATAAACGCCAACTACCAATCATCAACTGGACCCAGCATCAGTAACTAATGACTTTGCAATCCCTAAACCTTTAAAACCCTCTTCAAACTTTTAACAAATTAAGAAATGGTGAATTTTTTGTCACAACCCAAAAAAGTAACACGCCAAGAACTACAAGAAAACAACGGAAAAAACGGAAAACCAGCGTACCTTGCCTACAAAGGAAAAGTGTATGATGTTTCAGATAGCAGTTTCTGGATGGAAGGCGACCACATGGGCATGCATGATGCAGGCAAAGACTTAACGGAAGAACTTGAGATGGCGCCGCACCGAGAAGAAACTTTCCAGCGCGTAAAGTTTGTGGGCGACCTCGTTTAGAAGAGGCATTGCAGCACACCGTCAACCCTGTGCAATCCATTTATCACATTTTTTAATTCTTTTTCGCTCAGCAACTGTCTTTTCTTATGGAGTTCACTTATGGTTTCGTAGAGGCTGTCGAAGGCTGATTTTATATCCAAATCGTTGTTCATGCATTCTTCAAAACCAACTATGATTTTGCCCTCTAAATCTTCCCCTGCCCCTGCCGAACTCAAAGACGTAGTCTTTTCTAAATCCGTGACCATGCTCCTGAAAGTATCCAGTTTTTGAATTGTCTGCGCAAACTTTTCAAACGTGAAGTTCAACTTCTGCCTGTAAGGACCGTAAATCAAGAAGAACCTTAATTGTTCGCCGCTAAAGCCTTTGGCGTAGAGGTCTTTGGGGTAGTAGACGTTGCCTTTGCTTTTGCTCATTTTTTTGCCGTCCACGAATAGGTGTCCACCATGCAGCCAGTACTTTGAGAATTGTTTGCCGGAAACCGCTTCTGCAACCGCCAACGTGTAATCATGGTGGCGTACCAGGTTATCGATTCCACCGCATCCTACGTCGATTGTGAAGCCTAAATGTTTGGTTACTATAGCGGCATCTTGAATGTTCCATGCTGGTCTGCCCTTGCCAATAGCGGTTTGGTAACAAACATCTTTTTGTTCACAGCCATGCCAAAGAACAAAATCCCCCATATTCCAAGGCGTACCAGGATACGTGTCTTTGTGGAACCGCCGCTTCTTAGTGGGCCACTTATTCATGTCCAAGTGAGCAAGTTTGCCAAAGCCCCTGAATTTTAAAGGATCAAAATAAATGTTCTTGGCACCTTCAAATGTGAATGGGTAAGCGATGCCCTTTTCCATAAGCTTCAAAATCAGGTTGGCCGCTTGATCCACCGCGGTTGAAGCTCTCACAGGGTAATCGGGTTTCTTAATTTTTAAAAGTTCAAAATCTTTGAAGAAAACTGCTTCGTTTTTCCGTGTTAGCTTTTCCACACTGAGGTTTTCTTTTTTGGCCTGAGCAATCGCTTTATCCTCCACATCGGTTAGAGTCATCAGCCGCATAACTTTGTATCCCGAATATTCGAGGTACCTTTGAAATATGTCTTCGAAGAGGAAAGTGCGGTAATTCCCGATGTGGGCAGCTTGGTAGGTTGAGGGACCGCACGTGTACACTTTAACCTGCATGTCTTCTGCTGGCTGAAATCCTTCAATCTTGCACGTTAAAGTGTTGTAGAGGTTGAGCAATTTTTTTCCTCTGTTAAGCGGTGGCTTTTTCTTCTTTCTTTATTTCCATAAGAGTTTTCTTTGCTTCTTCCACATGCCGAGGCGCCTGGGTTTGGGAATTAAAAATGTGGCGGACAATCCCCTTCTTGTCACTGATATAAGTAACTCGCCCAGGAATTATACCCATCGTTGAAGGGACACCATAGAGTTCCCTAACTTTGTTGCCTTCATCGCTGAGTAGAATAAATTGCAGCCCATAATGAGTTGCGAAAGACTTGTGGGATTCCACGCTTTGCCCGCTTACGCCTAACACTTCAGCGTCCAACTTGGTTAATTCTTCGTAGTTATCTCGAAAGGTGCATGCCTCTTTTGTGCATCCTTGCGTTTCGTCTTTGGGATAGAAGTGCAAGACAACGCTCTTTTTGCCCATAAACTCTGAGAGCGTTACGTTGTCGCCCATTTGGGAGGGAAGCGTGAAATCAGGCGCTTTATCGCCGACTTTAACTGTCAAAAAATCACCGTAACATAGTGGCTTTTGAGGGCTATTAATACTTTCGCACCCGAATTAAACGATATAAGACTCTGTGCACATTGCTAGAATGGTGAGTTGGTTGGAGAAATCGTTAAACGTTTCAGGCTACAAGTGTCCCGCCTTATACTACACCGCACCCGGGGTTCCCATAGTTTTCCTGCATGGATTATCCTACACCGCTGATATCTGGCAACGAATAGGCGTAACCGGTTTGCTCATGAAAAAACGAGTACCTTTTCTGGCACTTAACATGCCTTATGGCTTGAAGAGTGAATGCCAACCTAAAACCCGTGACCCGGAAAAAAACGTCGCGTTCATGAATGAAGCAGTTAAAACCTTTTTTGGTTCGGCTGTCCCAGTTCTTGTCGGTGCCAGCATAGGCGGCAACATGGCATTGCGATATGCGCTGAAATTTCCCGTAAAGGGATTAATGTTGGTTTCGCCTGCAAGGGCGCTTGAACCGGACTTAGTGCCTATGTATAGTCAATTCAAGTTTTCAACTACCATCGTTTGGGGTTCGGAAGACAACATAGTTGCAAGCGAAGACATGCGTGTTTTAGCTGACAAACTTCCCAACGCTAAACTTATCATCTACGATGGAGCAAAACACTCAGCCTACAAGGATGATTCAGACAGGTTTAAACAGGATTTGCTAGAGCTCTACGCAAACGCCGAATAGCCAGCTTATGGTTTTGCTGTTATCAAGTAATGGTAGCGCCCAGCATCCCTAACATCCGTAACAGTAAAACCTGCAGATTCAATCAATCCTGACGCTTTTTCTTCGCTGAACCTAATAGAAACTGGTGGACCAAACGGCATCTCGATTTTTTTCCAATCCAAATCTATCAGTTGCCCGTTTGGTTTTATCATTTGCCGGGCGTTTTGGAGTACTTTAGCGGGGTCGTTGAAGTCATGGAGGTCCATGCTATAGAATATGAAGTCAGCGCAACTCTTACAAAACACGGTGTCTTCGGCTTTGCCTGCCCGCGCATTGATGTTGTTTAAGCCTTCAGCTTTTGCTTTTTGTTTGACTTTTTCAATGGCTGAAGCGTCGATATCTACAGCATAGACTTTTCCGCTGTCGCCTACTTTTTTTGCAGCTAAAATGGAGAAGAATCCGTCGCCGCAACCTACATCAACAAAAACCATGCCTGCTTCTAGGTCCTTTAGGATGGCATCTGGATTGTACCATGACCGCCTTGTTGCTTCGTCTAGGCTAAATCCTCCGTGACAACCCACATTTAAAACCCGCTTGCTATGGCTTTAGGAGTTCTCGGATTTGTTTTTCATGCGTTTGGCGGGTGGTTAAGGGGTAGATTTCACGTTCAGAATCGAAGAACATTGGGTCCTGTCCTATGATTTTTGAGAGTTTCTCGTCTGAGTCAACGTTGACGATGAGCATGCTGCCCTGTTGCCCGATGAGGTGGTAGGTGGCTTCGAGGGTTTTCTCTTTTTCCAGGTTGTCAAAATATTTGAATTGCAACGGAAGCAGTTTTGACCATTTCTCGAGTGGAACATCGCGTTTAATTTTTTGTATGATTAAAAACTTCATAAGTATCCTCATTTAGAAAATGATTGTTTGGGTATAAAATCTTTCTTTGAATCAGCATCACATCGGAGCGCCGTAGATGCTATTCATGCCCGGGGTAACTGAAATTGTGGCTTTACTATTTAAATAGCCTCAAAAAAATTATCTCTAGCTACCACTTTCTTCAATAAACTGGTTTTTTGTTGTTGAAGAATAAAAAACCCGATTTTAGAATAAATTTTTATACAATCATGTATGGTAAGTGAACTGTTTATCGAAAATAGGAGCCTTCCGACAATTCCAAAATCTGAGAAAAAAACTGATAACGATGGTTTACCTGCGATTAAATGTCTTTGCGGAGAAATAATTTTGGTCGTACCCAACGTTAAACTAATGAGCAAAGCCATAGAAACCCACGTTGCAAAACACATGCAAGAAGTTAAGGACCCAAAAGAAGCTGAAGCCATAGCTGAACATATACGTGATGACTTGATAATTCAAGTCTTGGAGAAAGCAAGCAAAACTTAAGTATTATCCAAAAAAATAAAGAAATATTTGAAATTATTCGAGATGGAATATTTACTGTTTGTTTTCTCCGCCTCGACGCATCATCTCAGGAATCTTGGCGGAAGCCTTAGACATTGCATCTTTAACAACATCCATCAATTCTTCGTTAACTTCAAGTTCAACAGTTATTTTCAACTTGCCTTTTTTGTCATTCATTTCAGTCATGGAACCACCTCCTGAAACGACTTAATCGTTTAGGAAATAAGTTACCCAGAAGATGCACAGCCTGCATCCCGGTTAAATCCAAATCCATCGTGATTCGGTAATGGTATCTGCCAAGACGTTTGGTGTGTGCTTTGTAGTTGCCGATTGCACCCGCTTCTTTGAAACGGTGTAACTCCCTATTCATCAGAACAGTAATGGCCGTTGGTGCTAAGGGCTCAAAGACAAAAGCTACCCTCATTAATACTCGAACTGCGCTTCCGATTAAAGATTCAGAAACGGATTCTTCGTTTGTCATTTTTTTTCCTCAAAAATTGGCTAAACCACCGAATAAGTTCATGTGTTTGACTGACAAGAACTTGATTTAACTATTAGGTAGGAGGCATTTTTTAAGGTTGCGTAACGATACTATGTACCTGCAGGCGGTAACTTGTCGGTAGAAGAATTAAACTCGGAAATCTATAGTTGCAAGAAATGTAGACTCTGGCAAGGCGCTAAGCATGGTGTACCTGGAGAAGGTCCCCTAAACGCTAAAGTCATGTTTGTAGGGCAGAATCCGGGCACTGATGAAGACGAATTGGGCAAACCCTTTGTCGGCAGAGCAGGAAAATACCTGACCAAAACGCTTGCCGAATTCGGAATAAAACGAGAAGAGGTCTTCATAACAAACATAGTTAAGCATGTTTCTCCCCAAAACCGGAAACCATACGACGACGAAGTTCGAGCATGTTTACCATTCCTAATTACCCAAATCAGGATTATTAAACCGCGAATAATCGTGCTTTTGGGAGCATCCGCAAAAGAAACTCCACGAATGGACGGCATAGAATACATACAAATCATTCATCCATCAGCAGCGATGCGTTTCACAAAAATGCGCGAGAAATTCAGGGTGCAAATCGCTGATTTGGCAAAACGATTCAAAGACAACGTATAATGCTATATTTGGACTGATATATAGTATATCGAGCCATTAACTTGTTGTTACTTCATAGGCTGCCGCAATATGGTTTTCAGTTTTTTCGGTGCTGTTTTAGCTGGGTTGTTTAAGTAGATTTCGTGGTGTTTGCCAATTAATGTATGTCCGCTGTTTTGGATGCATGTGTGTATTTTTGTTATGGTTGGTCCTTCAGCTGAAAATGGTCCTACGTACATTATTTGTGCGGAGAGTCCTTCTTTGAAACTTTCAAAACGCACTTTGAATAGTGCTGGTGGATTTTTCTTCTTTTTTACTTGTTCCAGCGCCGCCTGAAAGTCGTCAGCTGAGACGTGTTTGGGCTGCATTATAATAGCTGTCCACTTCCATTCGTCTTTTCGCTCTGCGCTGAATTTGGTCATGTCGTCTACCCACCATAAGCCCTCAAGTGGCATAACTCCGTAATCCACACCTTTTTCTTTTTTAACCATAAATTTGAGTGTATAAGCTACGGTAAATAACGCTTCAATCGCTTCGCTGTACTGAGGTGATGTTGGTGCGCCTTCGCCGTCAACCAAGAGAAAATTCATGGCTGGAACATCAACAACAGATATTTCTTTTGCCGACGGATTGTAGATGTTTTTGAATTCTTTTTTTAAGTCAACCTTATCCAACAAATTCACCCCCAATTTTATAATTGTCTAGCTGAAAATAAAAAACTAGTGCACACCACAATAGCAATCCATATGCTGCTTAACCACCAAATATGTCAGCATTAAAACTTTAAAAGAAAGCAGTTATAACATTGTTTGGATGATTTTAATGGTTTTAGCAAGAGTGTCTTTTTGGCATTTTAAACCGGGAAAACGTGAAGAAGGTTTCGCAGAGCTTGACCGTATTCTTAAAACTTTATCTCAAGTTGCAGAAGGTCATCGTGGTTACGTATCACTGTTATCTTATGAAGACCCAAATGCATTAACTGTTCTAACGCTTTGGCAAGATTTAGAAGCCATGCTGAAGTCGGAAAAAGGAGAGTTTACACAAGCCATCAACAAAGTTCGAGATTTACTTGAGGGACCTCCAAAAATCGAAAACTACAGAGTGTTTTCAACAGAGCTATTCCAATGTCCAACATAAAAGTAAGTTTCGAATCAATTTGAATACTGAAAAAAATTAAGGTTCAAAAAACCTGCAAAACAGCCTAAGTAGCCACAAAAAATGAACAAGAGTTTATGACTATGTAACATTGAGGTTAGGTTGCTTTGATGTTTATGGTCCCTTTCGTGTAGGGCACAAACTCGCGGACCTGTTCAATTGAGGTTTTTCCTGCTTTTTCTCTCAGTTCCTTTGTTAGCTTTAGCATTAGGGATTTGAGGATCTGCTTGAGTAACTCTTTTCCCACAGTATCCCCTGGAACCAGGACCACGTAAGCTTTTGTTTTCGCCTTTACAGCTTCTACTGGGCCCCCAACAAAACTTGTTTCTTCGCCAACGATTATGCCGATTGCCACTCTTAGAGGCGTGTTTCTGTACCAGTTGCGTTTGCCCACCACAAAAAAAGCGCCATGCGGAACCGACTCGCCAGACGGTCCACTCTTGCTGAGTTGGTCAACTTTAACCCAGTAAACGTCTGCTGTCCCAAGGTTTTCCCGCCAAGCCCGCGAAAAAGAAGCTGCAAATTCAGCCGCTTCACGTAACGCCTGCTCACTTATTTCTCGGCCCTCAGCTTTAATGACGACGAATGGTGACCCCGTGATTTCAGCGTGAAAAACCACATCCTCCTGAGCAGTGTGCTTTTTGACTAGCACCTCGTTGCTAACAGTATCTTTACCCGCAACCACCAAAAATCCATCTGAGGAAATGTACCAGCGGAACTTCTCATACCACTCCTTGTTCTCCATTGCTTCTTTGCGTTTAGAGAGGGCTTCCATGATTTGCGCTGGCTTTAGACTCTTTAACTCTTCTGCTTCAGTCAGTTCGCGTTCGATTTTGGCGAGTTTTCTCTTAGACTCCTGTAGCGCTGAGAGGGCACCTTGGGATTTCTCTTTAGCCTTTTTGCCATGCTCATAGTATCTGTTGGCGTTGTCGAAAATTGAATCTCGGAGGTTAAAGCTGAAATGATAATTGTCCACGAATAAGTTTAATGCAAGGTTTTTGCCGTCGAAACCTTCAACGTAGGTCGCCGGCAATTTGCCTGCTTTTTTTGCGGCCATAACTGTAGTGATGATTGTGTCCCAGTCGTGTCCTTGATTGTTGGCTTTAAGAAGGTTCTCTTGGAAAGTTTGGAGTTCATTAAAGTGTGCGTAGATAGTATCGCCGATAAGTTTGTCGCGTTCGGCTTTGGTTTCATCTTCATGGATGGATTTTTCCTGGTCCGCAACAATTCGCTTTAGTCGTTCGGCTTCTTTTTTTATCTTGTCAACTTCGAGGTGGTTAACGGCTCTTTCAGCAACCGTAACCCGCAAATAAAATTCATCCAAAGCTTGATTGAAGCTGTCATAGGTTTGCAGTTTGCAGCCTTCATAACGTTTCAGCTTGATTGGCACAACATCCATAAAATCGCCTTCCTCGCCCAGAATTATGCATGCTTCCAATTTGCCGCCTGAAACTGCCGACAACAAAGTTTTCAGGGCACCAAAAATTGCTTCCGCTTCGCTGTTTGTTATTGTGTTGCAATGTTTAGTTTTATCCACGCCAGCTCGTAGTAAAATTTCCTCAGCGTAAACTCCGCCAACCCCCAAAAATCTCGCAATTGACCTAACTACCTCTGTTTCTCCTGCGTTTTTGAGGGCCTCTTCAAGTTCGGTTTGGGTTACTTTGAATGGGTTTTTGCCGCTTGACGGCGGAAGCTCCAGAACCACATTGTGCAGGATGTCGCGGTCACGCATTTTCTTGAAGGCTAACGCGTGAATGATGACGTTTTGATCGTTGGTTAATATGATGTTGCCGTCGCCGAAAAGCTCCACTACAAGCTTAAGCAACCCAGTTTTGGTTCGAAAGCTAACTGTTACGATTCTTTCAAACTCGTACTGGTCAATACCTGCAACCCAAGCGCCACGCAAGTATTTTCGTAGTATCATACAGAAGGCTGGTGGTTCAGCTGGGTTTTCTTCTGCGTAGCTGGTGGCGTGTAATCTTCTGCCCGCTTCGATCACCAGTCGAATTGGAGGCAAATCGGTTTTGTGAAGTTTGAAAATGACGGTTTTCTCGTCAAGTTGGTGGATGTTGTTCACTCTGGAATCTGCTAAAGTGTTTTTTAATTCTTTGATTGCGGCGGCAATGTCAAAGCTTGAAAACTCTTTTTTGCGCAACCCATTCACCAATGCTGTGAATCTATATCTGAGTGGGCTATGAATTAACCGTTTTCACCAAAAAACAGAAAATACTGCAAAATGAAGGCAGAAACGATTAATACTTAGGCATCTTTTTTAAGTAAGATTAACCCAAATATTTGTAGGTTACAGTTTAAAAAACTTAGTATAGTCTTCGCTCCGATTCTGGTATATTGTCTCAACTCTAATAAAAACATTGTAATAAGTCTCATCGAACAGTGGTAGCAAAAAGTTAGGGAAAATCCACACGCAAAAACTTAAAAGCGCAATATGTAACAAGGGAACGAGGTAAAAAACGGTGTTGAACGAACAAATCGCCTTAGGTATATTGCAGGCAAGTATAACAGGCGCAGGTCTTGTTCTTGCAATATATGCATTAATCATCCCTTTGACGAAACAGTTGTTTGAATGGAGGGCTAAGACATCTGTTAACCTCTGGAAAAAGTTGAAAGAGTCAATAGGGTCAGAGAACGAAATAAAAGATGGTGAGAAACTAAAAAAACTTGTTGACCAGATAACTGAAACACAAAATGTCCCTGATTATCTCCGAGTTGGAGTTGGAGGTACTTTTTTTGGCTACGTCCTTTGTACCTTGCTAAGTTATGCAGTTATTGTTAATTGGCAACGACCAGCGTCAGATGACTGGTTATCCTTGACATTTGTGATATCTACATTTGTTTTTTTAATTGTTGGCTTAATCGCTATAAAGGATATTCATCGAATTATGAAAAAGGACTTGACTGACCTTAGAAAGAGCTTAGTGGAAAATTAAATGACAAAAAAGGTTAAAAAATTTTATTCTTGCGTGGTTAGCTGTTGTATAATAGGAGCATAAGCGCAATAACAAAAGCTGATTTTAGAGTTACCCATTGAGGACTAAATCCTCACCAATCATCTTTTCACAAGCATCGCACGGTCACGTTAAATCCAGAACAACCAGAATTTTGCCTAAGAACGCTTCAAAGATAAATGTCGAAAGGAAATCCAATGGGTTGAGTCTATCACCTTATTGGTGCCAGGTCTTTAACCTCAGGGTTCTTATACAAAGCAGTTTGAAGAGCTTGGCTCGTTCTCGTACCGCAATTATCACAAACAAAATTTTGGAACATGATAATTTTAATTTCAGACGGAAAGGGATTCGACATCGTTATATCGCCTTGTAAGGTTTCGTAGCTGGTAACATTGTCAATGTCAAAATCCATTGGTTTTTTGCAAGTTGGACAATCAGGCATGCAACAATTTAAAGAGCAATCAGGTTATAAAACTTTGCAAGGAACAAAATCAGTATGGCTATTGATAATTTAAACCGATATCGTACAGGGACAACGATTGATGGCAAGCAAACGTTTAGTATTCCCTTAAGTCGTGATGCCGATGGCATGGTCGGAAGGGAGTGCCCATCGGTCAATTGTCAGCCCAGATACTTTAAAATTGGTTCTCGAAAAGTAAACAGTGGGGGTCAAATCGATAATAACCTTTTTTGCCCCTATTGCGGTAATAAAGCTCATCATAACAAATTCGCTACCAAAGAACAGACTGAATATGTCAAATCCTTGGTTGTCAGATATGGTCACCAAAAAATGGATAACATGATTAGGAACTCGTTAAGGTCAGTCAAAACATCAAATAACGGCTTTCTGAAAATTAGCTTGGAATATAAAGGTGGAACACTTCCAAGTGTAAGACATTACGCTGAAAAGGAACTCAAACGAATAGTAGAGTGCGATCAGTGCGGACAACGATATGCTGTCTATGGCATTGCAAAATTTTGCCCTTCATGCGGTAAAGGCAATTTAAAGGTGCATTTAATCCACAGCTGTGACGGAGTAAGACGGTTGGTCGGCGCAAATAACGAAATTCTTGAAAAATATGGACGTGAAGTAGCCTTTAATTTGCTCGGTAATTGCCTTGAGGATTGTGTTAGCATATTTGAAGGGTTCCTAAAAATAATCTACAAAAACTTGAATACAGCTAACTTAGGAAACGCTTTCCAAAATTTGAATAGAGCAAGTGAATTATTTAAGGCTGAAAACGTTGAGTTATTGGCGATTCTTTCACCCGAAGAAAAGGCTTTCTTGGCATTGCAATTTGCTAAGCGTCATGTAATAACCCACAATTTGGGAATGGTTGATGGCAAATTTGCTAAACAGGTGTCTACTTGGCAGGCATCAGGACAAGAAGTTAATTTGAATGGGGAGGATATTATGAACCTGTTGGCATTGATTGAAAAAGTGGTAATGAATATAATTAATTGATCTTGATGCTTATTGTTGGCGCCATTATTTCCGCAAGCATCACAAGGTCTACTTAAATCAACCGTAGCCGTCTTTGTGGTCTGAACGTCATATAAAACAAGCCCGTGAAAAGACGATCTTTAGCAGTAGAGAGCTTAGTGAAAGAGATAGGGCGAAAAAGCAAGGGCAAAAACTTAAAAGCAATTGATTCAAAACTGACTTATCGGGTTTATTACTTGGAAATTACCTGTCCTGAGTGTAAAAGGAAGTTTACGCCAAATTTTGTAGAAGACAATTATGTATCTGGTCGTGGAGATGAAGCTATACTAATTGAGGATGAATCTTGTTGTTGCTCTAATTGTAACTTACCAGTATACAGAAGCAAAATTGACGAATGCGAACAAATAGACCTTGCTGTTGAAGATGCAAAAAGAGAGCATCCAGAGTTTTTCGATGATGAAGATGAATCAGATGAGGATAACCAAGAATCTGACGAGTCAACTGAATAACAGCCTATCGTTGCTAAGTTTATTTTTATACGCTAAACAACTCTAACCGACCTGACAGCGAGGATCCTACTGCTTGAAGTGCTGGAAGTAGTGTAGAAAGTCTGGGGTATTTGACGCTAAATATCCAACTCAGGGTATGTGACGACCATTAGAATTGAGCTAAGTTTTTTCTTGAGAAAAAGCTGAGTGTAGGCGACAGTTGACAATATTATACTATGATTTTTTGATTTTTCCCTCGAGTTTCTCTAAGTGTCGAATGAAATGTCGAGTTACAAGCCATGTTCCCAGAGAGCTCACTATGCCGACAAAGATCCCTGTGAGCATAGCGATGATTAAAGTATTCCAATCCATGTTAAGCCGAACCTCGGTTGAAAGAGATCTTTACAATTTTTTTGGCGCAAATTTGAGAAGGGCAGGTAAGCAAGGCTTCATTTCCATTTATGGCTAAAGGAGCCAAACTGTTTTTCCTATTACAATTACACGGACCTCTAAGGAGTATTGTGCTGTAGCTCGTTGTTTTTAGGGAGCTGTATATTTTGGGGCATGGTGGTTTAACAATTGTCGGCTGTTGTCGTTGGTCGAGCATCTTAGGCAATCCCCGTGAGTTTAAAGTACAGTCCTAATAGGAAAAAGACTATGACTACTGTTTCTTCGGGAATGTAATTCCGAGCCCATTTTTTGATCCAAACTGTTTTTGTTAGTTGAGGTGCAGGTGCAGTTTTGGATGGAACGTGAGAGGGCATTTTTTTAGTAAAACTATTTTCCACAGATATAGAATTGACACGCTTGTTGGGTACCCCTCTAATTTTTCGTTGAGATATGTTCAGTATTCGAGCGGAGCCTTTTACAAAATTCAAAATCGTGGCTAAAGAAACGGGTTCATGGAAATGTATTATGAGAATCGTCAACAATCCAACGGCGATGGTTAAAGAGTAGAAAATATAAGAATCCAAGAAATTGCTCCTCCCAGTTTTGTTAGTTTCAATTTGATGTTTTCCTCCGATTACCGAGAAACTTTAGCGTAACGAAAGCGCCGAGGGTAAAACAGAAAAGAAAAGCCAGAAGCTGAAAGTTGACAGCGAACCAGTTGACGAAATCTTTGATGGGTTGAGGAATGATGCCCATTCCCCAACCGACGGTGTAGAAAATGGCGAAAACTCCACCGTATAAAATCAATTTCTTTAAGATCCAAACGGCTGTTTTATTTCCCATAACTTTCATGCTCGGATTTTAGTGCTGACGCTGACTCATCGCTAACGATATTTAGATTGCAGTTAGCACTTAACAATCGTCTAATAATTATAAGATAAAGTAGAGAGATCTTGAGTTTTGACAAAGAAATATTAATTTTGTTTAGTTATACAAAATGAAGGAGATATTTAGGAACTTGTGTTAAAGGTTCTCGGAGACGGCTTTTTCTAACTCTTTAAGGTCCGTGACGATCTTGTCAATGAGAGTGTTGCATCGCTCGGGATTTTGTCTTTTAAATTGGGCATAGTGGTAGCGGTTGCGCATTAGATCTCTCCAGCCTTTTTTTGTGGTTGAGTCGCTGTCTAAGAGTAGGGAAGGGATCTTGCGCTTGATGCGAGAGGTGTTGACCATTATGCCTTCTCTCCTACGTTCGAATCCTTTTTACTAACTTCCTGGTCAATCTCCTTCCATAGATCTTCTGTGTTTTTACCGTACTTACCCAGGTTACCGTTCTCTAAAGAGGTACCCCCTTCTTTTTCTTCTTCTTTTTCTTCTAAACTCAATTTATTAATTATATTTTCATTATAGAGGGGGGTACTATTTTTATCGACGTTAAAGCAGGTAAGTAGGGTAACATCTGTAAAAGCGTTAGAGATACGGTGTGCATCGTTGAGTTTAGCGGTTGCGTAGAAACCTTTTTTATTCGTTATCAAGCCTTCATTTTGTAACGCCGAGATTAGCGGTCTCACCTGATTCGTCTCTGCAAGATTAAATTCCATCATGAGATCGTTTCTTGAGAAATGTCCTTTTAGAGCTATGTAACACAGGATTTTTGATAAATCATCAACAGGGTGTCTTTGTAAAGCTTCCTGCAATTGTATAATCATACATTGAACATCTTGTATCTCGAGTCGCTCATGCTGTTCTTCTTGAGCTACAATATTTAATCCAGCTTTCGTGTACTCATTCGTTAAAAAACCAACGACCGCCAGCAAGTGATCTCTAAGGATCTTAATTGTAGAATAGTCTTCAGTTGATAACGTAATATAAGCCATTGCCTCAGATAATCGTGCGAGTTTCCATTTCATGTCCGCACTTACTAAAGGAATATCGCTACAACCGAATTGTTTTTGAAACTTTGTAGCTTCTTCTAAGAGAGCGGTTTCAGCTTCTTGAGTCCATTCAACTTTTGCAGTGTTGCCCCAAACCCATCGAACCGATTGAGATAAAGCATCGAGAGAATGGTCATACTCGGCTACTTCTGAATTGTTGATTTGTTCGGGTGTTAGGTCTAGAGCGTCACTAAAAGCGGCTAAATCTAATCTTGCAATAGTTATGTCATCCATCACAGTTTTTAGTGATTGACAGGGATACAAAAAATCCTTAATCCTCTTTGTGCGGAAATCTTTGGAATCCTCATCTACTGGATTAAAAATTTTTATTTCTCGTGTCCGACAATTCGTTTGGGCTTTACCTGCTTTAGTAACTGTTATAATTCCGCTCCGTTCTGCTTCTGCCAACGCCGCTAAGTCAGTTTTTGCCAGTTTCTGACATCCGTCTATAGCTACGAGTTTTCGATCGTTTAACGGCAACGCTCCCCAGTCAACTGCCCAATTACTCTTTTCAAGCTGTACTGCTGTTCCAGTTAATCCAACTGCGCTTGCGGTTTCAGCTGAAATTATCATGCCGATTTGTAACAAGTTTTGTACCTTTCTTACCATCGCACTCTTGCCTGTTGTTGTATCACCGATTATTGCTGCGTCTCCCCAACCTTTCTGACCTTCTTTTCGAAAGGTGATATGTATTGGCGTAAAGAACGTTAGTAAGGTTACTCCCGCTATGTTTTTTCGACCGATAATGTGAGAGAAGCGCTCTGTATTTTCCAGTATCCAGTTCCATCTCTCCAATACAGACTTCCCTTGAAATGTATTCCTCAAATTTTCTAACTTTTCTTTGTCGAATGAGTTGTCATCCTCGGGAAAGCTAACTTCATGCGCTAAAAAAGTTGTATTTGAGTATTAGGGTTAGCAATTGGTTTGCCAGTCAGACGGATAAGTGAGCCCGCTTTCAATTCAAGAGGGTTGTCAGATATTATATAGATCTCAAAAGCTTTGTATTCATAGCCCTTCTCGTCAATTATTCTTTCTTCAGCATTCTGCTTGAGCGAGGAAACTGGTGGTCTAACTCTAACCGTGTAAATGGTTCTGTGCTCTGTCTCTGAAATGCTTTTTACTCTGGTTTTTGGGCTTAAGTACGCGAGGTTTAGTAATTTTCTGTTCTTCGTTTCGTTTGGTGCGTTGATAAATTCAACATTTAAAGAATCAAAAATCAAAATCTCTCTGAACTCTTGTTCGCCCATATCCCTTTCTTCGTCTTGTTTAATTATAGATATTTGGAATATTTTTGGTACAGTGTAAGATGCGCCTTGACATGCAATTACCGCATCGACTGTTACTCTTTTGTTGATTAGCGAAGGATTTTCGATATTGTTGATATGCTCTAACTTGAAGATATTCGCAGTCATTGTTCATTCACCTTAGTGCGTTGATGGTCTTGATTGTTTTTCCAACTCTTGAGCCAATGCAAACTCGAAGCTTTCCAGTAACAGCTTCAGGGTGAATTTGTTGCGTAAAATTTATGTGCGAATTATTAAAACTATTAGACGTGAGGAGAAGCCTCCCGAGAGTAAGGACGTTCTGAGGCTATGACGGATGGGTTGCTGACTCTTGCTGTCATAGCTTCAGACCTTCTTTGTTGTGGTTCGTGTTTTCTCGTAGAGGGGTTTGACGATGATACTGCCGTCATTTAGTTCCAAGCTGAACGCTTGAATCTGTTTTCTCGCAAGAAGCTCCCAGTCGTGTAGCCACATGAACGGAAACATCACGCCTCGACTTACATCCACTTTGCTAACTTGTCGAATTTCGGTCATTTTTGTACGCACTTGGTTTGTACCTACGTAGTCGAACTTTGTATTTAAATTTTTTAGTTTTTGCGGCTTAATTTATGCCGCATTTGGGTAAATAATAACTATTTGGATTTGTAATGCTAAAATAAGCTCTTAAAGTAACTCTTTAAGTCCTCCATAGCTAAGGCACGCAAGAATCTTGGCGAGTTGATCGATGAGAAGTTGAGATGTAGAGTCATCTTGGTGATAGGTCCGCTTAGTGGTTGACTGATAGTTGATTGCCTTATGGTAAAGACTTGGCTAACTTAAACGAAATAGCCACACTAAATGCTATAGAACACCAAACTGAGGCGCTATAAAAGGCTGATACACTTAGGATTGACTATATAGAAGCCCCAGTCATGGAAATTGTGATATAGCAGGAGAGAAATATGACTATAGCACGCCTAAAGAGCTCGAGAGCTCTGCTATAGTGACAGTGAAGGCGCTATAGAACTCGAGCTTTTGCCATAGTGATGGCTAAGTGCTATAGAACCTGCTGAGGATGGAGAGAGTAACGTGCGAGTAGCCAGACAAAATGCTCTATGCACAACTCAGAGAAACTTGGCATTGTTTGGGTTAATCGGCAGAATGTCGCTTTGCCTCGGTGACAAGGATCCGACTGGTTGAGCGCCTAAATCTTCTTCTCAACCTCAATGTAGCTTTGAAGAAAGGCTTCTCTAGAGTGACGCCATGCTTACATCTGAGATTTTACAAAAATAGCGTCAAGGCATTATCCAGAATGTACAATTGCTCATTGTTAAGCCTCGCTTGAGTGACTAAGGATCCTTGTTTGTTAGTTCCATACCACTTCTTTTACCTTTATTTACTCCTGATACAACGACAAAGTGATGGGGATAGCTCAGATAAATGCTCTGAACAACAGATTTAATCATTTAAGTAAAAGATTAAGTGGGGCTTAGTCCATAATATAACTAATAGTGTCAAAGTCTATGGAGAGGTAGATAGAAATGGTAAAAATTTCAGTGGCGACTGCGAGACGAAAGAAAGATCGTGAACGGAATCACTCAAAGAAGAAGCTATGGGCTGGATGGTTGAAGAATAAGGATCGTCTCGAGCGAAGAGACCACAGTGGCGCTCTTACCAACGAGAAAGTCCAACACATGATTAATCAAATTAGAACTGATGATGTGTACAATCGGTTCGGGCAAAAGACGTCCTACTCAAAGCTGGATATAGATTCTGCAACAGGAATCAACCTCGACGAGCTCGTAAAACTTAGGGATATTGCGCTGATTTCTTTCAACTGGATTTACTTCAAGCGAGCTCGAGAAGTTCTGAGTTTGACTTTTGGAAGCATAGGCATAGCTGAGAACGCTCTATCCGAGACTGAGACTTACAAAGTGATGACTGTCTCAGTGAACATCGAGAAGAAACGAAAACGCTATAAAATCTGTCCCAAATGCAAAGTTAAAGACCAGCCTTTAAAGAACAGCCTCAACTCGAACTTCTGTAAGAAGTGCGGAAGGAATATCGAGAAAGCTCAAATCATAGAGATCGGAGCCAAACCAGAGCCCAAGACTAAAAGCAAAGACATCACTGAGCACTATACTCAATATGTTTTGGAGTGGTACAACAAACTCAAGAGTATGGGTGCTCAAAAGAGTTGGTGGCTATTTCCTAAGTATAATGTGCTTGCTTCAGATTCATGTTCACAGGTGAGAGCCCTATCGGTGTAGCTAGGTACGACCAAATTCTGCAAAGGCTGGATCCCACAATGAGTAGCTGTATGTTTCGATATGGCGGGACCGAGAAGCATTACAGGTTGGGTTATACCTCTCACGAGATCGCTGACATTGGTGATTGGAGCTCAGATGCCCAACCAGAAAGGTATGCGAAAAGGTTGGGCTTAACTCCGAGTCAACAGAAGTTCTCAAGAGACAAGAGGTGATTGAATTATTAACACCTATGAATACAATTCCTATCACTACAAAGAGGGCTCAAGATATGCTTCAACTAGGCTGTTGGCTAACGAATTGCACATGACGGAGGAAGAAGTCAAGAAGCTAATCGTGGAATCAAAACGTCTACGGACTACAGTGTTTGTTCCGAGATGAACAAATCATTCAACAGCCTACTCCGTGAACGACTCAGAGAATGCGAAGAGCCCAGTGATTAATTGGAGATGAAATCAGGTAGGCAGTTAGTCTTATCTATTTATAGTGTTACCTAAGTCTAAATTGAATTATAAAGTCTTCTTTAAAGTCATTTATCCAATTAATGGGTGAGAAATTAAAGTGACTAATCCTCGACCACACCCAATTTCTTGCAAAGAGTCTTCCAATATGCTTTTGCGATTTCAAAATCATCTACACTCTTAATATCCACATGACCAGTGCCTTTCAGCTCAAAGCGTGCTATTACTTCCTCTGGGAGAGGTTCCAATTTTTCCTTTGCAGTTGATTTAGTTTTAGTTTTTGGATTGGAGTCTTTGTGCGGCTTTTTCTCTTTATTGCCGCCAGTCATATTTACTTCTCTTACTTTCAAATCATCTGAAATCTCAATTCCAGCCTTTGTTGCTAAGTAACTAAATATAATTGTGGCTTGAATTGCACTGGATTTTGCAATCTTCGCATTTTCTATGAAATGGTTTGTAATGTCTTTTTTTAGAGCTTTATTCAAGTTTATAGAAGAGAAAACATCAGTATAGGCGTCTTTTAATACCTGAGCTAATCTCTGCCGAAATTCCTCTTCTCCTTCTATCATGAGACTGCTAAGTTTTTCAGTACAAGTCCCATCTTCTTCTATTAAGCCTAAAAAACGCAAACCAAGTTTCATTTTTGCTTCGTTGTGGGGGGCTATCTCGCTCAGGAATTCTGAATCTACTTTGCTTATTTTTCTTCTCTTTAGAATGTCAAGGAAAGCCTCATACCATTGAACTGAACCAGAGGCTGGTTTCAATCGAGTCATTTTTACAGGATTAGCCATACTTATCCCTTAGTTTAATTTGTATTATTAGGCGAGTTATGCTTAAAACTCTTGCTTCTTTTCCTTCCAATACAAATGTATGCTCTTTATCAATGTTGGAACAATGAGCGTTGAAATAATAGCTCCTTGAGGAGTGATAACCCACGGGTTGCTTGTTTCTTTATCTGGGTCGTGATGAGCCATGAGTCTAACTCCTCCAACACCATAACAGAGATGCTTGTGCTTCACTAAAAATTAGGAGCCTCTCTCAGCTTGAATTATGTTAGCATATTGAATTATGCCGTTTCCTTCTGTAATTTTTGCTCCAATATCTTCCCCAAATTTGAAAAGGAAGTGCTCGAAGATTTGAGTTGCCTTGTTGGCTGAAGTCTTGGGATCCTTTTCATAGTTAACTAATGCATCGGAAAGGTCGTCTATCTCGATGCCCCTTTCCGTAAGGTACTTGTAAGAAGATGGACTCATGGTTTCAATGAGGAAAATCTTAGCTTGAAGGTCTGCCTTTAGCGCTTTCATTAAGCTCTCGATGTATTCATTGGGCAAACCCTTCTCTCCCTCTGGGATGGAGAGTTTTCCAGAAGCATCGGAAATAATTAGACCAGTTTGAAGTCCCCAGTTTCTAAACACTTTCTCAACTCTTTCTTTTGGAGATGACATTCTGAAAATTCCAGCAGTCATTCTCGCTGATTGCTCTGATGAATAACCTTTGCTTAGGAAATCAAGATAAAGAAGACAAGGTGGATAACTCTGTAGCGCTTGCCTCAATACTAAATGCAGTTGAGATCTTTCTGAACGCTTAATCAAATCTCTGTATTTATCCGCTGGCAAATATTCGCCGTTTCTTTCGTTAAATAAACCGAGTTGAATACATTCAGCTATTGCATTTGACGTATAAGCCTGATTCTTATCAAAGCTATCCAATAATATACTCTTATCAAGAGGGTGAGGCGACGAGGAGACCTCTTTTGCTATATCCATTAGAAATTCAGCGGAAACGTCAAACACGGCAAATTTCATTGACATATATTGCTAATTGACCGAAGTACAATAAAAAACCTGTGACCTTAGCGCAAATCTAAATGCCGCCAATGCTAAGGTTAGGAAGGCTAAAGTCCTAACTCTCCTTTGGCTTTGTCCTTTTCCTCTTGCTCTTGCTGATCCCTTTCCACTCTTGCTTTCTGCTCTTTTTGCCAAGCTCGCTCCTGCAAGATTTCCTTAATTTCGTCGAGGTTATCAAAGATAGGTCCTAAATTGGCAATTTGACCATAAACCTTCCCAAGATCCTCCTCTACGGTGGATAATTCTTTTCTCAAAACTTCGTTTGTGGTCTCAAGAGAACTTAACCGTTTTTGACTCTCCAACAAAGCATTCTCAAGTTCGATGAGTCTCTTCGCTTTAAGTCCGTTGCTGTTGCCATTGATTGATATATCCTTAATTGCCTTGAGATAGACAGTCCTGAGTTGATCTTGAGTTACGTAAGCACCTTCACCTATGGCTTTCCCTACAATCTGCTTCCACTGGGATTCAGACGAATGTACACTTAGTCTATCTATCAGGAACTTTCTAAGACAGTGAAATCTTACCCTCTTACCATGAATTGTTACTCCTTCAATCTCCATCCCTGCCTTTTTGCAAAGGTTCTGAAGAATTAAAGACAGGTTGTCCTCTGTATCATCTAAAATCCTCATCTCGTCAGTTTTTAATTTGTTAAGCTCGAGCCAATCCTTGACAACTGGGAGAGCATCAGAGTCCAAGAATGGATACGCCTTCTCTGTCTCTTTATTAGTCATAACTTCACCCAAAGCAATAGGCGCCTCATTTTCTAACTTCGCACTTCTAAAGAAGCCGTAAGTAAAGCGCAAGAAGTCACTGCCTCTTAGCCCAACTGATTTGCCAACAAACAATACGTATTTCTCTTTAAGGTTAGCATACTTTGACATTCTTTCAATGTCTTCTTTGTCGAAATGATAATCTTGAGTAATTCTCGCTCTTTCTCTTAGCCTCTTAGACTCAGATTGGGTAAAGTTTAGCTTACATCTATTGTGATGGTAGAATCCTCCTACTGCCCCAAGAGCGGAGCTCGCATAGTTTGTCGATTTGCCGCTTTCGAGAATCCACTTTCTGAAGAATGCTAAAGATTTCTCAACTTTCCCATCGTTTGAGTGGGCTAACTTTTCCTCAATCAATTGTTGTCCAGTCTTTCCCGACCACTCAAGATAGAGCTTAAGAAAAGTCTTATAGCAGTTTTTTGTTGCTTGTCTTTCAATAGAATCAAGAAACTCTTTAATAACAGGATCAGTTATCTGGTAAACCAAACCAATATCTCTCCGATAAGACTTAAGTCCAGAAGAAATTTAAGTCTTACCCAAAAAAGATATGGGATAAGTAAGAACAAAATATACACAGCAAGGATTAGATTCACATGACACCTGTTGTTCAGCTTTACTGGTTAAGAGTTGTATTAGGTATAGTTGCAGGCGCAGTAACAGCGTTCATATTTGCTTTTTTCGGCGGCAAGGCTGCATTGTTAGACTTAACTACCCTCTTAAACAGCATCACCGCTGCATTACTCATCTACTTTGTAACCTACTACATCCTTAGAGGTTACTACAAGAATAAAATAGAGAAGCAATCGAAAATCCTAAGTACAGCCATAGGCATGTACTTCTTTGCTTGGCTATCCTTCTTTGTCCTATTCTACACAATATTCGCTAGTGCCCTTGGTTTCGCATAAGAAAATTTATTCTTCTTCTTTATTGGGCTGTTTCTTCAGAAAATTCGCTATTGTCGCCTGACTCTTGTCGGTTCTGAGGGTTTCGATTTTTTCTTCTCCAGCAGCTTTGCCGTTCTGGGGCGCTGGAACATCCATGCGCGCAATGATGCGCATGCAGTCTGCCCAAGCTGAGAAGTATCCGCGGTCAAAATCCCCGTGCAAACCGTTGCCCATGTGCTCGAGGAATTCTTTTCGGTAAGCATGCAGGTTTACTTTATCGGAGAAATCTACTTTGGAAAAGAATGCGTAGTCGTCAGTGGCGCTGTTCTTGCGTGAGAGGTACATTCCGTAGAGTGCACGAAAGTATCCTCTGTTCCATTCGGTCTTCTGCATTTTCTGTTTAACTCGTTCCAACTCACGTTCAGCTTCCGCGAATTGTCTGCTAACTATGAGTTGAAAGTACCTTGTTACTAGGGCTTGTGAAATCGGCATACTTAGCGTCCACGCGGTTTAGTTGCTTTCTCCTCTTCAGAGACATCCTCTATTCCGTTCTCGGTGACTTTAAGGATTTCCTCGCCTTCAGGCAAATAAGGACTTGAAACTAAACGTGCGATACGTATTGGTCCATGCGAAGCTCGTCTGAGGTAGATTCGTGTGGCGCTTGTATGGCCAACGATGTTTCCGCCGATTGGATGAATGGCGTCACCGAAGAATTGGTCGGGTTTCGCCATAACCTGGTTGGTTACGACTGCGACGGCGTTGAATGCTCGTGCCAGCGCGATGAGCTTATGCATGTGCTTGTTGAGTTTTTGTTGTCTTGACGCAAGCATTTCTCTTCCGATATATTCGCTTCTGAAATGAGCAGTTAACGAATCAACGATGATTAGCTTAATGTCGTTAGCTTTGATAATTTCGTCTGCGTTTTCAAGCAGGAACATCTGGTGGTCGGATGTGTAGGCTTCAGCATAAATAATTTTTTTAACTGCTTCAGCTGGATCTAAACCTGCAGCTTTCGCCATCTGCACGATGCGTTCCAACCTAAAAGTGTTCTCGGTGTCAACGTAGAGGGCTGCACCGTTGAGTCCACCTCTTTCTGGTGGCAACTGAACGTTGATGCATAGTTGATGGCACATTTGGCTTTTGCCACAACCGTATTCGCCGTAAAACTCTGTTATAGTTTGAGTTTCTAGGCCACCGTCTACAATCTTATCTAAGGCTTTACTGCCAGTAGTTACTCGCAGGACGGTTTGGCGCATTTTGAAGAGTTCGTCTGCTCGGATAAATGAGATGCCGACGGATGAACGTGCAGCTTCGATGATTTGGAAAGCTTTTTTCTCGCTTACTCCGACGGGATCAAGTTCACGGCTGGTTGCCATTGCTAAGGATTCTACGGTGTGGTAGCCGAGTTCTTTGAGTTTCGCTGCTGTTGCAGGTCCAACGCCTGGTAGGTCCTCTATGAACTGGTATTTTTTCTTGTTTGTTTCAAGTATAGATTCTTCTGGCTCTTCGATGTTTTCCTGCGTTTCAACGTCGGAGTCTTCAGTCATTTCTTATCAACACTTTTAGTGTTGATGTATGATTTGGGTTATTTAAAACACGCGAATAAAGTAGTATTTTGTGCAGTAGGGGGGTGAGTGAAAGTGAAAAATTTCTTTACTAATTAGTCATGTTTGAGAACGGGATTTTATGGGGGAATTACTCCCATTCGGCTGCATTCTTCTTTGAGGCTGTCTTTGATGTTTTTTAGGGTTTGGCGTTTTTGCACATATTCGTCCCCATCAATCCGCTCAGATCGGAAGTCACTGTCTAGTTGCTGAATTTGCATGTTTATTTCGCCGATTCTGGCTTTAATCTGGTCCACGTATGAGACTGCTTTTTCCTGCACAATAACCTCTGAGGGCACCAATGCCGTTTTTATGATGCCGTCTTCGATGCGTAGTATCCTAGTGGAGACGCGGGCGACGCTGGGGTCATGTGTAACCATGATTATGGTTTTGCCGAGTTCACGGTTGATTTTAACTAGGTACTCCGCAATGATTCTTGCGTTTGCCGTGTCCAACTCGCCCGTCGGCTCATCCGCCAACAAAACAGGAGCATCATTGGCTAGCGCTGAGGCTATTGCGATTCTTTGCTGTTCACCACCGCTTAACTCTTCAGGTTTATGATGGGCGCGGTCTTGCAAACCTACGGTTGAGAGGAGTTCTTGAACTCGTTGTTTTCTTTTGCCTCTTGCGACGCCTGAAGCGACCATGGAAAATTCGATGTTTTCTTGCGCCGTTAGGGTTGGGATTAAGTTGAGGTTTTGGAATATGTGACCTACCACTTTGCGCCGATAGTGGACTAGTTGTCGAACAGAGAGATTGGTTACGGTTTTTTCGCCTACTTGTACAGTGCCTGCGGTGGCTTTGTCTAGGCCGCCGATGATGTTTAGCAGGGTAGATTTGCCACTGCCGCTGGGGCCAATGATAGAAACTAATTCACCTGAGCTTATGTCTAGGTTTAAGCCTCGGAGGGCTTGCACTTCAATTTTGCCTGTGTGATGCACTTTGACTAAGTCTCTAATTTTTACATTAATTCCACTCATCTTGCTCTAACCATCTTTTCAAGTTTTGTAACGTATTGACTTGTCATTACTAGAATTGCTCCGATTGTGGAAGCGTAAATCAGAGCAATGTATGTGCCTATGGTGGCTACGGCGTTGGGTGGATAGATTAGACGTTGGGTCACCAGAGTTGCTGTGTAGAGGGAAGAGTTGGCTGAGGTTACGGTGCCATAAACTATTATTAAGCCAACGACTACGCCTAAAATAACCGAGAAAGTTATGGTGGCCATGCTCTCGGTAAGGAACATCCAGACCAGTTGCCGATAAGATAAGCCTCGAACGCTCATCAATGTGGCTTCTCGACTTCTCTCTTTTAAGCTAACGATGGCTATTAGGGCTGTTCCAACCGAAGCTGAGAGGACTGCGAAGACGAGCCCTAAGCCTTGAACATCGAGAATCTGTAAGTTACTGTATGTGGTGAGGTTGTTCATTGATGTCGACTGTTGCCATTCTTGGTCGAAGGAGTCAACGGCGTAAACGTCTGTTGGGTCTACGCTCTGTATTTGGTTTGCAACTTCGGTTCCATTGACACTTGGGTCAAGTTTGATTAAGTATTTTGTTTGGAAGGATTCTACTTTGTAGATGCCACTGTAGGCGCTCATGTTGAAGAGGTTTTCTGGAACATATGAATAGTAAAGTGGATTGACAAAGTTCTTTTGTACTCCTCCCCCAATGAATGTCGGTTGGTTTATACTGCTCTGCGGAGGTTCGGGACCGAAGAACCCGATAATTCTTAGTTGACGAGGACATGAGTTGAAGTCGATGCCAACTTCATCGTAGAGTTTTAGGTTTAGCTGCTTAGCGACACTTCGATCAAGTATGATTGTGTTGTTGCTGCCCTTCAAATCCTTCATCATCTGGTCAACGCTTGCTCCACTAAACCATCCAGGCTCATAGTAAGCACATGTCGCCCAAGTGTCTGGGTCAATGGTTCTTACCTGCAATTGACTATAACTATCGCTAAGCGGAGCATTCAGTGTGCGCTCTATTGTTATATTGCTAATTCCCGAAACATTTCCCACGATGTCGTTCAAGACGGCTTGGGCTCTCGAAGCGTTAACCACACTGACTGTTACGTCTGCCCCAACTTGGGCGTGAACATTTCTAACTATGAAATCTTGTTGGCTTGCAACTTGCCCAGTCACCTGGACACTGAAGCCGATGATAAGAGCAATCATAAAAGCTATGGCTGCTAGGCGGGCGGGGTTTCTTCGCACGTTCTTGGCAGCTAACGCGCCTAAATCGCCCATTACTGAGGAGATTTTAGCTGCGGCTTGTTGGAATTTAGTGGAGTCTCTAATTACGACCTTGGTTATTCCCCAGAAGAACAGGAATGGCCCAATGTAGGTCATTATTCCATCAAAGATTATCAGGGGAGTTGCAACGATGGATCCGAAAAAGCTTCCGCCAGAGTACATCCATTGGTTAACTAATTGTGGTATGTTTAGTCCGAAAATAAATACGGCTATTTTGTAGCTGCCAAGGATGAGTGCTATCCAAGATAGAATCTTGTAGCGTGACTTATTTTCAATAGGCATATAGTCCCTTAGGGCTTCAACGGCTGGAATGCGTGAAGCTTTGCGTGATGACCAGAACACTGATGTAAGTGCTAGACCTACGCCAAAAATGATTGTGACTACGGCTATTTCGGGGCTGAACATTTGTGAAGCAAAAAGGTTGTTTAGGTTTACTGTGCCGATGTAGTATTGGTTTAGGATTAATCCGCCGGCTACGCCGAGGGCTCCGCCGATTAAGCCGATTACTAATGCTTCGGTGAGGAACATTCGCTGTATCTGCCCGCTTGAGAGTCCTTTTGTGGATAGAAGACCGATTTCTCGTCTGCGAATGTTGAAGGAAACATCGGAAACTGTCGAGCCAAGATACCATGCGACGAAGAAAACTGGGATTGAGACTACGATGAAGTTGATAAGCATGACTTGGAAGTTGCTTTGATAACCATACAGTGAATCGCGAAGCATGTTGTTGACATAGCCATGGGCTAAATAGCTAGCCATAACCTGATTCTGGATAGTGTCCGATATTTGGTTCACATTGACAATCGATGTTTCGATGTTCCATGGGCTGATGAGGTGTTGACGATCAACATTGATTGAGAAGGTGATGCTGGCGGTGCTGCTATCTAAAGTGCTGTTCCAGAGTTTTTGCAGCGTATTTTCCCAACTGACAATCATCATGGGGCTTCGGTATCCGCTAGAAGGGCCTCCATTCATTGGTGGAGGAGCAAAATTAGATACGCCCCCATAGTAGATTATGCCTCCATTGTTACTGTTGGTAAGAAGGGCATAGCCTGTATCAGTTAATTCTGCAAAACCAGCTACAGTAAGGTTAACGTAAACTGCTGATGTATTGTAATATTTAGGAGTTGGAAAATTAATCATAGTGGTAATATTGTCTCCAACGTGGAGTTTCTGCGCCAGAGAACTGCCAGCCATGATGTAAGTATAGTTCTCGGGTATTCCGCCAAACGGCTTATTCTCCCATTCACTATAAATTCTTGAAGTGTCAGGAAAACTAGTCATCTGCGTATAATCAGAGGTAGTGTAATTATCACTAGACGAGCTTATCGGCATCGAAAAAGATGCAACCATATCAACTGTTTTTACGCCTGCAACCCTAGTAATGTTTTGGTAGGCTAAAGCAAGGTTAGACTGGTTCAAGTTTACGTTGAAGCTTATGTCGGTTATTACGTTGCTGATTTCTTTGTCTAGGGTTTGTTCAGCAGATAAATTTGATTTTACACCTATGGCTGCGCAGAAAGTTGCCGCCAAAGTTATGCCGATTAAGAGTGCTGTAAAGAGTTTCCAGTTGCGAAAGACATGTTTGATAGGGTACATTAGCGGCATTAGATATCAAACCCTTGTTTGTTGTGTTTACTTTTAAGTCTACTTGTTAGAACACCCGATCCATCACTTTCAATAGAGCCTGCAACCGCTTAACAGGCTAGAAAGAATTAAATCACAAGTCCTTCCTCTACTAGCCCATGAAAAGTTTTCTGGGTCACCTAACAGCAGAGAACATGAGCCTCTTCACCGACTACTATGAGTTAACGATGTGCGCAAGCTACTTTGACAACAAAAAATTTGAGCCTGCCACATTCGACCTCTTCATTCGGCGGTTGCCAGAAAACCGCAGCTACTTTCTCTTTGCAGGCTTAGAAGAAGCGCTTCAGTACCTACAAAACATCAGGTTTACCGATGAACATTTGAAGTACCTCCAAAAAAAAGGTTTTCGCCAAGACTTCCTCGAGTATCTACACGACTTCAAGTTTACGGGAGACGTATGGGCTGTTCCTGAGGGCACTTTAGCGTTTCCCAACGAACCCTTAATGCGAGTAACTGCGCCAATCATCGAGGCACAAATAGTAGAAACTTTTCTACTCAACACAATTAACCTGCAAACAATGATAGCCACTAAAACCTCACGGGTAGTCCAAGCTGCCAGAGGCAAATCGGTTATCGAATTCGGTTTAAGACGTGAACAGGGTGTCGATGCGGGAATGAAAGTGGCGCGTTCCAGCTACATTGCAGGCTGCCAGGGCACCAGCAACGTTTTAGCGGGCATGGCATACGGCATCCCACTCTTCGGCACGATGGCCCACTCATTCATTATGTCTTACCCAAAAGAAATCGACGCATTCCGGGCATTTGCCAAAACATTCCCAAACAAATCCACTCTCCTCATCGACACCTACAACGACCTTGCAGGCGCAGAAAAAGCCGTCCTAGTTGCTAAGGAACTCAAAGCAAACGGCTTCAAATTGGGCGGGGTCAGGCTCGACAGCGGAGACTTAGCCGAAACCAGCAAAAAAGTTAGAAAGATATTAGATGAAAATTGTTTGGATTATGTTAAGATTTTTGTCAGCGGCGACTTGGACGAATACAGAATCACTCAACTGCTTGATAGCGGCGCAAAAATAGATTCTTTTGGCGTAGGCACTAAGATGGGTACTTCTGCCGACCGTCCATACCTCGATGTCATCTACAAACTATGTGAAACCATGGCGTCCGGCGGCAGTTTTTCGCCTATTATGAAGTTAAGTAAAGATAAAATTACGTTGCCGGGACGCAAGCAAGTTTACCGCTTCAAAGATGAAGATGGCAAGTTTAATTGGGACGTTATTGCCTTGGCAGATGAGAAATCTGTGGGTTACCCATTGCTTGTTGAGGTCATGAAAAAAGGCAAATTAACCCATAACTTGCCCTCGCTTAACCAAATTCGCTCAAAAGCTGAAGAGAACCTTTCAAAGCTTCCAGATGAGTTTAAGGCATTGACGAATGCTCCAGTGTATCCAGTTGAGTTAAGCCGGAAACTTCAAGCCCTAAAAGAAACCACAAAACTTCAGTTAACTAAAAATGAGATAAACAATGGAGCCCAATAAAACAGGGTAAGTGTTAATCTTTTTGTTGCATCCCTTTTTGTGTTCGCCGGGCCGTAACTTTTTCCGCCGTGTCGATATCGAGGCGAAGTTTTTCCATATTCTTTTATGTATTCACAAGTATAGAAAAAGCCCTCAATCCTGCCTTGCAGACTACTAAACACTCCCTTTTTCCTACACGTCTTAAGTGTTTTTTCCGTTTAGTTTTTACGTAATTCCCTTATTTCTGGGCGTAATTTGGCAAACCCTTAATAGTCATTTTGAAAAACCTTTAGTGCTATCCAAAAGCGGGAGACCTTGAATGCAAAATCGCCCAGCTATAGTTGCTGTTGGCCGCACAAAGTTTGGAGAACACTACGGCAAAGAACCAGAAAAACTAATTGAGGAAGCTTGGCTTGCCGCTTCAAACGAATGCAGCATAGAACGCAAAGACCTTGAAGCATGTTACATGTCTGATTGCTTTTTACCCATCACCAACAAGTTGGGCTTAGAAGAGGGGTTCCTCTCAGAATTAACTGAACTTCATGTGCCCATGGAAGTTACCCGCTCTTTTAGTGCTGCGTTGCTGACGGCTTGCAATGCAATTCAAGCCGGAGTCTACAATACGGTGCTGGTAGGCGGCATAGAAAAGATGACGGATCGCTGGGACAAAATCCGTGACGACCTCATGCTTCTCGATGACCCTTGGAGCTACTTTGCAGGTGGCACACCCGAATCAAACCACGAACTCATGCTTCGTGCCTACATAAAAAAACACCACATCGCAGGTGAAGACCTGGAAAAACTTAACGTAGCGCTCGCAGAGGTTACTGTTAAGAATCATGCGAATGCAACCAAAAACAAGTATGCCCAATACCAAAGAAAAATCACGATCGATCAAGTCCTAACCGCTCGGAAAACTGCGCATAAATCTTTGGGACTCTACGATTTTGCTCCAATATCCGATGGAGCTTCAGCTTTAATTCTTACAAGCGACTCAGTCGCCAAAAAAATGACTAAGCAACCTATCCACATCTTAGGCTGCGGTTCAGCAACAGACTACCTTAATTACCCCAAAAGAGAAGACCTATCGCACTTTGTCGCTGCTGAGCTTGCAATGAAAAGTGCAACCAAAACCTCCAAAGTTAAACCCTCTGATTTGCAGGTTATAGAAGTCTACGATCAATCTACCGTTATGGAGATGGTTTCACTCGAAGACTTAGGCTTCTGCCAACCTGGAAAGGCTTGGAAAAGCATTCACGGCTGCGAAAACTGCTACGACATAGGTGGCAAACCACTCTACGTGAACACGAACGGCGGATTAAAAGCAGATGGCAACCCGTTGGGAGCAACTGGTGGCGCGCAGATTTACGAGATTTACCGCCAACTCCGCAGTGAAGCTGGCGAAAGACAAGTTCACGTTGATGGCGGTTCACCAAAGAATGGTGCTGTGCTCGAGTTCGAGGGTTTTGGAACTAAAGCATACGTAACCATCTTAGGAGAGAGCAAGAATGAGTAGTGAACCGATAGAGAGACGCGTTTCTTACTTGGGTGACCGCTTAAAGGCTTGTCGTTGTCAAAGCTGCGGCAAAGAATACTTTGAAGTGCGCGATTATTGCAGTAACTGCGGAAGAAAAAGCTTCGGCAAAATGGACAGCATAGACCTGTTCTACGACAAGGGTAAACTAGAAGTCTGCACCTACGTCAACGAACCCACAAACAAATTCACTAAACTCTCCAGCTACATCTACGGCATAGTATCTTTTCATGATGGAAAAATCCGTGTTCCCGCCAGATTAACTGACCAGCTAATTTGCGATGGCGAAGATGTTGATTTAGCGAGTTTTGAAGGCAGGGATGTAATTCCACGGTTCCGAAGACGATATGCGGTGGGAAAAAGTGAGGTCATTCCAACAATTTCTTTAGCGTTTACCTTGGCTGATGAGTATTATCCTCATCAAGAGTATAAAGTGGTTCAACCGACCAAGGAATATGATTTACCAGGCATTGTGGGCTACGGTGCTTACACTTCGCGTTTCCGAATAAAGGAAGAAAGTTTAGAGCGTGCTGTTCCATTCATCGACGAAGATTCAGTTACGGCTGCCGTTGAAGCTGGAAAACTTGCGCTTATCCATTCCGGACTTGACAGTTCATGGGTTGGAAAAGTCTACGTAGGTTCCGAATCAAACCCCTATGCTGTTAAACCAATTGCTTCAAAGGTAGCTCAAGTTCTCCAACTTGGCGAAGAAGAAGGTGACATCCAAGGCGTAGACGCCGTAGACACCGAGTTTGCATGCAAAGCCGGCACAAGCATGTTCAAAGACGCCTCAGCCTTGGTAAGTTATCCACGTTCCGGCATCAAGTACGCTATGGTTATTGGCGCAGACAACTCTCAAGCAGCCCCCAGAGGCTGCCCAGGAGGCGAATTGGACAAATACGTCGGATATGGTGGCGCAGCATTCCTGTTTGGAAAGCATGACGTCATCGCTGAAGTTGAAGGCTGGTACTCCTGCACTTCCGACACCCCAGACTTCTGGCGTCGCGACGGCGAACAATATCCAATGCACGGCGGAAGATTCACAGGTGACCCCGCTTACTTTAAGCATGTTCGTAAATCAGCTACTAAACTGATGGAACGCTTAAACGTCAAAGCAGCCGACTTGAACTATTTTGTTCCTCATCAGCCTAACCCGCAGTTTCCAGTAAGAATCGCAAAAGAACTTGGCTTTAAAGAAGAACAGTATCTGCCTGCTATTCAAATTACAAAGTTCGGCAACACTTACTCTGGAGCCGCACTGGTGGGTTTAGCCGCAACTCTTGACGTTGCAAAGCCCGACGAACGCATCTTAGTTGCAAGTTATGGTTCAGGCGCAGGAAGCGACGCATACCTACTTAGAACAACAAGCCAAATTCTCGACAAACGTAAACGCCAAAAAATCACAGTTAAATTCCAATCAGAGAACCCGTTCATTGAATACGTTGATTATACGACTTATCGGCGACTCAAGACAGGAATGTAACCAAACAAAATTTTTCTTTTTTTATGAAATTTTAGCAACTTATTGTCTGCTTTGCTATGAAAGTTAAAAACACTTAATAAATGCCAAGCAATCTTCACATTGCGAGGGAGCGAATTAGATTGATTATTGACGACATACTGCAGGTTATATACGCACCGCAAAAAGCATTCAAGAGCATTGTAACAAACCCAAAGTATCTTGGTGCATTGATTGTTGTACTACTCTTCGTGGGCTTAGAAATAGGCTACGAATATTCCCAATTCTCTAAAACTTACACTGAACAAACATCGCCATCAATTGACCAGTTGGGAACTTTTACGAACGCGTCAAATTGGGCAGCCGCCCCAAATGTTGCGTTAACCAACAATTTTGATGACTACATAAATTACAGTATTTACGTGGCGGGTTTTGGGCTTCCACCATCAGATTCCAACGCTTACTATAGTCTCTTTGGCAACAACAGCATGCAAATGAGCACTTCAAACACAAATATCCTAACTGCCGCTTTAGCTAACACGTCCAATGTTGACTGTAGCCCAAGCGGTTTTCAAAACCTCACAATATCCTTAAAACTTGTGGAGCCACTAACATCGCCGCAAAACGCCACTTTGACTTTGTATTCGCTTGGCGGCGTTTCAGATACTTACCAATATAACATGGCTTCTTTGTTGTCCAATGCAACCAATGGTGAATGGACTAACCTGACTCTTCCGCTTGGACCAAACGCGGTAGCTTGGACAAGCAAAGGTGCTCCTACATGGAGTAACATTACTTCACTTCAATTAGATTTCACTTATCCATCCAGCTCAAACATAACTGTCCGTGTTGGTGAATTATTCTTCCATGGCGAATACCAAACTCCTATTCAATATAACAGCACAGGCATCCTCCTCCAGTTCCTACAGTTATTCTCGCTGCAGTTCATCTTCGCCTGGTTTATCTTGACTGGCATAATCTACTTGGTCTGTAGACTACAGAAAAATCCAGTACTTTGGAAACCGCTCTTTGCAGTAATCGGCTACGCATTGTTCATCATGGTTATTCGAGCGGTAGTTAACCTCGCCGCCACTCTAATCCTGCCCACGGTCTATTACCCATTTGACCTCTCGCTGGGTGCACGCTTTGACCCCTTCGCCGCACTATATTACCCATCAGACGCACTGGGAACATTACCTGCGATGTCACATGCAATTTTCAACAACATCGACTCATCAACCATGGCTTTCAGAGACATAGTTTCAGGAATGTTCATCGTGTCCTACGTATGGCTTGGCGCAGTAGTTGCTTTGGCTATCGGAACACTCAAACCAGAGTTCTCCACAATCAAAAAAATTGCCATATCAGCAGGCAGCATAGCCATAGTAATTTTGCTCCTCATCTTCCTGGTCGGAGCAATCTAAGAAACTCAAAGGGCGTTTACCAACCTTTTTTTCATTTCTTTTTTAGTTAGCAAGATTTATATGATTGTAGGTCACCTTTGCAATTGAAAACCAACTGTTAGTAAACAGTTTAGAAGTGGACTAAATGACTGCAATTAAAGATTTACAAGATGGCATGAAACGGGTCAGCGTTGAAGCCAAAGTCGTGGATAAAGGCGACCCCCGAGAAGTTAAATCACGATTCAAAGATGAAACATACCGAATAGTTGACGCCGTCGTCGCAGACGAAACAGGCAGTGTAAAGCTGACTCTTTGGAATGAGCAGATTGACCAAATCAACGTTGGCGACAACATAAAAATCGAAAATGGCTACGTTACTAGTTTTAAGAGTGAAATTCAACTTAACGTTGGCAAATTCGGCAAATTAACTGTTGAATAAATCTTACTTCAGCCCTTTTCAGTGGCTAGATGAATATCGCTTTTTATTTTTATCCTTGTTTGCAGGTTTTTTCCTAATGTCAAGAAGCAACTTATTCTCGTGTAAAAAAATTGGTTTTCTTATGCATAAAAATCAGCGTTGATTTTGCTGGGAAATTGTTTTATTTTAGACCTCATCTAAGTAATGGCTATGGTTTTAAAGAGAGCGCCCGCTTTCTTCGCAGTAATAATCTTTTTTGCATTAGCGATTTCTCTAATTGCCCTTGACATGGATACCACCAACGCGATGGATGCAAGCATACGATTGTTTGGGTTAAACGGCTTTATTGCCTTAAGCGTTGCGGCCATCCTAACACCTTTTATTAAAGAAGTAACGCTTTTTTTCAAAAAATCATTCATTAAAGTTCATCATTACTTCGCGGCTGCTGGTTTGCTCATGATAACATTGCATCCGATTGCCGTAGCAATCCTATTTGTAAACCCTAGCATCCTCTACCCAACTTTGAGTCGCTCTCCAACTTCTTCTTCTACGGCGGCAGTGTCGCATTAATAGCGATTTACACAGCGTTTGGAGCGGTGATTTTACGGAGAAAAGCTGTGGCTTACTGGCGCTACTTCCACGCGCTAATGTATGTAGCTTTGTTCTTTGGGGTGGTTCACGCTAACCTTTGGGGTCGGGATTTTGAAAACGGCTTCATCGTAGTCATTTATGATGGGCTATTCGTCGCTGCGTTGGCCGCGTTTGTTTTGAAGCGTTGGCAATTCTATCAAATAAAGCAAAAAAGAAACCGCGCAAATAATCATCTCAAAGTGGTTTCTGAACCAATCAAAACTGCCTGAATTAAACCACTTTTCAGAAAAAACTTAATTAATTCTGTCGTTCGGTCATTTGTTATAGTTTGTAGGGAAACATAGTGCAGTTTGAACTTGTAGCGCCATTCCAAACTTCGCCCGGGCAGCAAGCCGCGGTAGAGCAGTTAGTGAATAACTTCTCTACAAAACCCAAACAAACGCTTCTGGGCATCACGGGAAGCGGCAAAACTTTTGTCATGGCAAACGTAATTAATAAACTTCAAAAACCCACCCTAATAATCGCCCACAACAAGACGTTGGCGGCGCAGCTTTACGCGGAGTTAAAAGACCTCTTCCCCTGCAACCGAGTGGAATACTTTATCAGTTTTTATGATTACTATCAGCCTGAGTCTTACCTGCCAGCCCAAGACATGTACATTGAAAAAGATTCTACTGTAAACGAGCAGATCGAAAAAATGCGCATGCACGCGGTGTCGAGCATCGTGAGCCGAAATGACACGATAATTGTCGCAAGCATTAGCTGCATCTACAGCTTAGGCAACCCCGATGACTTCCGAACCATGGCAGCTGCACTCGAAGTTGGGAAACAAATTTCGAGGCAACAGCTAATCCGTGAACTCGTGGACATGCAGTACGAACGCAACGATATGGTGTTGGAACCAGGACGTTTCCGAGTGCGAGGCGACACCGTTGATGTTGTGCCATCTTACGAAAACGAAATCTTGCGCGTTGAACTAGACGGCAACGCAATAAAAAAAATTAAAGAAGTTAACCTGTTAAACGGTGATGTGAAAACAGCTCTCGATAAGTTTACGCTTTATCCCGCACGCCAATACGTTGTGCCCGAGGAGAAGCATGCCTTGGCGCTTGAACTCATCAAACAGGAGTTGGAAGCGAGGTTGCCCAGTTTGCCACCGCTTGAAGCTCATAGGCTTAAGCAACGAACGAACTACGACCTTGAAATGATTAAAGAAGTGGGTTTCTGTGCTGGGATGGAAAATTACAGCCGACACTTCGACGGACGCAAACCTGGCGAACCCCCGTTTACTTTGATGGATTACTTCCCCAAAGACTACCTTTTAATCATTGACGAGAGCCACCAGACTATTCCGCAATCCCGTGCCATGTATAATGGAGATTTTGCAAGAAAAAAGAACCTCGTTGACTTCGGTTTCAGACTCCCAAGCGCCCTTGACAACCGCCCGCTGAAGTTTGATGAGTTTGAGAAGAAAATGGGTAAGGTCCTCTTCGTGTCAGCAACTCCAGCCGAATATGAACTTGAAAAGAGCGGCCCACCCGTCGAATTAATCACAAGACCTACAGGGCTTTTGGATCCTGAGGTTGAGATGCGGCCAATTGAGGGGCAGATGCAGGATTTGATGGTAGAAGCCAAAAAAACAATCACGCGAGGCGACCGCGTCTTAGTCACAACATTAACAAAGCGCATGGCTGAGGACCTGGCCAATTACTTGTCTAAGGAAGGTTTTCGCGTTAGGTATATGCATTCTGAAATCGAAAGCCTCGATCGCATAGAGTTAATTCGCCAACTGCGTGTTAACGATTTTGACATCCTAGTGGGAATCAACCTGCTGCGGGAAGGCTTAGACATACCTGAGGTCGCAACCATCTTCATCTTGGACGCAGATAAGGAAGGGTTCCTGCGCGACGAGCGAAGCCTTATTCAAACCATCGGGCGCGCATCAAGAAACGTTAATGGCAAAGTTATTCTTTATGCAGATGTTGAGACGCGATCGATTAAACGCGCAATGGAAATCACCTGGTATCGGCGCAGTTTCCAGAAACGTTTCAACCAAGAACACGGTATCACCCCCAAAACCATCATAAAGAGTGTCTCTCACAAAGAAGGCATTATCAAGGGCACCAAGCACTTGCCTGAAGCTGATATAAAACGGCGGATTATCGAGTTGGATGCTCAGATGAGGGAATCCGCCGAGAAGTTGGACTTTGAACGTGCAATCGAGCTTAGAGATGAGATTGCTGAGCTTAACAAAGCGCTGGATAGGAAGATGGAAAATGGAGCTGTTACGCCAGAAAATTAAAGATTTAGCGCAAAAAGGTTCTAATCTTCCTGAATAACCTCCTTACAAAATGAATCAAAATAGGAATTTAGTTTATGCGAGATAACGTTTCGATTAAGGGTGCACGGGAACACAACTTAAAGAATATCGATTTGGAGTTGCCCCGAAACAAGTTTATAGTTATAACTGGGCTTTCAGGGTCAGGAAAATCCACGTTAGCCTTCGACACGATTTACGCTGAAGGACAACGTAGGTACGTTGAAAGCCTCAGCGCCTACGCTCGGCAGTTTTTGGGTTTAATGGATAAGCCTGATGTGGATTCGATTGAAGGGCTTTCTCCAGCAATTTCGATTGAGCAGAAGAGCACAAGCAAAAATCCCCGCTCAACTGTTGGGACAGTCACAGAAATCTACGATTACCTAAGGTTACTATTTGCGCGAATTGGCGTTCATCATTGTCCCAAGTGCGGTAGCTCGATTCACCCGCAAAGCGCGGAGAACATCACCAGCTTAGTAATGGCTGAAAAAGGAAAAACCCTCACGTTCTTAGCTCCAGTCATTCGCGGAATAAAGGGCACACACGAACAAGTCTTTGAAGATCTCAAAAAACAAGGCTACACCAAAATCCGCGCAGACCAAAAAATCTACGAATCCGACACAATCAAAGAAGAACTTAAGCTGGTTCGGTACGAAAAACACTGGATTGAAGCAGTCATCGATACAGTGCCAATAGTCGATGAGGAGCGTTCACGCATTTCCGAAGCCGTCGAACAGGCGCTTCAAGTCGGCAAAGGAACCATGATAATAATCGACGCCCAAAAAGCTGAAGGCGAAAAGAAAAAGGAACTGGAACGTTTCGCTGACGAAGTAATGTACAGCACTTTCGGAGCCTGCCCGAACCACCCCGAAATTGTATTTGAAAGCCTCGAACCTAGAATGTTTAGTTTTAACTCTCCGTTTGGGGCTTGTCCAACCTGCCATGGCTTAGGAGAAATCACCGAAGTCACAGCCGATAAAGTGATTCCTGATCCGAGTCTTTCCATAATGGATGGGGCGTTGGCTGTTTACAAGGGCACCATGGAACTTAGCTGGCGAGCACAGCAAATAGCAACAGTGGGCAAAAAATACGGTTTCGACGTCTTCACACCGATTAAGGATTTCACTGAACAGCAACTTCAAGTTCTTCTATACGGAGATAAAGAACCAATTAACGGTAGCTGGTCAAATGGCGCCAGTATGTGGATGCGTGAGGGTTGGGAAGGCATAATCCCACAAACCATGCGGCTGTATCGGCAGACTGAAAGTGAATGGCGCAAAGAAGACATCGAAAAATACATGACTTCTAGACCATGCGGTACATGCAATGGCAAAAAACTTCAACCAGTTGTTCTTGCAGTAAAAGTTTTGGACAAAAGTATAATTGACGTCACAGACCTCTCGATTGAAGAATCAGTTGGCTTCTTCCATAACTTGCCTCCCAAGTTAAACGAAAATGAATTGTTCATAGCTAAGCAGGTGCTCAAAGAAGTTAACGAAAGACTGGGTTTTCTTAAGAATGTTGGTTTAGGTTATCTTTCGTTGTCCCGCGCAGCGAAGACACTTTCAGGTGGAGAAGCCCAACGTATTCGATTAGCCACTCAGATTGGCAGCAACCTCATGGGCGTCCTCTACATTCTTGACGAGCCCAGCATAGGTTTACACCAGCGTGACAACGCCAAACTTATCAGTACCTTGCAGCGTCTGCGAGATTTAGGTAACACCTTAATCGTGGTTGAACACGATGAAGAGACGATGCGGCATGCTGACTATATCGTTGACATGGGTCCAGGTGCAGGAATCCATGGTGGGCACATCGTTGCAGAAGGCAGCCCCCAAGAAGTAATGGAAAATCCCCGTAGCCTCACAGGCAAATACCTTTCAGGCGAACTAAAAATTGAAGTGCCAACAGAGAGGCGCCAACCAGTCGGCTACATCACTGTTAAGGGTGCCCAAGAAAACAACCTCAAAAACCTCAGCCTTCAGTTGCCATTGGGCGTACTATGCGGAATTACTGGGGTTTCGGGTTCAGGCAAAAGCACACTGATGAACTTGACGGTTATTCCTGCTCTAAGGAAAATGTTTGGGGAGCAGGTTGATAAAATTGGCAAACATGACGAGTTGGGTGTTCCGTCGGTTGTGCGTAATGTAATTGTGATTGACCAAGACCCTATCGGTCGAACTCCTAGAAGCAACCCAGCAACATACACCAAGCTTTTCGATGAGATACGACGCATTTTTGCTTCAACCAAAGAAGCTAAAGCACGCGGCTACAAAGAAGGGCGCTTCAGCTTCAACGTGAGAGGTGGACGATGTGAAACTTGCCAGGGCGATGGTGTTCTGCGCATTGAAATGAACTTCCTGCCAGACGTCTACGTGCAATGCAGCGAATGTAAGGGGAAACGTTACAACAAAGAAACCTTGGGTGTTCTCTACAAGGGCAAGAACATTGCTGAAGTGTTGGATATGACTGTTGAAGAAGCCGCTAAATTCTTTGAGAATACTCCGAGGGTTTCACGCAAACTTGAAACGCTTCTCGATGTTGGGTTAGGTTACATAAAGCTGGGGCAAAGCTCAACCACCCTGTCAGGCGGAGAAAGCCAACGAATCAAAATTACCCGTGAACTCAGCAAGCATAAATCCGGACACACCGTCTACATGCTAGACGAACCAACCACTGGGCTACACTTCGACGACACCAAACGCCTTATCAAAGTGCTCAATCGGCTGGTAGACAACGGCAACACTGTCTACATCATCGAACACAACCTCGACGTCATCAAAAGCTGCGATTACCTCATCGATTTGGGTCCTGAAGGAGGAGCTGCAGGCGGCGAATTGCTCGCTCAGGGAACACCTGAAGAAGTCTCAAAATTCAACATCTCATACACAGGACTGTTTTTACAAAAGATACTTAACCTCAAGCCAGAAGAACATGTTTTGGCAGTGAAACAGCCTGTATGATCCAAATTAATGATCCGCAAGACTTCAAAAGCCGCGATATACCTACTGACCCCGGTGTCTACCTCTACCGCGACGAGCAAAGGGAAATCATTTACGTGGGCAAAGCCAAAAGTTTGCGCTCTCGGGTTAAGAGTTATTTTTCAAGCAACGACCACCCACTGAAGACGCGGCAGCTGGTGTTGCATATTCGCCAAATTGACTGGGTTATCGTCAACACCGAAGTTGAAGCGCTCCTCTTAGAAAACAAGCTAATCAAGCAACATACGCCCAAGTACAATGTTAACCTCAAAGACGCCAAAACCTTCGCATACATCTCACTGACCAGAGAAACCTATCCAAGGATACTTACCAGCCGTAAGGTTTCGCGGAAACTGGAATCTTTTGGACCTTACACCGACGGATTCACACGCCAAGACCTACAACGCTTAGTTGTTAAAGTGTTTAAACTGCGCACCTGCAAAACCATGCCCAAGCGAGCATGCTTAAACTACCACATTCACCTGTGCACCGCTCCATGCATCGGCAAAGCCATGGCAGAACAATACGCCGACCAAGTACGGCAGGCACGCAGCTTCTTAAATGGAAACTACCAACAAACAATCGAACAACTCAAAAATCAAATGCACTCCGCCTCCCAAGCCCTGCAATACGAAACTGCGCTTGAACTCCGCAACCAAATCCTCTCAATAAGACTCGTCACGGAACATCAAATCGTCGATAAAGAACGCCGCTACGACCAGGACGTACTGGTGTTTAGACAGGTAGGAGAGAAAATGTTGGCTGTTCAGATGGGCATGCGCAGAGGCGTTCTTTTAGGGAAGAAAGAATTCAGTGTAGATGTGCAGCCCCAAATTGAACAAGAATTTTTGAAGGCATATTACACGTCGAACCCTATTCCCAGGGAAATCTTGCTAAACAAGCCCTGTTGGCAGGGTGTGGAAGAGAAAAAAGCTTTGGAAGAGTTTCTTTCGGCTAAACGTGTTGCACCTGTCTCGTTGACTATTCCAAGGCGTGCCGATAAATTGGGGCTTGTGCAGTTGGCCGAGAAAAACTTGGAATCAGGCTTAGAGGTTGATAGCGCTTTGGTTGATTTGCAAAATAACCTCAACCTCCCCGTATTGCCCCATGTAATTGAGTGCTTTGACATATCCAACCTGGGAACAGAACACGTCGTTTCAGGCATGGTCAGCTTCAAAGACGCCAAGCCCGACAAGAAAAACTACCGCAAATTCAAGATCAAAACCTTTGTAGGGCAAGATGATTTTGCTGCTGTTCATGAGGTCGTGTTGAGGCGGTATAAGCGGTTGATAGAAGAGAAAACTCCGCTGCCTGACCTAATATTGATTGATGGCGGACCGGGACAAGTCAGCGCCGCAAAAGCAGCCTTGCAAACCCTCGGGCTTCAACTTCCACTCATCGGTTTAGCCAAAGAACGTGAAGAAATCTATTTGCCCGACGAATCTTCGCCGAGGAACTTTGACAAGAACAACAAAATGATGCTGCTGATAAGAAAAATCCGTGATGCAGCCCACGACTTTTCGCTTGGGTACAACCGCAAGCGACGGCAGATGAAAATCCGAGAAGAATTCAAGCCAACCAAAGCTTAAAGAAACTTTTTAAGTGTTTCTTCAAGTTGGCTGAAACTTTTTACAATTGCATTTGAATGGAAAACTATCCATGGACTGAGGCATTTTAGTTCCGACACCACAATCACGTGTTTGCCTTTGCGTTTGGCGTAGAACATTTCCATGCAGGCACCCGCCGAAAGTATAGGCAAGTAAACCACCATGACGTCACATCGGTCGGCATCATCCAAGTCACGTTGAACAAAATCAAAGACTGGCACCTTATCCCACCAGCACTCCTCAGTTCCATTATAAAGCACGCGTTCTCTCTTCCAAGGGTCAATTACATCAAACCCCAGTTTGGCGCAGACTTCGGTGATAGTTTTTCGGTAGTCCTGCTGTTTTTCCATGCCAATTATTGGGCCTGAAATGAACACTTGCTTTTTCATGCTTTAACCGTGAAATCAACAATCGTTAAGACTAATATGCTTTTTCGAACAGTTTCTAGGTGGTAAGGTTTAACCGTTATCCCTGTATTTAATTTGTATCCTAACATCTGGTTTGATGGAAATGTCCAAAAGTAACTCAATGCTCGAAAAAGCAACTGCATACGACAGAGTTAAGGTAACCCGCACAGAAGTCGATAGAGCGCTTGCATTACTCAAAGAGTTTAGGCAGAAGTATCCGTTCACGGAAAATCTAAGGGCAATAGAGTACTTGGATTCCGATAAACTCTTCAAGGTAAACCCTGATGAAGTCGGCGAATTCTTCCGCTTTATAGAAGGCACCCTTAAGCCTCTTGGTCGCTCCACCTTTAACAGCTCCAACGTTTACCGAAACGCCCGCCTACAAATCGGGGAGTTCAAAAACCTGTTGCGCGTCGCAGTGGACACTCGAAAGTCTTTAGCCCAAAAAGTTGACGCTCTCTGGGAAAGGATAGGAGGATTAGGGCAAGACAAACAGCTTGCTAAAGAAATCATATTCTGCTTCAATTATGAAAGTGGAACGGTATTGCCGATTTTTAATAATCAACACCTACGGCATTTTGTTAACCGAGTAACTGATGCCCCCAGCGGACAAACAAAGTATTTTTCACTTGGACAAGAATACGAACACTACACCAATGAGTTGTTAAAAGCAAAAAACAGTTTACCGTTAACTCGAGCTTGGGATGCCCTGTATTTTGCAGTTTTCCTATACAACACATATCCGCCGCCAGACAGCGAAAAACCCACAACCAACCCGTCAGGAGAAGGAAAAACCATAAACGTAGTAACCAACGAACAGCTGGAACTAAGAGCGTTCGTAAAGCTACTTAGCGATCTGCAAACAAAGGGCAAAATCACGGGGCAACAATTCCGAGAATACCGTGAGCAATGGACGCATCAGCAACCCAACGACCGCGACGTCCTAGCCTTGCGCCTAAAACTGCTCCTAACAGCAGAAACCAAACCAAACCCTGACCAACCAAAAAGTCAACCATTCCAGAAACCCCGTAGACTGTAGAAAACTCGCGATCGCTCCTTTCTTTTGTTAGAAGAAGAAAAAGGACTATTGCCTACGGAAAAGTGGTGTTCTTCTTCTTTCAAAGAAGTTCTGCTGCCGACGACAGTTATCGATTAGAAGAAGAAAAAATTGTCAATTTTTTCTTCTTTCAACTTAACTCTAGACTTAAAGAGCAGAACAACAACACTGCATTGCCAACTGTTGTTGTTCTAACCCCTTATTTAGCAAAATTAACCAAATGCAAGGGTATGTTACTGATATGCAGCATTAGTGGGCGTTGTAATGGGCTACTATATACGTTCCCCTGTTGCTTATTTATGGAGAACGAAGCTGATTGGTAGCGGCTTACATGATTGAGACTGAGAACCTTACCAGAAAGTTCGGGAATCTGACTGCAGTTGACAACTTGACTTTCAAAGTAAATCAGGGAGAAATTTTTGGTTTTCTTGGGCCTAACGGCGCAGGAAAGACCACCACTGTAAGAATGCTCTGTTGTCTGATATCTAAGACAAGCGGCACCGCTCGAATCGGTGATTATGAAATCGGCCAGCCCAAAGATGCTTTGAAGATTAGGAAGATCATTGGGCTCGTTCCAGACAATGTTGGTCTCTACGAATCCCTCACCGCCTATGAGAACCTAGATTACTATGGAACGCTTTACAGGCTGACCGATTCCCAAAAGAAAGAAGGCATCGAATACTTCTTAAAATTGCTTGGGCTCTGGGAGAAAAGAAATGTTCTAGCTGGGGCGTTCTCTAAGGGGATGAAACAGAAGCTTGCTATAGCACGTGCCTTGATTCATGATCCTGAGATAATTTTCATGGATGAGCCGACGGCAAATCTAGACCCTGAGTCCGCAAAGACCGTAAGAGAATTCATCCTTGAATTGAAGAAAGAGAAGAAAACTATTTTTCTAAACACTCACAACCTCTATGAGGCGCAACGGGTCTGCGATAGGATTGGCATCTTGAATACCAAGCTCATGGCGGTGGGGACTCCTCAAGAACTCGAAGGGTCTGTCCATGGGAGGAAAACAGTGATTCATTTAAGACAAGTGAATGAAATGATTCTTGATTCGTTGAAGAAGCTACAGGTCAAGAACATAGTCCACGAGGGCAACCAGCTGACAGTCGATATCGCGAATCCTCAAGAGGAGAATCCTGACATTATAAACGCAATAGTCGCCGCGGGAGGACGCATCGAAACAGTGACAGTGACCAGCAGCTCACTGGAAGACGCTTACCTGAAACTAGTGAAGGAGAATATACATTGACCACCTGGATGCCATGGAAAATCGCTCGCAAAGAATTAAAAGTGATCAGCAGAAAGAGAAGCATCATCTTCTATACTGTTGGGCTCCCCCTTCTCATCGCAATTGCTTTCTCAATCGTCATCAAAGATCAAATAGCCTCTGGAATCCCCACGACAATATCGATAGGTGCCGAATCAATCATTTACATCTTCGTTGTTTTAGCAACTGTTCTCCCCAGCACAATTGCAGCGTACAGTATAGTGGGTGAAAAAGTTGAAAAGACATTGGAACCCTTGCTTGCGACCCCGACAACTGACGGTGAGATTCTCCTCGGAAAAAGTATCGCATCGTTCATACCGCCCATTCTATCTACTTGGGTAGGTGCATCAATTTTCATGGTCGCAACGGACTACATATTATACAATGGGGGGTTAGGCTACTATTATTTTCCCAACTGGAACGCAGGCGTTATGTTGTTACTACTCGCTCCTCTTGCAGCAATTCTTAGCATTGAAATAGCAGTTATTGCATCATCGCGCGTAAACGACGTTCGAGGTGCAAACCAGATCGCGGGCCTCATGTTTATTCCATTCGTTGTTGTCTTTTTTGCAGGAGCTGAAGGAATTTTTCCTTTCAGTATCGCCAACCTTCTGATCTTCTCTGGCATTGTTTTGATCGCAGACGTAGTTCTATTCTTCTTGAGCAAATCTACTTTCAAACGAGAAGAGATACTGACAAAGTGGAAATGAGGCTTGAATTTTGGCGGGTCCGACGGGACTAGTATACATATGTGAGAAAAGGTACTAGATGTTTGGGTCATTCCGTAGCCTCCTTACGGATAATTTGCTTGAGTTGTTCAGCAAGAATCGAGAGCTGATGATTTTGCGTCTGGTCCTGTGCTTCTGTGATGTTGCCTCTAAATAGTGCGTCTTTGGATAGGATTTCTTCAGGATTTTGTCCCCATGCTCGTATGATTTCTTTGAGTTGTTCGATGCGGTTTATCTGAGTTTTTGGTCTAATCGCGAGCCCTGCTGATGCGTAGAGATTTCTTAAAGTTTCTACGCCTAAGCTCTGGACGTCTTCATAGGTGTTGATTGTATGTCCCATCATGTATTCGACGATTTCTGTGTCGATTTTTGCTGTGCTGAGTTGGCTTCTGAAGAATTTTCTTAGGCTATGGGTTCTTACACTGTACATCCAGCTGTTGGGTAGTTTCTCAGAGATTTTTGTGCTAACGGCTAGGTCGTGGACGATTTTTCTGATCGTTTTCTCGCTGACGCCTAATACTCTGTCTGTTACTTGGCTGTTTCGGATTAGTGGGGATTCGTCTGTTAGTTCTTCTGGCGGCATTGATCTTCCGCCTCGTTGTCTGTCTTGGATGTATAGTTTTAGAAGTTGGCATGCTTCTGTGTTTATGAATGTGTCGTAATCGTGGTATTTGCCCTTGGTTATCTGAGCTTCGACGTGGATATGGATGGGTGTGCGATTGGCTTCTAGATCTTCTCTGACGTGTCGGTACTTGAGTTTTGCAAATGTTCCTTCTCGGAAGGCGCCTGAGGCGAGAGCTGCGACGATGAAGGCTTCCCGTACTGCGGCTTTGTCTAGCATCTTAGAGATTTCTTCAGGTTTTGGCGCTCGGTCTTTGTATGTTACCTTGCGGCTAAGCGGGTCGTCGAGTTCAACTTTTTTAACGCCGTTAGTGCGGTAGAAGGTTTTTACTGATTTGATGTAGTTACTGACTGCACCTGAGCTTAGATCGGAGTCTTGGAGGTAGGCTAGGTAATCGCTTAAGAATTCGCAGTGACTCTGAACTTTTATAGGGTCGGGGATTGCGCCGACGGGTTTGACATCTTGGATGATTACGTCAGGGTTGTGACCTAACCATTCAGCGTATTTTCTGACTTTGGTAGCATACATTAGGCAACTGTCTTGTGATGCTGAGCAGTGTCGTAGAAAGTGGCGTGCCATCTTTAGCATGCTTTTGTATTCAAAGATGTATGGGATTATGCTTGAGCGATCGTTTAGGCATGAGCGTATGATGTAGTCTACGAGTCCTTTTTCTTGGGCAGCTAAGATTTTGCTGAGTTGTATAGTGATAGGTTTTCTGAGTTTCCAGCCGTCTATGCTTCTTTCGATGGTGATATTATCGCCTTGGAATATTAGCGGTAGGTTGAGGGTTTTTAGTTCTTCAGTTGAGAGATTGCGGTTGCGGGTTATAGCGGAGGCTAAAGGTGCTGTGCGCTGTATCAATCTAGTTTTCTCCTTTGGAGCTTTTTGCTCTGTGAGTTTTTCGCTCCGATGGTCGGAACGCGAACTCACTATCTTGTAAAGGCTGTTTGCGATTTAAAGACCAGTTTGAAGTTTTTTGTAATGGAAGCGGACAGATTTTCAACCGTTGTAGTTCCAAAATATCGGTTTTTAGCAAGACTACGCCTGAGGCTTTAGGGTCACCACCATGAAGAGTAGGTGGATCTGCGTCTCTATCCCAAGTTACAATCACATAGAGTTCGCAATCGTACACCAGCCAACCAACAGCTTCTCTTGTTTGAGGTTGCATCACTAAAGCAGAACTACGATTAAATAAGACGTGGTCTCGATAGCGAACAAAAATTAACTGCAGAAGTGGATTTAGGGGGTTGGCGCCGGCAGAGCCTTGGGCAGACTCTGACTTACAAGATTTGGAACCGACTTTAGTGCCAAATAGAATTCTGGAGAAGGTTTCGATGTAAGCTCAGCCATTCCCTCCACCTCTTTAGCACTCAAGCTTGAAAGAAATCTGTTCAGCTTGCAGGACAATCGATAGTATTTTTTCAGCGTAAGCAACAGTACGCGGATTACTTTTTCGCTCAAGCTCAATAAGTAAGCGTTTGATTTCGCTCACTTGAGGGTCAGTTAGAATTCTCATGGTTTTTCCTTGCTGGCAACACTTTACTTGAAGAATTGGTCGTCACGCATGTTTTCACTGATTTGGATATAACGACGTCTCTTGCAGAAATCCAAGATCTTTATCAAGAGCGGATCGTCGCCCTTATCAAACTCTTTCTTAAAGCCAATCCTGCCCGTTTGCACCCTAATTTCAATGATTCAATCGTTGCTAAGGAGTTGATAAAACCCTAATTTTTCCCCACTCTACATATCCTAGGACAAAACAAGGTGTGTTTTAGAAAAAATGGGAGATTGCCAAACAATTCATCTTTTCCATTCAGATTATTATTGTAATTACTGCAAGGACAACTATGAGTGCAGGTAGGATTTTTTGAGCTTTTTTGTTGTACGCTTTAGCTTGGTCTTTTCTATCTGAGCGCATAAGCTTCATCAGATAAACAGATGAGCCTATGTTGAAAAGAAAGAGAATATAAACTGAAATCATCATTCGATCCGCGAAAGTTAAGTATCCAGTAGGAGGAATACCGCTGACCAATGACAGATGAAAAGCTGTTGCCGATAACAATGTGGTGATTCCCAGAGCCATTTTTTGGGCGAAGTCTTCAGCTGCCAAAACAAAAGCGAGCAAGCTGATAGCCGTTATGATAGAGATGGGTAAAACGCTTTTGATAAAACCAGAAATTGTTGGTCTGCTGAGGCTAACGGTAAAGATTGGACGGCTGAATGTTTGATCGCCATATGAGTGAGCTGTAACTTGGGTTTGGAGACTTCCCAGATTCCATCCCGCAACGTTTGCCGCAGATTCCATGTATGAAGCCGGATCTATATCGTAAGTTAGTTGGTCGCTGGAGAGGGTTGTGTGTTCAAGCTCAACAGTTAGTGCGTGAGTTTCGAAAGGGTACATTGAGAAGTCAAAGGTTTTGATAAAGTCACCTGTCACACGATACTCCAAGTAAGAATCGTTACTATCTATCTGTTTTATAGTAGGCTGGCCGTTTACAAATTCAAATTGTTTTACTATGTCAGCGCTTATTTGGCTTGGGTTGAAGCTGAACCATAAGTAAAAGTCCAGTCGATAGCTGCTTGCAGATAAGTCTATCTTTTGGATATTAATTAGCCATATTCCAACCTGAACATGCGTTGGAGTTGCAGACTGGCTTGTTGTTTCTTGTGCATAAGCGACTGTTATCAGCATAGCAGATGATGCTGTGAAAATCAAGAAAAGAGTAACTAATGTGAATGTTTTGTTCATGCCTGCTGACCTTCCAGATTTCATGATCTTTTTCATAAGACAACTATTTAAAAGTGACATACGTAGAATTCATAAAAAAATCAACTTTAATTATTGGGTTAATTTGTTTTGAAATTATTGTAAAGTTGATTATTCGTTGAAAACAAATAGTCTATAACAAAAAACAAAAATTCAGGTTAGTGTCTGTTTAGTGGGGTAGCCATAAACCTAATCACGATAATAACTAATTTATACACCTACTTTAAAAAGTAATCCAGCATGAGCCTCACCCAAAGAGAACGTATAATACTCCAACTAGAAACCAAAGGCCTGAGCGACTACAAAATCGCGCGCAAAATCAACACCGATCCACCCTCAATAACGCGCAGCCGACAAAACGCCCACAAAAAACTCAAACAAGCCAAAACAGACCTACAATACGCCAACCAAATAGGCATACCAAGATAAACTAAATTTATTCCCTGATTGCGAGTAAGATTCCCTTAATTTTTTAAGGGAAACACCCAGTAAGCATAGCCCTCTCAAATCGCATATTAGATAAAATAGATAAAGAAGCCTCAAAACAAAAAAGGTCAAGAAGTGAATATATAGAACTATTCTTCGAAGGCGCTCTTTTTGCTTCAACAAACTAGGATAGGCAATTAGTCCTTCCTTAAGAATTTCTAAGAAAACTTGATTTCTGTAAAAAGACGTCCGACTTGATAATAACCCGCGATACACCGTTTCCGCAAGTAGCCTATCGTGAAAACTGTATTTTAGAAACAGATTATTGGCATCACGCCTACGATAACGTTTTGCTTCTTTTCTGGACTGCGAAAATAACAGTCACAAGTGTTTTTATTTTTGTTATGATGAGTGCCTTTAGTTAGGTGAAGGTTAATGGATTATCACAATGAGAAATCCAGTAATCTGGCAAAGAATTTTAATAAAGTTGAAAGAAAATGTTTGAGTCAACAGCTTGTTTCTGTTTCATTGAAAACGTTACACTCGAAGATAGGCACAAAAAGCAATTAACCAATATTCATAACTCGATACGAGTAGAGTCACTTAACAAAGACCACTTATGAAGTTGAATGCAACAAATAATAACTATCTTTGTTTAATGAAAACAGGCATAACCAGCTTCCATGTTGCTTCGCTTCATTACCGTTAAATTGTCTTATAAAGAATATGCTTTGAAAT
>CAWAKC010000009.1:0-240726 GCA_963782525.1 Candidatus Bathyarchaeota archaeon
AAAGTCTTTATATTGATTCTTTGTAAGTTTATTTGAAATGAAGTCGCTGAAAGAAATAAAACGTGGATTGAAGGTTTTAAATCCAGTTCTTAAAGAGAATTTTTCAGTAAAAACTCTTGAGCTTTTCGGCTCTTATGTTAGAGGAGAACAAACTGAAAAAAGTGATTTGGATGTCTTAGTAACATTCTATGAGCCAAACAATGTTGATCTCTTCAAATTTATCGAACTTCGACTTTTTCTTAAAGATAACCTAGGTGTAGATGTTGATTTGATTGAAAAAGACGCTCTTAAGCCACGCTTGAAAGGTCAGATACTTGAAGAGGCAATAAAGGTTTGAACAAGGATTTCAAAGTATATTTAGATGATATGATAAATGCCATTGATGAAGCAGAAAAGTCCACCAAAAATGTTAGTTTTGAAGCTTTTGCAAGTAACTATGAAAAGATAAATTCTGTAGCATACAACGTTTTAATCATAGGCGAAGCCGTTGATAAAATTCCACAATCCGTGCAAGAAAATAATCCGCAAATTCCTTGGCGAATATTAAATGACATCAGAAACAAACACATTCACGAATACCACACGGTAAAACCTGATAAACTTTGGAAAATGGCAAAACTCAGTCTACCCAAGATAAAAACAATGCTTGAAGACCTCTTAAAAACAATTGAGAAATAACCCAACCTTAAGATCAACTAAGATTATTGTTGCCATCGAACAAGAAATTCATTTTGTTATTATTTCTACTAAAGGGCAGGGTTAAGTTTAGGTGCTCGCCATCTCGGTTTTTTGGAGAATGTTGACGGCACAACTACTTGCTAATTATTTGCCTTTTTTGAGAAATGGCGAATATGAAAAGTTAAATCCTGTTAAGAAACAAACACTTCCCAAACTTGCATCACAAGGTTGGGGATTCGTTGGGTTTAATTCTGCCAGATGTAGTTAACCAGATTTTATTTTATCATTATTGCTTCTTTTAAGGGCTTGAAGTGAGGATCCCCCGTTAGAATTTTAGAATCAAGCCTTCTAGCAGTAGCCAAAACATAGGCATCTGCAAGCCCAAAATCTTTGGCTGTTTTACGCATTTCACAATGCAGTAATCCTGCCTGCAATGAAAGTTCTTCATCGACAATAACTACTTGCGAATTCCCATGTAAAACATCATATGCGACCTTTGCATCTTTGCCCATCCGTGCAACTTTACTAACAACTTCTCCAAGAGTCACTGCACAGGTAAATATGTCATCGTTGTTTTCAAGAATCGCAGAGACCTTGTTTCCTGAATCGGTTCCATCCAAATATTCAATCCACGCATAAGCATCTATAATATACTTAGCCATGCGTTGTCAACTCATCTTGGGCGGTGAAAGGACCTACTCCTTTGAGGACTCCAAAGCCATCTTTACGCAGTTTCTTGATTTTAATTTCAATAATTTCGCCTTCCTTAATTCTGTTTGCCTCAACTAGCTCTTTAGGCAAGGTAACTACTAATGAACCGCCGACTTTCCTTGTTTTTGCTAAACATTCGGTCAAGTATACCAACCATTACATATAATGATACATGTGTTATATTTGAATTATCTTTTTTTAGAACAAGGCATTAAACCAGAACCAATTGGGATGTTGTTTCATAGAAAGATGGCCTGGAAGGTTTAATTAAAAGATTGTATACTTGTATATTTGTATATGTATAGAGGGGTAGATTTAATGAATGATACGACAACCATTCGTGTTTCAAAAAAAACTGCTCAAGCACTTGAAAATCTAAGAGAGAAACTTGACGCTCAAAATCTCGACGAAACAATCCAGTTACTGGTCAAAAAACAGCGAAAAGCTGCATTAACCAAAGGCTTTGGCACCGCAAAGAACCGTTTAAAACCATACACTGAGGCAGACCGCGGTGAAGATCGTAATTGACACGTATGCATGGGTCGAGCTGCTGCTTGGAAGCGAAAAAGGCAAAAAAGTTAAGGAAATACTTGAAAACGCCGAAGAAGTCTACACTCCAAGCATCGTGTTAGCTGAGAGCGCCCGAAAATTCCTAAGAGAAGGCAACAACGAAAGTACAGTCGCAGAATGGCTCGACATAATCAACGCGGCTTCAAACATAACCCAAATCGATCCCGCATTATCTCTGGAAACAGCAAAATGCCATGGTGAACTATCTGAAAGAGCAAAAAATTTCAAGCAAAATACGCCCAGCCTATTTGACGCAATTGTACTTGCAACAGCTAGAATAAATCAGTGCAAAGTCCTAACCGGAGACGAACACTTCAAAGACTTACCTGAAACCATATGGCTAAATTAGAGATTTTTGAATAAACAGTCTCGTTTCTTGAGTAAGCTAGCTTTCGCAGCGAATCTGAGCTATTGTTTAGCGCGGATTGTGTTAAAAAGAACAACACCCCTTTGATGCGTAGTCAACTTTAGGTGCACGCCATCTCATATGGTTTGAGAATAATGACGGCACAACTACTTTCTAATTACTTTTTATCTTATTGAATTTTCTGCGTGTATTTGTGTTCTACTTGTAGATGGCGTTGACTATAATTACCCAAAGTTTATTAATACTTACGACTCGTGATATAAAAACAGGGACCACAACATGAAACTTAAAGGAACACCCAGCTTAGCCATAATCGCATTAGCAATAACTGCACTTGCACTAACACTAACAACAGCCGCAGTCCTAAGCAACAACCAAACAGTTCCCCTAACAGGAACAATAAACGCAGTCAACTTAGGCGTGTACTCCGACAGTGGCTGCACCCAAGCCGCAACATCCCTAAACGCAGGAGCCCTCAACCCAGGCGGCACCGCAACACAAACAGTATACATCAAAAACACCGGCAACATACCAGAAACGCTAACCATGACAACAGGCAATTGGAGCCCGTCCAACGCCAACACTTACCTAACTCTATCCTGGAACCGGCAAAACACAGTCCTAAACGCAGGAACATCAATACAAGCAACCCTAACACTAACAGCAGCATCAAACACCGGCACCCTAACAACCTTCAGCTGCGACGTAACACTAACAGGCACCCAATAGACAATTTACTTTCAGCACATCTGTTAGACCATTTTCTTTGGTCTTTATCCCGAATTTTTTTGGTCTTCAAGCCACTGCATGTTTAAAATGAGTACACTTTTTGTAAATAAGAAGGATTAGGATTTCAACATTCTTTATTTTAAGAAATAATTCGTAGTCAAACTTAGGTGCTCGCCTACCTCAGATTAATAAAGGCTGTTGACGGGACAACTGGTCGTATAATTATTTTAAAAATTTTAAGAAAATTTCAATTTGTGTTTGCGTTGGAGCAAGAGGCTGGGCGTTTCACCCAGCGTTTTTGGCTCTGCAAGCCAGTGTCTTTCTCGACCACCCTTGCATTAAAGTGGGTTGGAAGCCTTCTCCTTTTCTCAATCTTCCTTTCTCCTTAAACAAAGCAAACCGCAAAAAAGCATATAAGACGTATTTCCAAAACCGTAACATACCAAAAATGGTAAAGCAAAAAAGAGGCAAAAATACAAGAATTTTGGGCCTTTCTTCAACAACTCCGGTGTTAGGTTTAGGTGCTCGCCAAACCCAGACTAGTGAAGAATGCTGACGGCACAACTACATTTGAACTATTTTTACAATTTTTTTTATAAAATTAGAAAAGAAAAAGAGTTTATTGTTGTTTGGTGTGCGACTTTTCCATGCTATGGAGGGGTGGTCTTCTTTGTTTACTACCGCCTGCTCTACTAATCCAGCTACTTGGGCTTCTGAGAGTTTTTGGCTAAGCCATAGAGGGTCAGCTGATTGGTTGGTTAGTTTTTGCAGTTGGTCTGCGATGGCGTGGGTTGTTGGAGTGTGGTTGTTTTGGGCGTTTTTGACTGCTTTGTTTATTAGTTGGTCTTGTTTTGGAAGTTTTCCGTAGAGGTTTAGAAGACCAAGTTTCTCTTCTCTATCCAAATAAAAGGAGTAGAGTATGAGTAAAAAAAGAATTGCAGTGGCGCCAGCTGAGAGGGCTAAACCGTTTTGGCTGATGCTTAATGCGATGGTGCTCCAAGTGTGTATGGGTTGCCAATAGTTGTTGATGGCTTGAGCAATGGGCAGTTGTTGGTTTTCAGCTTCAGCTACCCCTTTGGAAGGCGATGCATACATAATAAGGCTAATCATGACGCTTTTTGTTTGGGCTGTGCCGTTTGTGTTGAAGGTGGCTGTTTGATACCAGTAGAGGGTAACTTGGGTTTGGTTTGTGTCTTTGTATTGGAAGGCAAAGTACCGTGCAGTTATCGGCGGGTTATCTTGCAGTTGGATGTCTCGAAGGTCAAGTTGATTCACCCTCGCCTGGTCGCCTTGGCTAAGGGGCCAATTAACGAGGCAGGTTTCCCATCGGTGCTCCCCTGATGAGGTAGCGGCAATTTGAACGCTTACCCAAACAACAGAATTTGTATTGTTAATTGAGTTGTAGGAGTAGACGAGATCTGCGTCGTTGCCAGATATTTTCTCAAAGGAGGTGTCCCTATAGGAGTAGCTTAGTTGGTAACCTGCGATGTTGGGTAAGAGGGAATTTGATATATCAACTTCCATGCCTGAAGGAGTTTGAACTAAGACTTGTGCTGGACCTTTCGTTAATGCAAACACAGGTGCTTGAATAGATAAGATCATAACTATGATTATGGCGATGCCGGCGATTTTTGCGATGTCTACTTTGTTGATTTTTGTTTTAGGGAATTTGAAGAGTTTTCCGCAGTTGGGGCAGAATGGTTCGGTTGGTTTTGCTGTGGGTGGTTTGCATGTTGGGCAGGGTTGGGGGGGTTTGGGTTTTTTGAAGGCTTTATCGGTTATAGCCAGCAACAGCAATGTGCCTATGAACATAAGGACTGTAGCGCCTATGGTGTGGAAAATTTGGAGGGCTAAGTCTTCGCCAAAGTTGTAGCCTATTGCAAGAATCGTTGTTATGCGGAGTATATTTAGGGCAACAATTAACGGGATCCCCATTATGAGGATTGCAAATTTGTTTCGCAGCATCCCACGTGTAATGTATGCTATGAATAATGCGAATATGAGGAAGCCTATGAGGCTGTAAACGCCTGAGCAAGCCACGTCCACCCCAAAGGGTAAGGTTGTGTGGTTTGGCTTGAGGAGCGTTATTACTGGACCTATATTGCTTGTTGAGAGCGTTGCATGTAGTCCAATCACATTTGCAAGGCTGTTTGATGCTAATGCGCTTAGGTTTGCGAGTGCTGAGCCGACGCCGAAGAGAATTTCTGAGGGGGGTGGAGTGAGGAAGATTAGGAACGCTAAGGGGAAAAGGAGTTGTTTTAGTGTTTGAGTGTTGAATAGTATGAGAATAAGTCCTGCTGTTAGAAAAGGCAGGGTAAGCATATGATATTCAAGAGGGGTAAAAGTGTAGCTGCCATACCAATATGTGAGTACGGCAACTGCACACAAGGACATACCCGCTAGTGTGCTGAAGTATTTTTGGAACCCGCGCGCCCCAACATGAGAAGACTGAAGGGAAGCGTTAATCATTTTGCGTTTTCGGAAAACTAGGTAACCGAAAAGGAATGGTATAGCGAGTATATGAAATGTTGATTCGTCGGTTAAAGCCCCTTTAAAAACTATGCTTAAGTCTTGAAAGTACAATGTAACTGCAGCTATGGTTATAACGGAGAATTTTAGTGCAATCGCTAAACTATTCTGGTTTAGCATTGAAGCCATCTTTACGGTGTTGGGGATTTTTAGTTTCTGCATGAAGAATGCTCGTGTGCTTCCTCTTTCTATTTGGAGATTTTGGTTTATGTTTGGAGTAGGTGAATAGTTAGTCGAAGTTGTTAAGGAATTTAAAAAAATGAGAGAGGATGGTTCCTCTTTTGGTGGCGTGAAGTCCTCTGTTTTTAGAGGGGTTTATTCAGGCGTAGGAGGCTTTTGCGTTTGTAGAATAGCAGTGCTGCGAAACTTGTGCCTAGGGCTGCTAGAGCGCCAAGGGTGTATTCTGGAAGTACGTTCGTAGGTAGCTGACCGTTTTGGTTATTGATGGTGTTGGTGTCTAATGTTACTGCGGCATTTAGCGCTATCAATCTGCCATCCACGGTAACGCCTGTTGTTGCCGTGATCGATGCTACTGCCAGGATGGTTCCTGCGAAAGTTGTGCTTGTTCCAAGTGTTGCTGAACTGCCAACTGCCCAAACTACGTTGCAAGGTTGGAGACCGTTGATGTAGAGTACCTTGCTACTTGATGCTGTAGTGAGTGTGCTTCCTATCTGGAAGAAAAAGAATGCGTTAGGGTCGCCTTGTGCGTCGAGGGTGAGGGTTCCTGTTAATTGAGCTGAAGATGAGAAGAAGTAGACGCCTGGCGTAAGAGTTTTCCCACCAAGATCTTGACCAGTTAAGTCCGTGGTAGTTGGCTGTGCGACAGCAAAGTTATAGGCGGTTAAGGCATCAGTTTCAGCGTTAGCCGGCACTGCACCAGCTGAGTAAATCGTTGATGGAGAATTCACTATTCCAGGAGGGAAGCCCGTAATCGAAGTACCCGGCGAAACACCCACATCTCCTGTAATAACGGTAGAACCGGTATTGGTTACTGTCGTGGCAGCTAAAACTGAGAAAGAGGCAGCCGTTCCTAGAGTATAGGTAGATGCTGAGACTCCTTGAACGGTGAAGGCACATGCTGCAGCCAGTAGAAGACCTATGATAAAAAGTGCGCTAATATTTTTTTTCCCGTTTGTTTTTTTAAAAATAGTTTGTTTTGTCATTCAAATCTTGTTCTCCTAAGATCAAATTTTAATACTACTTAATGTATAGCGACGCTCAGCTTATAAGATTAGAAGTACCAAAAGTAGGGCTCTAAAGTACTCCTCAAGAGCCACAGCTCAAAAAACACTCATTAGGCAGCGCAAGTTTTTTAGAAAAACCAATTGAGGGCTCAGTATTCCTCGATAGAAGCAAGATCCTGAGACTTTCTAAGAGCAGCTAAAAAAATTCTTCCCCGCTCAGAAATCACATACGAGGAGCCCCCGCTATTATCGTCCGCTTTCACTATGAAACCCTTCCTCAAAGAATCATTAAAGTACCTGTTAAAACAATAAAAATTCAAATTAGCCTTATAAATAATTCTCGTCTTTTTCTGAGGAACCAAGGTTGCCTCTAAAATAGAGGCAGTAATAGTATCCCAACCACGTTTTCGCACCGTACTCTTCACCTTCACGCTGAATCTTTGGAAAACACTCTTAAGCATCTTAATTGTGGGAGGAGAACAAATAAGAAACTATCTAAATGAGAAATCTTGCGTTATCATAAGCCGTGGCTAACTCTTCAAAATGATATCCCTAACCGAAAAATAGACATCACCTAGCACCACTCGAATCCGCGTCTAGATGATTATTAATAATATTGAAAAAAATTTTGCTTATCCGCTCTATTTTAGAGAGTGCGGGTTTGTGCTCAGTATTCTAAATTCATAACTGATTTAATGCCATTCATTAACTGTTTACGATTGGGTATAGCGAATTCAAAACCTCAATCAGAATAAGATAGTTATAGAAGTACCTGAGCTGGCACCTTCAAACGAAAAGAATGTCATTCGAGTTTTACTTGTTGATGATGACCCCTCGATTCTAGAGATTTCAAAACAAATTCTAACCGATATGAGAGGGGATTTCGACATTGAAAATGCCTATTGTGTTGATGAAGCCTTCAAGAAACTATCAACTGGAAAATATGATGTGGTCATTTCTGATTATGAAATGCCCCAAAAAGATGGTCTCCAATTCCTATTGGAGTTGCGTAAGCAGAACAACGAAATTCCATTTATTTTGTTCACTGGGAAAGGCAGAGAGGAAATAGCTATACAAGCGTTGAATCTTGGTGCAGATAGATACTTCAACAAACAAGGCAACCCCGAAACAGTTTATGGAGAATTAGTGTATGGAATTGTACAGTTAGTAAGTCAAAACAGACTTAGTGAGAAACTATCCTTAGAAGAAGAACGGTTTAGACAATTATTCTCCAATACGCCTATGGCAGTAATAATCTACGAGGCAATTGATGAGGGAGAAGATTTTGTTTTCAAAGATATCAATTCTGCCGCTGAGAAAATTGAGAAAATTGAAAAAGCTTCAGTTTTAGGAAAGCGCGTGACAAAAGTTTTTCCAGGACTTGAAAATTTTGGCATTTTGGAAGTTTTTAAAAGAGTAATTAAAACTGGGAAGACAGAGTAATTTCCAGATAAACTATACCAAGATAATCGAGATATTGGTTCATGGCGTGAAAACTGGGTAATTAAGCTGTCTAACAATAACATCGCAGCCATATTCAATGACATCACTGAACGCAAAAAAGCTGAAGCAGAGTTGAGGAGGACATTTGAGGTTCTTGAAAGAGTAGGGGAAGGCATTGATGCGGGTTTAGCTGTAATCGGCAAAGATTACCGTGTGGTTTGGGCTAATAAACGGCTGATGAATTTGGGTGTTGCGCCTAACAGGAAATGTTATCAGACATTCAACCATTCAAAGAAGACTTGTCCTGATTGCGGCGTAAAAAAAATCTTTGAACAGAATGCATCTCTTGATGTCCATGAATACAAAACGGTTAACTCTAAAGGTGAAACAGTCTGGCTTGAATTAAGAGTGTCTCCTTTCAAAGATACATATGGGAAAGTGACAGCCGCATTAGAACTTGCAGTTCCGGTAACTGAGCGTAAGAAAGCCGAGGAAGCCTTAAAGGAAAGCGAGAAGAAGTCAAGAGCAATAGTTGCCTACGCTCCTATTGGGATTGCTACTTCAGGTCCTGATAAACACTTCTTGAGCGCAAATGAAGCCTTCTGCAAAATACTTGGATATACAGAAGACGAATTACGAAAGCTAACTTTCAAGGACATAACCACTTCACAAGACCTCAAAGAAAGTGCCATAAAAATGTGTGAATTGGAAAATGGGACAATAGTTTCTTTTACGCTTGAGAAACGGTATGTCAAAAAAGACGGAACCCTAATAGATGGAAAAATCATGGTTAGTGCGGTGCGAAACCAAAATGGGGAACCTATTCTTTTCATTGCTGAACTCGAAGACATAACTGAACGCAAGAAGGCTGAAGAGCGCCAAAAGGTTTTGGAATCAAAAGTAAACAACTATTCGAAACACTTGAAGAACATGGTTGATTTGAGAACTGTCCAGTTGAAGGATGCTAATGAGCGGCTAGTTAGGGCTGAACGATTAGCCGCTATAGGTGAGTTAGCGAGTATGGTTGGGCATGACTTGCGTAATCCGTTGGCAGGCATTAAGAATGCGACTTACTTCTTGAAAAAGAAAGGAAAATCAATTTCTGAAGCTCAGGCTAAAGAAACGCTTGAAATCATCGATAAAGCCATTGACCACTCAGATAAAATCATCAACGACCTGCTAGACTACTCAAGAGAGATGCGTCTGGAACTCACAAAATACAAAGCACACACTCTTGTAAAGGATGCTTTAGGGATGATTCAAATTCCAGATCGAATACAAATTGTAAATCACGTTCAGGAAGACGCTTGGATTTGGGTTAACCCTGACAAGATGATGCGAGTTTTCATAAACCTCATTAAGAATGCAGTAGACGCCATTCCTGAGAAGGGAACAGTCGAAATCAGCAGTTGCCAAGCAGGAGACATGGTGAAGGTTGTTTTCTCTGACACAGGCACAGGCATACCTGAAGAGATTGTGCATAAGATTTTCACGCCGCTGTTCACCACCAAGGCACAGGGGATGGGCTTTGGTTTAGCTATATGTAAACGTATCATAGAGGCACATGGAGGCACTATAACGGTGAAAACAGAAGTAAACAAGGGAACCACATTCACAATTACTTTGCCCAGTAAACCTAAAGAGCCACCTAGCTAAAGACACTTTGTTGTCTGATAGAACGTTTTTCTTTCGCTCTTTTTTGTATTGTTGATGGAAAATTGCGAGCACCTTAGTTCTTGACGACAAGATTCGAGAAGAATCACAGACTACTATTCAAATTTGAATATCACTTTAAAAGTAGATACCAGAATTAGGCTGTAACTGAAAAAACCGTACAAACCCCAATTAGTCCTAACCACATTTTAACTGGATGCATTTTCTTCCAAACGCCCATCAAATAAACCTATATGTTTTCAGTAAAAGGCAAGTGCAAACTCCCGGAATATGTCAAGAATGATGGCATGTGCACTTGGAGCGCAGAAATTTGCTAAATTTGTTGAGTATCAAACGGTTAAAGGCTCAATAATAAATGGAAGCCTTCCCTTCTCCTCGCACCTTTTCTCCTAATAAGGCAAACCGCAAAATAGCATATAAGGGATATTTCAAAAAACATAATATATCACAATCACAGAGATGAGGCTTAACCTAAATTATCTTTCAAAGTATTATTAGTATAGTCACGACTAAACGAGTAAATGTAACAAAAAATTGTCCTCCACACAAGCGGTTTTGGGCTGCGCTTTGGTGATTTAAGTTGGAAAATTAGCAGACGATTTTGATACTCACTTTTTGGCCTAAGGTTTAGGCGTTGCTTTTGACGGCTTGAGCTATTGCTTGATATGCACTAGAAGGGAGGTTGTTATAAAAACCAGAGTCAATTCGAATAAGCTAATGGGTAACGGAGTTTAACTATCTTATGAAGTAGAGGTTAGGATTTTAACCTACTTTAGGCGCTTTTTGATTCCATTTGGCTATGGGTAGGCCATTAAACCAATTATTCGGATGGCAACTGTTACGAAGAATAGGAGACCTGTGGTTATGGCTACGTTTTTGAGCCTTTTTTTATTTAATGTGAGGTTTTTTAGGCCATAAGATGATGCGAATTCTGAGATTAGGAGTAGTAGGATGGAATCCACGGTCAGAAGTAAGATAATATCTGTTGAGGTTAAAGGCGGGAGTTGCATGTTTTATTCCTCGAGTATTTGGTATTCTATATTTGTGGTTTTGGTTTCTTGGTTACGGGTTTCGTTTTGGATGGTTAAGGGTTGGCCTGAGGCTTTTGCTAAGGCGCAGGCAATAGCACTACTCAGGAGGCAACCGACTTGTTTGTGGGTTTTTGGTTGGAAATCGGTTTGTCGGCAAATTTCGTCGAGTAAACTTCCTATTATTTCCACGGTGACTGTGTTGCCTTGCATTTGGATTTCAACTTCTTCAGCGAGCTGCAGATCTTCGACGATAAGTTTTGGAAGTTTGAATTGTAATTGTAAGAGGTCGGTTTTTGTGAATGAGAAACCTAGTTCCCTTTCAAAATAGCGGGAGAGAGCTGATCCGGTTGGAACAATGAGCACGCCGCCTTTTCGATTGATAGTCAAGCTATCCGTTATATCTTCGGGGGAGGGAAGCGTGATTTTTGGTTTTTTAGGAATAAAAACGAAGCTGGAATCCGCGATCTTAAGATTCCTAGGCGGCAAATAAATCCCTAGGAGAGACACCCCAGACTCAGTTATTATCCGCTCAATGTTACTCGCACTCACCTCCGCCTCAGCGTTAAACATTGCGATAGGCACCTGCCTAGTCGGAGTTACATAAAGTAAAATGGCGCCTCCCAAAAACAAAGCAACCCCCAAAATAGCAATAATAGAAGAAACGTAAAACATAGAAATTATAACAAGAACTAAACCTAAAACAAACATGGAAATTGCCACTGCTTGATTTAGAGTTATTGGTTTATTAAACAAACTTGTATTGTCACCTGATGACGATAAATATTAGTTGAGCCTAGCAAATAAGAGTTGTTCACAACCCAAATTGCTAAAAAATAATTCGAAGAAGATTAAATTAATTGAGGATTTGGTGCAGCTTACATCTAAGTCTTCATTTTCGAGAATCTATTTGTCTCTTAGAGGAAAAACAGGTGTTTTTTGCACTTTGAATGGGGTTTGTTTTGGGCTAGTTTCATTGAACAGGTTCTTGAGCGCTTTCTGATTGCGTCTGCAAACGTCACATTTCTTCTACCGAAGGCAAAAAAACAAAGATGTTCTAGTTACTACTAAATGAGACAAACGCAGTCAAATTCAGGTACTCGTCAACTCCAAGTTGAAGAATGTTGACGACACAACTTTTTCTCTAAAGTTTTTTTTGGCTAAGTCAAACGCTTTGTTTAAACCACGATATTGTCTTCTTAAGTCCCTCTTCAAAGTTGACGTTTGGTTTCCATTGGACAAGTTTTTCGAGTTTGGTTGTGTCTGGGCAGCGTCTTTTTGGGTCATCTTTAGGCAACGGGCGAAACTCTATGGTGGATTGGCTGTGCGTTATTTCTTTGATTTTGTTTGCAAGTTACAGGATGGTTGTTTCTTGGGTATTCCCAACATTCACAGCTTCCCCTTTAGCCTTCTCACAGGCTGCAAGCAAAAACAAGCCCGTAACATTATCGGTTATGTAACAAAATGACCTTGTCTGCTTTCCATCCCCATAAACCGTAATCGGTTCACCAGTCAACGCCTGTGAAACAAAACGTGACAGAGCTCTGCCATACAAACCGTCTTCTCGTAAACGTGGACCGTACGTATTAATAATCCTTGGGAACTTAACATCTAACCCATACTGCTTATAATAAGCCATAAACAATGCTTCAGCAAACCGTTTCCCCTCATCATAACACGACCGAATACCAATTGGGTTAACTTTTCCCCAGTAACTCTCAGGAGTGGGAACATCTTCCGCGTCCCCATAAACCTCCGAAGTCGAAGCAAACAACAACGTGGCATCATTTTTTCTAGCTAACTCTGCCATGCGAAAGCTACCTAACGCGCTAGTCTTTAAGGTCTCAATTGGATGCGCTTGATATTCATCTGGGGATGCATGCCCGGCCATGTGAAAAATAAAATCAAACTTTTCGTTGCTGTCAAAGGTGCAAACATCGGACTTTACAAACTCGAACAATCTGCTTTTATTTAGATGGTCGATGTTTTTGATTCTTCCAGTAGACAGATCATCTATAGCGGTTACGTTGACGCCAAAACTTACGAGCACATCGCAAAGCCAACTGCCAATAAACCCCGCCCCACCAGTGACAAGGATTTTCTTACCTTCAAAAACGTCTCCTTTAACAATTCTCTTTACCGCATCAAGATCATTGTTGATTATGTCATCTATCATAAGTTTGACCTCGAATATAGCTGATTATATGACAATTCTAAAGCCTGCCAATACCGCTCAGGACTTCCAATGTCAAGATGCGAATAACCGCTACCCAATTTAACTGCATATACTTTTAAGCCCCAGTCAACAAGCTTTTGAATAGCATCTGTTAGTTGTATTTCACCATTTTTTCCAGGTTTCATTGTTTCCAATGCCTTGAAAATAATGGGGTGAAAAACATACATAGCAATTATCGCCCTATTCGTCTTAGGCTTCTCAGGCTTCTCAACAACCGATGTTACCCTTATTATTCCCGGTTCAACCTAGTCACCCTCAACAATACCATACTGGGTGGGGTTCTCAATCTCCAGCACCAGAAACGCAGCATCCGCCCTAAAACGCTTAAAGGCGCCTATCAATTTCTGTATGTAATCCATGTCTTTTGAAATTATACAACTGTCTCCTGCATGCACCAAACAACTTTGATTCTGAACAAAAGGTTGAGCCATTAACACTGCGTTTCCCAACCCTTTTGGCGAGGTCTGATTAACCCAGTTAATCGAAGAAGTTTCAAGTTTCTCTTAAAAAGCCTCAAGATCAGAAGCTTGACCATTTTTGCCTATTCCCTCAAGAGTTGTAATACAGTTTGCATCAGGAGTGAAATGGTCTTCTATTCCCCGTTTACCCCGCCCAACAACGTAACAAAACTCGCGAAACCCAGCATCATATAATTGCTCAGGTTGCTCCTTAGTAGCTGGAAATAAACGAGTTCCCAAACCCGCAGCAGGAATAATAACTTTACGAACCATCAATCAGCCTCTTACATTCATTCTTCTATTAATCCACATATACTTATTTGAAAACTAAATCTAAGTTGACATCTAATTTGAGGATTTACCTTTGGAAAAACAATCAAAAATTTCGGTTATAGGCGCTGGTTACGGTGTTTTGGGCTTTGCCTTCATAATTAAAGTTGGAAAATTAATAGACGGTTTTGTTAATCTTTGTATAGTTAATAATTAGGCGCTGATTTTAACAGCTTGAGTTTTTGCTTGATATTCGCGTAGGACGGCAGCTGTTGCAGAAACTACGGTTAATGCGAGCAAGCTAAGGGTTATGGGTGCTACGCGTATGCCCCAGGGTGAATAATTTAGGATTAAACCAACTATGGGAATGATTGATAAGCTTAAGCCAAGACTTAGGGCTAAGCGTTCAACCGCATCTATGTTTTGGCTGTTAGTTGCGATAGGTACTTTTGTGGGATAAAGCATTTTTATAAATGTGAAGCCTGGAAGGAAAAGAATGAATATTACGCCCAGTGCCGAGCGGAGGTAAACGATTGGGTAAGCGGTGTCAGGTATGGCGAAAACTGTTATGACAGTTATAAAAGCCAACGCGACTGTAACCCAGTACCATCTTGCCTGTTTTGAGAAAAGGTACGCTTTTGGTGTTGGAGAGATCGGGGTTTCTTTTTGGGTGAAATGAATTCTGTCTTCACTTTCAAGGCCCATCAGCAGTTGATTTATTTCTTCATGGGTCAATGAGGTTTTTTCTTGTACTAGTTTGATTAGCTGTGGAGTGGTTTCAGGCCTCTGTTCTTTGATGTTTTCGAGTATGATTTGTTTTGTTTGCTCGTTTGCTTTGTCGCGGTAGCTTTGTTTTTTAACCATTTGCCTTGTCACTTGCTTTTATTTAGTTTTCTGAGCCTATGGGCTGGTGAACAGACCGATTATTTTGATAGATACAATTAATAAAAATAATATTCCTATGAAAAGAGCAACGTAGCGTAATTTTTTTTTGTTTATAGTTAGATTTGTTAAGCCGTAATGGGGTGATGCAATCTCAGAGGTGATAAGAAGCGTGATGGCTCCTAAAATTACTATGAGACTCAGGTCTGTAAAAGTTAAAGGTGGAAGTTGCGTTTTTATCCCTCTTCTATTCGATATTCGATGGTGGTGGTTTTGGTTTCTGGCGTTTGCGTTTCTTTTTGGATGGTTATGGGTTTTCCAGTTGCCTTAGCCAAAACACAAGCTAATGCACTGCTTAGCAAACAACCGACTTGTGCGTGAGTTCTTGGTTGACTATCGGTTTCAGAACAAAGACTATTAAATAAACTTCCCGTTACTTCAACAATTATCCTATTTTCCTCCATTTTGACCTCAATGTCTTCAGCTATTTCGAGGACCTCTACGAGAAGTTTTGGAAGGATTTTCCTTAATTCAACAGGATCAATCTTTGTAAATGAATCGCCGATTTCCTTTTCGAAGAATTGTGAAAGTGCCAATCCAGGCGGAGTTATAAAAATTCCATTTCCGCTTTCTAAAGAAAGTTTTTCTGTGTTTTCTTCTGGATTAGGTAAAGCGATTTGACGCGTTCTAGGGACGAAGACTAAACTTGATACCTCTTTTCCAAGGTTCTTCGGTGGCAAGTAAATGCCGTTTTCTGTAAGGTTAAATTCTGTTAAGGCTCGTTCGATATTACTTTCATTCAGATTAGCCGAAGCGTTAAGCAAGGCCAAAGGTACATGCTTAACCGGCGTTATATAGAGGAGAATCACGACCCAAAACAGTAAGGCTGTGCCAAATATGGCTAAGAAAGATGAAACATAAAATGCCGAAAGTACTAATAGGAAAAGACCTAATGAAAAAATAGCAATTATGGCGATTTTAGTAAAACTTGATAGTTTTTGTCGCGGCATTTAAAGTCCACCATTATATTGAGGCTGTTCTACTCTTTGCTGTGACAAATAAGCTTATTCCATATTCTGCACAGAAATTTTTAGCCCACATTTTGGAGAATCACTGTTAAGTTCTTAGTGCACAGCGACTAAATGGATTTCTATTCATAAGGATTCGTTTATGATGCTGTATATGTCAAATCTCAATTAGCATATGGCTAAATTGATACGACTAATTGAAAATTTGGAATAGTTGAAAAGGTTTCATATTAATTGTTCAACGATGATTTTGGATGTTGTATGGGGTGTTGGTCAGGAGCTAATGTTGTTTAGTAATACTCAATGCTTAATAAGCGTTCTTTGATGATTAAAAGACACAATGACAGCACGAAAAAATGCGACATGGACAATAGTCACATTCACAGTTATAGGATTACTCTTAACATTAGCGACAAGCGGACAACTCAGTCCAGCTCAAATTATTCATACAAACGGGACTATAATAGCACCCAATATGAGCGGGATAACAGTAACGCCTTCCAACATAATAGGAACAAATAATCTGGCATTAGGGGCTCAGTTTACGTATGGTGACTTGGAATATTTCCATAGTGACAGTCAAGGACAAGCTTTGATGCAGAACTCAGGTATTAAACTTGTGAGGATTGGCGACAATAATCTTGATGATATAGGCACTCCGCTGGTTTTGAGCTGGAATGAAACTACCCATACTGGAACATTTAATTGGACAGTTATTGACCCCGTTATTCAAGCAATCTATGCCTCTGGCGCACAACCGATAATTGTTTTAATGGGAAATATGGCTGGTGCCGCACTTTCTAATACTACGCAATTTACTAATGGAATGAAAGGTGACCCAGCATCGGATGGGTTGCCTTTTCCAGCGGATGCCGCAAGCTACGCGGCAGCATGGGTCACGCACATGCAAACGATGGGGTACCCAGTTATATATTACGAAATTAGCAATGAAATTCAAAATTATCTTGGAGATGGCGGATGGCCGATTATACCATTTAGCGGTTCAAATTTAATTCGTATGGGAGATTTTGCTACAGTGTACAATACTACTGTAACAGCGATGAAAGAGGTTAATCCCGCCCTAAGTGCAAGTTTCGATTTTTCGTGGTTTGGAAGCGTAATAAATTGGTGGGTGACTAATTACACTGGCACACCATTAGACCGTATAGATTTCCACAACTACGCTACTAACTATATTGGTGAATATAGTAACGATTCAGGATTGCTCCAGGCTGCTCAATCAATCACCACAGGTAATACAGGCTATGGCACAGGTTTTTGGAGCGGGAGCAACCCCGTTCTCGCGCAGGAAACGTATTATAATGCGAAAGCAGTGACTCTGCCTCTTTTTGATACAGAAAGTAATTTAGACAGCCAATGGAGCCCAAATACTGACCCGAAAATAGTACAGATGGTTGGCGCGGTTTTCGCTGCGCTTTTGTTGAAGACTGAAATCCTTGAAAATGTAGAAGCCCATATTTATTTTGACTGGGATGCAAGTTTAAGCTACCATCAGTCGCTTTCGCCTCCAAGTTACGGTTTCGGGTTAATCGATGGTGACAATCATCAACCGTGGTATCCATACTACGTTTATCAGATGATAGGGAACAATTTGCAAGTTGGCGACTCAATTGTTTCTTCAACTAATTCTGGGAACGTTTCAAGCTTCGCATGGATAGACAAGGGAAACCTAAACATCTTGCTGATTAACACTGCTAACAGTACCGTGTCAATAACCGTTAGCGGCGCATCAGGAAACTTCAACTACAAAAAAATAGACAATACCTACTCATTCCTAAATGCTCAACCCCAAACCGGAACACTATCGTTGCCTTCTTCAATAACCATGAACGGCTACACAGTAATATTATTGACATCAACCCCAACGCCCCCTGCATAGTGCACGCCGCGTACGATCGTGTGGTGCAACCAACCCGAGATAGCCGTGTTTGGACAGTAGGAGTCGCCATCATTAAAAAACTTAAGCTCGGAAAGCGTTAAGGTGAAATGAATTGCAGACGATAGACCATTACTGCTTTTTTCTTGTTTGTATTTTAGTTTTAAGTTTGTTTGCAACTGTTTCAGTCGGTTCGTGTACGAGCTAAAGCAGAGGGTGAATTGCATTTTATAAGTTAGGTTTTGCGGGCGCAATCGAGCTTTTTTTGCTATCGAGCAGGTGGGTTATTTATGAACACTCCGGTTATGTTGCCGCTGCTGTAGATTACATCTTGTGTTTCAGTCAAATTGTTGGCTGCTGAATAAAGTTCTGGAGATATATACAATGACCCATATTTTAGACCGTTGGCATCAAACATTACGATATTACCTCCAGGAAAAGTTAATCCACTGAGCATACTTACAGTCATGTTATTGCTTTTTAAGAAAGGATTAACTGCTATGCTAATCTTGTAATCCAAAACCACCTTCGTTTCATTTCCGTAACTATAAAGGAAGTTGCCTGCAGAATATTTTGAGAAGGGTTCCAGTCGTGAATCTTCAACCGTTGTTATGGGGTCATGAACAGATTTTACAGGGACACCATAGATTGTGGCCAAAGAGGCTAAAACTATGAGCACTAAAAGCAGCGTCAAGATAACTTTTTTATTTATTTTTTTAAGCAGTTTATCCGAAGTGAAGAAAAATGGCAAGGCAAAGGTTATGAATACTATCGCGATAGTTCGAATATCAGATGAGGTTGTTTCTGGCACAGCAACTGTTCCGAGATAGGTCGCTGTGGCGATTGCCAGAAAGAGCCATACGCAGATTAGCGCTGCTTTAAATGAGGCAAGTTTAAAGTTTTCTGAATATGAACTTGGTTTCGCATTTTTTTCTCGACTAAAGGTTAACAACAATGCAACAAGCAGAGTTAGAAACATTAGAGACAAATACGCTGCTGATGTGACGTAGCTGTCGCCGGTGGTGGGGCTGGCGCCTACTCGCTGCCAGGGCAATGTTCGGATAGGAAATTGACCGACTAATAAATCTTTGAAGAAAGTTATGAATCCGTTCCATGCAGATATAGCGTATCCTTTCACCGACAAAACGTAGTCGAATGCAGCGTAAATCATGTAGCCCAATGGAATGAAGCTGTAAAAGAGTTTACTTTTTGTGCTAAGGAAGGCAGCAATAAAGAAAAATGGAATAAGAAAGAAAGCACCAACAGTTGTTCCCCATGTAATTGCTAGCACTAGAACAATCATGATAATTGAAGTAGCTCTGCTCTTAAATCGCCCATCGAAAATTAACCACAAAAGCAACATGACTAAAACGAATGTTGGTCCACCGCGTGCTGAATTGGCAAAAGATATTGATAATACTGCAATAAGTGGTGGCAAAATATTATAAAGGGTGCTGTTTTTGGAGTAAGCTTCTACTTTTTTCTTTACCAAATGGAAAATTAGGATGCTAGCAAGCGTTATGAGGGATACGGAAAGGGCAAAATTTAAGTAGACAATTAAAGAGGGAGTTAAACCGCATTCTGTGCTTAGAAAAACATTTAACGTTGGTGGAAGGAAGAAATAGGAATGCGGCGATGAAATTTCCAAGTGTCCAGCTTGACTGTATTGTTGAGCAAGCACAGAAGTCGCGGAGTGCACTTGGGTTTCTATGTATTGGGGTAGCAGGAAATTGGCGTTGTATAATGCAAAAATCAAGGAAATTGCCAAAAGGATTGAGTAAACAGTTTTCATGCCAAAGTAACGCGTTTTGTAAACGATTACCAACAAGAACACAGAAATAAAAAAAGAGGAAATTAAGGCAATGCGAGCTTCAAGACTTGACCCGAAATAACTTGCAGCGCAGACTGTTATTATAGCTATGAGCAGAAAAACCAGTAACGTGCTTAGATACGGTTTTTTGTTACTGTACATTTGCTCACCAAACGCATGCTTCTTGATCATTTGATTCTACTTTTTGTTCCCAGAGATTCCGTTAGTTATGTAACTTAAATTACGAAAGGAGATTTCATGACGGGCCAATTTTCAAAGCGTGCCCACATTTGCCTTAACTAATCTTTTTGGCAATTATGATTCCACAATTCTCGTGATTTAGAAGTTTGCCTATTGTATTCAAAGGTGTAGAGTATGGTGTAAGTTGGGTACAGTAACCTGCAAGTTTAACAATTTTGAAGCCGTTTCTTGCAAGTATTTCATGTATTTGTTTATAGTTAAGCGATCTTTGAACATCCGTTTTAGAATAGTCAAGATCGGGAAGAACTTCAAAAGCGGTCTTTTTACCTATCTTGTATTATCGTATTAAGAATCGGTACTGTCCCCCTTTAGATGCATTAACACTTTTTCCGCTTTTCCTGCAGCTTTTTTGAATATTAGAAGCAAAACCCTCAATTATAGAAAAGGTTTTTCCGCAAAAATCTGGGACACGACGCAATTTCTTAAACGCAGGAGATAAATCACCTAAATTAGGACAGTACCGAAAATTTTGTACCGTAGAAAAAACTGGCAAGTACTGTCAAAAGTAACTGTATTACAACAAATATTACGCTTTTTGCTTGAATCAACTTTTATTCCTCATTTATGAGGTCAAACGAAGTTGGCCTGCGTGCTTGAAATTTTTAAGGGGGTAACCTTTCAAAATATAATATGGTGATACCTTGTTCTGATTGGTCTTTGGAACTGCGTGATTGTGCAAATCCTGCTTTTTTGAATTTGTTAATTATGCTCCTCTTAATTTCTTCGGAATGCACCTCAACGATATAATAGTTGATTTTTCTAAGTGTTTCTTTTGACAATTGTAAAAGGCTAATTTCAGCACCTTCGCAGTCAAATTTGGCTATGTCTGCTTTGCTCTTATCTATTACAGACTTAACATTTTTTGTTCTAATTTTCATTTCATTTTTTCCTTTGCTTGGCTGTCCAAAACCCAAATTAGCAGCATCATATTTCACGGTAATCAATCTGTCTTCTTGTCCAATTCCTTCTTCGTGAATTTCTGCATTAATGTTATTGAGCTCGATGTTCCTTTTTATAAAGTGATGATGGGCTGAAACGGGTTCATATATTATGAGCTTTTTTGCTCCTTGTGATGCAAAGAAAACGGCAGTTTCGCCGCAGAATGCACCAACATCTAGCACAATTCTGTTTCGGAAATCATAATCGTATGTACCACCTTCACATTCGGAAAGATACACACGCAGGGAATCATGGGGTACAATCAGCTGTATTTTGTCAGATTTGACATCAAATATGTCAGTGCTAAGCTGACGAACAAAGTATTTGGCGTTGTTTTTCTTAAATTGGAAAAATAAATTGTCCGTTTGTTCAATAATCCACCCATTATTAATTAAAGAGAACGAAGCCATGAGATGCGCAGGAATCCCTCTTAGGGAGGGATTGAAAATAATGGTTCCATTACCATGTCCTTTGATCTTATAGGTATTGTTTGTTTTTTGAATTGTGAAATGCGTTTTAGAGAGAATTTCAACCGCATCACGCATTCGCCAATATTGTTCCCAATCTAGATCCATTGTCAATTGATTTCTGAAGGCTATTCGCCTTGCTCTATTCGTGACTACAACAAGCACAGGTGCCCAAAAATTCCTTGTTGTCCTGATGGTCACTCTTGCAGACTTTAGAACGTTCTTAAAGAAGTCATAAACCGAACCTCTCATGCAAAGTTTCCTTAACAGATTTGTTGAGGCTGTTAATGTAATCATGGTAGAACCTCAGGAGGCAGATTTTTGTTGACAAATTCTTCAATGTTGCCTGAAAGAAGGAGAGGCATATTTTCTTTTATACGCTGAATCGTCCAGTCCCACCATTTAATTCTGAACAGTTTAACTATTGTCGCCTCGTCAAATCTCATTCTCACTAATCTAGCAGGGTTACCTGCGGCTATTGCATAAGGAGGTACGTCTTTTGTAACTACACTGGAGGCGCCGATAACTGCGCCATCTCCGATTTTAACACCGGACATTATCATCGCCTTCATTCCTATCCAAACATCGTTTCCTATGACAACATCACCCTTCGTTGCTGGGTGCCCCCTAAAATGCTGAAAATCTTTAAAACAAGCATTAAATGGATATGTTGTAACCCAATCGACATGATGTTCGCCACCAAGAAGAATAACCACATCTTCGGCAATTGCGCAAAATTTTCCTATTTTGAGTGTTGATGGTTCTCCCCACCTTAATATTATTGGGTCTCCATAAGAAAACTGGCCAATTTTGTACTTAGAATATTTTGAATTTCTGTTCATGAACTTATTTTTCTTTATACCTAAAGTCTTGAACAAATACTCGTCAATCAATACAAAAAGATTTTGCATATTACTTCCTTCTTAAAATGGTTAACTCTCTGACTTGATTACAAAACCGAATGTCCATACGAGGGCACACAAAATAAAAGGTTGAATTACGTATCACGTTGTTAATTAACAAAAGATTTGAGGTTCTCGGTTAGCGAGGGGGGAAAAATATGTTCAAGCATTCCCACCAACTCGTCATCAGCAACTCTCCTAGAAGATTGTATGAAATATCTTCTTTTCATTATCAGTTTAAGATGACAAACGACCCAAAAAGCTGACTTTGCCTGAATATATCCTCTAACGGGATTGCGTAGAATATTGAAAAATGGGATGGGCGCAAATCTCAGCAGGTATTTTGGAACATTTTTTGTCTCAAAGTTTTGGATAACCATAACTAAGTCGTTTTTGAACCCATGATACTCAAACATCAGATTTACTTGCTGCCCTTTGCGCAACGTGCCTCTATTATGATAAATTTCGGCGCTCGGAACCGTTTTATTCGAATACCCAAGTAACCACAATCGCCAACCAAAGTCCATATCATGCTTTTCAACGAAAAAATCGTTATAGAAACCACCAGCCTCCTGAAAAGTTTTAATTCTCGTAACTAAACATGCGCCTATGCAGTAAAGAATTTTGCGGCTATTCCTGTAAAGAGTTGCGTCCATACCGCGTATTGCGCCGCTTTCATTTATGTCATAGCTGTCAATAAACCGCTTGTCGTTAGCATTAATGACCTTCGGCTGAACAGAACCAACAGTTGGATTTAATTCGAGATTATACACTAATTCTTCTATGACTGAAGGCGTCATTTCAATATCGTGGTCAATAATACAAAGAAATTCTCCTGAGGATTCTTGGATCGCCAAATTCGCAGCTGAACAAAAGCCAATATTTTCATCCAATCTAAACAATCTTAGGGTCAACTTCTTATTGAGTTCAGGCAAAATTTCGTCTATTATCCGAAGAGAAACATCATTTGATTTATTGTCTACGATTAGCAGTTCTAAGTCTTTACAGTCAAGGCATAAAATGCTTTTCAGAAGAGGCTCAAGAGTCCTCGCACTATTAAAAGTTACAAGAATGATAGATACCCTGTTTTTTATCATTTAAAGATCCCCACAGCTAAAGGTTCATTCATGTTGCCTTATTTCAAGCCTCAAGTATTCGCTAAGACCCACCGAGTAATTTTTACACAATGTGCAACCTTCTACTCTTTTTATCCAGGATTCCATTTTTTGACTAATCTAACATCTTTAGGGGTGTAAACAATTCGTTCTATTCCTCGAACAGAAAAGAGTAGCTATTCTGCGAATAAACATATTTTATCGGAGAGACGAACATGCATTCCCACACCAAAATCATGCAGCTAACGAAACAGAGCACCAGTCTGCAACAAATAGTCAATCTCATTTGAACGCTTGCCAATAACTTTTGCAGGCACCCCCCCAACAATTGCAAATGGGGGCACATCTTTTGTAACTACACTTCCCGCCGCAACTATCGCGCCTTCACCAACTGTTACACCTTGTAGAATCATTGCGCGAGTACATATCCAAACATCATCCTTGATTATAATAGGCTCAAAATGCGGTTTGAAGGTTACGAAATCATGTGAACCACACTCTAGAATTGTGTAACTTGATATGTCCACGTTGTTCCCGATTGTAAGTGCCCCTCTGCCATCAAGCCTACAGTTCGAGCCAATAATACAGTGTTCCCCAATAATGATTTTATCCAACTGCCGGAGTTCACACTTTCTAAAAATACGGGAGCTTTTACCTATTTTCATACCCATCCGTCTATAAAAAAATAACCTAACATTGTGGGAAGGTATCCATTGTATGACCTCATTTATGATAATGAGATTCCAGTAAAGAAACAGCGCTTCGTGGACAAGCCTGAGAATCCACGAGATTTTTTGCATATCTGCTTTCGTTCCTGAACTTCCGTCATTGTGTATTATTGCTAAAGCCATATCAATCTCTGTAAAACAATATAGGAAGCAACTGCACCCATTCAAACAGCTGGCTTAACATAAACCCATTCAAATATACATCGTTTTTTCTTGGATTTCCTGAATACTTTTGCACATTTGCTCAAGGATTCTTATTACTTCTGATGCATCCTCTACAGTAACTGGAGGGTCGGTATGGTTTAAGTAGCAGTCAGCAAAAAGACTTATGTATTTTTGATGCCCGCTCAACCATTTTCCTGACGCTGTAGCTCCAAGGTTCTTAGTTGCAGATTTGGTTAGTTGTGAAGCTTGCCTTATTGAATCATAACCTTTATTGAACCTGCTTGTAACTCGCCTAGGCAAGAAAGTCACTGTAGAGTTAATTACGTCTAGTTTAAGGATTGCGCGCCTGCCATATAGACTTATGAATATTGCGTCGCGCGAAGAATTGAAGGAGGCATAAACTCGACCTAATTTCTGTCCAGATTTAAAGAAAGCACAGAGCTCATCTGACCTCATCCAAGGATAGGGTCCCAATTTAGTAACTTGAATATCAACGGGAATAATGTCTCTGCCAATGAAATGTCTGACTAAATAAATTGGATGAACTAGCATCTCGCTGAATCTACCACCAGTCAAAGTATGGGACCAATGGCGTTCGTTTGCTGCCATAGAATCGGATGGAGGCGCAAGAGCTTCAACTTCAATGCTCATTATTTCACCTAAAGCGCCTTTTTCAACAAGCGCCTTTGCATCTAAAACAGAACGATCAAACAGCCAATTATGGATAACTCCAACAGTCTTACCTGTGGCCTTCTTGCATTGCAAAATAGCATCTGCGTCTTTAGTTGTAATAGTCATTGGTTTTTCGATAAGAACATCTGCATCAGCCTTCATTGCTTCCACTGCTAGGGTAGCGTGAACTTGCGGAGGGGTGCAGATATCTATTACATCTACTTTTTCATGGCTGAGAAGTTGTGTCAGTGAAGGATAGAATGAGGGAATCTTCCAGGTCTCAGCAGTGCGTTTAGCAACAGATTCATTTACATCAGCAACAGCAACGATTTGCGAACCCTGAACTTTTCTCCATCCGCTCAAATGTCCATCCGCTACCGGTCCACAGCCCACAATTCCTACTTTTATTTTAGTCATCTCAGATTTCTTCTTGGTTTTTTTATTTGTTTTATAAGATTGCCCAAAATTTTCTTACAAAAGCTCCTTTGGACAGTTTACAGGAGAAAACTAATTTGAGCCTTCAATCGTTTCAATAAGGTCAATAAAGTGATTCAGCGAATCTGCATTTGAAAAGCGTTGTCGGAATACAGCCGTATTCTTAAAGCCCAATTCGAGTATTGTTTCGTTATCAATGCATGTTTGAAGCTCAAGGGCTTGTTTTAGTTCTTCAGTATTACCTGCTTCAAGCAATTTAACTCCTTTGCATCCAGAAACTTGCTCGGGAATTCCTCCGATACTTGAGGCAATGATGTATCTTCCGCTGAGCAGGGCTTCAACGATAGCATATGGCCACGGTTCAGGCCAAAGCGAGGGAACAAGGACAGTACTTATTTTTTTGTATAGAACGTTATATGTTTGTTTATCTAGTTTTCCATTGAGAATAAAGCCTGCTTTTTCTAGATAAGCATGTTCCCTTACATTTTTTGGAATTTTTGTTGTTTGAATATTGATGGTGGCTTCTGCGTTAGTGTTTACTGATGCAACAGCTTTTAGCAACGTTCGGAAGCCTTTGAACTTATCCGATCCACCAAAATAGCCAAAATCTTTCCCTTCAATAGTACTGTCTTCTGGTTCAACATAGGGATTAAAGATAACGGATGTTTTAGGTAGGAGACGCGGGGCATTTTGAGTTATGATGTCTTTTTGAGCCTTAGAAACACAAACAACGGCGTCGCTTAATTCTATCAATTTTGGAAAGATATTTCCGAGGGTTAAATTTGAGATAGTTGAAACAAGAGTTCGCCTTAAGCTGCCTTCTTGCTCAAAAGCGTAAATGCAGTTGAGGCAAGACAGCTTATCACAAGGTTTTGTTTCTGTTTTGCGGTATACGTTTGACAGGGGACAAATCGGGATATAGTCATGTAAATGAACTATAACGGGTTTTTTGTGCATCTTGGCGAAGGGTATTGCCAAAAACCAAAATCTGGGAACATACACTACATCCGCCCAATCTATAAGTTCAGTAAGAAGCTTAGAAAATAAAACATCTGACCTTTTTAGCATCGAGTACTTGGGAGATTGGTTAGGTCCAAATAGTGGCAGATAATGTACGGTAACATTTTTTTCTTTAACCACCTTACGAGTTTCTGAAAAACTGTTTGTGACAACCGCAACATCAAAACCCTTCTGTCCTAAGAGTTCGGCATACAAAGAAGTTGCAACTTCAGCCCCGCTTCCAAATGGATAGTACTGCTCGCTAAGGAAAAGAACGTTCAAAGATTATCAGCTCCAAACATGAAAGCAAATTCTTGCTAAGTTATTGGTTTAATTCAATAGGTAGCCTGCTTCATAGGCTATTCCTTTTAAAATGAGAAGCAGGTAGCTTTGGAAAACAAGTTTAGGCTTTCCCGAAGAAAGAGACCCCTTCCTGAAACCCTGCCTCTTTGTTACAAACTTCGCATATGTACATTGCGTCTTAAACAATCTGGCTGAGACTCCATATCGGTAGTTGTGCCTGAAAAACTCGCCAAAGCCTTTTACATCCATGTGTGAAAGAGCCTCCGGCACAAAACCCACATGTGTACTTAGTTTATACAGTTCATAGTAGGTCACAGCGTCCTCAAAAATAACTACGTCACGAATTACATTTTTATCCATTTTTTTAAAAGCATTCAAATATAATTCCTTTTTGAAAAATCTGGGCAGAAGATTCCCATTCGAAGGATCAAGTTGAACGTCTATAAGGCTATTCATAAGCTTTCGGTCAGCATCAGCAAGATGCTCCAGCCAAGTTGTAGGCATATAGCTTGATTCTGCCAATATCAACATATCATAGCTACTAAAAAGCGACAGTACCTCTTTTATAAGATCCTTACGCTTCAACACTTGATCAGAATCAAGCGCCAATACATATTTACCATTACAGTTTTCGGCACCAAGATACCGAGCCCCCAGTAATTTCCAGTGAGTTTGAATTATACGACAATTATAGGCCATCGCAATAGCTATTGTGTTATCTCTTGAGTAGCTATCAACCACAATTATCTCAATATCTTTGAATGACTGCTGCCAGACCGATTCTATACATGCTTTAAGAGTCTTGCCTGAATTAAACGTCGGTATAACCACTGAAACAAGAGGGATGCAAGACTTTTTCATTCGTGTTAGTCCTCAACGAACAATTTCAAGTTCTACTTCACAGGATCAAAAAAAGCTACCGCCGACGGTTTAGCAGGCTGACAGAGCCTTTCTGGAACCTATGATATCTTTGGAATCATTGTATAAAACGTCTAATTTAGCGGCAACATCAGCCCAAGTAAGAACAAAGTGATCACTAAAAGCAGAAGGATTGAAATTACCGTTTAAAACATCATTAATTTGAAGAGACAGCTTCTCGTAATCAACTGGAAAATCAACGCCAAAGCAGACCTTGTTGTCAACCCAGTCAGATAGAGCTGATTCGTTAGATAACAAACAGGGAACTCTAAAACTTAGGGCTTCAGCGACGCATATTCCGTAAGCTTCACGCGTTGAAAGGAGCGCGAAAAGACTGGCTTGAGCATATTGGTTGTACAATTCGCTTTGGGACAGATTCTCAAAAAAGCTAACGCGACCCACTACACCCTTTTTTGAAGCCAGTTTAACTAGAACGTCTTTATATGGACCCTTGCCAACAACTACTAAAACAACGTTTTCTTTTAGTTCAGGCAGGATCTCGATGATGTGCTGAATGCCCTTATACTGCTCAAGTCTACACACACAGAGAATCCTTTTCAAGTCGTCCCTGGGCTTAGTCGGATGCTGATTGCATAAATTGACACCGTTAGGTATAACTACACTTTTTGAAGAGTCAAGCTTGAAATCTTGAAGAACCAACTTCTGCTCGTACTTTGAAACGCTAATTACCTTGTTTGCCTTTTTGAAAGCTCTTCGCCCAAGAATTTTGTAGGGCAAATAGAGAGTAGAATTAAACTTGGAGATGCCTGATCCGTGATAATGAAGGGTCAGAAATAAATTCTTGGCTTTATTTGATTTGCAAGCGTATAAAGCTGGAATAAGCCCATGCGCATGGACGACATCAAAATTTCCAGAGTTTTCTGAAAGATACTTTGTAAGTCTTTTTGAAAAGCGGAAACCAGCCAAATCTACCGCTTTAAATCTTTTTATCAAGACACCGTTAATTACTTCCTCTTCAGGCAAGTGGCTGGAAGAATCCATGGTTAAAACTGTTACCTCATGGTTGAGTGCGCTCAAGTGCTCGGAGATTTCGCTAATGTGTGTTTCCATTCCGCCCATGTCGGGCAAATAACGGGAAGCAACTTGTGCAATCTTCATGGTCATAAACCAGCTTTCTTATTTGAAAGTGTGTCACTATAGATTGTGTCAATACTTTTGGCCACAGTCCTCCAATCGTGGAAAAGCTGAACATAAGCCCTTGCCTTTGAACCAAGATCATATGGACTTTTTCGAAGCGTTTGAATAGCTTCAGCTAATGCCAATGGGTCCCTGATCGGGACAATAATACCACATTTACTTTTCTTAATTAACTCTACGGCGCCGGGGATTATGTTGGTAGCAATAATCGGCTTACCGGTCGCCATAGCCTCAAGCAGTATTAACCCGAAGGATTCAAGGCGAGTAATTGATGGCAGAACGATGACCTGAGCACTTCGATAGTAATCATGAAGCGCATCCTTAGAAATGGCACCTGTGAAAAACACCCTATCTTTAAGACCCAACTTTTGGTAAAGACTCACCAAAGAATCATAATAATGGCTATCGACTACTTTCCCAATAATTACTAAATTAGTTCGCTCATCCAAGTATTTCAGCGCTTTTATTAAATAATGGATACCTTTCTCTGGGATTATCCTTCCGACAAAAACAATCTCATGAGGACAATCAAAAGAGGGAATGAATTGTTTAGTATCGATCCCCATGGAAGCTATTGTTATCTTATCTTGATGCTTAAGCAACAATTGTGAACCTTCACAAAAGGCTTTGGAGGATACTAAAATTCTATCAACATTATTTAGAATCATATCCATAACGCCCCAATTGTAGATAGGTGCCATCAATCGACCGCTCAACGATTCAAGGGCAATATCAAAATGATAAGTGGCAACCATTATGCCTGAATGCCGTCGTCTTAGGCGGGAATTTAAAAGAACAAATAGATCACCGGTTATTGGAAAAGGCAAGTGTATATGGAAAACATCAAAGGATTCTTTTGAAGAGCTCAAAATCTTAAGTGGTAAGCTGAATGAAACTGGGTTTCTAAGAATTGTTAGCAATGGCTTCTTATTTATGAGCTTACCGGCGCAATCTTCCATTCGTATTCCAGAAGTAAAAATAGTTACTGAGTGCCCTAAACGCATTTGAGCTTCAGCTAAGCCGGTCGCGTACTCTTGTGTACCACCATGATATGGATAGGAAAGTATGTGAGCGATTTTTAGTGGCATAAAAGAATCCTCAAAATCAAAATGTTATATCTGATCGGGTTAAGTAGACTTAGTCAACTGAGCTCAAACTAACAACACGCACAATGAAATGGTTCTTAGAAGTGTTCAAGAACTCTTTGAAAGATGAAGATCAAGGGAAACAAAGCGATTGTCAAAGTTGGTTGAGCCCTGTGATGGGTTATAAATCCATAATTCAAAGAAAAGCTGATAATCAAATGCACCATTTATGCCCAAACTTGAAGGCTTGTTCAAGCCAAACTCACGGCTATTAACAGTTAGAGTTTGGACAAGAGACTGATTACCGCTGAAGGTGGCAGCTATTATTGAAAAATTAAACAGGCCCTCCCAATTTAGTTGTCTCAACATAGATTGTATAATTCTGGCCAACAGCGATGTTGGATGGGTAGTTCTCAGCCATTTTGTTTGGGCAGTCGCAGATAGATGCTTAAAAGCAATATGCTAAGAATCAGCACGGCAAGTAAAGATATATGGGACAGTTTACAGCGGGCAATCAGTTGTTTCTCCACTGTTTTCAGGTTTTATGCCTTCAAAACTAATTCAGAGCCAGCACTATCAAATCCCTTCCTGACGGAAATGGACATGGACAGTAAACTCTAAAGTAGATACATTCCTTGCCCTTTCGTCTCCCCTAACGACTGCTATTTTCAATTGATAATTCTTTTAAGCCTTTTGCAAGAATACGATAATTATCAATATTAAACAAATTACAATGATATCAAACATCTCAGTTCCGACACGACATATGAATCACAATAATTCATAGACCAAACAATAGAAAAAAGATACTCGCTCTTCTCAATTCAAAAGTCGTAATCTGTAATGCGAAGTTAACTTTAGGTATACGCCAACCCCAGAATAATGGAGAATGATGACGGCACAACTACTTTCTAATAACTTGTTGACATGCTGCGGCAGAGGGAGTGCTTTTGAGTTGTTTTTGATGAGTTGGTAGATGCAACAGTCGATTTGCAAAACTCAATTGTTGCAGCAGCAGCTGCATCTTCTCTTAATCTATTTTTGTGTCAATAGTAGTTGTTGCAACCCGTCTGCCGAAGGCAATTGCAACAACAACAACTTCTACGGACATTGCAGATTTGAGTGCGGAACTGAAAAGTCATCAGAAATGCTAAGCTACAACCACTAAAAGAACGCAAAACACCTACATACCCAAACTTAGGTGAACACCTATAACCTTAACCAGGAGAATGATGACAGTGCAAATCTGGTTTTGTGGGTATAAGATTCTAATCTGAATTCAGATTTCACAAAGGCTATATTAAGAAACAAGTTAGCTGTGTAGTGTTGGGGAACCACAAATACTAGAACACAAGCAATTCAAAGAAACAATTGATAACCTAGATGATTCCCCTTCCTTCAAAAACAAGATAACTGTCAAAGTAATCACAACAGTTGATGATATTGGCAAAGATGCCATTGACTCTATTTCGCAAGATGGTTTTTTCACTTACGGATACTTTAAAACATTCGAGATACTCAAATCTTGCAAAATTGATCTTTTTTACATAGTAGCATATATGAAAGAAAAAGTAGTGGGTTTCACACCCTGTTTTTTTGATTCACTCGACAATCACTTAGTCTTCAGAGCAAACAAAAAAATTTTCAGTCTCTGCAGTGGCCTGCGTTTACTCCAAAATCGCATACTAATATGCAGTTCACCGTTTTCCTTCCATAGTCAAATACTAATCAAACAAGGGGTACCACAAAAGACCATTGTGGATACGATGCTTCAGAAAATCGACGAAATATGCCAAAAAGAAGGCATCAAATTTAGTCTTTTCCCATTCGTTTCAGAGTTCGAAAAACCCTTAGTAGATAAACTTCAATATTATGACTACGTCAAACTGCATTCAAAAAAAGCTCTATATCTTGATATTAAATGGTCCTGTTTTGAGGATTACTTGAAAAGTTTTAATGCGAATACCAGACGCAACATTAAAAGAGAGATTGAGAATTTCAAGAAAAACAAAGTAATCATCGAAGAAATACCTGAATTCAAGGAATTCGCAAAGATATTCTCCGAGTTATATTCAAACCTCTTTTCCAAATACAACAAAGACGTAAATCATGTCTACACAGCTGCATTCTTTTCCAACCTAAATGAATACGCAAAAGACAAGACAAAGGTCTTCGTCGCCAAACGAATTGGAAAAATAGTCGGATTCTGCTTATGCCTACGACAAAACGACACAGTTGATTGCTTTATCTGTGGATTCTAATACGACGATCTGAAGGAAGCAGCTCAAACTTACTTTAATGTATGTTACTACGGACCCATAAGCTGGGCAGCTAAAGAGAAAATAAAGACGATCCATTACAGGTTTGCTTCGGAAGAAGCCAAAGTGAGACGCGGATGCCAACCAGAAGAAATATACTGGTTACTCAAATCTCATAACCGACTGATTGCAAAAACATTTAACCTATATTCTAAAATACATTAACCGTGGACAAAACTTTGGAAGGACTTAGAGACAATTTAGTAATGGACTTGGATGATGTGTTTTTCTCATTGTTTTTCTGTGGCTTCACTTTCTCATTATATTGTGTAGGCTAATGTTGTATAAATTAACACCAAAGTGTTTGCAAACTCAGCTTAACAAATTAGCAAAGATGCATAAAAGTTAGGCTCTGTGGTCCATACAAACAGCTATCAAAGTTAACAAAAACCAAACATCCATTTAACAAAAAAGCTTAAAAATTACCCATGTAATTAAAGTCAAAATCAGTAGGAATAGAGAAGAGAGAGGAATAATGAAAGCTCACAACTTAAAATTAGAAGACTCCCTAAACCCCAGACCCCCCAATTTGGAGTTCAAAGCTCAAACTTCAAGCCCAACCCAACCTGGAAATCTGGGAATTGTGTCTAAATGAACCGCACACATTTAATTGTCATAGTAATAGTTTCTTTGTTTTTAGCCTCATCTTTTTTTGCATTATCATCAGAAGCAAGAATTAACACTTCACGTTGGAATCCTTACCCAACATCACATCCCACCTCAACGCCGACTCCAACCGCAACTCCTAAACCAACCTCCACACCAACCTCGACTCCAACCCCTTCAAGCGTTGCTGACCAAATTAATCAAGCCCTAAAATCTAACACCAACATAACCTTGCCGTCGGGAACTTACACTCTAACAAAAACTCTCTATCTATCGGGTTTAACAAACACTCAACTTCAAAGTTCAGGAACAACCATTTTAGTCGTCCCATCCGACGTTGAAATAGTGGGCCTTTACGCATTTCAGTGTAGTGGACTTAAGATTTTTAACGTGACGCTGCAAGGAAGCAAAAACACACAATACAATACTGCCGACATAAACAATCAACATGGCATTTATCTTAATCAATGTACCAACAGCCAAGTAGAAAATGTCACTGTAGAAGACTTTGCCCACACCGGCATTGTAACTTACATGAGTCAAAGCATAACTCTAAGGAATAACAAACTGCTAAACAATGGACTCCCTAACACTATCCAAGTTGGGTCAGGCATTGATTCAGATGAAGACTCGGCTATGACAGTTACGGGCAACTACATTTCTGGTTCATGGGACAACAACCTTTGGATTTCACGCACAAGCAACAGCCTAATCACTAACAACACCTTACTAAAAGCCGGACACGCCAATTTACGGGTTGGCGCAGTTTCTACTCTTGCAGACAACGCCCATAACAACACATTCAACAACAATGTTTTATCAGAAGGCAATCTTGAAGGAAACGATGGACAAGCAGGCTTAGCTAACCTCTACGTCACCTACGCAACTGGCAACGTTTTTAATGGAAACACAATAACAGGCGGCAAACTTGTAGGATTAGCGTTCGACTCAGCAAACCAAAATACTGTGATTGGAGGCAACATAAGTTTTAATGCTGAAGGAGTAGATTTCAGAGGATCAAGTTCAGCCAACACGTTATCAAATGCTACAATCACACATAACACTCACAACGGCGTTAACCTTCTTGATTCAGCCGCATCAAACCAAATATTGTATAATCGCATCGTGGATAGTGGCGACTACGAAATCGTAGTTCAATCAAGCGGATCCGTAACAAACACCACAATCATAGGAAACACAGTATCATACCCAAACGTCACACATACAGGAACCATAATCAACAACTCAGCATCCTCCACAATAAAGAACAACGTCGGTTACCCCTGAAAACTTCTTTTTCTTTGTTCCGAATTAATAATTAGGTGTCTAATAATGGGCAGCTATTTAACGCCAAAACACAAACAACCATGAGTGGAGAATTATAATGGCACATCGCTTTTGAGATCTCAGCAACACCTTCTCAGCAGTTTTGCAATTCGAATCTTTTTCTTTGCATTTCTGCTTAAAGAGAGAGCTGTTTCAGCAAAGAACGGTAATGGATCAGATATTGCAAAGTTGTCATAATGAATGTTTTTTTCATAGAACTTAAGAAAACGAAAAATAGCAAACAATCGTTTAGATGATTAATTTTTTGGGAATGATTGTCCGTCTATAAATGTTGAGAATAAATTTTGCGTGTCACCGATCAACCAACGACACTTCACACCAATTTTATAGGTAAAAATTGGATCCAAACGCTCACCTTTGGCCAAGAGAAACATCAAGTATGGAAAATCTACTCCACTTTCTATGGCAACCTTCATCGATCCCCAGAATCGAGCATTAATCTCCATGAGTTTAGGGGTTAAATCTTTCGAGTTAACCCTAAACTCTACATCAGCCACTCCATGCCAAAGGAGCCCCTTAAGTAAGCTGGAAGCATATTTTAGAAGCATAGGATTAAGGGGCACACTTTCTCGAAGGACACTTATGCCGCCTGTTAAAGGCATGGTTCTATGCTCCTTTATGGAACAAGCTGCAATAGGTTTTCCTCGGTCAAAAAGTAGAGGCACACTGATATTGTATCCCGAAACATATTCTTGAATCAAAGGTGCAGGAAAGATTTCATTGACTTTTGTGTAAACTGAGACCAACTCTGAGGGAGAGTTAACATAAGAAGGTCGGGAAAAGTTAGCCTTTCCGTTTTTTCCCCAAACAAAAGAATATCTAGGTTTGATAACGGCAGGATACTGAATCTTTGATGAAATAGCCTGAACTTCGGTTAAGTTAGAAGCGCGAAATGTCACCGGAGTCGGTATTCCTAAATTTTCTGCGAGCTCGAGAGTCCTCGATTTGTCACAGGCTATTTCAACAGATTCATGGCTTGGAAGCACAAGCTTCAGATGAGAAGCGAGTTGATTTCGGTTCTCTGAAATAGGTAAAAGAGATGTCTCACTCATTGGAAATACAGTGAGGTATTTTCCACCTCTAACAATTCGAAATAAGTTGGCAATGAAAACTTCCAAATTATCGACTGGAGCGGAGCAGTAAACTCTCCCTGGACGCCAACGCGAAAACAATGATGGCGACAACAAATTTTGAGTAGCTAAGGTAGTTGCAACATTTTTTCTTTCAAGACTCCCAACGACTGCTTGAGTATAAAAAACGTGAGGATCTGTTATCAAAACTCTATCTTGAAGATCGATTTTAGGCCTACGACTCAACTCTATGAATTTAGCCAAAAATACCTCAAATCCGCGTGTGATCGTTTCTACATCTTTCAACCAGCTTCAAAACAAGCTTGTATGCAATATTAAAGCAAAATGAAGCCAGGATTGTTAACCACAATTGAAGAAAACTAAGCTGAAGGAAAAATTGGGTGCAAGGTTTCATTTACTACTAACCCAAATATCTCTTTTCAGCTTTCTCTGATAAAGATTTAAAATCTTATCTCTTACCAATCGTAGCGCATAGGGTTCTCCACAAAAATAGGTAAGTTCAACGGTCCCCATTGTATTGACATTAGTGTTGTTGTGAGTTCCTTTTACATAGCACGAACCTTCCCAGAGACCTTCCACTCTTTGTTCTCTCATAGTCGGCATAATGGTAAGCGCGATGTCATATTTGGGAATTGTAAGGTTCCAACCGGATGAAAAGTAGCGTTTAAAGAAAAGACCCCCCAAGAACAATTGCTTAACGCTTCGATCTGGTTTCCACTCCAAAAAACCAAGGGGTTGCAACAAGAAATCTTTTTCACTGAAAAGGCTAGTAGAAGTCCCATCGGCAAACATTATACTTAACGCGTAATTGATCCTGCGTTCAGTTTTGAAATCATAGAACAAATAAAGCATAATTTCGGTGTTATCGTCAAGTTGCAGAGCAAACCATTCCCAACCCGCGTAATTTCTTGTCCAATCTCCCCATTGGCGATCAATCCAAGCAATTCCATCGACAGACTCAACAACACCATTGTGAATGAAGGTTCCATTTAATGTTAGATTGGTTTGGGAATAATAATAGGAACTGCCGCCTATGCCCATCTTAATTAGTCCATCACCATGGACTAACGGCGACTTGGTAGCTGAAAGGTTGACATCAAAAACATATTGGTCATCAATTTCGGAGTATAATTTGTAATTGAAGGGTTTGTCCGCCTGCTCTCGCCAATAATCGTGGTCTCCATCGGAGTTTGAATAAGCAATATTGAGTAGTCCTTTTTTTGATTCACAAGGCCCTCCTTTTAGCTGATTGAAATAGGTTTGGTTAGTTTCATCGGTTATGGATGTCTGGCGATTATAATAAGCTGGGTTTAACCCAAGGTATGCAAGGGTATAACTAAATTTACGACCTGTTTTGGTCTTGAAATGAGAGGTTAGATACCACCAATCAGATAGTGTATCGTGGTCGCCTTCGTCTGTAGGAAAGACCAATTTTCCTTTTGAGTAAACATTTGAATTTGACATAGAGCCCAATTCCAATTTTATTATAATAGTATTTTATATCACTTGCTACTTTCTCATGAAATGATAGAATCAGAAAATCTCTTGAAAATGGGCCTACGCGGGTTTACCTAGCAACTTCTTGAACTGGACACCCTTACCATAGTCACCAACGAAGCGAAGCATAATCAGCGAAAGAGCAATTGCTAAAGCAGTAGAGAAGTCTAGAACAAAGAATAGAAGCAGTAAGTAAACGAACGATCCTACAACAAATACTGATAGAAGCTTTTGTCCGAAGTCGCCTCCAACGTGTCTAACCCAGGTGCGAGTTCCAGATTTTTCATCATTTTTGAAATCTGCAAGTTGATGACCCAGTTCATCTTGAAACCCAATCATGAATAACCAACCTGTAAAGAACAAGACGAAAAAGAGCGAAGGGGAAAGAGAGAGCCAGAAAAATATAAATGGAATTGACCGCATGCCAAGGTTCGCCACAATTATTGCCAGAATCCCTCGCTCTTTAAAACGGGTTGGTTTTAGTGAGTAGAGGTTGGCTAGTGCAATGCCTATTATGAAACCGACTGTTGCTAGCAAGTTACCAGAAAAGATAAGTATGGCAAGGGTGAAAAATGATAGGAGAATAAGGGTTAGGATAGTTTTTGCATTTGAAAATGAATGAATAGGTTTGTACTTTCCTTCTTTGATGTCTGCCTCTTTGTCGCCGACATCATTAACTACAAAGCTATAAGTTAAGAAAAGAGATACAGCTACCGTATAATATAGAACATAAGTTATGTTCAACTTTGCAAAGGGCAACACAAGTATAAGCATTAAAGCCGCCACTAAGTTCTCTTGCAGGATGGGGATCCAGTTTCTGAATCGTGTTAAACTTAACAGATCCGAAAAAGCGCGCTTGAGTCCACTTTCTTTATGATACATTAATACATCCTCTTCCAATAAATTATTACAACAATATATTCCTTTTAGATTTCAAATTTTAATTTCAAAACCTCAAATCAACATACTTAATCCATCAAGCTCTTTTTGAATGAGTTTCCATTTTAATTCATGTCTAAACCAAAAAGTCTACCAAAAAAAACAAGACACCCTGAACATTACAACATATAGACATAAAGTTGAATTTTTAGGACTGGAGTTCTTTAAATTCAAGTCTCATAGCCACGGACGCCAAAATAATTGTAAGTACAAACAAACTAAGAGAAATGGTTTTTAGCTCTATGCCCAAAGGCGTATAATTAAAGAATAAGCCGATAAAAGCCGTTAAAGCTATACTCAACGCAATACTCAACACAAATCTTTCGATTGGTTTTATGTTCTCATCGCTTTGGCCTTTAATTCTTTTGTAAAAAAGCAACCTAATCAAAGCGTAGCCGGGCACAAATACCAAGAATATCAAGCCTATCGCAGAGAAAAAGTCGCCTATGGGGTACCAATTTATCGGCATGTTAAACAAAATCAGAATGGAAACTATTGAGAAAGCTACAGTAGTTCGGTACCAGAGAGTTTTTCTTGAAAGAAGATAATCACGAAGCAGCATTAGCCGAGGCCCATCTTTCTTCGCGAAATCAAGTTTTCCATCTTCTTCATGACCGAACGCACACATTGAATCTACCACCTAGACAGCATTAATTCACTAAAGTTAATAACTCAATATTTGATCAGCACATTTCATTGCGCTTTGGATACACTCATCCATATTCATATACTTGAACTCTCCAAACCGACCCAACAAATTTAACCCTATCTCAGCAGCATAATCTTGGGCTATTGCCAAATTTTTCTTGTAATCCAAATCAGAAATGACGTAAGCATATTCAGATCGCGAGACTTCAGCAAAACAAACCTCAGATTTGTTAATAACCTGTAGCGTATGCAAATTCTCAATAACTTTTTCCTTTAATTCATCGTTTGACATATTCCATAAAGAACTATGCTTGTCGCAGGTTATTTCAGCAAGCACAGCAGATTTTCCTTTGGGGGCAACATTCGGGCTATAGTTTGATGGAAAACTTATTCGATGAGTTAAAATTTCTTTGTTTGGAATATAAAGCCAGGACAAATCATTCAACTTTTCCGAATCTAGTCCTATCATTACACAGATAAGCGAATTATACTTAAGATTGTCAACGGCAGCCTTCACATTTTTGGGTGCGTTTATAACACTGATTAGGTTTTGGACTGGTATTGTTGATACTATTTTATCAAACTGCTTCGCTTGCTTGCCATCAGATACAAACCATTTTTTTGCTTTACTCAATTGTGTAATCTCAAAATTTGTAACAATGTGATCCTGTATTTTTTCCTCTAAAGCCTTGATAATTGCTTGAATTCCGCCAACTCGTGGATAATAGAAGAAAAGTTGATGACGGTACCCTTCAGTTTCTATGCCTAAAGATGACTTGACAATATCCCCTATCGGAGGGTCAGGCACTCTTTCAACCCAATCAAGTCCCATTTGGTCAGGGGGAAATTTCCAAATCTTTTCGTTATATGGAATTAGGTATTTTTCAGATATGCCACTTCCAAAAGTGTAGTAAAACCATTGTTGAAGATTAACGGGTTTTTCGATTTCGCCTTTTTCTTTTTTAATCAAATTTTGAATAAAACTAAATAAACAATCAAAATTATCGCTCTTGGATAGATCTGAGAGGCCATTTTCGAACGGATATTTTACATAGCGACCATCATATAAGACCCTTGTTTCCCTGCGAGTCTGCACATTGTTGTTTTGGAGGAGATTTAGCATAAAATTCAAGGATTCTTCATTCCTTGAAAAAATTATATGCGAACCTGCGCAATCAAAAGTGTAACCCGCATCTTCACGGGTTCTCATCAATCCACCGCATTCACAATTCTTTTCCAAAATTTCAAAATCTATGCCTTTTTGACTCAACAAGTAACCTAAAGTAAGACCTGATAAGCCTCCGCCAAGTATTCCTATTTTCATAATCATCCCTCATTTGATTTTAGAAATGTAGAGAACATAATATGTTATGGATTTGCCAAAGTTATTAGATGCTATCAAACAAATTTGAAACTGAAAGATTTTTATCCACCCAACATTCCATATGCTTGCTAATTTCCTTTAGTGATTAACAAATTATTTGAAACCACAGTGGTCGTTGGTACATTGGTAATTTCGTGTCCAATATCTATTCCGGATATTGCATAAATGACATTATTTGTCACTTGATTATAGTTGCAAACACCCCACGCTTGGCAATTAATGGCGCAACCCCCATTATTGTCAAGAATGTTGGAGTCTATAACGTTGAAGTTTGATCCATCATGCAATCGGATGCCATCTTGCTCAGTAGAATTAACCATATTATTTGAAATTGTAATATTGGATGAATATTGCACGTCTATTCCAGTCAAAAGAGAATTCAAGACTTCATTATTACAAATCACAGAAAAAGTCGAATTATCAATAATTATTCCCGAGGACTTTTCACCAGACACAGTGTTTCCATAACCAGTCGCATTTGAACTGGAGTAAAGATAAATGCCCGCGTAACCACCGTTGTTTTCCAAATTATTTTCAGTTATGCTGTAATTTGATCCTGATTGAACAAAAATGCCTTCTAGGCCATTTTCTTTAGCGGAATTATTTTTAAAAGTAATGTAATTTGAACCAAAAGCTCCAAACCCCCTATTCACATTAAAAAGAGAAGTATTGTTACTTATGGCTATATTACTGGAGCCTTCAGTCACAAATATGCCATTATTGCCGTTTTCATAAACAATATTTTCGGAAACGGAAACATTTGAAGCTACATGGAAGAATATGCCATTGGCTCCTGCAGAACTATTCGAGCCAATGTTGAAAGAGCAATAATTATTTTTGATAGTTGCATTGCTCAAAGCATTCACCCAAATACCGTTTACAAAATTGCCAGTGCTCGTGTTATTAGTTACGGTAAGATTGCTGGTTCCGTCGATATCGATTCCTGATCCTGAAGTTGGTTGATGGGCACCATTATTCATGGAGACAGAATTCTCAACGATTAAGTCATGACCCAAATAAGTATTGATTCCGGTATGCTCACATTCTTCGACCCAAACATTGCTAACCCTGGAATAGTTAGCTGAAGAAAAGTTTATTCCATGTTGGATTCCCCAATCAGCTGTATCTGTCATGTGGGCTTTGTTTCCGTTTATTTTTAGATTTTCAATTACAGTACCTATTCGATTTAAAATAAGAATCACATCTGTTAGAGTGTTGTCAGCGAGTTTAAGTTCTGTTGAGGACCCTTCACCTGTTAAAGTTATGTTATTTGACCACACAACGATTCTATTGGTTAATGTGTAGAGACCTCTTTGAACGAAAATCTTGCCCCCATGAGTAAGATTGCCGGTTGCAGCATTGAGAATCGCGGAGGCATTATTCGACAACCAAACAGTTTTTCCAGTAGCCATATTGACCATAAAATAGAATGTGCCGTTGGTTGAAATTGTATAATTAGCGCCCAGGGATGGTTGAGAATTGCTAAACATGATACCAGAAAAGGGTATAGTTGCTTTAGCTGTTGCAGAATTTGAAGACCCGAATGCAATCGGACTCGTTATGCTTGAGGCGATAAGAAGTAATAGTATGGAAACTCCGAAAGAAGAAACAAATGACCTACTAACAAACCTAGGTTTTGAATTGGGCATCTCTTAATCCGCTAAAAATCTGAGAAGCCCACACACACCTAAATATATTACGACTTAATAAACAATATTGCCATCAAAACAACAGACCAACAACAAAACTACGGCAAAGCAAAATCATGCTTAAGAAAATTCACATCATACTCTCCATTGTCATAAATTCTGCTCAATCGCGACTCATTCGTACTATTATCCAAGTAATAATTATAGGCCGTTATATTATACCCAAGAAAACCGTTCTTATAAAATCCCTGACCATTAATATCAAATATCACATAGTTAACGTTCGTAATTTCAGAATAAGGAAGAGGATAAAAATCATTGAAAGTGTAATGGTTCAACGAATAATTAGCACTTGAAAGCAGACGACCACCCAAAGTACCCACAGAGATATTCTTTGAATCTCCTAAGAACTGTGAAGTTGCAACAGCTTGATCATTAATTGTGAAAAAAGTTGACTGATACCAAGCTGTAGAGAAACCAAGTAAGCAAGTTACAATTATTAAGGGTACAACAACAAGCTTTAGATATTTTATAAAACGTAAATGCCCAATAGATGCAGAAATTCGCTGAATCCGAAAAGTCAACTTAGAACTCGACTTATCCATTCCTACCACATTTTTGGAACTACTCTGAAGGATACCCAGTTTTTCTAGAAGCAAAACTGACAGAATAGAAGAGGTGATCAAAAAGAAAGAAAGAAAACGGTCAAAAATTGAGGCCCCAAAAACGCCGTTTCTAAAAAGAACATCAGCTAAAGTGAGCAAAACCGGAGCTAAAATAAAAGCAACGTAAGTATAAAAATGCTTATCAGTTGAACGCCATTTCATTAACCACCCAAAGAACAAATAAGATAGCGACATTACGCCGAAAACAGCTAGAACAAAAAATCTTATACGCTGAGGGTAAACCGTTACCTCAGCCGCGGTTTTATGTGTAAACTGTTGTGCAATGACACTTGGAATTGAAAGAATATTTTTGGAGCCGCCAATTATGCCGTTAACGATTTCTTGTTGATTTGAGGTTGCAAACAAAGTAAGCCAAGACAACCACATAATAACAAACAAGAATACGGGCGACTTGAATAAACCTGAAAATCTAATGGGCTTACCTGAAAAAACTGCAGTAACCAATCCGCGAACAACAAGAAAAGTTAAAACAATAACAAGAGTCGTTGGATGCGAAATAATTATGAAACCAAACAAAACAGTAGCAATTAACTTCCATTTGAAGCCAGACCGCTCCAAAGCCACAAGAACAAGAATCCCCATCACAAAGCCAAGCGATTCGGGAGAGAGATGCAATTGCAAGTAACTGTTAGCTAAAATGGCGAAGAGCAGGGCAAGACGATAATTTACTGATGACAAATAGGTCTTAAAAAACAAGAAAAACGCAATAAAAGTAAGAGTTCCAGAGAACACGGGGTAAAAACGAATCAAAGGCATGATTTCAACATTTGAAGAAGAAATAGGACCAGCAAGATTTAGCACCGGCCTAATAGTATCTAGCCAAATAGAAAACCCCGGATAATTTATAGGATAATCTCTGAAAAGCCCCGAAGGATCCGAATTAGCTAAGGGAATGTGACCAGTAGTTGCAAGGGGACTAGATTCAAAGAAGTGAAGATAAGAATCCCAATGGTAGGGATTGCTAAGAAACATCGATGGGATGTTCCAAACTAACAACCCTAAAAGTAAGGCTTTTACAAAGAAAAATCTGTCAGAATCAGACTTAAACGAAATCAAAATAGAAGCTATGCAAAACCCGATCCCAACAAAATATGCGATGGGAAGCATCTGCATTAAGCCAAATTGAAAATTTAGTGGAACATAATTTATGGAAGGTTTTATCGAAAGAAGACACAGACTAACTCCAAGAGCAAAACAAATTAGTGAAATCTTCTCTGGTGATTTAGTCATATCAGGTAGTCTTCTAATCTTCCACGCACCTCCTTAAAAACTGCTCTTGCAAACACCGCAATATTTAAGCAGGGTAAACTTTTTGCGCACCTTGCTTCTTAACAAACAGGCGATAAAGCTTAACGAAAGCCTTCTTGTCAAGCTTTGAATATTTTAAAGCAAACTTCATCAACATCTGTGATCTACGTATACTTTTGTAGCTACTGCCGCTTTTCCATTCTTTTTCAAATTGACCCAAAAAAGCTTCATTAAACTTGCTTTCTTCCAGAGCCCTTACAGCTATTTCACCCGCCAACGTTCCCCCCATAATGCCGTGCCCAATACCACTCCCCCAATTTGAATCAACCATTCCAGCAGCATCCCCAATCACCAACATTCGGTCTCCATGAATTTTAGACGCATGCTCTAAAGGAATAAGGGCTGCAGTGAATCTCAACTTCGCTTTTCCAGACAACTTCACGGACGCTAAAGGATGCTTGTATACGAGAAAATCCAAATAATCTCGAATATTTTTTTGCATTGACGAAACCACGCACCCAACACCAACATTTACGACATCCCTTTTAGGAAAAATCCATCCATAACCCCAATTTGAAACATCTCGATCAAAGAAAATCTCAAGACTCTCAGAGGAATTAGCATGCGATTCCAGCTCATAGATCGCCGAAAGCGACTTTAACATGTTACTACGGGCGTTAAAACCAATTCCAAACTTTTTAAAAGCAAGAGTGTTAGGTCCATCAGCAAATATAACGAGCTTAGTCTTTGTGCTAGAATTTTCTCCTGTTACGCAATTTTTCAAGCTAACGATTAGTCCGTTTCGATCTCGCGATACATCAGTTACCAATGTAGAGGGCAACAATTCTGCTCCTTCGTTTGAGGCTTTCGTTGCCAAGAATCTATCAAATACATTTCTTTGAACTGATATACAGGGTTGCTTATGCACATATTCTTCAGATGGAAAATAGTAAATTGATTCCGAGATATTTTTCTCCACTACTTCCGTTGGCAAATTCAAATGTTGAGCATATATCCCTTCAATTCCACCCGCACAAACATTATTCTGCCCGGGGAAAGAATCTTTCTCAATTAGAAGAACCTTGATTCCTTTCTTAGCTATCTCACTGGCAGCAGAGGATCCAGCGGGTCCAGCCCCAATTATAACAACATCAGAAGCAAACATTTCGTATCCCTTCTCCCCATTATTTTTTGGCTAATAGAAAACTATGTCCAACTAATGAATTACCAAATTAGATGAATGGTACTAGATTCTACCGTAAAAGTACAATCAGAAATTTTTTAGCGCTCTTAAAATTAGCTAATTTCTTTTGTAACTTCTTCATAAAGCTCATAATAGGAATCCAACATCTTCGACATAGTAAATTCTGTTCTAATTCGCCGATACGCATTTTCTGCATAGCGGTCTCTTTCCGTTTGATTGTTCAGAAGCCGAGCGATTGATTGGGCAACGATTTGAGGATTTTCAGGAGGAATTAAAATAGCACTATTAGAATCAAACATTTCCAAGTTTCCACCAACGGCAGTTGTGACTATAGGTAATTTCATTGCACCTGCTTCAAGCAAAGCAATATCAAAGACTGCAACTACGGATGGAATAACAAAAATAGAAGCTACATTTAGAAACTTTAAGAGATCAAGTCTATCCAAATAATCCACTATTAATATGGTATCCTGCAACTTCTTGTCATGTATGGTCTTTTGAAGTGTTTCTTTTAGCGGACCCCTTCCTACAATAACACAGCTAAATTTGAAAGGAACGGACTTAACTAACAACTCTATTGCTAAAATTAAGTCTGTGACACCTTTATCTTCAACCAATTTGGATACACACAAAATTAGGGGATACGTCGAATTTATGCCAAATTTGGTTAAAAAAAGAGGATCATCGGGAATCTGATCGAACTGTCTAAAATCAATTCCGTTATAAACAATTCGAACATCTTTGTTTGAAAGCAACCTAGGATTAGCAATTTCAAACAAGTCTTGTGCGCCTTTGCTGGGAAAAGTAATGATTTCGGCTTGCTCAATTGCCTTTCGTTCAATGTACTTCATAACTATGGGAAGTGGACCTCTTCGAAAGGTTACAGGAATTTGGTTTAGAAGATCTCGTACCCAACCACCTTTATAATGTATTGAAATTATAATAGGATATTTTCTTCCATAGCATAACTGGCAAACAAATGCGGACAAAAGATCATTAGCATGAAAAATTACAGATGAATTCTTATGAGCGGCCAATTCATTTCCAATGTTGTACAAGAGCATAGGGATGGAGCGAACAAACGCAAAACAGAGTCGTAAGAACCTAGGAATACGCTCACGTTTTTTGAGATTACCTTTAGACAAAACATCCTTGTCTAATGCCTCAAGCTCTCTATAAGAATGAACAATTCTATCAAAATAAACAGCTGACACAGTGAGTTTCTGGTTTGTTTCTTCAAAACCCTTCAACAGAACGCGGACCATTAGAGGTGGGCCGCCTAAACTGTCTTTGCTGACGTCTTTAGTAAGCAAGATCGTATGCAAACGACTACTCTTCAAATCTGAGCTATTTTCCATCCTAAATCCACTCTGTTCAAATATTCAATAAAACCTGTCAAAATTACTGCAGACGATTAAATAATGATTCCATAGTATCAATCATTAAGCCTATTGTGTACTTTTTCCTATAAAGACTATAAGCGATAGCAGATTTTTCATCAATAACTTCAGGAGACATCTCAAGTTGTTCCAATTTCAACCTGAAATCTTCAGGTGTCTTACTGAAGTATATTGCAGAGTTTTCAGCAACCTCTCTATTATAGGGACAATCAATAGCTAAAGTCACATTTTTGCAGCTTAAAGCTTCAATTAAAGAAGGATTTGCTCCACCAACTTCATGACCATGAACATAAACAAAACAATTATGCCTCAAAGTTCTTTGAACCTGAGGGTCAAATATTCCACCTAAGAAAAGAACTCTATCATCATGGCACTCCAAAAGTTTCCTTACAAAATCACTGTTTTTCAATGGCCCAACAATGGCCAACTTCTTTTTTGAATTAGATATGCAGAATTCAGCTAAAATCAAGTCTATGTTATTTTCAGGCTCTAACCTTGCAATTACCAAATAATAATCTTGTTTTGATAGGTTAAATTTATTCAAACATTCATCTGCAGAACTGTTTTCAAATGGTTGAATTTCCTCCACACCAGTTGGAACATACAATGAAGCAATTGAATAATTTTGATCATAATATTGGCCAATGACCGGCGAATCAACAAGTACTTTATTTGAAACTTTAACGATGACTTTTTCGAACTGTTTAAGTTGGAACCGCAAAAAACGGCTAAATTTCCTACGTTTCCACTCTAACCCGTCGACGTGAACAAAAACTTTGCGTCCCAACAATCTAGGAACGATTAGGCTTGGTGGAAAATAACAACCTAACATTAAAATATGATCAGTCTTTAGAGAAGCCCAAAAAATGGAAAGCATATCATACAAACCAGGTTCAGCTAAATTGCGAATTGCTTCAATAATTGGAAAATAGACTAATTTAGCTCCATAATATTCTTCAGAAGCTTTAGGATTAAGGAGTTTTGTTTCACAACTTACGTATACTTCAAAACCTCTTAAGGACAATTCCTTACTAAGGTGTTTTGCAATTGTTTCAAAGCCACCGTACTTTGGAGGCAGTCCTCGGGTTCCAAGAATAGCAATTGATGTTTTTCTATTCATAATCCCGTCAACAACTATGGTGATTTATAATCGTATTGGCAACTCACTCGATAGGAAATCAATATTGCGTTTAGACCCGCTTACAAAATAAGGGCGAAAAACAACCGAACTTTAAGGCTTTCTTGCGTCTCAAAAACAAAATAGTTGAACTAATAACAAATCGACTATAAGGAACGAAAAAACTCTAGAAAAATTGTGTTAAGAATTCTGAAGCCATCTCTAAAAGTGTGGAGGTTAGAATTTCCATTTTTTCTCTCATACTCTATACTCGGAACCTCTTGAACCACTAACCCCAAATCTAATGCTTTAATAAAAATCTCAGTCTCGATCTCAAAGCCATCAGACTTCAAAACCGGAGACAACTTTTCAATCGCATTCTTGTTAAATGCCATATACCCATAACACAAATCAGTGTATTTACTTAACCAGAAAAGATTCACGGCGAATATCATCATGGAATTGCCAAACCACCTAAGAGCATCCATATCGAAAGTCCGGCCACCTTTTAAGAAGCGAGAACCTTTTACAACGTCTACGCCATGATTCAGAGCTTTAACAAACTCGGGTATTTCCCCAGGATTCATGGAACAATCTGCGTCCATTAGAACATAGGCGTCAACGTCAAAATAGTGGTTTTTTAGAACTTGACGAATGGCATTTCCTTTTCCTTGATCTACTTGAGAGACAACTTTTGCACCACATTTTTCTGCAACTTTTATGGTATTGTCTTTTGACTTCCCATCAATAACTAAAATATTTTTGTAACCTATCTTATTCACCTTATTGAGAACTTCTTCAATATTTTTCTCCTCATTTATTGCAGGTATAACAATTCCGACGTTTAACGGCGTATATTTTGAAATTTCTTCAATATTATCCTTAGATGACATCGATGAAGACCCAGAATTAACCACCATAAAACACCAACCTCAAAACACGATTTTTAGATTTCTTGTATTTTCACTACAATTCCAATTTGGAAAAAGAATTAGATTGAGCAGCATCACTCGTTAGGAAAAACCGTTAGCTTTTAAAATTTAACTCTTTGAACAGTTAGTATTTTCTTTTTAGAGTCAATCTTGCGAAAGTTCACGAATCAAAATTACACAAATTCTTATTGCTTTTGTAATTATTTCTTTAAACCAGTTTATTTCAAAATTTTGAACAGTCTTTAAATAATTCAGACTTAATATGTAGCATTTGACATTATTCTTCTAAAAATTTCAAGACTATTCTTGAATCCAAGTTTCTTTTCACCCAAACGCTCACGATACCTAATCGGAACCTCCATGATTCCAAAACCTTCCCGCTCAATATGATTATTGAGCACTTCAATATAAAAGCCCTTAGATTTTACCCTCCAATTTCTAAGGATACCCGCACGCACCACACGCAATCCTGTCAACGGACCAACCAACGAGACACTGTTTAACAAATTATGGACAAAGGCAATGAACCGATTGCCCAAGTAGAAAATGCCATTTAATCCTTTGAGGTCTAAGTAACCGCTGAATCTGTTACCACATACCGTGCCCACATCGGGCGTCTCCTCCAAAATTTTAATCATCTCTGGAACGTGTTCAGCGGGATACGTGTAATCTGCATCTGTTATAACAATGCAATCAACTTTTGGATCCGAGAACTAAATTGCCGTAGCTAAAGCATCACCCTTGCCTAATCCATCTTGTAAAAGAACTTGGGCGCCCAATTTCTTGGCTACCTCGACCGTTCGATCTGTGCTTCTGCCATCAACAACCAAAATCCGCGTATTCTTAAGAGTTTTGTTAAGCTCAGAAATTGTGAGGCCGATGCCTTCTTCCTCGTTTAGCGCAGCTATGAGGACTTGCGTAGAAGGGGCACCCTGTTTTCCTCCCGCCACCTTATGCTCCTCTGAATACTTACTCAATTAGCAAACCAACCTCTTTTCAGGTTCTATTCGAAATTTTGGGTTATAAAACAGGAATTTAGAGGGTTCGGGTTAGATTCAATTGAAGGCTTACGTATCGATAGTTAAATTCAACTGTTCCTGTTTGCCCATTGTAGAGCCATAGTTCAAAGAATAGTCGATATGAGTATGTGGTGCTGTTTGAATTCCATGTGGTGGGTTTTTCTACGTTAAGTGTGACATCGTTTATTTTTAGGGTGTTGATTTGTGCGTTGTTTCCTTGGATTGAAGCGTTAGAAACTGAAAAATTCAGAAGGCTCTGCCAATTTGTGCTGTCTGGAATTGAAAACCGGTATTCATACAAGGGCGTAAGGGGACTTGGTGTTCCAGAAGTTGCATTTGGAAATTGATCGGTCTCGTTGCCAAGCTTCACATACAAGACATAGTAAGCTGAGGCGCCTAAGTGGTTTCCAACATTTACATAAACGGAGTAGTTCTGGCCAACCGCCATGTTGGATGGGTAGTTTTCAGCCATTTGGTTTGGACCTAAAAGGTAAAGCTCAGAAAACTGCTCGCCGACGGGAGGCTGAATGGCGCCAGCAATTGCGTGGGAGGCAATGAGCAGAGAGCCAATTATTGCAACGGCAATAAAGATGAGTTTGTAGTCTCCAAGTTTCATGAGTTGACTACCTCGGGTTTTGCTTCAGATAAACGCTCAATGTAATTTCGTTTATAACGTCGCCAAACCAAGAACAAAACTAAAACAAACACTAAAACACCAATGACTGTTAAGGCTATGGTGGACCAGAAGCCGTTTTGACTGGAGACTATGGCGGTTTGTTGGGCATCTTGAGCTTCGTTTGTGACTTGTTGCGCTATTGGGAGGACGCTGTCTGCCTGAGTTGCGGCTTTGTTGGAGTCTCCAGTTCGGTTTGAGTTTTCTGCTTGAGCCAAGAGGCCCTGGGCAACATTAATCTGAGCCAGCAGATCTGCAACGTTAGCGCCAGCTTTTTCAGCATCCAAAACTGCGTTAAACGCCTGGTTAACTGCAGTGTTGGCTGCCTGCAACTTTGAGGTAGCTTGGTCTATTTGAGCAGTTGCCAGTTGAACACCAAGAAGGCATACGCTAAGCGCAAGCACAATCAGTAAAGCAACTATCGATTGTTTGATGTTAACACCCAATTTTTTTCGCTCACAAATGTTGCTTTTCTAACAGCGTTGAGCTAGCCGTTCACGCTCCGAAACTAAGTTGTTGAGCATTTTCTGGGCGTTGCAGTAGCGCTCATGCAATTGTTTGTATTGGTTTAGCATTGTTGCGCCATGCTCAGTTGTCGTATACTTAGTTCCGTTCGCCTCAACAAATCCAGCCCGCAGGCAAATATCCAAATATTTTTCTAGAAGAGTGAAGCTCAAGTTTGCGCTAAACATGATTTGTTTTGCTTGCACCACATTTCACTGCTTCCAATATTGCAGCAATGATGCTTAGCCCATCACGATTTTTACCCAAAAAAACCTTTCCAGTCAAAGATTTTTCTATCGAATCCCTCACTAATTCCTGCTATTGAGAAATCGCAGAACAAAGGGCTCGTTCATTAGTTATGATAATGTTACTTTTTGAAACAGATTAACTTGATTTAAAGTCGTTCGAAGAGTGCGTTTAATATGTTGCTTCAGACATTATGCGCATAAAAATTTCGATGCTATTCATAAATCCAAGCTTCTTCTCACCCAACCGCTCACGGTACTTAATGGGAACTTCTACAATGCCAAAACCTTCACGCTCCACATAATGATTAAGCTCCACCTCAACATCAAAACCCTTAGATCTTACACACCAATTTCTAAGAAGCTTCGCACGCACCACTCGCAATCCTGTCAACGGATCCGCTAAAGAGACTCCGTTTAGAATGTTGTGTGCAAAAGCAATTAACCGATTGCCCAAATAAAATACGGCATTCAAACCCTTTAAATCTAAATAACCGCTAAATCGGTTTCCGCAAACCATTCCCACTTCAGGATTTTCATCCAAAATCTGAATCATTCCTGGAACATGTTCAGCAGGATATGTGTAATCTGCATCTGTAATAACGATATAATCAACGGTTAAGTCCGAGCACTTAATCGCCGTAGCTAACGCAGTACCCTTGCCTAAGCCCTCCTGCAAAATAACTTGGGCGCCCAAATTCTTGGCTACCTCGACGGTATGATCTGTGCTTCTGCCATCAACAACCAAAATCCGCGTATTCTTAAGAGTTTTGTTAAGCTCAGAAATTGTGAGGCCGATGCCTTCTTCCTCGTTTAGCGCAGCTATGAGGACTTGCGTAGAAGGGGCACTAGGCATTTCTTTTTTCACCACTTATCAAAACTCTTTTTTTATGGCTACAAACTTTTAAACTATGAATGTCTTTTAGTCGATACGATGATATATCAACTTTTATAATCTCAAATTGTCAATCCTATTAGCGCAACAACCCAACAATTTATGAAAAATCTGCAAAGTTGTTTCTCGTGACATACATAGCCGACAATTACAAAACCTTATATCCTAAGAGTCAAGCAGGAGTACAATACAGGTGTACCGAAGATAAATGCAACCTGTAGAAAAAAACGCAGTAAACTCGCATTAGTTTCACTCGCTCCCTTATTCTGGGCAGTCTTTGTTGTCGGCTGGATCATGTCTTGGATAGGACAATTAAGCCATTAAACATCCACAAACACTAACTCGCCCAAAAATATCTCGCACAATGAAAACCCTAATGCAAAAAACCAGCTAAAGCCCCCAACACAAAAACAAAAAATAAGCTTACCGCCAATGGATCCCTTCCTGACAGAAGCAGACAGAAAAAAGTAAAGCTCTAACTAAGCGTTAAAAAAACAATTCGCTTTCGCCAGATGTTATTCTGAATGTATCTGTATTTACGTTTTTCGCTATCAACCGTTAAATCCATTGCTTGGTTGGTGAAAATATTTTTGATGAATTCTTTTCAACTCTAAACTGTTTTCTCAAAAACCAGTAGTTTTAAAATAAAGGATTTATTTCATATTCAAAAAATTGGTATACCCAACCAAAAAATCTCTCGGCATTTATTGCGGCTTTTCTTTTTTTTCGGTTTGGCCTGCTATATTTAGGACCTGCTTGGTTAATGCGTCGTTTAGGCGTTCAGCTTCTGCGGGTGTACAGTGGGGGGCTTTCAAATTTTGGAGATGCATATTTACATGATCTTCTATGGCTTTGCCCATTTCTTTCAAATCGGGCACCACCAGGATTTCGTCTCCACACTCGCACCTAACTTTGGGTAAGCCTTTGGGTTTCTTCATTTTCCATCAACTTAATCTTTATTTTGATAAAAGTGGCTTGCAAAAATTTTTTTCTTTTATTTCAGGGATTCCCCTTTTCCAATTCCGCACATGTTTTCAAGGTGTTGTCGGTCTTTTGTGTTTTTCTCGACTTCTCCTATCAAACGATTTGAACGTTTTAGATATTCTTCATAGAGCTCAAGAAACTCTTTTCCTGTCGTTGTAGTTAAGTAGCCTGATTCCCCGTCGAATGACAGAAGAGCGTTTCCCAAAAGAGCGCTTAGGTACTTTTCTAATTGATGAAAACTCAAATTAGCCCTATACATGATTCTAGTCTTGCAAACCTTAACTAACGCGATAGAAAGAACTTCGCGCACAATGTCTAAACTACTGCGATTCTTGTTGGCTGGTTTTTGATCTTTCAAAGACAAAAACAACACTTCAACGTTTTATATTTCAAGAATACAATCTTTTCAAATTAATGCTTTACAGTTCTAGGGGTTAGTCGTGAACTTGTTTCCACTAACAAATCCCCCCGTGACCGGAGTGGACAATTCTTAAACTTTAAAGCTTAGCAATCAAGAACACTGCGGTTTAAGGTTATAAACTATAAAGGGCAACAAATAGAGCCCTTAGGTCCACACAAAAAAACCACAATCCCAGCTCAACCTACAAGAAATAGATGGTTAACATTGAAATTTTTCAAGCAACAATAGAGCCAGAGAAGATGCAACTGCTACTGCTGCTGCAACAACAGAAATTTGCACACCAATTGTTGCATCTATCAAAGACTCAACACCCAACCATCTACTTCAAAGTTGAAAGGAAGCAGAATCAAAGATACGCGATAGAAGTTGTTGTTGTTGTTGTTACTACTGCATTCTCTGCAGACCGGTTGCAACAACGATCAAAAACAAACCCAAATTATACAACTCAGATTTCTAAAACTCAAAAGCAACCAAATAAATTATTACTAAATAGAATACCCGAGATCATTTACTTTCCTAAGCAATAACAGCAAAGCTTTGCCTCGTGAAGTTATGCAATAGCAACCGTTGCCTTCACCATCCTTGAATGCCTCAATAAAGCCCTTGCTTAGGAAATCTGAGAGATATCGGTTGAAACGTACGTAATTCAAATTCGCTTGGTACATTATCCTCATTTTTTTCTGAGGCTTTAGGGTTGCCTCTAAAATGTCTATTGTGATGGTTACGCGGCTACGTTTCTGCAATATCTTCGCCTTAAACAAGCAACCTCGAAAAACGCATATAAGTAATATTTCGTGTATCGAAATATATCAAGAAAATAGCCGAGGTTTCCTATTTACCATCTCGTTTTTGCTTTAGAATGGTTTTGGCATCTGCAAATCAAATAATTTGGCTTCATCATGCGTGTCGTTGTTTGTTGCTCATTTGGATCTTTGAGTTAAAAGTTGTCCTCGAGGAATATTTGAGTCATCTTTTCTGCGGGCTCAACTTCCAAGCTCCTGAAATACTCAGCTACTTTCGCAAAAAAACCTGCTTTGCCTGCAGTGGTTGCGGTGGCCGACCAAAAAACAGAAAGCGTAGTAGAAGACCAAGATTTTCACTCTTCTTCTCTTAGACCATCCGCTGAACCTAAAGAGGCTGCGTTAATTGAGCCTGAGCCAATCCACTACCATTGTCTGCCGCCCAATGAGCCTCATCCATGCGACAAATACGGCTGCGCACGAGAAGCCAAATACCAACTTGGCAACGGCTACTACTACCATGATAAGGCGGTTAGCCATTTTTCTGAGGTTGCAAACAAATGCCGAAAAGAAGGATTCGAGTTAATCGAGGATGTGTAGAGGTTTGACGTTTAACCGTTTGATTTTGAAGGCATCTTTGTTTGATAGAAGAAGAACCGTGGTTGCTCCACTGCAGCGGAGTTTGCGTTTTAGGTTGCTTTTCTGGTTTGGGCTTTGGGGCGAATTTTGGATGCGTCTTTATGCGTCTTAATGCGGTTGGGGAAGGTTTGGGAGATAGATTGTTCTAGATTCCCTCTCTTTCTGCCTACGGTTAGAAGACGGTCATTTGTTTTTCGATGAAAAGATAAAGATGAACAATCAGGGACTTGCCAGAGGATCTTTGAAGGTTAGGTTGGTGTCCTTCCAAGTTATGCTTTGTAGTTTTAGGAGTTCTTTGTCGTGGGTGTACATGGTGGGGGTTTGGTTTGCTAGAAAGTTGGCTATTATTAGGGAGTCTCTTCCTCCGAGTTTGTACAGTACAGATAAGTTGAGGGCTATGATGCTGGTTTTTCGGGTTTGATTGTAAAATTCTATGTATGGGTTTTTTAGGAGCAGTCTTATGGCGTTTGCTGCTTCCTGTGGATGCCATTTATGCCCAAAAACCAATACGTGATAGGCTTCGTGGATAGTTGTCGGGTTTATGGCTATTTTATTTTCGGTTGATAGCTTAAGCAGTAGGTCGTTTAGCTGTTTATTTTCGGGGTATTCTTCGTCTAAGGCGTAGCAGATGATGTTTGTGTCTAGGCCAACGATCACTCGGATTTGCTCCAGATTGCCTTGATCTGTTCAGGTGACCAGTTCTCTGGTGTGTCTGTTCGGCGATGCTTGGATTTGATGACTTTTCGCAATTCTTCGATGGGGTCTTCTTTTTTGCCGGGCAGTAGTAGAAATCCCTGGGGTGTTCTTTTTAGGGTGGCTGTGTCGCCGATTTCTTGGCGAATTTCTGCTGGAATGCAGATACGGCCTTTGGAGTCTACTTTTACGTTGACTTGTTCAGCTTCCATTTTTCCCACACTAACATGTGGGATGAAGAAGAATTTAAAACTTCCCATTTCGAATAATACCCGGTTTCTTGATGAGTACAAACGCGCGAAGCAGCTATTAGGGCAGCTAGAACGCCTAACATGTAGATAGCATTTGTTACAGAAGGCTTACTATTGAGAGCAAGCATCCGGCAAACCAATCCCAGCCATCCTCACCTGCACAATCACTAAATAGCCTTCCTAAAAGAAGAACAGCCGCTACTGCAAAAAAGACTGGCCAATTGATCATATTCTGAACCCTAACAAGCCCCCAACTCAACAAGGACCAAAGTTACCTCGAAACCTCTCTTACAGAACAATCACCAAGGAAGTTCTATCAAAACCTAAGCTCCGCCAACACAAGATAAACAATGCCAAAAAAGAGCTGTGATATCAGCAGATAAAAACACGGTTAAAACGAGACTGACTATGGATCTTTAACTACAAAACTCTGTCTTATACAACAAAAACACTTACTGCTGCAAAATATGGGGGTTTGTGTTTTGGGTTGCTTTTTTTGTTTGGGGTTTGCTGCGTGTTTTGGATGCGTCTTGGCTTGTCTGGTGAAGGTACTGATAACAAATCTGGCCTAATGTGTTTGAGACGATATCGACAGTGGTAGTATCACTTTAGTAAATTTAGAAATTCTTCTCTGCTCAGCCCGGATTGTTGAATTATTGCTAAAGCGTTCCTTTTTGAATTATATCGTGACGTGGAACAGTAATTTTGTGTTTGCCGTCGGTTAGGTACATGTGACTTCCTTTCTGATGAATAATTCTGAAGCCTGCTTTGTTTAAAGCCCGAAGCAGTTTACGGTGGGATAATGTAAGGCAGTTTCTCAGACAGTTATTTCCACCAGCTCGCGTTTTCGTTTAAGCTGGTCTAATTCTTCTGGAAAAGCTTCAAGGTATCCTTCGATAGCTGCTTTTATGTTCGCTATGGCATCTTTTTTGTTTTCCCTTGACTAATACAACCGGGTAATTCGACAACTTGGGCTGAATAGCCCGTATCTTCTTCACGTAAAATAACAGTAAATTTAGCGTCGTCTACCCCAACCATGGAACTCCACCGAATATCATTAGACAGCTCAATTTAATATAAAAGTTTGCAACGTAAAATTCGAATTCTATCAGAGGCAACATGGAAACCGAGTGCAAATTCTCAGGCTTTCCTTTAGGTGTTCAACAGCTGCTGATTGAAATGCAACAGAATAGCTGCTGGCACAAAAAACTCTGAAGCTATGACGTTGATTATGGCTAATCTTCAAGCCATTTGTTTAGACCATGTTACTGTTTTTTTGAGTCCTTCTTTAAAGCTCACGTTTGGCTTCCATTGGACAAGTTTTTTTAGTTTTTGTGTGTCAGGGCAGCGTCTTTTTGGGTCATCCCTCGGCAGTGGGTGGGATGTTATTTTAGATTTGCATTTTGTGATATCTTACTCTTCACTAACTCTCATGCGTATTTAGCTTCGTTTTTTCTGTGTGTATTTGTGTACACCATGTAGGTAGCATTGACCACCAATTCTCAAAGTTTATTAATACTCACGACTTACGACATAAATTGTGAAGATCACAATGAACACTCAAAAACTCTCCAAAATAGCAGTAATAGCTTTAGCAATAGCCGCACTCGCCCTAACACTAACCACAGCTGCACTCCTCAGCACAAGTCAAAACATTCCCCTAAACGGAACAATAAACGCAGTAAATTTAGGCGTATACTCCGACAGCGCCTGCACACAAACCTGTTCAGCCCTAAACGTTGGATCCCTCAATCCTGGAGGAACCGGCACACAAACAATATACATCAAAAACACCGGCAACGTCCCAGAAACACTAACCATGAACGCAAGCAATTGGAATCCAACTGACGCCACCTCTTCACTAACTCTAACCTGGAACCAACAAAACACCGTCCTACCCGCTGGACAGTCGATCCAAGCAACACTAACCTTAACCGCAGCAGCAAACACCGGCAGCCTCACAACCTTCAGCTGCGACGTAACACTCACAGGCACCCAATAAACAATAAGACAAAACTTGGACCTTTTTTGCGCGTATTTTTTTAGTCCTTTATCAGAAGTAGGGTGCCCTATCTTTAATTGTAAAACGGTTTTGGTAACATCTTTTAGACGGATTTGGCTCGGCTATTAGTCTTCCAGCTTCGATTTTGTAACTAACTTTTGTGTGGGCGTAAAGTTTTAGTTTTTCTCTGATTTCTTTAGAAGGGAAAAGCTCTCTTTCGAACCCACTCGACTTTGCTGCATTTATCTGATCCCCCAAATAAAACTATATTTTTTCGATAATAAACTTAGGCAGATTTCAGAATTGTTGTATATTTTGTTTGGGAGTGGTTAGTTGTGTTAGAAGAAGCTTGGCTTTTTTGCGTTTTAGTAGAAGGTTTGTTTTAAGTTGCTTTTGTTGAACAAGCTTTGAAGAGCATTTTGGTTGCGTCTGCATATGTCATGGTTCGTCTGCCGAAAACAAGGATGTTCCAGTTACTGCTAAATGAGATAAGCGCAATCAAGTTTAGGTGCTCGCTAACCACAGATTAATGAAGAATGATGACGGCAAAACTACTTTATAACTACTCAATTTATTAGGGTGCAGCCATAAAGTTTTCTAAGGGATTTATTTGACTGAGACAGACTTAGAAAAAGTCTATACAGAAATGAAACGTGTTAGGGTAGAGTTAAAGTCCATAGAAAGAACACTTGAAAGTCTCGCAGAATCTCTAATACCAAAGGAAAAAGCAAGCCCAGAGGAAATAAAAGAACTTGAATCTCTCAGGAATGAAGCGGAGTGTGGAGACAGCATTCCTTTGGAAGAAGTGCTAAAGAAGCACGGAGTAAAAAGCTGCCTTTTGCTGAAACCTTCGCCATTTCGGCTGCTTTAGTCGTCATTTTCTTTCTTTACCTGATATTGTGATGTATATTTCTTTAGTTCTTCTACTTTACCTTAAGAAAAGGCGTAAAACAAATAATAATCAACTTTAGGTGCTCGCAAACCTCAGGTTAGTAGAGAACGATAACGGCACAAAAACTGCTCTAACGAAAAATATTGTTTATTTAAAAAATCTAGAACCAATGCGTAACGACTTGAACTTGCCCTCTTCAGGTAATAGACTTCTCCACGCGAACGCTGGCTTATCCTTTTTGTTCACCAACGCCTTTTCTATCAACCCGACTTTTTCAGCCTCTTGAAGCTCACTTTTTAGTTGTTCTTTATCGGTGGGCATGTTCGTTAGTTTGGTTAATTCGTCGGCTATGCGTCTGTTGTTGGGTTGCCTTGTTTTTGGGCGTTATCGACGGTTTTGATTGGGCTTTCTGGCTAATTTTTTTGGGTAATTCAACATCAATTCACAACTTCAAATCTAAGTTTTCTTGTTTGGGTATTCCATGAAGTTGTAGTATTTTGTGCCTTCAAGCTTCTTTACAAGCTTTTGGTCTAAAGTTAGCAACTGTGCATCTAGCTTCTCGGCAAGCGATAGGAAAGCAGCGTCATAAACTGTAATGTTTAGTTCTATTGCTAGAACCATTGCGTCTTTTATGACTTCTGAAAAGTTATGTACCGCGTAGAGATCCATCATTTCTGCGGCTTGTATGAAGGCTTTTATTGCATCCTTTGCATCAAGCCTATCGGATTTCTTGTACTTTATCGCGTTGGCTACTTCGTAATAGTTCAAGTCCAGAGCATGGAAGTTATCATACTCTGATAATCTCTTAGAAGCCCAATCAGAGTGTTCCTCTGGTGTGACTAGTGCAGCAACCACAGATGAATCAACAACAACCTCAGTGGGCATGCTCGCGATCCTCCCTAATGATATCTGCCGAAGGCGTTGTCACTCCAGCTTTTTTGTACAGATCATCTCTGAACCTATCCACCTGTCTCATTAACTGCTTTAATTTCTTCCTTTTCACCATTCGCTCAAGACATTCCCTAACCTCTTGGGCATAATCTAAGTTTAATTCCTGAAGTTCGTCTTTGAGCTTCTTGGATACTCTGACTGCAATTACAGCGCTCATGTGTAAACATTAAATAAACAAAATATATAAATAATTTGTTAACAATATGTAAACGCCGTCAATTTTGCGCTTAACTCTTCCTATGGACCGGTAACTTGTATTAGTGTTAAACAGCAAGAATATTTAATGTTGCATGAAAATCTGGCACTTGTTTTTCTGGGGGTTTTGCCGTTGCTTAACTTTTTGTTTGTTGATAGAACAACAACACTTGGGAATGGATTGTTGTTGTTCTCCCTTTGGGCGGCAATTAAAGAAGCAGAACACTTAGCTGCATGGCAGCCAACTTTAGTTTTTAATCTGCCTCTGCATTTTAGCTATTTTATCTTTTCTGTTTTTTTCCTCAGCTTGCATGACTTCTTCTACTTTGGACTCATCGTTTAGTAGAAAACTGTGAATTTCTCTAAGGCTGCCTTCGGGGTACTCCGATAGTATTTTTTGGAAGAATCTGGTGTCCTCTAAGAAAACGCCGTTAAGGTAGTAATCGAATATGTAATCGAGTTTTGCTGAGTCGGTGAACTGGGCACCTCTTACATAACTACTTAAATACGCTGCAAACATCTCCATGGCGTCTTCGAAAATTATTTTCATCTGTGTTTTGAGGTATTCGGTTTTTTCTTTGCCATTGAGGCTTTGGGCTTTTTCTTTGATGTCTTTATATTGTTGTTCTAAAGAATAGGGTTTGTTTTGGTCGCTTTTTGTTTGTTGGGTGGTTTTTTCTTGGTTAATGTCGAGTTCTTCGAGGGGGGTTGCGATTTTGTACCAGACTTCTGCTCCGCCGTCGGGTCCTAATCTGGCTTCTTTGTTTATGCTTCCTTCATCGTGCATCTTGTCTAGGTTTTGTTTTAGTGTGGTTGGTCCCATTTGGAGTTCTTTTAGGTGGTCTTTGAGGGTTTTCCATCTTGCTTGGCCGCCGGTTTGGATTAAGACTTTGTAGATGTCTTCTCTTCTGATCTTGAGTTTGTTGTATTCGGTGTTGCCTTTCATGTTGTTTCTCCCCAAGCATTTTCAGTATTGAGATACTATATCAGTATCGTTTTAATAAAAGTTTTACCAAGATACTATTGGGGGTAATCAAGTTACCGCTAAATCAAAAAACAAGCAGAAAAGCAACAACAACGCAGACCCTGACTTTGTTTGATAGAAGAAGACAGTTAGTTGCCCCCTGCGGCGGAGTTTGTGTTTTGGGTTGCTTTTCTTGTTTGGGCTTTGCAGCGTTTTCTGGCTGCGTCTTCACCCGTCGCTATATGGTTGGGGAAGGTTGGTTTAGGAGGTGTTTTTGTGCCCCTAACTGAGAGAGTTGTTTTCAAAACCCGCATGCAACGAGGCGGCAGAGTACAAGTCAACAAATACGTAAGATGGCGCTACAAGCTTGAACCAAGTCAGTACCTATCAGTGTGGGTAAACGTCCCGGCTATCTGGAATTCTGCAGAGGGTTTTTTGTGTAGAATGACCAAAGACGGCAGAATAGTAATCCCCAAACTCACAATGGCATGCCTCAAAAAAGATAAACCAAACTTAGACGGCTACCTAATAGAAGTCACCCTAAAACCCTTCTAACATCAAGCAGTTTATGAGGGGTGCTGGACAATATACCCAATTTGCTAAATCTATAAAATAGCAAAACACTAATTAACTAATTTGTCAAAATAGTAAAGTAGTTGTTCGTCATTGAGGTAATCGTTAATATGAACATTGAATCGGCGCTTACAAGATATGTTGATTACGCAAATAAAATAGAATTAATTAAAAGAGACGTTGCTTTGCGAGAAGGGAATTTCATCAATGCGATAATAGGTCCCAGACGCTCAGGCAAAACATCTTTGATGCTATTATACATTAAAAGTCTTGACGTTGAGAAGGGCAACAAAGTATTCATCAACTGTGAAGACATAGATTTTGTAGGAATAACAGCAAACGATCTTACCGCATTAGAAGAAGCCATATACCGAATCTACAAACCAGATATGACCAAAGACATTTACTTCTTCATCGATGAAGTGCAGACTTTTCCTGAATGGTCCAGATGGCTAAGAACCCTCTTTGACGAACGGAGATATAAGATCTTTATAACAGGCTCAACCTCAGACTTATCACTAGACAAATTGCCCTCAGAACTACGTGGCAGAGCTGTTAACACTTTGGTTCTGCCTTTTTCATTCAGGGAATACTTAAGAATAAAGAGAATAACGCCAGAAGAATACATGAAAACAGACGAGACCAGCAAAGTCGTGGGAGCGCTGTCTGAATTCCTTGATTTCGGTGGTTACCCCGAGATAGCAAAAAGTGAAGACCCTGTTTTGAAGCATACCTTGCTCTCCGAGTTATACGCTACCGTAATACAGCGGGACCTCATAGAGAAATATGGCATAAGAAAAACCGCTGTTTTCAAAGCTTTTGTGAATTCCCTCTTCGGTTCAGCATGCAGAAACGTATCCATACCCAGCCTTATCAGTTGGTTCGAAATGCAGGGAACAAAAATAAGTAGTGTAACCGCACTCAACTACCTGAATAATGCACAGTCAGCATTCCTTTTCTTTTTGATATATCCATATTCTAGAAAAATAAAAGAAAGAACCACCAAACCAAAGCTCTACGTTTCAGACACTGGAATACTAGGGCTTTTTGACACAGGCAAAGGAAAAAAACTCGAAAACACTGTGCTTGTAGAACTCATTAGAAGAAAAGAAAACATTCACTACTATAAGGCTAAGTCAGCTGATGTAGATTTTGTGCTAACTAAAGAAAACGTTCCATTTGAACTCATTCAAGTCAGCTACAGCATAAACCATCCAGAAACGTACGCGAGAGAAACTAATTCTCTTCTGGAAGCAAGCGAGAAGTTAAACTGCAACAACCTCACCATAGTTACTTTCAATGAAGAAAGAAATATCGAACGAAACGGAAAAATCATCAGAGTTCTACCAGCATGGAAATGGCTAAAATAGCTAAAGCTACAGATTATTCGCCTTGCACATGGTGATTTTCATTATGTTCCAATGAGGTTGGGAACTTGCCGAGAAAACCCGAGTTTTCTGAGCATTTTGAAAGAGCTTAGAATAAACCTCCTTCTGCGAGAATAATTGCATTTTCCGCTTAGGGCCTAATTAGGTTTAATTGCTCGCCAACATAGATTAGTGGAGAATGCTGGTGGTACGTTGAACGTAAAAGTAAAGAGGAAAAAACTATTTCTCTGTGCCTTTTTCCTTAGCTGCTTTAGGTAATTCTGCTTTATGTCAGCTTGCATTTTGGCTTCATCATTTGTGTTGTTGTTTATGGCTCATTTGGATCTTGGGTTAAGAGTTGTGCTCGGAGAATATTTGGGTCATCTTTTCTGCGGGCTCAACTTCCAAGCTCCTGTAATACTCAGCTACATTCGCAAAAAAGCCCCGCAAAGCTTCATTACGCATATTGCCTGCCCCTTTATTTTGGCAGAATTCGTTTGCAAAACGTGCAGCAAACCCCATGTTCCACCATTTATTTTCTTGCGCTCGTAGAATCTTCAGCGTTTCTTCTGCTTCCTTGAGGTTTTCCATTACGGGTGCCAAGGGATCATAGTCTGTTTCAACAATTTTATCCCCTTTGATTACTCTTGTCTTTCTTTTGTTTTTTGGCTGTCGGAGTATGAGCCATCTTTGGTTCCTCAGATCATTGACTTGCTTTTGAGTACTCTTAATAAGTCGCATGGCACCCATGGGAAATGGTTGCAGGTCATTGATAATTTTGGCTTGCCATATTAGGGTCTTGAAGATTTCGTGGCCATATTTTTCTTTTAGCCAGCGGATTTCACTGAATAGCGGGTAGTGGAGTGTTTTGCCGTATATTTCTAAAAAAACCGCGATTTTTTCGAGCTCTTTGTGGTATTTCTCTTCTTCTTTTTCCTGTCGTTTTTTGTAAGCCTCTATTGTTTCATATTTGTGCAAGGGGCTTATGCTTGACGGCTCATGAATTATTTTATTTGTCTTGTTGATTTCTGATTCAGTATTGTTTTCTGATTCGTTTTTTTCAAGGATTGTGATTGAAGCGAGGTGTGCTACAATGCCTTTGAATGTTAATCCGTAGAGTTTCAATTCTTTGTTTCTTTCTGAAGTGGTTGTACCAACGGTTATTGCGTATCCGTCTTTTTCTAATAGAGAAATTGCGTCGGAAACTCGAGGGTATTTGATGTCCAATGTTTGTTTGAGTTCCCATTTGGTCATGGGTTTGGTTGCTAGTTTGTTTAGAATTTTGTTTGGGTTTTTCATTTCTATTATTGTAGCCATTTCATTAACCTACTATGCTTTTTTTAAGGCATGTCTCACTATACGTTTTTTCATCTCAGTTATGGGATACACTGTATAATAATAAGGTTGCCAATAAACCCCACGGTTGAAAACCAACTAAGGAAGAATCAAAAATGTATGACTTAAATGAAATTGAAAGAACAAAAACGGTTGGAGCAAGAGTGACACCACGATTTGCTCAAATCATGGAAATATGTCGTCGCCAAGACGCTTACCAAACCCGCTCAGACTTTATCCGAGAAGCGTTAATGGAAAAGCTTCAGCGAGACGTACCTGATCTCTGCAAGCGCTATTTTGGCTGGAGGCAAAAAAATGAATAATCATGTGGAATTTTTAGTAAAACTTCGAGACTCCAGCCAACAGCTCGCCGATGCAGCAAACCAGTACATACAAACCTTAGCGCCGCCAGAGCTGAAGCTAGGACTCATCGCTGCTAATGAGTTTAAATTTTTACCCCTAAAGTTTGAGCCGCAGAGGGGCGCTAAACTTGGCGACTTTGAAATCGCCCACAAAGCAGCCAACATAGAAGCCCAATGGCAAACCGCCTACAATATCCTAAAAAACAGCAATGCGACCATAAAAGACCGCTACCATGACGACACCTACCAGTACAGCTACTGGCTTTTTGGGCAAGATAAGATTTTTCGACAGAAACTGAAGCCCAAATGAGGTGCAATTTCTTTGAAACCCTATCGAGCCTGGGCTCAGTTAAATTGGGATGCAAAAGAAGAATGGCGAGACGTTTTTCCAGATGGCAAGATCCCGATTAAACCATTTACCGCTCAAGCAGTCCGGTTCGATGGGTTTAGGGATCCAGAGTCTGTTTTTTGTGTTGATTGGAATTTTTTGGCTGATTGGCAGCGTGATGCGTTTCTAAAAAAGTTGAGCGAAGATGGGTTGATGAAGTTAGTGGTTGAAAGCGGGCAGGGTGTATGTTTTTTGTTTGGTCGTAGCCAGGTGTGTTTGTTGGGTGTTGGCAAGGTTACTTTTTGGGGTAGAGGGGAGGTTTTGATTTGACAATTGTTTTTGATGCAGAGCAGCTCTATGCTCTCAAGCGTGCTCATCCTGACTGGGTTTTGTTGTTGGGAGATAAGTCGAAGAATCCCAGTCGGCTTGTGGGCGCTTGGAAAGACTTAACCAGCCAGTCACTTGGGGATTTGGAGGCGCTTGTGGCTAAGGCGCAGGGTGGTGAGGTGGAGGCTTGGAATTTTGGTCCACGAACAGGTATGGGCGGGTTGGCTTGTTTGGATTGGGATTGGGAATTCTTGGCTTATCGGTGGAGTAAGCGTTTTGGTGATCGTGCTAAAACTTTGACGTTTCGAACGCCCAACATGGGTTACCGCATGCTCTACACCACCACCGAGAAAGAGAACAGCAGCCCGTTTAAGCGTGTGTTGCATATGGAGTTTGAAAACGGCGGCTACGTTGCGGTAGGTGGCTTTGCGGAGGATTGTGAAGGAAACAAGCAACCCTACGTGCGGGTGACAGATGCGCCCATACGGGTCGATAATTCGATTATTGCTGATACTAAGGTGTTTTTGGGTGAGCAGCTTTTGCGGTATGATTTTTTGTGTTTTAACTGCATAGGCGCTGTTGTGGATCGGAAGCATGTTCGTTTGGATCATTTTCAGCGGTTGGCGTTTGTGCAGTTTATGGTTGCGGGGGATTTTTTGGATGATGAAATTCATGATTTCTTCAAAACCGTTTATGGGTCAGAGGGCAAGCGGGATTACGATTGTGGCATAACTCAAGCGCAGATTGTTAGTGCTCGTGGTTTTCATGAGCGAGGGGGTAAACCGCATCCTTGTAGTGCTAAGATGAATGCGGAGACGGGGCATGTTAGTACGCCGTTGTTTCAGGTTTTTGGAGGTACCCAAGATAGATGCGTTGGATGCATCCGTAAGCTCCAAGCTAAAACTGGCGCCGCAGACGTTAAGGAGCAAAAACTCGAGCAAGTCCTCGAGCGCCTGCGTAGCGAATACACGTTTAAAACGCCGATGGATCTGCGTGATCTCCACTATTACTGTGAGGGCATCTACAAGCCGGCTGAATGTTTGGTGGAGGGGTTGCTTGAGCGTGAGTTGGGTGCTTCGGCGAGTAGTCATTTTGTTTCTGAGGTTTTGGAGCATCTGCGAAGAGGAAGTTTTGTGGATCGAGCGGAGTTTAATCGGTTTTTGGGGTTTGTTCCTGTGGAGAATGGGCTTTTGGATTTGAAGACTTTGGAGCTCAAGCCCTTTGATGCTGAGTTAATCTATACTTACAAGCTCAATGTACATTTTGATGGTTCCGCTAAATGCCCCAAATGGTTAGCATTCCTATTGCAAATATTACCTGTGGAAGATCATGCGCTTCTGCAAGAGTACATGGGCTATTGTCTTTTGCCAGTTATGCCAAAGCACAAGATGATGTGGTTCTACGGCGGTGGCAGGAACGGGAAAGGCAGAGTAATCGCAACCTTGGAAGCTATCGTGGGAGGGGAAAACTGCTGCTATTTGGAGCTTGGAGAGTTAGATGGTGAGCACCGCTTCTCCGTAGCTCAACTCTATGGAAAACTGGTAAACGTATGCAGTGAACCCTCGACAGCAATTGCATTGCAGACTGCGCTGTTAAAGAAGATCACGGGGGAAGACAGTTTAGATGCAGAAGTCAAGGGTAAGCAAAAACGGATAAGCTTTCGTAATGTGGCAAAAGTGTTCGTTTTAGGTAATGAATTTCCTAAAGTTAAGGACTCGAGTGTGGCGTTTCAAGAGCGGACATTAATCTTGCGTTTTCCAAATTCGTTTACGGGCAAGGACCAAGTTGATGACATAGAGCAAACTTGGCTAAGCGACGCCGGGGAGGTTTCGGGGATTTTTAATTGGATGCTTTGTGGTCTTCATCGTCTTTGGGAAAACAACGATTTTTCTGTTAGCAAGAGCACCCAGGAAGTTATGTTGGAATTCAAGCGCACCTCTGATCCGATAGGCGCCTGGATAGAAGATAACTGCATTTTTGATTTGGAAGGGTATGTTTCAAGGAGGGCAGCCTTTGAAGACTACAAAAACTATGCCGATTTGGAGCTTGGGAAACCTCCAGAAACAGAACGCCGATTCTATCAGCGGCTGCGAGATACTCCAAAGGTTAAGGATTATGAGACCAGCAGGGAAGGCCGAGGCTTTAAAGGCATACGACTCAAGATTTCAAACGATCAACCAGTTGAGAACTACCAAACACAACTAAATGCCACCACAACTACCACAGTTACCACAGATAATTTTAGCTGCCAAAAAAATCTGAGCTCCGCTGGCGAAAAATTTTGCGATGATCAAAAACCTGCGATATCTGCGGTAGCTGAGGCAGCCGACCAAAAAACAAAACTGAAAGAAGAAGAGGGCTCCGTGCAGCAACCTTCTTCTTTTGGAGAGGTACCGGTTGAACCTAAAGGGACCGCACTTATGATGGCTGAGCCAATCCACTACCACACCCTGGCCCCAAATGAGCCTCATCCATGCGACAAATACGGCTGCGTACGAGAAGCCAGATACCAACTTGGCAACGGTTTTTACTGCCATGATAAGGCGGTTAGCCATTTTTCTGAGGTTGCAAACAAATGCCGAAAAGAAGGATTCCAGTTAATTGAGGATGTGCAAACGTTTGATGTTTAATCGTTTGATTTTGAAGGAACCTTTGTTTGATAGAAGAAGACAGTTAGTTGCACCACTGCAGCGGAGTTTGTGTTTTGGGTTGCTTTTTTGGTTTGGGGTTTGCAGCGTTTTCTGGTTGCGTCTTTGTCCGTCGCTATATGGTTGGGTAAGGTTGTCTTTGGAGGTGTTTTTGTGCCCTTAACTGGAAGAGTTGTCTTCAAAACCCGCCTGCAGCGAGGCGACAGATTGCAAGTTAACAAGTACGTGAGATGGCGCTACAAGCTTGAATCCAATCAGTTCCTATCTGTTCGAGTACAATTCCTAGGCATCTGGGATTCATCAGGAGACTTTTTGTGTAGAATGACCAAAGACGGAAGAATAGTAATCCCCAAGCTCACAAGGGCATGCATCAAAAAAGGAAAACCCAACTTAGACGGCAACATAGTAGAAGTCACCCTACAACCCTTCTAACATACGAAAATTAGTATCTGATATGACAACGGAAAGTAAAGTTCAAAAGAAAGAATGCGCAAAGACGGAAGATTCTATTTCTTGAATGTGTCTCTTGAACCTTCTTAATATAACAAAGCATCAAAAAATTGAGGAGATGTTACTTCAGACAAGAGTGGAATTTTGTGTATTTTTTCTATTAATCTATCTTTTATCGCCTTGAGGCTTTAGAGCAAGTAGTTAATTGCCCGAAGCTTTAAAAAATTGTTTGGTAACAGCGTCTTTTTTAGAAAGATATGGGGTTTCCCCAAAGAATTAATAGTAAGAATAGTTTACTTTCATACTGATAGATATGACCGCTGAAGAACCTGAAGTTACCACAATAAGCGAGAAAGGACAAGTAGTTATACCACAGTCCATACGCAAAGAACTGGGAATAAAACCGAAAAACAAATTCTTAGTCTACGGCAAAGGCGACACAATTATCATGAAAAAGCTACAGCTACCAAGTCTAAAAAAAGAGTGGGAAGATATCTTCGAATTAATGGATAAAAAAGCCTTGAAGATCAGATAAAGAAATACAAAAAGAAGTAGCCGCTGCTCGAAAAGCCAAATAGATGATATAATACTCAGAGTAGTCCTCGACACCAACGTTCTTGTTAGCGCAATAATTTCAGATGGAAAACCAAGAGCACTCCTAAAGAAAGGAATAGCAGACCAATATTCGATTTTAATTTCTGATCCAATCCTAAAGGAGTTAGCAGTCGTTCTAAAACGACCAAAATTTAAAGTCACCGAATACGAAGTTCAAAGAACCATCCTTGCTGTCATCAGAACCGCTGACACAATAAAGTTAAAAACAAAAATAAAAGCAGTAAAACAAGACCCCAGGACGATATGATCATCCAAACGGCAATTGATGGAGAAGCAGACATCATATTGACCGGAGACAGACATATACTATCGCTTGAAACATTCAACGAAATCAACATAACAACCTTGGAAAAAATGCTAGCGACCTTAGAAAGAAAAGAAACCGTATAACGAATAAATAAAGAAGTTGAGCTATCTTCCTAATCTAAGAATAGGTTCTTCTATTAGATCCATATTGTTTCGATTTCTTTGATCTGCTCAAAATGCGGATCGTCTGAAATGCAGACTGCCTTAAGCACGAAGGCTGTGGCGGCAATCATGCTATCACCCATGGATAGAGCATATTTATGCCTAAATTCAGCCGAAAGCTCAGCGATTTGTTGATCGACCGCAATAACTTTGAAGTCTTTCTGAATGAGAGCTACCTTGAGCTTTGCTATTTCTCGCCCTTCTCGCTTGATAGCATGTCTATATATTTCATGGATTACAATAGCCGAAGTGAATTTTTCCTTTTTAAGTTTCTGGGATAGTATTTTTCTTTGGAAAGACGCATCTGTCGAATAGAATAGCTCTACAAAGAACCTAGAGTCATAGACTGCTTTATTCATCTTCATCTTGATGCCGCAGTGCGTCTAATTCTTTTTTTACCTCTTCGACGGTTCCAAACTCTGAGTATGCTCCTATAACATCCCATATTGATTTCACAGGCTTGAGGAGTAATCCTTCGTCTGTTATTATTACCTGAAGCCGTGTTCCTTCTTCTATTTTGAGTTTTTTACGGATTCTGACTGGAATAATTGTCTGACCTTTCTTTTTTACGACAATCTCTGTTTCCATCTTTTATCCCAGCATTACTTCTATTTTGAAGTAATTAAAAGTTATCTAATCGAGTAAAAGCTTGCGTTTGTTAGCTCGTTCAAAAGAACTATATGGAAGGTTTTTTATTAATCGAGATTCCCCAACATTTTGACGAGCCGGAAGGATAACTTGTTTGATGGAATAACAACACGTCTGCCGCAAAAAAATGGGACTTGCTTTGGATTGCTTTTACTTGGTGGGGTCTGGAGTTTTCTTTGGTTGGGTCGATAAACGTCTGGGTGCGGTTGCCAAAGTCAATTGGGGGTTGTTAGTTGCCGTTGACTGAACGCGTATCCTTTAAGACCAGGTTGCAGCGGGGAAATCGAGTGCAAGTTCCAAAATATGTGAGATGGTACTACAAGCTAGAACCGACTCAGATCTTTGAGGTTACAATCCGTGTTCTTGGGGTCTGGTGCTCTGGGCAGAGTTTTCTTTCCAGAATGACCAAAGACGGAAGAATAGTAATCCCCAAACTCACCAAGGCATGCATCAAAAAAGGAAAACCAAACATAGACGGCTACCTAGTAGAAGTCATCCTACAACCCTTCTAGCATACGAAGAGTTTGAGTTAATTGAAGATGCAGATACTTAATGGTTAATCATTCGATTCCAGAATTATTGTCTGTTAGAAGAACAACACTTGTTGCTGCAAAATATAGAGGGGTTTGTTTTGGGTTGCTTTTCTGGTTTTGGCTTTAGGGCATGATTTGGATGCGTCTTTGCGCGTCTTGGAACGTCTGGGAAAGGCGGATTGTTCTGGTTCCTACTGAGAAATAACTCTAAAACCTTTTAGCAATCGATTATCAAAAATTAGGGAAGTATTTTGTTTCATAAAAAACCTAATCTACCTGAAACCATGCGGCAAAGCTAAAGATTTTTAATAGACAAGTGCAAGATTCTTGGTTAAGCAAGCTTTCGAAGCGAATCTGAGCTACTGTTTGGCGCGGGTTGTGTTTAAAGAACAACACCCTTTTGATGATGGTCTTATTGTTATTGAGGATTTTGTCTGAAAAGAATTAAAAGGCGCTTAAACAGTCTATTACTTGGTGCATTCAGTTGGAGGCAAAGGTCAAAATCAAAGAAGAAGGAATAGTTATTCCAAAGAAGCTTTTCAAGGAAATGGTCGGCACTTACATTAAGATGGAGCAGATACTTGCGACGTTAGAGACACTTGCAGATAAAGAAACATTAACAGCGATTGAGGAAAGCAAAAAACAGGTGGCTAAAGGCGAATACGTTGAGTGCTCAATCAATGACCTAGAAAAAGTCTTGAAATAACATGCCCTACACCGCAAGATTTTCTAAAGCATTCCTTAAAAAAGAGAAACAATTGCCAAGCACAGTAAAATCTAGAATTGTGGAAACACTTAAAGAAACGCTCATCAAGCCCGGCAGCGGCATCATGCTTGTTGGTCCACTTAAGGGTTTATGGAAAGTACGAGTTGGAAAATATCGAATTATCTATGAAATTGATGAGCAAGAGAAAAAAGTTATTTTCCATGATGTTGAACTCAGGAAAAAAGTGTATGAATAAAATATACACAGCAAATAAAATGAAAAAGAAATATACAGTCCTAGATTCTTAAAGTAGCAAGTTTCTCAACGAATCTTAGCTCCGCTCGCGGAAAAATTTGCGATGCACAAAAAACCTGCCTTGTCTGTAGTAGTCTGGGAGCATCCAAAATAGAACAGGTAGAAGAAGAAGAGCGAAAAAATTTTTCCAATCTTGGTTGTTTCTATCGAATCCTCTACTAATTCGGGTTATTGAGAAATCGCAGAACAAAGGGTCTCTTTCATTAGTTGTTATAATGTTATTTTTTGAAACAGATTAACTTGATTTATAAGTTCGCTCTAAGAATTCGCGTTTAATATGTTGCTTCGGACATTATGCGCATAAAAATTTCGACACTGTTCATGAATCCAAGCTTCTTCTCACCCAACCGCTCACGATATTTTATCGGAACTTCAACAATGCCAAAACCTTCCCGCTCCACATGATGATTAAGCTCCACCTCAACATCAAAACCCTTAGATCTTACACTCCAATTTCTAAGAAGCTTCGCACGCACAACACGCAATCCCGTCAACGGATCCGCTAAAGACACTCCATTTAGAATATTGTGTGCAAAAGCAATTAACCGATTGCCCAAATAAAATACGGCATTCAAACCCTTTAAATCCAAATAACCGCTAAATCGGTTTCCACAAACCATGCCCACTTCAGGATTTTCATCCAAAATCTGAATCATTCCGGGAACATGTTCAGCAGGATATGTGTAATCTGCATCGGTTATAACAATATAATCAACGGTTAAGTCCGAACACTTAATCGCCGTAGCTAACGCAGCACCCTTGCCTAATCCCTCCTGCAAAATAATTTGGGCACCCAGGTTCTTAGCTACCTCGACGGTACGATCAGTGCTTCTACCATCCACAACCAAAATCTGCGTATTCTTCAAAGTTTTGCATAGCTCAGATATGGTGAGGCCAATGCCCTCTTCCTCGTTTAGCGCAGCTATGAGAACCTGCGTAGAAGGAGTACTAGGCACTTCTTTTTTCACCATCTATCAACACTCTTTTTTACGGCTACAAACTTTAAACTATAAATGCCTTTTAGTCGATACGATAATATATCAACGTTTATAATCCCAAATTGCCAATCCTACTAGCGCAACAACCCAACAATTTACGAAAAATCTGCAAAGTTGTTTCTCTCGACATGTATAGCTGACAATCAAAAAGCCTTATATATTAAGAGTCAAGCAGGAGTACAATACAGGTGTGCCGAAATGATAAATGCAACCTGTAGAAAAAAACACAGTAAACTCGCATTAGTTTCGCTCGCTCCCTTGTTCTTGGTGATCTTTGTTGTCGGCTGGATCCTATCTTGGATAGGACAATTAAGCCATTAAACATCCACAAACACTAACTCCCCCAAAAATATCTCGCAAATGAAAAAAACCTAATGCAAAAAACCAGCTAAAGCCCCCAACTCCAAAACAAAAATCGGACCCAGCACTAATGAATCCCTTCCTGACAGAAGCAGACAGAAACAAAAACAACTCTAATTAATCGTTAAAGCACTTTCTCCTTCCTCAAATGAACAAATGTTACTTTCCCCACAACGTCTATTAAAGACTTATTGGACCCTACCACGACATTACATGTAAGTTTCGATAAAAAATTATCAATTTCTTCCCCTCCACCCTTGCCCATTTTCATCAAGCAAACAATACAACAAAAAAAGCATATAATTTCATATTCAAATAATCGTAATGTATCAAAACACCAAAGACCTCTTGGTTTCTATCTACGATGTTGTTCGTCTTCAAATTGGCTTGCTACACGTAGGACATGGACGATTAAAGCGTCTTGTAGACGTTCAGCTTCTACTGCTGTACAGGCGGGGCCTTTCAAACCCTGAAGATGCAAATCCACATGATCCTCTATGGCCTTGTCCATTTTCTTCAAATCGGGCACCACCAGGATTTCATCTCCACACTCACACCTAACCATAACCATACTTTTGGATTTCTTCAATTTTTCATCAGCTCATATTATTTTGATAAAAAGCAGTCAACAAAAAATTTTTCGTTTACGTAGGAACATCTTTTCCAAATCCGCACAACTTTTCAAGGTGCTGTCGGTCTTTTGTGTTCTTCTCAACTTCGCCCCTCAAACACGTGGAACGCTCCAGATAATCTGCATAGAGCTCAAGAAACTCTTTCCCCGACGCAGTAGTTAAATAACCAGAATCCCCATCAAACGACAAAAGAGCGTTTCCCAAAAGAGCGCTTAGGTACTTTTCAAGTTGAAGAAAACTCAAATTAGCCCTATACATGATTCTAGTCTTGCAAACCTTAACTAACGCTATAGAAAGAACATCCCGCACAATGTCTAAACTACCACGATTGGCGGGTTTTCGATCTTTCAAAGACAAAAACACACCTCAACATTTTAAATTTCAAGAATACAAATCTTTTCAAATTAATGCTTAAAGTTCTAGGGGCAGTCGTGAACTTGTTTCCACTAACAAATCCCCCCGTTACCGGAGAAGACAATGCTTGAACTCTAAAGCTTAGCAATCAAGAACACTGCGGTTTAAGGGTATAAAGTATAAAGGGCAACAAGTAGAGCCCTCAGATACACAAAAAAACCACAATCCCAGCTCAACCTACAAAAAATAGACAGTTAACGTTGAAATTTTTCAAGCAACAATAGAGCCAGAGAAGATACAACCGCTGCTGCAACAACAGAAATTTGCACACCGATTGCTGCATCTATCAGAACTAAAACCAAATTAAGCATTTACTCCTTGAAGGTTAATCTGTTTTAGCCAATGGACCCAGAGAAGTTGTTGTTGTTGCTGCTGCAACTGCATTCCACACACAAGAGTTGCAACAACAATCAAAGACAAACCCAAACTAAACAACTTGCGTCTAAAACTCAAGAGCAACAAAAAAATACTTACTAAATGGAATATCCAAGTTCATTCACTTTCCTAAGCAATAACAGCAAAGCTTTGCCTCGTGAAGTTATGCGGTAGCAACCGTTGCCTTCAACATCCTTGATTGCCTCAATGAAGCCTTTGCTTAGGAAATCTGAGAGATATCGGTTGAAACGTACGTAATTCAAGTTTGCTTGGTACATTATCCTCATTTTTTTCTGAGGCTTTAGGGTTGCTTCTAAAATGTCTATTGTGATGGTTACTTGGCTACGTTTCTGCAATATGCTTCGCCTTAAACAAGCATCCTCGAAAAATGCATATAAGCGGTGTTTCGAAAACCGTAATATGTCATTTATCTCGATTAAAAACATAGATTTCCCGTATTTTCTACGCAATAAATCCAAAAGCATTTTGAATAAAAAACCAGGTAATTCCAACTCTATCAAAATATAGAATATGCTTAATATGCTAGTGAACATTTGTTAGAGGTATATTTTCTTCCTTAAGGGTGGTGAAAAAACAATGAGTAAAGATCAAGTAATTGGCGGTTTAATCGCCGCTGTCTGTATTATAGTTGCTATAGTTTATCTGGTACTGCTCTTCTTTTACCCCAACATTCAATCGTCCATCAACATAGGCGCCACTGCGGACGTGCGTTTCTGGGTAATCGCTGCCCCAGTCGGCATAGCCTTCATCGCCATATTGGGTATCGGCAGCTGGATCGGCTATACGATGGCTACAACGCCGCCGCCAAAACCAATCGAAGAAATCACAACCGAAAATATTAACGAAAAAACTCAAACCACGCCATAATAAAATAAAGCAAACCACCCAAAACATATCTCTCCATTTTTTGGAGAATCAACACCTAAAATTTTTCAAGATGCCAGAGAACTCGGATATTAACAAAACTTATATATTAAGAAATGCGTGACAAGAATAGGGCATAGAAATGACAAAAACTACCCGAAAAAAAAGGCGTAGAAAAATAACAATCCTCTTGCTCGCACCCATATTGGCACTTGTCTACCTACTCGGTTGGACCATCTCCTGTGCCGCCTAATCAAAACACAACAAACAAACAAAACACCCACACAGCAAGACAACACACTTAGAAGTTATGCCCTATCCAAAAGAACAACAAAAAACAAACCTATTTTCCTTCAAAAATCCCGGCATAAACCATCATAAAACAGCTAACTGCTTGGAAGACTAATTCACCCGGCAACGGCTGGAGAAGCAATAATTAAAACGCCAAGCCCACAGCAACAAAACCAAATTTGCAATCTCCAAGCTTAATGAGTTGCCTACAGCGGTTTTGACTTTGAAAGGTTGTTAATGTAACTTCGCTTGAACCGTATCCTGCATGAATCTATCAGGATATACATGTCGGTCAACCCTTTGTGGAAATCAAGCGTAACAAATCAATACCGATAAGGAAACTGAAGATAATGTTATTCTAAAACAACTTTTCAAACGCAAACACCTATTTTTTTATGTAAATCTTTTGCGGAGACGCGCAGGAATAGTCGTCTGACCTTTCTTTGTAACAACTCTCATTTATCCAAACTATTTTCAGTACCGATCATTGGGAGCTTTAATTTTATAAGTTTGTTTGTTTTTTCGCAGAGTTTTTTGTCTGCAGTGAACAGAGTGGCATTTATTTTTTGTGCGGCAGCTATGAAGAGTGCGTCATATACTGTTATGTTTTGAGATATGGCAATGTGCATTGCTTCATCTTTTAATTCTCTTGTCGGAGTGATTGCCAAGTCATCATACAGTTTTGTAAGGTCTTCAATTGCTAAGCTTGCTTCTTTAGGCGATAGGTCTTTGAGCAAGTTTGTGTGTTTCCAAATTACATTTAGACACTCAGCCAATGCTATATCCACCGAGCAAAGGCGGTATCCTTTTTTTAAGAAGTTGGTTACTTCACTTCTAACTTCTGTGGAATCTGACTCATTGAGTACTAGTTTTGAGAGAATACTAGAGTCAAGGATTAGTTTTATCGTTCTCGATCCTCTCTGATAAGAAGGGTTGAGTCCGCCTTTGTGTGCCTCTTTTCAGCTCTTGACTCTATCTGTTGTATGGTTTTCATAAGTTCCACTTGCTTGACTCTTTCTTCAAGGAAATTTCTAATTTCCAAACTCCACTCAGCGGGGTTTTTTTCCATTTTCTCTTTAAGATCACGCGGTATACGGATGGTGTAGGTTGAAGACATAAATTATCGCCACACAACATATCCTTATTATGTTTCGAAAAATAAAAACATTATCGTCTTACAAAAAAGTATACAAATGCGAACATTATTCAAAAATTAACTCTTGAGTTCTTGAGCAAAACCCATTCTTTATCCCAATCCCTTGGCTCTTGGAACAGGTAGACAAAGACGTCTATGTCAAGGAAGCGCATTAGGTTCTCCGTTAATTGCTGACCAACCCAGGTAATTCACCGTACTCGCCCCGACAAACTGATAATTGAGCTGGAAAATACAGTCCTGAAAACGCATTGTTAATATTCTATTAGACAAAAAGGAAGAAGTTTTTTCTTATGCAAGTAAAAGGCTATAACAGTGAACTTGCCCGTTTCAAAAAAAGAAAAATGGTTGAGTCTTTAAAAGAAGGCTCATTATGGACGCTTAACATAAAACCTTAGGAACGCAATTGGCGCAGCAACAAAAAGCCCAATACAGCAAAGATGGTACCGAAACCTGAGCCTCGCAGAGGAGCACCACGAATATTTATTATTGATAATCCAGCGATCACTGAAATTATTCCGAATATAGTCAGAAGGATGGCATGCATGTTACGGTTGCTTGTAGTTTTTACTTGTTGTCCCATTCTAAATCTCCTTTATCCCCATCATTTCTTTTCACATATAAATTTATTGCAAAATGATTGACTTTGAAGCAAAATTCACCTAATAAATACATCTTCAATAGCATTACTTCAAATACGATACAACAATAGAAAAAAACAATTGTAAACACACTTAAACAAAACGCTCACTCTCCAAACAAAGAACTAACCACATTAAAAATAATTTCTAATTCAGAGCAACCGTTATTTCCTTTTGGAACAATGTTTCTTTCAAGTTCATACAAAAAAAGAAGGAAAATATTGGTTTTTCATGGTCGTTTTCTAAGCATTATCAGCACTACTAGAGCGAGAACTATGATGATCAGAACGAATAATCCAGCGATTGCGGGAACAAAATAGGTGTCAGCGACGGATGTTGGGGTTTGCGTTGGAGCTGCGGTTGGAGCTGGTGCGTCGACAACGCCTAAGTAGGTGGTTGCTGACGATGATCCGTAAGAATTGGTTCCTGCGAAAGTTGCTATGATCTGGTATGTTCCCGGGATTTTAGGAATGAAAGTGTATCCGTAGTTGCCATGAGTGTCACTTGTGACGTCGCCTATGTGAACAAGGTTTCCGTTTGGATCAACAGTGTCTAATGACACTGGTACTCCGATTGTATCCGTGGGCTTTGGCTGCTGCATATACAGGTACTCCATCCACTTCTGCATGCTTGCGTCAGAGACCGCTGGAGTGCCCTGCGTGCTGAGGGAATTTACACCTAACGCGCCAGGGGATTGATCAGTTACCGAGCCCTGTATTGTTACTGGTGCTCCCACGCTCCCGCCTGAGGACACTGTGACGCCGGTGGCACTTGGACCCTTGCCATAGCAGTAAATCATGTTGTCATAAAGATTGCCAGATATCATATAGCCATCTGCGATAGCTAAAGTTGTAGAGCCACTTTGGGTTGCATAATCTTGTATCGCCCAAATTAGCTGTCCGTTGGTAGCGTTGATGCAGCGAACTTCCGAGCCGCGTTCAAGAGGTTTAGTTGGCGAGTGCTCACTTGTATACATGTAAACTTTTCCGTCGCACACAATGCCCATGTCCAGCGGGTAATTGCCATATGCGCTTTCATAGCCGACGTTTGGAGCAGTGTAATTCCAGATGACCGCACCTGTCTTGTCATCGTAGCAGTAAAGCACACCACCGTAGCCACCCATCATAAGCGTATGATAAGCAATCACTGGAGCGCCCTCAGTCGATGTACCTGAACCGCCATAAACATCCCATGGACCCATCGGGTCACTTGGTCCCCACAAAAGATTTCCATTAGTCAAACTGTAGCCAAACCACTGAGTCGTTTCCTTTGCAAACAAACAAAAGACTTGATCGTCGTAACTATAAGCCATGTTCGCTCCGCCAGTTGCATACGTTATATTACCGGGCAAGGGGGCGGGAATAGTTTTGTTCCAAAGCAACGTAAGAGTGTAACCAAGGTTAGAGTTAGCTTGCGGATCTAAAGAAGCACCGTAAGAGTTTCCGTCATAGCCTGTTGCACCATAGTTTATTTGAACGCACCACGCATTCATTTGAGCCCCACCAGCAGTGATTGATTGGGAATATCCAGGGCCTGAGAAAGAATATCCTAGGATTTGTCTGGGTACACGGTTGTCGTCGCAAATAACAGCAGTAATCGATCCAGGAGTTAAGCCTTTGAGTTGCGGCATAGTCACGTTCATTGAATATGACGAGTGGTATTCATCAGGTACCTTCCATAATCCGCCACCAGTATTAGCCGATGAACCAAGCGGCAAGCCATATGAAAGGAACGGTTGATAATTAACTGCGTTTATTGTTGCTCCAACTGGAGGTCTCCATGTCTGTTCACCTGTGTTTGTTCCTGGATTCCAAAATGGAATAGCTTGAGTTGAGTTCCAACAAAGGAAAGTGCCCGTGCCTGCATTGTAACTGTAAATCAATATGTTTCCATCCTGATCCGTTATTTGCGTGCCGCTAGGTACGTTAGTCAGCGTTAGTATCCAATTTCCAGTAGATGCATCGAGCATATACCATGTGCTACCTTGAGTCATCCAAAGGTAGGAGTCTATTCCTTGCCCATTTACGTTATAAACGTGCAGAAGTTGACCGAATGCCAGCTGTGGGTAAATTTGCGCAAAGGGTAAAGCATAGCCGCCAGCGCCGGCAAGAGATCCCATCGTTGCTATTGCGTTGCTTAAGCCACCGCTTGTAGCGTTCTGATACCACAGCAGTTTACCCGTGAACAAGCTGACTGCGAAATAGCCATATTTAGGTGTGTTTTCAGTTGTTGGGTCGTTCATGTATAGTATTCCATTCATGATTATTGGAGTTGCGAATACGGTTTGGTAGTCGTTACTGTCAGAGGTTATGCCTGGCCACTGTGCATCTAAGACGCCTCCAGGGTACGCAGGCATTTCAGGTTCCTGCCATAGAATGTGGGCTGAGGCTGGTCCTGTACCCTCGTTTTGAAATTCAGGGGTGGATAACCAACCGCCTTTAAGGTAGTTGCTGGCAAGGCTTGACCATTCTCTGTTTGCAGAATTTATCGGAAGAGTCCAGTAATCTGTTGGAACTGGTGTTTCAACCCATGACGCTATTGGATCTTGGGTTACAGTGAGAGTTACTGTATTGCTTGTTGCAGGCTCAAAAAAGTCGCCGACGTAGGGTGCTCCAGCAGGATTAGGATTAGTGCCATTTACCAGTATTTGCCCTGGCCAACTGAACACCATTGTATAAGTTCCGACTTGTGTGGGTGTGAAAGTAGTATATTGACTTGCAACTTGATCACTTGTGAAAGGTCCCAGTGTTGATTGTGTTCCGTCAGGCGCTGTAACATTCACTATAAATCCCCTAAACAGGTCACCGCCAGTGCCCGTTGAAGTCGGTACTATATTGTTTAGCCACATAACGACCTGCGTGTATTGGCCGACGCCTACTGTGCTTGGTGAGACACTTAGGTAAGCCCATGTGGGAATGTTCCATGAAGGCGTATGAGCGTTAGTATTTGGTATTAGAGTCACAGAAGCTGTCATTGAGAGGATAAAGAACAATGAAATTGTAATGGCTGCAATTTTGTTTTTTTGTATTTTCATTTTTATTTTTCCTTTCCTAAAATTTATTTGGCAAGAAGATTACCTGCCAACAAGAAACCCCATATCTACTTTAAACATATAAAATCATGTTGGTGCAGAGTCCACCAACAACGGAATCAGCTTAAGGAAACCAAAAAATTAGGGGTTGTTTCTCCAATGTATTTAAAATTAAAAAGAAAAAAGGGAAATTGTTGTCGGTTTGATGTTTTATGGCCGTTTTCTGAGGATTAGGATGCCAACTATCGCAATCGCAATGATTATTGCGACGGCTGCGAGTGCAGTATCCATCATAATTGCTGAAGTAATTGTGGTTTCGCTTAGTGGTGTTGCTGTTGGAGCAGGTGTTGCTGCGGCTTCACCTACATTCATGTAGGCTGTTGCGAATGAGCTACCGTATGCTCCTGAGCCATGGAAAGTGGCGATTATGGTGTAATGTCCTGGAACGTCGGGGGTTATCCATTCGTAGCCGTAGTTGCCTGATGAGTCGCTTGTGACATCGCCTATGTGAATCAAGTTGCCATTTGGATCATAAACATCTAATGTTACTGGAACGCCTGTTGCATTTGCGGGGTAGGGCTGTTGCTGATACATGTATCCCATCCATGCATCCATGCTTGCGTCGCTTATGGCAGGTGTGCCTTGATCTTTGCCAGAGGGCGTATCATCTGTGACCGTGCCTGTAATCGTTATGGTAGATCCAATTGGGAGAGTAGTTTGCGGAGCAGAAACTGTGGTTTTGCTTAATCCAGGGCCAAAGCAGTAAATCATTGCGTCTTGGGCATTAGCGTATACTAATCGACCGTCTGCGATGATTGGAGCTGTGTAGGGCCACCCGTTTAGTGACCATAGCATTTTTCCATCAGTTGCGTTTATACACCATATTTGTGCATCCCGTCGTATTGGAGCATTTACCGAGTGCTCGTTTGAGTACATGTAAATCAGTGTTTGTCCTGTCGCGTTACAAGCGCATCCCCATGAAAGCGGAGTATGTGGATATGGAGTTTCTCCCAGACCGACGTCTGGAGCAGACCAAGTCCATAAGACCTTTCCTGTTTTAGCTTCAAACGCATGCAGTATTCCGTCATAACCATAGCTATATAATACGCCGTTGAGGCAGCTGGTGCTCATTCCGTAGAAGTTCCATTGAGGTAGAGCATCACTTGTCCATAGCAGATTCCCAGTCGCGATGTCGTAAACATAGTAAACTCTCAGCATTGGATTGACGAACCAGAAGATGCCACTGTTTGCGTCGATTCCGCCCCATTGTGAGTCTTTGTTGGTGAATTGCAGAGATTGAATTGCAGAGTCACCCAGTCCTGGTGGAGGCGTAAAGGTAATGTTCCACAACAGAGAACCAAGTGCGCCCTTTGCAGGATCTAGATTCAAAGCCCACAAGTTACCTGCGTAATTCTGGCCAGAATTGTTAGTAATGTTTCCTATGGTTCCGCCGATTATCATATTGCCGTTAAGGATTTGGCGTATGCTGCCTTGCACTGCTGGAATTGACGCATTCAATGAGAACCCATAGTTTCCATTAAATGTGAAATTCAGGTTGGGTCTCCACGACCAATATTGATTGGCTGCTTGATAGTATACTGTACCAGGGATCAAAGTTTGATACCAAATGGCTTGTGTAGTGTTCCATATTTGCAAGTATGTATTGGGTGCTACGGCTGTTCCAAGGTTAACAATGTTGTAGTAGCATATGCTTCCAATGTTGTCAGTTTTAGATGTGCCAACGGCTCCAGTAGTTACGGATGTTCCAGCAAGGGTTCGAGTTGATTGAGTTACATTACCTATGCTGCAGATATAGTTTCCAGTTGACGCATCGAGCATATTCCAATTGCCGGTAGCAGTAGAGGTTACCCACAGATAGTTGAAGGCTCCGTGCTGGTCAGGGTTATCTATTTCTAGCACTTGACCAAATGATGGCGCACCGTAGGGTAAGCTTCCAGAACCTATGGTCCCTCCGCCTCCGTTAGAGTTTGGCGAGAAGCCAGTAGTATTTTGGAAATATTTTACCTCTCCAGTGTAGAGGCTTAAGGCGTACCAACCTTCTCTTGGGGGTATGGTAACTGTATAGTAGACTAAACCGCCTTCTATTATCGAGGGACCTGTAATGCTTTCATAAGACTGCCCTGAATATGTGTTTGCAGCATTGTTTGTGTAACTAGCACCGCCTCCAACTAAGCCGCCAGATGTCAAAGGAACCACCCAGTTTATGTGAGAAGTGATTGGCCCAGTTGAGTAAATGTTGGCACGTGCAGTCATGATGGTGTCTCCTCCTCCTAGCCATTGTCCCGCGATCTGATACCAGTCATGGTTGGTTCCGTAGATTGGGCGTGTCCAGTAAGCTTCAGGAAGTGGCGTTTCTTTGTACGTCGGTACCTGTTGATCCTGTACAACCATAGTTACAGGTGGACTTGTGCTGGCTAAGAGAACGTCGCCCCAATATGCATAACCCTGGTTAGAGGTTAATGCAACATTGGGATTCACTGGTTGACCGGTGAGTGTGTGTTGCTGCATAAAGGATTGCAAAGTGTAGTTGCCTACTTCGGTTGGAACGTAATTAATGTAGGTTCCCCCAACTGGGTCAGAGGTATAAGGTCCCAAAGTGTCGTTAGTTCCGTCTGGCTTGACAATGTTCAAGTTGAAGGTGTATCTGTCACCGTATTGACCGGATGCTGTTGGAGGGATTAGGTTGCACCACATTACAATCAATGCAGTTTGGCCGACGCCTAATGTTTCTGGCGAAGAGCTAACGTAGGCCCATGTTGTAATTTGCCATGGGGGAGTGTGTGCGTTTGCTGTTGGCTCAGCGATGAGTGTAGCAGTCATGCTTAGAACCAAAAGTAAAATGATTGCTGTCGCAGAAATTTTGTTTTTCAAGAATTTCGCTGTTTGATTTAAAGAAAATTTCATTTTGTTTTTCCTTTCCTTTTATTTTTAATTGAACGAAAAACCGCCCATCTTATTAACTCAAATTGAGAGCGATTAGGCGTTCCCTCGCTCAACAGACTACTATTAGCTCAGTTGTGTTTATAACATTTGTCCATTTATTATGAATTAAATCTTGTAATTACTCTGGATTCTCAAAAATATTCAATAAAACAATGTCTTCAAAGTGCAATACTGATAGCAGTTAGAAAAAGACCATAAAAAAATCATCAACAACTTCCTCTTTTTTTGTCCCACGAACTTAATCCAATGATAAGTTTATTTTCACTGAGAATAGTTGACTGCAAACATTTTTGTTTTCATAGCCTCTAAGATTCATAAACGACAAAAAATATATCAAACTTAAAAGCTAAACAATGAAATCTGATAAAGCCTTAGCCTAAAAGGCATTACCGTTTCCTTAAAATATGCTCCTCTTGCAAAAGACAAATCTGAAGCTAAAGGTATCAAGCATTTTTCATCAGTTTGATTTTCTTAAGCTTTAGATCGCGTCCACTTTTCCAGTAGTCTTCAAAGTAGTTCTCTGCTAATGCAACAAAAGAAGGGTTATTTGACCATAAAGCAGGCGAACGAGCAAAACCACAATCGACGTTGATGCCTAAAATGACTTCTTTACTGTCAAAGATTCCAATTTTTGCTCGCAAAGGGCTGGAAACGAATCTGACCTCAAAATTTCTATATTCAGAATATGTCTGTAAAAATTCATAAATTGAACTTGAATCCGCTGGTTCCTCTGTAATCCATCGAATTTTCACTCCTCTGCTTAATGCGCCTTCAAATGACTTGGATAAGACGGTAAGCCAGGGCGCCAACTCTTTAGAAGGAGTAATATCGCTCAACGATACCTGTAAGTGTTCTATTTCTTCACGTGCTTTACAAGTAATCGCTTCTCTTTCAGAAATCAAGATAAATTGATCATTTCCAGACAAATTTAACTGTTCATGAATGGTGTTTTCAGAATTTTTTACAAAATTATCTGCTTCTTTTTTCAACTGGGAAAAATCTCTCATCCTTCTTTCCAGAAGAATAGATACGGTTTTTACTGCCGAAACGCATCTGAAAGTTGCAGGTCTGGCGAGCGTTTTTTGGACTATGCCGATTTGTTGCAGTTCATCGAGCAGTCGATAGACATCTTGTCTTGGTACATCTGCAAACTTTGCTATTGTTACTCCCTTGTTATCTGTCTCTAACTTTAGAAGGGCAAGATACACTTTTGCTTGTGAGACAGTCAACCCTAAATGCAATAGAGTTTGAGCATCATCTCTAAAATTCAAAGCTCCAACTCCTAGTGCCTTTCATTTATGAAGGCAATTCCTATTTATAATTTTCCAATTTTCAGCATGCCCCCTTACGACATGTAGTCGCTTAGCATACTTACGGCGCTTTTTTTTATAGTAAAAGCCACAAACGAGTTACTACAGAATAAAGGAGAAAAATGCAAATGCAAATTACAAAAAACAAGACAAAAGCTATGACAATTACTGCGTTTCTGATGTTAACCTTGTCTATATCGATGATAGTTTTGCCAGCAACTAATGCGCACGACCCAATCTGGAAAGTTCGCACATGGTGCTACGTGTCTGTTTCGCCAGATGTCGTCGGCGTCGGCCAAAATGTGCTTATTGCCTTTTGGATTAACATGGTACCGCCAACAGCAAATGGCGCTTACGGCGACCGATGGAGTTTCAATGTGAACGTCGTAAAACCTGATGGAAGCAACGAAACCTTGGGACCGATCACGTCCGATCCAGTGGGAGGAGCGTACACAATCTACGTGCCTACTCAAATCGGCAATTATACTGTTCAGGCCATATTTCCTGGAAAGACTATAGATAATACACCTAATGGCATTAATCCGGCACTGCCCACCTCAGGCGCTACTTACCTAAATGATATTTATTTATCCAGCTTGAGTGAACCGGTGACATTCGTCGCGCAAACGGAACAAATTCCAAAATATCAAGAGACTCCTCTTCCCACAAATTATTGGACTCGTCCGATATACGGTACTAACCATGAATGGGGCTTGATTGCAGGACAATGGCTTGGCGGAGGCGACAAATCAATCTTAGGTCCAATAAACTACTACTCAACAGGTCCAACTACCTCTCACATAGATTGGGCAGTTCCATTTTGGTCCGGAGGAATAATGGGAGGCGGTGCAACCGTCAACTTTGGCAGCACAGGATACTACTCTGGTCAACAATATGAAAACTATGGTGGGCCATCGATAGTCCTTGATGGAAAAATCTACTATACCGTTCAGGAACCCCCAAGAGAGGGCTATTACTGCTTAAGCTTATACACAGGAGAAACTTTGTACTTCCGCAACACTACTGGCGCTTCAACTGGAAACAGTGGCATAGGCGGTAGCTCAGGAAGTATTCCATACGGCGCACCAGCATTTGGTCAATTATATGACTATGAATCACCCAACCAGCATGGAGGCTTCCCGTACTTGTGGGTTACTAATACCGGTGTCACAGGCAAATGGGACATGCTCGACGGGCACACTGGAAACTACATCTGCAGCATAGCCAACGTGACGCAATCAGCTCGAACTCTTGCTGGAACCACGGTAAATACTGGAGCAACTGGTACATCCAGAAACGACAACACTGGAAGCATATGCTATTACAATCTTGTCAATCTTGGAACCACTGCAACCCCTAACATGTACCTGCAAATTTGGAACACAAGCCAAACTATCTGGTGGTACAATAACGCATCAGGAAGCAACGTCTATTGGGAATGGAGACCATACTTCAATGCCACGTTTGACGGAAATCACGGATTCTCATTGAACGCATCAATACCGGCTGTGCAAGGCAGCATACGCCAAGTTGTTACGGATAAGTACATAATCGGTGGAACTACAGGAAACATAACAAACAACCCAGGTCAGAACACTCCAGGCAACTTATGGGCTCTGAATCTAGACCCTACTAAGGGACCATTGGGATCACTGTTGTGGAACTTTACTTTTACACCGCCAGCAGGACTAGGTGACAACGCTCACGGAGGAGGAGGATTTGGACATGACACCGCATTTGGAGGTTTATCCGCAGCAGATGGCATCTTCTGGTACACCAACAGCATGCTGAGGCAAATCTACGTCTATAGTCTGGATGAAACTATGACCGGAAAACCACAAGGAACACTGCTGTGGACAAGCGATCCTCTCTCACAATGGGCTTTCTACGGCGTGGGCATCACTGTCTACAACGGCAGATTATACAACACAAATGGCTACACTGGAATACTAATCGCCTTCAACGCAACGACGGGACATATCGATTGGACGTGGTCCGCACCACCCGTGGGTGAGGGCGAGACTCCATACACTAACACACCACTCTACGTTGGTTCCATTGCTGACAACAAGATGTACATGTTTTCAAGCGAGCACTCGGTGAATTCACCTATACGACGCGATGCAAGAATGTTTTGTGTAGACCTAACCAACGGAACGATGCTATGGGCAGTTACATGTTGGCCTAGCAATGATCCGATAAGCAGCACACCGGTCATTGCAGACGGCCGTCTATTGGTAGCTGACGTCCAAGACATGGAGATATACTGCTTTGCACCCGGATCAAGCAAAACCACAGTCGCCGCCCCCCAGGCAGTTCCAGAACTAGGCTCTAGTGTGACAATTACAGGGACTGTAACCGATGACACTTCTACTGGCAGGCACAACGTGAATGGCGAATTAGACTTTTCACTCCAAGGCACTCCCGCAATCTCAGACGCTTCCATGGATGCATGGATGGAATACATGTACCATCAAAGACCAAAGCCTACAAACGCAACTGGAGTTCCAGTATCCCTAAACACTATTGATCCAAACGGCAACTACATACAGATAGGAAACGTCACAAGCGACTTAACAGGCGTTTACAGTGGCAAATTCACTCCAGAAGTTTCAGGCACCTACCAAATTATCGCTACGTTCCAAGGTTCAAACTCCTACGGCAGTTCATTCGCACAAACATACATGACAATAGGGGAATCAACACCAACAGCCTCACCATACCCAGAAATCAATATTCCTTCGACAGAAATGTACATCATCGGAACGGGCATAGCAATAATTATAGCAGTCGCGATAGTCGGCGCCTTAATACTGATAGCAGTTAGAAAAAGACCATAAAAAAATCATCAACAACTTCCTCTTTTTTTGTCCCACGAACTCAATCCAATCCTCTAAGTATAGTTTTGCTGAGAATTAGGTTGTGGAATCAAACTGGAACTTTTAGGGGGACAGTCGGAAAAAGTTTACGGATTTATGTAGAAAGAAAATACAACCAACAATATTAAAAAAAACTTTGCTAGCAAAAAGCCATTAGGCGATTTGCCGGCTCATCGCTACTGGTTTTTTCTTTCAAGGGCATTTTGGTCGAGATAGTATTTTCAAAAAAATCTCGATAGTTCTTTTCTACCGAGAGATTAAATTAGTCCACAATTCCGAATTTATAAGTTTTTAATTATCTGGCAAAAATTGATTGACGAATATTGGTGAGCAACATTTGAAAAGATTTAGTAAGGTAATGCAGTAGTTCAATTTGTGGTTTTTTTTATGATTGGTAGATCTTGGGTAATTTCGCGGAAGTATTTTAAAACAGTTAATCCCCGTTGAGTAGCTGAGAAAACGGTACTTTTTTTAATTGTTCGGTTTTCAATGAAGCCTTCTTTGATCAAAAAGTCAAGTTGTTTGTGGAGAATAGTGCAATTGAGGTTGGTTTTGTACATTAGATGTGTTAGCTTCGATGGTCCTGTGTGGGCTAATACTTTAAGGATGTCGACGTAGATTTCTATTCTTGATCGCTTCATCTGCGGAAATCTCTTGGCGAGTTAGCTATCGGTTTATTTATGTAAAATGATTGAGAATGTTAATAAGCTTTGCCATTTTTCTATTGCTTGATTCAAACAATTTTACCTTTTGCCACCAAATTACACATTTAGCAAGCGTCAGGTATTTGTGACTGTATCGAGACTACAACAACATTTTATATTTCTTAAGAACTTACTAGGAAAGTTGAAATTCTTTAAGTTAGAGAATTACAAATTCAAGAGTTGAATGGCATGAAAAAAAGCATCCAAAAAATCAACCACCATTCTGACAAAGGATCTGAAGAAAAATATAGTGTTCACCAGATGCTAATGCCAACAGTAAAATGCCTTTGCGACTCAGAAATTTTAGTTGTGCCTGACTTGAAAGCTATGGACATAGCAATAACTAAGCATGTAACTGATCACAAGCAATCAAGAGATGACTCGAAAAGGTTGACTGATTTCTTAATAGAGCAGGTTCTAATAGCGGCAAGCAAAAATAGAAACTTGCAACAATATAAATTACAATTAAGCAAGGGCAAGCATTTTAACGAACATAGTTTTCTAACAAAATAAGCTCGTTAAAGTAAGCATTTTTTATTGCAGTTTCTGAGCAAGAATTGCGTTCCAAGGCGATTCTGGCTTGGTGAATATTTGGACGCCCACAAATCCAACAGACTGCATAATTTTTTTAATCTCTTCCAAAGGAATAAGGCAAACATGCGTTTCCCCAATCAATTTTGCATTCTCAACCTCGAACACCCCATCTTGGACCATTTCATTAACTAAAAGCAATTTTCCCCCAGGCTTTAGCACCCGTCTTATCTCCTCTAACGCATCGCCAAAACTGGGCCAAAAATAATAGGTTTCACAAGCTGTTACCAAATTAAAATAATCATCGGGAAAACTCATTTTCATAACTGACCCTTGAATTATCTGCACGCGGCTTCGATCAATCAGTATTTTGTTCATTTTTTTGGAGAAATCGACCATGTCAGCGGAATGGTCAATGCCGAAGACTTTTCCGTTGGGAACCAACTTGTCTAATTTGTCAATTGTTTTGCCACCTCCACAACCTACATCCAAAACCACGTCATCAGATGCGATTTTTACCTTTGTTAATCCCCAAACCGTTAGGGGCTCATGTTCTTGGTTCATTTTTTTAGCCACTAATCTACCTTGGCGACCTCTCGGGCATTGATATTGATCCATTAATCCCAAAAACACAACCTCCATTGCAAATTGTTTGCGAACTGAACTAATAAGTTATTGCACGCTCATTATTTGTTAAAGCAGAATAAGCTTCAAAACCTGATTTCTTCAGCATTCGACCAACATCTTACTTGTTGAGATATACAACAAAACACCATCGACACAAAAATACAAACGCCAACATACCCCCACACTACACCCAGACAGCCCAAAATAGCATCCACGAAAACAGTGTGGAACAACCCATCTCCCCCACTCAAACCACAAAAGAGAAACAACCCAAACCAAAAACCGAACAAACCCACAAGTGTAATGTGGCAGTTCTAGCTCTCCACACCCACACAAAGTAAACAAAAAGAAAATTGCAATCGCCAATGTTTAGCTGGTTCATAACAACAAGATGACCCGGTCAGGTATTGACTTTGCCTGTAAAAGGTTGAGGGGGAATCGGTTTTTAAGAGGTTTGTTGTTACCTTGCGAACCAACATCATTTTATATTATTTCAAAACGCAATGGACAATAGCCAACAAACTTGCTAAGTGGGTTTGGCAGCTAACGCTTGATTGGGCGAACGCCCCTTCTTGCACCCTATCAGGTGTTGGCACACGGCTAAATCCACTTAACATCACTTTTCTACCCCATGGAATAGAAAGACTTTGTTTAGCTAAAATGCTTGGTGAAAAGCATAGCCGCAACAGATCAATGTCGAAAGTTAGACTTCACGCTTGAAGATAACTAAGTACTTTCTTTCTTTATCTTCCTCTATGCTTAAGCCAAATCGTTTTGCGTACTCTTCTAGTCCTGACCTAAAATATTCACCCTTAATCTGTAGCTGATAATGATTAGGTTCTCTTTGCAGCATATTGATGAAAGAAGGATCCACTAAATTGACAGCAACTAATTCCTTCAAGAGAGCCATTGCCTCAACCCGGTTCACAATAGTTCCCCCCCATTTAATTGGGACGTACACAATATTCATAATTATCGCAATTATCACCAAACAATTATTAAAACCACGATATTCTGCAACCAAAAACCCCAAAGAATCAAAAACCAAGATCCAATTTTTCAAGTTTAAGTCAAGCATACCCTTATCAGATGTTAGCGCATGGACAAATTCATTTAAAATAAAATTTCCACCCCATCAACAGGTTCAACATCCATTTTCAGAGAAAATAAATTTACCCGATTGTTAACACAGAAAAATTCAATGCCAAAAAAATTAACAGACCCCAAGTAAGAAATAATTTAGACGCACATTAGTTTATTTTGAATCTTTCAATTATGTTTTGTTGGTTAAGGGCTGAGTAATATTGGCAGGGTTTTGCATTCTCCCCCCTTTCCTTTTGACCAGCCGTCTAAGAGCCAGCCCTTAGCCGCCCTCATGTTACATGGACAGAGAAATGGCATTTAAATATTGATTCTATGTTCATAGGACTTAAGTTGTTCCCTGGATCAGATATGATTGATGTTAATGAAGAAGAAGCAGTCATTTTGCAACGATACAGTTGATTGGGTTGTCATGGAAGCCTTTACCAAAAACGAGTATGGATGCGCCACGAAACTTCATAAGCACAAAAATAAGGCTTAACGCATTGAGTAAAGCTAACTTAAAAAAGTACTATGTACGTGTCAAGCATTATTTTCTATCTGTGTTCTCGGCAAACTTAAACTTGATTATCTACTAGACACGTCTGAAAACGACAAGCCTGTTCTCAAAGGCAGTCACCATATCATCTAAAAGGGCATCTTGCAGCTCATCTGAAAGCCCTTTTGTATCTTCATGAAAAATGGAAGCCATTTTTGCTGTTAATTCTTTTCTGTTCTTTGTTTTCAACGATTGGGTCAAGATGCTTTCCTCAAAGGAATTAACTGGATTTTGTACCTTAACTATATTATGAAATCAGGATCAATATTCTTAATAAAAAATTGTCAATTGACTTTCAAACTTGACCTTGCAATAATAATATGCGGCTCCCCTTACTACATTCATCAGGGAGTCTAACCAACAACCAGCTCCCCTCCTCTATGTAAAGATGGTCTTTTTGGTATTTGCTGTAGCTCTGTTGTACAGGTCCCTTACAACCAAAAAGTTAGTTAAAATAATGAATTTTAATAAATATTTTACATATCGACAAGTTCACGTGTTCGACAGGTGAGTTTCAATGAGGGTTTTGATATGCTTGCGTTATGTGCGAGGCTTTATCTGGCAGGTTAGCCTTAGTAAGACTAAAGAAATGTGTCTTAGGAAGACATATCGTATATCTGTACAACACACCAACAGGAGAAAAATAAAAAATGAACAATAACTACCAAAAAGAAGTCCAAACAAAACTCACAAAAGGACTCTTAGACATGATCATACTTCAATACTTAGACCAAGAATCAATGCACGGATATGAAGTTATAACAAAAATCCGCAAAGCCTTCGGCGTATACTTCGGACCCAGCACCATCTACCCCCTACTAGGACAACTAGAGAAAAAAGGCTACGTAAAAAGCTCCTGGAACATGGACTCTGAAAGGCCCCGAAAAATGTACAATCTCACTAGCGAAGGAAAGAGTGTTTTGAACTACAGCGAAAACTCACTTAACTTCATTTGCAAAAATCTAGCACCAGAAAATAATAGCCACATCCAAGGTATCCACCTAATCGCAACGACTTAAACATATAACAGCAAAACTTCGCTCTTGCGGAATAGCCTCGAGCAGCCCCCAGTGCCTTTCTTCAATACTGAGTTTCTAAAAAAATGAAAAACCTAGCAATTTTTCACTAATTTCTTTTCGTCACAATCTTGCAAACTAACATCCAAAAAAAGCTGTAAGTAACTATTTTGATTTGCCTATGTAACCCTCTATTATATTAACTCAGGTATAGCCTATTTGATGAGAAAACAATGTTTTAAAAATCGTCGAAAGATCTAGCATTGTGCCAGTATACGTGATTATTTGGTTTCCTTTAAGAGCTTCAGCTTGGAAAAGTTCTCAGATACCTTAATGCTGAAAGTCAACATTTTGGGCTTGCTTTGCCAGAACTTGAAAATGTCCCCATTGATTGTAACAAAGAGTCATGGAAAGCCCGCTTTGAGCAGTTAATTGTGAAGGACTCAAGGATTCCGCCCGCTTTGCCCCAGAGGACGATCCATCATTAGGCACCTTCGATAAATGGCCTGTTAAACCATCAATTTCTTTCTTAAGGACATTTATTTTTCGCCTACATTTTCCATTTTAACTTTTAATTCATCTGGGTATCCAATCTGTTCAGTAACTATTGCCAATGCATCAACGGATTTATCTAGAACTTGTTCATGTTCTTTTAAAATATTGATTATAAAATCTAAAGCCATAAACGGCTTATCTTTCGAACCAGAAGTCTCTACCATCTCTCTTCCCATTTCCAATCCAACCACCGTTTTTTAGTTCTTAAGACGTATTTCGACACTTGAAATACCTCACTTTGAAAAAGCATGATTATCTGAGCAGTCTATTAGCCGCAGACTATAAACTCAGCCGAACACTTCATTTTTCTTGTATCTTCTCACTACAAACACAATTGAAGTGACTGCTACGGCAACTATGACAACTGCTACTCCGTAGATTACTTTTTGAGACAAAATTGACTGCGCATCTGCAGCTTCAGAAGACACGCCCGTAAACACGATTGATACTTCATGATTGCTGAAATGAGTTGTGAACCAAACGTAGTAATTGTCGATGTCTTGAGAAAAGCCTTGATCCGAAGCAGGGACTCCATCAATGTAGACCGTTGGTGTTGAACCAAAGGTTATCTCGCTTTTTGGTATTGTTAAGTTTCCTGAACCTACAGTTCCGCTCTCACCGGTGATGTTGAAAAGGATCGTAGTTGTAGATGCGGACTTGTTTCGGATGATTTTTGCGTTTGTTATCTGTTGACTAGTTATATTTCCACTCAACGATAGGCTAGTTGTGTCTCCGTTGTCAGCTGTCGCTTTAACCGTTGTTGTTGAAAGCGCCGCTGGAGTTGGTGTAAGGATTGGACTTGGAGTTGATGAAGGCGTTGAAGGGGAGTCAATTGCGAACACCGCCGAAATAGTAGTTGTCCCCTGAATATTTTCGACAGTATATGAACTGACAGCGCCAACAGAGTGCCCATTAACAAGAACGTCAACTATGTGGCACTCAGTTGACGGCGATATCGTAAAGGTTTGCTTGCCATTGAAACTTACATTGATAGTTCCCGGACTAATTGTGCCGTTGTCAGATTGGGTAACCAGAATTTTATAGGTATTAATTGCAAATAGGGCAGTTAATGAACTAGACGCGTTCACTGGGTTAAACTGGTAAGATTGGCCAGAAGCAGAGGTAACAGCAACCGTAGCATTACTTGCAGAAATATTCGCTATGTGATAACCTGTATTCGGTGTAATTGTGAATACAGGTGTATCACCATAGTTAACGAGACTTGTTTCAGGAGCGATCACTCCATTGGCTGATTGAGTTACAGTTAGATTATACGTGTTAATCGCGAAGGTTGCATCGATAGTATGGGTTTTGGAGACGTTGTTGAAGGTATAAGTGGAGATAACTCCTTGAGAAACATTATCAACTGTTACATCTAAAATGTGATAACCAGTGTTGACCGTTATATTGAAGCGTTGACTCCCGCCTAAGATAACAGATGAATTTCCGTTCGGAGTGATTGAACCATTAACTCCGGCACTTGAAGAAATTGTATAGTTATCAATAAGATAAGTGGCTAACGTTGCCTGTCCAGTAGTGTAACCGGATGCTTGGGCAGTAATTGACGTGTTACCAGGCATGTATGTCGAGGTCAAATTACCTGTAGCTTGTGTCTTCCCAAAGGGAATTGTAAGCAAAGAACTCACTATCCCCACATTGGGCTGTGGAGAGTAGAGTTTAACGCTGACATCAGTTGTGGTTGCTTTTGCTGGACGACCTTGCACATCCTGCAATTGAACTTGAATAGTTTGGTAGTTTTTACCATCAGAGGGCAAACCAGGCGGGATACAGTAAACGGTTAATTTAGAAGGAATAAAACCAAAAGTGCTTAGGGATTGGTTAGTTAACGGGAAATCGTTGGCCACTGCAGTTATATTCGCTAAGCCTGCCTTGAAAGTTGTATTAACCGTAGCTACTGAGAATGTCTGACCTTGTGGGATAATGATTTGGTCTACTCTACATATGCTTGAATCGTTAGAAGCCAAATTAACCAATATGTCTGCTGATCGCTTTTCCGCGGCGTATCCCAAGGCGTTTTCTAATTGAACCGCAATTTGGCTATAGGAGCTATTGTCAGCAGGAATCTTGGGTGGCCCTACAAAAATTCTTAGTTTAGTAGCGATCGAAGCTATTGGAGTTGTTGTAATTGTAAATTGATTGGGAGTATATCCCTGGGATATAGCTGTGATGTTAGCTGCCTCCATTTTTGCTTCGTTTTGCGCTTTAGTAGATGTTGTAAAATTTGCTATTGCATAAGTTTGACCTTCAAAAATCGTTACAACAGGCGTCACCGTCCCTACAGTTGTATCAGAGCACGACAATGAAACCTGAACGCCTCCTTGAGGGGCTCTGGCAGGACAACTACTTGAATCTTGAAGTTGAACCATTACTGCGGAATAAGTGTTGCCATCAGATGGGAGAGTTGAAGGGAACCCGAATACTGATACAGCGGAAGGTATTGGTCCAACAGTGGTTATAGACGTAATTACCGTCGAGTAACCAGTTGCCGAAGCCGATATTGTTGTGTTTCCCGGGTTGAAGGTGGAAGAAAAGGCTGCGACTGCAAAAGTATCTCCTTTAAGTATGGTGATCGAAGAATCTACGGTGCCAATATACATAAGAGACGAAGAAAGCCCGATTGCTATATCTTGCAGCGCTTTTACCGGTTTTCCGACACAATCTTGTAATTGAACATAAATACAATTATAAGTGCTATTATCCGCCAAAACATTTGGAGAGCTTGTGAAAACACCAAGTTTTGCATGGTTATCTATCGTTGCGCTAGAAACATTTTGGTTGTCTACAGAAAACGCTAACGAGAAAATAATAATAGTGAGTACTAGGGCGGTTATTTTTTTTAGCGTTTTCTCTACCTCATTTTATTATTGTTTCTAATGGGTCCTTAGCTGGCTAAAGTGGACCACAACTCTGAAACGATATAGGCAGAATAAATCGAAGGTTACGTTTACCCTACCGAATAACCACAATTAAATTAAAATTATTCATAAGGCTTCCGTAGCTGTAATTCTTACTTAAAATCATTAAACCCAAACTCTACGGAAATATTTCCAAAGTCAACTTAATGAACAAAATATCGCACACTGAGAGTGCCACATGAAACATATTCTCATTTAATTATTGTATGTCATAAATTGTATTCACTAAGCTATTTTACGAATACCCAACTTATCATTTAATCGTCAAGACAGAAGCCGTGCCTGAAGTTGGGAAAACAGGTTTGGCGAATGATGCTTAACATTATCTCAGAGCTCCCCCGATGAGATGGGTTAACCTTAATTCGCCAAACTTCCCTAACAATCAAACATATTACGACAACTTTCCATCCAGCAAAGACGAAACCGAACTTCAAACAAACTAAACATCAAATTTAAACAACACTCAAACAAAATTTTTTGTTTATTTCGTGATTTTTGACACTCCATGGCTAGTTTTGTCCCAGTAGAAGGGGTTCCTTATTAGTTGAATTAGTCCCCGCCAGCTTGCTATACTATGGAGCACCCAGTATAGTGGCATAAGTAAAGCATACGGAGTGTATCGATATTTTTTCAACTTTAGACATGCTACAACGTAAATAGATAAGTAGGAAATATTACCGGCGATTAGGTTACAAACGCAGATAAATTGCAGATAACCCGGATTAAGCCAACTTAAATTTATGGGCAATAGAAAACTTGCGGCAGTAAGTAACCATAAAATTGGGTTTACAAGCGGAATAAAGATTGATGTTCCGAAAGTAAGCTGGAATTTGAAGAATTTGTCTGCGCCCAAATCCTTGAAGAGTTTAAGCGGATGTCGCATATGAACAAGGTATGTTTGGAGATGCCCTTTATACCAGCGAGTCCTTTGTCGAATCCAACTTTTCGTTGATATAGGAGCCTCCTCATAGGTGTGGGAATCTATCAGTTCAGTTTTCTGTTTCTGACGCGCCAATCTGACACCCAGATCAGCATCTTCAGTAACATTATACGGGTCCCAACGACCAAGCTCATCGAGACCTTTTCTTCTAAAATGATTACTTGTACCACCCAATGGAATAGGGGCCTCTATCCAATCAAGCCCTTGCAGATAAAATTCATACCAATTAGCGTATTCAATCGAAAACCACTTCGTTAACGTTTTTTCATCTGCATTATAGAAGTTAAGTTTGGACTGCAAGCAGACCACATCCTCACTAGAGCGCAGAAAAATGTTAGCAGCTTTCCTTAGCTGATCAGCATCAGGTTTATCTTCAGCGTCATATATAACAACGAATTCGCCCCTTGCCCGCAGTAATCCATAGTTACAAGCACGGGGTTTAGTAGTCACTTTTGCCGAAGGAATCACCACTGGATCAAAAAGGTTCAAAAACTCAGCATATTTTTTGCGTGGAATACATTCAACCATTTTCTTAGGAGAACCAAACAACCCAAGAAGCTTGGCTTCGTGGATAGTTTCCTTATCGCTCTCTTCTAGGAGAATTTTGATGTCAAGCTTACTCTTCGGATAATTGAGACTATACATATTTTCCAGAATCTGTGACAAGATCTTTGCTTCATGGAAGATTGGAATTAGAACTGTGTAAACTGGTAAGTCTTTGTCCGGGATGTCTTTTAATTCATCTTTGGTAATTCGCGATGTTCTTGCTCCCCGAAAACCTCTCAACGAAATATAAATTTTAATGGGGTTTACAACAAAATATCCAACACTAATTATTCCAAATAAAACGATGAAAGTTATAGCTGAACTTATAATCAGGCAAACGCTGATGGCCATAATCAGCGATATTATGAAGTACTTTTGTCGTGGATAGAGGACTTTGTATGCCGACTGGTCGGGCGTACGATTATAAAGGTCCAGCATTGCATTCTCTTTGTGAATTTCTCTGTAAATGTTTTCGATTGCCCATTCAATCGCTTCAGTGGAGGCGACTCGCAAATTAATCTTCCAAGCGCCAAATAAACATTGAACCGCAACCATAACTTTTCGATCTATAGGGTTATCAACTGCCACATCAACGACTGTCTCATTTATTTCTAAAGGAATAACTTTGTATTTACTTATAATTGGGTAAGGGAGAATCGTTATGAGCTGGCTTTTTTGTTCGTTCTGATATATTTTTTTAATTTTAGAATCTTCAATGAAGGATAAACCTGATTTTGAGGCGAGGTCGCGGAAGAAAGTCTGAGGGATTTTAACTTTCCCTGTCCTTAAGGCTGGAATGATGTCTTCAACTGTTATTTCAGATTTTTCTAATTGGTCAGTTTTAACTTTTCGACTTTTTAATAGTTCAAGTAGTTCTTTTTTGTCGAGAGGTTCCTTGGTAGATGTATCTATTATTGCAGCATTGGCGGGTATTTCAAGCTCAATAGGAGTGGTCATCAATTCGACTTTCCAGTAGCTTATCGTGTAGTATATCTTAATACAATATACTGTTTACCTATTAAGTGTTAAGTTGTTAGCTAAAGACGCACAAATCAAACTGTTTATGAAGAGAATTTTGTTCAGTTAAAAAGTTTAAAAAACTAAACCAACTAACTCCAAAAAAGGAGGGGCAGGTCACCAAAAAACTCGGGAACCAACCAGAAACAAAAAACAAAAGAAAAATTATTGAAGGTTGACCTGTGCGATTTGCGAGAGGTCAGTTAGGCTGTTGAGCTTTACTTCGCTGTTGGATACAGTATAGAGTGTGTTGCCGATATATAGGCTGCGGGTTATCCATTGGTTTTGGGTATTGTAGTAGTCGTTGGGGTTGGTTAGTTGTCCTTGGCTGTTTAGCATTGAGGGATCAAGGTGGGTTATAGTGCCTTTGAGTGTGAAGCCGCCGTTTAAGGTGAGGCTGAAGACGTAGGCGCCCTGCCAAACGGTTGTGCCGTAAGCTGAAGCTGCTGATTGACCATACTGCTGTATCTGCTGCAGAGTTCCGTTATCTACCAGTGCCAAGCTGACTGGAATCACCAGCAAATTCTTGCTCTCGTCAAAGAGGAACGCTTTAGGATCTATCAGCACTGGGGAATCGGTGCCTCTGTCGCCAATGGTAAAGTTTGACAGTTGAACGGGGTTGTTTACGTTGCTGACGTCGAAGAGGGACAGTTTTAAGCCTTGGTACCATGCGAAGTCGCCTTGGTTTGAGTCAACGGCTTCTTTGCCAACGCCGATTAGATGTGTTTCGTCATAGGGGTGGAGGTAGTCGCTGTAGCCGGGGATTTTGAGTTCGCCAAGCACCTTGGGGTTTGTGGGTTGGCTGAGGTCTATGACGAATAAGGGGTCGGTTCGCATGAACGTTACTAGGTAGCCTCTGTCACCTATGAAGCGGACAGAGTGCAAGTTTTCGCCGTTTGCCAAGCCTTCCAGGCTGCCTATAACTGTGAGGTTTTCGTTAAGTATGTAGACGTTGTTTGATTGAGTATTGGTGTTCTGGGTGGACCCTGCGCCCGTAAAGGGTATGGCGATAAGGTCACTGGGCAGGTTGGTTGCAACGCGGAGGTTTCCGCCATATTCGTCTAATGCGTACTGGTTGATTGTGTAGCCTGGAACACCGCCTTGAGCTGCAAGAGTTAGTTGTAAACCATCAATTTTCACGCGGTAAATAGAAGTTACGTCGGTTCCATTAACCCAGTTTGGATAAGTAACGTAGATGTTGTTAGGTGAAACGTACATAGTGCTTGCACCACTCATCAAAACCGTCATGTTTGTTGGTTGCGCCTGGTCGTTTGACACGTCTAGTCCATAGAAGCTGGTGAAGGAGTAATAGCTTGATTGGTTCATGTCAGCGTAGAAGATACTGGTGGGTGAAGCGGCTGAGGCTATTCCACCATTGTAAACGGCGGGAACCGAAACTGCTCCATCGTAGATGAAAGCGCTTTGGCTGGTGACGGCATAGAGGTAGTTTCCTATCATGCGTGAATCGAAGTAGCTTCCACTGACTGTGAAGTTGCGGGTTAAAACTGGGTTGGCTTTGTTTGAAATGTCGAAGACATTTATTGACGTTGAAGTGTCGCTATAATAGGGCATAATTGATATGCCGCTTGCAGGTGCAATGTACAATTGGTACTTATTAGATATAACAACGAGTTTTGTGCTGTCGGGACTTAAGAACAAGCCTACAGGGCTGGAATCATTGTCTAGGACAATTTTAGAAATTACTTTTGCGTTCTGTGGGTCCGCATTTATAATGTATAGATTGTTAGCGACTTGGGAGCTAGCACCAAAGTAATAGTAGCTGTTTTGGCTGGTGGACAGGGTATAGATGTATTGACCGTCTGTTTTCACGGTGTCAGCTTCATCTACTCCTGCAACTTGAATGTTGGTGGTTGAATAATCAGCGGTGGCGCCGTTAGCACCTGCAGCTGCCGGTGTAGCAAACGATGGATTGGTACTTTGTGCCCAATACCTTTCTGGCAAGCTGTTAGTTTCTGTTACGTTCAGGTAATTTTTTAGTTCATCCATCGATGAAAAAGTCTTCAATGCTGAAACCGAAACCGGCTGGTTAAACGGCAGAATCGTTGGGGATGAGCCGAATACGTAAATTGCAGAAATCAATATTATTGCGGAGAGCACTGCGACTGTTCCGTATATACTTGTTTTTTTCTTAACTTCTTTCTGAACCATATGTTCTTTCTCCCACCATTGGTAATGTTACGTGTTTATTTGATGCTAAGCATGCGAACAGACTGTTCTAACAATTAGAATGGCCTCATTTCCCACACACGATACGCTTCATACCAAAATATCAAGCACACAATTGCTCCAAACGAAATGATGAACAAATTATCGCGTGTAAACCCATGAACCATAATCAACAGGTAAGCTGCATAGAACACGGTTGAGAATAGGGCATAGAAGAAGAAGCGTGGAAACAGCAACTTTCCTAACTTTACATAGTGGCGTAGGACACCGATTTTTATTTGTCCAACCAAAACGTAGTGTCCACCGACTTCTTGTTTTTCAACCAACCCTAATTCCCTAAGTTGCTCTAAATGGTGAAATGCTATGCTGGGGCTGCTGAAGCGGAGGGTTCGCTGGACTTCGCGGACGCCAACTGGACTGCCGGTTTTTAGGAGGAACCAGTAGACTTTCCATGCTTTGCCGCGAAGAGCATACTCAAGCTCTGTTTCGCTGTTAGCATTCAACCAGTTAAACCTTCAGAAGATAGAACGGTGCATGGGGAATATAAGCCCAGTTATTAGAACAAACTTTTTTAAGCAAATTTCAGCAAAGGAGGTCAATGAAAAATTTTAAAAAAGAAAAAGAAGGATGGGAGAAGAAGGGGGTTTATGCTTTTGATTTGTTTGTTGCGCCAGGCATTCCAGGTGGTAGATCTGGGAAGTTTGCGCTGACTCTTTGTTCTGCAACGGTTGCTGCTTCAGACAGAATTTTTGATGCGTCTTCGTTTACTGTGTCGAAATTTAGTGACATTCCACCGGATGTTCCTGCTTCAAACATTAAGCCGCTTAGCATGTTGCCGATGTCGCCGAGTTCGCCTTCTGCTTCAGGCAAAACACCGCCTAATCCTGAACTAACGCTGCGTAGTACACCAACGCATGGTCCTAATGCTGCAACGACGTCGCCTAGTTCCGATACAGTGCGTATTCTGAGCGCTACTTGGTCGAGTGCTAGTCTTGCGTTCATGATGAGCTTTGACATTTTGCGGATTTCAGCCAGTTCAGTAGAGTAGATGTTGGCGTGTGCAGAATCATGTTTGGTGTAGGCATCAACGATTTTTGCGAATAGAGCTTTGTCTTTTTGGGTGAAGCGTTCGTTTGCTTGATCTAGTTTGCTGATTTGTAGGTCGAGTTTTCTGCAGGCGAGGTCTAATGCTGTTTTTAGTGGTGGAGGCGGTTGGACGGTGTTACGTATTTGTTTACCGAATGAATCTCCTTCTCGTGGTTTTTCCCATTTCTTTGCGAAACGTTCAGACATGTAAATATCCTCTTGAACATCGATACGGTGCAATGGGTACTTAATGCTTGCTAACATGCAGATATATACATAAACGAGTTAGCGATGGTCTTTCTGACACTTATGAGCTAAAACCACTCCCTCAACCCTTTCCAACCTCATAAAGCTTAAGAATTAAGCAGACACCATCTGTATTGAGGCACAGCTATGCCAGATTCTGAACGTCAAATCGGCGTAATCACAGATATTCTCATACCGGTCGATCCACAAACGCGATATGATGTCTATTTTACTGACAAACGCATCGCCATAGTTTGCATGGGACCTAGCAATCGTTTCGATGGAGTTTCAGAGAGCCGTTCTTTCCTCTTTGGAGTAGCATCAGAAGCACCGACAAATGCATATGAGGAAAGAAAAAACCGGCAAACAATAGAAGCAGAAATCAACCAGTTACCCATTAACGAAAAAATAAAACTTAGCAAAAAAAGCTGCTTCTACACTTACCAAGAAATAGAAGAGGTCAAGTTAATTTCAGGAAAAAAACAGAAATTTGCCATTTTAAGCGAAGAGTGCATTTCAAAGTTCGCGCCAAACGTAGAACAGTTTAATCAACTGGCTGATTTATTGCCAACTATCGAAGCGCTAAAAGGCAAAACCTCAATTATCGGCAATTTAACTTTGAAGCCTCAGCAAGGAGAACCAACCACCTTCGTCTGCCAACATTGCGGTTCAAAAAATGACGCTGACGCCCTATTCTGCGATACGTGCGGCATGAAAATAAAAGAAGAAACCGTCAACCCTAACGAGTTAACTTGCAGCTCATGCGGAACAAAAAATAAAATGCAAGCATCATTTTGCAAAAGATGCGGTTCGCCCCTGCGGGCTTAATAGCTGCTGTTTATTTGATAACTCCGAAGATATAGGCGAGCAATCCAACTAGGAACAGATATAACACTACTTTTTTGATTCTTCTGGCTTTTTCCCGTGAATGATCCAACAGTAGAAAAACAGAACAAACCACTAAACCTACATCGGTCACTAAAACAAAGGGGATAAACCAGATTCCTACAAGCCCCAAAACCCAGGTAACTGGGGTTAAAGCTACGGCAAAAATGAAAAACACCACTGCCGTAATCGCTGCGGTTTTTTCTCCAAAACGGACCGCCAACGTTTTTACTCCTTCAGCGCTATCGCCCTTAACATCAACTATACCTTTGGTGATTTCTCTGCCCGTGTTAGAGAGAAAAGCCATGGATGCAAACAACAATACATTCAAGCCGACAGTTCCTATCGCGGTTATGCTGCCGTAGATGAACGGAATGGCAACGCAGATGCTGACTAAAAAGTTTCCAGGCAACCCGCTGCGTTTACCTACGGTGATGTAGGTTGCTGTTATTGCCAGAGAAACTGCTGCCACAACGAAACACGATAAACCGTAAGGCACCACGAGAAGCGAAAACACAAAACCCACAACGACAAGCCCCACCATGAATGCCAATGCTTCTTTGGGCTTCACTGTACCGCTTGGAATCGGTCGCCGAGGTTCATTGATAGCGTCGATTTTTCGATCGTAATAATCGTTGATAACCATGGCTGCTGCGCAAAAAGTAAATCCAGTCAAAAAACCGAACAATATGTTCAGCCAGTTCAATGTGCCTAATGAAGCAGCAAGAACGGCACCGACAAGTACGGCGAAACCCATCATCATGCAGTTGACTGGTCGCATTAACCGTATGAAGCCGCCAAGCTTATTCATGCTCGTAACCTGTTTTGACTATTAAGTTACTTCCGTTACCTATAAAATTGTAGATCAACGAGGAGGGAAAATGTGCCTTTTTCTGCATCTGTAGTGTTTTTTGGAAATAGTTTAAAAGGACAACAAGCATTCAACCATACAGAAGTCTTGGTGAAGCTCTTGAGTGACAATTATGCGCCCCTCGTCGGAGACAACTATGCTCCAGAAAAAATCCGAGTAATAATTCCCGTCGGCGGCAAAGCCACACGTCTCCTGCCGTTGACGGCGGAAACCAGCAAAGCCTGCTTACGCCTCCTCAACAGGCCGCTGGTAGAGTTTTCGCTCCTCTCACTGGCAAGTCAGGGAATCCGCAACTTCATATTCGGCGTCAAAGGCTACACCAACTACCGAGACCTTTACGATTATTTTGAATCCGGCGTTGGATTCTCCGCAAGATACAATATCAAACCCCGTATCCACATAAAATATCAGCCTAACGTGCCCGATTTAGGCAGCGCCGACTCCGCCCGCATAAACATAGATTATTACGAATTAAACAACCCCATCTTCGCCGTGCAGGGCGACAACATATTTGACATTAAAGTTAAAAGCCTCATTGACTTTCACAAGGAAAAATGCTCATGCTTAACAATCGTGCTCCGTGAAGTTGACAATGTGGAAGGGTTAGGCATAGCTGACATCGACAAGAACGGTCGCATCCAACGTTTCGTAGAAAAGCCGTTGCCAAAAGATGCGCCAAGCAACCTTGCAAACACGGGACTGTACGTTTTATCGCCTGACATACGGAAAATTTTCAAGGAAAAAGGCATCCAGCAAATCATCAAAGAAAAAAATCGTTTAGACTTCGGTTACGACTTTATACCTTATGTAATTTCGACTGGACGCGCAGTGTATGGTTACACGTTGAAAGGCAGTTGGTTTGATGTAGGTACACCGAAGAGTTACTTGGAGGCCATGAAGAACCTGCTCGGGGGAGGATTTTCAACTCTCAACGACTTCGGTGGCAGATTAAATAAAGACACCCCCATCTGGGTCCAAGGTGAGAGTACAGATTCAGAGAAACGCCGCCAAGAAATTATACAGAAAATTAAGCAGAAGAAAATCCTGATTGAGGGTTCAGTTTTGATTGGGCGGCACTGCCAAATTGAAGATGGAGCACGAATTGTTAATTCATGCATCGATGACTTCACAAGGATTGGCAAGAACGCGGTTGTTACCAACTCGGCTGTCATGGACAGAGTCATAATCGGTGAAAACGCTGAAATCTACGACAGCATCATTGGCAGGCATGTAGCTGTAAATTCAAGTTGCCATAAACCCACAAAAATCACTGCAATCAGCGTCATCGCCGACGACGTTATACTTGAAGAAGGATGCTCACTCTCTGCAACCAAAATTTACCCCCACCAAACCATCAGTGGAGAATTCCAAAACCAAACTATAATCGCGAACTAAGCCTTAAACCACTTAAAAATCAAGTACTTAATCTCTTTAGAAGACAACTCGGGAACTGCGATGATGAAACGTTTTCGAACTGTGGTGGCTAATCTGCCGTTTTTCACTATTTCTGTAGCGGATATTTCTGAGCCTGCCTTCTTGACTGTAACCATGTAGGGCGCATGCTCGACGCCCGGACCGTACTTGTAGACTGCAAAGTCGCAACCGAACTTTATTCCTGGCGTAACAATTAAGCCGCTGTCTCGGAGATCATGGTAAACAACGTATTTTTCCTCAAACCCATCGTAGAGTTGTTTAGCTTTCTGCTTTAGTTTACGAAGGCTAACTTTTGTCTCGTTTGGATTTTCGAAAATTTCGATTTTTTCTACTTCTGCTAAGTAGAGCCCTTCCATCAAATCCAAAATTAGCGGTACATCAAACTCTGGAACTTTCGGTTTGGGGATGCCAACTGGTTTACCGTAGTAGGCGGTTTTGTAGAGCTCGGAGCCTTCTGCTGGATTCCATACGACGAGGAAGTTTTCGATGAGTTCAACCTTAATTTTTGGCATCGCTCTAGCTCTTGGCTACATGATAAACGAGATTGTGCGTGCTGCGTCTGCAGCGTCCTCGGCTTTGTCTGCACTATTTTCAAGAAGCTGCAAGACATCTCTTAGAAGCAGCAACACTGGGACCTCTAGTTTACTTGTTAAGACTTTTATGGTTAAAGCGCGGTATATGTCGTCTACAATGCGTTCGGCTATTTCTACGTCTTTGGCGCGTTCAAGGGTTTTTTGTGGTCCATAGTTTAGGACCATCATTGTTTCGCGGAGTTTAAGCACTGAGTCAAGAACAGCTAGGGAAAGTTTTAGAAGGTCTTTTTTGACTTCAGGAGGAATAATCCAGTTGTGCTCCATGATTTCAACCAAATAATTGGCGATGCCCTCTGAGAAGTCAGCAATTTCGCTGGATAAGTTGGTGAACCTTAGGAAGTCTTCGCGGGCGATTAAGATTGCGCCGATTTCAGCAAGTTCCTGCGAAACCATACGTCTTGCTTTGATGACTTCTTCTTCGCCTGAGCGGATTTCGCTGAAGAGTTTGCGGGCGTTTTCTTTATCTCCGCTAGCAAAGTACTCGACCAGCTGCGGGATTTTTCTCGAAACATCAACAACCTTACGTAAGTTATCTTGACAAGCATTCAACGCTCGACGCTTCACGCGCTCTTCTGTTTCTGCTGGAAGTACCAAACTTTTTTCCCCGCCTATAATAATCCCTAATGCAACATGTACCTATTTGTGTGTGCATTAAAAAAGATAACTACTTAACCTTTGATAATGCTTCCTAATTGTTCAAAGTTTAGTTTTCCTTCGAAGTATTTGTGCAATTGCTCAGGTAAATCCTTGATTGTGATTCGAATTTGCTGCCAACTGTCACGGTCACGAATAGTGACTGTTCCATCGTTTAGAGTGTCGTAGTCGATTGTTATGCCAAGCTGTATTCCTGCTTCGTCGGCTCTAGCGTACCTTCTGCCAATGGATCCTGTTTCATCATACTCGGTCATAAAGCCCTCACACGTCAACAGCTTTTGCACTTCTCGGGCTTTAACATCTAAGCCGTCTTTGCCCATCAATGGGTAGATGCCAACTTGGATTGGCGCAATGCTTCTTGGGAAACTGAGGACAACACGGTTAGCCTTAATGTTGTAAGCATACTCTAATGCCACGTAGAAGAGTCTGTCTGAGCCAAAGCTGGGTTCGACAACATGGGGAACGAAACGTTTGCCGCGGACGATTGTTTTCTGTTTGCCAATGTCTACCTGTTCAGGAAAAACCTGGTAGTTCCCCGCCATGTAACTGCCCTCTTTTTTCATGGCATCCGCCACTTCCTGCGCTGGAATCTTAGCTAACGCCGCTGCAACTTTGCCTGCGTCTCCTTTGTAGACTGGCCCGAGCTTTGCCATAATCGGCTTTACGGTGAGCTCCTCTGTTTCAACGGGGGTTGCGTATTCCTTGTATACGGTCATGTCGACGCCGCTAGCTTTCATGTGACAGGACAAATCAAAGTCGGTTCGGTAAGCATGCCCCGAAACCTCCACCCAGCCCCAACGATCCACGAGCACCTCTTGGTCGAAGCTTTGGCTGCTGTAGTGGGCTTTTTCCCATGTGAGTTTTTCGATGAAACGCTGTTTGCTTGCAGGTACACCTAGTTCAGTTAATAGCCGTTTTGCCATCGCCATGAAAAAAGCTTGCCATTCTGAGCGGATAATTTTTTGGTCGAGAGCCTGGCGAACAGTAAACTCTGTTACATCTTCACATTCTTTGAGCCTGGTTTCGCAGAGCAGAATTGGCAGAACCTCATTTTCCACTTCTTTGATCATGTCGCAGGCTGGCTCTTCGGGGTCAAAGAAAAACTCCAAATCAGCAATCGTGAACTCTCGCAAGCGGATTAAGCCTTGACGAGGCGAAATCTCATTTCGTAAGGCATGCCCTATCTGGATGCAGCCAAACGGCAATCTTTCTCGTGCAGCTGTGTAGAGCCTGTTGAATTCTACAAAGATGTTCTGTGCAGCTTCAGGTCTGCCGTATCCCACGGCGCCCGAATAAGGTCCGATGGTCGTTTGGAACATTGTTAGGTAACGTTGAGGTGCACCGAATTTGCCGCCGCAGTCAGGGCAAACAATCCCATGTCGCTCAATCTCCTCAGCGACCTCTTCAAGCGTCATCTTCTCTGCCTCAGCAGAGCTTATTCCTTTTTCTTCGAGCAAATGGTCTGCCCGGAAACGGGTGTGACAGTTTTGGCACTCCACCATGGGCTCTTTAAAGTGGTCAACGTGGCCTGAGGCCTCAAACACTTTTCCCGGAGCAATAACCGAAGACTCCATCTCGTAAATCCCGATTTTTTTAACGAATAATTCCCTCAGCTTCGCCTCAACATTCTGTTTCAGCCGTGTACCTAGTGGACCGTAAGTGACAAAACCGCCGCTTCCACCATAAATCTCAAAGGAAGACCAGAAGAAACCTCTGCGTTTAGCTAACTCGTTAATTGCAACGAACTTGTCGCATGCTGGTTTGGAACATTTAACGTCGGTACTCAATTTTGAAGACCTGCTTAACTGGTTAGATGGTAATATCAATTAAAACGTTGCCATAATAGGACGATTACTTTTACGATAAAAATGAATGCGCTAAACTATTAAGAGTGACAATTATTCTTAAGCTTGAAAAATATGCCGCAACCTACGCCTCAACAAGTTTGGAATCTAACTGAAACCGAACTCCTAAATCACTTAGACACAAACGTCTATAAGCCCATAAGTAACACAATCCGTTTTTACGCTCCAAGCTTTACCTACTACAAAACCAAACACTACTGCTCCTCCACAACCGACTTTCCAACCATCTCCGTCACAGGCAACGCATGCGCTTTGAACTGCAAACATTGCGGCGGCAAAGTGCTTGAAACCATGCATCCAGCTCTGACGCCCCAAGAGCTGTTTGAGGTAGGTGCGAAATTGAAGAGGAACGGCGCTAAAGGCGTTTTGGTTAGCGGCGGATGTTTGCCCGACGGTTCGGTACCTCTGGACGATTTTGTTTCTGTGCTTGGGCGGTTTAAGTCTGAGTTGGGCTTAACGGTTTTTGTTCACACAGGCATAGTAAAACGGGAAACTACTGTTGCGCTCAAGGAAGCTGGGATTGATGCTGCATTAATTGATGTTATCGGCTCTGCAGAAACTGTGGAGAAAATCTATAACCTCAAAGTCACTGTCCAAGACTACGCCGATTCCCTCAAAGCTCTACAAGAAGCAGAATTAACCGTTGTTCCCCATGTTATTGTTGGGTTAAACGAGGGTAAACTCGACGGCGAGCTGAAGGCGCTCGAAATGATTCAGCAAATCAAGCCTTCAGCGCTTGTGATAATTGCTTTTATGCCCATTCATGGAACAGCCATGGCAGAAACGCCGCCTCCCCGACCCGCAGACATCGCTAAAGTTGCAGCGCTGGCACGGCAAATGCTCCCACAAACCCCGCTGGTTCTGGGTTGCATGCGTCCCAAAGGCAAAAGCCGAGGAGAAACCGACGTTTTAGCTCTAAAAGCCGGGGTTGACGCCATCGCTTTTCCAAGTGAGGCAGCTGTTGAATACGCAAAAAATATGAGTTATAGAACTGTTTTTTCTTCTTATTGCTGTGCCCAAATGTACGTTGACGCAATCAAACTTTAGACCGCAACATTCTTACTCCAAGCGCAATAGCCCACGCTGAAACGGCGAGCCCAGAGAGGAACTCGGGGATGGCAACGTTAGGAACATAGTTAAAACCGAAGAGCAAAAGCCACGGAAGCGCTGCCGCAATTCCAACCGCAACCGTGAAACCAGCCAATCCACGCATGTGACATAGCCAAAACGCAACGGTTAAGATGAAAAGGGCAATGGGCGCCAAAGTGAAGAATGCTACAGAAACCATATAGTGGGTTGGCGAGAAATGTTCGTTAAATACGCTGATAGCGATCAGCGCCAGAGTTGCAGCCGCAAAGACGACTGAGCCGATTTTGCCCACCCAACTTTTTCCAAAATAAGTATATAAGCCGAATATTGCAAAGTTGAAGGCTAAAATCCCGCTGGCGAGTAGGCCAAAGTTGAAAAGTGGAGCAGTGATGCCCAGTACGATGCCTAAATCGCTTAAGGCATTGCTTGTCCAGCTAAACGTGGGGTAAGATGCAATGGCTGTTAAGATACAGACGAAGGCCACTATGGGCGCCACTATTCCTGAAGATGCGCCTATCCTTTGGTAAACAAGATTTCTCGGCTCAGACATAGTTAACTTATTGTCGCAACTTGCTTTAAGAATTTGCGTTGGCGGGAACAAAACACCGAAGCCTCTGCAATGATTCTAATTTTTCCTTGTCACCGATTTTTGCTTCCTGAACCGACTGCCGCAGAATTTCGATGGATTCATCCATGGCTCCCCGATTTACTGGATAAGGTACACCGTCTTTGCCTCCATATGCAAAGCTGAATTTAACGGGGTCGTCCCAACTGGGCGCCTCACCATAAACCAATTCAGTGACAAGCGCTAACCCACGCACGGTTGCGGGTCCAACACCTTTCACACTGAGCAGTTCCTCATAATTTTGGGGTTGGAATTCGTAGACACGTGCAAGGGTGTCCCAATTGATGTTGCGTGGCATGTTGAGTGTAGTTTGGGTTTGCATCCAAGGGTCACTGGTTTTGGGAAGCCATTGCTGCAAAGAAGATTGATTGAGGGGCTTGGAGGAGGATTGAATTAGGTTCATGAGTTTGCGTGTAGGCTCCTTTGATAGGTCGACCGATGCTTTACGGGCTGCGTCGCTTTGTTTGGCAACCATGTTTAGAGCGCGGTCCCGTTTGATGTTGCAAGCAATGGCATTGTGGGGGTCCTCCACAAAACACTTTGTGTTCTCACTTAGCCAGTGGTAGCGCCTTGCCGAGCGGTCCTCATCGCTCATGCCCTGCTGGATAACCGCCCATTTCTCATCTTTGGTTACCAGAAACGCGTGGTGGTAGAGTTGGTATCCTGCTTGGATAGCGGTGTTGTCAACTTTGGCGGTCATGCGACTGGTGTAGGTGAGGTCATCGATGGTTTGTTTGGAAAAACTGAATTTTTCGCCAACCGCTACGATGTCGCTTGGGGTTTTGCGCGAGGTTTTGCCTTTTCCTCCACAGACTGCAACGCCATGTTCCTCGGGCGAGAGGGCTCCTTTTAAGATGCCGGTGACGACGGTGGTTACTCCGCTGCTATGCCAGTCATGCTAGTACACACCCGAATGCTTGAAACCAGTAGGGGTCCGAGAGTCGTGCGATGAATTTGGCGGTGCCTTGTTCCTCGATTATGATGCTAGCGATTTCCTTAGCCATCTTCCGCATGCGTCCAGTAAGCCAAGAAGGAGCTTTGCCGCGGTGTAAAGGCAGGTTTGCAACACCAGTCCGATACATAACTATCGAGGTTTGATGGGTAACGTTGGGATATATGGATTATTGCAACTAAAACCGCAAAAAACTAACTGACAACTTCATGTTTTAGTCACACAAGCATTTTTTTCAACAGAATCTGTCAAAGCGGATGCCTATTTTATTTGGGCTAAATTGCGTTTCCAATTGCAAAGCAAACCAAAACAACTGCAATTCGCAGGTAAATGAAAGCGCCTTCATCACAAGAAAACCCTTGCCAGAGGTTCCTTTAAGGTAACTTAATTGTTCCTGCAACGCGCAGTTTGGCACCTTCCAAGTACATCAATACAGCATCATCGTTGGGTCGATGTACGAGGGGTTTATCGAGCGTTATTCTTAATGAGGGTTTTTTGGGGTCGCTTGAGTCTGTTACATCTTCGACTTTTGCGGTTATGAATTGGGTCCAGTGGCCTACATGCATAACCATGCCGGGTTTGATGGGTGTTTGCCAGTACTTAACGAGTGAAGCCTGAGTCTTAATTTCGGTTGACATTTTGATGGTAGAGTCATTTGTTAAGACAGCGCCACGGTCTAAGTCTTCCACTTCTATGTTTTTTAGCGCCAATCCAACGCGGTCCCCTTCGCCCGCAACGTCGAAGTCTTCATCGTGTTTTTGGATGGAGCGGACCTGCGCTGTTTTGCCTGCGGGAAGAACATTTAGTGTGGCGTGTTTCTGGACTGCGCCATAAACAACGATGCCGAGGACAACTACTCCTACGCCTTTAACGTTAAAAGCATGGTCCACTGGTACTGCACCTATTGGCTGTTGACCCGCTGGTACTTCAACGGGTTTCTGCTGGGAAGCATCTACGAGGAGTTTTTCCCTCAGAGCGTTTGGGTCGTCGGGTATGATTTCGAATTTTTCGAGGCTGGTGCCTTTGATGAGGGCTTCAATTTTCTCTTTGGGAACATAGTTCTTGAGGATTATGTAGCCGCTTTTGATGTCGCTGCATTGCAGCATAACAAGTTGCTCGCCGAATGTCGCGTTCATTTCGTTGACAACGATTATGGCTTTTTTTGAGAGCGCACAGGCATAGAAAAGGGGTGCTAAGCGTTCGGGGTAACGTGTGGGTTCGATGAAGGTTACGGTGTCTTCGCCTTTTTTGAGGTTGTAGAGGGTTATGTCTGTGGAGGTGCCTTTTTTGGCTAAGGTGCTGCCGTATTCTAAGCTGCCGAGGATAGCTACTGTAATATTTCCCATACTTCATGACCTTTATGCTGTCTGCATTGTTGGTTTATTCTGAAAGATAAGTGTTGTTGACACAGGCAGATAATTTCACCCAAATTTGAGAAGAAAAATATGGATTATGACTTGATTATTGCATGTGCGAAAGGTTCTTAAGGCATTGGACAATCTTCTAAACGGCAAGAAAACGGCAAAGCCAATTGCCATTTCAGGTAACGACTATCTTCCAAGCTTGGAGGAAGGTCAGACCAACCAAAAAGGTTAAAATACCCCGATGTAGAGGTTGGAAGAGGTGAAAAGGTATGGAAAATATTTACGCAGCAATGCTCCTTCACAAGGCAGGTAAAGAAATCAACGAAGCTTCAGTGACAAAAGTTCTCGAAGCAGCAGGCGTCACAGTTGACGTAATACAAGTTAAAGCACTCGTTGCATCACTCAGCGAAGTAAACATTGATGAAGCAATCAAAGCCGCACCAGCAATGATGGCAGCTCCAGTGGCAGCTCCAGCAGGCGAATCTAAGCCAGCAGCAGCCGCACCAGAAGACAAGAAGAAGAAAGCTGAAGAAGAAAAAGCCAAAGAAGATGCAGCATTAGAAGGATTAGGCGCCCTATTCGGGTAAAATAAGCCTCTATCTTATTTCTAATTTATTTTTCCCAAAAATTATTTTATCTTTTATCGAGTTAATTGCTTAAAAAATTTTGCTAAAAGATTTTATTGGATAGGTAAACTTTGGTCTTTAGGTGGCTCAGTTGACTCGGCAACAATCGGCATCTTCGTCACTTTGTTTCTTTCCATAAACAACTTTAAAGCGACGATAGGTGCCCAACCGCTAATAATCATTACAGTTCCCGGGAACCCCTGGATGTTTCTGCCTACAATCGGGATAAGCCCATTTATTATGTCGGGCAGGAAGGCTTCCCATAAACCGAAAGCCACGGCCATCGCCACAGCTGCTACAAATGCAGTTTTCTTGCCGAATTTATTGTAGGTTTGGACTGCGAGGACACCTGCAAAGAAAAAGTCGCCCAACCCTAGTCCCCGGCTTAAAAGAGCGCCTTGAGCGGAATAAACGAAGGGAACGTTAGGCAAGTAAACCAGAACCGGAAGACCCAACCCCGTGAATTGTTTGGCTGCTCCAACCATAACTGGAGTTCCAATTACCAATATTATATCCATCACTGTCAGGAGAACTGCGAATAACCCAACGGTTTTCCAGTTAAACATAGATGAAAGATACAGAATTATCAAGATTGCGAACGTTAATCCGAAAACATCCATTAGAACTGGGTACCATACTTGGAAAGTGCCACCGTAAAGGAAGTTGAAGAACACGAAGAGCAAAACGAAAATTGCTGGCGGTTGAGCAGCCACATACCACCGTGAAGATTTAGACGCAGCTTTTATCTGTTCAAACACTGCGGCGCCAAAGCAGAAGCCAGCTAAGATAAAGAACGCTATTGCCCTGTAGATTGTTATACTATCGCTGAGTGGCCCCAGAAGGCTCGCTAACGCGGCAATCAAGGCTGCAACGCCGAAGCCCAGCGAAAGCAGTTGTGCCCGCATCTTTGTCAGGTTTGAAAACACGTAGGAAAACGTGAAAAGCAGCATGGTGTAAGATGATAGGAAGATAACCATGAGAATGTTCTGGAAAACGGCGCCTGGATTAAGGAAGGACGTGTAAGCGATTACTGAAACTATAATTGCCATAAAAACAATTAAGAGAATTATATCCCGAGTCTTGAACTCTTTTTCTTCCACAGTCGCCATCAATTTACCTTCCACACGCTTGTTTAGAAGCATAGCAACAGTTACAACGAGAAACAGTGCGATGGGCATGGCTAGGTCAAGAGAGGGCATAGACTGCACAATAAACACAAGAAGCTTTTATTTGTTTAGCCAAAACAACCAGAAATTGACAGATAAACCTCAATAACTGAAATGCATATTCAAAATTGCCAATGATGCAAACAATGCTTCCTCAGTTCTCACGGTTACCGTTCCCTGATTTGGAACCATATTCACAATAAAGTCCACCAGGTCTGCGAGGTTTAAGCCTTTTTCCTGCACAATTTCATGCAGCCCCCGAGAAGGAGCACCGAAAGCCAATAAAATCCGTTGGCTACCCGCCCATTTCCCATTGAGTTTACCTGCAACATCCATAAAATTGTCGCCAATTTTAGCAGTTGCAACCCTTAAATCAAAGTTACCCTGAGAAGCCAATTGACCAAAAGAACGTTCTTCAACCCGAACCTTATAACCCCAATATTGTGGAACTTCTTCGCGGCTTATCGCTTGAACTTCAATCTGCTTGCCGATGTTGACGACTTGCAGGGTTAAGCGATCGCCGACAGCGAACTCTTTTCGCCGTAAAAGCGCAGGCTGCTGAACTCCTATGTCGACAACTAAGCCTTCTTTGTTCTCTGACCTGACAACGCCTTCGCGGTACTCGCCAACTTTGAGGTGCTTGGTTTTGCCGCTCAAGGGGTGATGAGGTGTGCGAAGTGGCGGCAGAATCCCTGCATACTCTAAGTCGGGATCGAGCTTAAACAGGGTTTTCCGCAGGTATTGAGGCGTCTCCAAATAGTTAAGTAACAAAGCCATAAAATCCAGGTCCCTGCTCTGATCCATTTTAGGGTTATCAGGGTACAGTATGATTTCGTCAACGCGAAAAATTGCTGATGCCCGCCCAATCAACCCCATTTTCGCTGTTTTTTCTCGTAGGTGGGGTGTATCTGAGATTGTGGATGCTGGGATAGCTATTGAAAGTTTCTTTTTGTTCATTGCGCCATTGCCTCGGCTTTTGTTGCTTGCGTTGTGCTTAAAAAGGTGGAACGAGATATAAAACTGCGTGTTATTTGGAGGACAAAACGTTGCCTACAGCACTTTTAGATAATGTCGAAAGAATAAAAAACTGCGATAAGAGTGGTATGCTAGATTTTTCCGTTAATGCAGCCCATCATTACCGTGAAGCCGCTAAGAACGCGGAGAGAATCATTGTTGATTACCCCAAGCCCAGCAACATTGTAGTTGCAGGTTTAGGGGGTTCAGCTATCGGCGGCGACTTACTCAAAGATTGGGCAAAAACCCAATTGGCGGTGCCCATTGAGGTTAGCCGAGAATACAAACTCCCAGCGTATGCCAACAAGAAAACATTAGTGTTCATTACCAGCTATTCAGGCGACACCGAAGAGACCCTCAGCAGTTTTCTTGATGCCCTCAAACGCAAATGCATGATTTACTGCATAGGCAGCGGCGGCGCACTCTTGAAATACGCACAAAAACTCAAGGTGCCGTATCTTCAGGTTCCAAGCGGCATGCCTCCGCGTGCAGCGTTGCCCTACATGCTTTTGGCGCTTTTGGTTTACATGGAAAAAGCAGGCTTAGTTAAAGGTGTACAAGAAGAATTAAAAGAAGCTTTCAGCCTCATCGAAAAAATCAGTATAGATAACGGACCGGAAAAAGCGTCGGTCGACAACTTTGCCAAGGGCTTAGCTCAAAACATTGGCGAATCAACTCCAACTATCTACGGGTTTGACTTCTACCGCAGTGTAGCCCAACGGTTTAAGCAGCAGTTCAATGAGAACAGCAAGTCAGCCGCCAAATGGGAATATTTCCCTGAACTTGACCATAACGAGGTTGTTGGTTGGGAAGGCAGGGGCGAACAATGCAAATGGTATTCAATAATATTAATCCGGGATGGGGATGAGCCAGTGGAAATTGAGAGCCGAATTGAAGTTACCAAACAAATCATGGAACGTAGGGGTTTGGTAATGGTTGATTTGGAAGTTCAAGGCAAAAGTCCGCTGGCGAAGATGCTATCAACCATTGTGGTCGGCGACTTTACAAGCGTCTACCTATCTGTTCTGCGCGGAGAAGACCCCACACCCGTAAAAACCATTACAACTCTAAAAAACACGCTGGTACAAAATGGAGTTAGAGATAAAATAATTGCTGAGCTAGAAAACTCTAGCTTAAGCAAAAAATTTTTTGAATTGGGCTTCGGCTTCTTCAAGCGACACCATTTGCGGTGGACGCTTAAAACCGTAAGCACAAACTGGTTCCACTGCGCCCTTAACTTTCTTGTCTAACGCCAATTTCACTGCACGAACAACATCAAATAGCACTGAGCCTGCGTTTGGCGCATCGATGGTTTGGAATTTAAGGTCGATTTTCATGGGTGCGTTGCAGAAATAGACGCCGCTTATCCAGAAGTAACTATCACGTTTGTTCTGCAGGAAGTCAACATAGTCGGTTGAGCCTGCAACGATTTCAGCTTTATAGGGGATTGCTGAGGCGACTGATTCGGTCTTTATGGTGCGTTTGGCGTCGCGTGTGCGATCCATGGTATCGACAGATTCTGTTCCTCCGCCAACGTCAAGTTGGTAGGTTTCGTTTATATGGACGCCGTTGTCTGAGAGGAGTTTGAGGAGGGTTTTGTGGAGGGCGGTGGAGCCGACTTGGTCAACTAAGTCGTCGCCAACAAGCGGAAGTTTGGCGTCAGAGAATTTCTTTGCCCATGCAGGGTCGCTTGCGATGAAGTTTGGTGTCGCGTTTACGAATGCGCATCCTGCTGCGATGGCTTGTTCTGCGTACCATTGTGAAGCTTGTGCAGCTCCAGATGGAAGCAGATTAATCATGACTTCTGCGCCTGCAGCCTTAAGAACCTTCACGGCATCTGCATCAGGCTGAGCACTTACATGTATTATGGCTTTTGTAGAGTTTCCAACACCATCGAGCAACGGTCCTTTGCTAACTTTCACGCCCATTGCGGAAACTTCTGCTACCTTGGGCGCGTTGTTTGGAGTAGCAAAAATGGCTTCAGAGAGGTCTTTGCCAACTTTTCGCTCATCAACATCGAACGCTGCCACAACTTGGATATCTTTGGGGCTTAAACCCGCCAAAACTGGGTTGCGTAGTCCAATATGGCTTTCTGGTTTGTCGAGTTTTCCGTAGTATTGAATGCCTTGGATGAAGGATGAGGCGCAGTTTCCAACGCCGATTAATGCAACTTTAACTTTAGGCATAGCTTTTTGCACCTTGCTTGGGTTCTCTATTTGCGTTTGCCGTATAAAAAGATACGCCGCATAAAACCTGTTCAGAAACAGAAAAAGAAGCGCAGTCGAAGGGCGGCTATCTAAACCAGTTAGTCACCATGCGAATTGTCAAAAGAGAACACGCGAACACCGGGGGCGAACGGTCTTTTTCACTGTTGATCTGGAGGCTTTAGATTGGTAAAAGGGAAGCCCTGGTCTGTTGAGGAAAGCAGCCGATAACCTCATTAGCGTTTCTTCAATACTGGGCAACTCCTCGGGCAACTCAAGAGAAGTAGTAGTCGAAAGGTTGTGCTTCTCTTCGTCTACTACTTCTAACCTAACCGCTCAATTTTCTTGTAAATAGCATCCGTAGTGTATTGCCCATCAAAGCTGAAAACAAGAGCATCAACACTGGAGCTAAAACCAGAGCACGCATAATCTATCACCTCTACCACGATGGAAACGCAAATGACGACGCGATAAAAGTCACTGTTGGCGGAATTATCAAGAAACCTAGATCGCTACCACTGCCAGCAAATAAGTGGATCCTATTAGCCTACAACTTCCCGGTAAATCAAAACGTAACTACAGAGTTTTGGTGCCGAGGAGCAATGTACGACTACCCATTCTATTGGATCGATGAAATCTGGGTTATCACAAAATAAGCGTTTAACTCAGTTTTGCTTACTTGCCAGCTTCCTCTTTCTTCTCCTAACGTAAACCAGCAAACCCGCAATTATTGCGAGCACAATTACTAAGGAGAAAGTGGCTACAGTTGTAGCAGGAAAAGATTCAGTTTCTAAAGGTGTCGTAGTTGGAGAAGTGGTGGGGGCAGGAGTAACTGAAGTCAGGATGTCATTTTGGGTAGGTTTGCCGTAGGTATATGAGTTATCGCTCTTCGTTAGTTGAACCTCTTGGACCTCTTGATTTAAATTGAGATTAATGGATGTATCATTGTCATTAACAATAGCCCAGCCTACTCTGCTCAAGCGTATAGTTAGGGGTTCTATGAAAGTTGGATTAGTTGGGTCATACCAAATATCCCATTTTGCCATGGTTTGATTGCCCTTTACAGTGGAAGTCCCTATGTGTCCATAACTCATGCTTAATCCCATCAAATTATCCATGGATAGACCTGCACCAATCGTGCATCCTCTTATGTTTGAGCCTATAACTTTGTCGTTTGAGATTAGTTCAACTTTGTAGAAGTCTGTTACACCATCGACAGGTATACTTTGATTTGGGATTCGAGTCAAGTTAATGTCAACTTCTGCAAAAACATAGTTTGTCGATGCATTGGCATAAGTAATACTTGCGTTAAAATGGCTTATCAAAGCTGATGCGTTTGCGTCTGTTTCTGCTGATACCTCACCTATTTGGCATATAATTAAAGTAATGGATAGAATCAATAGCGCCATTACCAGAGGCATTCGCTTCATTTTAGGCACCTGGATTTGATTTTCCTGTAATACTATGACGGTTAAGTTGCTTAAGTGGTTTTTTGTCAAACTTTCTTGCCTGTTTTGTCAAGGTTTCTGTCTAATTCAGTATCAGGTTTTATTTCCTTAGCTCGGCATACTTATCTGATTAAGCTTAGCTCAATTAACTTTGTTCAATTAGTTAGCTTTTTATCGTTGCCGTCCTGGCGTAAAATACCTAATATGCAGTCTAATCGCTATTACGGCCGCAGTGCCCATCCGCCACAGATGAAAGTCATATAATAAAGAAAATCCCGCCATAAGAAACGCTTATTAAACGAGCCGAATTAGAATGTAGAAGCCAGATAGTTAGGGCGAGTAGATCAGTCTGGCATGATCGCCACGTTGGCATCGTGGAGGTCGCGGGTTCAAATCCCGCCTCGTCCACCAAACACTTATCCATGCTTACGCCTTGAAGGCGACTTATTGCCAATTTAAGGGCGTTTTCACAGATTTTGGGCGCATTTAAAAAACCATTTCATATCTGGAACCCAGATAAGGTGCCAACAAAGTTCTTGCATCTCATAAATAATCCATTCTTGAAAACTTGTTACAAGTCTACTGGAAAAGGTCTATTGAAGTATAGGCTAAGCAAAGTCTTTGGAAACTGCTTTTTGTCCAGCGAGTGAATGAACTGTAAAGGTTGTGAAGTAGTCTGTTTCTGGTTCCATGTTGGGCGGGAACCCGTGATAGTAACTTATGTATACGTTGTAGGTATGCTCGTTTTTTAGGGAAACTGAGTAATTTCCGATTGGATTGTTGCTTTGTGGATTAAAAGGAAAGTGAAAAATAGTTACCGTGCCTGTTTGAGTGTCAGCAAATTCTATTCTTTGTAGGCTTGTTGGGAATGGTTGGGATAGAGCACCACTGGATGCAAGCCCTGATACTTTTATTGCATCAGCACTTGGTGTGGGTGTTAACTGCTGATAAAAGATTAATGCCCCAACTGATGAAACTACAAGCACTACTATAACTATGCAAGCAATAATGATTTTTCTTCGTTTGGTTGAAGCTTGAGCCATCCTTTCTCTCGACCTTATCAGTATGAATATGCTAAATCGCTTTTAGTTTTATTTATGAACAGCTAAAAAATAAGTTGTTGTCTTTTGGAGAATTAACATGCAGTTTATTTTTAATAATTGGTGGTGGTGGATTAAAATTTAATCTCACATAACTGATTATCAAATCATGTTAACTTCAGAGTCATCTCTCGTGTATCTCCATCTGTTGATTTTACTTTCAGGCCAAACTTTTCCGCGAGCTTAATCATCCTATCGTTATTGCTCGATAGCACACAGTAGAGCTCTTCAAGTTGATAATCTCTGGCAATTTTGATGAGGTAAGCCAAAAGTTCTGTTCCCAACCCAAACCCCTGCCAAGCATCAGCAATAACAAGGGCAAATTCGCCTCGTCTGTCCTTGAGACTCATAATTAAACGTGCAACTGAAATGATTTTTTCTCCGCTTATAGGTAGGGCAACTATTGCCATTTCTTGGTTGAAGTCTAAATCACAATATCTCGCGACGTCTTCGTTTGGTAATTCTTTGATTATTTCTAAGAACCTAAAGTGCACGCTTACAGGAGATAATGCCTTAAAGAATTCTTTGAACTTGGCATGATCAGTACATTCAATTGGCCTTAATGTAACGACAAGACCATTATGTAATGTTCGCTGTGTAGTGTATTTTTTTCTTACAGAATCAGCAAGTTTTTCGTCCACATGATCGGCGGGAATAAATTCTGCACATCCTTTGCGGTACATTATCTTTTGATTAATATGGAAATCAATTCATAAATGATTTTAGCTTTGAAACTATAAGATCTCTCAAAATAGCTTCTCTTGCACTTTAACTTAAGATTATGGAGCATCAGTTTTGGGTTTGGGATTAAAATTTAAATTAAAATTTAATCCAAAAAAATTAAACGTGGATTTCAAAGAGTAGCGGGCTTTGCCGCTTCAACGCCCTTACTTACCTTTCAATGACTTCCCCATATTTCTCAGCGATCTTTTCATCTTCGCCCCTGTCGTATTATCTGCTAATCTCTGTGCTTCTGCTACATCCGCTAATCTCCTTTTCTCCGCGACATCTGCTAATCCCTTTGCTTCTTCTACGTCTGCTAATCTCTTTTTCTCCGCGACATCTGCTAATCCCTTTGCTTCTTCTACGTCTGCTAATCTCTTTGCCTCTGCCCTCTTCTGTTCTTCATTCATTTCATGACTCACCTCCCTCAATTTTTTTCTCCTTAGTAAAATGAGTGATTAGAAATCCCTTTTCTGATTTAGTAACCAGTTCTCAGGTTTTGATTTTTCTGATTCTGTCGTAGGATGCGAGGTAACCTTGTCCTTTCACTGTGGCGACATATTTGTCGTTGTTTTGAATAATCGTGCTTTGCTCTGTGAGAATTGCCAGATAGGATTCTGCTTGCACATCATTCAAACCTAACCTGTTCATAATTCTGCTCTTATCTTTTGACGTTTCGCAGAAACGGATAATATGGGGCACAATTCCTAATGTACCGCTAAAAACCATTCAGTCCACAAGTTATCTGTCGGTTGGGTGCAATTAAGCATATGTGACTGCTGAGCAACTGTAACAAGTGACCGTATACTCGATTCCGACTATACCTATATGATAATTTTTCTTCTGTATATGCCGAACCGTGTCTACGCTGAATAGAGCGTTTTTTCCGTGTCCCTGCGGTACGTTGAAGTAGTTGGTTGGTTGGTTGTTGGATTAAAATTTAATGCACAAAAAAAATTTTTTACGCGTCACAGGTTAGGTTTTTTCAGCGGTCAAAGGTTTACGAAGCAGAGTAAGAATACGCGCGCTCACTAGGAAAATAATGTACGTATAAACACTAAGACGTACATTTCAAAGGAAACAGCGGTCAACCCTAAAAGAGAAGAAAATGCAGAAAAGCTAAACATGAAATTAGCCTAAAGAACGGGGTTACGGTTGACCATGCGTCCAACGCCACTGCATAGTAAAGAAAAAGAACAAAAGAACAATCGAAACCACAACGAGAAATAAACCTAAAACTAAGAGTGGCAAAGAATACAATGAACCTGTAGGCAAATAGACTTGCGAAACCGCTATTGACAAGATGCCTGAGATACCAAACGGAAGAGCCATTAAGCCATAGGTGCGAGAATTAAGCCATTTAGTAGACACTTATGAGACCGTGTAAAAAATAGCGCAGCGGCCAGTTGTTAACTTGAAAAAGTACTTAATACTTTTTGAGATTTTACTTTCTCTTATTCTTTATTTTTTAACAAGCGCTTGGATTAGAGCTTCAACCCCAAGAATGTTTAGAGCTCTCCTCAAATTATAAGAAAACAAAAGCAACCCAACCTCCCCACTAACCTTGCGAAGACCTTTAAGCAGCAAATATGGAGCACCAAACGCTCTCTTCAAAGTTCCAAACGTATGCTCAATCACTTTTTTGCGTTCACCCATAATCTCTGGATGCAATTTCATCCGCTTTCTCATATCATCGACAACTTCTTCGTGCACCCACCGCCAAATTACCCGACCTACCTTATTGCCTGTGCACTTAGTCATAAAAAATTGGCATGAAGAGCAAACACCTTTCTGGCATCTGTAAATACGCATCTCAATCCCTTCACGAACGCTCAAACAATAAAACAAAAGACGCCGCCCAGCTGGACAAACATACACATCAGCACTCTTATCATAACGGAATTTGTCAGCAGTAAACTCCGGAGACACAAGACCGCCACCGCTTCCAGATCTCTTCACTGCAACATAAGGCGTAACCCCACTGTCAACACATTGCTTAATCTGCATGAAGTCAAAATAACCTTTATCAGAAATACAATCAATCTGCTCTACTCCTAGTGTTTCTTTTGCGCTTATAGCTACTCCGCTGAGCTGATTTAGGTCTGAAGCTTCGTTAGTCACCAGGTAGTTGACGATGAGATGGTTTTTTGAATCCACTGCTGCCTGCATGTTATAGCAGGATTCAACTCTGCCATGATTCATCATCTGCCGACAATCCAGATCAGTTAGAGCAACTTCCTTTTGACCACTCTTTTCTATTTTACCAAGGATTTCTTGGCTCTTTTCTTTTTTCTCAAGCAACGCAGCCAATTTGTCTACCATAAAAGCCTTCGCCACTTCACCTGACTCGCTACTTGCTTGTTGCTCGTCAGATGCTTCCTGCTCATCTGCAGCATCTAACTCGTCTAGGTAGTGTTTTACTGATTTTTCCATGACCTTTATTCTCTTTGCAAGCGCTCGTTGGGTAAAGGCTTTATCATTGGAGTTGACGGCCCGAAGTTTGGTGCCATCTACGGTTACTTGTTTTGCTCCATAGAGACTGAGATCTTTTAAGAAAGCTACAAAATCTTTGAACAAGGCGCATATGGCTGCTGGGTTGTCTTTTCTAAAATCCGCTATGGTTTTAAAATCGGGTGCTAAGCCTTTGAGCAGCCACATTGCCTCAAGGTTTGTTTTGCATTCTCGTTCTAGCTTTCTGCTTGATCGGATGTGGTTTAGGCTTCCGTAGAGATAGAGTTTACAGAGATCTTTTGGGTTGTATGATGGTCTTCCAAGGTCTTGTGGTGTTGAGTGGGTGAAGCCTAACTTTTCCATGTCCAGCGTGTTTACGTAGGCGTCTATGAATCTGACTGGGTTGTCTGGTTCTACGTATTCTTCTATGGTTTTGGGCAGTAGGAACGTTTGGTTTCTGGATAAGCCTTCTACATAGCTGTCGGTTTCATCGTTCATTGTCTGCTCACTTATTTTGGTCTTGTTTGTTATGGGCGAAGGGTCTAGATTTAAGGTTAACGGCATAATAGACGAGTTAGAGCAGACTTTTCACACAGTCTCGATCATTGACATATTTAAGCAAGCGTGACGATGAATCTACACCTACAGCCTGACATTTGGTTCTGCGATAGTCAAGGTATTTTCTGACAACCTCGTTTGGGTTACAACAACCGATTTTTCACATGGAAAAAATATTGAGAGCCACATGGAATTTATCCGCCGGCGCTCTTTTGCTTCCACTTTTAGGGTATAGAAGTACTCTCTAGAAATCTTGTATCGAGGACTTCTTTGTTTCCGCATTGTCGCCTGAACGCTTAGGCGAAAAAAAACTAATTCAGCGACGAACGAGATAGAGTAAGCCAAATTATCTATTTCAAGCCAATTTAGATTAATCGTTTTTGTTGGCTTCAGCGTTGGTGTTTTCTTGGAGCCAATTCCTTGATTCCATCATCGTTTTTCCTGCAAACTCGAGTTTTAGTGCGCCCTCGTAGGGGCAGATTTCAACGCATCTAGCGCAGAGTATGCATTTGGATTCTGTGACGTCTCCCCCTTTCTTTTCAAACATGTCGGTGGCTTGGGTTGGGCAAACCCGTTTACAGACGCCGCATTTTGTGCATTTGCGCTCGTTCTTCTGCAGTTTGGTTAGAGCGATTTGTTTGAAGGGTGTGAAGGTGCTGAAGAGTGCGGTTAAGCCGCCGAGGGGGCAGATTCTGCACCAGAACCGCCTGTAAGCCAATGCGAGTATTGTCACGGCTATGAAGATGGATAAGTTTATTGACGTTATGTACATGCCCAGTGTCCAGAATGGCCCATAGGTAATTTGGGAAATGTAGTTGAAGCTCATTGCGCCGATGCCGGATTCAACAATTAAGCAGAGCGGACGCATGGGGCAGACCAGGCAGAAGGGCTCGTTGATGTAGCTTACTATGCCAGCTTCGGTTCCTTGGGGACCACCAGGGGTTGTGCCTGGAATAAGTTGGGTGCCGAAGATGGCGTATGAAGCGAAGATAACGCTTAAAAGCAAAAACACGGCGATGATGATGTAGCGTGATTGCCCAAGTTTAGCGTTTGTGTTATCAGAGAACTTCAAGTGACGGAAACGAGCAGATTTTCTGATTCGGGTCAATATATCTTGATATAAGCCGAAGGGGCAGATCCAGCCGCAGAAAAACCTACCTAAAATAACCGACGCCGCAACAATCATTCCGAGGACGATCCCTATTTTTTCTAATCCTGAGGTTGAATAGTTAACTTGGTAGCCTATGGGGAAGTTCCAGAAGGGGAAAATGTAGGCTTGCAGTTGCCAAATGGGGCAGGTGACAGTTCGCCCGTTGGGGTAATAGCAGGCTAAGATGGGCAGAGATATGCCGTCTGGGAATTGGTTGCCTAAAACGTTGGCTCCGATTAATCGGTCACGAGGTGAAACTCCCAGGGGCGCAAATACAGACCCTGGTTGGTTGAATGGACCAATTAAAAGACCCATAAAAACAGCTATGACAGCGACAACTTGAACAAAAAGACGTAGAGTGCTGATTTTTCGGGTTTTATCCTTGGACAATTTAAGGATAAGAATGATGCCTGCCGCCACAATTACCGCGTACAAGAACAAAATTGTTTCCGGCGAAGTAATCGACACCATTCCTTTTAGCTCCTAACCTTAAACTTAACTAGCACTGCAACTGCGATGGTCGCAGCAACTACAGCGGCGGTTATGATAATAATCGAATGCTGAACATAGAAAGGACCGCTGGCAGTTGGGGAGCTGTAGTTAAAATGCGACACAGTAACATTTCCCTTAAGACCATTCAATACTACCGTATTGTCGGGCAAAAGTTTCCAGCCAATGCCATGGACAACGGCGCCCCCGTTAGGAACGGTTATGAGCCATTCACTCGGGTCAGTTGACTTCGTGGTGTTTAAACCGAGATTGATGGATTGTTTGCCTTGGCCGTCCGCGTTGTACTTTATGCTTGTTGTTCGTCCAAACTGATTGGTTGTTCTAAAAGAGTAAATTGTTATGTTGGAGTTTTCTGTGGAAAATTTCAGGGTTCCGTTTGATGGGTAATTGGCAAGTTCTAAATCAGTAAAAACCCAGGTGTTGTTCTGCAACGTTGCCGAAGTGCAGGAGCCGTTTAGGGCAAAATGGATTGATACATTGTTTTCTGGGATGCTGAATGTTTCGTTTGGAGTAATAGTTATGTTGGTTTGTGCTTGAGTGTTGGAATAGACTGGCAGAAAAATTAAGGCTATTGTGATAACGATTGCAAGTCCAGTTAGGACTGTTTTGCCTCTAGCTACCAACATAAGTCCACTTTGGTTACCTCAAGGTGGTTGACTTTAGCTATAAGTCTTTTCAAGCTTTGCCCGGATGGTTAAATCTGAGCGTCGAAGCTATCTTTTTCTTCTTTTTTATTCTGTTCTTCGTCTGGTTTTTTGGGCTGTTCATTGGCAGTGGCAGCTGGGGCAGTGGTAGATGGTTTTGATTTCCGTTTCTTCTGCACTACCATAACTATCAGAGCTAAAACAACGACCACAACGATTGCCGCTACTGCAAGGTAGATTATCAGAGTCAAGGGGGATGTTGAACTTGTTGTCTGTCCTCCGCCGCCTCCAGTTGGACTTGTGGTTATGGTAGGAGTGGTTCCAGTTGTGTTAGCTGGTAATACTTGAATGACTGCTGTTGTAGAGTTCCAGTAGAATTCGTTTTGGTTAGTGCTTTCCGTTCCGTCAACCCCGACGAAGTAAGTGTGTGTACCGACGCTTACGTTTGTGGGGACTTGGACAGCGAATGGAGGTGTAGTGTAACTGCCGTTGGCGGCGAGAGTTACAGGATTACCGCTTAAGTTTGGACCAAAGAATAAACCGCTATCCATCCAGTCAAAATTGACACCTACGTGCAATAACTGGATCTCTTCAGCTGTATTGCTGTCAACAGTAATTCTCACCATTATTGAGCTACCAATGTTCACAGAGTTTTTTGAAAGAACTGGAAAAGCTGAGATTGCCCCAGTGTCAAGGGCAGAAACTAAACTACCGCCAATCAAAAGAGCTACGATGAAAGAAATGATCAGCATGATTTTTAGTGTCTTCACTCTAATTCCTCTATCACGGGTTATTTTCCCTTCTAACTATATATTGGTTTTCCATATTCTCACCTATATAAGAAAGGATGCCGCCACTGCAATTCACAGCAATCGCTATCAAGCGAAATCATTATTGTTTCTTCACTCTTATTCGCGGATACAAACAACAGAGTCAAAGCAAGACTCAAGGCAATTTACATGCTAAAGCTCAGCTTGGCGATAGTCTTAAGTTAATGTAAACAGTTTTGGCTTTGGGAAACAACGTAAAATGGACACTATAGGATACGCGAATTTAGCATTGGATTTAGCAAGTGTGATAAACTTTATCGCCCTTCTCCTGATGCTAAGAGCAGTAATAAAAAGCCGCAACGCCCTAAGAGGATACAGCATTTCAGGTTCATTTTTAACTTTTGTCTCCATTGTTGGCTTCGAAATAGCATATTACCTTATAGGAAACATAGTTGGTTTCGCACTGGGATGGGCAACTGTAGCTTTCTGGTTCATAGCGTTCCTATACAGTCTTAGACAAAGATTGAAGGGAACCCCAAAACAGAAAGAAATGATTGAACCTTAGTTCGCTGGAAGCAGAATTGTGAATTTGGCGCCCTTTCCAACTGTGCTCTCAAAGCCAATGTTACCGCCATGCGCTTCTATAACCCGTTTGCACACAGCTAAACCGAAACCTTGTCCACGCGGTTTAGTGGTGAATAAGGGAGTAAAAATCTGGTTTTTAATTGCATCGGGAATCCCAACACCCGTATCATCCACTGTAATGGAGACTTTCCCGTTTGAATTAACCTGCCCAATCAACGTTAATGTGCCTCCATCCGGCATAGCCTGCACAGAGTTAGTTACCAAATTGATTAAAACCCGCTTCAGCAGTTGAAGATCAGCTTTAATCTGTGGAAAATCATCACCGATTCGTGTTTGCACAACAATGTTTTTTGGAGCTACAATTGACGCCATAACGGCGTTCACGAGTTCTTTTAAGTTGATTGGCTTTTTGTCTATCTTAACGGGTTGCACGAACGCTTGTAGGTCAGAAACAATCTTGTTCATGTAAACCGCTTGCTCTTCAATTACTTGAATGCTCTCTTTGAGGTTGTTTTTGACTTCGCCATCGTCTAGCGAGTTAACTTCGTTTTTGGCTAAATACAATTCACCTGTAATGGTCTGCAGTGGATTACGAAGGTCATGCCCAACCATACCCGCGGTTTGACCAATAGCCACCAACCGTTCTGAATCTTTAAGCTGCTTAGTGCGTTCTTCGATAACTTTTTTAAGATAATCTGCGTGATCCTGAAGGTTTTTCTGCCGTTCTTTTTGTTCGGTGATATCCCGAACAATCGACCATACGCCTACGACTTTTCCTTTTTCGTCAGTTAACCGCCAAGTTCTAACGGAAGCTGGAAATATTGATCCGTCTTTTCGTTTGTACTCTCTTTCAAAAACAATGGAGCGGCCGGTCTGTAGGACTTTTTTAACGATTTTTGCTCTTTCTTCAAGCCATTTTTCAGGAATAAGTTCTTGGGCACTCAAATTTTTGAGTTCTTTTTTTGAGTATCCCAACATCTTTGCATACGCAACGTTACAATCAATCATGTTTCCCTGCGCATCGCGAGCCATAATTCCGTCCTGGGTTGTCTCGTACAGACGCCGATATTTCTTTTCGGAAAATGAAAGCTGCTGCTCAGATGTCTTCTGTTCTTCAAGCTCGTGAGCAGCTCGTTTTTTCTGCTCCGTTATATCCATGAACACTGAAACAAAAAATGTTTTTTTTGGGCTATAAATGTAGATTTGATACCACTTATCTTTGGGAGCGCTGTAGAACTCAAAATACTCGGGCACACCTGTGGTGGCGACCCGCCCATAAATTCGTAACCAATCTATTGGGTCATCTTTTATTTTTGGATTGAACTCTATTGCTTTTTGTCCGATTCGTTCTCTTTTAAAAGAATGAATATTGTCATAGGCCTGATTGCTTTCAAGTAGAATGTAGTCAACGGGCTTGCCTTTTTTGTCGTAAACCATCTTATATATGGCAACAGCCTGCGGAAGATTGTCAAATAAGATTTTGAACTCGTGGTTCTTTATGCCCAGTTCTCCAAGAAAATTGTTGTTTATATCGACAAATTTTTTTATTTTAGTGGGAGTTTGTAAAGAATGGATTAATGGGGGCGTCTGCCTGTTTGCCTTTGACTGGGCAACATCGATAGAATTCACTATCATTATCCCCACTAAGATATTAGGTTAAATACATAAAAGACTTTCCAAAGTCTTATTTATCAATAAACATCGAACAAAGAATTAATTCAATTAAAAATTATCTCGACTTTGAACTTAACCTAATTGAATAATTAAAAGTTTCATTGTTCGGTCGCATAGAATAACTCAACCCAGCCCAAGAAAATCTCTTCCTTGTGTGCTCCCAACCCCTAAAAAGCCTGACGCCTCCAGAGTTTCCTAAACAGAAAGAAACTTGTCCCCGGGACTCCTGCAGGGATGCCTGGTCAGCGGTAACTGTTTCCCAAGCACCTATCTTGTGGTCAAGAAAGCGTAAGCCATTTGAATCAACGTACTTGCGGAAGAAACTTGAGCCTTGCTCGTTTAAAACCAAGACTTCACTACATTTGTCTAAAACTATTTTTGAAAAATCCGCGCCGATATCGATAGATGTTGGTTGGTAGTGGTAGGTTATTGTCACTTTTCCGCGGGGTTTAACTTTTATAAATTCTGTTTTTATGTTTGCTAAATCCCTGAACTCCATAACTTTGTTGAAGAGCGGAGTTAATTTTTTGTGTTTCAGGTATAAGCTTTGGAAGGTTTTTCTCAACGATGAATATAGGGCGTCGTCGATGTAGGTTGCACTTCCGAACTTTTTGAGTGAAACTGTATCTAAGGTGAAAACTTTAGTTAGAATACTGTCATAGCCGTTTTCTTTAATCAACACTTCTGCTTTGCTGGAAAAAAACGTTTTATCCTCGTATTTAACTACAGGAACCCCAAAGCCCATTCCTTCCTCAATCAACTCGTCCTCGTCAAGCAATAACACAAGCCCCTTTTGGAGGACTCCAGTTTCCAAAATGTTAGGGCGGCAGTCCTCGTATAGCCTGACAGATAAGCGATCAGTAAGTTTTTGGGTAAACATTCCCGTCGAATCCAAAGAATTTGGTAAGCTAACTGTTTGGAGCTGACTCAAATATGAACCTCTCAAATTGAAAGCAGAAAAGTACAGGTTAACTGTGCCACTTAATATTTAATAGATATAACTATTTAACATTGATCATTAATTAATCTGCAAAAAGCTTACAAATTAAAGTTAGGCATAGATGGAGTTAAAAATTGTGTGGGAATGGGAATATTTATGGATAGTTTGGATATTCTCATCTGTTCTGTTTATAAGATTCTACGTTTACATTGCCGCCTTCGGAAAAAAATTGATTTCTAAACCGCTGAAAGAAAAATTTGGTACCCCACGCCTAATTTTTCAAGTAACCACAAAAGGAAACATACTCATCGTCCAAAACACTGTTGACCGCATAAACTCCGTCTGCAAAGAAATCGGCTACGAAAAATATGAGCTCTGGGTAGTTACAGATGCACAGGAACAATTCCAGAATTGCCGAACAATCAGTGTTCCCCCAGAATTTTCATGCAACGCTCTCTACAAGGGACGGGCTCTCCAGTACGCTGTTGAGGTTCGACAAAAAGAAGGCAAAAATACCGAGGAAATATCCGTCTTTCATCTCGACGATGAAAGCTTAATTACAAAACAGACCCTCTGCAGTGTCCTTACCTATTTGGAGGGCAACAACCCTAAACCGATAAGCGAAGGCTTAATCATTTATCCGCTGCGAGAAAAAGAAAAAATCAAATTTTCAAACCTAATGGACACCCTCAGACCATTCTGCTGCTTTGAATGCTTAGAGTTCATGAATACAGGTAAACCCGCATACATTCATGGATCAAACCTTCTTATACGCAGCGACATAGAGGAAAAAGTAGGTTGGCAAAACGGCAAAACCTTAGCTGAAGACACCCTCTTCGCCATCCAAGCTAAAAAGAAAATTGGAACCCAAGCATTCGGCTGGCACGGCGGGGTTGTAGAAGAGCAAAGTCCATTGAATTTTCCTGACTTGATGAAGCAGCGAAAAAGATGGTTCTGTGGGTTACTGCAAAACCTAAAGTACCTAACAAGAATGGAAAAAGCTTCCCAAACTGGCAGAGCGATACTGTGGACATCTGGTTTTATCGCTGGCATTGCCTCGATTTTCGCTTGGATAGGACCCTATCTTAACATGCCGTACCAAAATATACCGTTAGAGTTTAAAATTTTATTTACGATAACTAGCGTAATGTGGCTGCTTGCGTATCAAATTGGCGTTTTAATGAATGGTAAGTACTTGTCTTTGAAGAAAAGGGTAGAGTTTCATTTCATGACTCTGCTGTTTTCTATTCCAATCGGCTTAATCGAGTGTGCTGTTCCTTTAGTTTCGGTTATTAATAAGCCCAAATCTTTTGAAGTTATTAAAAAATAACTACCCCTAATTTTTTGATTTCGTTCCCAGCAATTTTAGAACTAAACGCCAAGCAAAAACCTGCCAAACCACAACAACTAGAAAACGTACAATTAGTCGCCATTCCCGAATGTTGTTTTCAATTGTAAGCGCCGTCGTTACAAGTGATTGTGGAGAAACAAGATAGAAAAGCTGTGCAAAATTAGTGGTGAGAACCATGAAAACAAGGGGAATAACCCATAGAAAATGAAAGTCTCGAAAGCTTACCTTGGAAAAAGGAAACGCCAAAAGAACTAAAGCAATAACTATGATGACGTAGGGTTCTGAGAGCCAGGAATATGTGAGGAAAAATATAAGCATTAAACCAATTGCTTTCTGAGTTAGTTCGTTGAAACTTTTAGGAGGGTCACGGTAAACCAGGTAATAACCTGCAAGTAAGGCAGGGATCCAAAGGTAACCTAAGAATTGTAGTCCTGCTGGGAGGGTCACAGTGTCTTGTAAAAGCTCCACTATACTGAAGGGGGTCATTCCGCCAGCCCTCATGAAAAAGGATGTCAACTGACCAGCCGATGAAGGCAAAACCCAGCCAAGCAGGTAGAAAGGCAAAATCCACAAACTGACAATAACTAATATGGCGATAATTGAATATTGAACTGTTTTTTTCCAGCTCTTTCCTTGGGAAAATAAAATTGGCAAGCCAAGCAATGGAAAAGAAATCGGTTTCAAAACAACACTTAAAGAAAGCAGTACTGCACTAGTTTTAACCATGCCTTTGCTGAGGAAGTAAATGGAAGCCACACATAGGAGTGCGATTAGAGTGTCGAATTGTCCCCAAGCAGCGGTTGTTAGCAGAAGGAAAGGGTTGAAAAGCAAGAAAAACCATGCGAACTTGATTTTTTCCTCGGATGCACCTTGCTGCCGCAGAATGTTCCTTACAGCAAGTGCTAAGCCTATGTTGGCTGCAATGACTGGAACTTTAACTGCAAAATTGTAGAGAAAAATGTTCGGCACAAAACCGTAGGTTAACCGGTAGATTGCTCCTAAAAGTAAAGGCCAAAGTGGCGGGTCTCCAATAATCGGGTTAATCCCGATCATGTGAGGCGAAAAAATCGTGATCATGTAATGTTGATAAGGATTTAACCCGGAACCTACTATGAACCCAGTATCCAGAAACGATGTTTGGTCATAAGCGTGTCCAAGAAAAACCGCCAACGGCACCTGCACCAAAACACTTAGAATAACCGCTACTAAATCGCGATGAAGTTTCAGCCAAAGTAAGCCGCTAACTCTCAAAACAAGCAACCAAAAGTAAAGTAAATAAAATGTCAGTAATAAAGAAAAAAAGCAAAATACTTGCAATAGAATGATGTTTTGCATCTTTTTTGGGCGCAACTGGGTTTTTTCGAGTTTTGTTTTAGAAATAGTCTTATGGTTGTTTAGTTGATTGTATTTGCGAAGTTTACATGCCCACTAATTTGCCACCTGAGGCGATGGATAAATGGGAGCTTGTCGAAGCTGCCCACACGCCCAAAGAAAAAATGGATGCCATGATAGAGTTCCTAAAGTATGTTCCGCATCACAAAGGCACCATGAAACTGCGCGGTGAAATGAACCGCAAAATTGCGCTTATCCGAGATGATTTGGACAAAAAGAAGCGCCAGGGCACTGGCAAGAGCAGCGGGGGACCAAAACTTTTCATCGAGAAGGAAGGTTCAGCCCAGATAGCGTTGATAGGTATGACGAACGTGGGCAAAAGCGCCCTCATGACCGCTGTTACAAACTCTAAAGTGCAGGTTACCCCTACGCCATTTAGTACGCATGAGCCTATGCCGGGCATAATGAGTTACATGGATGTTCAGTTCCAGATTGTGGAAGCACCAGCAGTAATGGAGGGAGCAGCAGAGGGAAAAGCAGGCGGCAACGTTACACTTGGCTTAGCACGCAACGCCGACGGAGTAATTTTGATGGTAGATTTGGGCAGAGACCCTGTTGAGCAGTTGGAGCTGATTTTGGATGAACTGGAGAAAACCCGAGTTTTAGTCTACAAACCCAGCGGAAAAGTCGATATTGACAGGCGGCACTCTGGCACGGCATTAAGAGTTATCCTCGTGGGCAAATTGATCGATTGCAGCATGAATCAAGTGGAACAATTGCTACGGGACTACAAAGTCCACGATGCCATCGTGCATATCAGTGGCCAGGTTACTCTGGAAGATGTAGAGAACGCAATTTATGAGAGCACCATTTACAAACCGGCAGTCATTGTAGCTAACAAGCTGGATTTAAAGGGGGCTCAAGCGAACCTTAGGCTTCTAAAGTCGTTTGTGAACGGAAAATTACCCATAGTTGCTATGTCTGCTCAGAATAAAGTGGGGCTTCAAGAACTGGGAAAAAACCTGTTTGATGCTCTGGGACTTATTCGAGTCTACACCAAAGAACCCGGCAACAAAGTGCATGCCGACCGCCCCTTCGCACTTAAAAAAGGCGCCACCGTCAACGAGTTGGCAAAGAACATTCACAAGGAACTTTTAATGAATTTCATGTTTGCCATGGTTTGGGCGAAACGGTTACCCTTCAGTCCCAAGAAGGTCGGGATGAACTTTGTTTTAGACGACTGCGACATCGTGGAAATACACGCCAGAGTTATCTAAGGTTTAAAGTCAAAACTAAGGTTTTATTAGTTTCTAGAATATTTGCAGGTTTTATTCTATGATTTCTGCCTGTTTGAAACGGATAACGCGGGTTTTGCTTTTGTCTAAGATGACTTTTCCGCCTTCAACAGTGAGGTAAGAAGCGATTGTGCCAACGGTTGTCATGCCAGGAATAACCTTGACTGATTCGGGCAAAGCATTCCTTATTCCGCCAAAACCAGCCATACAACTTAACGTAATTACGGCATCTGAACCCTTGGCTGCATTGACGACTTTTTTTCGGTCGTTTTGGTTCAGCTGACAATAAGGCGAGGTTGGCAGACCGAAGAATTTTATGTTCACCGATTTTCCGGTTTTTTCCAGAAGTTCTTTGATGCGGTTTGCTTCGGCAGATGTTGTGAAACAGCTAAAACGTAGGCCACCCAACGAGGAGGTGCCAATGACGGATATGTCATTTTTGTAAGCGATGCTTTGGTTAGCACAGAAGCCACAGCCGAAAATAGTCACAGATTTAGCGTCCCCAACTTTGTTAAGCAGAAATGAATCAGTTGCAAGTTCAGAGTAACATCCCAACAGAATTCACCACGTGCACTATTGATTTACCTTGTATTTAAGAATATTTAAAGCGGCAAATTAGACTAAATGCTAACTTGACAAAAAATAAAAATGGAAAAGAGTTTGTTTATCTGCTGGATTGTGCAACGCGTTCGATTTCGTTGCGTTTAGCGATGGCAACGCTCTTGATGTCTTTGTTTGCTGCGAGGACAAGTTCATCAGCGAGGGTTTCTTGGATGCTGCGCGGGTTGTTCTTGCTTGAGGCGCGTGCACCTTCGGTGATGTGGCGTATAGCAAGGTCGATTCTGCGTTGGGGTGCAACGTCCACGGATAAGTGGTAGACGACTCCACCGTAGCTGACACGTGTGGTGTCTTCGCATGGAGAAGCGTTCTCGACTGCTTTCACGAGTAGTTCGATGGGGTTTTTGCCCGTGCGTATGTTGATAATTTCGAAGGTTTCTTTGACAATGTTTGTAGCTTTGGCTTTTTTGCCCGCGTTTTTGCCGCTACGCATTAAGCCGTTGATTAAGCGTTCAACGATGTTGACTTTGGATTTGCGGAAGCGTTGGTGTTCATGGCGTCCCATACTGTGGGGTGCAACCATTGGTGTTAAGTTGAGGTATCTTTGTAATCCAATGTCTACGACTGCAATATCTTTGAAACTCCATTTTTGGAAGAGCTTAATTTCTTGGGGTTGAGAAACTGAAGATATTTGTGACATAAGCTATTACCTTGCTGGTTTTTGTTTACGTCCATAGACGAGTTCGTTTAGGCTTACGCCGTTAACCATAACGACCTTCCAGCGTACACCTGGAATGTCTCCCATAGCGCCGCCTCTTGTTCCACCAATGCCTTCTACAACGACTTCGTCGTGTTCGTCGACTACGTTGAGGGCGCCGTCACCAGGCAAGAACGCTGTGATGGTTCTTCCGTTTTTGATGAGCTGGGTGCGGACACATTTGCGGATGGCGCTGTTGGGCTGTTTTGATTCGACACCTACTTTTTCTAGAACGATACCTCTGCTCTGAGGTGCACCCTGCATAGGGTCAACTTTTTCGTCGAGCATAAGCATGCGTCGGTTAAAGTAACGATCTGACCAACGGAAGTTTTTCCGTTTCTTTGCTAGTTGCCTTGCGGCAAATTCGCCTCTTGGAGACTTGGAACCCATTCTAAGATATTCCTTCTTTTTGCAACATCATAGTCATAATACTAATATTTAAACAAAACGAAGCCGCAGAATAAAAAACTGTAGAGACCTTTTTCTTTACTTATTCGATTGGAAATTGCAATTTAAATTTTGTTCCCTTGTCAATTTGGCTTTCAAGCAAGTTGTGCCGCCCTGCGCCTCAACCAAACAATAAGAATTTGAGGGATGAAAATCAAAGTTGTTGAGGAAATTAACGCCTTGAAAAAGAGAATTTCGGAACTGGAGTTTGAAAAGAAAAAATCTAACGCCGTTCAAAGTTAACATTTTGTTTTTCTTGGGTATGCAGTCACATATCTTTTAGGCTATAATCTCATAAGAGAGAGTTTGTATAGCGCAACATAGTTAAATAAGTTAAAAAATATCTAATTAAAACAAATGCAGGTTCTTAAACTTCACAAATGGATTGTTTTAGTTGCCGTTTTATTAGTTGTTGTGTTGCTTGTGTCTTTTTTTGTGGTTCAGAATAGTTATAAGCCTTCAGCGAAAGCCTCGCCTACGCCTCCTCCGTCGCCGACTTCCACGTCAACGGGAACTACAACTCCGTCCCCTACTTCCAAGACCACTCCGTCGCCTACTCCTCTGTTAACTCCAGTGCTGCCCACAATCGTTCCTCAACTGTACCCAGGAGAACTCATCCAGTACCAAAACCAAACTCTCTCACCGATTAGCGCTGTCTACCAGAACGCAATCGCTGGAACACAGTACATAAACCAGTCAACTTACCGTCTATCCATCAGTGGCCTTGTAAATCAGCCTTTGAAGCTTTCCTATAACCAAGTCGTTAACAGCCACCAACCGCTCCAGAAAGTTGTCACGCTTAACTGCGTAGAAGGCTGGAGCGCCACTATTCTTTGGGAGGGAATCCAAGTCAACGACCTCCTCACTGATGCAGGCGTCAACTCGCAGGCGACAGTCGTCATCTTCAAAGCTTCCGACGGCTACACCACCGCTCTGCCGTTAGACTATGTTGTGCAAAACCAAATAATGATAGCCTACAAAATGAACAACGTAACCCTCACGCCTGAGATTGGTTGGCCTTTTATGGTTGTGGCTCAGGACCAGTATGGGTACAAGTGGGCTAAGTGGTTGATGGAAATTGAGGTTTCAAGTGATATGGGTTACCTTGGTTACTGGGAGAGCCGGGGATATTCCAACGATGCGAACGTGCCATAACCAGCGATGCAGAAAAAATTCTTCCTGTTGCATGCACAACCAGCCTGCAACTTAAAATAGACACAGATAACAAAGCGCAGTTGACGGTTTTGCCTGCTGGTCGTTGATGGGACATGGCAAAAACTCAGGTACCTCTAATGAAAAACAGCTGTTTGTGGCAAATTGTTGTCACACATCTTTAAAGCCCAAAGAGCGTGACTTGTTTTAGGTTTTTGGAGGTGAGTTTGGTTGGTTGAGGTTGAAAGGATTAAGTCTGAAGCAGGTTCCGGGATGGCGTCGACTGCTAACTTTGATGTTAATGACTTAATCAGCAGAGTGCTCGATTTTGTGGACAGCTTTAAAGAGGCATCTTTGGGTAGGCAGCGTATGGCGGTTGATGTTGAGGGGTTTAATTTTTCGGTGGGTAAAGAGGGTAAAAAATATGATTTTTCAGTGAGTGTGAATTTATCGTTTAACCCGAAAAAGACAGAAGCGGCGGCTGAGCAGCCGGTTAGTTTCCCCTAAGCTTATAATTATGCAAGCAAATATTATTGGCTAAGGTTATTGGTATGGAAAAGAAATGTCCAGTCTGCAAAAAGAAATACACCACTTTTGATTCTAAATCCAAATATTGCAGTGACGCCTGCGCCAGAAAAGCTGGCAAATCAAAATAGTTCGTCAGGCGCCATTATTTTTTTTATAGCGTAAGCTATTTTTTTGTTAATTCACAGTTGTTTTCAGGGAAAAAAGCAGTTAAGTCGCTGGGATTCCGCGAAGATTCTTTTTCTCTATTTCCAGACACTCGTCGCACAAATCATGTGTTGGTCGGTTGGTGCGTTTTTGGATGACTACGCGAGGATACTGTTTGCAGTTTTTGTTCCAGTGCCATCTGTCGGGCTCGGCTCCCTTAACATATTCGTCCACCCTACAGTCCTCACCAGAATATATGTCAATGGAAATATTTCTAATTTGCGTCTCACCAGCATATTGGAGCCTTAGAAAATTCATGTTCATTTTCAAATAGAAATTCCCTTTCTATAGGGCCTATAGAAAAAAATCACAGTTATGCGGTTATGCATTTAAGCTTCCAGTACATAACCAATTTCATACAAACAGTGAATTACCATGCCATATGACAAAGAAGAACTAACAAAATTCCGCATATCAGGCAGAATCCTTCGGGAAACACGTGAGGAAATGCGCAGTTTCGTTAAGGAGAACATGGCGGTTATCGATGTTTGCGAGAAAGCAGAAGGCTTAATCCGCTCTAAAGGTGGGAAACCTGCGTTTCCCTGTAACGTCAGCATCAACGAAGTCGCAGCACATTACACTGCACCACCAGGGGACAAAACGGTGATTCCTGTGGGTTCCACGGTTAAAGTGGACATTGGAGTGCAGGTTGATGGTTACGTCACCGACACCGCTTTTACGGCAGCGTTTGGCGCTGAAGGCAGAAGCATGGCAGCCACCGCCGAGCTTGCTCTGAAAACAGCGATAGACAACATTCACGGCGACATGGCGCTGGGCAAAATCGGCGCCCTAATCGAAAACACCATCAAAAACCGCGGCTTCAAACCCATCAGCAACCTCACGGGACATTCTGTTGGACGCTATTTGATTCATGCTGGAACATCAATCCCCAACGTTGCTCAAACGTCGCTGGGAAAGGTGCATTCGGGCGAAGTGTACGCGATTGAACCTTTCGTCACTCAACCAGACGCCATTGGCAGGGTAGACGATGAACCCCAAATCACCATCTACCGTTTACTTAAAGCAAAATCTACAAAAACCGACGCAGCCAAAAAAATGCTAAAACACATCGAAACCAACTTCCGCACTCTGCCCTTTGCTGAACGCTGGCTCATCGGTGTGGTTCCGCCAGAACAGCATAAAGCTGCTTTCAAAGAATTGTTTGCCTCTAAAGCGATTATGGGGTATCCGATTTTTGTGGAAGCCAGCAGAAAACCAGTTGCCCAAGCAGAACACACTTTATTAATAAAAGATGATGGGTGTGAAGTTTTAACCTAAAAAAGGTTAAGCTTCTTAGACGTTGTAGGTTTTTTCTTTTTCTTTAACTTCTTTGTAGATGGCTGTTACCATTTGTTTGCCGCCGCATTTGCCGCATGGAACATCGATTTCTTTGTAGACGTAGTCGCCACGTTGGAATTCACGGCTGGCTTTGTTGTTGCAGCCTTTGTTTGTGCATTCTGTGAGTGTCATTACTTTGGGGGCTTCAATTTTAACGGCTGCACTTTGCCTCTTAGACTGGAACAGTAACCCCACAGACATGGCCAACGCCAGTATTCCTATGCCGGCTAATACGCCTGCAGCTATCTGGTCACCTGCCAAGTAAGTTTCGCCTGCTATAAGCAAAGCTGTTACAGCTAGCGCCATAACAATCAGAACGATTAGGGTGAGGTAGGTGGAGATTTTGTTGTTTGCAGATGCAGATTGGGTTTGGTTTTGAGTCGTCATGTTTCTCATCCTCATTATTGTCCAACTCCGATAGAGTTGCCGACACCGACGATTATGACTTTGTCGCCTTCTTTGGTGCGCTCCAAAACGACCGCTTTAACGCGTTCGATGACTTTGTCGGTTGCATCGTTGATTTCTTTTCGCATTGGGGAAACTGCGTCGCCGATGTCTTCTTTGATGATGACTGCGTAGTTGGGGATTTTGTATTTTGTTAGTGATTCTTCAATCTTGAATGCGTCAACGCCAGGTCCGCCGATGGCTGCACCGATGCCTTCAGAGACTTCTCCGACAAGTTCGCCTTCAAGCTTTAAGCCTGCATCAATCATAATGAGGCAACCGATTTTGCCTTCGTTTTCATCAATGACTTGTACGATAGCTTCGCCTGGTTTGCCGACGTTTCCGCCGGGTCCTTCAGCTTTAAGAACGAATGCTGTGCGTCCTTCGAACGGAACACTTGCAACAACACAATCTTTGCCAACTTTGCGTATTTCATAGCCATGCATAAGTTTGCCTGCAACCAGCGGTCCTGCGCCATCTCCGATTGGTTGCCCGTAGGCAAAGGCTTTAAGTGCGCTGCTGTATGCGTCTGCTTCTTTCATAACCATGGGCAGAATCATTTGGAGCTGCATAATAACGTAGAGGCTGAGGGTTTTTTTGCCTTGAATATAGTAGTGACGTACAACTTTGTAGATGAAGTTGAGTGCCATAGCGGCTTCCAGGGTGTTTTCAAGGTTGTTGATTTGAACGTCATCGTTTTGGACTGCGGGAGCCATAAGTCGGACTTCTTCTTTTAAGCGTTCATCTCGGACATCTAGCACATGGTCGAGTTTGTTGACGATGCCTGCTGGATCCATGTTTTGGGGACCAATGGTGAAGTAGTCGAGGTAACGGTCAACACGTGCCGCTGGGTCGGTTGTGGGTTTGCCGATTTCTTTAAGGGTTTCAATTGCGGTTTTTCTGCCTTCCTCTTTGATATGCTTGAGTTTATGCAGAGAGTTTTCGACTTCACGGATCATAACATACATTTGGATACGTTGCCCGTAGAAGATGAGTACTATAAAGAACACGTAAGAGAGTAAACTGATTATCTGGGTAATTGAATCGCTTCCGGGAATAAGACTCACTTTAAGACACCACTTCTTTTCAAAACTATAAAAAGACAGTTATAAAGCTATGCCAAATCACACTCAGAAATTTAGGAGTGAAAAGAATGTTGCCAGCTTTCCCAGGTTCACGTGGCCTAAGACCACACTACAGCTGGAAACGGAACACGGTTTAACTTCTGAGTTCGGAATGGGATCAGGTGGAACCCGTGCCCTTTGACCGGCAGACGAAACATAACTGTTCAACAATCCCATATATACCTTCTGCTTTGTTTTTGAAAGAAGAACCTTTTGCAATGGTTTGCATGAAACAAACTGATGTGAACGTTATCAATGATTGTTTGAAAGCTTAAACAAAGATTTTCAACATGTTAAGGCAGCAGAAAACCAATGACACCCACTCCCCAGTGTTTCTTACATGCTACCGTCGCTTCTGCAAATCTTGTTTTTTGAACCAGACTAGACCTATTATGGCCACGGTTATCGCTGTCAAGGCGGCTACAGGGTTGATGGCCTGCAATGCAGCATAAGAATTAGTCAAAAACACAATTAAAGATAACATAGAAAACAAAATTATCGCTATCCCGATGGCAAAGTTTTTACGGCTCAATTTTTCACTAAGCCTCCAAGTATGTAAATAGTTGGGCTGTTTTGATTTAATACTAAGGTTTAGAACAGCCTGTTCAGTGAATAGACATATGTTGAGCCCTCGAAAATTCTGTTTGATAAAACCACAGATTACTCAATAACACAGCGCGCTAACTAAAATTAATTTGAAATGATAAAAATTTTAGGGAAAAACCCTAATCTTCTTCTTCAAGTTTACGTTCTTTAATTTTCAGTTCGTCTTCATCACCGATAACCTTGAAAGTTTCAGATAGCTCATGTTTATGAAGGAACTTTCTAACAATTATGCGAATATATTTTTTTGAGAGCGCTTCACCTTCACCCTTCACTGTCACGGTTTTTCCGTCTGTAGCTACGTCTCCGCCTGTTTTGTCCTTGAGGAAATCAGCTAGTTTCTCGAATAGTTTGCTTTCGTCGCCTTTTAATTCTGAAGCGTTAACTTTCATTTCAACCATTTTTCTTGTTCACCTCGATTCATGCTGCGCCAATTAACAGATGATTTAGCTTACTTTCTCATATCTGCTCTATTGATAAATTTTCCGCTTACAGTTGTCAGTTCGCCCGTCGAGTCTATCTCACAGCTTATGCTCAGACTCTAAGTGCACATCATCCAAACAGGTATTCAACATCAGACTTTAAGACTGTTACGCTGCCAAACTATTTTTGCTATAGAGAAACGGTTTTTATTGTTACCACCGAGTCTTTATTTGTGGAGTTATGGAGCATGGACCTGTTAGATGCAATCATAAATCGGAGAAGTATAAGGAACTACAAAAAACAAGAGTTATCACAATCATCTGTTGAGCGGTTGCTAGAAGCCGCTAGACAAGCACCGTCCGCTGGGAACGTTCAGCCATGGGAATTCGTGGTTGCAAGCACACAAAAAAACAAGACTGACCTATCCTTTGCAGCTTATGGACAAAAAGACCTCCAAGACGCTTCGGTTGTCATCGTTGTTTGCACTGACGAGAAACGTGCAGCAGAGGCCTATGGACTCCGAGGTAAAACATTGTACTGTATCCAGGATACAGCTGCTGCAATTCAGAACATCCTGTTAACCGCTTGCTCAATGGGTTTAGGTACCTGTTGGATAGGCGCTTTCAAAGAAGATGAAGTAAAAAAGGTCATTAACGCACCGACATACATACGTCCCGTAGCGTTGATTCCGGTGGGCTACCCCAATGAATCGCCAAATGCCCGCCAAAGAAGACCGCTAACTGAAATTACGCACAAAGAAAATTTCTGATTTCTGATTCAGCTGAAATTACTTAGTTAAAATCTATATTTCAATATTCATAAAGTTTAAAAGCGCCTTCCACATCTATCTGAGAACTTCAATGGATGAATGTCCATGTGTGAATCGGTAGAACGCTGGTTCAACAAACATGTGTCAATTCACCAATGAAAAATCATAATCACAGGAGGAAAAACAAAGAAATGTTATCGCGAGATTGCGATGGATGCTCCCAAATGAAGCCATGCAGCAAACGATTCGGCATCGCCCATACAGGCGAAAAAGTTTACTGCCCAGATGGAACAGCCCATTTAGTTGACGGCTGCTAAAACAACGACCAATATAGAGTTAGTTTAAGCAAACAATTTTTCCCTGTTTTCTTTTTATTTTATTTTTCAGTTTTCAGAATTACTATTTTCCAAGTGTTTTCTTAACTTCAGCAATGATGTCTGAGAAATCTGCTTCTTTTTCAGGTTTCATGTCTTTCTTCGAGACTTTCAAAATCGTATAATATCCCTTGCTTTTCAAGTCCTTTTCCATAGCTTTCATGGTCCGTTCGTTGCCAAATATACGGTATGTGCAAAACAGAATGGCTTATTTGCCTTCCACCTTAGACAAGCTTTCGATGAATGCTTTGGTTTCTTTGGCGGGGCTTGAGCCTTCCACTGGTGTGCCCAGGATTATGAGGTCGTAGGTTTCGACGGTTGATGGCATCGTTCCTGACATGTCAAAGATTGGGGCTTTTGCTGTGTCGGCTATGGCTTGGGCTAAACGTTTGGTGTTGCCTGTTCTTGAAAAATAAACTACGCAAGGGTTCATAGTTTGAATAGGCGCTACTAACCTTATAAAATCTTGCATCATAGACTATGTGGTAAGTTTAAAAGTTCAGCCAAGCAGTATTTCTTGTGAGCGAAAAACCATGGATTACGCTATAATCGCCGATGCATACGAAAAAATCGAAGCAACCACCAAACGCTTAGAAATGACAGATTTGCTGGTTGAACTCCTAAACAAAACACCTAAAGACATCATTTCCAAGGTTGTATATCTAACGCAGGGCAAATTGTATCCTGATTTCATGGGCGTGGAGATGGGAGTTGCCGAGAAACTCGCCATAAAAGCTTTATCTCGTGCTTCTGGACAAAGTGAAGGTGTAATCCAGTCAGAGCTACAGAAGAGCGGCGACATCGGCGAAACATCACAAAAACAATTAGAAAAACGCAAACAATCTACCTTCTTCACCAAAAAACTCACCGCCGAACGCGTCTACGAAACACTCGACAAACTCGCCAAAACCTCAGGCTCAGGAGCAGTGGATACGAAGATGGCGCTTCTCTGCGGCTTATTAACTGACGCCTCGCCCAAAGAAGCCAAATGGATAATACGCACCGTCACAAGTAACTTGCGTTTGGGCGTTGCGGACATGACGGTTCTAGATGCTTTGGCTATAGCTTATGGCGGCGGAAAAGAGACACGCGAATTCATCGAACGCGCCTACAACATCTCCTCGGACCTGGGCAGAGTCGCTAGCATCGTAGCCGAGAGGGGCATAGGAGGCATCAAAGAGTTCCAAGTAGTGGTTTTTGAACCTATAAGACCCATGTTAGCTGAGCGTTTGGGTGCACCAGAAGAGATTTTAGAGAAGTTCGGAGGCAAATGCGTAGCAGAATACAAGTACGATGGCGAGCGTATACAAGCGCACAAAAAAGATGACAAAGTTATTTTGTTTTCCAGGCGATTGGAGAACATTTCTGATCAGTATCCCGACGCCTTGGACTTAATTAAAGAAAAAATCGATGCAAAAGAAGCAATTTTAGAAGCTGAATGCGTCGCGATGGATTTGGAAACTGGCGATATGCGCCCTTTTCAGGAATTGATGCATCGCAGACGCAAGTACGGTGTGGAAGCAGCCATCAAGGATTATCCGATTTCCCTTTTCGCCTTCGACGCACTATTCGTTGACGGCAAAGATTTAACCCAAGAGCCATTCCCAAAGAGACGCAAAACCCTCGAAAAAATTATTGCTCAAACTGACCGCATAAAACCAGCCACACAAAAACTTGTAAAAAACCCCAAGGAACTAGAAGATTTCTTCGAGCAAGCCATAGCTGAAGGCTGCGAAGGATTAATGTGCAAATCAGTCGCCAAAGACTCCGTTTACCAAGCTGGAAGCCGCGGCTGGCTCTGGATAAAGTACAAACGCGACTACAAGAGCGAAATGAAAGACACCGTGGACCTTGTAGTTGTCGGCGCTCTTCATGGAAGAGGAAAACGCGTAGGAACTTACGGCGCACTACTCTTAGCCACCTACAACGATGAAAACGACACCTTTGAAACAGTAACCAAATGCGGCACCGGATTCACCGACAAAGATTTGGCAAAACTCTACGAAATGCTCCAGAAACATATAATTCCCCGCAAAAACAGCCGCGTGTATTCGATGCTGGAGGCAGATGTTTGGTTTGAACCATCGGAGGTTTTGGAGATTTTAGGTGCCGAAGTCACGTTAAGCCCCATCCATATGACCGCCATGAACTCCATCCGCAAAGGCGCAGGGTTAGCCATCCGTTTCCCACGCTTCACAGGCAAATACCGAACCGACAAAGCCCCAGAAGATGCAACTACCTCCAAAGAAATCGTGGAAATGTACCGTGCGCAACTAAAGAAAATCGGTGAAGAGCCAAAAAGCTAAAACTGATAAGTCTCCTGTACCTAAGTAGTTGCGAGTGCTGATTGCTATGTCGCTTGACCCAGAAAAAATGAAAACGATGATTGCCTTCAAAAAAAGGCTTGAAGATCAACTTGAAAAATTAACTGCTGAAACTAAAGAAGTCCAAGCAACCTTAGACACTGTTAACCAGATTTTGCTCGAGAAAGGGTTCAAACGTGGAGATATAAAAGAAGTCACCGCCACCCCGCCGATACCTAAAGAAGTTGTTTTACCCAAACAAGAACCTGAACCTCCAAAAGCTCCGCTGACACAGCAACACACGGAACCCGAAAGCGTCATACCTCTAAAAACTATGTCGGATGAACCCTTAGCACTCATGTACTTTGACAAACAAACCATCCACGTTTATCCTGATGAAACAAAAAACTTCACCGTCAACACGCCCCCTTTTACTAATTTTCTCGTTGAGAAAGTGTTCGCTAAGATGCAGGAAAAAGACAAGGAACTCGTGCGGCTTGGGCAGTTGACAGCTGAAAAAATGTTCTCCTACAACATCGTCCGTGAAGACGACCAAATCCGCGAAATAATAATCAAAAACGTCGATGACGAGCGCCTGAAAGAGTTGAAGTCGAGCATCCGCTGGACTTTCGAGAAAATGTTTGAAAAAATGAAAAGTAGCCTATAAAAGCTACATTGAATGCTTGTTTAGGCTTTCAGTTATTCGGTTTTTGGGGCATAAACCAACGAGTCGCTCTGCTTCTTTGCCATCTTTGAAGACTATCATGGTTGGAATGCTTTGGACACCGAATTTTTCTGCAGTTGCTGGATTCTCATCAACATCTAGTTTGCCGATGACAAATTTTCCGCTGAATTCCTTTGCTAATTCCACGATGGTTGGAGCTAAAGCGCGGCATGGACCACACCAACTAGCCCAGAAATCCACAAAAACCAGCTTGTTTTTCTTGATTGTTTCTTCAAAGTTTGCGTCAGTTACATGAAAAGGTTCAGTACTCATGTATAATTTCTCCTGATAATAAATTAAAATTAATGATTTGTTTGATATAAAGTGTTCGTGGGCAAAAAAGCCTCTTTTCTGTTTTACTGGTTTTAGTTGTTTGGCTGTTCGGCGGTTAAGTTGCAACAGAATAACTAGGGCTCATAGCTGGAACACCAGATAATTGAATGTTGAAAAACTAAAAAACCAAAATGAACAAACAATAGTGATTCAGATTATTCTTTAACCAACTTAAACAAAAGAAAAAAGATTAGGAGGTTAGGCAAAATTATTCTATATTCCATCTTTTGACAACTTTTACCGCTAGGAATGCAAGTAATGCAACGATAAGGAATGTGATCAAAGCTACAAGGAAGTCGCCGACTGCAAATACACCCACACTCGTAGTTGCTAGGTTGTTCATGCCTGGAATTGCTAAGCCTATTGCTGGTAGCAGTAAATCTTTGACTAACGCTTGAACTAACGTACCCAAGTACAAGGCGATAATGAAGGCAATTGCAAGCCCGAAAATCTTGTATTTAGACAGAAAATCCTTGAACTCATTCCACAAACCCTTCGGCGGCTCTGGTGGCGGCGCTTTCTCGACAGCTTCTCTAATTTTCCGCAGTTCAACTAACATTTCGTCTTCTTTACTCAATCAAAAAACCTCTAACTATACACTAGTTGCTGAGTTTAAAAAATTACCGCTCCGAAGCACTTTTGACTTGTGATTGCCCGCTTACTCCCACAAAAACATATACCCAACTTAAAGATTGAGAACTTGATCCACAAGCACCCTACTTGTAAACAAAAATAGGTTCCATGTTATGAATCGGAAGGATCTTTACGTGCTTTTTAAAACCTCCTTTCGGGATTGGCTAAATGATAAAGCCACCCTAAGAGCAGCCGCACTCACTTTTTTCATAATCCTACCCTTGCCAACTCTGCTTCTAGTCGTTATAGATATTTTTGCTCAGTTTTTCGGCCAAAGTCAAGCAATCCAAATGCTAATATCACAAATAACCGCGGTCGTGGGACCTACCATGGCAGAATTATTTAGACAATTGATTACAAATGCAGGCTCACCATTTACTTCCGTTTGGACCGCAATCGTTGTAGTGGGCTTTTCAATTGGCGGAGCAATTGGCGCATTTTCAGTTTTAAGGGACGCTATGGATTGTATTTGGGAAGTGAAAGTGCCCGAGAAGTGGCCGTTATGGAAAAGGGTTAGGCAGACTATCGGTCCCTTTGTTCTTGTATCCGCACTTGGCTTAATTGTCATAGTGTGGACGGCGATAGCGAGCAGTTTGTTTAGTTTGATAAGGTTATATTCAATAAATGGGGCTTTAACCGTAATTGCGATTGCCATAGCTCAAGTAGTGTTATCGTTCGGTGTTGCAACGTTGCTTTTAGCATTAATCTATAAGATGATTCCAGAGGCAAAAGTTCACTGGCGAGATGTAATCGTCGCGGCAATAGTAACCGGGACGGCATTTACGGTGACAAACTATATTTTTGGAACGTACATCCAAACCTTCACCGTGACTACCGTAATCGGAACTGGCGGCACATTAGTAATTATTTTGCTTTGGATTTTTGTTTTAAACCAAATTGTGCTCTTCGGAGCTGAACTCTCAAAAGTTTACGCTACAACTGTAGGAGAACACGCAAAACAACATTTGCCCGAGTCTTTAGAAAGGTTAGTTGTACCTTTAGAGAAAGCAGGCGAAATTATTGAGCAAGCATCGAAGGATGAGTTTGAAACTGAGCAAACAGCGAATGGGAAGGAACAATCGAGAAGGGAAAAATCCTCTGACAGCTAAATCCTGGGTTCAATAGTGAGTGCGTTTTATTTTTGACACACTAGTCGTTAATACGGATTTTAGGCTACTTGTAAAACGGATTAGGTATGAGACGCTCCAAACTAGAAATGTATGTTGACATCCTGAGGGTTTTAGCCCACAAAGGTCCTTTACAGATATCGCTTCTCATGTGCGAGGCTAAAGTTAACTGCAATGGTCTAGAGGAGCATTTGGGTTTTCTTATCAAGCAGGGTTTGGTCGCAGAAATTGAGGTGGGCAAAAACAGTGTTGTCTATGCAAACACGGATCGGGGGACGTCGGTTATCAGGTTTTTTGGGCAGTTGGACAAGTCGCTTCCTGCGAAACAAGAAACAGATTCTTGCACGTTTAAGATTGAAAACGGAAACCAGGGAGAATTAGTCGATTCGGAAAATTCCTGTTCCGCTAAATATTGAGTCGTCCTCTAAACCAAAATAAGCGCAGAGTCTTTGTCCCTTTTCAGTTAAAGAATAAACCACTTTTGACCCCGAGGTTTTTTTGCGGACTATCTCCAATTTGACCAGAAAATCGAAGAATTCTTTTGTTGGGAGGGCGGGGATGCCTGCTTTGCGCATTATTTGTTGCTGCGCCATTGAATCCGCATTCTCTAAGACCTTGATTACGGCGAGGTACATCTCCATTCTGGAAAGTCCCAAATTGCATCGTCCTTTCAGGAGAAAAATGAAACCTTTCAACTATTAAGCCTTTCGACTTAAGACAGTTTTCATGAAAGAGAAAAACTAACATTTTTCAACAAAAACCGAAATAATGACAAAAAAAATCTTTTAAGCCACGGATAAACAACGCAACTTCATTGCAAACTCGCTCAACACCAAAAAGGGGTTCAAAGAAGGTTTAAGAGAGTCTGCAGCCAAATCTAAATTGGTAAAATTTTATGCAGAAAAGTTTGTTTTCAACATTCATAATTTTATTTGTCCTACTTACTGGTTCTTTGAGTGCGGCTTTCGGCGAAATGATGCCCACAGTCGGTGTAGCCAACGGCGACTTTTTTCGATACAATTATACATGCTACTTTAACTCAAATAACCCTCACGTAGTTCCATCAGCATCGTTTTCTGCCATAAACCAAACCGATTATTTCATGGTTAATGTAACAGATGTTTCCGGCGCCTCGGTGAATTTTGAAACGATGCTCCGAGGGTTGAATGGATCCAGCAGCATTGGAGTCTGCAACATGAACGTAGGAACTGGGATAACATCATTCTCCGGTTATGCAGGGTCCGTTTCCACAAATAATTTCTACTTCATGGCAAGAGGCGTTGGCATGATGGGCAGAATGTTCCCTTCATCCACTTCGAGTCCAACCATAAACGATACTTTTCTGATGCCTTATGCAAGTGATTCACGATTAACCAATCATTTTGAAACGAACGATAACAACACCTTAATCGGCGTTTATAACAATTTAGACATCTATTACGACCAAGCAACAGGCATGATGGTACAGTGGCGCCAAGAAACCATCCAGACAAGCGGTACCACTCAGACTAACAGTACCCAAATGATGAACATAGCTTCATCCAATGTGTGGGTAATCCCAGAGTTTCCAACTGTTTTTGTTTCAGCTTTGGTTGCTGTCGGAGTAGCCTCAACACTTGGAGCAATTGGAATAGCCAAATACAGAAGACACTTGTTTCCCTAGATGAAGTAAGGGATTATTTTTTCCCGAAAGTTTGCGGGTCAATCTGCCTGCGATTGCCATCCTTATCAACCACGTACATGTGGAAATCGTATTCGTTGCAGTAATTCTTGAATCCCAAGTACCTTTGCAGGTTACCTTCAAACATTTCGGGAGTTGCAATTTCGCAAATTCTGGTTACGCAGCCCTTTTTTTCTGCTTGAACATCGGGGAGGTAACCTTTGGCAATTTCGGATGGTTTCTCGTAACCTTCCACATCCGCTTTCACTAGCCAGTTATCACGTTTCAATTCTTCAGCCACTGCTCTAACGCAAGCGTCATGATTCTCTTGGGATCTAATTTTTTTCTCAGACACAAACAGTTCTCCTTGATTTACATATAACCCTGACAGTTAATTCAAATATCAATTTTAAGTTTGAGGCTAATTATGACTGCTGGCTACTTCAAAAATTTGCTCAATCAAATCTTGTTCGTCAGCGCCTTTATGGTGGGTTAAGTGATTTTTCAAAGCTCTAGACATAGCTGCTACGTCAGGAACCACCAGGATTTTTGCTCCGCAAGTGCAAACAGTTAACGGCATGTTTTGGATTGGCAGCCGTTCATCTTTTTTGTAGGCTTCCTGGTTGATTTTTAGTTTGACGGTTTGATGTTTTTTGATAGAAAAAACCTCCTTGAATACTACACAGGACCCTGTAGGTTAACTTATTATATCTTACTTGAACCGACATAAGGGTATGTGGTAGGCTTAAAGCAACCACAATGGAAAACAGCAATACTCAAAATGCGAATGGGTAGGGATGGTGGGCCGAGGCGGATTTGAACTGCCGACCTTTCGATTATCAGTCGAACGCTCCAGCCAAGCTGAGCTACCGGCCCCCATTTGACGCGTCACCAATTTAATATTATGTGGTTTTATAAGCATTGCCGTAAATCTTTTAATGCAACTCCATTATTGAAGTGTTAGGCTAGTATTGTTTGGGTTCGTAGCCTAGCACGGATTAAGGTGTCGGCCTTCGGAGCCGGAGATCGAGGGTTCAAATCCCTCCGGACCCGCTTTGCTGCCTTTTCAACAAGAAAAAGGAAACCGACAGTATATTGTTGTCATAACAAATCTTAAATCTCCCCCTATATGCATAAGAAAGAACAAAAATCAGGGGAGATATGAATGGTAGATCCAATCTTAATCTTAGCAATAGTGGTTCCATTAGTAGTAATTGCATATGCAGTTGTTTCGTCTCTGCGAATTGTTAGACCAACTGAAAAAGGGTTAGTTGAAAGGTTCGGCAAATACCACCGGTTCGTTGAAGGCGGCATAACCTTACTGGTGCCCTTCGTGGACCGCATCATCAAAGTCAACGTAACCGAACGCATGACGCCTGTGCAGCGTCAAGACGTCATTACCAAAGACAAGGTCTTCATGGGAGTCGACGCCGTGGTCTTCTACCGAATCAAACAGGATGAACAGTCAGTAAAAGCCTCACAGTACGCCGTAGCAAGCTTTGCTGCTCAAATCGATACGCTTGCCAGAACAGTCCTAAGAGACATCATCGGCGGCATGGACATGGCTATAGCAAACACATCCCGACCCATCATTAACGCGAGCCTCAAAAATGCTTTAGATGAGCAGACAGAGAAATGGGGCATAGAGATCGTGCGAGCAGAAATCAAAGATCTTGAGCCCCCACGTGAACTCATCGTTTCCATGGAATCGGTTCTTAAAGCGGACAACGAACGCCAAGCTGCAGAGAAAACCGCCATTGCCCAAGCAACCTTAGCCAGCGGACAGAAAAACGCCGCGATCCAAGTTGCAGAAGGACAAAAACAAGCAGCGATTCTTCAAGCTGAAGGACAAAAAACCGCTACAATCGCCATCGCTGAAGGAGACGCCCAAGCCACCCGTCTTAGAAACGAGGCATTAACCACGTACTTCAAGGACAGCGCCGTCACCTTCAAACAATTAGACACTATTACAGCATCACTTCAGAACAACACCAAGATAATCGTTCCAGAAGGCAAAGCAATTTCCTTAATCCTCAACGAGCAAGAAAACCTATCCAAAGCAACGATAATTCCAATTCCGCCGCAGCCAACACAGAAAAGCAGCAAACAAATGTAAAATAGGCTCTTATTTGAGCCCTAATTTTTTTATTTTTTAACGTAATCTTTTATCATTAAGTTGTGCTCAAAGGCTAATGGCTTTGGCAAATCATTTAGGTTGAACAGTTTGATTTCCTGGATTTCGCTGTCTTGCTTTTTGATTTCTCCGCTCACAGGTTTGACCACGAAACAAGTTGGATAATACTCGTAGTCAATGCCATCCTTGATGCCTTTTTCAACGTACTCGCCAACTTTATCCACAATCTCAACAATAAGTCCTGTTTCCTCCTTGACTTCTCTAACAATGGTTTGTTCGATGTTTTCGTCTGGGTCCATTCTGCCGCCAGGTAGCGCCCAGTAGCCTAAGAAAGGGCGAGTGTTTCGTTTTATAAGTAAAATCTGGTTATTGGGAAATGGGATTATGGCAGTTGATGTTTTACCTGTGTATTTCTTCACACCGATCAATCCTAAGTTGTAATTTTCAGTCTCCAGTTTATGATTATTGAAACCGCGAAGATTATGATTCCTGAGAAAACAACCAGCGGACCTGAGAATGGAATAGCAGAGTTAGGACCAAAAAAGATGCTCCAGATAAGTACCCCCGAGAACCCAGCAATGGAACCGAAAACTGCACTTAGCCATGAGTACCTTCGCATATGAGAACTCAAGTTTTTAGCTGCAATCGCAGGAACAATTACGAGGAAGCCTACTAGTAATGTTCCAACTATTTGTATACCGATGGCGACCACTATTGAAACAAGGAAAAGATAGAGCAGGTTTACTCTTGCAACCTTTATGCCCTTTGAGATTGCAAGGTCTTCGGAAATCATCGCCAAAACCAACTTGTCGTAAATTAATTTCGTTAGAACTATCGCCACAACACAAACGGCTCCAGCAATTATCGTGCTAAGTAATGTGACTTGGGAAATATCGCCGAACAAAGCTGACTCAAGTGCATCCAAATTGTTCCCATAGATCAAAATACCTATTGCCAAGGCAAGAGTAAACATTGCGCCCACAAGAGCTTCGAAAGAGATTTTTGTTGTTCTTTGAATTTGCCAAATAATTGCTGCCGAAATAAACAAAAAGGCAAAAGCTCCCAAAAAAGGGTTAAAATGAAAAGTAATGCCGATGGCTAAACCCGGCAGGGCAACGTGGGATAGAGCATCGCCAACGAGCGCCATCTTCTCCAAAACCATCAGTGACCCCAAGTAGCCTGTGGCAACGCCGACAAAGATTGAAAGTATTAAGCTGTATAATGCTGAGTCAAGCATTGCGGTAGTTTTCTCCTCTTTCGGTTTCAACGCAGACTGTTTCGCCGTAGATTTGTCTTTGAATTTCCGGTTGCACAATTTGGTTTGCTGGTCCACAGAACGTAACGCACTTGTTTAGGGCAAGTAAAGCGTCGGCGTATTCTTGGACAATGTGGATGTTGTGGGTTATTAAGAAAATCGTTATTTTCTGGGTTTTTTTGATGTCGTTGAGCATTAGGTATATTGGTTCTTCACTGTCCATGTCGACACCCGTGGTGGGCTCATCCAAAAGCAGCACATTGGGGTTATCGTTCAATGCCCACGCGATTAAAACCCGCCGAAGTTGCCCTCCAGAGAGAACCCCTAACCTCTTATCCAAGATGGTACTGTCGAATAACCTCACTTTTTTCAGAGAATTTTCAACATCCACCCCATTTCCAATAGAGAGGAATTCTCTAACTGACATGGGAATATCGGAGACAGCTACGTATTGCGGGACGTAGCCGATTTTTACTTTCTCTGTCCATTCGATTGAACCTGTATGGGGAACAAGATTTAGTAGAGTTTTAAGAAGGATCGTTTTTCCTGCGCCATTTGGTCCAAGTATGGCTAAGGTTGTTCCTTTTTCAACGTTGAAATTTATATGGTCGAGTAAAGTTTGATTTTGTAACTTCACACTAAGATTCGAGACTTTCAATATGTAATCGATGCTGCCTTCAACCACTACTTTTCACACCGTAAATAACAATAGTGATGTGCAAAATGTATGCAATAAGTATTTTGAACAACCAACCGCCATTATGGTAATCGGTTGCTCAAGGTTTGCTGCTCTTTATCAGAGAACCAGCCCTCATGTTTAAGGTATGGTAAGCCTTTCGCAATGTTTTCTCTAAATGCGGGGTTGTTTAAGAGGTTGTTTCTTTGGGTTAAATCGTAAAGCTGACTTTCAAACCGGCTGTTCTGATTAGTTTGGTCTTCAACTTTTGAGATTAGAGTCGTTATTACTTTGAAGCGGGGCACGAGTAAATCTTTAGTTTTTGATAATCCAAATGCTCCTTTTAGTTTTGCTGAGAAATCAAAGAGGCTAATCATTGAAGGTGCGAGCATAACGTAACGGCTAGTCAAGCCTGTCTCATAACAAACAACAAGAAAAGGAATATAGAACAGTGCGGGACTCTTCAACGTTTGATCCCTAAAGCCAAGCGCTTCAAAATTGGCTTTGAAGGATTCCCTCAGCGTAAGGCTCTTGTTTAAATCTTCAATCACTGGCTTCTCAAGCCTAAACAGCTTTTCCGCTTCTAACTTAAAAACACGGATCTTAGTTTCACGGGCTGCTCGGAGGTTAATTAAAGGTTGCCGTGCCAACTTCAATTCTGAGTCGAGCTGAAGGTTTAATTGTGAAATTTCTTGAGTTTTCTGTTTGCTTAATTTTTTAGAATTGCCTTCTATTGCGCTAAGGTCTTTTTTTAGTTCTTTAACCTCTTTTTGGGCTTGCTTGATTTTCTCTTTCCATCGTTTCTCGTAGACAGCATGGTTTTTTGTCGCTTGGCTTTTTGCTTCACGTTCAAACTGCTTTATCTTGCTTTCGTTGCTTTCGATGGATTTTATAGTTTTTGCCTTCATTTTTCGCAGCCCTTCAAGTTCCTCATCGAAACGATCGGCTAATTTTCCTATTTTCACTTTATAATCTTTGTTAAGTTTCGCTAATTGGGGGTTTACGAATTCTTCCAATGCCCTAATTTTAGCATCCGTTTCTTCGGTAACTGCTTCGGCTTCATAGTCGAGCTCGGTTATGTACTGCCCAGTTGTCTTGTTTACAAGTCTTATGCATTCGGGCAGTTTTAATGCTTCATCTCTCTGCGCTAATTGTAACTTTTCAAAGTCCGAAAGCATCGACGTAATCGTTGACTCTTCAAGGACTGGAGGAAGTAAAGCCACATTGACTTGCCCCGTTATTTCAGCAGCTTCTTTTCGGTAACCAATAAATTCGGTCTTAAAATCCAAATTTACAATTAAACTTCTGAAAACAAACTGTTTTTCCTTTGTGGATTTCTGAAAATAGTTGGTGTGATCCAACAGGAATGTGTAGTAGTTTTCTCTGGGCTTCGAATTCGTCTCTAAACTTTCCATAAACCCTTTAACCGATGGAGATTCAAGATAGGACACACGTTGAGATATATCGTTAAAGCCATCGAACACGAAAATTAAGTCGTTTTTGGGAACTAACCACAAAGGATAGCCGACTTTTGATAGACAAACGAGTTTTTCCTCAGGCTGCCTTGCGATAAATCCGCCACCCTTGCTACGCTTAAACTCGGCAAAAGCGAAAACAGATGCTGCCTCAACCTCGGTTGAACTGCTTTTAGAGTTTGAGAAGGGAAGGATAAACCGTTTGGGTGCAGAGGTTAACATTGCAGCGTCAATGAAGGTATAAGGGACTGGTTTTTTAAAACTTGCCGTTCACGTTAGCCCTTAAAGAAATCAGTTATCCTCTTTTGGAACAGTGCCTTCTTTAACAATTCACTCTGCTGTATCCAACGTTGCATCGGAATCTCGAATCTACTGCTGATGAATTGAAGGGATTCGGCGAGATTTTTGAACATATAGGGTTTTTGGCGCATAGCGTTTCGTACATTTTCACGAACCTGCCACACGCCAATGGGCATGATATAGCCAGGTCGCGCTTCTCTTAGCACGATGGCGATGGCTTGGCGGCGTTCTTTTTGAAGTTGCTCACAAATAGCTAAGCGTGCGGAGTAGTAGCAGCCTCCGATTTGGGCATAGGCGGTGCGTCCGCTGTTGCCTTCCCAATCGCTAAAGATAGCAATGTTTGAACCTGCAGGGTTCCAAACAGTGCCCGGCCACCATGCTTCCATCGATTCATAGCTCCACTGAGCCGGAATCATCAAAATCTCAAAAACATTATCCATGTAGATGGATTCGTAAACTCGGTATTCGTTGATTTCGGGAAAAGTTTTGACTTTTTCTCGCAGATTCTTAGAGATAATGTCATCGACGGCTGTGATGCTCCAGCGGGTTGGAACAAGACGACGTTTCTTTTCTACTCCGAAGGCGCCGACGCTGAAGGCTTTCTGGATCTTACTGACCATGACGCCGCGGTTGTAGAGCTCAACCACTGCGTTCGTTGCCCGCAAATCTGTGTCGTAGTAGGCTTTCTCGATTTTGTCATCGTAGCGTGCGTTTCCGACGTGGAGGTCGCGGATTGGCGCTGATGGACCAAATGGCTGCACATCATCATCTAGGTAGATGGAACCTCGAGGCTTCTTTGTAAGGTTGAGCTCGATGTCCACGCAGCTATCAGCCAAAGCCAACTCCCGTGTCTGATCTAAAATTTTGCCGCCATCCAAAAAATTCTGTACATTAACCCTGTGCTTTCCGCGGACAAGCAAACTGCGAAAACTCACAATCTCATCCATCGACTTCCCAAACCACCGCTCGGGCAAATCATAAATTCCCGTATCCTCATGGACTGGCGGCACAAGTGGTCCCGCGTAAACGTTGGGATATCCAATTCTTCCGATGAAAACGCTCGGCGGAGACATGCCGTCGATATCTTCTGTTGCCATTAAGGGAACGCTCTTGAGGAAATAGCTGACTTTTACCATAATTGGGCATCGGGTTTTGCCGCAGAGGGCTCGTGCTCCTTTGCAGAGGATGCAGAGGCTGTCGTTTCTTGCGCGGGTTGTGATTTGTTGCTCAGCTGCGTTGCTGTTAACTTTTTTTATAATATCCATTAGCCAGTTGTCAGGTTTAGCGCCGGTTTGGATACTCTGTATCGCGGACATGTGTGCTTGATTATCTTGTTTTTCTCTCATATGGTTTTTTCTACATGAAAATGACAAAACGCATGTTTAGGAGCTTTACCCATTAAGCAGTCGAGTTAATTTTTTAATAAATAAAACCAGCCGCTTCGGAAGCTTCGGTTTCACCTCATCCACCTTTTGAATCACTATGGGCATCGGAATGCTGGTGACGTTTGCGTCAATAATTTTTACTTGCCCATCTATTCGCTTTAAATTTTCCTCCTTTATATCGAAAATTCCGTATTTGTAAACTACCCCTCTTAAAAGTGCCAATTCTTCGGGGGTAACGTGCGTTGGAAACCCATATTCCTGTAGCAGGCAGTATTTGGTGTGCCAAAAAATCCTTGCAAACAATTGATGACGCAAGTTCTCGGGAACTCGCTTGTAGGAGCGATGGTCGTTTTCAATGCTTTTTCTTGTGCCTACTTTTAGCACAATTTTTTGCTCTTCTGAGTGGATGGCGAAGACGATTTTGTGCCAACCGTAACTTTGAAAGCGTAAATCGGGAAATTTGGCTAAAATTGTGTTTTTTAATTCATCCTGCGGAAACAAGGAGGCTCCTGAATGTAAATGGTGGTCTATTAAATAGTCGATTTTTCGGGCAGTTTGATGGAGAGTTTTATACTTCAAATCTGAGCACTCAAAAATCGTTTAGGATTAAAACATAATGCATGGACAATAATAAACCTGAATAAATTGAATTAGAAGAATGGCGCCCAGGCCGGGATTCGGACCCGGGTCCTACGGGCGACAGCCGCATATACTGGACCGAACTATACTACCTGGGCATAAGCGCCGCAACAATACTGACAACTTTAGCTAATTAACCTTTCTCGGATTTTAGCGCTGAAGACTTAATGGAACCTGCAAACCTATGTTCGATGTGTTGAGCAGTTGAAAGTTCTGTTTTACTCTTGTTGGCTCTCTTGGAGATGGGCTTGAGTTGCTTGGTTTGTCTCTTTATGTGGCTGGGACGGTTTTTGGATTTTCACAAGATAGCAGTTGAGGGCGGTTGCTTTATGTGGGTGCAACCTTTTTCCGCGCCCGTTTCAGTGTTGCATAAGCGATTCCCTCCACAAGAACAACATAGCTCCATGCAGAAGCAGACTCGGTGTGGATGTGAACCATGTTAAGCCTGCTTTATTCTTCACACACGTTGCTTGGGCATGCATGCGCCCATACTGTTAGGTCGGTCTTGTCGAAATTCAGCTCGATGCAGGAGGTTGCTGGCGATTCTAGATGGGAAGACTTACAGGCAAAGCTTAGAAACGACAACCCAAAAACCAAAGAATAAGGGTTGCAATTGCAAAGAACAAAAAGAGACTTTAGGCATCAAAGAAAATTATGAGTTTTCTACTTCTTAACTGAAAACAGACCTACCTGTAGCGCTCAACTGACGTTAACTATCCCTTCTACGAATAAGCAAAGCTAGGACAACTGCCAAACTAACCAAAACTAAAATAACAATAGCAACAACCTCTACCAAAATATCACTACCAACCGCAGATGACGAAGGCAATGGCGAGGTTGAGGTTTCGCTCGGCATCACGCGTGAAGTTGGCGGAGCAAGCGCAGAATCAATATTTTGTTCAACGATGACTGTATAGTTATCTAAAAGTCCTGCATGGAAATCTAAAAAGAAATTTCCTGTCTGGTTGTGAACGATGTGATAGTAATATTGTCCTTGAGTTGGAAGAACTGAAATTGTGCCGACTGTACTGTTGCTGGAATCATCGCTTATCTGATATATAGTTATGTTCAAATAAAAGTAGTCAATCGGGAACGTCTCGAATGCTGGAGCGTAATCCGAATATCTAATTCGCCACTCAGAATAATTACAGGCGAAAGGGTTCGTTACATAATCGTTTCCTTGCTCTTGGAAAGCTTTTACCTGAACCCAATTCTCGGCTCGAATGCATTGCCAAGGGATAAGTAATAGAAACACAAGAAAGGCAATAGTTACCCATCGTCTCATGCATTATAATCTCCAGCAAAACGTATTAATTTTTTTAAAAAAAAGGGTTATTTTATTGGCTCGAACGCATTTACCTGCGAAAGCTTGTCATTAGGAACTATTGTTTTTATCAGAAAAGTTTGGTTAACGGCTGCCAGTTGTGTTATAGTCTGTCGCTGAATTCCAGTCATATCCGGTTGAACAGAGATAACACCGTTTGTAGTCGCTATGTTTCCAAGTCTGTGGACGGATACGGAGATGGCGTTCGGCTGACCTTCTGTCCATAAGCCCAGTCCATGAATATAATCAGTGTATATTCCGTAAGATCCTACTTGTGCACTTAAAACTGATTCGCCCTCAGTCCAATTAAACTGGAAGTTACCCCTCACTGCATCAACCTTGTTTACGTCAAATAAATTGTAGATTCCAGCGGTTAGAGCATCAAGGTCTTGTTCAGAAAATTAAGGTTGGTGTTTGTTTCTGTAAAGTAGATGAAATTTTCTGCCAAGCCTTTGTCTGTAGCTACACTAACGTTGTATACTTCAAGAACAGCATCAGATTTGGCATCTTGGGCTGTCGGTTTTGTTACGTTAAAAATGATTGTTGAGGGGTACTCGCTGGTTGTGCGACAATTTTAATATCTCATACCATACTATTTGGGGTAAAGCGCCGTGAGGGAGGGGAAAAAAGTTAAGGCAGGAGCTGCGGAGGGTTGGCAAAAATACTGGATTCCCATAGTACTACTGCTGTTGACGGCGGCGTCGTTTGTTTGGGGCGGCATCGGCGTCTTTACCGCTTTAGTTTTCACTTTTCTAGTTCCAGGATTAATCGCATACCGATATTTTCACTTAAAAACCCATGAAATCTGGGCGTTCGTACCTATTTTCAGCGTTTTGGTTTCGGTTTCGCTGATTTACTACTTATCATTAGCCGTAGGCTACTCGCAGCAAACCATCCTCGCAAGTTTTCTGGCTTTTACAGCCATCTATGCGTTGGTTGTGTATAAAAAAGGCGAACCAATCCAACCGCCCCAAATCCTAAACATAAAAAAAGTAAAAAAAACCAGCCTTTTAGTTTTCGCCATAATATTCCTCGTCAGCCTCGGCGTGCTCTATGCAAGCGTTTGGCGACCAAACCAATATGGCATCGTTTTAACAGGTTCAAACTGGCAGGACACTCCCTTCCACTACGAAATCATCGAATCCATAAACCAAGGCAACTTCCCACCCCAAACCCCCAACTACATCGGCACACCCTTAACCTACCATTACTTCGTCGACTTCCACACAGCCATAATCGAAAAAATGTACGGGTACCTACCCAACATTTTGCCACTTCTAAATGCCCTCTTCATAGTCGTTTTTGCCTTAGCCATCTACGCTTTGGCTCGTCCTTATGGTAGAAAAGCAGCCATCATCGCTACGGTTTTGGCGGTTTTCGGCTGGGGACTAAGCTATTTCGGTTTGTTTGGCGCATTGTTTAACGGTCAATTTGACCCCAACCAGAATTATATTTACCAGTTTAGGCAGCTGTTTGGCTTGCCCTCAATGTTTGATAACTTGCTCCAGCAACGTCCGTTGCTGATGGGGTTGCCGGTGTTTGCGTTTGTTTTGGCTTTGCTAAGAAACATGGATGATAAAAACCGCCTAATTCTCGCAGGCATCCTTACAGGATTAGTTTATCAATTCCACAACGTTGCGTTCTTCTGCTGTTACGTAGCGTTCGCCGTCTGCGTGCTTTTGAACCTAAAACGCTTCAAACTCAACTATATTTACTTCATAATTCCAAGCGTGTTTGCGTTGCCGTTCATCTTTGGCGGTGGGCCGCCTTTAACCTTCAGCGTCAGCACTGCCTTTCTAACAGATTTTGCCCAAAACCCCTTCATCTACTACTTTCTAAACCTTGGAATACCCTTCGTTCTCGCGATTATTTCTTTCATTAAACCCGGCTATGAATATCTCAAGTTAACGTTCCTGCTACTGGTTTTGATCCCAAACATTCTGTTGCTTACGCCATGGGATTGGGATATGTACAAGTTCTTCATGTTCGCCTGGGTCCCCATCGTGGTTTTGGCTGGCATAGTTTTGGCTAAGACACCCCGCATTTTGATCGTAACATTGGTTTTGCTTTCTCTCATCACCACAGCAAGCGTAATCATCTACAACACTCAAACCCAATACCTTGGAGTAACCTGGAATGAGTACAAACTTGGACTTTGGGTACGGGACAATACGCCGCAGAATGCTGTGTTCTTAACCTACTATGGGATACATGAGCCACCTAGCATGATTGGCGGAAGATTGAGGGTATCGTCGTATGTGTATTGGCCGTATGGACATGGCGAACCGCTTGACCAAGTAAACCAGCGCGAACATGAAATTGATTTAGCATACACAGGTAACGAAACCCAGCTGGCGATTGTAATTCGAGAATACAACATAACCTATGTGTATGTTGGCGCTGAAGAATTAAGCAATTACCCAAATTGCATCGCACATTTCAGTTCGATTACATGGTTGCTGCAGGTTTGTGAGGATGTGGGCTTGCGAATTTACCAAGTGAATTTAGCACAGATGGGCGATTAAGCGCTGACAAGTCTTAAATACAAAAACAAATAGAGAACAAGTCATGACAACTAAACCAGCCAGCTTAGGCATAATCCACAAAATCCTCATAGTGTTCGTCGCAATCAACATCGTTGGTGACATCGGCAACGTTGCATTCTGGTGGGCTAACCCAGCTTCGCGCGCAGCATCTCTAAACACAGGCTACATCGGCGTCAATGCAGGAGTCAGCAATGCACTCACAGCTGGCACCGTAATCCTGCTTCTTGTTTCAGTCGTGTACATAGTAGCGTTGTATAGCTTGCTAAAACGAAAGATGTGGGCACCAAAACTAATCATAGCAATATCCGTAGTCAACCGCGCACTTGCCTTAGTTCTCTACTTCATAAGCCCCGCATTCGCGTTCTGGGCAATCTGGAGCATTATACTAATAGCAGTATCCTACTTTGACTGGAGCAAAATGAACAAGGCAACCAATACCGCAATGCCAGCAACAACACCGACAACTATTTCCTAAAATTTTTTTATTTTTGGTTTTTTGGCACCTGATGCTTTTTGCCAGACATATAATTTATATTTATTTTTCCCATGGTTGTGGATGCGAGTTTTTCAGGTTTAATCTTAGATAGTTTAACCTCGGGATTGATAGAAACCTGCCGAACGAGGATTTCCATGCCGTGCCGCTTCTCGGCTAGGTCAGTGATAAGAGAAAGTGTGCCGCTGAAGTGAACTGAGGTGTAAGCGTAGTCGCATTCTTCGGTGACGCCGAAGTCTAAGATTGCTTGTCCCCAAACATTCGGGTTTGCTTCTGCATAGAGGAGTTTTTTACCTTCAGGGGCACAGTGGAAATAGATGCAGTTGTGGGCTTGGTCATATCCGTGGTTGAGCGCAACCAGATAGGGCTCATTGTTCATGCAGAAGGCAACCGTCACATATTTCGTGTTTTTGAGTACCATCCGCATCTCATCTTGGTCGGTGATTTCCCGTTCCCTGCGCCTAACATGAAAAGACATACTTGAAATTAAGCCGCGGGGCAATTAAGTTTTTTCGCGTTTTATTTTTGTTTTTGATATTTTGTTTTTCAGGAAACCAACTATACTAGGGGTGAAGATCGAAAGCGACGCCAATAGGAAGTTTAAAGGAAAAACATATGGGGACTCGAAGAGGTTGTCGCCGTATGAGCCATTGATGTTTTGTATGTAACCAACAAATTGGAACAGTGACCATCCTGCCACGTATAGTAGGGCGCCGCCGAGGCGAGCAAGATACTTCTGCTTTCGGCTTAAAGCCTCAGTTTGCAAGTTAGCGTAAAGTATTTCGCCTGCGATTGCACCTGCCCCTCCTGGGAAAAATGCGTTAACCAAAACCTTCTCTACAATGTTTCCGGGTACGAAGGGTGTAACCCACCAAGGCATAAACATGCTTAAGATTGGCAGGTGAATGCTGCCTGTTGCTATCCTAATCGATGCAGGTGTGGCATAGATTAACGCGCCGCCTAACTGCCAAACCCAAAACCGCCTATTTCGAAGCGTAGATGAGATGGCTTTTAGGAACATAGCACAAACTAACTGTGCAAGTTTTAAAAAGCCTTTCCAAAATAAAAGTCAGTTTTGCTTGGGGGAGAAAATATAGTGTTCGACGGACCAAGCCATGCGCTAACATCGGTAAAGTGCAGAAGTTCGAGGGGGACACTTTATCCTTTGTTAGCAGCCAGACCCGCCTAACGAGGGGTATTATCTTTTTGCTTGGAACATGTTAGGTTTCAATTTAATTTAAAATGATGTTGTCTCATTTTGAAGTCACAATAAAAATTTTGAGCTATTATTATACACAGAAGTGCCTGCCAGGTTTTGGACACGTGTAATTAGCCAAACGGAAAAAGCGTTTTCCATTTTCTTATCAGGTACATCAAGCTTTTTTCTACAGTTGGGGCAATTCGCCGCTAAGATGCAGTTTTGAAAATTAATCACCTATGAAAGTATAATATGCAAATAACTCGGTGGAATAGTTAAAAGAATATGTGTGTACGGTCAAGCAACAACAAATAAAAAATGCATTTTACCGACGTGCCGCAATCAAACTATTTTTTTGTTCTATCAAATATGACACTTGCTCTTCAATTATAATTTCGAACATGCGCGTTGGCATACGCATTCAGTTTTTAGGTTTCCGTTGCTGAATGTCCCACGGAAATGGGTATGTTATTTTTGGTCTAACGCATCAAAAATTTTCAACTGTACAGATATGCCTTTAAGCATCATTTCTGAGGTTTTTGTGGATTAAAATTGTGTTGATGACCTGATGCGAGATATTGATGTTGACTCGATAACAGGCCTCTCTAGCATGGAGGTATCCCGCAAGTTACAAGAGGAAGGTTACAACGAATTGCCTTCGTCTGGAAAACGAGGCATCTTAAGAATAGTTTTCAGTGTATTTAAAGAACCCATTTTTTTGCTTTTGGTCGCAAGCGGCAGCCTCTACTTTCTACTGGGCGAAGTCACTGAAGGCATTGTGCTTTTGAGTTTTGTCTTCGTCATCATCGGCATCACAGTTTATCAGGAACAAAAAACCGAAAACGCATTAGATGCTCTAAAAAACCTCTCCAGCCCCAGAGCATTAGTAATTAGGGATGGCGTGCAAAAGAGGATTCCTGGCCGAGAAGTTGTTTCAGGAGACATACTTATCCTGTCAGAAGGTGACCGCGTACCTGCCGATTGCCTCCTGTTAACATGTAATAACCTGATGGTTGATGAGGCGCTTCTCACGGGCGAATCTGTTCCAGTCCGTAAAGTTGCGTGGGATGGTGTGGAACAAACCTATCGTGCGGGTGGCGACGATTTACCCTTCGCTTACTCTGGAACATTGATTATTCAGGGTCAAGCAATTGCTGAAGTGAAGAGCACCGGACCAAAAACTGAAATGGGAAAAATTGGGGCTGTTTTGCAAAAGGTAGAGCGGGATGAAACCAGGCTAAAGAAAGAAATTAGCCACATAGTTCGAAACAGCGCAATAGTGGGTCTCAGTTTATGTGCAATTATAATTGTTGTTTACGGCTTTACCCGTCTTGACTGGATTGACGGCTTCTTAGCTGGAATAACTTTGGCGATGGCTATTTTGCCTGAAGAGTTTCCAGTAGTTCTTACCATTTTCTTAGCTTTGGGCGCATGGCGCATGTCAAAGAAAAATGTGCTTACAAGACAGGTCCATGCAATTGAGAACTTGGGCGGCGCAACAGTTCTTTGTGTTGACAAAACAGGAACCTTAACACAGAATAAAATGTCTGTTCACAAATTATTTTCCAACGGCAAAGTATGCGAAATAGAATCATCTATGAAGTTGCCCCCAGATTTCTGCCACGAACTAGTCGAATTTAGCGTTCTAGCGTGTAAAGAAGATCCGTTTGACCCGATGGAGAAAGCAATAAAAAGCTTCACCGAAGGCGAGTTCGCCAAAACCGAGCATGTGCATGACGACTGGCAGTTGGTGCAGGAATATCCACTTTCTCAGAAACTATTGGCTATGTCTAATGTTTGGATATCGCCAAGCGGAGAAGATTATATGATAGCCGCGAAAGGTGCACCAGAAGCCATCGTAGACCTTTGCCATTTCGACGCGGCACAAGCTAGAGAGCTATCAGTTCATATTCAAGCGATGGCGCAAGAAGGTCTAAGAGTGCTCGGCGTAGCAAAGGCATCATTCAAAAAAACTGACCTGCCGCATGAACAACACGATTTCGTTTTCAGCTTTTTGGGGCTCATTGGATTTGCTGACCCCGTTAGACCGAATGTTATGGGAGCCGTAAAGGAATGTTACAGTGCAGGCATCCGCGTAGTTATGATTACTGGCGACTACCCTTTAACTGCACAAAACATCGGTCGACAAATAGGGCTTAGGAATCCAGAAAACTGTATCACAGGACTTGAACTAGACCAAATGTCAGATGAAGCCCTAAAAGGACGCATTAGGGATGTTAACATTTTTGCTCGGGTAGTTCCTGAACAGAAACTTCGAATAGTAAACGCCTTCAAAAGCGTCGGAGAAGTTGTAGCAATGACAGGCGACGGCGTTAACGATGCGCCTGCTCTTAAATCAGCAAATATTGGAATCGCAATGGGTGGAAGGGGCACCGATGTTGCAAGGGAATCTGCTTCTATGGTGCTTTTGGATGATGATTTTACCTCTATTGTCAGCGGCGTACGAATGGGCCGCAGAATATACGACAACCTAAAGAAAGCCATAGCCTACATCTTTTCAATTCACATACCCATCGCCGGCATGTCAGTTATTCCGGTGCTGTTTGGATGGCCGCTAATTCTGCTACCCCTGCACATTGTCTTTTTAGAATTGATCATTGACCCAGCATGCTCAGTGGTTTTTGAAACGGAAGGTGAAGAAGCCAACATAATGACACGAAAGCCCCGCAGCATGGATAAGAAACTCTTCAACAGAGAGGCAGTTGTGGTTGCGTTCCTTCAGGGCTTTGTGGTTCTGCTAATCGTAGCCCTCATATTCGTAACTTCAATTAACCAGGGACTTGGCGAGCAAACCGCTCGAACAATGGCTTTCGCAACCATAGTTACCGCAAACTTGGCGTTAATTTTGGCAAACCGTTCTTGGGCTCATACAATCATCGGGACCCTGCGAAAACCCAACAAAGCATTCTGGTGGATACTTGCCATCGCAACAGTTGCGCTTATCGTCGTCATATATGTACCGCAACTAAGCGGTCTCTTCAACTTTAGCCCTTTAAACCCAATGAACCTCTTAATCAGTATAGGCGCAGGAATATCCAGCATAATATGGTTCGAAATCTACAAGGCCACTAAAATCTTTAGAAGCAGGAAGAATTCAAAAATAATTGAATAACCCTAATTGAAAATGCCCACTAACAGCTTATTCATGAACCTATTTGGTCACCAATAGTGGGTTCACTACAGAAACCTAATAGGGTCAGTGCAATGGAATTTTCTACTGTCAATGATATGTTAAAAAAGGTTTCAGGGTCTGTATCCGCTAAGGGTACTAAGTGCTAATGCTGCGGCAGTTAAATCTGCGGTTGTGCCTGGGTTGCAGGAGTTGCCTTTTGAGCGAAGTTTTTTGTCGAATTCTTTGAGACTTTTTTTTCCTTTAGACGTTTCTAAGCCGCCTAGTTCAAGTATGGATTTGGCCTCAGAGGAAACCTCACGAGCTTTTTCTTTTCCAACTTTTCGAGCGATGAATGTGTCTGGGCGTTCGGATAGGATTTTTAAAAAAGTGTGAACTACTCCCGTGTTTAGGGGTTTGCTTTCAAGCTGAGCTTTCAGGTAAGGGTAGGCTAATTCGAAGGTTATCGGGTAGTTGTTGACCCATTCGTAGCATATGTCGTCGTACGCTGAGGCAAGCTTGAAAACTTCAAACAACCTCACGTTTTCTTTGAGTAGCCGCTCTTTGGATGCTGGATCGGTGACGTCGAGGTCTGGTGCATCACCAAGTCCGCTGGGGTTGGCAATGCCAACGGCTTCGTAGAGGTGAACAGAATCCCATGCAGAGCTGGATTTGACGACCAAATCAATGTTCTGTCGCAATTTTTTGAAATCAAAAACGTAGCCTTTCTTTGGCAGCGTCATGCCAGCGGCCACAGCGATGGGAACAAACAGCATAACCGTACCGAGAATGGTGTTTCCACCCTTCTGCCAAGCATTAACATCCACCGCACAATCCTTAATGAGTTGGCCCAACCCAACCTTGCCGACATCAAGCCGCTTCTCCGCTACTGCCGTACCAAGATAAGCCGCCTCCTGAAAAGTCGATGAGGCGGCAACCGCAGAAGCTAAAAAATGCTCCACCCTCGTCTTCTCAAAGCTTGCGGTGAAACTTACGTTGCCTGGTTTTTGGCTGCTGACTTCCAGCAAAATCGCCAATTGCAGGCATTTGGATATGTGTTTTGCTTTTTCGCAGTTGCTCATTTGAATGTGCTCTGGTATTGTGGCTTAAAGAAGGTTTATTAAAGTTTTGAAAACTACAAGCTTTTGATTTGTATGAAAGCACGCGAGGGCGATTTGATCAAAACCAAGAGCCAAGTGGTTTTTGACGTTAAAGGCTTAGTTCATCCACCCAACAAAGTTATTGCGTTCCCTCGCTTTATTCCCTCGCCGCAAGGCACAAGGCAAGGCAAGGATGCACTTTACGGCAAAGTCTACAGCCTAGGCGACCGCTTCAAGTACCTGCAAGAAAACCATCCTGACCTCATCGTTTTTGACCCGGTTTTCGGCGAAACAATGTGTGAAGTGACAGTTGACCAAATCGCTGAGCACTACCAACCACCCGAAAAACTTTCTTCTCTGCGCACAGCCAAAAACCCGAATATCCTAGAGAGCAAAGCGCTGCATCTGGCAACAACGTTAAAGGAAAAATCTGGCATTCCCTGGAGCGCAATCGGCATCTCTGGCTCGATAATGGCTGGATTAACCACCGAGAAATCAGACATCGACCCCCTGGTTTATGGCATGGAAAACAGCTGCAAAGCCTATGCAGCGCTAAAAGAATTGCGAAAAACCGAGGGTTCAGGCTTCAAACCCTACAGCAAAGCAGAGCTTCAGACGCTCTTCGACTTCCGTTCGAAGGATACCGAGATGAACTTCGAAGACTTCATCTCTGTCGAAAGCCGCAAAGCATTCCAAGGCATGTTCATGGGAACCGACTACTTCATCCGCTTCGTGAAGGACTGGAACGAAACAAACGAGCAGTATGGCGACGTGTGCTACAAGAACAGCGGATATGCAAAAATAATTGCCAACATCGCTGACAGTTCCGATGCACTATTTACGCCCTGCACTTATAAACTCAAAGATGTCTCAGTTATTGAAGGACCCAAACTTACGCGAATAACTGAAATCGTTTCTTTCCGTGGAAGGTTCTGTGAACAAGCAACGGTTGATGAAAAAATTGAAGCACAGGGCAAAGTCGAACTCGTAACTGATAACAAAACAGGCGAAACGCATTACCGACTTATCATCGGGGGCAAACCTACAGATTACATGGTTATCAAATTCCAAAGTTAACCCAACAATTCTAAAAGTTCTAATATCGATGGAAAACAATACGCTTAAAAAATAGGTCAATAGTGATTAGGCGCTTAGAAGCGCCTCAACTGATTTTTTGTGTGGTCCCTAACTTGCATCGCTTTCCTTTTAGCCATTGTACACTTAACAAAAGCAGCTACCAAAGAACTTGCACCGAAGACTTGAATGCTTAGAGCTACTATGTCCATGCATTATCACCGTTTGACTTAGTAGTTCCCATCGTTTAAGTTGGCAGTTATTGCACTAACTTTCTTTGCTACATATATTTCAAATGCCAAGGTGCCAATCGCACTTGCGATGACACTCAAACCGACTATTATTAGGCTAAACATTTTCATATGTCACCTTTTAGTTACAACAGACAAACGCTCAATCAAATATAAATATAGTTATGACTTGTTCATAATTTATCATAACTATTGAAATAATGAAGAGCAAAAACAATTATTTCTAAACAATCAAATAGTTCGAGATTGAACTCCCACAACAATTATTTTTGAAGGAACAACTAATCGGATTCTCGTTCTATCTGTTGATATGAGTTCCTGTTGAACAAGCAACATTTGATGAAAAAATTGAGGCACAGGGCAAAGTCGAACTCGTAACTGATAACAAAAACAGTTCAAACGAATATACCGATTAATTATTGTCAGTAAACCGTCGGATTACATGGTGCTTAAACATTCGATCTAAAAGCAACCCAAATCTGAAACTATTCAATAGAAGTTGTTGTTGCTGCTGCTGCAACCCATTCCCACCACCAATAGTTGCAACAATTAACCCAAACGAAGTCTAATTCTTCAATTTGAGTCAGTGTAATACTTTTAGAACCTGTTCGTAGTAACGTGGACAATAAGTCAATGTAGCTTGCCAAAAGCTCCCCGTGGAAGACTCGACTTCTTCTAGGTTACCCTCAACAATAACGATTTCATCTTTTTGTGCCTGCTGACGGAACTCTTCCATGTAACTATAAATCCGCGTTACCTCAAGCGCCTCTTTAGGACCGCTTAGAACTTCTAAGGGTTCTATGCCGTAGATTGATGGAATAAAAGGCGATTCATCGTCCGCCGTAATTTTGGCTTTTAATTTAACCCAGCCCTTCTGCTTTATCCGGCATTGAGGGTCATATTCTGACTTGATTTCGCTCCACCCCTTCACCGGCTCAAACTCAGCTTTGATAACTCTACCACTATTCGCCGTATCATCGTAAAGCCCATAAATCATCTTGCGGCGTTGATGCCAAACAAAATCTTTAACATCAAAATTCTTGAAACGCCAGTCTTTCCCTTTCATGGCGTCTAATGATTCGAACTCGTTTCGCAAACCAGAACTGCTGTCAGCGTATAGTTGTACCATTGTCTTGCACATTTTGGCGTTTTCTGTTTTGCCGTAAATTGTGAAGTCGATATCTGAAAACTTTGGGTGATGAAAGCCATGTAGCATTGAACCGAAAACTCCGAAGCTTTCGGCTGAAACTCCTGATTTTCCAGTCGCAATGCCTAAGACACGCTCCATTGCAGCCAATAAGGGGTCGATTGGTCCTGCCTTGAGAAGTTCTTGGAGACGCGGTTGCGGTTGTCGTGGTTCGGCGATTAGTTTTTGGGGCACGCCGACGATTTTTAATCCAAGCATTTCATGGTTGATGAGGTATTGGGGATATTTTTTGGCGACGATTTTCATGCCTTCGTCGTTGTAGAACTTGTAGAAGAGCTCACTTCTGCCTTCTCTGGGTGCTCTTGGGTCTGTTGAATGAAAAATTTTTGAGCTGGCATATTCGGCGTCGCAGATATATGCGTTTTTAGGGTGGCTGTAGCCGAAGACCCGGAAAATCAAGCCTTCCGCCGTTTGGATGGCGTCACGGTCGCGTAGTTTTACAATGGCCATATGTATTCTTCTTCTGAAGTAGCTGTACCCACGACAACTTGGTAGAAGACGCTGCTGTCTCGGGTTGATTGGACTTTTTCAAGGGTTCCTGCAACTTTAATTTGCTGTCCCGCTCGAGCAACATTTCGGTAGCAACCGATGTTTGAGACAACTTGAGTAGGGATTTTGTTTATGTCAATTTCTGATTGGTCGTCTTGTGGTTGGTATCCGCTTATTTTGTAGATTGCGGGGCGATACATTGTTTCTGTATCATCGCAGACTGTTGCGGAAAAACGCATCGGCGCCAAAGGCGTATAGGTATAGTCTCCAAATTGGGTTTTGATTTCCTCAGGCTTTTTTGTTGCATTATACATCCAAATTTTGCCTTGGTATTTGCCCACGAATTTTCTTGCGGCTTCTATACGGTTCCCTGCAATGTAGGAGAGCTTGTTTTCGTTTACAAGTCTTTGTATTGCATCTTCTACAATGCGAAAGTTGTTTGTGCCATAAACGACGAAGTCGATGTCGGATTCGAGCGCATGCATCTCAAGCGCTATGGAGCCGTGGATGCCCAAATCACTACAGGGTACACCCGATTCTTTTGAGATTAAATCTATTAATTGAAGCGACATATCTTGAAGCTTATCAGGTTTTTTGAGGTTCTGCAGCCAGACCAAACGGTCTTTGGGAACAAAAACCTGCTCAATCGCGTCAAGCGGCGCTGTTATGAGTTCTTTTCCGCGTGTCTGATCGAAGTAGAGGTAGTTTGGGAATGTTTTGCGGAAGGCTTCGATGAATGTTTGGTAGTTTTTTGCAGTGTAAAGTTTTTCTGCGCGGAAAAGCTGGTTTGTAAGTTCGTTTGTGCCAAATTTCCATGTTCGGGTCAGCATTTCCACGTTAAAAAGCTGTTTGTATTGGGCTGGGATGTACTTGAGGAATGCAAAGACACGGTCGTTAGGGTGTTCGTAGCCAAAAGTGTTCATAATGAAACCGTCTTTTGTAACGAAGGTGTCTCCGTCCATTGGAGTCCAAATATCTGCTGCTTCTTCCGTAAGGGTGCACCGCAAAATAAGGGTGAAGAGTGTATTAAAAAAGCTATCCCAAAGTTTGGCTCCAGAAAGCGTCAGGGGTGACCTAACTTTCTTTAGTCGCTGTAATTGTTAGATACTTCGCTTCAAATGTGCCTTCTGCATGCTTTTGAGTTCTATAGTCTATTACAAGTACTACTTTGACCCGGTAAAACTATGCTACGATTTTAAAGCTATAATTTTTTTCTAGACTGGATGCAGATCTCTAAAGGATTTGGAGTATGATTTATGCCACTGGTCAATTGTCAGTGTCGTTTATGAAATTTCAGGTGATTATGATTTTTTAACAATCTTGAAGCTGAGGGATCTATGGTCTTGAATTCGTTAATTAAAAATTTGTTATTAATGCCATGCATTCAAGAAAACGTTGACTATAGTCGCCAGAGACATTGTGAAAGAAGATTTTGAGTGATTCTTGTTTTTTGCTGAATTTACTGGTATAAGTCTTAATTATGAATAAATCACAACCATCATTAAATTTAGTGAACTAGCCATCCAATGTTTGAAGACAACAAAAGGAGTTGTGTAAAAAAAAACCCAATCTCCATTAGTGACTTTATCTGCGTTATGTTGGTAATTTGATTTATAATTTGATTAATTCTTGGATAAATTTTGAGGTTTTAACTTAACTATCGCCTTAATATGAACAATATGCCTGAATTCCGGGCTTCTTTAAAACATGTATCCACGAAATATGTTTGTTTGTTTTCAAACGGATAATCTTATATACAACAATTATCTATTTGCACAGATATTAAACAAATAAGTAAACATATGTCAAATGGTGTAATAAAATGAGTGTAACAACTTTAAGTTCAAACTCCGGAGACGTAGCATGGATAATTACAGCAACAGCCCTCGTAATGATAATGACACCTGCATTAGGCTTCTTTTACGGCGGCTTAGTGCGCAAAAAAAACCTCGTATCCACAATCGCGCAATGCTTCATCATTTTCGCCGTAATCAGCCTTACTTGGGCACTTTGGGGCTACAGCATGGCTTTTGGCCCCAGTTACCACGGCATAATCGGTAACCTGTCCCTCGCAGGATTAAACGGCATAGGCATACACGACATCAACCCAGCTCTAGCCGCAACCATACCCACACTACTCTTCTTCGCGTTTCAGCTAAAGTTCGCAGCAATCACCCCCGCCCTAATCATCGGTTCATGCGCTGAAAGAGTTCGCTTTCGTTCATTGCTAATTTTCATTCTCCTGTGGTCAACGCTAATCTACGTCCCGATTGCACATTGGGTATGGAACCCTGACGGCTGGCTCAAAGGCGTAGGCGCTATTGATTTCGCAGGCGGATTAGTCGTCCACATATCCGCAGGTATCTCCGCTCTTGCAGCGGCACTCGTCATTGGCAGACGCAAAGGATGCACAGTTCCCTGGAAACAACACATGAAAGAAATCGACCAAAAAGAAAGAGTGGAGTTCAAACCAACAAACATTCCCTATGTCCTATTGGGCGCAGCTTTGCTGTGGTTTGGCTGGTTCGGATTTAACGCAGGCAGTGCATTGGCAGCAAACGACCTTGCAGTCTCAGCACTCGTGGTTACAAACTTAGCCGCAGCAGCAGCCGCAGTCAGCTGGATGCTTATGGATTGGCTCCTCAAAGGCAAACCATCTGCAGTCGGCATGGCAGTTGGCGCAGTCGTTGGCTTAGTCGTCATCACCCCTGCGTCAGGCTTCGTTAACCCTCAAGCAGCAATAATCATGGGTTTCATAGGCGGCATAATCTCTAACCTCGTTGCAAGCTGGAGAGCAGGCAGATCACGAATTGACGACACATTGGATGTCTTTGCATGCCACGGCGTCGGTGGCATATGGGGTGCAATCGGCACAGGAATATTCGCATCAATAGGCGCAACCGGCCTGATATACGGAAACGTCCACCAATTCCTCGCCCAGCTATTAGCTGTTGGTGTAGTGGTGCCGTTCTCCTTCGTCGGTTCCTGGCTGTTGCTTAAAGCGGTCAACCTGTTCTCGCCTCTAAGGGTCAGCCCAGAAGCAGAAGATGCAGGCTTAGACCTCAGCGAGCACGGTGAAGAAGCCTACCAACTAGATTAGAGCGTTTCCCGCTCCATTTTTTCCTTTTTTGTCAATTTAACTTTTAATTTCTAGGTTTTAGCTGTGGTTAACTTTTGGACAAGTTATTCTTTAGCCACAGTTTTTTTGGACAATTTTGCGATTATCAGGTTAACTACGAGATATTATAGTTCAGATATACCGCTTAGCATGCGGTTAATTGGACATTTATCAATATTTAGGCTTTTATTCGGTGCGAATGCATAGTTTAAATATTTGTTCTAACAAAAAAGGGGAGTAACAAAGCAGAGAGACAGGGGAAGAGATGTCTTACAATCCAGCGGACGTTGCATGGGTTCTAACGTCAACAGCACTAGTTATGCTGATGACTCCAGCCTTAGCCTTCTTCTACGGAGGCTTAGTCCGCAGAAAAAACCTTGTCTCCACACTCGTCCAATGCATCGCCATATTCGCAGTCGTCAGCCTTGTTTGGTTCTTTTGGGGATATAGCCTTGTTTTTGGACCCAGCGTCGGCGGAGTAATCGGAAACCTCTCTCTTGTAGGCTTAAACGGCATAACCGTAAACCAAGTTAACTCAACTTACGCTTCAGGCATTCCAGAAATCCTATTCTTCGCCTTCCAACTTAAATTCGCCGCAATCACACCTGCTTTAATAATAGGTGCCTGTGCAGAAAGAATCCGATTCAAATCGTTACTGATATTCGTTGTTTTGTGGTCTACCTTAATTTACTCGCCAATTGCCCATTGGCTTTGGAACGTTAACGGTTGGCTTCACGTTTTGGGTGCCTGGGACTTTGCGGGCGGCATAGTTGTGCATGTTGCAGCCGGGTTGTCAGCGTTGGCGGCAGCACTCATTGTGGGTAGACGTAAGGGCTGCGTTTACTGGAAAGATCAAATGAAAGCTTTAGACCGCAAAGACGTCGGTACAACAGCTATTGGAACCGAGTTTAAGCCCACGAACATCCCATATGTGATTTTAGGTGCAGGCCTATTGTGGTTTGGCTGGTTTGGCTTCAACGGCGGCAGCGCACTAGCAGCTGATGGCATCGCTGTTTCTGCGGTGGTTTCGACAAACTTGGCGGCGGCAGCGGCTGCGGTAAGTTGGATGATTCTGGATTGGGTAATCAAAGGGAAGCCTTCAGCAATCGGCATCTCCGTCGGTGCAGTCTGTGGAATGGCTGCGGTAACAGCAGCAGCCGGCTACGTGAATTTCACGGCAGCAGTAATAATTGGGTTATCTGCAGGTATAATTTCAAACTTGGTTGCGAACTGGCGTGCAGGCAGATCCAAAATCGACGATACTCTCGACGTTTTCGCTTGCCACGGAATCGGCGGCATCATCGGCGCACTAGCAGTCGGTTTATTCGCAACTGTTGCAGTTAATTCAATCGCTAATGTTAATGGATTGTTCTATGGCAATCCTGCGCAACTTGGCATCCAAGCACTCGCAGTAGTTGTTGTAGCAGCTTTTGCGTTCGTTGGTTCGTATTTGCTGTTGCGGTTGGTCGATGTGTTTTCTCCGTTACGCGTAAGTCCAAAAGAGGAAGATGAAGGCTTGGATATGAGTCAACACGGCGAAGAAGCATACCACTTAGATTAGGTAAAACCAGACTTTAAAAAATAAAAATTCAAGTTTTTAGTGGTATCTAGTCTTTTGTGGTTTGTTTATTTAGTTAAATCGCTGCGTTATTGTCAAAACTAATTTAGGGCTGATGGAAACCAGCTTAAATTGGATAAGGTTGATCGGAAAAAAATTAGATTAAGAAGTTAGCGGTTTTTTGCAAAGATATATGAATATAGAATTTGTATGAGGATTCTGGGTGTGATTGGGCATAAAACAGCGAAGCGTTCTCTGCTTATCCATTGCAGCACTCATAGCCGTATGTATTTTAAGCGTATAGTACATCGAACCCGCCGACCCATGTTTTGGCCCCTGCATAACCGCAGACATCGACAGAACCCTTGTAAACATCAACGAAACCGTCACAGTAACTGGACAAGTGTGCCCTTCAGCTGAAAACAAAACCGTGCGAGTCGCGTTCACTCGACCAGACTACACATATGTCGATCGGATCGTGCCAACTGACCCAGAAACAGGCAATTTTTCAGTCACCCAGCAACTTGACATGATAGGCTGTTGGAATATCTTCCCCATAGATGGCCACATTGCTGACAGATTATTCGCTGAAGTAACCGATCCTGTCAATCCCAACGCACCCACGCCTACGCCAAGTATACCATCGACCTATAAGCCCGTTTACAACGTCATTTACGTTTGCGTGGCATTGTTAACTGTCGGTGGAGTAGCGGCTTTTCTTGGAACAAGAAACAAAACAAGAAAAATCAGTTCGCTTCGTCTGTTAGTTCAAATAGGTTTGTTGTTTCTAATTTTCTTCGGCACATTCATCGATCACTGGGGATATTTGGCGCCTGGGGCAGAGCTTGCTCCTCACGAAATTGATGTTTCAACCAACGTATTTGGCGTTGGTATGCCTGATGGGATTCCAGCTCCCGTTTTTGGATGTTATTATCCGTGCGGACGGACCGTTACCTGCGCATTGTGGCAGATTCAAACTTACATTTACCCATTCTTCAACGTAGGCGGCGGCTGGGGCGTGCACTATGATTCGACAGGCTTGGCAAGATTAGCTGTAGTTTTCGGTATAATCATCTTTGCTGCCGTTATTCTAGGCAGATTTTTCTGTGGCTGGATTTGCCCATTTGGCTTATACGTGGATTTGATGACGCGCCTGCGAAAAGCATTGAAGATTAAGCACCGGAACTTTTCTGATAGGTTTAACGAGCGGTTCCACCAGTTAAGCTACCTCATATTGGCACTCATCATCGTACTAAGCGTCGTTTTTGCCTCACAAGCCCTATCTGCTTCGCCCTTAATCGCCGGTACTCAAAAGGGCGGAGTCGTCTACAACTACTATTCAGCGCCCTTCTGCCAAGTCTGCCCCATGAAACCCCTGTGCCTTTTGTCAGAAGTCAGCGTTGGTCTGATGAAGCCAGAATGGGTAACTCAGACTACAACTGGGCAATTCTGGCAGCTGGGTCAATTCTTAACCTCAACCAACCTGCTCATACTTGGAATAGTAACGGTTGCGGCGTTCTTTTTCCGGCGTTCATGGTGCAGAATCTGTCCGCTCGGCGGCTTAATCGCTTTGTTTAACCGTTTTCCCCCGTTCAAATGGGTATCTGGTGTGGGTTTAAGCAAGGATGAAGAAAAATGTACCAAATGCGGAATCTGCAAACGGGTTTGCCCAACCCAAATAAAAGAAGTTTACGAAGGAAAAAGCGGAGACAGAGCAACCTCACAATGCATCTACTGTCTGCGCTGCGTAGAGATGTGCCCCAGCGAGGGATGCTTGCAATTCAAGTTTGCAGGTAAAACTGTTTGTAAATCTAGAAACTGGTTAAATAAATCTGACAGCCTAAAAGGAGAATAACATGAAAAGAAGCTACTTGCATAAAAAACTGGTTTTAGCCATAATTTTCCTATTACTTGCCACGATGTTAATTTCAGTTAACCAAGTAAACTCGCAAACTCCCCTGGAAACAATTATCATACAACCAGACGGTACTGTTTCTCCTGCAACAGCTGCAATTCAGCAAAACGGAAACACCTACACCTTCACCGACACCGTTTACGCCGCCTTAAAAATACAGAAAAGCAACATAGTGTTAAACGGCGCAGGATACACTCTTTCTGGACCCTACAACGGAACCCAAGCAGACGTTTGGGTTATAGGTAATGGACCGTCAGAGGGCTCTAAGGAATACGTTATTGGGGTTGATTTAGGAAACGCAGACGTTGAAGGTGTCTCAATTGAGAATTTGAACATCAAAAACTTCAGCATCGGCACGTACATCTGGACAAAAAACAACACATTTACAGGAAATTCCGTTGACGAGAACATCGTCGGTATCTTGCTTTCTGGCTCAAATAATACGGTTAGCGGAAATACGATTGCAAACAATAAGCGCGGTGTATTTTTTGGTTTTAACAGCGAAGTCGACATCATCCCTACCGATATTGTTCTTTTCAACAACAGCTTCGAGAATAATGGCATTCAACTTAACGGGTGCATGTGTGTTGACCAAAACACAACTGAGTCACCGCATAATTGGGACAATGGAAAAGAAGGAAACTTTTGGAGCAACTACAACGGCACGGACGCCAACGGCGACGGTATCGGCGACACATCGTATATCATAGACTCCTTGAACAGGGATCGCTATCCATTGATGGCAAGTCCTGTGCAGCCACTTGTTGCAGAAAATCAAAACTGGACTTTACTGATAATCTTCGTTGCAGCCTTCATCCTAGTTGTGGTTGCATTGTTCTTGGCGTTGAGACGGTTTAAGAATCGACCTTAATTCGCTTGCGGTATTCTTTTATCCCGAATATTGTTAACATTTATTGTGAATTTTCATGAAAGTTGTTGCTATTAATGGAAGTGCAAGAAAAGACGGAAACACCGCCATCTTAATCCAACGTGTCCTTAAAGTCCTTGAGGGGGAAGGAATAGAAACAGAACTTATTCAACTTGCAGGTCAACAATTCCATGGCTGCACTGCATGCGGAACATGTCGAAAAGTCCAGAACAAACAATGCAAAATCGTAAACGACAACGTCAACCTATATATCGAAAAGATGATTTCTGCTGATGGCATAATCCTCGGTTCCCCCACATATTTTTCGATGATGACTTCAGAGATGAAAGCACTTATTGACCGAGCTGGATTTGTTGGCAGAGCAAACGGAGACCTATTCAAGCGCAAAGTCGGCGCGGCGGTTGTGGCTGTTCGTCGCGCAGGTGGAATCCCAACCTTCGATGCGATTAACCACTTTTTCCTCATCAGCCAAATGATTGTTCCGGGCTCCTCCTACTGGAACGTGGGTATAGGCTTAGCGAAGGGTGACGTAGAAAAAGATGAAGAAGGGATGAAAACTATGGACGATTTAGGGAGAAACATAGCTTGGCTCCTCAAAAAAATTGGTCCTTCCATTTGAGTCTTTTTTTTATGTGGTTATAGGTCAGTTAGAAAAAGAAAAATCGGTTAAAGAAAAAAGAAGTTGCCCACAGAAGGGCGGGGGGAGCTTATTTCATTATGGCTTTGAGGTCTTCGTCTGGGGTCTTGATGGGCATTATGTTGAACTTGTCAACGAGTACCTTGAGTATGTTTGGGGTTATGAATGCCGGTAGGCTTGGTCCGAGGCGAATATCCTTAATGCCCAAGTACAGCAGTGACAGCAAGATTGCAACGGCTTTTTGTTCATACCAAGATATCACAAGTGAGAGCGGTAAATCGTTAATTTCTACATGGAACGCTTCTGCCAAGGCTTGAGCGATTTTCACGGCTGAATAAGCGTCGTTGCATTGTCCGATGTCAAGTAATCGTGGGATGTCATCGATTGTTCCAAGTTCTTTGTCGAAGAAACGGAATTTTCCGCATGCCAAAGTCAAGATAATGGTGTTGCTGGGTGCTTTTTCCACGAATTCGGTGTAGTAGCTGCGTCCGGGTTTTGCTCCGTCGCATCCGCCTACGAGGATGAATCGTTTAATGTGTCCGCTTTTGACTGATTCAATAACTTTACCTGCTACGCTTAGAACCGCATTTCTGCCAAATCCAACTAAAACTGTTTTGCCTTCAACGTCCTCTGGGAAACCTGGTAATTCTAAAGCTTTCTTGATAACTGCAGAATAGTCTTTGCCTTCGATGTGTGGTACGCCTGGATAACCGACGGGTCCCGTTGTGAATATGTTGGCTTTGTAAGTTTCGATTGGGCGTTGAATGCAATTGGTCGTCATGAGGATGGCTCCTGGGAACTGGGCGAATTCTTTCTGTTGGTTTTGCCATGCGGTTCCGTAGTGTCCGTAGAAGTTGGGGTAGGCTTTGAGTTTTGGGTAGCCGTGGGTTGGGAGCATTTCGCCGTGTGTGTAGACGGTGATGCCTGTGCCTTGGGTTTGTTTTAGTATGTTTTCTAAGTCGATTAAATCGTGTCCTGAAACGAGGATGGCTTTGCCTTTTTTATGTCCTAATGGTACTTTGGTTGGGACGGGGTGACCGTAGGTTTCGGTGTTGCCTGCGTCGAGGAGTTCCATGGCGCGTATGTTGATTTCGCCGCATTTGAAAACTAAGCCAACAAAATCGTTTATGCCAAGTGACTTGTTGAATTGAGCTACTAGTCCTTCGTGTATGAAGTCGAAGACCTTTTGGTCTTTTTTGCCGAGAAGGTAGGCATGATAAGAGTATGCTGCGACGCCTTTTAATCCGTAAGTTAAAAGCCACTGCAATCCGTGCAAGTCAGGGTCCAAGGTAGAATCTGAGTTTATCCCGTGCTGTTTGCCCTGTGCAATCAAGCCTTCAGTCGTATTTGCTAACGGCAAATAATCAGTTTTAACATTAAGTTGTTTATGCAGTTTATCGTGTAGCTCAGCGGCTTTTCTTATGTAAGCGACTATGGCTTCGGGGTCAAAATTCACGTTTGTCAACGTAACGAAGAGTGCTTCAGCGGTGAAAACGCTTGTTTTCTCATCTTTTACTCCAGCTTTTTCCGCTTGGATAACGAGTTGGCTGAGTTCACGTAGTTTGTAAACTAACAGGTCTTGGAGGTTGGCGACGTCGGATGTTTTGCCACATACTCCTGCGATGGTGCAGCCTGTTCCTTTAGCTGTTTGTTCGCATTGGTAACAGAACATTTGGTTTTGACTCATAAGTATCACTCTATAAACATGATACAGCGTTTTTATTAAATAGATGTTGTCCCGAACATCTAAGGGATTCTAGCCCGACTTCAATAAAAAGTGCGGATAAACTCGTGCGCTTTAGTTATATTGTACGTTTTAATTATTGTTCTAATAGGTCTTTTTATGATAACTGTAATTGGAGCAGGCAAAGTGGGAAGCGCAGCTGCCTTCGACATTTTGCGTTACAAAATAAGTGATGTTGTATTGATCGATACTAACGAAAAAGCGGCGAAGGGTGAAGCTTTAGATATGATGCAGGCTGCACCAGCCATCGAATTTGACGGCAAAATCCATGGAACAAGTGACTACAGCGAAATGGCTGGATCAGAGCTGGTTATTGTCACCGCTGGCTTAGGAAGAAGGCCAGATATGACTCGTTTTGACCTGATGAACACTAACGCACAAATTATAAAATCAATAGTTAAAGAGATTGTGAAGTATGCATCTAAGACTAAAATCATGATGGTGACTAACCCTGTTGACATAATGACGTACATTGCCGCTAAAGAAACGGGGATTCCTCGGTGCTGCCTCTTTGGCATGGGCAACATCTTAGACACTATGCGTTTTAGAACCTACCTCGCCAATGAACTGGATGTTTCGCGTGAGGACACACGAGCTTTGGTTATTGGAGAGCATGGCGACTCAATGGTGCCGCTTGTTGAATTCGCTTCTGTATCAGGTATACCTGTAACAAGTCTGTTATCTGAAGAGCAGCTTGACAAAATAGTTCATGCAACCGTAACTTCCGGCGCCGACGTCATTCAGCTTAAAGGCAGCACAGTTTATGCTCCAGGCATGGTGATTGCGATAATGGCTGATGCGATTTTGACGGGACGCAACCGTGTGATGAGTGTATCCACAATGCTTGACGGAGAATACGGTGCATCAGGATTATCAATTGGGGTACCTGTAGTTCTGGGGAAAGAAGGGGTTGAAAAAATAATTGAACTCGAATTATCCGATAAAACAAAGGAGCGGTTTGCCAAATCGGTTGCTATCTTAAAAGAAGCGATAGCTGCTTTGAAGGATTAAAAGGGAGAAAAAATTAAATTATTGCCTTCATTTTGGCGCAGTAAAAATTTCCGTTTTGCCTAACGAACGCTGGGCATTTTCCGTCGTAGCAGTTTTTTAGCCATTGACATGGTGCCCGAATCTCATTCACCCTGGGCATGTAGGAGCGTGAGTTAAAAGTTTGTTGAGGGGTTGCTCGTTTAGAAATTTGTTCCATTAGAGTTTGCATTCCACTTTCCATTTTCAAAAACACCTTCAAGTTGCTTCCTGAATTGAAATACTATTGCTCGGGTCTGATTAATTAAAACTTGTTGCAAACGTTGTACAACAACAAAAGCATATAAGCACTAACAAGGAGCAAGAAAAAAAAAGCCGAACTAAGGCATACAAAGTGTTATTTAGCAGTTGAAGGCTTCTTGTTTTGGGTGCCCACAAGTGGAGTTCAAGGGAAGAGACATAATATCAATCGAAGACTTCTCTCAAGCTGAAATCAACCATATCCTCGACGTAACCAAAACCATGGAGCCATTAGCTAAAACCGGCTCAGACATGCTTAAAGGCAGAATCCTCGCCACCTTATTCTTTGAACCCAGTACACGCACTCGCCTAAGTTTTGAAACCGCCATGCTAAAACTTGGCGGAAACTACATCGGATTTGCTGAACCCGACATAACGTCCGCTCGAAAAGGAGAAAATCTCGCTGACACCATCCGTACTATAGAAAATTACGCGGATGTAATTGCACTTCGGCACAGTTTAGAGGGCTCAGCTAAAATGGCTGCAGAATTCTCGAAGGTTCCAATAATTAACGGCGGCACTGGAGCTCAGGAACATCCAACGCAAGCATTAATCGACTTGTATACAATGCGTAAGGAGAAAGGCAAGATAGACGGTTTAAAAGTGGCACTTGTCGGCGACTTAAGGTACGGGCGGACGGTTCACTCGCTGGCTTACGCACTCGCACTCTACAATGTCGAATTGTACCTTGTCTCGCCAGAAAGTCTGCGCATGAGCAAGGATGTTTTAGAAACAATCAAAAACAAAATCCCAGTAACCGAAAACGCCAACCTCGAAACCATAATCTCCCAAATCGACGTTTTATACGTCACCCGCATCCAAAAAGAACGCTTCCCCGACGTAGCAGAATACGCCAAGGTTAAAGGCGCCTATAAAATCGACCTAAAAACCCTCAAAGGCGCCAAAAAAGAAATGATAATTCTGCATCCGCTGCCCCGCGTGGACGAAATCGCTCCTGAGGTGGATATGACCCCGCAAGCAAAGTATTTCCAACAAGTCTGGAACGGTATCGTAGTGCGAATGGCACTTCTTTCGCTCGTGTTAGGTGCGGTAAAATAAATTAAGTTGATGTAAAGCGGTCAAACGTCGTCAATGTGCTCATAGAGCCGCATGAGGGGCATTTATGCAGTGTTCCAAAAAAGTTTTTCTTGCAGTTGTCGCAGAAGCTGATTAGGCGGTTGTAAGTGAAGAATTCTATGGCTGAATTTTCCATTAGGCGCATTGTTAGGTTCATTAGGGCTTCGGGCGTGTATTCTGCTCCTTCGAGTTCAATGATGCTGAGGTTTCCGCCAGCGTTTAGTCCCTTCATTTTTTGGGCAGTTTCAAGCTGCTCGGTCTGAATGCTAAGAAGCTCAGCGGCTTTCACTTGGAAACGTTTAGCAGTTGAGTAATATGGTTTTTCTCTTGTTCCTGAAAACTTGACTTGGGCAACTCCGTACCTTTCAACGTCCAACTGCGCGAGCCGTTCAGATGCTTCGGGGCTACCTAGGATGACTGGGTAGAGGCGTTTTCCGTATTTTCTGCCGATTTTCTGTTTAAAAGCCAAAAGAGTCTGGATTGTTTCTTCAGCGAATTTGCGGCTCTCTTCTGAGTTAATGGGTTTTCCGGTGAAGGCTTCGGTGGCTTCTCGGAACCCTGCTAAATTGATTAGACGGGAACAGTTTTCTATTCTAAAGTAGGTATCGCGGTCAGCTTTTTGCAGCAGAAACGGCAGGGAATTTTTCCCGAATTGCCTAAGAGCATTGTTCTTTATTCCCAATGCTCGTGCTGCAAGTTCGAAGCGTTCGCGCATTAAATCGAAGAATTTGTTTTTATCTTTCTCGCATTCAAGCACAATCCGTGGCAGATTAATCGTAACGGAACCTAAACTGCCAGTGCGTAATGTGTCGGTTTCCCAGTCGCCCGTTAAATCGGGAGCGAATTTTACGCCTGAAGAAGAGAAAGCCACGTTTTCATTTTCTTTTTTAGTCATGTTAGCAAAATAGGGAATCCCGTCTTTTGCCGCTAATTGGTGAGCTTTAAGAAGGATTGCTTTGGCGTTTTCGTCAGCCAACGCTGCACTGTTGATTTTTATCACCACTTTTGGGCTAAGCAGCGGCTTGTTGATGCTTTCTTCAGCAAAAACGTCCACGATAATTGAGGCTACAAGCTGGCTTTCCTGTACGTAGTCGCCGTATTTGCCCTTTGGTTTGCCTTCTGGACCTATGGCTTCTTTTTCCACAGTTAATTTTGGAGTCGAAAGCTCCAGTCCCAACGTGGCTTCTGCGTGTTGGTTGAGGTTTTTTATGAATAAACGCAGGTTTTCTTTGATCTTTGCAACTTCGTTGCCTCTTACGTAGGGTGCGAGGAACACGTTGAAGTAGTTGAAGGTTTGAGTGCGGTTGGTTTCTTCGCTGGCATGCAAAATAACGTTAAACGCTATTGATAAGGCGGATTTTAGGTTGCTTGGCGGATCCATGGCGACTTGGAGGGGATTGTCAAGTTTCACGCCGTGTTGGAAGAAATAACGTAGGTCATGGATTACTTCGTTTGGTTTCAGTATCCAGGTGCCTAGTCCTTCAATGTGGATCGCTCCTGACAAATGTGCATCCGCGATATCCCTTGGAAAAACGTTCAGTAACGTATATTCGCCAAGGACGCTTTGGCCTGCCTTGCTGATTGTTGCTTGGGCGTCTTGAGCAGCATCTTTTGACTCGATAAGAGCAGTGACTTCGTGGATGGGCATGCCCACGCGGGTAAGTTTGTTGCGGTAATCCTCGTAGCCCTTTTCCACCAAAATACCGTTGACAACTTCCCTGATAAGTGATGCAGTGAGGTATTTGGTTTTTGATTTTACTAGTCGTTTCTCAGCTTCCTTTGCTGCCTTTTGCGCGAGTTCTGGTGGAACCTTGGCCTCTTTAATTAGTGAATTCGCAATTTTGTTAACATCAAACTCTTCTAAAGTCAAATGCGAGGTCCGAACAAGCATGCCGCGCGGTTTAACGGCTTTCTTCTCCACGCGGTCAGCCACGTCCAAAACCATTTTGCCAAGGTCAGTTAAGAAATATTTTTTTGCCTCCACATCTGCCTCAACCAAATCCGCTTTTAGAAGGAATTTTAGGTGGTAGGCAAACCTGCCTGCGTCTCGGCTGGGGTTCATTTTAAGTTGGTTCATAAGTTCAGTGTAGGAGAGGGCGCTGCTGTCGAAGAGCAAATTGAGGATTTGCAGCCTAAGCGGTGAAGAAACGGCTTTGAGCACTTTGACGCCGCGTGCACGATGCGGAGGCTGATTAACCATACCTTAAACTCTCCTGAACTCCTCAAACTTTGGGGTTTACCTATTATTCCACTGGAGAGTTTAAACTTAACTAAAAAAAGCGGTTGCTGCTTTGGGGTGTTTAACGCTTAGACACGGCATGGCTGCTGTTGAGATATGCAGTGTATCGTGCCAAACCCGTAGACTAAATCCACGCAGCGAATCCCCACCACTTTTCGTGTTGGAAAAAGTTCCTGCAGAATAGCCAGTGCTTTGGCATCGTTTTTATGGTCAAAAATTGGCACCAACACTTTTTGGTTGCCTATGTAAAAGTTCGTGTAACTCGCAGGCAGCCGTTCATCTTCGTCACTGACAACTTTGGGCATGGGCAACTTTACAATTTTGAGTTTTTCGCCGTCTTGGTCAACTGCTTGACAGAGAATGTCATAGTTTTCTTTGAGGGCATCGTAATCGACGTCGTTTTGGTCGTCCTGATAAGCGCAAACAATGGTGGTTGGGTTTACGAACCTGGCTAAGTCGTCTATGTGTCCGTCGGTGTCGTCTCCGAGGATGCCACATTTCAACCAGATAAAATGGTTTACGCCAAGATAGTCTGCGAGGTATTTTTCGATTTGTTGCCTGTCAAGGTCGGGGTTTCGATTCTTGTTTAGAAGACACTGCGCTGTCGTAAGTAGGGTTCCTTTTCCGTTAACATCTATAGAGCCTCCTTCCAAAACTATGCCAGGTTTAAAACAGCGCATAGACATTTTTTGGTTAATTACATCGGGAATTTGCCTGTCTTTTAGCAGGGTTTCATATTTTTCTCCCCATGAGTTAAAGTCCCAATGAATCATCGCAAGTTCATGATTTTGGTTCTTGACAAATACTGGCCCATAATCCCTAAACCATACATCGGCGTAGTCGGAAACGTAAAAGTGGATTTTTTCCAAGTTGATGTTTTCAGCTTTAAACATCCTTGTTGCTTTCTGTTTGGTGAGCTCATCGATGACGAAGAGGTTTACTTCTTCGCTTTCATGAATCTCCTTAACAATTTGGACATAAGTAGCTTCCACGCGTTCTACTCTGTCGGGGAAAGTGGTTGGGTCATAGGGCCATGCAAGCCAGATTGCATCGTGTTTTTCCCACTCAGCAGGCATACAAAAGCCCTGTTCACGGCAACTCCGCTCGGAACTACTCATCTTCCGCACCCTTCTTGATGTCTCTTACAAGCCGCTGATAGGTATCTGGGCGCCTGTTACGAAGGAACCCCCAGCCATCCTGGATTTTCTTGTTTTTGATTAGGTCGATTTTGGCAACCACGACTTCTTCTTTTGTGGTGCTGGCTTCGTTTAGGACTTTGCCGAAGGAATCGCATACAAATGAGCCGCCCCAAAACTCTAGCTCTCCTTCTTCGCCAACACGGTTAACTGCTGCAACATGGATTCCGTTTGTGATGGCGTGTGCACGCTGGACAGTTCGCCAAGCGTCATGCCAGTCGCCGTCCGCCGAAGTGTACCCTTTAACGTAGCCAATTGCGGTGGGATAAAATATTATTTCTGCACCTTCCAACGCGTTGATTCGGGCGGGCTCGGGGAACCATTGGTCATAACAGATAAGCACCCCAATGCGTGCAAACGGTGTCTCAAAAACCCCATAGTCCAAGTCGCCTGCCTCAAAATAGTCTTTTTCATAGAAGTAAGGGTCGTATGGAATGTGTGCTTTACGATAACAGCCCAATATTTCGCCGTTTGAACCGACTACGACTGCTGTATTGTAGAATTTGCCGTTTTTGGCTTTCTCAAACAAAGGTGCGATGATGACTATTTTGTGTTTTTTTGCTAATTTAGAAAATAAGTTTGTAGATTCTCCAGGAATCAATTCCGCTAAAGCCGAAAAATCCTTCTTTTCTTCTTGTGGAAAATATGTTGTTCTGTAAAGTTCTTGGAGGCAGATGATTTGGGCGCCTTTTTGTGCGGCTTCCTCAATTTTTTGGGCGGTTTTCGCCATGTTCTCGGCTATATTTTCTGAAACAGATGTTTGGATAAGCCCAACGGTAACTATTTTATCATTCTTTAATTTGGTAATTTTTGGATTTGTTTTGGAAGCCTTTATTTGATTTCCTTCCTTGTTTTCAACTAATTTATATCCTGTTCGTATTAACTTTTTTGAAAAATATAAGCAAACCTACCTGAAAAAATAAAATAAAACCAGCACACAACATAGTTTTTCGGTCTTGCACAAGGCACATACATGGAAAAAACTCTTTTTGGGTTGATGGCAACGAAACTATTTATTAAGACAATGCGGTGACAATACATAGTTTATCGGGGCCAAATAACATGAAAATATTCATCGTTCAATTTCCCTTCGGCGTAGCAGCCTTCGACGAAAACAACGGCTTAGTAGAAAAAGCATTGTTTCCAAAAAATGCGCAAGCTGCAGCTAAAAGCCTGCTTAAAACTGAGTCTGGAAAATTATCCGACCAGGTCTCCTCATTAATTTCACTTTTAGCAAGCGTAGGTTATGACACTTTTGCTTTTGAATCCGGCAAGTTGGCAGAGGAAGCCCAAAAGAAAATGAAAGTTGCCGTCGAAGTCGCTAAGCCAGCGGAAACTGCAGTTTTACATTCACGTATGGGTGAAGTAGCAATCGAAGCAGGCTTTGCCAAAGACGAACAAGAACTAAGCATATGGACGCGCAGCGTCAGTTTGGAACTTGCAAAACTAAGAATCAAAAGTGCCACCGGGAAACGAGATTTAATCGTTGCCCAAGGCATCCAAACCCTCGACAGTCTAGACCAAACCGTTAACCTCTTCATGGGAAGACTCCGAGAATGGTATGGCGTCTACTTTCCAGAACTTGACCGCTTAATCGAGAAACACGAAACTTACTCAAGGCTTGTCGTGAACTTGGGCGACAGAGAAAACTTTACTGTTGAGAATTTAGAAAGAGAAAACATTCCAAAAGAACGGACCCAACTTGTTGCGAAAGCAGCTGAATCATCTATGGGCGCCGACGTCGCTGAAGCCGATTTGGAAATGGTGCAAGCCTTAGCCAAGGATGTCCTTAACTTCTATTTGCTACGCAAAACCATGGAAGACTATGTTGACAACACCATGGAGGAGCTAGCACCTAACGTGCGAGCTGTTGCAGGAGCTCTTTTGGGTGCACGCTTGATCGCCATGGCAGGTAGCCTACAGAACTTGGCGATGAGACCCGCAAGCACTATACAAGTTATAGGCGCAGAAAAAGCTCTCTTCCGAAGCCTAAAAACAGGCGCTCGACCACCCAAACACGGCTTAATCTTCCAACACACACTTTTGCACGATGCAAAGAGGTGGCAACGTGGAAAAATCGCAAGAGTCATTGCAGGCAAACTCGCTATAGCCGCAAGAGCCGACGCTTTCGGAGCAGGCCACTACATCGGAGACAAACTAAAAGCAGACATCAACAAACGTATAGAAGAAATCCAAGTTAAATACAAAGAACCGCCAGCGCCCAAGGAAGCTAAACCACGTCCCGAAGGAGCAGCAGGATTTGAACGCCGAGAACAACACCCTCCACGAAGAGATGACCGCGGGGGATTCAGGGGCGGCGGCAAAAACTTTGGTGGCGGCGATCGAGGTCCAAGACCACCACATCGCGGAGGTGGCGGTGGAGGCGGAGGACGCAACTTTAGTTACGGCGGCGGACGAGACAGGGGAGATCGACGAGGCGGCGGCAGCGGTGGAAGCGGCGGTCAAAACCGGGGACCAGACAGACGTGCACCTCAAAGTTAAACCGCACCCAAAATTCAAAGAAATCTACCAAGTAATGCTGGAAGACGGCGCACAACGCCTCGCCACAAAAAACTTGACCCCTGGATTGAGGGTTTATGGTGAGCGGCTTTTCAAATTCAAATATGTTGAGTACCGTGTTTGGGATGCTTTCCGCAGCAAACTTGCAGGAGCTATCATTAAAGGCGTGCAAAACGTGCCCATCGAGCCTGGTTTTAAAATTCTTTATTTGGGTGCAGCTTCAGGAACCACGCCAAGCCACGTCTCAGACATCGTCGGCGACACTGGACACGTTTACTGCGTAGAATTCGCCCAGCGTTCACTTCGGGATTTAGTCAACAACGTCGCTGCTTACCGAACCAACATTTCACCTATGCTTGAAGATGCACGAATGCCCGAACGATACGCCATGTTCATCTCAGGCAAAGTCGACACAATCTACTGCGACGTAGCACAACCCGAACAAGCAAAACTCCTCGCAGACAACGCAGACGTCTTCCTAAAACCCAACGGCTGGGTCATGCTGGCATGCAAATCACAAAGCATCGACGTAACCATGGACCCCAACGCAGTCTACCGCCAAGAAGCAAACATCCTAAGAAACAGAGGCTTTGACATAAAAGAAATCGTAGACCTAGAACCCTACGACAAAGCACACGCCATGATAGTAGCACAACACCTCTAAACTTTTGATACTATAAGAATACTCAAAGAAGAAATGAAAAAGCGCCAATCAGATAATTTGTGTGAATTATTACCCAAAATCTTAGTAAATTTATTAATTTCTAGATTTCGTGTGAGTTTTTATGGGTGAGTTGGTTGGTGGTTGGCGGTAGGTGGGAGGGCGTTGGTCAGAAAGTTTGTTTTTTGCGAATTGATTATGCTAGTACCTTTAATGGGGCAAACTTGTAAGAGAAGTTGTTGTTGCTGCTGCAACTGTATTCTGCGCACCGGTTGCAACAACAATCAAAGATAAACCCAAATTGCCAAGTTTACTTTTACTGAATCACAAGTCAGACCATAGAAGATGATTGTGGTGATGATGATGCAAACCAATTTTGTTCTCAACAGTATCATCAATCAAACCAATGTCCGATTGCGCTGCTCACTGACTTGTTTGGTGATAATTGTCTGCTGGCGACCTATGGCAATCGAGAATTGCTGCTGCATGCTTGATTTTCTTTGGAAGGCTCAGTTTTGGAAAAACATTATAGCTTGGAACACAAACCCATTCTTTGTTTAGGATGAAAACCTCTCATGTTGGTTGCAGGTGTTGACGAAGCGGGGCGCGGATGCGTTATCGGTCCTTTAGTTGTTGCTGGCGTAGCAGTGAAAACTGAGAAGCTGCAGTTGCTCTTTGACTTGGGCGTTAAAGACTCCAAACTTCTTACCGCCAAAAAAAGGGAAGCCCTGTACCCAGAAATTATAAAATTAACTGAAAAACACCACATAATAAAAGTTCCACCTGCCCAAATAGACAAGGTAGTTCGAAGTAGCAGAACTCTACACAAACTAAATCGCCTTGAAGCCCAAACTATGGCAAAAATAATTGAGGTTTTAAGACCTGACGAAGCCTACGTTGACGCCGCAGATGTGGTTGAGCATCGGTTCGGAAACCACATATCTGAATTACTCAGGTTCAAAACTAAAGTTGTGTCGGAACACAAAGCTGACAGGACCTATCCCATTGTTTCGGCGGCATCCATCATTGCTAAGGTGGAACGGGATGGCGAGATTGCGAAGTTAAAAGTGAAGTACGGCGACTTTGGAAGCGGATACTTAACCGATGAAAAAACCATGGTTTTCTTAAAACGGCTGCTTGATTCGAACGGTGACTACCCAAGCTGTGTCAGAAAAGCGTGGAAGCCTGCACAAAGAGCAAAAAGCGAGCATGGAAGCGTACAGTCGAAGCTAATTTAGAGTTAAATTAGTGTGTTTTGTAGTGTCTAAAAAGATACAATTTATAAACACCATCTACCATCCGTACTAGTAAATACGGGTTTTATACGGCGGTAACTTGATGAGTGAAAAAGACGTAACGAAATTCCTGCAGCTTTTAGGTTTATCTAAAAGAGAAATTCAAGTTTACATGTTCCTCGCTAAAAGCGGTGTCCAATCAACCAGCTTCGTTGCAAAACGTCTCAAGATGGAACGTGTGCAGGCTTACCGTACATTCAAGAAACTGCAGGAAAAAGGATTCATCGAAGCCACCTTAGAGAGACCCACCAGATTCACGATTGTTCCTTTTGAAGCGTTAGTTGACAATTTCATCACCGCCAAAAAGAACGAGGTCGTCAACCTAAACGACCAAAAAACAAGCCTGTTAACCTCGTGGCAATCAATCAGCGCGCCTGAATCAGAATACCCCGTCGCCAAATTCTCAATTATAACGGGCAAGAAAAAGATTCATACCAAAATGATTAACATGATTGAAGAATCCAAATCTGAAGTAATCGTGTTAACCACAGCGTTGGGTTTGATTCAGGAGGACATTGCAGGAATCTTTGATGCCGCAATAACTCCATCCCAAGAACACAATGTTCAAACCCAAATAATCACGGAAATTTCCCCAGAAAACCTCAAAGTAGTGGAAAGAATAGACCGCAACATCGTCGAAGACAAACTCAACATTAAACTTCGCCATGTCGGCATGAGCTCCAAGTTTTTCCCCAGATTCCTAATCAAAGACGAAGAAGAAGCCATACTCTATGCACCCTTCGGAAACGAAGCGTCTGTTTTAAACCTTGAAGATGAAGGTTTATGGATTAACGACAAAATGTTCATATCTGTTTTGAAAGCGTTTTTTGTTCAGATGTGGCAGAGCGGAGTAGACGCTTCAAAACGCATAGAAGAGCTAAAGAGCGGAATTCCAATCGGCGAAACAATAGTCATCAAAAGCGTCGAGGAAGCATGGAACAAAGTAACCAAGATTTTGGATTCAGCCAAAAAAGACGTCGTAGTCATCACATCTTCACAGAGCATTAACCGCCTTGCTGAAGACGACCCCATCGTAAAATACTTCAGAAAAGGCTTAAACACCCGCATAATGGCGTCCATCGATTTAGACAACCTTGAACCCGCCCAAAAACTGGCAAAAGACTACGAAGTTAAACATGTACCCATCAGCTACATGACCATGATGCTTGTTGACAACAAACACCTCTTCATGTTTAAGATGCCGCCTCTAAGTGACTTCGGCACAGAATCCGCCTTCTACTTAGCTGACACCTTCTACTCCAGCGACCCCAGCCAAATTGAAAGAGTAAGCGAAATGCTAGACGACATCTGGAAACGTGGCATAGACATATCAGAGATTAGTAGCCAAGCCGGCACAAAGCTTCCAACGCTAGAAGTTGCCTCCACAGAAACCGTGGCTAAAACTGTTGGCAAAATGCTGCAGACCAGTGCGACATCAGTTTTAATTACTGAACAGCACAAACCCATCGGCGTAATCAACGATCGAGAACTACTACGAGAAGTCGTTGATGCCCGAAAAGACCCATTGAAGACACTTGCAAAAGACACCAATTACACCCCACTCATTATCCTTGAAGGGGACGAATCTATGATTACAGCGATGAAAATTATGACTGAAAGAGGCTTCAAACGTGCAGCTATGGTTAAAAACGGGCAATTAATCGGCATGTTAACAGAAGAAGCAGCCAAAAAAGTGGCTCTGCAAATTAAACCCTCCGCCAAAAAAGTTCCTTAGCCCATTTGCCTTCTCTTTTTTGGAAAGCAAACAATTATTTTTCTTAACATTAATTGATTTTAGAAGTTGACGGTTATTACTAAAATACCAACAATTACCCCTTTTACACCAAACTTCTAAATACCAAAACCAATCATAACCAAAATTGAGGGATTCACTGTTGGCAAGTACAGTATCCAAAATATCAATTTTTTACGGGGTTCTATGGCTTCTATCAGTTTTTTTTCAGAACACAATTTACTCAACAGCCATTTCTGGTTTTGGCGTAATTCTCCTTATCGTTGTTGCGATCGGATTAGCTGGCGTGTTTGGCGAAAATGACGAAAACAATCTAAAATTTAAGACTGAAATAGAGAACTTACGCAGAGAAATTAACGAGTTAAAAGAAATAAAAAATAGGCTTTGAAATCTTTAATATTTAAACATAACAAAAGCATCCTCGCTGCAATTCAGAAACAGAAGCCATTCGAGTCCCACTCGCTATCTTCAACGGTAAAAGAATTTAAACGGGAAGTATAACGAAAACCTTGGGAAACAATTATTAGCAAAACTAGTTCTACCCATAGGCGAGGACACAGAATTGAACCTACAAACACCCATGATTATCGTAAATTTTAAAACCTACCTTGAGTCCACAGGAAAAAGAGCCATCGAACTCGCAAAACAAGCAGAAAAAGCATCTAAAGAAACAGGCGCCAACATCATAGTAGCGCCGCAGTTCGCTGACCTTGCAAGAGTAGCTGAAGCTGTTGATATTCCAGTTTTTGCCCAGCACATTGACCCCATTAAACCGGGAAATTCTACGGGACATATTCTTGCAGAATCAGTTATTGATGCAGGCGCAGTTGGAACTTTAATTAACCACTCTGAAATGCAAATTAAACTAGGCAGAAATCGACGCTATCGTAAGGTTAACTCGGGAAAAAAAGATAGTTAGCTGCGTTTGCACAAGCAACCCATCCATTAGTGCGGCGGTAGCCTATTTGAACCCAGACATCATTTCTATCGAGCCTCCAGAACTTATTGGGACAGGAATCGCCGTTTCACAGGCGCAACCCGAAGCTGTCACAAACACAATTAGGCTTGTTCGCAAAGTGAATGATGAAGCAGTGATTTTGTGTGGTGCAGGAATTAGTCGGGGTGAAGATGTTTCTACTGCTTTGAAGTTGGGAACTCACGGCGTTCTTGTTGCCAGCGGCATCGTGAAAGCGAAAGACCCATATAGTGTGCTACGTGCGTTTGCCGACGCAACAAAACAATAACGCGTGAGCGCAATTGAAGGTTGAACCTGAATGTGAATCGTGTCTGCTTTCGCGGGCACAAATACAAACCTACCAAGCCACCACAAACCCCGCATTACGTTTTAGGTGCTTAGCAGAAATCACGAAGTTGCTAAACCGCGAATTCAAACCGACCTCAGTGGCGGCAGATATAGGAACAAAACGAGACCGCATAATCCGCCAATTAACAAGCAACAACGACCCCTACAAATACAACAAAAAACTCGCCAATGAAAAAGCCCTCAAAATGCGTCCCCACGCAAAAAAATATGTTGAATCAGGCATCAACCAGCAGGAACGCTTCAAAAAAGCCTGTTTGTGCGCCATCGTTGGTAACATAATGGAGTTTGATATTCCAGGTCATAAATTTACCTTGAAGAGTCTGGCAGGGGTTCTTCGGGAAGCAGCTAAAGACCTTGCAATCGACGACATCGATAAGGCTTATGAATTAGCCAAGAAGGCAAACAGCGTCTTATTTTTGGCTGATAACGCCGGTGAAATTGTCTTTGACACACTCTTAGTTGAGCAACTCAAGAACATGGGATTAAAAGTTACCTACGTCGTTAAAGGCGGACCCGTAATCAACGACGCCACCATAGAAGACGTAGAAATCTCCAACATGGATAAACTTGCCGACGAAGTCATAACCACAGGCTGCGACGCAGTTGGCTTACAGAAAAAAGAAGCCTCCCCAGAATTCCTAAAAGTCTACGACGCCGCCGAACTCATCTTCGCCAAAGGCATGGGCTACGCAGAAACCCTTACCGAGTACAAACTCACAAAACCACACTTGCTAATGTTCCGCACCAAATGCGTGCCCGTCGCAAACTATTTCTGTGTTCCACGCGATAAGAACATAGCAAAGTTGATGCCATAGATGAATTTACCCGCCATAACTTTTCCAAAAGAATCATTTTCTCGTTTTAGTAGCCTTTTAGAGAAGGAATGGCTGATAACCAACGGCTTAGGTGGCTATGCTTCTTCCTCTGTGCCGGGAATTAACACGCGTAAGTACCATGCTCTATTGGTTGCCGCGTTGGATCCTCCTGGAAATCGTACCGTTTGCCTCTCAAAACTCGACGAGGACATTTTGGTGGGCGATGATGTTTTTAGGTTGGGCTCCACCGAGTTTCATGACGTGATCTATCCTGAAGGTTACAAACTGATTAAAGAGTTTTCAGTAAATCCTTTCCCAAAGTATAACTACGAATTAGGACATGTGCAGGTTAACAAAACTCTTTTTATGCCTAAAAACAAGAACGCCATCGCAATAACCTATAAAATATCGAACCAAAACAATTCAGATGCCACGGTTAGGCTTTATCCACTTTTAACATGCAGATATTACCACACCGTAATCTACCAATCAAAAGCCCCATTGAATTTTACTCTAAAGAGCGCAGACGCACAGTTCCAAGTGACTTTTCAGCGTCCCCAAGCGACAATTATCTGTCGCTCAACGGAGGGAGCGTTCAAGGAAGGCGTGAACTGGTTAAACCATATCCATTACCGCGACGAGTTGATGCGAGGCGAATCAGATGTTGATGACTGTTTCCAGCCAGGAATTTTTGAGTTGAAGGTGCCTGCTGGTGCTGAGAAAGAGTTTGCGATAACCTGTGCGATGAGCCATGTAAGCGGACAAGTCCAAGAAATAATGGATTCCATCGGAAACACAATCACCGCAATAAAAAACCTCTACAGACAGGAACTAACCCAAAAATCAGAGTTACTTTCCAATTTTCACCATGATCGCCCTCAGGTACCGATGAGTGATTGGCTAAACTGGATTCTACTTGCCGCCGACTCCTTTATAGTTGATAACGGTGCTGGCAAAAAGGCAGTGATCGCAGGCTACCATTGGTTTGAAGCTTGGGGCAGGGATACCTTCATTTCGTTGCCTGGGCTCATGCTTGTTACTGGTAGGTATGGCGACGCAAAAGATATCCTGCGAACATTCATTGGGTACGCTAAGAGCGGTTTGATTCCCAATTTTGTCTCCGACAAATCAGGCATCCCCGTCTACGACACAGTCGATGCCACCCTCTGGTATGTTAACTCTGTCGTGCAATACGCCAAGTACACAGGTGACTTTGGTTTTGTCAAAGATGAGCTCTGGGAAAAGTTGAAGGGCATAGTTGAGAACCATCAAAGAGGCACATTATTTGGCATTCGTATGGATAGTGACGGCTTGCTTATGCATGGTCCAAGGCTTACGTGGATGGATGCCGCTGTTGGAAACGACGTCATTACCCCTCGAACCGGAAAAGCCGTGGAAATTCAAGCCCTCTGGTATAACGCCCTGAAAGCTATGGAGTTGTTTGCAAACAAATTTGAGGCGCCCGACTTAGCCGGAAAATACGCGGATATGGCGAGTCAAGCTCAAAAGAGTTTTAGCGAGAAATTCTGGAACCCAAAAGAAAACTGTCTCTTCGACGTCATCGATGACAAAGCTCCCGACGCTTCGATTCGTCCCAACCAGATATTCGCAGTTTCCCTTGACTATGAAATGCTTGACAACGAAAAAAGCCGCCGCGTCGTCGAAGTCGTGAACCGCGAACTGGTGACGCCCCATGGATTGAAGACGTTGTCGGTTAGCGACCCCAAATTCGTAGGCAAATGTTCTGGCGACAGCAGAAGCAGAGATAGGGCATACCATAACGGCACAATCTGGCCATGGCTACTAGGACCATTCGTCACGGCGTATCTAAAAGTCAACGAATACACCCCACAGGCAAAGCAGCAAATGCTCGAAAACCTCATCCTGCCCCTCTTCACCGTCGGAATCCACCAAGGCGGCTTAGGCACAATAAACGAAATCTACGACTGCGACCCCCCAAACGCACCAAGAGGCTGCATCTCCCAAGCATGGAGCGTCGCCGAACCATTACGAGCCTACATAGAAGACATATTACAGGTTAAACCAAAATTTTGAATTAAGGACAGCGTTTTTTGAAGTAAACAATTAAACCTGCAGCGATAGCTAGCACTGTAACTGCAAAGATAGCAGCAATTGTTGCAGTTGGGAAAGTCTGCTGCTCAATCGTTCCATAGCCAAAGGGTGTGTATTGCTCATTTGTGTCATAATCTTTGAAATAACCCGGAATATTATTGAAGTGGTCAGTAAATCCTCCAATAAAGTAGAGAGTATCATTTACGACCGCGATACTTAGGTATTGACGATTGACGGGAGGATTAGTGCCAAATGTCCAATTATTATTGGCTGGGTCGTAAACTTGAAGATAAGATCCATCATATGCGTAGATTTGTTTTGGAGCCATTACGCCGGTTGTCGCGGCAGCCGAGGCTGCAATGCCATTTGCGCCTCCAGGATAAATATTTATTGAGGAGGGCGCGTCGATGCTCCAAGTATCTGTTTTAGGGTCGTAAATTTGAGTCAACCCTGGACCTATAACATATATTTTGTTGTTAACTACTGCTGAGACGTAACCAGCAGGGTTGGGCATAGGCGACTTAGTAGTCCATGTGTCACTTGATGGGTCATAAACTTCTGTTACATTTAACGTTTGGGAGCCTTGATTGTAACCTTCGTTCCATTTCTCTCCACCCATAGCGTAGATTTTGCCATCTATAACGTTAGCCTGCAAACCATACCTTGTTGTGGGCATGGGTGCTTTGGTTTCCCAAGAATCGGTTGCGGGATTATAGACCTCATTTATCCCGCTGCTTCCGTTTCCGTTTAAACCGCCTATACAGTAAATTTTGTTTTGGAAGACTGCGATGGCGAAGCTTTGCTCGGGAGTGGGATTTGCCGATTTTGTAATCCACATATCGGTTGCTGGATCATATTCTTCGTTTGTTCCAATCGGTCCGCTTCCTCCGATAGCGTATATCTTCCCGTTTGCTACTGCGACTTCTAGAAACCCTCTTGCCGTTGGCATAGGTGCCTTCTCGGTCCAAGAGTTCTCGACGGCTAAAGCTCTAGAGTTGGTTGGTGTCGGTGTTGGACTGGACTCTATTTGTGGAACACCATGGAATGGTTCCATAAGTGGATAGTCGTCTTTATTCTGAGCATCAATGTAGTAGGGGGTGTTACCTATTCCAGAGTTTTCCATCACGCTGGCGCTGGGATATTTTGTGTGGTAGTCACTCCAGTAGTTACCGCCACTGGGAAAACCATTATCCCACACGTTTATAGAATTAGTATTGTATGTTTGATAATAATTGTTGACAATATTGTTGTAGTAGACCTTATTGTTGGAGGCTTCACCAAAGCAGATTCCCGTTGTGTAAGGACTCCGTCGGGAGTCACTCGTTATGTTGTTTTGCACAATTAAGTTAGATGAGGTGTTGATACACTCTATTCCAACAAGATTGGACATGAGATTATTTTGATTAATTATGTTAGAATTTCCTCCTCTGACATGGATTCCCGCGAAAATTATACCATTCAAAGCCTGAACGCTCCAAAAACCTGTTACTGTATTATTGACAATGAGATTATTTGTTGCATTATCAAGCGACAAACCAATCGTTTCGGTGAATTCGTTTTTCATTGTCACTACAAAGTTTTTGACTGTTACATTTAATGTGCTTTGCAATAAGAGACTTGATACAGCATGTCCGCTTCCATCAAAAACAATACTGTTTGCATTTACCGTAATGCTTCCAACAATGTCACTGGTTAAATAGAAAATAGTGCTCTTTTTTTGTATTGGTGCCGTTGAGGGATTTATGCTGAAATCAGCGTTTATTGTGATATTGCCTTGATATTGGGCGTTAATGGGCTGGATGAAGGCTATTCCTAAAGTCATAAGGGTTATCAGGATTAGGGTGAGGGCGAGGGTTTTTTTCATTTGCGCATTTTACCCAACTCAAGGCTAGACTATTTTTAGATATATGGTTTTTGGAGCTTAGTGTTTTAGTGCGTTTCTAAGGGTTTCTGCAGCGGTTTCTGGCGTAACCGTGTTAATGTAGCATCCAGTGCTTTTCTCGAATCCTGCCCAAGTTGCCAGTTTGGGGTAGACTTCTAGGTGCCAGTGGTAGCTGTCTTGGGCTTCGGGGTTTAGGGATAGGTGGATCCCGTAATTGTATGGTGGATCGTTAACGAGGGTTTTTAGGGCTTTGAGACTGGCTTTGAGAGTTTTTGCGAATGCACTGATTTCGGGTGCTGTCAGGTTTAAAATGTTAGCTGCATGTTTTTTGGGCAGTATCCAAAACTCCATCGGATTAATACTTGCGTAGGGCGCCAAAACCACAAAATCGCTGTCTTCAGAAACCAACCGTGGACCCTGCGCTTCGCCCTCGATGATATCACAGAAGATGCATTTGCCATGGTCCTCGTAAAAGGGTTGGCTGGCTTTCTGCTCCTCTCGGACTGTCGTGGGAACCATGGGAGTCGCGATTATTTGGCTGTGCGCATGAGACAGCGATGCGCCTGCTTCCAAGCCTTGATTACGAAAAATCGAAACGTACTTGACATAGGACTTTGCACTAAGCTCTCTGAACCTGTCGACGTAAGCTTTTATTACTAGTTCCAACTGAGGTAATTCTGCGTCCGCCGGGTCCTCACCGTGATTAGGAGACTCAATAATTACCTCATGGTGGCCAACTGCATCCCATAGATAATCGCTTTTGACGATTTTTGCTGTGTCTGCAGGTTGTTTGGGTAGGCTGAAAGCAGGGTACAAGTTTGGAATGACGCGGACCAGCCAATTTTTTGGGCGCTCACCAGTCAGAGGGTCTTGGCTCCGTTTTACTTCGCCGTTCTCTTTTGTGTAGAGCATAACTGCAGGAGGTGTCATGTTTTCGTTGCCCATGCACATCGGGCAGGTATCTGTTTTGGCTGTTTCGGCTTTGGGCTTGCTAAGGTCAGTGGGACGGCGGCTGCGTTCGGTGGCGATGACGACCCAGCGGTCAAGCAAGTAATCTTTTCGTAGTTCATTATAAGGCATACAAAACAAGAAGAGCGCGGGTCATTTTAGCGTTTCTAAGCCGGTATTGCTCCGTGTTTGAATGAGTGGCTGGAAGGTTTTATATCCCCTACATACAATAGTGAGAATTCAATTTTAATCAGCTGAGAACATGATTGACCCGCCAAGTTCACCACGTGGAGGCAAAGTTAAGGAAGCCTTAAACAAGTGGCAAGTGACTTTTCTGGTTTTTGCCATCGCATACCTCGTCGTCTTGCTTTTGAACTTAACGAATTTGCCGATGCAATGGGACGAAGTAACCCACCTAAACGGCGCCTTGACCCTAAACGCGGGACATTTCGGCAATTATGTTTCCAATGCCTTCTACCCCCCACTCTTCGACTTGGCAACGGCTGTTTCTTTCCAAGCATTCGGAGCAAGCCTGTTTTCTGCGCGGTTGGTTTCTGCAGTGTTCTCGGTGTTGTCGCTCTGGGCAGTGTTTGAACTCACTTACAGCATGTACAATGGAAAAACCGCCCTCCTCGCAGCTGTTCTTTTGGGAATTATGCCAGGATACTTTTGGCTCAGCCGACTGGCGCTACTCGAAACCATGCTTCTGTTCTTTGTTACATTGGCGCTTCTCTTCTTTTTCCGTTGGCTCCAAAACAAACAAGACAAGTATCTGGTTTTCTCTGGTTTAGCGGTTGGCTTAGGGTTTTTAACTAAGTACCAAGCGGTTGTGGCTGGAGTAATAATGGTCGCTACCTTGCTGTTTTTGGTTCGTGGACAATTGAAGCGGGCGTTCTCACAGTTTACACTTGCTATTGTTACGGCTGTGCTAGTGGTTGTTCCATGGATAGTCATAGCTTACCAAGTGTACGCATCAAAAATCTTCAGCCAATGGCTCTACGCCCTGCAAGTTGGCAACCCAGAAAAATCAGTTTACAGCGACCGTTACCCTTCACCAATCTTCTACCTAATAGACATAGTTTGGCCCTACAACAACTTCCATCCCATCTCCATCTTCATCTACGCTTTGGGTTTGGCGGGTTTGGGCTTTCTCGTATGGCGCCACAATAAAGGCGATTCGTTCACTATCATAACGTTTGCAAGTGTGTTTGTCTTTTTTACATTCATAACCAACAAAGAATGGCGTTATGTGCTGCCATTGTTCTCCGTTTTGGCTATTTCAGCTGCAGTCTTCATTCTCTTTCTCTATGGCAAAGTTGACGCTGCATGGAAACAAAGAGTTAAGATTGACAAAAAGAAATCGGCGAAGCTTGCAGCTGGCTTGTTTATCATTTTGGTTGCGGGAGCGATGGCTTACAGCATAAACGACGCCTACACAATAACCTCATACTACAATATCCAAATCCAAATTGAACCCGCAACCCTATACGCTATGAACCACATACAGAACAACCAAACAATCATGGTGCTGTGCCCCTTCAACTTTTTCAGCCAAGACATGGTACGATTCTACCTCACTAAAAACGGAAACACCCAAATCCAAACCTACCAATACCCACTCCTCCCCACAGACACCTACACACCCAACTTCAACATCACTGAACTAATCAGCCAATGCAAACAGAACAACGTAAAATACATCTTCACCTACGAACAAGGCGGAACCTTCCCATACTACAACACCACGCTAACACCGCAGCAAGTTTTCGAGCAACTCTATGCATCAGGAAACTTTACCCACATTTCAGATGAAACCACATTCGGCTCAAACCCAAGACGAATCTTTGTTTTGACCTTCACAGATTAGGCTGAATTGAGTTCTCAAAATATAGAGATGTTCATAGGTGCTTTTCGGAGTTTGAGTATATGCAAAAGGGAGTATAGAAAAAAAATCGCGACTAACGTCTAGCTCATTCGGTCGGTTTTGCTTTTCCCTTTCCCAACTTGAATTTCATCGTTAGAATCTTCTCAGTTGCAAACAACCGCGAAGCAACGTACATAATGCCAATAGTGAAGAGGGCAACATAAACAATTCCAAAAACAACAGTTCCATAATCGCCCGTTACCACGGCTTTTGAGGCAAGGATTGGGTGACTGTATGGAATTGCATAGAAGACTGCTTTAAGCGCCAGTGGCAGCGAGTTCACGTCAAGGTAAATCAGCGCCATTGAGGGCAAGAAAATCAAGGGGTAAATGTATCCAACTAAGGCTTGAGCGCCACGAACGTTTTCGCTGAAAGCTGACATCACAACCGCCAACGCCAAAGCCGACAGCAAAGTGAAGAACAGGCTTATGCCCAGCAACATGTAGCCACCAGCTGATGGAACCAAACCTAAAGCGATTAAGTCAACGCCTCCTCCTGCGCCGCCGGCAATGTTCACCGTTAGTGAACTCATCATGTAATTGTAGCCGATTAGAACGGTGATTGCGGCGACCCCTGCCACGATGATGGTGCTGGAGACTTTGCCCATCAAAATCGCAAACCTATCCACAGGAGTCGTCAATAGAGTTTCAAGGGTTTTTTCCTCTTTCTCCATAGCCACACTTGTGGCGGCGATTTGCATGGCGTAAGTCAACATAATCATAATAGTGATTGGTAAAGCAATTGATTGTGTCACCATTAAACTTGACAAAACACTGACGCTTACGCCGTCGGTAATTTGCCCCTTGATAACGCTGGATTCAGAAACAGAAACCACGTCGGGAGCGACTGCACGGTTAAATCCGCCAACGACTGCGTTGACAGTTGAGCCGCTGACTCCGCTGAAAATGCCGCCGCCACCGTTGAAGATTCCGTAAGTGTTAACGGTGCCTGTAACGTTCCATGCCCCAAGGTTATGCCTTGTAATGTTATCGCTAAAACCAGCTGGGATAACCACAAAGGTGCTGCTGTTATAGTGCGCTAGTAAGCCTTGGTCGATTACGTTTTGAGGAGATGTGTTGTTGATGACTTTGACATTCATGGTGTTGTTTAGGTAACCGACGAATATTTGGCTCCAGTTGTCATTATCATTGTCAACTACAAGTATTGTTGCTCTTTGCGCTTCAATCTGAGCTGTCTGCACTGCATAACCCATAACTAAACCAAGAACGGGAAACATGATAAGCGGCAAAACTATCATGCCGATTAAGATTTTGGGGTCACGCGTGAGCTCTTTTAGTTCTTTGACAAGTATTGTTGTGAAGCCTTTAAGCAAAGCCAACCACCTTCGCAAAAACTTCTTCCAAGTTTTCGCTGTTATATTTCGTTTTGAGCACTTTAGGTTCGCCTTCCACAACCAACTTGCCCTTATGCACCAGCGCCACTCGGTCACAGAGATATTCAACTTCCAGCATGTTGTGACTACTAAGCAACACTGTAACGCCGTGTTCCTTCACATAGCGTTTAACAATTTCACGAATATGATAAGCATACAAAACATCCAAGCCACTTGCAGGTTCATCAAGCACAGCCAACTTTGGATGCGTCATTAGCGCACGTGCCACAAGCAAGCGCCGTTTCATGCCTTTGCTGTAAGTTTTGGCTTTGTCTTTTAACCGATCGCCGAGCCCACAGATCTCGGTGGCTTCTGCTATGGTAGCTTTGAGATTTGTTTCACGGGTGCTTTGAAGTTTAGCCATGAACGTTAGGTATTCTATGCCTGTGAGGTTTGGATAAGCACCCGATTCCTCAGGCAAATAACTGATAATTTGTCGTGTTTTTTCAGGATGATCGGTTGCATCTTGCCCAAAAATCTTAATTGTACCGGTTGTGGGCTTGATTAATGTGCAAACCGTTCGCAGAGTAGTGGTTTTTCCTGCACCATTTGGACCAATTAAACCGTAGATTTCGCCATGTTTAATGTTAAAACTTACACCGTCAAGGGCTTTGACTTGTCCAAACTGTTTAGTTAATGAAATTGCTTCTACGGCTAGGCTCAAGTTATCCGCTCTCTTGAGGGAGAAGACGAGAAATTGTATTTAAGTTTTAACCAACCTCGATTAGCTTCTCAATGAAAAAAGAATAATAAAAGCAAGTTTCTTTTTGCCATTTTAGCGGCAGTCGTTGCTTTCAGGCAGAATTCTAAGTACACGAAGGATTTTCTTGAACTCTTCCTCTTTAAGCGAAGCTCTGCGACCATTAGCATACATGTCTTTAACTGTATCCACAACTGCAGCAACGGTTTGATCGTCTGGAACGTTTCCTGATAGCTCAGTAATTTTGTGTTTAATTATGCCTTTGCCGGATTGTTTGCCTATGGTTAAACGACGCGTGTTGCCTACTAGTTCAGGCGGATAGGGTTCATATGTCCAGGGGTCGTTTAGGACTCCGTGTGTATGTATGCCTGATTCATGGGCGAAGCCGTAGTCGCCGACGATTGCCTTGTTTGGCGGTACGATGTAACCTGTTGCTTCTCCGATGTAGTCGGCGGTTGACTTAAGTTTCTCCGTTTTGCCCTTGTACTTGTTGACTCCATAGTGTAGGTAGAGGTTTAAGAGGACTTTTTCAGTTTCGGCATTGCCTGCACGCTCGCCAATGCCTAGGTAAGTTGTGCTTGCGTAGACTTTGTCCCAAACGCCCGAAGCTGCTTTAATGGCTGCCATTGTGTTTTCAACGGCATTGCCGAAGTCGTCGTGGGCGTGAATTTCGATGGCGCTGATGCGTGTTTCCTCCTTGATGGCTAATACTTTAGCTGGGATACCATGAGGTAAGGGAGCTTCAGGATCTGACAAGCCGATGCCAACAGTATCGCATACGCGGTAACACTCTGCTCCTGCATCAGCAATGGCGTTAATGAAGGCTCTTTCAAAGTCCCAGTCCGCTCGGGTGCTATCTTCGCCGTGAACAAAAGTTCTAAGGCCGCATGTTTTGGCTGCATATTCAGTTACATCACCGACATTCGCTAAGATTTGTTCGCGGGTTTTTTCTGGCCATTTAGCTTTAAAATGGATGTCTGAAACGGGGTGTGAGATGCCGACTTCTTTGAGTCCGCATGCTACTGCGCTGTCGATATCTTCTTTGACGGCGCGGCACCAGCCTGCAACTCGCAAATCAAGGTTTAATTCCCCGATTAGTTTGCATGCTTTTTTGTCTGGTTCTTGATAGTGGAAGAGTTCGATGCGTTCAACTCCTACTTCGTTGAGCAACTGGGCTATTTTTGCTGAGTCCTTGGGTCCAGCTGCTAAGCCCGGCATTTGGATACCATCGCGGAGGGTAGTATCGTCTATGATGGGTTCGGTTTTCAGGGGCTTGAGTTTGAAATAGAAGTCTTTTATGTCCATTTTTAATGCTCTCTTGTCTGGTTTTGCGTTTCTTAAACGCGTTTTGGTAATGCTAATTAACGCTTACGTGCAATTGATAAACGTTTCTGCACTATTTTTGTAAGTTTGTCCAAGCCAATACATTACTTAACTTCAAAATGTATTGTCTTAAAGTAAATAAAACCTTTACATTCAAAAATAAAGTTAGGCGACATTCGCGTATAACGCCTTAAGAGTACCCGAAACAGCCAACACATGAACTGAAGCAGCCTTACCAGCCACCACCGTCATCACAACCAACGAAGCTCTCACCATCAGCAACGACGCAAGCGAAGTGCGAATCACAAAAATCCTGCGTTTTCCGTCAAAATTAATCAGCGCCAAACCTGCTAAACTTGCACCAACTTCTCCATACAATTTGGTTAATGAAGCCCAAACCGCGTCCATGAACTCCCGCTCACTGGGTAAGGTTTCAGATTCTAGTTGCAGGGCTAGATAGCGACGTTTAACACGTTTCATATTGGTTTGCCCTCTTTAACAACACTAATGCCTGGTGCAATAAACCTTGAACTGAGTTTCTCCCGATTACGTAGAACAATCGCGGCTGGATTTATTGAAACTGCGTCCAAAGCCTCCGATTCATTCAGCCCAAACAAGTAACCTAAACTTGCCAGATCTCTCGGCAACCGCATCAAAACCTCTTCGCCAACACCGCTGGAAACCACAACAGGCACATGAAATTCAAGAGCGATGGCTACTTCCCGCCGCAAACATGAAAGCAACCTGACCCGCGTTGGACCCTCCATAACCAGTAGAGGTTTGATGTCTACTTCTAACGCGGCTAAACTGCAACTTGCAAGTTCTGCTTCGGCGCGGTCAAAAAACCGTTTATGGTAATCGAGGCTTGGAAAATTTAAAAGATCCACGCGCCGATCTTTGGCGGCTTGACGTGCAACCTCTTTGCTGTCGCAAACTACACATATGACTTCAAAGCTTCTTCTGAATTTGCGGAGAAAACGCGTTAGGTCTTCTTGGGTTCGGGGCTTAAAATCTGCACGTAAAGCGAAGTCTATGCCTGCTTGAGTGCATGCGGCTTTGAGCGCTGCAACTTCAGTTTTATGCACGTCGTTAGTGAATGGAATGCTGATAGTACGGTAGCCCATCTGCGCTGCCTTGGTGATTAGTCGCTGTGTTGCAGGTTGGTCTTTGGAGTTTACGCGTAAATGCAGATCAATGAAGGATCGGGTCATGGCAGCAACCCAATCTGCTTAGAAAACTCCTCAATCTGCTGTGCAGTCTTATTTTTGAAATGAATTTTTAGGTGAATAGGATCAGTTTGAGAAAACTTGAGGGCACCCAAAAACGCTGATTGCTTATCGAAACGCAGGTACAAGTTACCTTTTTCAACATGAAGTTTCAGGTTTTGCTGCAACTCTTCTTTATCCAAAACGCCTAGTTCAGCGCCAAATTTTTCCATTGCTTTTGGAAGAAGTTTTTTGTCTGTTAGCTTAGCAGTAAAAAGGATTATAGGGTTTCCGTGATGTCCTGTGCAGTTGGTTTTTTCGAAAACAAGGGTTTGTGCCAGCTCTTCTGGCAATAGGTTTTGTACGGCTTTTTGGACTTTAGTTGGATCTTCAGTTGCGTGTGCGAAGACTCGTATGTCTATGTAGGCTATTGGCGGTTTAGAAGACATTGGTTACCGGTTGTGTGTTGTGTGTTTAAGCTTTTAGCTTTTTTTGTTTGAACACTGGCTTAGGCTTTGCGACTTTTGGTGTTGCTTTAGCGTGTGCTTTTACACAGTCAACGTTTTCTTGGTGCGTAGATTTGCGTTTAACGTCAACACGCAGGCCAATTTGTTTGGCTTGCTGCATGTTTACGCCGGCTTCTTTGAGTTCATTTGGGCTAAAGCCTTGACCGACGCTTTGTCGGCCGTTTTGTTTAGTGATGATGATTTTTAGGTGGTGCATTTACTATTTTCCTCCCTTCTTTTGGTAGTCACCGTGTCTGCGTGTGTTACCAATCCTTCGGCTTGGACGAGCTTTCTCGGAACCTCTGCCGCGGTGATGGAGTCCCCTCACGTTTTTACCTGCGCTGGTCATGCTGCGGAAGACACGGCTTGCGTGTTGGGGTTCTGTTATCCAGCTGACGTCTTTGTCAGTCTTTATGGTTGGTGCGTTGGGGTCTACGAGGATAACTTCGAACCATTTGTGTTTTCCGTCTTCGCCTACCCAGTAGCTGTTGAGGACTTCTAGGTTGGGGAATTTTTTGGCGGTTCGTTCTTCTGCTATAAGTCGGATGCTTTTTCCTGGTTTAAATTTGGCGACACCCATGCGTTTGGGTCGTCGTCCGGATCGTGGACGTAGTTTTCTTAAATTGCCTCTACGGACTTTTGTTCGGGCAACTACGAAGCCCTGTTTGGCTTTGTAGCCGAGTTTTCTCGCGCGGTCGAGTCTTGTTGGATGCTCGATACGCAGGGTTGTTGGTTGTTTACGCCACTGCACTAAGCGTTGGCGCATAAGTTCTTCAACGAAGCTTTTTTCGGGTTGAGCCCATTCTTCTGCTATGTATTTATATGCCATCTAAATTTTTTCTCCTATGTGTTGTTTGCTTACGGTTCAGTCCCGAAGGACCACATCCCAACGGACTATGGTGTCCGCCTGCAATTTCACATCATAGTGCCCTGCGGTGAAATAAACCTTTCCCGTACGGCTGAGCTCAAACTAACCAAAAGCGCTCGTTAAAACGCTGAATTCCAATTATTTTAAGGTTAAACAGTCCACATTGACTTTAATTTTGGTATATGGCAGAATTATTAAATTAAATTTAAAAAAAGAAGAAAGGGGTTGTTGTTTTTGTTTAGTTTGCTTATGCTTTCTTTCTTATCATCAGGGCTAATAGCACAAAGGCTATGATGCCCATGATGAACAGAGCTGCAATTGCTGGGATGAAGTATGTGTCTGCTGCTGATGTTGCTATTGACGTTGGTGCAACGGTTGGAGTAACTGCTACGTCGCTTACGTCTATGTATGCTGTTGCTGATGATGGTCCGTAGGAGTTAGTGCCTTTGAAGTTGGCGAAAATTTGGTACATGCCTGGAACTTCTGGTGTGTATGGAAGAGCGTAGTTGCCATTCACGTCGCTAGTAGCTGTTCCTAAAGTGACAAAGTTGCCGTTTGGATCAATAGCGGTTAATTCTACTGGGACACCGGTTGCGTTTGTTGGCTTTGCTTGTTGCTTGTATTTGTATTCCATCCAAGCGCTCATGCTTTGGTCGGATATTGCTGGGGTTCCTTGGAGTGTAAAGTCTAAGTCGTCGTTGGTGTTGTGTCTGCCCGAAGTGGTTTGGTCTGTGACTGTGCCTTTTATCATTACCTTGCCTCCAAGAAGTGCAATGTCCTGTGACGAGGTAAGTGTTGTGGCACTTGGACCTTTGCCATAAGCGTAAATCATGTTGTCAAAGTTGTCGCCGTGGACTAGAATACCGTCTGCAATCGAAACTCCTCTACCGAAAGCTAAGATCTTAAATATTTCTTGTCCGGTTGTGGCGTTGATGCAGCGTAAGTTTTCTCCACGGTACATTGGTTGAATGTTGTGGTGTTCACTTGTGGTTGTGTAGATCACTCCATTAGCGACTGCATCGATGGTCATGGGGTAGTTGCCGTAGGGAGATTCAAAGCCTTGGTTTGTTGAGGTGTAGTTCCATAGTTGTGTTCCTGTTCGGATATCGTACGCGATAATTTGTCCGGTGTAGCTGCCGTAGCCGAGGAGTTCGTGGTTGTAAACGACTTGGCTTATGCCATAGTATTCATATTGAGCTTCTGGCGGGCTTGTCCAGAGTAGTTGGCCGCTGGTTAGATCGTAGACCCATCTTTGACATGTCTGTGGGTCAGTCCATACTAGGACGTTGTCTTCTGGGTAGACGCCTGCTAAGCCCATTCCTCCTGAGAACATGGCTGGTTTAGAGACGTTTAGTGCTGGGTCTGCGAATGGTGGTGTGTATGTCATTTCCCATAACTTTTGACCTCTGTTGGATGCGTTCAGACCGATGCCCATCATCCATCCTTTTGTTATAGTTGTTCCGTCGTTCCATCCTTGAGTTCCAACGATCATAAAGTCATCTTGGCGTATACATTGGATTGTGCCGTTTTCAACTGAGGGGCTTGGACCGGCTAGGCTTGGGATTGAGAAGTTCTGCGAGTAGAAGGTGGTGCCATTATGTACTATCCAGGCTTGATTGCCGCCCATGGTTGGTAGAGCTGAAGCTGTACCGAAATAGTTGTCAGATGCGCCGAAGTTGCCTCCTTGAGGTCTCCATTGCCAGTATCCTGTTCCATCCAGACTGCAAACCATTGTTCCTGCAGAAGAATTCCAAACTTGCAAGTAGTTTTGTGGATTTGATGCTGTTCCAAGGTTGACAATGTTGTAGTAAAGTATGCTTCCGTCTTGTCCATAGACATTTGTGCCAGTTGCTCCAGTTGTTACGGTGCGGCCGTCAGGTGTTCTAGTTGTTTGTGTCACGTTAGCTATGTAGCAGATGGGGTTTCTTGTCCAGCCATCAAACATTTCCCAAATAGTACCAGTGGTCACTGGTGTCTTTGTAGTGTTTATCGTGTAGTCAGAGCCAAGTAAATGCATGTTCATGTTTGCGTCTTCCGTTGCATTCGCTACTTGGATGAGCTCAGGTAGCGTGATTGGTGCACTTGCGCCTCCGAACAAACTTGCCAGGGAGAATCCTCCTCCAGCGCTTGGCGGGCTGTAAGTCTTCCATAGGTAGTCAAAGCCGCCCATTTGGTTTGGTGAGTTGTAGTTGTAGATTGAAGCCATATTGGGTACGCTGTCAGAATAGTTTTGGTAAAGTGTCTCGCCTGTGTACAGGTCAAGAACTTGTAGGCCTTGGCTCAAGTGTGTAGTCATGCGTGGGGTGAAATAGATTTTTCCGTCCATTATAATACTAGCTGTGAAGGAAACACCTTGGTAGTGTGTGGTTTCGAAAGTTTCGTCTCCAGTGCGTTGATCCATGATACCGCCGACTGCATAAGGCTTGCTCCATAGAATGTGAGCACTCAATGGTGGTGAATCACCGTAAGCAAAGTTACCCACGTTGCCTCCGGAGCTGCCTAGTGGCCATACGCCTGAGGCACCTCCAAGCTTGTTACCCGTGAGTACGTACCATTGTCTACTGGCACTCGTTATTGGGCGCGTCCAGTAGTCGTTTGGAACAGGTGACTCAGGGAACATTGGTTGTGGTTCACTGGTTACAGTGAACGTGTCTATTGGGCTGTCAGCTGCGCTGTATAGTGTGGCTGCAAGATTTGGATAGCCTGCTTCATGTGCCTCTGTGGGGTTAGTGCTGTTTTTCCAAGTTTCGGGGAAGTGTGCTTGAATGTAGTATTTGCCGACTTGGTCAGGTGTGTAGCTCATATAATCGTTGCCGACAGGGTCACTATAGCCCATGGGCAGGGTTTCTGATGTATTGTCAGGCTTTGTGATGGTAATTGTTACGGCATCCCATCCGGCTCTACCATTAGGAGTTGTAATTAGATGTGCAGTTTCACCGACGTCCGGTGGCATGTCTTTGGTCCATGCGGTAATCATCATCTGTTGGCCGACACCGACATTAGCGACGCCTCCTCCTCCAGCGCTAGTACCAACATAGAGCCAAGTGTGAATTTTGCTTATGACTAAAGTCTTACCATTCACGTTAACAACGTCTGCGCTAACATATGCTATTGAAGCAATCATAGATAGTATTAGAATCATTGAAATTGCGGTTTTTATTTTTTTATTTTTTGATATATTCATTTCTTTTTCTTTCCTTTTGTATTTTTTTCGGATAGGTGAACGCCCATCCGTTAGTGGTTACTATCGAACAAGAAGTATATTAAATCAATCAGAATATAGGAAAAGAAGATTTCTTTAATTTATATAATAAATTTTCTATTCAATTGTTAAGAAATAAAATTTCAAATTATTGACTCATATGATAAAGCATCAAGCAACCAAATTTAGTGTACAACCATTTTTCGCCAAACCACAACAACTAAAGCAGCCGCCAAAATGGCAATAACAACAGCCATAGCGATTAAGGCAGTTTGCTCCAAGTTAGAACCAAAAAGCACATTAGTGAATATGTTGGGCTGGCTTGGGGTTGCCGTGGGAGTTTGTTGAGGTGATATAGTTGCTGTTGGATATGGCGCAAATGTTGGAGTTGACCCTGTTTTAGGCGCTTGAGTGGGGGTTGTGGTGATGGCGTTGCCAATGGTTATGTCTGTACGTTACTCCAGTCGCTTTGATCAACTTTGTTGAAATGAACTGAGCCACAATAAGCTGAATCCGACGCGGGATAACCTGAAACAGCCGCTAACTGAAAATCGATTTGACCACCCTGCTGAACACCCCAATAGCTAAAGTCGATAGACACCACCGTCGAAGCGGAAGTAGTGGATGCTGGTACACCACTCGTTACGTGAACGCTACTGCTTGTCCAATCATCAAAGTGCCTCTTAGAACGAACGCTGTAGTATAGACCGACAGTGTTGTTGTTGGCATCCAAATATGGTGTAAACAGCCGGATCTGAATCGTAACATCGATTGTTCGATTATCGACATGGCTGCCGCCGCTGGTGATGATGGTTTGTCCAGTGTAGGCGTCTTTTGCGTAGGTCGGGGGTATATCGTAGGAGTGGTCGACGTATTCCACGGTAAATTCTGGCACAGAAGGTTTAGCCCCCAAAGCCAATGCAGAGTGAATAAGCAACATAGAAGAAGCTGCTAAAAGAAAAACAACCAGAACCGTAAACACCTTATTGGATTCAATACCATAGCCTAAACTGCTACAGCAATAAAAGCTAATCAGTAATGAAACCTTGACAAACTTTAGACAAAAATTCTTGAGCTATAATTTGTTTTTCTTTACAAACAAGCTTTTATCCGCACTTAACCTGTAATAGGACATGCGAACACAAGTTGCTTTGCTACTCATTTTTGTTTTGTTTGCGTCGGGGTTGATTTTGGTTAAACCTGTATCTACTCAAACTATCCCCTCGGTTCCAGAGTTCACCCTTAAACTTGAAGTTGACACCCACGACGTTGTGAATGAATCAGGCACTTTTCACATAGAAGTAAGATTCGTTGACGTCGTCATCAAAAACACCACGTCATATTCATTCTACGCTGTCGTTAATGACAGCATCGTAAAATTATACTACAATATCCACGTAAAGGGGTATACGCAAGATTGGGCAGATGCAATCATCTCCGGAAACCTTGCGCCACAAAATAACGGAACAACAGTGAAATTTGGGCTCGGCAACAACAACCCCGACCCAGGCGGCTGGAGCATCTGGCTCGACGGAATAGCTAACGAAAGCCAATTAGATTTTCAAGTCCGAGCCGTCAACGGTTTCTACACGCAAATCGCAGGGACAAGCCTCAACTGCTGGAGAAACCCAAACTTCAGCATCTTCAACGAAACAGGCAGAAGTGCATGGAGCGAAACACAAACAATAACCATTCCGAACGGTTCAGCCTTTGAGTCTGTAACTTCAACTCCAACAGGGATATTTTCTAGCTAATTTGCTTCTGCCAGTGAGCATAGTTGTTGCCGCAAGTGTAATAGCGTTCCTCGTAAGCGCACTAACATACCTTATAAAGCACGGAAAAACAAAGCAGAGTCTCTAGCTGACCCTTCGCCTGCCCAATACAGAAAAACAACATTTTATTAGCCAAAACCCCTCAACGCAGCCTACAAAAATATTATTTGGAGATAAATGTTTATTCGGAAATTTCTTTGAATGTTACGGTGGTTTCTCGCGGTATCGTTTTTTGTGTTATCTGGTATTTTTTCTTCTTTTTATTTGTCATAGACAAGCTTAAGATTGGATTAACGCTTTATATCTTGTGTTTTTCTGTTAGGATTTGTAAAGCTTGGGGTCCAGGAGTGCAAAGTTGTTGCCGCCAGCATGGTAGAGCAAGCGGGCTTTTTTGAGGTCGTAGCCGGCTTCGGAAAAGACACCTATGTCTGCATATGCTTCAAGGATTTTGCCGACGAAAATGGTGTGGTCGCCTGTAGTGAATTGTCCGTCCACTTCACACTCTAAATGAGCGATACATTCGCGGATTGCTGGCGCCTTAATTTTTTTGCCGGGCAGTTGGGTAAGGTTGGCTTTTTTGAATTTCTCAAAGCTTCTGCCTGTTAAGGAGCCGCATGAATAAACTGCTTGGAGGATTTCCATTGTTGGGATGTTTACCGTGAATTCACCTGATTCTTCGATTAGGGTGTGGCTGTGGCGGGTGGGTGCAAGGCTGATGGCGAGGAGCGGGGGGTTGATTGAGGTCGGCATCGCCCAAGCGACCGTGGTTACATTGGGTTTGTTGGCTTTTCCAATGCAGGAAACCAGAACGGTGTGCATGGGGTGAAGAAGCCGGTAAGCTGAGTTGATGTTAACTTGAGTTTTTGCTGACACATAAACCACCTTTATAAACAGAAAGATGGTGTTTGCCGAGTTTATTTCTCTTTCTTTATTTCAAAATGTGATTTTCGAGTTAAACTTGCGGCACTGCTTCTGAAGGCGCTTTTGAATCCGATTTAGGTTTACGAAGTTGAGACCGCAAATCAATAACTGTCGTTCCTGCGAACTTGTCAAAGTACCTCATGAATGCGGTATTTTTAATACGCCAACCTATAAGCAAGTCAAAAGGCAGCAACGGCAATACTTTGCCAAAGTTCCGTACAGCAGCATGGTCGTAGGACATTTTTTTGCCGTCGGTTCTGACCACCTTTAAACCTATGACACGTTTGCCTATGCTTTGACCGTTGAATCCTTCAAGTAAAGTGGAGTAGAGCCAAAGAAGCCCAATGGTAATGAACAATAATGCGCTTATTCTGTTACTTAAGAAACCGGGAGTAGAAATCGAAAGGATGTCTGGTAAGAATGTGATTGCCGCCGTAATTGCAAAAATTAATGCAAAATCAAATAAGAATGCAATAGCTCGGTTTCTGAAAGATGCAAGCGGAAGTGTACTTGCCTTACCTTGGACATCAGCGACTTCAGCCCAACCTTCAACATCGTGAATAACTCGGACTGCACTTTCGCCTGCTCTGCTTAATTTGTATTTGCCACTGGATGTTTGCTCTATGAACGGTGACAGCGCTCGGAGGTGAAAGCTAAGCTTTCCAGTATCCACCTTCAGCAGATTTAGCAAGTCAGTAAAAGATGACTCGCCGTTATCGCTAAGGTCCAGTAATATTTCCCTTCGCAACGGATGCGAAAGGACCGAAAGTATCTTCGAGACGTTTCCTTGATCTACTGACATATTTCAAAACCAATCGCTTAGTAATCAATAATAATTCATGGGTGAACGGTTTTGGCATATAGCCCATTAAAAACCACTTCTCACATATAAGTTCCACTCAAAAAAAGTCCATTAAAATAAGACCTAGTTTTAATAGCTAAAAAATGCCTATTTAACAATTATATGTCAAGCGCTGAAGTAGCCGTCCGCGTATTCAAAGAACTGGAAATTGAAGACTTCCGAATCCTCAACATTATCGAGGCAGGTATGAGCAAACATGAATTTGTCCCCAAAGAACAAATCCAGAGATATTCCAAATTGCCTATGGACCGTATAAACTTCACTTTGGGCAAACTAAACAAGTTGGGCTTGACGTATCGAACAAAAGAAACATACAACGGACACACCCTAAATTACGCAGGATACGACTGCCTCGCCATAAATGCACTTGTTAAAGCAGGGATAATTGAATCGTTTGGGCAATCTTTAGGAGTTGGAAAAGAAGCAGACGTCTATGACGCATTAAACGCAGATGGTAAACGCATAGCCGTCAAATTTCATCGATTGGGCAGGATAAGTTTTAGGCAAACAAGACGCACAAGAGGGTACACACGAGAACACTCCACATGGCTTTTTCAATCGCATGTCGCAGCGGAAAAAGAGTTCCAAGCCATGATGTTGGCGTATGATAACGGTGTTTCTGTTCCAGAGCCTATCAGCCAAAATCGCCATGTCGTTGCTATGGGAATGATTGAGGGCGCCCAACTTTCAAAGTACAAAGACATAGGAAATCCAGAGAAAGTTCTAAAAGAAATATTGCGCAACCTCAGAAAAGCTTACCTTAAAGCCCACCTTATTCACGCCGACATCAGCGACTACAACATCATTCTAAAGCCAGACGGTCACATTCTTATCATTGATTGGCCTCAAGCAGTTAAAACCGATCATGCTAACGCGGCGGAACTGCTGGATAGAGATATTAAAAATGTGCTGACTTTTTTCAGCCGCAAGTTTAGCGTAGATTTAGCTGCAGAAACAGCCTGCAAGTATGTTACCGGAAAAGCCCGAAGCTTTACGTTTTAGTGCTTGTTGGGATCCATAACTATGTAGAGTATGTTGTTTCCCCTTAGCAACACGTTTCCATAGTTAGTCATTAATTGGTCTTCTTTGAATTCTGTGGCGCCTTCCAAGAGAATGTTCATGTGGCCATCGCATTTTATCATTTTTCCCTTGTATTCATAGCCGTTTTTCAGAACAACTTCGATATTGCCATGCAATTGTTTAATGAGAACGTTTAGTGGTTTTTTACTTGGTTCCATCATCGTCATTTTTGGGTCCCTGTCTATTCTTGTTAATATGCAAGAACTCCATACCAAATATAAAAGTCTTATGAAAACGCTCAAACGATAAATAAACAAAAAATGGATAAAAAAGGTGGAGAAGGCTTTATTTGAGAGAAATAGCCATAAAACTTGTCCTTTTTGAATCTTGAAAAAGGGTAACTAAGTAAGTAACTTAAAAAAAGGAAGTGGAAATTTGCGAAACTACAACTTAGTCAATATCGACAACGCTGCAACGACGAGAAAAGCTATACCTGTCCAGAACAAATCGCCCGTGAGGAAATAGACAACGATGGCTGCTAGAATTGCGGGGATGAGTACAAGGAATATTTTGATAAGAACGATGATTATCAAACCAATTATTACCAGTACGATAAGGAAAGTGAGGTCTAACCCACCAAGCCCTAAACTGCTCAAGATAGAGTAGATAAAAGCCATTGCAATTGCGAAATTCATTAAAACTCCTCATAAAAAATTAGGGCAACTAGGTAATAAGCCTTATCCAAAGTAGTATAACGCTAAATTTTAGCGCTCATTTTTGATTTGATTTTTGGAAGAACTTCTTTTTGGAACTGAACCATACCAAACGCCGTTATTCTAAATCGCTCGTCAGCCGTCTTAGCCGCAAAATCGGATTTGACAAATTCGCCCAGTCTAGTACTGGTTATTTTGCCGCTTTTCCCCAATTTAGTCTGCAACTCTTCCTTTGACAAAGAATCACAATTAGCTAAACCAAGCTTATGCCCCAAATAATAGCCTGCAAACCAAACCAACAAAGTCTCATTATCTGTCAACTTGTTCGTGGGCACCAACAAACTTACGCCGTCCCCAGAAAAAGCCACGATACCGTTAAGGTCGTTAGCAAGCTGCGTAATATCCACGTTCAGCCAGAGTTTTTGTGCAATCGCAAAAGAAGGAATCATATCATTAAAGAAGTCGTTTAAGAGTAACCATGCTTCTTGTGGGTCAGCGGAAAACTGCTGCTCAACACCTTTGTACTTTATTTGAACTTGGATTTTTTCGGGTTTAACGCTCACTCATCTTGCCCCTAAGCTTGGAGAGAACATCATCCTCAACCCATTTCTCCCCTTGAATTGTCAGTTTGAATTCTGGTTTGTTTGGGTCGGGTTTGAAGACTTGGCCGTGTTTGGTCATTTCGTTGAGGCGTGCAGGCACCATGCTTTTTATGCCGCTGGATTCCAAGAGTTTCTGGACTTGCGCAGCGGTGTTTCTTCTCTCTTCTGAAGCGTACAGCACTAAGCCGACGGCTTCATAGTGTGTGAGGTTTTCACGTGTTACAATAACGGGGCCTTCGGTTGTGGGTTCGATGATGCCTTTTAGTTGGGCTCCTGACGACGTTAAGCGGTTGGAGACAAAATCTGAGAGTTTCTCCACAAAGTTCTCTGGAATACTTTCAAGCATGTTCATAATGTCTTGGGGGTTTTCGCCTTCGATGACGACTTCGCCGAACTGGGTTTTAATGTGTGCTTCGATGCGTTTCATAAGCTATCCTCGTTTACATGCTATACTCTAAGTATCAATTTAGGATTTGTGGCTAATATCTTCTTTTAACATGAAAAAAGCTATTTTAGCCGTTCCCGCAAAAGTTTACTTACCAATTCGGGATTGGCTTTTCCCCGGACCTCTTTCATTGCCGCACCCATAAGCATGCCCTGAACGTTCTTGCCTAATTTTTCGATTTGTGATTTGTTGGCGGCGATTATGCGGTCGATGATTGGCGATAAGTCAGCTTCAGTAAACATTTTCAAACCCAAGGCTGCTATTGCATCTTGCACGGTTTTATCTTCATTCTTAGATAGCCAACTGAACAATTCAGCTAATGCTTCTTTGGCGAGTTCTCCTGAGCCCACGGATTTGAAGATTGCGCTGATACGGTCATCTGTCACGTTTTCGGTTTGAATGCCTTCTCGTTTGAGTGCTTTGACTGTTTCGGTGAGGAATGCTGCAACGGTGGAAGCTGCGACTCCGCTAGTTTTGGCGGTTTCTTCAAAGAGGAGTATGTATTCGGAGTCTATGAGTTGTTTGGCTAATTTTTCGTTTAATCCGTACTGTTTTATGAGGCGCGTAAGCTTTTTGTCGGCAGGTTCGGGCAGATGCGAACTCACCTTTGCTATGATCTGTTCCGTTATCGTTTGGGCAGGAATGTCGGTTTCGGGGTACATTCTTGCGGCGCCTGGACGTGGGCGCATATATCGTGTGGTTCCGTCGTCTTTGGCGGTTCGGGTTTCCGCAGGGATGCCAGTACAGGCTTCTTGCGCCCGTTCCACAACTGCTTTGAGGGCGTCTTGGGTGTTTTCTGTTATATCGGCAACAAACACCACTGCGTCGGTTTCTGTGGCTCCGATTGTTTTCTGCACAGCTTCGACTTCTACAAACGTGATTCCATAGTTGGAGAGTGTTTCGTCAGTGTGGAATATTCCGCCGACTCTGCCCCAGAATTTAGCGCGGTCAGACAGCTCTGAGCCTAAACGGAAATTTGGCATCAATTCACGCCCAGTTAAGCCTGCGAAACCTGAAAGTTTGACAGCTAAGACTTTATAGTTTTTGTCGACTGCTTTGCGGATAACTTTGCTTTTAGTGTCTTTGAAGATGGCTGTAACATCGATGAATTCCATTTTAAGCGATTCTGGTTTAATACCGCGTTTAGCAAGCTCCTCTTTAATCTCGATTAATCCAAGCTGACGCTGAACCTCATATTCGACGACAGTAGAAATCAACTCAAGTTCCTGAACACCTTTGATCTCAATCAACGCACCATTTGGCAAAGACACGTTGAGGTCCTGACGAATCGTACCCAAGCCCCGCATTACTTTTCCTGTGTCACGGAGAATTCTGCCGATGGCGAACGCAACTTCCTGAGCTTCGCTCGGCGAATAAATCACGGGTGCAGTCGCAACTTCTATGAGCGGGATTCCTAAGCGATCGATGCGGTAGCGGATGGTTTTGCCTTCATCTTGAGTTCCTGTTTTTCGTGCGGCATCTTCTTCGAGGCTAACAGCTTGCATGGGGATGATTTTTTCGCCGACCTTAATCCAACCATCCAAAGCTATAATGCAGGTGCGCTGGAAACCTGTGGTATTTGAGCCGTCAATAACCGTTTTTCTCATCACATGGACTTCGTCGACAGGCTGCATGTTCATCATAAGCGAAGCCGTCAAAACCACTTCAACCGCTTCTAAATTGATAGGATGCGGCGGCTCCTCATCCATCTCAACAAGACAGCTACTTTTCCGGTTAGCTTCATAGAGAATTTTCACGCCTTTCTGGAACTCAAAAAAAGCCGCTGGGTCAATCTGTCCAAGTTCGCTTTGGGTTGGCCTGAGTCGACGTAGGAATGTGATTTCGGGGTCTTCTTTGAAGAGTTCAGGTGGGCAACTGCAGAAGAGTTTGCTTTTGACGTTGAGTTGCTGATGGATTTCTAATCCAACTTTCAAGCCGACTTTTGCATAGTCGATGGTCATTTTATTGTGCTCCTTCAAAGATTTTGTCTTGCGGAAGCGTTCGCGGCAAATATTCGCCTGCAATGTTAGTTTTCAGTAGCTTGATGGCTTCTTTGGGGTCACTGGTTTGGCCGAGAGCCCACATTAGTTTAACGAGTCCTGTTTCGGGGAACATGTCATCAAGTGGCACGACGCCGAACGATAAGAGGTCGCGTCCTGTGTCGTAGACGTTCATGTTTACGCGTCCCCATATGCATTGGGAAGCCAACGCAACTACCACGCCCTTCGCCACCGCATTCTTGATTGCGTCAAAGCAGAATTTGCTGACATGTCCTAAACCTGACCCTTCGAGCAAAATTCCTTTGAAGCCTTTTTCAACATAAAAGTCGATGATTTCTGGGTCAATTCCAGGATAGAACTTGACGAGCGCCACTTTGTCGCTGAAATTTGGCTTTAATACGAGTTTTTTCTTGGGGTCTCGGCGCTGGTACTGGTCAGTTTCCATGGTGACTTGCAAGTTTTTGACTTTGGCGATGGGGAAGCCGTTGATGGATTTGAAGGTGTCTCGGCGGCTGGTGTGGCACTTGCGAACTTTGGCGCCCCTGTGCACGATGATCGCGATATCTGAGATGGTTTCATGCATGGCTAAGCCTACTTCGGCGAACGGTGCTTCTCCAGCGGCTTTAACTGCGCCAATAAGGTTTGTGGCTGCGTCGCTGCTGGGGCGGTCAGACGAACGCTGTGCACCTACAACGATAACTGGGACAGGCAAATTCTGCAAAGCAAAGCTCAACGCGGCTGACGTGTAAGCCATCGTGTCTGTGCCGTGTGCTATTACTATGCCGTCGACGCCTTGTTCGATGCGTTCGGCAACTTTTTGGGCGAGTTCGCACCAGTTTTTCTGGGTGAGGTTTTCGCTGTAAATACTGTAAACGATTTCTGTGTCAACTTGGGCGACGTCAGCGAGTTCTGGGACTACTCCGTAGAGGTCGCTGGCTGAAATTGCTGAGCGCACAGCTCCTGTGCGGTAGTCTACTCGGCTTGCGATAGTTCCGCCTGTACTCATGATGACGACATGGGGCAGTTCTGGGTTCTGTTTTGGGATTGGCGGCGACGCAAATGTTGGTTTGTTTCCTTTGCCGATTTTTTCGACTTTCACGTCGGTGGCGGCTTGGATGCCGATGTTGTAGCCGCTCTTCATCTTGATGATAATTGCTGTGCCTTCGCCTGAACGGGGAATCAATATGCCCTCGTAGGTTTTTCCTTTACTTGTAACTTTGAGGATGTCTCCGACGTTGCAGTCAGCTTGTCTTAGCAAACGCAACGCTTCGCCCTTATAGCCTGAATCTTCAAGTTCACTCAACTTTGTAGCCTCTTTGAAACGTAAACTCCATCACGCTCGTACCCAAAACGCATGTAATACCTTCTTGTTCCTAACGCACTGATAACTAAAAGCTTTTTCAAACCGAGCTCTTCGCTTGCTATGCGCTCTGCTTCTTTTAGCAGGATTTGTCCATAGCCCTTGTGCTGCCAAGCACCCTGGGTGTGTTTTCCGACGGGAACGAGTTGTCCGTAAACGTGGAGTTCCCGCACAATCGCTGAAGGCACGACAGTGATTTCGGGCCTGTGAGCTTTTGCCGATGGAACACGCATACGCAAGTAACCCAATAATATGTTGTTTTCTGGGTCTTCTGCGGAAATGAAATATTCTTGACCTTCAGATGCGACGTAGTGTTGGGTTAAGATTTTGATTTTTTCCAAGTCAGGTTTCATATGGTCAACTGCTAGGCGATGCCCAACTTCTCGGCAGCGGATGCATTGGCATTGGCTGCCCTGCGCTTTTAGTTTGGTTTGAACGAGCTCTCGAACATCGCTCTTTTTTACGCCTGCTAAAATCAGTCGTGCCGGGATGTCTCGTTGCACACGCATCACTCGTACCCAGTTTGGGATGTTTTTTTTGATTTCAGCAATTACGTTGGCGGCTTGTTCAGTTGTATAAGGTTCAAAGGTACCTTTTTGGTACCATTCGTAGGCTTTTGTGCCAGCAATGGCAAGGCAGGGGTAAATTTTTATCATGTCAGGTTTAAAATCTGGATTGGAAAAAACTCGTTTGAACGCAACGATATCTTTTTCATGATTAGATCCAGGCATGCCGGGCATTAAGTGATAAACGATTTTTAGCCCAGCGTCTTTCGCAATTCGCGTTGCCTCAACCACATCTGCAACGGTGTGGGTTCTTCCGACAAGCCGGTAGATTTCGTCGTCAGGGTTCTGCACACCAAGTTCCACACGCGTGACACCCATTCCAAGCATGGCGTCGATGTGGGGTTGTTTTGCCCAGTCAGGGCGAGTTTCAACGGTTATGCCGACGTTACGCGTCTTGCTGAGTTCCGCGTTCATCTTTGCCTCTTCCAAATTCGCGGAGTTCTTGTCGGTTATTGCATCTAGGCAGCGCTCGATAAACCAGGTTTGGTATTCCATGGGTGTAGCTGGGAAGGTTCCGCCCATAACGATTAACTCAACTTTATCAACTTTGTGACCGATAGCAGTGAGCTGGCGAATGCGGCTTTTAACTTGATCATAGGGGGCGAAGCTGTTCTGGCTTCCACGCAATGCAGCGGGTTCGTAGCCAGTGTAGCTTTGCGGAGAGCCCTTTGTTGGTCCTCCTGGGCAGTAAGCGCAGGGTTCTGGCTGCGGACAAGGATAAGGTTTCGTCATGACGGCGATAACTGTTACGCCGCTGATGGCGCGGGTATTTTTTCTTCTAATTATTGGTAAGAGCTTCTTTGATTCCAGCGGGGTCAAAGCAGCAATTAAATCGGCATTGGCTGGGACAGCGTCTAAATGGTACTTCGCTGCTACCTTGATTTTTAAGCGGTTAACATCCTCATGTGTAGGAGACTGCATAGAAAGTAGCGTTGCAATTATTTCTTTGAGGGCAACTTCGTTAGTCAAGGGGAAAGTACCAAACAAAGGTTGGACTGCCAATAAATAAACTAAACTAACACAAAAATTAATTAAGCTTGTTTAGACCCAGTTTTGACCGGCTTTGCGCTGTAGAATCACACGCTTCTCATAATTTCGTCGAGTCCTAGTTTTTGGGCTCGGAGATGTTCTTTCTTGAGCAGTGATTTTTGGCGTTTGAGAGCGGACTTTTCCGGCTTTTGAAAGTGAACCGTGAGTTGGCATATTTTACACCTTTGGCACAAATAACATGTATGTTGCACTTAAACCTTTAGCTACCTAAAACCCACATAAAATAAATGCGTTAGGCTTAGCTGCGATTTTTTTCTATAGCTCCTTTTTATATATTTGGATTGTGAATTTCTGAACTTTTCAGGTTACAACTCAGTTGCTTTCTTGTCTTTTAATTCGGCTGCGATTCTCTGCCCAAACTCTATTGCTTTAGCGAGTTCCCCGTCCACAACAGGTCCATTTACACCCTTAACCCGCACGGAAAGACCAGGCATTATCAACACCGAACTGGGCAAACGCTCATTTATTTGGCGTTCGAGTTTTTTCATTGCCTTCTGGAAATAACGGTCTCTCTGAAAATAAGTGTCGAAAACAGCAACCCACTTAGCATCCAAACGGTTGTTGGAGAGGGAATCCACAAATTTTCGCATAGTCCATGAGGGCCTTCCCATATGATTTGGCGCCCCAATCACCAACACATCGTAACCAACCAGCTTTTGAGAGTCAACATCTTTGACGTATTCAACCGCCACATCGAATCCACCTGCTTGATTTAACCCCTCAACGATTTTCATAGCCACAAGCTTCGTGTTGCCATATTTTGAATCGTAGATAACGAAAACTTTCAAGACAGCACCTCGCTCTAAGTTGCCTTGTCGAGTATCGGGGGTTTGCGCCGTGCATCCCAAGCATGATGCAACGCTAAACTTGGATGATGAATGAGAAGTCGTGGACCCGAGTAACGCATAACCTTCCTAACCTGCAGTTTCATATCAGGTTTGTAGCAGTGAATAACACATTTTCCGCAAGTAGTTTTTTTGTCTTGGAAAGGACATTTGTCAAGGCGCATGTACGCGTAGTCTTGGAATTGTTTGCATTCAACGCATAATTCGCCGTGGGTTTCGTGGTGGCCTCTGCAGTAGATGTCTACCATATACGCTATGGTTTTTTTCTCGCGTTTCATCCGTTTATGTTCAGGGTTGGGCGGTTGAGGCTTCATTTTTATCGTCAGAATAATAGAGCCGCTTCGCCACATAAGAGTTTACCCTAAAATGTAAGGGTTTTCAGGGTAATCTTTGCGAAGTTGCGGACTTTGCTTTTTCGCCTTTTATGCGGTTTCTTCGTCTTAACGCAAGATGAACAAGCGTCAGCATGACTGGAATTTCAATGAGAGGACCTACAACCGTTGAAACCGCCACCATAGGCATCGAAGCAAACGCAGTCAACGCGATTGCAATCGCCAACTCAAAGTTTCTTCCTGTGCTGTGAAACGCCATCGTAGCGGAGTCTTCATAGTTATACCCAAAACGCCGAGTGGTAAAGTAGACGAGGTTGAAGAGCAAGAAGAAAAATAGGACGACTGGAATTGCCATCTGCCAAACAAGCGAGGGATTATCTAAGATGACGCCGCCCCGCAACGCAAACATCACAACCATCGTGGCAAGCAACGCTAACAGTTGAAGCGAGTCGAAGTAGGGTATGAGTTTTTTCTGGAACCACTGCTGGGATTTGCGTTTGATGACTTCGCGGCGGGTTATAGCTCCTAAGAGCAGGGGTAAGCCAAGGTAGAGGAGGATGCTTTCTCCAATAAGGCTGATGTCGATTGAAACGTAGGTACCAACAAGCAGGGCAATGAACAGTGGCGTTGTGATTATTTGGATTATGCTGTTCCATGCCATAAGCACTATACCTAATGGACCGTTGCCCTTGCATAAGTCAGTCCAAACCAGCACCATGGCAATGCAAGGTGCAACCCCAAGAAGAATCAACCCTGTCCAGAGGTACCGGGCAGTCAGTGGATCAATCAAGCCAAAGTACGGGAAAATTACTTCAAAGAATACGTAACCTAAAGCAAACAACAGAAACGGGTTTACGGCGTAATTGAAGAAGACAATTATGCCGGTTTGTTTGGGGCTTTTTACGGCTTTTTTGAGTTCGCTGATTTCGATTTTGGTCATGGCGGGGTAAATCATGAAGAATAAGCCGATTGGGATGCCTATCGACAGTGTGCTGCTGAACTGCGGGAGATACTTACCCAGTGCCAAACCAATAATTATGGCGATGAATATCCAGAGGGCAAGGAGTTTGCTTATCCAACCCAACGATTTAGTTTCATTTTCTTCACAAGCAGCCATCTAATCCGAAACCTGTTTCCGCTATTCCTATTCGGTTGGACCGCAACTCATCTGTTCCACAACTTCCTTCTTCAGGATGGAGACGAGTTCAGGTGACAAGGCATCGGTGGTATTGTAGATTCGTGAGTCATTGATGGAGTACATTCTTTTGGTTCCGTCTTTTCGGCATTTGATTGCTCCTACGTCTTTGAGGATTTTTAGGTGACGGGAGACGACGGGTTGGATGAGGCTGAGGTGTGGTACGATTTCGCAGACGCATTTTTCTCCGTCGCGGAGGAATTCGAGGATTTCGAGTCGGTGGGCGTCGGAGAGGGCGTGAAAGACTTGTGCTTTGAATCGTATTTGTGTGGTTGTTAGTTGGTTCATAGCCAAAAAGAAAGTATATAACAATATTTAAATATTTACATTAATGATTGTTCATATAACGCCGCCCAAACACGAGTGACAAAATTGACCGAAGATTACGTCCACATCCGAAACTGGCAACAATTCAAACACACAGTCACAGAAAAAAACCCCAGCTCAATCGTATTCATCCTCGAACAAAACGGCTTTTCAAAAAACAAAGAACTTAGCACCCTCAAAATAATAATGCTCCATGACAAACGCTACTACATCTTCTACGACTTCCCCAAAGGCGACACCCTCCGAGAAACAAAAATTCCCCTCCACAAAGACAAAAACGGCATCCCCAACCTAGACGAAGCCGAAGTCAAAGCATACCTGAAAGGTCAATTCCCAAACCTAGAAGTTTACTCGTTTTGGACAACATAAATTAAAGGTGATTTAAATGTCTGAAGAAACATACGAAGGAATCCCCCGAGACAAAATACCTTGGGACCCCAAAATAGACTACGAAAAATGTATTGCCTGTGGAAAATGCGTTGACTTCTGCCATATGGGCACTTTCAAGTTTGAAGAGGTAGCGGGCGAAAAAAGAACTACAGTAAACCCAGACAGATGTGTTGTTTTCTGTAGGGGTTGCGAGGATATCTGTCCAGCTGGCGCTATCTCCCATCCGTCAGAACAAGAAACCCAAAAAACAATCGACGAACTAAAAAAAGCAAAAACCTAATGCCGGAGTGTTAGTCTTTTGCAGTTAATCCCTTTTTATTCACAATATTTATCGCTCTAAAAACTTGAACCAGCCAAAAGTGAAAAAGATGAAAAAAGAAGCAAAAAAAGAACCCCAAGAAACGAACTGGGAAACTGGACTAGAAAACCAGGAAGTTCAAAAAAGGTTAGCATTCTATGGGTATAATGAGGTTCCTGAGAAGAAAGTAAGCTTTTGGGTGAGATTGGGAAAACGTTTCTGGGGCATTGTGCCCTGGATGCTTGAAGCCACAGCCATCGTCACTTTGATATTAGGCAAGTATCCACAGGCACTTGTCATAATCTTTCTTCTTTTCTTCAACGCAGGAATGTCTTTGTGGCGTGAAGGCAGAGCAAAAGCAGCGATGGCTAAACTAAAGCAAAGACTACGAATCCAAAGTCGAGTTAAAAGAGATAGAAAATGGTCCAGTATCCCAGCTAGAGAACTTGTCCCAGGAGACCTCGTTAGAGTAAGAATCGGCGATCTCTTGCCAGCCGATATAAAGATCATCGATGGTTCGCTTGGTTTAGACCAGTCGGTGCTCACTGGTGAATCAGGAATCGTGGATAAGTTACCTAAAGAAGTAGCATACTCAGGATCAGCCGTAAAACGTGGCGAAGCAACAGGAATAGTAGAAGCTACTGGAACAAAAACCTATTTTGGAAAAACCATTTCCCTGCTTGAACTTGCCAAACCAAAACTCCACATGGAAGAAGTCACAGTAAAAGTAGCACGTCAACTGGCCATAATAGTCCTCGCATCGCTCCTAATCGTCTTTGTATATGCCGTATTGACAGGGTTCGACCTCGCAGTATTGTTGCCGCTTGCGGGCGTGTTACTCATAGCGTCCGTTCCTGTTGCGATGCCCACCATGTTCACCATAAACATGGCACTAGGCGCAGCAGTTCTTGCAAAACAGGGTGTCCTAGTTACAAGACTCAGTGCAAGCGAAGATGCCGCAACTATGGATGTATTATGCGCTGATAAAACGGGCACAATTACACTGAATAAACTGTTCGTTGAAGAGGAAGTGCCACTAAATGGGTTTAGTGAAAGCGACGTTTTACTTTACGGAGCACTTGCATCAAAAGAGGCCAACCAAGATCCAATCGACATAGCATTCCTAACGGCTGCAGCAGAAGCGCACCTGCCGTTAGCCATTTATTCACAGACAGAATTCGTGCCCTTTGACCCTAAAACTAGAATGACAGAGGCCACAATCAGTAGAGCTGGCGAAAAATTCTTCGTTGGAAAAGGTTCATTTGACACAATATGCGCTGCCTGCAACGTTGCAGAAGAAAAAGCAAAAGACATGCTCAAGCTTGCTGAGACGCTTTCTGAAAAGGGGCTAAGAGTAATAGCTGTTGCTAAAGGCGTAGAGAGAAGTAAGCTGGAGTTTGTTGGCCTGGGAGGCATCGCCGATAGAATAAGAGAAGATTCCAATGAGATACTGGAGCAAATTCGTGGATTAGGAGTAGAAGTGAAAATGCTTACGGGCGATTCGCTTCCGATTGCCAAAAACATAGCCCAGCAAATAGGATTAGGCAAAAACATCACTACCATGTCAAAGATTCAGGACGCTGAAACCAAAGCAACACCTATCGACTCAGTAATCGAAGATAGTCATGGCATCGCCCAGATTTACCCCGAAGATAAATTCATCATAGTCAAGACGCTCCAACGGATTGGGCACATTGTCGGAATGACCGGCGACGGCGTGAATGACGCTCCAGCATTGGGACAGGCCGAAGTTGGTATCGCAGTGAAGAACGCAACAGACATCGCTAAAGATTCCGCAAGTGCAGTTCTAACGGTTGAAGGACTCGGCGGCATAATATCCATGATAAAGACATCAAGGACTATTTATCAGAGAATTTATAGCTGGGCATTGATGATGGTTGCCCGAAAACTGCACATCGCAGGGTTCATTGTTGTAATGCTGTTTCTTACGCATTCGTTAATGCTTTCGATAACGGGCACAGTGCTGCTGCTTTTCTTAGGCGACTTTGTCTCAATGTCCATATCAACAGATAACGTGCGCTCTTCTTTAAAGCCTGACACATTTGACATGCGTCGACTGTTCGGAGTCAGTGGATCACTAGGTATGCTTATGACTGTTGAAAGCGCAATCTTTGCTGTGCCTGCTTTATCATATTTTGGGCTGATTAGCAATGTAGAGAAAATCTATACTTTCGGGTTTGCTTACTTGAATCTTGCAGGCGTGTTCACTCTTATGATTGTTCGCGAGCGAAATCATTTCTGGGAGTCAAGGCCTAGTAGGTTTTTGAGCGTAACGGTTTTAGCTGAAGTTTTGTTTGTGATTGCTATTTCGGTCTTAGGCATCTTAGAGCTTGCACCGCTTGGCTATTTGCCTGTGCTTGCAATCCTTGGCTATTCGTTGCTAACAACCTTCCTGATCAACGATCCAATCAAAGTATATCTAATACGCAAATTCAAGGCAACCCAGGGGTAACCAAAACAAGCCCTGTCCCTTTAGATAAAAATCTGATTTGAGATATAAGGGTCACATTGTTCATATCAATATTTGCATATACATATATGATAGCAAGCAATACAACTTTTAAGGTAAGTTAACCATGAAATCCAAATTAGCTTTGATCATTTTAACGGTATTACTTCTAGCTTCAGCTTACGCTACATCGACAGAAACATTCATCAGCACAGCTTCTTCAACTGATAACTGGTCCATGTTCCACCATGACCTCGCACATACCGGTTATTCAACTAGCACACCTACGGCAACCTCCGCCGCTCTACTATGGAACTATACCACTAAAAGCGTAATTTGGGCTTCTCCAGCCATCGTCAATGGCCGCGTCTATATACCCTCTGATGATGGAAGCGTTTATTGTCTTGACGCAGTAAGCGGTCATCAAATATGGAACTACCCAGTTCACGCCATAGGACGCGGCGAAGAAGCAATAGGTTCTTCGGTTGCCTTTAATGATGGTTACATCTATTTTGGAGGTTATGACCGTAACGTGTATTGTCTGAATGCTGACACAGGCGACAAAGTATGGAATTACACAACGGGCGCTACTGTGGAATCGTGTCCAGCAGTGGCGGGCAGCTCTGTGTATGTTGGTTCTTGGGATGGCAACATTTACTGTTTTGACGCGTTAACTGGTTCTAAAATATGGAATTATTCTACTGGCGGACTTGTGGAGTCCTCTCCAGCGGTTGTTGGCGGGCATGTTTATGTAGGATCAACAGACCATAACGTTTACTGCTTAAATGCTTCAACTGGCGAAAGTATATGGAATTATACCACTGGCGGCATAGTTCAATCTTCTCCTGCAGTTGACAATAACCATGTCTACATAGGTTCAGAAGACAACAAAGTCTATTGTCTTGATGCCTCCAACGGCAGTTTGATTTGGAACTCCACAACCGATGGGTGGGTTGATTCTTCCCCAGCAGTAGCCAACGGACACGTTTATGCGGGGTCCTTGGTTGTAGATGCAAACCAAAACTACGTTGCCTCAAACGTTTATTGCCTCGACGAGTCAACTGGAGCAAAAATTTGGAATTACCCAACTCAGGGCGGCGTTAATTCATCCCCCGCCATTGCAGGGAACTACGTCTACGTCGGCGGTTGGGATAACAATGTTTACTGCCTTAACGCTACATCTGGGGCTGCAATATGGACCTACGCGACTCAGGGCCATGTTAACTCGTCTCCAGCGGTTGCAGACGGTATTGTCTACGTCGGATCTTGGGATCATAACGTGTATGCTTTTGGCTCCTTACCGCCTTCCTCATCAATGCCCTTCGAGATTATTTACGCAATTGCAATCGTCGTTGCTATCGTAATTATTGTTGTAGCGATGATTGCAGTTAGACGAAGAAAAAACTAATATTCGGTATCAAAAAATAAAATGAAGAGATTACCCATGAAGAAAGTCTTGTTTGTCTGTGTTGAGAACGCTGGCAGAAGTCAGATGGCTGAAGCATTTGCCAAGAAATATGGAGAAGACAAGTTTATCGTTTCCAGCGCTGGCAATAAACCAGCAGACAAAGTAAACGCAGTTGTAATTGAGGTTATGAAAGAAAAAGGCATCGACATTTCAATGAACAAGCCAAAGCTGATATCGGCAAAGATTGCAATGGACTCAGATTTGATAGTCACCATGGGATGTAACGACCAAGGAGTCTGCCCAGGACCCTTCTTTAAACCCACAATCGACTGGACGCTGGAAGACCCAAAGGGAAAACCCATAGAAAAAGTCAGAGAAATCCGAGATGAAATTGAACACAAGGTAAAACAGCTGATAACTCAACAAACAGATGTTGAGACATAGTTTTTGTTCAGGCTATTTTTAATTTTAATCAACCGAGCCTGGATTACCGCGCCGCGGTAATGTATTTATCACTAAAGGCAATTTAACTAACGAGAAGCCGATTTGTGCAGGGGTCGCCGAGCATGGTCAAAGGCGTAGAGCTGTACTTTAATGTACTGCGCGCATGCTTCAGGAGCCTATCCTTCAGAGGTTCGTGGGTTCAAATCCCACCCCCTGCACCATAACATTATTCAGTTTTCAAAGAAGCTTATTGAATTCATCGACTGATAAGTCAACTTCTCTAATTATAGTGCGCAGCATTCCTTTTCCAAGAGGCTTGTGGGCAGGGATAACAACCATTGTCTCGTTTTTCCTACAGCCAAATAAAGAAACATATTTCTGTTGGTCAATAAGCCGCATGACGATGTGGCTACCTTTCTGGTTGTTGACGGCGTAGCCGATGTTCACGAGAGCCTTTAATAACGATGTCATAGTCAAGAGACATTAATTTAGACACTGACTTGCACCGTTTCAATAGGAACGGGGTCGCCATGTTCCTTTAACGCTTCAATATAAGCCTGTATTGCTTCCTTGATATTTTTCATAAGTTCCGCCCGTGTTTTTCCTTCGGTAGCACAACCAGGCAGGTCAGGAACTTTAGCGACAAGGACGCCGTCTTCATCCTTTTCAATTATCGCTCTGTATTTGAGCATATGTTTGCATAGAGCTTTGGAAATTCTTAAGCTTTCCCTTTTGTTTGTGTGTATGTTTCAGAGGTTCGTGGGTTCAAATCCCACCCCTGCACCAAATTAATTGGGTAAATACATTAATTTGAGAAGAAGAAAAACAGTTATGTCCTACGGGAAAGCGTTCTTCTTCTTTCAAAAACTATTTTGACCCTTGAGCGACAAAAAGAAGAAGACATTGACTTGCATACAGATTTGTCTTCTTTCAAAGAGAGGAAGAAAAAATCGACAATTTTCGGGAAAAACTGGTTTTTTCTTCTTTCAATCAGAACTATTGGACAAAAAACAACAAGATCTCAATTCCACAAAAAGAAAGTGTTGTTGTTTACCAACTTTATTCAATCTTAACGACAGATATTCACTCAAGTAGAAGAAGAGCAAATTTTCCAACTTTCTTCTTCTTTTAACAGTGAAGGCAGAAGAACAACAACAAACCAATTTTTGCAACTGCTGTTGTTCTACACTAATAATAGCAACCCACCATTAAGTGAAGATAGACCAAAATAGGTAAAGCTATCTAAAAAATAGCAAAAAACTTACCACATCTCTTAGATCATGCGAAATAGATGTCTGATGTACGAGCGATTTGAATAAGAACACATAGATCAATTCAAAAGATGAAAGCCAGGTTCAATTTTGTAGCCGTTTTACCATATGAAGAAAAAACATTCTTCCTAATTGAGAGAATTTGTTGACTCCGATTGACCGCCAAAAAAAGCCGAGAAATCGCTGAATTTCTCAATTTATTTATATTATTTAGACATTTCTCCAACGTGCCGTTTATATCCAACCCCACAATGCGTGAGTAATGGAGAAGGAAAAACAGTGAAGTCTCCGAAAACTTCTCGCGAGTTTGATTATCTGAGAAAATGGGTTCCGATAGCTCTTTTAATCGGTGCCGTCAGCGGAGCGGGAAGTATTTTTTTCTATGAAGCAATCAAGCTCTCAAGCACATTTCTGTTAGGTGACTTAGGGGGCTTTTTTCCTCCTTCGCCAGTCGGAGAAGGCGGAAGCTTGGGAGTACTCTCTTCTCATGTCTATGTGATCCCATTGATAACTACTGTTGGAGGACTTTTGTGCGGTATTCTTGTTTATGGTTTAGCGCCAGAAGCAGAGGGTCACGGGACTGATGCAGCAATAGATGCTTTTCACAATAAAAAAGGGGAGATACGGTCTAGAATTCCCTTGGTTAAGCTTGTGGCTTCAGCTATAACGATTGGCTCTGGAGGAAGCGCAGGCAGAGAGGGTCCAACAGCGCAGATAGGGGCGGGCTTCGGTTCCTTTCTGGGCAGGAAGCTTCACCTTAGCTTAAAAGATAGAAGAATTGCAGTTGCAGTCGGAATAGGAGCGGGAATAGGTTCTATTTTCAAGGCACCGTTCGGCGGGGCTATTCTAAGCACTGAGATTCTATACATGGGAGACTTTGAGGTAGAGGCGTTGCTCCCAGCGTTCATAGCCTCAACGGTTGGATATAGTATTTTCGCTTCGTATACTGGGTGGACACCCGTTTTTGGTTACCTGAATCTTGGTGCTTTCAGTGACCCGATTAATCTGCCCTTTTACGCTGTCTTAGGGATACTTTGTGGTTTAGTAGGCATCGTATATGTCAAGGGCTTCTACGGTACACGGGATCTTTTTCAGCGTCTAAAAATACCGCGGTTCTTGAAGCCAGCCTTGGGCGGATTGTTAGTTGGTATTATTGGAATGTTTCTTCCACAAGTGCTCGGCATGGGGTATGGTTGGCTTCAGATTGCGATGAGCGGCAATTTTGTCTTACTTCCAATTATTTTGATTCCGCTAATAGCAGTGGTCAAAATAGTTGCTACATCAATAACGGTGGGTTCAGGTGGCAGTGGAGGGGTCTTTGCACCAGCCTTGGTTATAGGAGGCTTGCTGGGCGCATCGCTTTGGATATTGTTAGACGGGATTTTTCCGAACTTTGGCCCTGTCATAGCGGCTTTTATCATAGTGGGGATGATGGCGTTTTTTGGAGGTGTAGGTAAGGTTCCAGTCGCCGTCATACTCATGGTTAGCGAGATGACTGGAGGATTCACTTTGCTGGTTCCTTCAATGATAGCCACAACCATCGCATACGTAATCACTGGAAAGATTACAATCTATAGAAGTCAGGTTCCATCAAGAGCTGAATCGCCAGCCCATAGAGGTGAATACTCAACTACTCTCCTGCAGAAACTCTTCATCAAGGATGCAATGACCAAAAAACTCATTACAATTACCCCCAATTCAAAGGTTTCAGAAGTCGCTGAGACCTTGTCAAAGAACGGAATAAAAGGAGTGCCCGTCTTAGATGATGACGGCAGAATCGTGGGTATAGTCACGCTTACAGATGTTCTTCAGCTTCACCCAGACCAGAGAGCTACAACTAAGGTGGGCTCAATAATGACCAAAGAAATCATAACAGCGAATCCTGATGATACTCTTTATACTGCATTTGATAAAATGACCAATAACCAGATCGGACGCCTTCTAGTTGTGGAATCACGCAGAAGCTCGAAGCTAATGGGTATAATTACGCGAGAAGACGTGTGGCGAGTCTACAACATAGAAATAAGGTCAAAACTAGAAGATGTTAAACTTTCAGGAAGCATCGAATAAAAGTGAACACCGATGATTGTTTAAATTTATTCGCGGATGGCAAAACGCGTATATTGCTTAATCACTGCTTATTACTTACTCATCATCGAACTATTTTGGTGGAGAAACAACTGAATGACTACATCAATTGTTGAATGCCCACACTGCCATTATAGATTCAATTACGAGTTTATTCCTGGAGCTTCATTTACCTCTATACGCCTTGGTCCAGTAAGAATATTCAAATGTCCCCACTGCAAAGAGCTACATAACTTTAGGATGTCTCATTTTGGAACAGATTCTTCACTGCCGACTTATGGCGACAACTCTGAAACCTCAATTGGCGGCAGAGTATGGGCATTGCTGCTTGGACCTTTGATTGTGCTAGTAACATTAGGCATTTTATTGCTGATAACCTATCAAGATTACATCTTGTTTATTATTCCATTAGTCCTTGGATTTGCCTGGATCGCTGTATATATTATATATCTTTATAGAAATGCAAGTGTGCGTAAAATAGAAAATTAACTGAGACGAAATAAAATGTCTGTCGAGCAATTCACTGTTCAGCCTTCATCAAGCTTGGGATTAATTGCGCTGGTCGCCCTAGTCGGCACCGGCGTCGCACTTTTAATATTGGCTATCGTAACTGGAAGACGAGCAAAAACAATTAGAAGTACTTTTGTTGCGTTGATGATCATAGGATTACTGATTATTGCCGGAGGGATTTGGCTGTTTTTTGCAACTAATACGCCTTCAACAATTACAGTAGGTTCTGGCTACGTGAATATACAATCCCCAAGCTTTGGCGGTGCTGGAAACATGGAAATTACGTCTATTCAGATAGTTTCTGCTTACGTTGGGCAGATTGGTTCTGGGAATTTGACCTTGTCAAAGCAGCGTGGAACAAACTATGATCATTTTAACATAGGCATATTTACCCTCGGAAATGGGAGAACTGCCTTTGTTGTATCCAGCAACTCAACCGACCTTATAATTCAATTGGATAATGGAGAATACGTGATACTTGGTACATCTGATACGGCTGCTCTTATTGCAAGTTTTTCACAGTCTGTTTATCAACTAAATTTGTCTTGACATGAGCTTGGTAACGCAATAACAGACAAAGTTGGAAAGAAAGGGCTAAAGTAACTGTAGTAGTTTTTATGTAGTCACAAAGGCTATAAAACAAAAAAATTTAGACAATTATTACTCCTGTAGTTCATAAATAATGAATTGATTGCGAAATTTCAAAAGTTGGCAGGATAGCGGCCATAGGCTTCTATTATTTCTTCAGACAGCGATTTTTTTCCCGCATTTCGAACAAAATCTGTTACTTTTGACATTGTATCATATCTATCCCTAAGCTTTTTGTAATCTCATTCAAAAAAATTGTACTATACCCGTTTCTGATGCATGTACCATTCGAATATGCCTATCCAGATCGGCTTTTGTATTAAATGTCTGGTCATCTAGTTGGCATCGGAATTTCCCATTCTTTGACTTTTCGGTTTTAGAAATAGAACGCCTTGACAAAACGGAACAGCTCCTCTTTAAAATAAGTATTTTCTGCTTAAAAACAATTTCTGGTTATCAAAGGTACCTCATAAAACTTTATGATGCTTAACATTAATTATTTTAATTAGTGATTTTTTTGACAAATGCTAGTGAACTGAATGTTAAAAAGTTAACTGTACAAACGCTTTTAGTTCAGATGAAGTGACCATCAGAATATCTTTTACTTTTTTTGATTCTTGATAAATTGAAAAAGTGTTATAAGGAAAAAGCATGAAGTTGCCGTTTCATCCAACAAGAAGTTGAATAAATACAAGCTAAATTGTCACCTGAAAATCCAAATTTCGGCACACTTTTATCTCAGCAGGAAGTTTACAACAAGAAGGCAGTTCTTGATGAACCATACCGACGCTATTTTTGCAAGTAAACCTGCAAAACGGAGAATCAGAAAACAAAGCCGCAAGTTTAGCTTCTCATTTTATCAAGCGCTTTATGCTCCGATAGTTTTAAGCAAAGCAATTTACCGCCAAGTTATTCTGCTGTCAATAATGTTTGTCGGTGGAGCGGCAATTTTCGCTCATTATGATCATCTTCCAATTATCAATGCCCTTCTTGCCTCGGTTTCAACTATTACTACCATAGGTCTATTCGTTCCCAACGGCGGCAATTTCTTTACCATTAATCAAACGGAATCAGTACTCTTAATTATCTTAATAATAATATCCGTAGGCGCAGGCGCATCCATATTGCAAAGTAGTGTAAGTACTATAGTTAATGGTAACCTAGCCAAAGATGAAGCAGAGAAGCAGATGATAAAAAGGTTGAAAAAACACGCTATAGTCTTTGGATACAGCCATCTCGGCAGATATGTAACCGAAAAGCTTGAGGACTTGGGGTTTGATTACGTTATCATAACTAAAGACCCAGTTATCCACAATGAGTTGATCAAGAAAGACATTTTTGCAGTTCTAGAGTATGAAACTCAGCCAATAGTTGCATTGAAGGCTGCAGGGATAGAGAAAGCATCAATTATCATTGTTGCTCACGAGAAAGATGCGGATAACATGTTGATAATTCTTAGCGCACGAAAAATGCGCCCAGACATAAGAATAATAACCGTGGTTCATAATCAAAGCTTGACTGAAACTGCTAAAAATGCGGGCGCCGATATGGTTATACCTGCCTCAGTTACAGTTGGCCATTGCTGGCGCTTTCTGCAGTTACCAAGGATCTGGTTGGCGTGGTTTTCTCTGAGAAAATTGGAACAAAGGAAATAGCAGAATTCTCCATTTTCAGATCGTCCAAACTTATCGGGAAAGGGCTGCAAGAGGTCGCAAAGTTCGCAGCTGTAATCGGTGTGGTACACGATGACAAGGTTGTAAACAACATTTTTGATCCTGATTTCACACTTAAAGAAAACGATACGCTGATCATTTTAGGAGACACTGAAAAGCTTCAAGAAATCGAAAAAGAAGCAAAAGCCCTTTAAAAAATTCACCCATTTTCCCAAAACAGTCTTGTCATAATGTTATTGCTGACTTTACAGGTTTAGGTTTACTTCTGCTCAGCAATCCGTTTCTGTTTCGCACTGAACGGCTTTTTTAAGTTTCTGAAGAAAGATACTTTTGTATGTGAAAATCTGGATGAGTCAACATAAGGTTGTCGTCCGTTGATCAGCGCTTCTTCATGCCCCATTAATCTGAAGAAGTGAATCTTTAGCTGGTCTGTTATCAGGAAGGCAAGCAGTGCGTATCCCCAGACGAAGGCGGCAAATCCCCAACCTATAGGACTCATAAATACACCGTAGACGGCAAACAATGTACCAATAACTTGGGTCACCTCTGTGGTTAAGAAGAGAACGCTGGCTGGAAGGGGGCGTTTCCAAAAGTGATTCACTCCTGTGCGCGCCAAATAAATAGTCAGATGCCCTGCAACGGCCATTTTTAAGAAGATCACCGTCTGCAGTGTACTTAGGCTCATGTGGAATACGTTTAAACCAATTAGGAAGAGCCCAAAGCTTGAAACTACGCCAGTTGCTCCAAGCAGAGAAGCCACAATCAATACTCCACGCATATTCCATCGAACCGGTTTCTCTTGCACCCTCACATTGTCGTATGCAATTGTCATAATGGGCATGTCATTTAGCAATGCAAGAATCACTATCATAACAGCCGTTAACGGATAAAAATTGAAGGCGAGAATTGAAAGCGTCAGGAAAATTAACACTCGAGATGTCTCAGCTATGCGGTAGATGGCGTAATTAGTCATACGTTCAAAAATTTTGCGGCTCTCTTTTATCGCATCAATAATAACAGAAAGACCAGGTTTCGTAAGCACCACATCTGCCGCAGATTTAGCCGCGTCAGTCGCTCCGGCCACGGCAACCCCCGCATCTGCTTTCTTTAACGCTGGAGCGTCATTAACTCCATCGCCTGTCATGCCTACAATATGTCCTTTTTCTTGGAGAAGCTCAACAATGCGGTACTTATGCTCAGGAAAAACTTGAGCAAATCCATCTGCATTCTCAATTATGCCTTTTGCTTCACTATCGGGTTTGTCTATGAAAGAAGAAGCAGGTATTATGTTTGTGCCTAGATTAACTTCTTGAGCAATCTGCTTAGCTATAGCAATATGATCACCAGTAACCATTTTTACTCGCAAACCCATTTTTTGGGCTGTCTTTATAGTCTCAGCAGAATCTTCGCGGGGAGGGTCATAAATTGCAAGAAGACCAACGTATTGCCAGTTGCCTTCTTCGTCCCCCTTAATTACACCTAATGAGCGATGCCCTTTGCTTGCGAAAGTGTTTACAATTTCGTTAACTCGGCCTTCAATTTCTGCCTTGTTTGAAACAAGCGACAAAACAACCTGAGGCGCACCCTTTGCCACTTTGAAGCAACCATCATCACGGCTCTCCACCGTGGCTTCAGTCCTTTTCGAAACAGGGTCAAACGGCTTAAAATCAACAACACTGTATCGTCCAATAACATCGGCGACTACGTGAATCGACCTTGCTTTAGCGATTACTGCGTCATCGATCGGATCGTGGTTTTCTCCTCTGGAAGCCAACGCCCCATATAATAGGGCATCGTCGATTTCGAATTTGCCAAAAGGTTGCGCCTCTGCAACAGTAAGTTCATTCTTTGTTATTGTGCCTGTCTTGTCTGAACATAATACGTCAACTCCAGCCATTTCTTCAATTGAAACCAGCTTGCTTACGATCGCTTCTTTTTTAGCAAGGGAGATTGCTCCAATTGCCATCGTGACTGTCAAAACGGCGGGCAACGCTACAGGTATTGACGCAACAACTAAAACCAATGCAAACTGCAAAATAGCTAATGGATCGGCATGTCGAAAAAGAGCAGCGATAACAACTGCTGAAACCATTATTGCGGCGAGAATGATCAAGTAATTTCCTATTCTTACGACTGCTTTTTGGAAGTGGCTTACAGTTCTGGCTTCTGCAACTAATTTGGCGGTTTTGCCAAAAAAGCTGCTTATGCCTGTTGCCACGACGTAAGCGTCCATTTCGCCTTGCCTAATGATAGCTCCCGCATAAGCGATGTCAGAAATGTGTTTTTCTACTGGCAGGGATTCACCGGTCAAAGCGGATTCATCGGCGAGCAAATAGGTACCTTTCATTAGTTTAACGTCAGCAGGGACAATGTCCCCCAAGCGAATCCGTACTATGTCTCCTGGGACAAGTTCCTTTGAGGGTATCTCACTCCACTTACCGTCTCTCAAAACTCGGGCTTTGGGAGCAAGTCGCTTTTTCAAAAGTTCAATGGCGTTGTCTGCTTTGCGTTCTTGCCAAAATCCCACGACAGCGTTCACAATTAACAACATAAAAATAATTGCAAAATCATCATAGTGCTGAATGATTATAGATAATACCGAAGCAATTTCTATCATCCAAGGAATGGGACCCCAGAAATAACCCATAAACTTGCGAAAAGCACTAACTTTCTTTTCTGGAATTTCATTGGTCCCGTATTGTTCAAGTTTTCTTGCGACTTCTTTAGAAGAGAGACCGGTCTTAACATAGTCTTCGAATGGCAAATCTTTGGTAGCCGTTCCTGCTTTCTCAGAAGCCAAGTAAAAAACACCTTTTGGATTGTTTTTTTAAGCGCTTGCTATCTTTTTAAGTTTTCCAAAATGATGAGCAAACACAAGAATTTCGAATTTAAATCACATAATCAAAATTCTTGAAATCAACATCTAAATCTATTAGCCTTTCGGGTTTGTCTGTCTTAAGATCTTGAACAAGCTCAATTGTTGCTTTTGAATCAAGATGATACAGAGACCACAAATTCTCGACGACAAAAAGGTGGAAATCCAAGAACTGAATCCCACCAACTTCAAAGTCCTTCAAAAGTTTGAGATAGCTCTTCGGTATCGCAATTCCATAGAAATCGCCCTGCCACGCTTTTTCATCTTTCGCACTACCTCACCTATTGCACACAAAATCTCTTTTTCCCGTGAGGAACCAGAACTTTCGCCTTCTCCCACAGCTTCAACCATAAAGTTTTCTTTATCTTTTATCGCATTTATACTAACGCCAATCCCGTACTTGTGCACGGTTTTAACACTAGACCCTGCTCTTTCCAAATGCCCTTTAACGCAGTTAGCAACATCGGCCAAACTTAATAGCTCTTTAATTGGATAATCTTTTTTAATCACGTATCTAAACCGCCCTAAAACTATTCTTAAAATGGAAGAAATCCACGTTAAGCGTTAGTCAGAAGTTGGGCATTCAATTGTGCCTTAATAGTTCTATGTTTTGAGCACTATTAATCTATTGTGAAAAAGCTTTAACCCACTACTTAGTACAATAAATGTTTGGAGAAAAACGCCGAAAGTTTTCGGTTTTGCGGGGAAGATGCCGCCAAGCCTAAAGGGACTCATGTATTGTGCTGATGGCGGAAATCGTTGGTTGGACTTAATAGTAATGCTTTAAGGGGTTTTGTGGGTCCGACGCCAACTTTACAAACGACGGAACTATGACGCTGTCCCAATCCGTTTCTGGTTTGCCTTCCTCAACTTGGTTAACATTGATGCGGTGAATGTGAAGAGCATATTGCATTGCTTCGTCTTGTGGGTTCTCAAGCTCAAGCATCTGCTTAAGGCTTAAGTGTTCAAAGACTCTTCTAATCGGACGCATTGAGTTGCCATGGCACGAGATAGCTACATTACCAGGATTCTGTCGAAGCCACCCTTCAAGTTGCACAACAAAGGGCAAAGTTCGACTTTCAACCATCTTGAGGCTTTCACCGTCTGGAGGCGCAAAATCGTAACCTCGGTGAACTTTGGCAAACCACTCAGGTCTCTCTGCTGCATCTCAATCTTGCTTTTGCCCTGCAACGTACCATAACAACGCTCAATCAGGCGGTCGTCTATAAAAACTGGAACCTTGAGGTGCGGTTTAAGGACAATTTCAAGGGTTCTTTTAGCTCTCAATAGATGTGAGGTAAATGCATAGTCAATTTTTTCGTGTTCTAGTTGTCGAGCTATCTCTTGTGCCTGTAAAAGTCCTTTCTGTGTTAAGTCTGGGTCACGCCAGCCTGAAAATATTTGGTTGCTGTTATCAGTGGTCTCAGCGTGTCTAAAGACGAACAGATTACAAATCATAAACCCTTTTCACCAAAATGTTGTCAGCACAGAGGAGGCCGCAAATTCTCTTAATTCTTTTATTTTATGTATCTCTATTGAGTTGCTTGCATGCTCTATAGTGGTTCTCACACCTTCAGTGAACAAGACCGTCTCTTCGTCGTCAACCAGATGCATTTCGCGGAGTCGGTTTGCAACTGTTAATAATCTATCTTTTTCCTCACGGTAGTTTATCAGAACAGGGTACACACCAAATATGAGCTCCAGTTGCTTTTTGACTTTTATTTCATGTGTGACAGCAATTATCGGCTGAGTAATCTTGAAGCGAGCAATCATTCTGGCTGTGTATCCTGACCGCGTCAAAGGGATAACTTTGTGAATTGGCATACATTGACATATGTCTTGGATTGCCCTGCTTATCGTGTCCGAAATGTTGATGTAAGACGTATCTTCAACTTTGCTCCTGACCGCTTTCTCTGTCTCATTGGCTATTCGAGTCATCATCTCAACCGTCTCTATAGGATACTGACCCATCGCGGTTTCTCCAGAAAGCATAACAGTGTCTGACCCATCGAGAATAGCGTTTGCAACATCACTGACTTCTGCCCTGGTTGGGTTAGGTTGATTAATCATCGATTCAAGCATCTCTGTTGCCGTAACAACAAGCTTACCCTTCTGATTGCACAGTTTAATTAGGGATTTCTGGACCAAAGGCACTTTTTCAGGTTCAATTTCAACACCCAAGTCCCCCCTTGCAACCATCAAGCCGCTAGCAAACTCCAAAATTTCTGCAACGTTTTGAACACCCTCAGAGTTCTCTATCTTGGCGATTATTCCGCCCCCAAAACTATTGGTCTGGGACAAGTTTTTTACATCTTGTGCGTTTCTTGTGAATGAAAGGGCAATGTATTCGGCATCAATTTTCTTTGCAAAATTTATAATTTCCAGATCTTTCTCGGAGAAGGTTGGAACTGAAAGATGTTTATTTGGGATGTTAACGCCCTTTCCATCATCGAAGGAGCCGCTGTTCAATGTTAGAAGCCGAAGTTTTCGATCTTTCTTTTCAATTACTTGTGTTCTAATTTTTCCGTTGTCAATGTACACTTCGTCATCAACACCCATTTCGTCGTAGATATCGTGATTAAAACAAATCTCCTCGTCGTTGAAGCCTACTTCTAAAATTTCTCCTTTGCTGAAGACTTTTCGTTTAGACATCCTGACTCTAATTTCTGGTCCCTTAACATCAATTATAATTGGGATATCCGAAACTTCACGCACTGTTTCTATAACGGATTTGTATTGAGCGAGATTACCATAAGCGGTGTTTATCCTAACGCCATTCATGCCCGCTTGGAACATTTTTTCAACAACTTGCTTTGAAAAGCTGGCGGGTCCCAAAGTGCATACAATCTTTGTTTTCTTCAAAAAACATCTTCTCGTTGCAAATAGAATACTACACATTCTAAGTTAAGGTTAACTGCGAGTAATTATGCTTAGCTATGAAAATTTGTTCATGGCTGTTTTTAGAGAGGAGAACAATAGGCATTATTTACCTCTTTTATGATTCACTTTGTAAATGTAGTTGCGTCTTCACAATCACAACTTGTTATAAGGTCTACCGCCTATCGTTGTATATTTCAGGTCGTGCCAATATTTGTCCAAGACAGCCACAATTAAAGCGCATCCTATAGAAAAACAAAAAAACCTAAACCTTCTCAATACTATTACATTTGAAAATGGCTTTCATTTTTTTACGGAACTCGGTAAATTCACAGGAATTACGGCAATTAGTACTGTGGAGTTTGCCGAAAAACTCCAAACAGTACCCATTCAATCCGTTACATTCCATTTTCAGCGTCAAGACTTTCAAAAATGGTTCAAAAACACAATTGGCGATGAAGAACTAGCAACAAGAATTAACCAAATTAAGGCAGGGTTCCGAGATGAAAATTTGAGGAAAGCACTTTCTACAACGGTTCAAAATCGCATTGCCGAATTACAGCAACATCCCTAAACATTTATCATGGATATCAAAAAAACAACATGCACTTTTCCTTGAAAGTGAGATGCAATATAGTTAACATTAGGTAAGTGAAAAAGATGAAAATAGCATTTTATGAAGTAGAAGACTGGGAGGAAGAATACCTCAAAAAGAAGCTGAACGGTCACGTGCTTAAGTTCTCAAAAGAAAAACTAAACTTGGAAAAAACCTCAGAAATAAAAGATTTTGATGCTGTTTCAGTCTTCATCTACTCCAAAATAGACGAGCCAATCATTCGAGAAATTCCAAATTTGAAATTAATAACAACAAGATCCACCGGCTTTGACCATATCGATTTAGAAACATGTAAGAAACAGGGGATCACTATCTGCAATGTGCCATCATACGGAGAGAACACTGTTGCCGAGCACACGTTTGCTTTGATTTTGTCCTTGTCGAGAAACATGTGCAAGGCATGCATTAGACGTTTTGAACAGAATTTCTCAATAGAGGGGTTAGAGGGGTTCGATTTGAAAAGGAAAAACTATAGGCGTCATAGGAACTTCAACCCGGTCTGCACGTCATAAGGATTGCAAAAGGCTTTGGCATGAACGTTATAGCTAATGACGTCCGCCAAAACAAGCTCCTGTCTGAGGTCCTAGGGTTTGAATATGTTGCGCTGGAGGACCTTTTAGCTTAATCAGACGTAATTACTCTTCATGTACCCTACATGAAAGCAACACATCATTCTTATGAACAAAGATACAT
>CAWAKC010000010.1:0-233118 GCA_963782525.1 Candidatus Bathyarchaeota archaeon
CTAGGCAGTTGGCAGGTATTCTTGGAGGGAGAGGAGCTATCGGCATAGTGATAGCAACGGTTGCTTTTAGCGAAGGTTCATTAAATGAATCGGGCTTTTCTTTAGTCATACTTGCGACTTTAATAATGTCATTAATGCTTCCCCTTATTGCAGGAAGAATAAATAAGAGAAAGAAAACGGAATACGCTACTCAACCAGAAGTTTGAATCTTAAAAATTATTAGAATTGTTTTTACCTTACCATCAACTAAAACTTCAAATGAAAGACCACTAAATTTAAATGAGCCTGTATTATCGCTCCCAGCAAATTATTCTGATAATACTCGCTTTTATGTCAACCACAAAAGAAGAAAGCGTCCTAAGCAACACTTCTACTTAACAAAATCTCTTCTAATTTCTTCCTTTTATGGAACAGCAGTTTTAGCGCCTGTATCTAAATTGCCTAAACTATAAACACTTGTTACGATATAGCCGGAGGGCATCGAATGCATTCCGCGAATTTAATCATTTATTGGTCTTTTTCTTTTTCCAACTTTATTGGTGGAAATCCTGTAATATTCATAGTTGTTGATGCAATTTTGATTTTTTGAGAACTCTCAATTTCACTGAGAATAAGTCTGCTTAATTTATCATGAAGAATTCTTCTTTGCCTGACTTCAGTTACATATCTAATCCCAAAAGTTATCCAGTTATCAGTCAGAGTCAGGAAAATAGCAGGTTGAAGCGACCTTTTAGTAAAGTAATATTTCCCTTCAATTTTCTCCATAATCTTCTGAGCTTTTTCGCTAACGTCAACGGTTTCTTTAGTTACAATTTCAAGAATTTTTTCAGATGCCTCTTTCCAATCGCTATCATAAGTAATTGGAATAGTTATTTCATCCCAAATAAAATCGAAATCTCGAGTATAATTCTGTATTGTACCATTTAGAACCAAACCATTTGGAACAGTTGTCAACCTTCCCGTCACCTGGTCTCCTGCCACCCACTCCCGTGTCTCCATAAGCGTAGTATAGAAAAGACTAATGTCAATAACATCTCCAAATTTTTCATTAAGCTCAACCCTATCTCCAACCCGATAGAAATCCCGTTTAAGAATATCATTATACCCCCGATAAAATTTTTAAAAATATCTTGTAAAGCAAAGGCAACGGCAGCTCCAATTAATCCAAAGGCAATCAAAATGTTTTGGGTTTCCACTATCCAGATAGCTACAAAAATAATGATTGATACTGCAATGTTCAATATCGAAATTATCTTTCTAAGAAAATATTTAGTCTTTGAGTCTTTAACTTTTTTTGATGCGTATTCTTCGAAAACAATTTCAAAAATGAAGTAGATTATAGCCAGAGCTGAAAACGTAAAGAAAATCTTTTCAAGATATACATTTGGATATTGGAAATTACCAAAGAAAAGCAAAGATGATAAAGCAATCAAGACAAATAGAATTATTGCCTTAGATCTTGCCACCATTTTATTTCTCCAAACCTAAATTGGGATCAGTTGTATATATACAAATTTTTAAGCCTTTGATCTGTTTTGATTTATATTGTGTTGTTAGTAGTTGTTGTCTGCGTGTGTTTGGCAACCGAAATACTTTAAAGAAAAAACCGTAATATTTTGATTGGTATAGATTTTGATGAAATTTAATCAATTAGTTAACCAAATGGTAATGGTGCAAACGGTTTTGTCATAGGCAAAGTAAAAGACGTTGTTATAGATACTGAAGAGTGGAAAATAACTCACCTTGAAGTCGAATTAAGCAAGGAAGCTACTGAACAAATCCTTGGCGTAAAGCCCGCGTTGTTTGATCTTCCAAGAAACACATTGGCCATTTCTGCGTTAGAAAAAGGTGTTATAGGCTGTCACTGAAAACGGAATAAACCTTAAGGTAACAAAAGATCAATTAGCCCTCTACTTAAGACCAACATAGGCGTGGTAAAAGGAACTCTGTTTATGCTATCGTTCAATCTTCTTATCCTTTTCTTGGTATTAGTAACCTCCATACGGTTAAGCGTTAGTTATCATGGGTTACGACGATAGAGCAATTTTAAAGATTAGGAAACTCACGGAAACATTTATCAAAAATAAGCATCCACGATTTAAGAAGGAATTTGCGGTCAGTAAGCATCAACAATTCGGGAAAACGTCTGATTATATTGTTTGTCTGCTGCTAGACTCATGCCCGCCGTCATGGCTAACCCCCGAATCCTAAGAGGCTTATCCGCCATCTTTTATAGAACGCCAAAAAGGCAGAACAGATGACCGATGCTCCAGTGCAGTTTACAGTCTTCTCATTTCGGTTTGCGCCTTCTTGGTTAGTTGTTTCATTTTTTGGCATTAAAATCAAGGAATAGGTTCGGGAGCAGAACGCTGAAATAATTATTAGCCCAATTGCGATAATAACGCTTTAATGCCAATCAAGGAAAATACTTTACAATGAACCTAACAGAACGAAGAACGGCCCAGTCTACTGCTTGCCAAGCGGGGATTAAGCGGTTATAAGATCGCGCGCAAAATCAATAAAGACACACCAAGTGTAACCCTCTCAAGAAAAAGGGCGCAAAAAAGGCTAAGGACGCACTAAATGATCTTTGGGCAAAAAAATAGATATACTTTTGCCAGAGGTAGGATCGTTAATCGCTGTTTACGGTTTTTTCGTTTCGTTTGTAGGCGTTTATTTGTAGATCCATTTACCGTTTAGCTCCTAGGGGGGGCAAACGTATTGTGAAAGTTGTGCCTTTTCCTTTTTCACTTTCAAAGGTTACGGTCCCATTCATAGATTCAGTTACACGCTTCACAACTGCGAGCCCAAAGCCTTGTCCCTTCGATTTGGTAGTGAACATGGGCGTGAACAATTTACTCTTGACTTCTTCAGGTATTCCTTCGCCTGTGTCTTGGACCTCAATGACAAGACCGCCTTCTTTGCGGTAAGCGTAGATAGATAGTTTGCCGCCCTTTGGCATAGCTTGAACCGCGTTGAGGACCAAATTGCTGATGACACGTTTTAGGAAATCGGGATCAGCCATTACTGTTTTTGCTTCTTTTTCAGCTTTACAGGAAGTTTTAATGTTGTTTGGTATCTTGCTTTTTAAGAAAACTTCTTGACATAAATTCTCTAAGTCTATTTCTTTGGCGATTGGTTGAAGAGGTCTGGCGTAGTCTTGTAGGTCCGCCACTATCTTGTTGATATAATCGATGTTTTTTTCAATCTCTGTTAGGCTTTCTATTGCATTCTTCTTTTTCTTCAGTCTCAGGTGTTAAAGCCAATTCTGTCTTTGCCAAATAAACATCGCCGGTAATAGCTTGCAATGGATTACGTATGTCATGACCGACCATTCCCGCAGTAGCACCTATCGCGGCTAAACGCTCAGCATCTTTAAGCGCCTTAGTTCTCTCTTCAACTAGGTTCTCTAAGTTTATAGCGTATTGTTCAAGTTTGTTTTGTAATTCTTTGCGTTCAGTAATGTTTCTAATTAGCACACCAACTTGGTTCTTGCCGAATGGAAAGGAATATGTTTGAAAATAACTATGGAGCGGTTTACTGTAATTTTCAAAACTTGCAGGCTCGCCAGTTCTTTCCACGTTGCCAAACGCTTCAAGCCAGTAGTTTTCAGAGCCTGGATAAACCTCACTTGTGGTCTTACCCAAAACTTCAGAAGCTTTAACACCAGTTAGCTTCTCATAGACTTTGTTAACTTCGAGGTAACGGAAATCACAAGCGTCACCTTTCTCATTACGGATTACTTCAATAAGTTCGAAACCCTCGTCAAGGTTATCAAAAAGATAACGATAGTGAGCTTCTGCTTTCACAAGAGCGTCTTCAGCTTTTTTCCGTTCAGTGACATCTTTTGCGGTGCCAAACCATTCTATTATTTCACCATCTTTATCTAGCAATGGAATTGCTCGAGAGAATGTCCATCCCAAGCTGCCATCTACCTGTATAACCTTATGTTCAAGCTCAAAGATACCTTTAGTCTCAATGGCCCGTTTGATGACTTCCTTGACGTGTTGTTGGTCGTCTGGGTGAATGTACTTCTTCATCCACGATCTGTCTGGCTCGTCTGTATCTGCAATAAAATTCTGACCGCATAACTGACGCATCTCACTCCAATCTGCATTCATTCGATACACTACATCCGAGGTCGATGTCACATATGCGCGTAGTCGTGCCTCGCTCTCACTCAGAGCTTCTTCAGCTTTCTTGCGCTCACCAATTTCGATTTCTAGATCATCTTTGGATGCGGTTACAGTTTTCAGGTTAGTAGTCATCTGGTTAAAGGCTCTGGATAAATCGCCAATTTCGTCATTGCTATGAGTGTTAATTGAGTAGTTAAGATTGCCTGAACCAATAATTTTTGTGTCTTCTTGAAGCTTTGTTATTGACCTAAAAGTGCGTCGGTAACTAATGAAGTAAACAGTGACAAAATACGCTAAAAATGCGCCTAATAGAACAAAAATGAGCAGGCTGTTTGTTTGCCTTAGCTGGTCAACTTGATCAGTCAGAGCTTTGGTTAGTACAGAAGCGTCAAAAGCAAGTGCTTGGTTTTGCAGATTTAACCGTGTGGTATAAGTTTTTAGAAGTGGATGAACTATTCCACTTTCATTTGCAGGTATACTCTGTAGATAAGCTGCTGAATTATTGAAAACTGTACCTAACTGTTGCATGTCGCTCTGAACGTTATTAGTTAGTTCTGTTAATCTTGAGCTGGACGGGTTTATTTGGGAAAGTTCCTTAGAAATGGAAGAGAACTGGTTTTGCCACAAGGTTAATTGACCGCTCTGTTTGTTTTGGAAATAATCATTCGAAAGATAGGCAAGGTTATTAGCACCCGTCTCAATGTTTTGTGCTGATTCGGGCATCACCGCTAACTTGGGCTACTTGCTGATTACTGATAACAACCGACACAGAGATAACTAATAAAACTATGCCAAAGACGACGATGCTGATTATGAGTTGGCTTTTTAGCTTCATTGTTTACCTCAGCTTATAACGTTCACGGAATCTGGTTTAACCGACTTAAGACCGCTGGTATATATGTAATTTAGAAAATTTGGAGTTGTGGTTGAATTGTTCAAATGGTTAACAATGAGCCATTGAGCTTCATCCTGCAAAGCAACAATAAGCGATTGGTCCAGCGAGAGCGAGAACCTGTATTGAGGCCAAACTGCCTCGACATAAGCGGCCTCAAAGTTAAGGCGATTTTGCAGTATAACCTTCGCATCTGCGGGGTGACTGATGACGTATTGCTCAGCTTGAACAAGAGCATTCAAAAACCGCTCTACGAGTTCGGGATTGCTGTTTATCCAACTAGTTTGGCTTATGACGCAATCATAGGCTACTTGCCCGCTTTGGGCATCCCACATGACTAAGCTACTGTTACCCAGCCTATTTTCTATTGCACCAACATAGGGTTGCCAAGCAACCACGGCATCTACAGTTCCATTTGCCAAAGCGTCCTCCACTTGAGAAGGAGGAACGTTAACAAGGTTCAATTGACTGAGACCCAACCTGTTTAACTCAAGGAAACGCCCCAAATAAAACTGCGATGCTGTCTGGAGGGACAAGCCAACTTTTTTCCCTTCAAGATCTGCAATATTTTCGATGCCGTGGTCTTTGTTGCCAATAACATAAATCTGCAAGAACTTATCGATGCTCACAAAAGTTTGGATGCTTTCGTTGTCTACAGCATTTCTGGCCACGACAAACTCTGATGCTGTAGCAATATTCACTTCCCCGTTTAAAAGTCCATTGACTGCTGCGGCACCAGAAGAGTAATCTTTCATTGTTACGTTTAGCCCATTAGTGGCAAAATAATTGTTTTCAGCAACATATACTATCAGGTTTACCTGATTAGGTTCCATTCCGACAGAAATTGATTCAACTTTTCCTGTATAGAGCTTCTGAGAGCTGAGGTAAAGAAATGAGCTCAAGATGATTGCCGCTACCAAGATAGCGACAACAATGACTATTATTCTTCGTTTCTTTATTACCGATGACAAGTTTGCCTTCATCCAGCCGAAGATTAGTACAACTGGGAGACTTAACGTATATATGACTATCTAAATTACTCTTAAGTTACCGCTTTTCTTTGCATTGTTGGATATTGTAGGCTTGAATAATGTCACACCGTTAATTCATCATTTCCACCGCTACCCCACGATTCAAACGCAAATCGGGTAAGAGCCCAGTGCCAACCTCTTTTCTCAACAATGCGTTCGCCAAACTCTTTCTCGAGGCGCTTATTCATCCTTAAGATTCTACGGCTAACTTGATGCCGCATAACTTTGTACTGCCCAAGTTTTGCTGCCAGCTCCTTTGGCAACAAGCCAGGCGACCCCGCCTCAAAGAGTAACTGCAGAATTTCGCGATCAACATCATCTTCACAAGCTATGCGCTCGATCAGTGATTGCTCAAAATTGAAAGTTCCCTTCAATCCTGCAAATATAGTGCGTAGCATCAGCTTAACCTCTTCAACTTCTGCCAACGTTTGTTTAAGGAGTTGCTGATTATACTTCAGACGACCAATCTTATCGCTTTGGCTACGCTTCTTTTTTTGGTTTTGAACAGGTTTTTCGGTTTCTTCCATGTCAAAATGCACACTCCAAGAATTCTTGCTCCATCAACGCATGGCAAAATTAGCAGTGGGTAATCAGGACCAACCAACCGCAGAAAAGCGACTTGCGAAAAGCATGGACTTTTCCCATGCCTAAGGATATGTGCCAAAATAGCTTTTGAACAGGTTTTTACTGCCATTACTGTTATTCTAAACTTAGGATTTTCTGCAACTATCCTAAGACACATAGCTATTTCCTCCCTCAACTGAACCTTTAGCGATGTCTTGAGTGCCCTCAGAAATCCACAAGTTTACCCAAAATATCGGCAACTCTTCCTAAGTCACAACCCATCTTCTCCAGCTTGGCAAGGCTACCTGAAATCTTCTCTAAATCGCAAAGTACATTGTCGAATTGACCTTCAAGTTTCTTGACTCGTTCAGGCATTAGCAAATATTCAACTGCAGCGTCACGTCCAAGGTGATCAAGCTCGCCTTCGTCTTCTCCTGGACTGTCATCAATTACTCGTTTGGGAGTGCTTACTGTAAAGTAGCGGTTGAGAAGATTAGCAACAGGATCATCGACGCCTAACTCATGGCGTTTGTTTATTTTGCCATCACCTAAAACGCAGCCGTACTTGCTCATCAGACCCTTAGCCACGCGGTCCGCCAAAGTTTTAGCAGTTGTCACTAACTCTCCCGGGCTTCGACCATACAGTGTTTCCACATGAACAATCCAAGATGTCGTCGTATGCCTAACTTTGACACCTTGCTCTAAGCCCAAAAGAGCTGTCCAATTCTGCATCTCAATTCGCTTAAAATCCGCTGAAGGATAAACGCCCTCTCGTAAAACGGGAAACTTGAAAAAACATCGATGAAGACGAAAAACGCCACTGCTGAAAAGTACTCCCTCACATGATATGAGAAAGTTTTGACCTCGCTCAGTCAACTCATAATCTACAAAGTTGCTGCGCTTTAACCTGTGGATTAAGCCTGCCTTTTCCAGCTTCTTAACATAGTAATCGACATGCTGTTTGCTCCATCCACGGACGCGCCCTATCTTGGCAGGATACATCTTAACCTCAATACCCTTAAGGATCGGGAGAACACGAGAGCGAACAGTAGAGAAGTCAAATTTGACTTTGGACTTTGAAAGCGCAAAATTTTGACTTCTATCTTCAGAGGTTTTTGCCAAAAATAATTCACCCTAGTTTTGGAATGACTTTTTCCTTGATTCTTTGCCTAAGCGCTTCAATGCCCTCGTCGAGCTCTGCCAAAGTTAACAAACGTTTTCCATGAAACTCTGCTAACGCTGCTCTGAGTGAATCGCGGTTTTCCACTGTGTCTTTTATGCGAAAGAAAGCAGAAAGACCAGCTATGCCATCAACCGTAACTGGCGCCGCCATAACATCGAACTCATCGTTTTTGGGAGTTCCAGGCGCAAAGTAGCAGTGCTCCAAATATTCGCCAAAGCCGCCGTTATAGCCAAAAACAATCCAGCGATCATCAATGAGCCAATCAACCGCATTTACTTTGATGATTATTGAGAACCTCCTTTTTCTGCGATCTAAGGCTCAAGGCAGAACAGGTGTCGCTTGATGCAAGATGGTTAACTGATTTTCTGCCCTCTAACGTTGGCTCAGTACAGCGCCCACACCAAAAAGTGCAGTCCATACACTGAGATCCTTTGCCAGAAAAACCGCTCAAAATCTTAGAGCGTGCGCTAAGAATAAAATTACTAAAAAAAGAAAGAGGAGAATTGGGAGGATTCAGTATAAATGTAGTTGTACATTGGCGGGTCCGACGGGAATTGAACCCGCGACCCCCGGATTAAAAGTCCGGTGCTCTAGCCTGACTGAGCTACGGACCCGCAAAGATTCGTTGCGGCTGATAGAAAAACACGAAGGGGTTTTTTAGTATTTCTATTGGTTTAGCGATAAAAAGAAACTGTTAATGGGTTATTTGGGCTTTGAGGATTGTTGACATGAAGCCCTTGATTTTTTCCTGTGAGTTGAGGATGGTAGCTATGGTTTTTGCGCCTTTTTCTGTGAGTTTGTAGACTCTTTTGCGTTCGATCCAAACGCCTTCGATGAGCTCGTTGCGTTCAAGCGAATAGAGTAGTGAATACACTGTTCCTGAGCTGGCGAGGAAGCCGAATTTGTTATGTATGAATGAGATGACGTCGTATCCGCTTATAGGTCCATTTTGTAGTTCAGCCATTATGATTGTGTCCATGAAGCTTTTGATTACGCGTTCATGCATTTTTTTGATTATTCTTGATTCTGATTTTTCTCCGTTTACTGTGATTGTTAAGGCTACCATGTTACTTATTCTCCTCACTCGTTGTTTATTCTTGTTTAGATATATAAGACTTATTCGGATTTAGAATAATATGTTATAACAAAAGGAAAATAGTATAAACAAAATAGATTTTACCTCAACTACGCGCTTGCCTTCAACACACAAAAAAAATCTCGCGTCTCTCAAAAACTTTTTCACATATGGCAACATAACATACCTCCACACATATGATAGTTAACATAGAAGTGTCATTTTATTGAACTCAATTTCAAGAAAAATTTCACTATTTATATACATAAACCCATACAAACCCAACCAGTTTTAACTTTAAAATTTCCATTTTTCTGCTAACCCGCCCGAATTTATTAGTTAGCGATATATATGCATGTTAACAAACGTTAATTCTCATTTTACCTATCCCAGCTATGGTGCCCTAAACGTGATTTCATGGAAATATACATTTAAACGATTAAATGAAGAATACGAAATAGCTAACAAAAAGAAACAAGCCTTAGACAACCTTTTTGTGACAGGAAAAATTTCTCAAGCCACACGCGACTCATTCACCGGCGACATCAGCTCAGCAATAGTTGAAATCGAAAAACAACGAAAAGACCTCGCAGAAAAAATGCAAGCAAAAACTCTGGAACTAGAAGGCCAACTAAAAACCTTAGAAACTCTCCTCGCTAACTATGAAATCCAGCATGTTGTTGGAGAAATCGACGAGGAAAGCTACGGTCGAGAAATTAGCCTTCTTTCAAACACTCTTGAAACAACAAGAACCGAATTAGGGATAATAAAACAAGCAATCGACCAAATTTTTCCCTGCGCCCAACCAATTCAAGCTCCAGAACCAGCTCCAATAATGGAAGCTCCAGTAGTTCAACCAACGGTGGTAGAAGCGGTCCCTTTAGAGGTCCCCGTGGAAGCTACACCTGTTGAGACAGCGCCAGTTATAGAAACTTGCTCAGTTGAAGCAGCGCCAATTGAAACTGCTCCCTTAGAAGCTCCAGTAGCCGAAGCCGCCCCAATTGAGTGTGCTCCAGCAGAGACTGCTCCAGTTGTTGAAGCAGCTCCAGTGGAGACAGCGGTCCCTTTAGAGGCCCCCGTGGAAGCTCAAGTTGAGCAAGCCACCACAGCAGCCCCAGTTGAAACCGCTCCCATAATCGAAAGCACACCAATCGTTGAAGCTCCAGCCGAAGTGGCGCCAGTTGAAACTGCCCCAATTGAGGAAGCTCCAATTGTTGAGGCTCCAGTCGAAACCCCTACAGAAGCTCCAATAACTGAAACTCCAATTGAAACTACACCAATAGTTGAAGCTACAATCATCGAAACAGCCCCAGCTGAACAAGCGCCAATAATTGAAACACCAGTTGAAGCTCCCGCAGCAGTCATTGAAGAAGCTCCAGAAGTCATTGTTGAAGAAGTTCCAACAATAATCATAGAAGAAGCTGTCCCAATCGAGCAAACTCAAGCAGAAGCCGCTCCAATAGATCAAACCCCGGTCGAAACTGCCCCAATGGAAGCAGCGCCAATTGAAACTGCTCCCTTAGAAGCTCCAGTAGCCGAAGCCGCCCCAATTGAGTGTGCTCCAGCAGAGACTGCTCCAGTTGTTGAAGCAGCTCCAGTGGAGACAGCGGTCCCTTTAGAGGCCCCCGTGGAAGCTCAAGTTGAGCAAGCCACAGTTGAAACCGCTCCAGTAGTTGAAAGCATACCAGTTGTTGAAGTAGCCCCAGTTATTGAGGCTCCAGCAGTTGAAACCATATTAGAAGCTCCAGTAATTGAAGCTCCAATCGTTGAAGAAACTCCAATTGTAGAAGCTGCCCCAGTGGAAGAGGCTCAAGTAGTTGCAGCTGAGCCAGAAGCAGCAGTTGAAATAGTAACCGAAGCAGTAATCGCAGAGCCAACAGTCGAAGAACAAGTAATCCAAGCCGCTCCAATCATCGAAGCACCAGTTGAAGTGCCAACCGCAATCGTTGAGGAAGCTCAAGTAGCAGTTGTTGAAGAAGCCGCTCCAATCGAGCAGCCAACAATCGCAGTTGAAGAAGTCCCAGCACTCACAGTTGAAGCAGCCCCCGCAATCGAAACACCAATCGAAGCTCCAGTAGCAATTGTTGAAGAAGTTCCAACAATAATCTTAGACGAAGCCGCTCCAGTTGAAGCAGCGCCAATCGAAACTGCCCCCACAGAAGCCGCTCCAATCGAGCAGCCAACAATCGCAGTTGAAGAAGTCCCAGCAGTCGAAATCGTTGCAGAAGCAGCCCCAGTTGTTGAAGTAGCCCCAGTTATTGAGGCTCCAGCAGTTGAAACCATATTAGAAGCTCCAGTAATTGAAGCTCCAATCGTTGAAGAAACTCCAATTGTAGAAGCTGCCCCAGTGGAAGAGGCTCAAGTAGTTGCAGCTGAGCCAGAAGCAGCAGTTGAAATAGTAACCGAAGCAGTAATCGCAGAGCCAACAGTCGAAGAACAAGTAATCCAAGCCGCTCCAATCATCGAAGCACCAGTTGAAGTGCCAACCGCAATCGTTGAGGAAGCTCAAGTAGCAGTTGTTGAAGAAGCCGCTCCAATCGAGCAGCCAACAATCGCAGTTGAAGAAGTCCCAGCACTCACAGTTGAAGCAGCCCCCGCAATCGAAACACCAATCGAAGCTCCAGCAGAGACAATCACCGCAACCGAGCCAATTGCAGAAGCAGCCCACGAAGTACAACCCGTAATTGAAGCTCCACTCCAAGACTTCGAAGTAACAGAGCAAGCTCCAATCGAAACTACCCTTGAAAAAGTCCTTGAAGAACCAGCAATAGAAACTATTTCCTTGGTGGAGGAGGCACACATTCCGGCCCACCCTTCAGAAGCGCCCCAAGCGGCGCATTCGGAACTGATAACGGAAGCGGACAACAGCGACCAAACCCCCCAAGCAGAAGAAAACGACGAAAACACAACTGAATAAAATAAATCCGTATTCTTCTTCTTTTCTTTTTTAGTTTAATCGAATTTATTGTTTAGTTTATTTTTCTAGTTGCGATTTTAGCAGGTTTATAGCTGACCATGCTGCAAGTGCGCTTGTGTGGGGGTTGTCTGGGTGGGGGTCGTTTGCGAATTGCAGGTTCATTTCGCCGTAGCGCCATTTGACGTGGATTTGGTGGGTGTTGCGTACGACTTTTGGGTCGGATACTACTTGCACTTTGACTTTGGCTGGTTTAACGGTTAAGGCTAATGTTGCAGCTACGTTCATTTCCCTGGGGAACTGTCTTGCGGCTTCCTCTGCGTAGCCTTCGTAGACGGTTTCTTCTTTGGTGTTGGTTTTTCCGAGTGTTTTTGGGGGTTTGCGGCTGGTCAGTGTGACTTCGTTGATTCCAGCTAAGGCGGCGGGGGAGAGTGCGTCGAGTCCTCCGATGGCGCCTGAGGGAAAATGCAGTTTAGGGGTGTTTGTGTTTAGATCTAGGAGTGCGCCTGTACTCATGATGATGAAGTCGATGTTTGCTGCTAAAATTTGGTTGTAGTATTCTCGTACGGCTTGCTGTGATGCTGCCTCAACAATTATTGACGGTTTGGACGCAAGTAGCTCCTCTACGTTTGGCATGATTTTTACTGGGAATTTTATTTGGTTTTTGAGTTTCTCTGCTTTTGAGGTGTCCAAATCGAAAATTACCAGTTCATCACAGACCACCAGTTTGCGTTCGATGGCTTCTGCCAGAACGGTGCCAATGGCGCCGCAGCCAATTAACCCGACGCGTTTCATTTTTTAGTTACCGCCCCGAAGACAGCGATGGGAATTACTCCTGGAAACTGTGGTACTTCTTGTCCTTGTCCTGTTTGGGGAATAACTTTGAAGTCTCCTACAACTTTGAGGGTTCCTGCGATGTCGTTTTTGCTTGTGTTGATTAGGTCGGCGTTTGCTTGGTTTGTGGTGTAGACTTCAAGGGACAGGATGGGAATGTTAAGCGGCAGCTTTTGGGCGGCTTTCTTTCTGCGCACATCCTCAATCAGAGCCATCACCTTGTCGCCTTCCTCTTCTGCGGCCTTGTCGACAAGCGCGCTGTCCATTTTTGGCCAAGGTGTGATTTGCAAGCTCTTAAAGCCCTTATCCTTAGTGTACATGTTTTGATAAATTTCTTCAGTCAAATGCGGTGTAATCGGAGCTAACAACTGCAAAATCTTGTAGAAGACATTGTAGAGGGTTTGTTGAGCAGCTTGCCTTCGCGCTGAATTTTCCGGTTCTACGCGGTAAAGTCGATCCTTAACTGATTCAATATAGTAGTCGCAGAATACGTGCCATGTGAAGTTGCGGATGTCTTCGACTGCGATGTTGAATTGGCATTTTTCGAAGGCTTCAGTTACCTTAGTGACTAGTTTCTCGGTTTTGCTTGTGATCCATTTATCGAGGGGTTGCAAGTCAACCATATCATCTTGCTCTTGGGGTTTGTAGTCGGCTAATAGGTTGCTTGCGAAGCCTGCGACGTTCCAGAGTTTAACGAGGAAGCGCCTGCCGTATTCAACGTCTTGGGCACGGAAAGGTATGTCTGAGCCTGTAGCTCCTCCGCCAGCAGCCCACTGCCGAGTCGCATCAGCGCCACTCTTGTTGAGGACTTCAGGTGCCGCAGCGTAGTTTTTGAGGGATTTGCTCATTTTTCTTCCGTCAGCGCCAAGCACCATGCCGTTTATGAGGACGCTGTTGAAGGGTCGCTGATCAAATAGTGCTAGGTGGCGTACCATGAGATAGTATGCCCATGTTCGGATGATGTCTGTGCCTGAAGGGTGCATGCTTGCGGGAAACAGGTGTTTCCAATCGGCGCGGTCAGGCCAGCCAGCGTGGACGGCACAGGTGATTGAGGAGTCCATCCATGTGTCAAGCACATCGGTTTCGCCCGTGAATTCGTTGCCGCCGCATTTTGGGCATTTGTCGATTCGTGGTTTCTCCATCCTTGGGTCGATGGGTACCCAGCTTTCCTCTGCAACGATAACTTCTCCGCATGTTTTGCAGTACCACACTGGGATGGGGGTAGCAAATAGTCTTTGGCGGCTGACAACCCAATCCCACTCTAGAGCGCGTGTCCAATCGATTAGGCGATTTTTCATGTAGTCAGGGTACCAGGGGATTTCGCTAGCGTTCTTCTCGACCGCTTCGGAGAGAGGCATTGTTTTCATAAACCATTGCTTTACTTCTAAGATTTCAACTTGGGCTTTGCATCGGTCGCAGACGCCGACTTCATGCTGAATCTTCTCGGTCTTTTCGAGTAATCCAGCGGCGGTTAAGTCAGCAACGATTGCTGCACGTGCTTGGTTAACATACAAGCCTGCGTATTTGCAGCCTGCTTCACTGATTTTGCCGCTTTCCGTTAGGAGCCTGATAACTGGGAGTTTATGTTTTATGACGGTTTTTACGTCTTCTTTGTCGCCGTAAGTACAAATCTGGACAACGCCCGTGCCGAAGCATGGGTCCACTGATTCTTCGGCGATGATTGTGACTTCACGGTTCATGAGAGGCACAGCGATTTTTCTGCCAATATACTTGCTGTACCGTTCATCTTTTGGGTTAACTTCCACGGCAACGCAAGCCGGAATGAATTCGGGTCTTGACGTTGCGATTAATAGAAATTCGCTGCTGCCTTCCAGCTTGAAACGTATGTAATGCAGGGTGCCTTCCTTTTTTATGTGGTCGACTTCAGCGTCGGCGATGGCGGTTTCGTCACGCGGGCACCAGTTCACTGGATGCGTACCTTGGTACATGTAACCTTTTTTGTGGAGCAACACGAAACTCAATTGTGTGCGGCGCCAATAGTCTGGATCCATCGTCTTGTATTCGGTGGTCCAGTCTATGCTTGCACCCATCTTGAGGATGCCTTCCTTCATTATGGCGATGTATTTCTCGACGAGTTCGATGCACCAGGCGCGGAACTGGTCTGGTGGGACATCGCGTTTGCGGATGTTTTTGGCTTTTTCAACTTGGATTTCTATGCCTAAGCCATGGCAGTCCCAGCCCTGCGGGAACAGCACGTTGAAGCCTTGCATGCGTTTGAAGCGCGCAACCATGTCAAAATATGTCCAGTTCAAGACGTTGCCCATGTGGAGTTCACCCGAAGGGTAAGGCGGTGGAGTATCAATACTGAATGGAACCCGTTGCTTGTCATTCCAGTCGTAGTGGTAGATGCCCATTTCTTCCCATTTCTGCTGCCACTTGCGTTCTATTTCCGTGAAATTGTATTCTTTAGGCATTGGTTGCATGGTTAGTTGACTTCCGATCTTTTTCATCTGGTTAAAGACTAATAACTGTTTAAGTCTTACGCATTAGCCTACCTTAAAGCACTTTATCTGCTTTTGAAATTTTCTTAATCGAGAAACAACGCGAGTTCGTCTTTTGCAAGTTTTGGGATCTGCAAAACCTAAATATGGCAATTGGCATATTTGATTTAGTTCTTGGGGAGCTGGGAAAAGTACCTGGCTGAGAGGATGGCTATTGTGCTGTCGACCCTTAGGAACCTGAACCAGGTAATACTGGCGGAGGGAAAACAATTGAACCTAAATATAACTAGCCAAAAAACTGAAAGTTATTCTCCATCAAAAAAAGTAGCGTTAACAGGTGTCATGGCGGCATTAATTGCCGTAACAACAATTATTGCTATACCGTTGCCGCCTCCGCTTTCAACCATAAATTTGGCACCCATAATCATATTTGCAGTCAGTATCCTTATGGGTCCAACTGTAGGAGTAACGTCAACAGCTATCGGGTGTGCCATCGGATACTTAGCGGGAACAAGCATAGGAACAATAATTGTTCCTCCAGGATTTGTTTACATTTACTTGTTTGGTCTAGTTGTTGCCAGGTCACCTATGGCTTTAGCCGTTGGCGTTTTAAGGAAAAAGAGCGAAATCGCAGGCATGGTTCTGGGTGTTGTTATAGAGACGATGATCTTCTTTGCAATTGACTTTGCTTTGTTCGGAATCGGGTTTGCAGTTTTCGACTTTGGAACATTCGTGGATTTAGTATTTGTTCCTGTAACTTTCGCGGTGCTTTTAACAGTTAGAAGGTTTCTTGATACAAAGTACTTAACTTAGATGACAAATATGCAGAACGATTCGAGGTATCAACAGAAACAAACCGCAAATGAATACGAATCGTACTATGAGACCAAATACAAAAGGGCAGACCAACTTGAGAAGCACCTGTTAATTAAACTGATAGGTCATTTTAAGGACGCAGAAAACCTGCTTGAGGTCGGATGCGGGACAGCGCATTTTACAAGATGGATTGATTCCCAGAGTTTGGTGTGCTTCGGCGTTGATACATCCTCACAGATGCTGCATGAGGCAAAGAAAATGTGGACAAACGGGCGTTTGTTGCAAAGTGAAGGTAGCCGCTTGCCCTTTAAGGATAAATCAATGGATATCGTCATGTACGTAACCAGCTTAGAGTACATGCCGGATATTTCTGCTGCTTTTTTAGAGGCATCCAGAGTGTCTAAAAAAGGAATAATCTTAGGACTCCTAAACAAGAATAGCCCCAGCACTCTAAGAAAACAAGTTCAAATCCTAACAAAAGGGGAATCATTCTACAAAAACGCACATTTTTATTCCATCTCAAACATAAAAAAGACTTTGAACAAAACCCTTCCAGGAAAGTATGTTATCTCCTTTTGGAGCACCACCGTTTTTCCCCGAGTTTTCGGAGATTTGGAATCTTCGGTTTTTCCATTTGGCGCTTTCATTGGAATCGCGATAGAATTAAGGGATTCAAAATGAGTGAAACCGGCAAATTCGCAGTAGATCTAATCGAGAAAATGATTTACCCAAAACTGGGTGCGAAAAGAGCAGAAGTGCTGGTTGGTCCAGGTCACGGTCGTGATAACGCTGTGGTTCGTTTGGGATGCAATCAGGTTTTAGTTACAACTGCGGATCCTTTATCGGTAATTCCCGCTTTGGGGTTTAAGGATTCAGCATATATTTCTGTTCACTTGTTAGCGTCAGATTTAGTTACATGTGGTTTTCAACCACAATTTTTTATAGCCAATCTTAATCTGCCGCCGCAAATGAAGAACGAAGAGTTTGAAGAATACTGGAGTTGCATAAACTTTGAGTGCGAAAAAATCGGCGTAGCCATAATTGGGGGCCACACTGGCAGGTATGTTGGGTCAGATTACACGGTTGTGGGCGGAGGAGTTATGATGGCGGTTGTCCCAGAAAACAAGTACATAGCGAGTAACATGAGTCAACTGGGCGACATGATTATAATGACCAAAGGAGTTGCCATCGCTACTACTGCAATCCTTTCAAGAGTGTTTCCTGAAACAATAAAAAAAACTTATGGGGAACCCTTTTTGGAAAAGGCTAAACTGTATCTTCAAAAGTTTAGCGTCGTCGATGACGCCCTAACAGCTGCTTCTGTAGGTCTGAGAAATAATGGAGTTTCAGCTATGCACGATGTTACAGAAGGCGGGCTCCTCGGCGCCTTATACGAGCTTTCTCAAGCATCCAATATTGGTTTAGAAGTTGACCTATCATCGGTTATTGTTCCCGAGGAAGCAAAGAAAATCTGCGAATTGTTCCAAATTTCCCCTTACGCATCTTTGAGCGAAGGAACCCTATTGTTAACCGTGAAACCTGAGAAAGCTTCAGCTGTTGAGAAAGCGCTTGATTCGAAAGGGATCAAAAATGCGGTCATCGGTAAAGTTACTGATACTAAAAAGGGTAAATGGGTCAAAACCGAGGGTAAACGTGAATCTTTGAAAAAACCTGAAGCAGACCCTTATTGGGCGGCATATTGGAAGGCAAATCGAGAAGGTTGGAAATGACGCGTTTCCGTAAGCTCGGAGGTTTATATCTTGTTGTTTCTCCAATTTTGCCTTTGGAACGGTTGCTATTTACCACTGAACGAGCGCTTGGCGGCGGCGTTGACATCCTCCAGGTATCCGCAGAAAAAGAAGCTCAGGACATAACTGTTTTAGCCAGTGTCCTAGCTGGTCTAGCTAAAAAGCACGATATCCCATTTCTTGTGAACAATAGTTTGGATTTAGCTGAGAAAGTTGAGGCTGACGGCGTTCACTTTGACGCTTATGATATTTCTCCTAAAGATGCAAGGCAGGTTCTTGGCAAGGATGCAGTCGTTGGTTACACTGTAAACGTTGATTTGGACAAGATTAAATGGGCAGAGCAGGTAGATGCAGATTACGTTTCGTTTTGCTCAATCTTTCATCAATGTCCCAGTGGTATATGCCCGATTGTCTCCTTAGAAACGCTAAAAAACGCAGCTTCAAACGCCAAGATTCCAGTGTTTGCGGCTGGAGGGATAACCCTGGACAATCTTTTTACCGTTCTCGAAGCTGGCGTGGATGGTGTTGTGGTTACATCAGCTATCCTTAAATCCGAGAACCCTCAAAACGCCGCAAAGGCTTTCAAGCAAATTATTGGTAGATATCGAGAAAAATAGTTGAGAGACTTTGTCAGCTTTTATTTTTTAAGTTCCTTTAGGACAAAGTTGACTATTTCTTCGCCGATGTTAACTTTTGCAACTACTTGCAACCCCTTCCATCCTGGCTGGCTATTCACGTCAACGATGCGTGGTCCGTCTGGTCCTTCAAGGATGTCTACACCCGCGATTTTGCAGCCCACAGCTTTAGCAGATTTGACAGCCATTTCCTCGAATTCTTTGCTAATTGTTGCCGGCGCTGGTTTGGCTCCTTGGCTATAGTTGGTTTTCCATCCGGTCGCTACACGGCGCATGGATGCAACGACTTGGTCTCCGATGACGAATGCTCGTATATCTGAATGCCCGTGGGGAACAAATTCCTGCATGTAGATGACGCCGTGGTGGAATGTGATGGCTTTGAAGACGGTGTCGGCGATGTCGATATCATTGACGCGTGTGGCGCCTTGTCCCCGTGAGCCGAAGATAGGTTTGACGACGATGTCGCCGCCGAGTTCGTTAAAAGCCTTTAGTGCTTCGTTGACGCTTTCGGTGGCTAAGGTGCGAGGGACAGGAACACCTACATCTTCGAGAATAGCGAGGATATCGTATTTGTCGACGCAGTGCTCGATTGCTGTAGGTGGGTTCACCATGTAGAAGCCTTTACGTTCCAGCTTGTAGAGCATGTCCATTCGGAAAACCAGCTCTTCAAGTGACCCGCGTCCGATTGGTCGGATGATAAGGGCGTCTAAATCGTCGAGGATGCTGGTTCCGTTAACTTTAAAGTAAGGCCTATATGCTAAACGGGCAACAAGTCGTGGAAAAGTGAAGCATTCGTATGGGATGCCTCGCCTTGTGAGTGCTTCTCGGACTTGTGTGGAGCTCCATGCTTCCATGTTCCGCGTCATTATTCCAAATTTCAATGCTGGTCGATCCTTGCCTTGGTCTTTAGAACATGCTGAGAGAATGTGCTCTTAAAGTTTCCGCGGCAAAATGGAAAAGAACAGTTATTTTATTCTTTCTAAACGCAGAGTGTTCAGAAGCAGCAGCATGGTTACTCCATCGTCACCAGAAGCCACAGTAAACCACAGAGGCGTCAACCCCATCAAACCCAAAGCACCCAAAACCAACTTAACAACCAATGAAGCAGCAATGTTTTGTCTCGCAATGCTCATTGTTTTATCGCTCAACTTTAGCAGGTAGGGGATTTGGGCAAGCTCATCATTCACCAATACAACATCTGCTGATTCCAGGGCAACGTCGACCCCACGTGCCCCCATGGCGATTCCTACATCGGAAGCCGCCAATGCAGGAGCATCGTTCACGCCGTCGCCAACCATCGCCACCAACCCTTCTTTACCCTTCATGTCTTCGATACATTGGAGCTTATCTTCCGGAAACAGTTCTGAATGAACCTCGTCAATGCCCAGCGACATAGCAGTTTCATTTGCGATTTCTGATCTATCCCCAGTTAACATTGCAGTCTTCACGCCACTCTGCTTTAGGGCGCGAATAGCTCTTAGTGCGTCTTGTCTAACCTCGTCAACGACACAAACCGCCGCCAAACCGGTTTTGCCTACTGAAATGCAGACTGCAGTATGGGTGTCTCCTTCGGTGATTTCAAAGGCTTCGGTGCAGTCGCAACCAAGTTCACGCATGAATTCTAAGTTGCCAATGGCTACGTGCTTATCATTCACTAAACCGACGATGCCTTTGCCCGGAATCTCGACGACATCGGTAACTTTTACTTTGCTCAGGTCAATGTTCCGCTCCATCGCTTTCCGAACAATCGCCTGTGCGATAGGATGATTAGAAAACTGGTCTAAAGCCGCTGCGTAAGTTATCGCTTCATCCTCCGCAGTGGATAGGTTGACCCGCCTAACTTCATGTACGGCTTGACGTCCAAGGGTTAATGTTCCTGTCTTATCAAAAACAACTCTTCGGACTTTTGCAAGCTTTTCAATAAAAATTCCCCCCTTAATTATTACGCCTCGTTTAGCAGCGATTGTTATTGCAATGAAGACCGTTGCTGGGACGGAAATGATGAAGGCACTTGGACAAGAAACAACCAACAGGATGAGTGAGCGGTAAAACCACGTTCGAAATGTTCCGCCCACAAGGTACGGCAAGGCTACAGCAGTGAAAACTGCGAGGGCAATCACGATGGGCACATAGATTCTGGCGAACCGGTTGACCAGTCCCTCTATAGTTGCTTTCCTCTTCTGGGACTCTACCACCAACTGAACAATTCTGGAAACCAAAGTTTCAGTGGCTTTCTTTGTAACAGTGATCTTGAGCACTCCCGAGGTGTTTAGGGTGCCAGCGAATACGCAGTCATTCACTTTTTTGGGCACAGGCACCGATTCCCCCGTAACTAACGCCTGATCTACATGGGAAAAACCATCCACAACGTTCCCGTCTAAAGGGATTCTTTCTCCAGGCTTGACAAGCAGAACAGTGCCCGTTTCCACTTGGTTAACATCAACACTTTTCTCTTGTCCATCTGCTGCTAAAACACGGGCTTTTTCAGGGATAAACTTGGAAATTTTTTCAACAGTCCTTTTTGCTCTATCCTGGATATAACCTTCAAGGTACTCCGCTACACAATACAGAAACAGGACAGTGGCTGCTTCGAAACGGTAATCGAGAAACAATGCACCTAAACCTGCAACCGCCATCAAGAATTCGACACTGAAACGTCTTTCCAAAACCAGTTCCTTTAAGCCGACGGCGCCGATGTAGATTGCTGCCGTTAAGATCGCAACATAATACAGCACCATGGATAAAGTTGCAGGCGCATTCAAAATTGGCATCGTGAAGCCCAGCGGTACACCTTTAGCAAACAAGTCAAGTAAGCCGCTGACAAGTATGGTTACGCCTAACCAAACAGCTAACCCAACCAGCACACGCCTGCTACGTTCCTCTTCCCCCAACGCTTCTGGTTTTCCTGGTTTTTCTTCACACGTACCCATTTTCTCAACCGAAAATTGCTGAAAAATTCTTGTTACTAAGGTATAAAAAAACATTTAATAAAAACAAATCTGTCGGCACCCAAAATTTTCCTGTTTCTGAGCAGGATTTGCAAAAAAATAAAAGCAACACGAGCAGAATATCATCGGCACACATGCGAAAAAAAATGTTTTCGATAATCGTTATTGTTTCGCTTTTCATTTCAGTGTTTGCTAGCTTGCAGCTCATTCCTTCAGCTTCAGCTACCCTTGACGACTCAATTCCTGTGCTATCTATGCCCATCGAACATGTCAACTACACCATCACAAGCGTTAACGGTACCCTGTGGGCAAAAATCGACGGAGAATATCCCATTTACATCCAAAACCAGTTTAACGGTGACATGCCAATGGTCTATCCGATGCCGCAGGGAACAACCAACATCCATGTTTGGTTAGATGACCAAGAACTAAGCTGGAGCAACTATACCCAATCGAACCCTGACGCTCTACATCAAACAGCCATAGGTGACTGGTGGATGATCTACAGCGTCCTACCCAACGTTTCAGGATCTTTTACATTAAGAATCCACTATGAGCATCCGCTTGAGACGGTGAATGACAGTTACCTGTTCCTTTACGACTTAAACATTAGCCCCTACCTTTCGGAGCAAAACGAGAACTCATCAGCTTACTTTACAATGCGGATGGAAACAAACTTCACCAATTTCAATGCGTATACCGCACCGCCAGAAAGCGTTCCAAGCGAATGGAAACCCATAAACTACACAACCACAACCGAAAACTCAACCACAATAGTTAGCATTCTCATGTATTCAGAGTATCCTGGCAGCTCTGTCAAACAGTTGCCTGGAGATTTAGTGGTGGAATTCTCAAGTGATAACCGAGCCCTAGAATTTCCCATCTGGCTAATTGTATTAATCGCCGTTTTGTTGGTTGCTGTTTTATCGCTGATAGTAGCTTTTTATGTTAAAAGACAAAGACTTTCTGTTTGACTTAGAGCAAAACTGCTATTTAATGGATTTCAGGTTAATGACCTTAAATCTCTGTCTTATCTTGGTTGTTTATTGTGTGAGTTAAGCCCAACCGAGCGTTTTCGGTAACTGGGCACGTCAAATTCAAAGAGCGATGTTTTCCTCATTGATTCTGTCTCCAAGCAAATGGCGTGTAGTATTTTTGTTTAAAACATTTTCGGTGGGTCTGTAGTGTTTGTAATGTTTGAGAAGCACTAAAATTCGATTTCAATGAGCTTGGTCAGTAGAAGCAAGGAATGTACTCTCGAACCTTAAACTTTACACCTAAACCGTCAGCAACCGCCTTCACTTTTGCCAAATCCACTTCGGGCAACCGCACAGCCGAAACCTCAACTTCAAGCACCAGTTTTGCTCTTCGAATGAAATCTAAAACCGCTTCATAGGCCTCGAGAGAGGCGGGTTTGCAGATTTCAATGTAAGTTTCTTTGTCGCCAGCGTTTAGGCTGACGCTGACACTGTTGATTCCAGCGGATTTCAACTCGCCCGCTACATCCCTGCCGGGATTCAACAGATAACCATGCCCGTTAGTGTCCAAACGAATCTGAAGCGGTCGCCCATAATGCTGCCTCACCCACCGAGCAACCGTAAGCAAAACACCCAGCCGCGTCGTTGGTTCTCCGAAACCACAGAAAACCAGCCCATCCCAACTCCGCATATGCAAAGCCTCGGATAGTTCAGAAGTGATTTCTTCAACCGTTGGTTCATGCGTGAGTTTGAGGTTGAAGCCCCCGACACCCCGCTTGTAGCGTTTGAGGCAGAAGTAGCAGCTGTTGGAGCATTGGTTAGTTATGTTCAAGTAGAGCGTGTTGTCCAACCAGTAAACGGTTCTTGTAGTTTCATCCAAACAGTTTTCCCTCCGAGGTTTCCGCAGGACTGTTAGTGGATTGCCTGAGAAAAACAATTTGGCTTAAACACTAGAATTCAACATTCTAATGTCGTTATTTTCCGCCAAACTGGCCTACTCCTCTTAGAGAGAAGACCTCTCCCCTCTATCGTTTCTGCATAGAACTGCTATTAAGCTCCAAATCGGTTGGCACCCTCTGTTTTTGATGGAACAGCAGATAAAGCGATATAAGTACAAAAACAACTATTTACAAAACACTTTGAGGCATCTAAAATGGGCAGCGTTAAAGACCTACAGGTAATCCAGAAACCGACCCAAACCGTAATGGGCACCGGTAGATTTCTCTTCTCTGATCGCTACAGCGTTTTTGACTGGGGCGAAATGCCTGACCATATTGATGGCAAAGGCGCCGCGCTGTGCCTTATGGGTGCTTACTGTTTTGAGCAGCTAGAAAAAACTGGTGTTAAAACTCACTACAAGGGCTTGGTTAACGAAAAGGGCAAGGCTGTCAAGTTTGCCGAGTTGAAAAATCCTTCCTGCATAATGGAAGTGGCTTTGGTTAACGTTTACAAACCCAAAACCAGAGTAGTCAACGGCAAGATTGTGCATGACTACAGCGCTTACACATCAGCGCTGAAAAACTGCCTCATCCCACTCGAAATAATCTACCGCAACGGCTTACCCGAAGGCTCATCCGTCTTCAAACGGCTCGCCCAAGGAAAAATCACCCTACAAGACCTCGGTTTAGATCACCAACCAAAACCAGGCGAAAACTTTTCAAAACCAATCTTTGATGTTAGCACGAAGTTGGAAGAAACAGACCGATATATCACCTGGACTGAAGCCCAGAAAATCGCTGGGTTAACTGACCAAGAATCAGTCGATGTAAAAGCGGCTCTGTTGAAAGCGGATGAAACAATCACAAAAGCCGCGTCGAATGCAGGTTTGAAAAATGAAGATGGCAAAATTGAGTTAGCCTTCGACGATACACGAAAGCTCATGGTGGTTGATGTGCTTGGAACCCTCGACGAATGCAGATTCACATATGACGGCCTGCACGTGAGCAAGGAAGTTGCTAGGCAATTCTACAAGAACACCAGTTGGTATGGCGATTTGGAGCAAGCCAAAAAAGATGCTGAAGCCAAAGGTATCCACGATTGGAAAGCCCTCTGCAAGTCGCAGCCGCCAAAACTTGACCCCAAACTTAAAACTATCATAAGCCAGATGTACATGGCAGCGGCCAACGAGATGACGGGGCACAAACTGTTTGAAACTCCCAAGCTTGCCAAAGTAATTGATGATTATAAAGCGTACATGAGTGAAAGAGTATGATGATGAACGAGAAAATTAAAGAAACAATCGCAAAGTACGATCCAAAGAAGATCCACATTGGAGTTTTGGGTTCTCACTCTGCACTTGAAATCGCTTCAGGAGCCCAACAGGAAGGTTTCAAAACCGTTGTGGTTTGTCAAAAAGGCAGAGAAAAAACTTACGCACGATACTACCGAAACATATTTGACAAATTTATTTTCCTCGACAAATTCTCAGACATAACCAAACCCGAAACAGTCAAGGAATTAACCGACCTGAACACCGTTTTTGTTCCCAACAGGTCCTTCAGTGTATATGCTGGTTACGAAGCCATCGAACAAAAGTTCGCCGTGCCCCTAATGGGCAACCGGTACCTGCTCAAAACCGAAGAACGCAACGCCCCAAAAAACCAGCTCTGGCTCCTCAAGGAAGCAGGCATAACAATCCCCAAAGCATTCAAATCCCCAAAAGAAATCGATTGCCCAGTCATAGTGAAAGTGCCCGAGAAAGGGCGAACAATCGAACGCGCCTTCTTCTACGCTTCTACGCCTGAAGAGTATGAACGGGAAGCTGAAAAACGCATAAATGCAGGAATAATCACCCGTGAAGCTCTCAACCAGTCCGTTATTGAAGAATATGTTATTGGCGCCAAGTTTAACGCTAACTATTTCTGGTCACCCTTAAGCGATGAAATCGACTTGTTAGGTTTCGACCGCCGCATTCAAACGGACCTTGACGGTGTCCTCGACCTTCCTGCAAGAGAGCAACTTGAACTAAACATTGCGACCCAGAATATCGAAATTGGCCACATGGGCGTCACCATGCGTGAAAGCCAACTCGAAAAGATCTTCGAGGCAGCAGAAAAATGGGTGCAAATCTGCAGAAAAGAGTTCCCGCCAGGAATGATCGGACTCTTCGCACTCCAAGGCGCAGTAACCAAAGACTTAGAATTCCGCGTCTTTGATGTTAGTCCCCGTGTTCCAGGCTGCCCCTGTGTTGAACCAACCTCGCCCTACATGAAATACAAGTACGGCGTTGAGGTAGGTCCAGGCAAACGGGTTGCAATGGAGATCAAACGGGCGCTTAGGAAACATCGGCTTGCTGAAGTGGTAACATGATTGGCGGTGCAGAAGTAGGCAAAATCATTGCGAAATACGACCAAACCAAAATTGCAATTGGCACTTTGGGCTCACATAGTTCGCTCAACATCTTCAAAGGCGCTAAAGAAGAAGGCTTCCGAACCGTTTGCATCTGCAAAGAAAAAGATGCCATAATGTACCAAAAGTACCCGCTCGTAGACGAATTAATCATCGTTAAAGACTTCGCCGAACTTCTCAGCGATAAACTGCAGGAGAGATTGCGCAAACTAAATGTGGTTTTGATTCCGCATGGCTCATTCACCGCTTATTTGAGCACTGAACAATTAACTGACAGTCTTATGGTGCCAATGTTCGGCAACCGCCAACTGCTACATTGGGAAGCTAACCGCAAAAGCCAGGAAGAATGGCTCCGCCAAGCAGGGCTTCTACTGCCAGCAACCTTCAAAACCCCCGAAGAAATCGACCGCTTAATAATCGCTAAACTTCAAGGCGCCAAAGGCGGCAGAGGCTACTTCCTCGCCAACTCACCAGAGAACTTTTACAAACAATTCAAAGAAATGGTAAAACGCGGCATGCTCACCGAAGAAGATTTGCCAAGCATCCACCTGCAAGAATACGCGTTGGGCGTGAACGTTTACCCTAGCTACTTCAGCAGCATCTTAAACGATGACGTAGAGCTTCTAGCCATGGATAGACGCTATGAATCAGCTGTGGACTGTATCGGCAAAATCCCAGCGCGTCAACAGCTCGAAATCGACATCAACCCCACCTACACCGTAATCGGCAACTTCCCCATAGTACTCCGTGAATCGCTCCTTCCAGAAATCATGCGCATGGGCGAAAACGTCCACAAAAAAGCCCGTGAACTCGCCCCGCCAGGAATCATCGGACCCTTCTGCCTCGAAACCGTCATCACCGACGAAGCAAAAATCTACACCTTCGAAATTAGCGCCCGCATCGTTGCAGGCACCAACGTTGGCATCGGAACGTCACCTTACGCTTACCTCAAGTACGGCGAGAACATGTACATGGGGAGACGTATCGCTATGGAATTCAAAGAAGCAATCAAGCAAAATAGGCTACAGGATATTGTGGCTTAAATTTTTTCTAAATTCAATCTTCCTATTTTAAGCGCAATACACGTATTCTTTTTTCTTTAATTATAAGAAAATGATCTTCAATTTTAGCTTGAGTCGTCAAAACGGTTTCAATTGTCTCCAATATGTGTTGGGACGATTTAGGCACAAACTTCAGAAGTATAACACCCTTTGCCTTAAGTTTTCTTTTGAAAACAAGTTCAGCAAAATCAGCGTCAAAAGTTATAAGGATTCTGTTTTGTGCGTTTGCCTTTCTAGTACGTTTTCATCGCTGAGGCTTGACCCGAAATCTTTCATAGAAACAATGTCTATACCTTTGTTTCTGAGGACGTTAACTACTTTGTTAGAAACATTTTCGTCAGCAAGAAATCTCATGGAATTGGATATGCCTTCTCTTCCTTAACCATTTCAGTTGCGTATTTTAAAACAGCAATTATATCCTCACGCTTTAATTGGGGATATTCATCCAACACCTGCTGAATTGACCAATCGTTAGCTAGAAGACCCAAAATGAACTCAACCGAAAGTCGAGTACCTCGAATCACGGGCTTCCCTGCTAAGATTTTTGGATCAACTACGATTCTTTCTTCCCAATCGTTGAGCATGTCTTCTCGTCGCTCAGTGCTAAAGTAAACGGAAAATATAAACATCTTCTTTGATGTCATGTATGTGAAGAAGCAAATAATGGAACTAAAACGTAATCAAGCGAAAAAGATACTTGACATCGTGGCCTAAACTAAGAAAGGCATAATTCGAGTAGCCCTTCAAAATTCTTTCTATTTTCATTCTTCTTAAAATTTTTCAAAGTAGCAATTAGTTCCTGCTTATTTTTCTTTCCGAATATTTCATCCAGCATTTTTGCTGCCCTGCTGTTTCCCATAAAAAGAAACTGGCAAACCGACGTGACATTAATTGCTCTTCGCATTATGCTGGCTGTTTCAAAATCCACGATGAAGGGCTTATCCGTTTTGTCCACGAGCAAATGTTTTGGTGCTTTGCTTATTTCCCCATGATCCAAGCCAGCCTCATCCATTCGCCAGCACTGCTCCAAAATGTCAACCAAAACCTTGCGAATAAGCTCTTTATCTCGGTAGGTTTCAAGCCAATCCTCAAGCAAATCTCCGTCAATAAGCTGGGACAAAAGAAAATTGGTACTTGCAGCAATGAATTTGGGACCGACGTCGATTGCGTTGGCTTTTTCGAGCATTTGGGCTTCATGTGTGAAGTCTGAGCGGTCAGCATCGATTCGACGCATCTTCAACGCCACCCTTTGCCCTTTCACCTGCGCAACCACCACAACACCGACGTAGCCTTTGCCTAAAACAGGAATATTAGACGCCGAGGTTTTTCCAGCAAACTCGATCGCTGAAACGCCGTGTTGCCGCAACTCTTCTATGCGTTTCTGGATTTCTGTGGGGTTCGTTCTGGGATAACACACGATTGATGCGTACGGTTCCTCAATGAGGTTTTCAAGGGGTACTGTGGTCGGTGGCTTCAATTCTTTTTAGTCCTTTTTCGAGTGCAAAGCTACATTAACTTTTAAATTTAATAGGAACCTTAGTTCCAACTTAAACTTATCTTAAAGGGTTCGGTATGCCTCGGTTTAAACAAATCCTCGAAATCCAGCAACTCATGGGCAAAAAAGAGCTCATCAGAAACATAGGCATCATTGCACACATTGACCACGGCAAAACCACGCTCGCTGATTCATTGCTTGCTGGTGCAGGTTTGCTTTCGACTCAGATGGCAGGCATGGCACGTGTGCTCGATTATCTTGAGGAAGAGCAGAAACGCAAGATTACGATAAAAACCGCAAACATCAGCCTGCTCTATAAAATCGCTGGCACCCCTTATGTCATAAATTTAGTTGATACTCCTGGGCATGTGGATTTCACGGGCAAAGTGACTCGGGCTCTTCGCGTTATCGATGGCGCAGTCGTTGTTGTCGATGCAGTCGAGGAAATCATGGCGCAAACCGAAATCGTCACAAAACAAGCCCTCGAAGAACGCGTCCGACCTGTCCTTTTCATAAACAAAGTCGACCGCCTAATCACCGAACTACAGCTAAACGAAGAGCAGATCCAAAAGAAACTCGATCAAATAATTAGCCGATTCAACGACCTCATCGAACTCTACGCTGAGCCTTCATTTAGGGACCAATGGAAAATCGGAGGTTCACTTGGCAACGTTGCTTTTGGGTCAGCACTGCATGGTTGGGGCTTCACGATGAACATGGCGAAGCGGCAAGGAGTAAAGTTTTCAGACATCACAAAAGCCTACGCCAACAATCAATATATGAAACTGCAAAAAAGCTTGCCCGTTTACGAAGCAATTTTTGAAATGGCAATCAATGTGATTCCGAATCCAAGAGAAGCCCAAGGTTACCGCACTGAAACGATTTGGGATGGACAAACAAACTCCACAATCGGCAAAGCACTGGTTGAATGCAGCGATGACGCACCAACCGTACTGTTCATTACTAATGTGCATGCGGATTCAAGCGGCGACACCATCGCCACTGGAAGAGTCTTCTCTGGAAAAGTGAAGAAGGGTGACGTGCTGCATCTTGTAGATGCCTTATCCGAAACCGAAGTTAAAGAAGTGTCAATTGACATGGGTGCGCTGCGTGAAGAAGTCAGCGAGGTTTCCGCTGGCTGCTTAGCTTCTTTTACGTTTACTGGAAGGCTTAAGGCTGGAGCAACCCTTGTTGATTTAGCGCATAAAGAGGGCATGGTACCCTTTGAAGGCATCTGCTATGTTTCTGAGCCTGTCGTAACTTTGGCAGTTGAACCCAAAAACCCCCAAGAGATACCCCTATTGCTTGATGCACTAGAGAAGCTCGCGGCTGAAGACCCCAACCTCAAAGTAAACGCGGACAAACTAACAGGTGAATACCTGCTCAGTGGTATGGGCGAATTGCATTTGGAAATAGCTGTTCATCAACTAAAAAGTGATGGACTCAATGTAACGGTTTCTTCTCCCCGAGTCGTTTATTCCGAAACTGTGCAGAAAAAAGGCGTAATTGCTTTGGCAAAAAGTCCCAACAAACAGAACTGTTTTTGGGTGCAGGTTATGCCTGAAACCGAAGAGAACGAGCATCGTGCGGATGCTGATTCAGGTGATGTTCTTTCGGTGGATGAACATAGGAATGTACTTTTAGATTTAAACGGAAAAACCGAAGGAGTTTCTGAACAGGTTTTGGAGGCTATCATCGCTGGATTCGAGTACGCTTGCAGGGATGGTCCACTATGCGGTGAACCAGTTAGGCATTTGAAGGTAAACTTAATCGATTTGCAAACAAACGAAAGCAACGATGAAGGTTCGGAAGTTATGCATGGCATCGGCAAAGCAATCTTCGGCAGCTTCTTAACCGCCGATCCTGTCCTGCTTGAACCCGTCTACAAAATAATCATATCCGTCGCCACCGAATTATCCGGCGAATGCTCAAGAATGCTCGCCACGAGACGCGGTAAAGTCACTTTATTCGAGCAAAAAGGACTCCAAAACATAATCAGCGGCTACATTCCCGTCTCAGAAACCTTCGACTTCTCAAAAGAACTCCGTTCAGCAACCTCGGGTCGGGCTTTTTGGCAAACGTTCTTTGATCACTGGGAAAAGATGTCCTCAAAACTTACACTGCAAGTGGTTGCTGATTTGCGTCGGCGGAAGGGTTTAGCGCCTGAGATTCCTAAGGCAGAAAGGTTTATGGAGTAGTTTGGATGCGGCTCGGTGTTGGGTTTGATTTGGATTTCTCGCTCTGCTGTGGGCAGGTGTTTAGGTGGCGCAAGGTTAACGGTTGGTGGTATGGTGTCGTCGGAGATAATGTGGTTAAGGTTTGCCAATGTGGCTCGGAGTTGAAGTTTGAAAACGTCACGAAGGATTTTGTGCTGGAGTATTTTGGGTTAACCGACAATTTAGCAGAAATTAGCCAATGCATCGGCAAAGACGATTATGTTCAAAAAGCTTTGAAACGGTTTGAGGGCCTGCGTATTGTTCGGCAGGTGCCCTGGGAATGTCTCATTAGCTTCATCTGCGCCACCTACAAGAGCATAGCAGCCATCGAACTAATGCTCAAAAAAATATCTATCAAATATGGTGAAAAACAAGTTTTCGACGGTATGGACTTTTACACTTTTCCAACGGTGGAACGATTGTCTAATGCAAGCGAGAACGGCTTGCGGGAATGCGGTCTGGGTTATAGGGCGAAGTATGTGTATGCCACAGCCAAAAAAATCCGTGACGAAAACATGAACCTCAACGACCTGAAGAATTTGCCATATTTAGAAGCCCGAAAAAAGCTCTTGGAGTTTTCTGGGGTGGGCTTGAAAGTGGCTGATTGTGTGCTGCTGTTTTCGCTGCGGAAACTGGAGGCTTTTCCAGTGGATATTTGGGTTAAACGGGTCATCCTAAACCATTATGCCAACAAGCTTCCTGAACCTTTTGTGAAGAGACTGCAAAGCCACACCTCCTTAACCAACGGTGAGTACCAGAAAATCGGCGACTTCGCCCGAACCTACTTCGGAGCATACGCAGGCTACGCCCAAGAATACCTCTTCCACTACGAGCGAACACAACGTTAAAATTGCGACAAACAGCAATTCCTATCTGGTGCGGATGTATGAGTGATGGCAAAATTGAAGAATTAATCAAGCACAAACGAACTTTCCTAAGACAAACCACAAACGAATATTCTACTGGCGGCAACGACATGCTCGACGACGTCAACGCGATACTAAAGGAGGCAAAAGCAGAAATTGCCCACAACTTAGAACTGGTCAACTGCCTCCGCAAAGACGAAGGCGAACAAGCATGGCAAAAAGACTGCCTCTCCATGTTTAACGCCTGGTACGAGAAATGGTTCGGCATGCCCTGACCTCTTGTTCCTTTTGTTGCTAATTGCGAGCGGAAAAATGTTTAAATGTTGTTTGGAATAGCAATATAAAGCAGAACTTGACTGTGGGCCCGTAGCTCAGTCCGGCTAGAGCGCCAGACTCATAATCTGTTGACCGGGTGTTCAAATCGCCCCGGGCCCACCAACCACCCAACTCAAACAGGGTTGGCATTGTAAAGAAACCTCGAGAATCTTAGCACACAACGTAAACCTGCGGGTGGATTCTGCTACAGCTCTAGGAGTACTTTGTGGAAGGAAAAGACTGCAGTGAGGCGCCTTTTCCGGCTGAGCTGAGAATATTTTTTCTTTCTTTTTTTAACGGCCCCAGTGTTTCCCTTTTTTGGGCGACCTTGGAGTAGGTGAATTCTTTTCGGATTTGAATTTGAAATGCTTTTGGTAATCAAAAATTCTTTCAAAGTCTGAAAAGAGGCTCTTAGGCAAAGGCTTTAATGCATTTATGGGGGACATTCAATTATGAGACGGTCAGATTCCGGTTGTTTGCTTTTGCTTGTGTTATTGATGCCGCCTATCCTGCTATCTGTTTGCTTGGTTGTTGCTGATGCTCAAACAATCCCTGGAATCCATATTAAACCTGATGGGTCCATCGAAGGAACCAACGCTATCGTATGCAATGGGACTGCGTATTCTTTCACATCTAATCTTACTGGTCCACTTGTTGTGGAAAAGGACAATATAGTCATTGATGGTGCAGGCCATACTTTAACAGGTAGCCATGCCAGAGGTATAGTTTTGGCTGAACGCCACGGTGTAACCTTGAGGAATGCTCGAGTGACACTTGATGGCGGATACATTATAGACGTCGGCAACTCTTCAAGCTGCACAGTGGCAGATAACACACTTGTTGGGACGCCACCAGCATGGGACAAATGTGGGCCTATAGTCATTAACTTGCTTCTCTCCCAAAGTGCCACGATAACCAACAATTCCATCACTAGATTTTTCTACGCTATCGCCGTTGAGTCATCAACAGGAGCAACAATAACCGGCAACACACTAACCAATGGAGTCATCGGTATTGAATTACAGAACTCAGAAGACTGCAAATTTAAAGACAATACTTTGACCGACTGTAAATTTAGCATAAACAGTTTTCCATCATACAAATTTGCCAATGATTTAGACACTTCAAACACGGTAGATGGAAAACCAATCTATTACTGGGTTGGAACTGAGGACAAAACGGTTCCTTCTGATGCAAGCTACATAGTGCTCATAGATTGCGCAAACATCCTTGTTGAAAATAGTAGTCCAAATGGAATTTGCTTGGCAAGGGCTTCAAACAGCACTGTACGCAACATCCGAATGGTTGACCACGGAGAAGACGGTATTAATCTTCTAAACTGTTCAACAATAAACATTCTCGACTGTACCCTTCGGAATCAAGCAATTGCTCTACAAATTGAAAGTTCTTCAAACAATCTGATTAAAGGCAATGATATTTCGGGCGCGATGACTCGCGGAATAAACCTCAACAACGCGCCAAACAATGAAATTTTGCAAAACCATTTTTTTAACAACAGTTATGGTATTGGGTTTTCAGAAGGCTCCTCTAATGGTTGCCTAATTGCTCATAACAATTTCACTTCGAATGGTTATGCACTTTCCATAGAGGCAAAAGACCAGATTATCGATAACTTATTTGCCGACAACGATCGCGGAGTTATGCTTTGCTATGCATCCGATGGCAACATTACCGGCAACACATTTATCGAAAACAAAGTCGCCTTAACGGCAGTGTGTTCCTCCAACAATATTATCTACTGCAATAACTTTTTCCGCAACGACCACCAGATAGGCGACGGCGGCGTACCCAGCACCACCGCTACCCCAACACCCGAGCCAACACCAACACCCTCTTCAACCACAACCGATCGATCACCAACCATGTCCCCTCTGCAAGGCGTGAATTTCCTGCCCCCCCCGCCACCATCCCACAACCAATTCGATAACGGCAGCGTAGGCAACTACTGGATAGATTACAGTGGCTCAGACCCAAACCATGACGGCATCGGGGACACCACTTATTTTCTATACAACGGCGCTGGCATCAACCAAGACAACTTTCCACTTATGAATTCACTACCAGTCGCCCAAGTGCCCAACGCACCCCACGACCTCTTACATGCACAGGCAACTACCGAAACATCGCAGTCAACGACGCCAGCAAGTACAGACCAATCAGATAGGTCGCAGCTTTCAGACCAAGCAGTTGTGTTTGGAGTGCCTCTTCTATTTATCGCTATAACTGTTGCCGCTTTGGTTTTAGGTATTGCCAGCTTGCTATTGTATCGCTGGAAAAACAAGCGAAAATCTGTCTGATTCTTTGGGTATTTTGTTTTCGAGACTTTCCTATCATGGACAATTTGGCTTCGCTTCTGTGATTAAGAGAGAAGACCTTTGGTTCCAAGGCTGTTGCGCCACTTTTTCAGAATGTCGTTTGAATGCTTTTGAGCGTTTTCTGCTATTGTTTGGTGGTTCTTTATTTTACAGTTGCTGGAGGTGATTGATTTTGCAAACGTCTTGAAAACATGTGGGCTTTAATTGTACCCGCTGAATGCAGGCCGAAATAGCCACAGGGGTCCATCAACAAAATATAATGGACCAAAAATGCTAATAATCACCAACAAGCAGACGAGTCGGCGCATCAGTTCACCAGTTAAATGTGAGGTGTAGCAGTTATGAAGTTTTGCATAATTAGAGGTGTTGATGTTCAAACCATTTGAGTTGGACTCAAGTTACGGCTGTGGTTCTTTGGGATTTTTTAGCCTAGAGTTTTAATGTATTAGGTAGCCGCCGAGACACTGAAACGTAGTCCACTTAATAAAATGTGGTTCTCTGCAAGATTACCTGAAATCAAAGGGTAAAACCCACGAATCATTGTTTCTTTTGTTGTTTTAGCCAGTTAATGATTGTATTTGTGGCTTGCTGGTCCAGTTCTGTTTCCATGGCATTATAACGTAAGCTTGCTTGTGCGGTGAGTTGTTCTCTGGGTGTTTCCTCGTGTTTTAGTACGTGGTTGGCGTTTTCTGGGTAAATGTAGGTTATGTTGGTTTTTTTGGCGGTTGCTTCTTCTAATGATTTACCGTCGGCTTGCCAGTCAACTTGGATGTCTTTTTTGCCGATAACAACCAGGATGGGCTCGTCTACTTTAGCGATAACTTGAGCTGTGTCGTAAGTCCACAGTTCTTGTGCAAACGGCAAGTTTGCAGGAGTTGATAAACTTAAGAGTAACATTCGAATTACTTCAGGAAGAGAAGCGTCAGGCACCATAGGCTTCCCAGCGGCAAAAGCCGCGACCTCTTCATCGTAATGTTTCATGATGTCTTCGCCATTGGGCAAATTCTTTACCTGCGCCACAATCTGGCTGCGACCAACCGCACCAATAGCTCTTCCAGGCGCACCCGTAAGCACCAACCCTCTAAAACGCCGACTCTTTGCCTGCAACTGATAATTTAAGGCATGAATGGCGCCCTCACTGTTGGTAAGCGCAAAAACGCAGTCTTCCCTCACATGTCCGTCGGAAACAAGAGTTTCCACTGCCCCCGACAACTCTTCTAGATGGCTTTGCATGCTGATTTTGCCAATCAACTTAGAAATGTTCTCTTTGACGTGCGGTCCAGACGCACGCTTATCATACCTTAAAGTAACAAAACCTGAATTTGCAAACAACTCAGCTAACAATTTCCCGCTTCCATTGGTTCCCGGCAAAAGAGGCGAACACCAGTCGCGATCGGTCGGGCCGCTGCCAGCTACAAAGACAATTCCGCAACTTGGCGCTATACCTACCGGGGTGGTTATTGTTCCGTAAACAGATATATCATCAACCTTCCAGGTAACTTCTCTGCTCGTAATTTCCAAATCTTTCATCATACTCAATTCCTCAAGTCCGCTTATGAAAAAATGTTTGGGGGAGAGATTTATGTGTATGTGGACTCTACTTCTCATAGACGCAAGACGTTGGATGAATTTCTGTGATCGACACCGAAAATCTCACAAAAAAATTCGGGGAACTAACAGCAGTAGACAACCTCACCTTGCATGTAGATGATGGTGAAGTTTTCGGTTTTCTGGGCCCGAATGGCGCAGGCAAAACAACAACTGTCAGAATGCTTTGTTGCCTAATCTCAAAAACCAGCGGAAACGCTACTGTGGGTGGATACCAAATAGGCAACAAGGAAGATTTACTCAAGATACGCAAAATCATCGGATTGGTTCCTGATAATGTGGGGTTATCCGAAAATTTGACCGCTTACGATAACCTCGACTTCTACGGAAAAATATACGATTGCTCTACCGCTCAAAGGAAAGAAAACATCCAACGGTTCCTCGATATGTTGGGGCTTTGGGATAAGAGAAACTTTTTAGCTGGGACCTTTTCCAAGGGCATGAAACAAAAACTCGCCATAGCCCGCGCCCTTATCCATGACCCACAAGTACTTTTCATGGACGAGCCTACCGCAAATTTAGATCCTGAGGCTTCGAAAACAGTGCGAGATTTCATTCTTCAACTAAGAAAAGAGAAGAAGACAATCTTTCTAAACACTCACAACCTTGACGAGGCACAAAGAATCTGCGACAGGGTAGCAATAATTAATACGAGCCTTAGGGCAATCGGGACTCCGCAAGACCTTGAAAGTTCCGTTAGCGGCAAAAAGACAGTTATCGGATTAGAACAGCAAATCAACGATGCCGTTTTGGGAGCACTGAAAAAACTGCCACTCAAAAACCTGTCCACCGGCGGCGACACGATAACATTTAACGTGGAAAACCCAGACAAGGAAAATTCGCCTGTTGTAGAGGCTATAGTACTGGCTGGCGGTCATGTCAAGTCAATCAATGTAGTGGGCTCAACTTTAGAAGATACCTATCTAAAACTTGTGAGGAAACAAACATGAGACTCTCAAAGGCCTGGATTGTAGCAGCTAGGGACTTCAAAATATTTAGGCGAGTAAAAAACGTCTGGTCCTCAATTATTATTTTCCCAGTTGTTATCTCGGTTCTGTTTCCGGTGATACTGGAGTATTTAGCATTAAGGGGGAGCCCCGGACTTGCAGCGCCGAGTGTGCTTCCAAATTTGCTTAACTCCTTTTCTTTCTTTTTAGTTATAGGAGCAGCATACGTTCCCTTAGGGATTGCCTCCTACAGTATAGTGGGGGAGAAAGTGGAGAAGAGTCTAGAACCGCTTCTAGCAACGCCCCTTACTGATGGAGAAATATTGCTTGGAAAAGCCATTTCGGCAGTTATTCCAACTTTAGTAGCAATGTATGCGGCTGCAGTAGTCTTCATGGTGGGCATTGATGAGGTTACTTTCAGTACGCTTGGCTACTATTATTTTCCAAACTGGAACATCGTCACTTTGCTGTTAGTTCTGATGCCAGTCGCCATTGTTATGAGTGTTCTGTACAGTGTGATTGTTTCATCAAAAGTTAATGATGTGCGCAGCGCTAACAGTTTTGGAATTTTTATTCTCTTTCCACTCCTTGGCATATACCTTGCCAGTGAGACAAGCATAATAACTCTTGACGTAAACAGTCTGCTTATAATTTCAGGTATACTTTTAGTGGTTGATGTGGCGCTGTTCTTTGTGAGCACAAAAACTTTTCGAAGGGAGGAAATACTAACAAAATGGAAGTAGCAAAGTTAGAGGAGAGAGGTTCAAAAAAATGACAAAAGCTAAGTTTGAAATAGGTGAGACTGGAAAACATACCATTATTGTTAATGCGAGTGCGCTTCTAAAATACATCAAGATAGAAGTGGATGGCGAAAAAGTCGTTAATGAAGCAAATTTTCAGCCGTTGGCAACGAAGTTCCAGTTGGACGTGGGAAATTCCGAAAAGCATCATTTGGAAATTAGCGCTGGACCGTTCTCGCCTATCCTACTATTCGTGGATGGAAAAGAAGCTCAAAAAACCTGAAGGTGCATCGCCAGCGCGAACGGTTAGTAAACTAAACAGCTTCTCCTCCACACAATATCGGGACAGGGCAGCACGCTAAGTGGAAATATCTAAACTTAGATACTAAAAATGGAGGTGAGAGTAACGAGTGAAGTAACAATTGTGATAATTATCGTTGTAACCATTGCTCTTATGGTAATAGGTTATTTTCTTATAGGACCACCTGGTAACCGCAGATGGAATAAGAGAAAAAATTAATACTGGGCCGTTCTGGTCTACCCAAGTCACTGCAGGTGGCAAAGCTGCTCAAAAAACCTAAAGGTGTATGCGCTCGCGGGTGCAAGCACGGCTTAGTAGCGAAAAATAGTTAAACCTGCAAGAAAGAATCCGCATGTTCTTTTTCTTTTCTACATCGTTAATCATAGATACGGCGAGCAGAGGGTAACTAACCAAAGAGGTAGTTTTTTAAGGTTGAAGCTATATCTTTTGCGCAAAAACTCTTGGCAGGGGAGCACTTGCTCGGGCTATTCTGAGTTCGTCCCTTCATCCAAAAGTTGCGGTGAGCGGTTGGAGACATTACTTCAATTGGTCAACTTTTAACCTGTGGAATGTTATTTAAGCCAACATAGTGCGTAAGGGAAAGCGCGAATCAATACTTTCTAAAGTTTTGGGCTTAGGAAAAACGCAGCCAGTCTATGGGTTCTTTTTTCGAAGGGCAGAAGAAGAAAATTCGTGTAATTTCCTGCGAAGTGTTGTTCTTCTTCAAAATTAACTGAAAAAAGACAGGTAGAAGAAGAAGTGTAAATTTTTTCCAGCTTTCTTCTTCTTTCAACTTGGGTTCCAGTCGAAAGAACAACAACAAAATTTTGGCGTGTTGTTGTTTTACCCACTAAAGAATACCGGGCTTACAGGTAGAAGAAGACAGTGATGTGTGCAGGTGGCTGTCTTCTTCTTTCAGTCATAAAACTCTAAAAACCCTATTCGTACTTTAGGATTTTGTTTTTCTGCTTAAAATTAAAGGGTTTTAAAGGAAGAGTGATTTGGCGAAAACTTCAAAGAATATTGGATTTATCCACGTTTCATTCTTCTATATGCTATTAAAGTCAAAGCTGCAACGGCAACTGCAATTATAGCCCCGATGATAGTCGGAAATGTGGTTGAAGATGAGGTGCCATTTGTAAATTCAATGGTTAAATCACCATAGAAGGAATTGTTGAAATGATTTGTGCTCCATACATAGTAGTTGTCGACGTCTTGTGTGTAACTTTGATTTTGCACTTTTTGGTTGCCAATGTAGACGGTCGGCGTGGGCCCGTAGGTTACTGCGTTTTTGGGGATAGTGACGTTTATGAAAGCGTTAGCGCCGGCGTCTCCCGTTACAGTAAAAGTCAGTTTTGATGTAGCCGAGGATTGGCTTGAAGTCAGGTTTGCCAAGGAGATTAACCCAAGAGATAAGTTTCCGTTAACTATAATGTCAACTTTGCCTCCGCTATCTTTTGTTGCTTCCAAAAAAGTAGTCGAGGGAATTTGCTTTATTGTTGGGGTCGGCTCGGTTGAGTTTGGGGTGGCTTGCGGATTTGGTGCAGTTAAGAATGGAGTGAAATTAACGGCACCGAGGTTTGATTGTACTTTAGAATCTCGCATTGTTTGGTTTATTGCTTGAGCATCACTTGTTCCCCACCAGTTATTGGCTGCCTCTATGTTGCCTACAACATAGTCTATGGTGTGGTCGCCTCCGCGTTCAGGGTAGCCAAGGTACAGGTTGAAGACTTGGTTGTTGTATATGTTGTTGTTTATGATTGTTGGTTTGGCTTCGATGGCTGAGTAGTCGGATCCGTGGCTGTAAACGTCTATTCCGATGTTGCAGTTTGTTATGGTGTTGTTTTCAATTGTTGGGCTTGAACCAGCAATTTCTATTCCAAAAAATGGGTAGCCGTCAACTGTTAGCTTGTTTTGGATATAGTTTCTTTGTATCAAAGCAAAGGAACTTGTAACTGTGTTAATGCATGCTTCGCTGTAGCCAGTGAAGGAATTATCTGAAATAACGGCATTTGCGCGATAACCGATTGTGAGCCCGAAACCGCTGATTGCGGTTGCGTCACCTGCAAAGGTGTTGTTTGAGATTAGAAATGAACCGTTTTCTAAGTCGACTCCACCATCGGTGAAGGTGTTGTTATAGATTGTTGAGGAACCGCATTGGTCTTGAAGACTGCATGTAAATACGTTATTGGTTATTGTCGCTGAGCCTGGGCCTCGAATTATAAGCAGTAGATCGAAAAAACCGCCGAAATATGTTGAGAACGCTTGGTTTTTGAAGATATCATAATTTAGCGTTATTGAGCTATTGCAGTTATAGTAGGTTATGCCCATTGCATCAAAAACAGTGTATTCAATTGCATTGTTTGAGCTTTCGTCTCCAAAGTTTATGGCTGCAATTTGGTCCTTGGTGGCGTCGGTGACGTTTCGGTTTGTATTAGCGAAAACAACATTGTTGATATTGGTTCCCTGCACTTTTAAGGTGCCGTTCACCTGCATGACATACCGGTAAAAGTTCACTGTCACTCCAGCCTCAATCGTTAAAGTTACACCTTTACTTACCAAAACATTTCCAGGAAGGTCGTATGGGCTGTTTGCTTTTGTCCATGTTGTATCTTGACTTATTACCTCTCCAAAACCTGACAAGCTCGATGTCGATGCATAGACGGGTAAAATTGGTAATGTTTTAACTGCAGAAGATTCAAAAAGCAAATTTGAAGAAACTACGAAAAACGATACTGAGAAAAGCATGACAACAAGCACAATGGCAACCGGAGCAGAATAATTTTTCAGTTTAGAAGGCAAACGACTGGATGGCTGTGGACACCAACCCTTAAAACCTCCATATTGTTTGCGTAAGCCCATACTATTTACCTGTTATTTTGCCTTTGTTTTTGAATTAAATATCTCAAACTTAGACTCATTATTGCTCGCTATCTCACAGTAAGGCTTGATAACCTTACAAAGTTAGGCAAGGTAGCTTGAAGATATAATGCTTCTCCATTTTCATCGTTTTTTAAGCAAAGTCTTGCTATTGCAGTTTTATGTCCACTTAGTAGCAAGCGATGGTTTTTAAGAAAGAAACTATAAAACGGCAATCACTTTTACTTGAAAGAAGAAAAAGCAGCGCCAAAGGCTCCTGCATAAACTTTTCAATTCTCAGTGGTTTCCATTAGCAGCTTCATGCGGTTTTTTAATGCTCGATTAGTTTTTTGGTGTCTTCTATTTATTCAAAGGTGAGTTTTAAGGTGTTTATGTCGGTTTTGCATGTTGTAAAATTGAATTTTGCGTTTGCGGTTAGTATTGCGATTTCGTCGTTGATTCCTTCGAATATGCGTTTGGGTTCTCTTTCTTTGAAGAGGGTTTTTTCAGGCGGTTGGTTATCTTTTTTCATGTTTTCACTCGTTACGTAATACTTTTTGTAGAAATGGTAACACAAAACTTATATTTGAGTAATACTTTTTTAGATAAACGTGTTACTGCGATAACGCGGAGAAAAAACATGCACATCCCCGACGGCTTCCTAACAATTAGCGTGATAATACCCACGTTCTTAATAGCAATAGTCTTCTGGGCAATTTCTGTTAAAAAAATAAGGGTAACCGAACAACAAGTACCTATAATGGGCTTACTGACCGCGCTTTTTTTTGCAGCAATGATGATGAACTACCCAATAATCGGAGGAACAACCGCCCACCTTCTAGGCGGAGCATCACTGGGTCTGATACTGGGACCATTCGCGGGATGCATCTCAGTAACCATAATACTTGTTTTACAAGCATTTCTCTTTGGTGATGGTGGACTCACAGCGCTTGGCGCTAATACTCTAAACATGGCTATAATCGCAGTATTCGTACCCTGCATAATCTTTCTAGTTATGAACAAGGCATTCAAAATAAAAGGCACTACATCATTGTATGCGACGATTTTCATTTCTGCATTCGTAGGAGACGTGCTTGCAGCGGTTTCCGCAGGTGTCGAACTCGGCTTGTCCCAACCTGTCTTCCAGTACGGATTAAGCGTAGCGGTTCCCGCAATGGCAATCAACCATTCAATAATCGGCGTTGCAGAAGGCATAGTAACAGTAATCCTCATCGGCACTCTACTGAAACTACGTCCTGACGTTTTAGAGAAAAGCCCCATTTTGGGAAAACTCGGCATTTTTCAAAAAAAGAAAGAAACCACGGAGTGAATAAACAATGACAAGTAAAAACCAAAAAACCGTCATAGTCGGATTGGCTGTAGCTTTAATCTTTGTCTTAGTCGGTATCTTTGCATTTTCATATTCAATGGAGACACTCGATAAGCAGGCTCAACAGCTTGGGGTTGAAGAGAAGCCCGTGTATAACCCCCCATTCGCTGACTACAACATTCCCGGAGTAGACAATGTCTGGGGAGCACTCATCATTGGCATAACAGGAACCCTGCTATTGTTCATTGTAAGCTTAGGCATTGCCAAAATTCTACGCAAGAAAAAAGGTAATTAAAATGAAAGTATCACAATCGCTCAGAGACTTAGTCGAAGGCGCGGAATCCTTAGTCTATATTGAGGATTTAAGTAGCAAAAAAGGTGTATTGCAGTCCATAAACCCCTTAGCTAAACTAATAGCCATAGTCTCGATGATTGTGGCATCCCTCTGCATTTTTAATCTATCTTATTTAGTCGTAATTTGCGTAGTTCCAATTATCTTAGCGGTTTCGTCTAGGATTCCTCTAAAGCACTTCTTTTCAAGGACATCTCTTATTCCATTCTTTGCAGCAGTAATCTCCATACCCGTATTGTTCTTAACTTATGGTTCACCCATTTTATCAGCCAACGTTGGCGTAACCACCCTGACAATAACCTCCGAGGGCTTAGCGCGTTTCCTTGTTTTTACAGTTAGGGTTTGGTTCTGCGTAGCATCCCTCACATTACTAATACTGTCAACTGGGTTTGATAAAATGCTAAAACTCCTGTCCACCATAAAAGTACCTGCTGTCGTTGTGCAACTTTTTGCTTTAACTTATCGTTACTTCTTTGTCTCAATACATGAAGCCCAAAGCGTTTTGATGGCTAAAGAATCCCGAACCTACGTTCACAAAAGAACCATAAACATGCAAGCGCTTCGGGACTTAGGAACTATTCTGGCCACTTTATTCATCCGCACTTATGAACGTTCAGAGCGGGTATATTTAGCGATGAAAGCTCGTGGCTTCGAAATAGACAACAGCGCCAAGTTATCAATGCCTGCCTTCCGTTTCAGAGACATATTTTTTGCGTCATCATTAATAATTTCGTTTGCGTTACTTGCCCTGTTATAGAAGGTCCATCTATATGGCCGAATCAATTGTCTCAGTGAAAGATGTGAAATTTACTTATCCAGCAGGTGTTAGTGCACTCAAGGGTGTGTCGCTTGAGATTGGGCACGGCGAGCGTGTAGCCCTTTTGGGTCCGAATGGTTCGGGGAAATCCACTTTAATTCTTCTAATAGCTGGGTTGTTGATGCCCAGCAAAGGGGAAATCAAGGTTTTCGGTGAACCAACCACTTCAAAGAATTTTCAGAAATTCCGCTCGCGAATAGGCGTCGTCTTCCAGGATCCCGACGACCAACTCTTCACCCCAAGCGTAATAGAAGATATCGAATATGGTCCCAAAAACCTCAAACTCCCCGAAGACGACATCAAGGAGAGAAGTGCGCATGTACTGGGTAAAATGGGTATTGAGCATTTGAAGGATCGACCGCCGCATAGGCTAAGTTTTGGGGAGAAAAAGAAGGTGTCTTTGGCTACGGCTTTGGTTTTGAAGCCAGAACTATTGATTTTAGATGAGCCCACTGCGAATCTTGACCTTGTTTCTCGAAGAGGTTTAATTGAAACGTTGAATGAGTTAAACAAGGCAGGCACAACCATAATCGTTTCAACGCATGACGTTGAAGCGTTGCCAGAGTTAGCAGACAGAATAATTGTAATTAGTCACGGTGCAATGTTTGGCGAAGGGGGGACTTCTGAGGTTTTGCAGGATTTGAAGCTTCTCGGATCTGCTGGCTTGGAGCCGCCTTCTATCGCTAAACTCTTCTCCGAGCTGAAAGCTGCAGGGCTCGTTAAGGAAATACCCATCACAATAAGTGCTGGTTTGCGGGAATTATGCGATCTGTTGAAGAAAGAATAACGTTCTAACGGTATTTTTAGACGGCCACGATCATTGTTTTGAGGATTTTTACGCCTTTTTTTGTGGCAAGTTCATCGCTTAGTTTACGGATTTCGGAAGCTTTGCCTTTTACGGCTATTGCTTCTAGGCAGTCGCGTTCGCTAATGTGAAGGTGTAGCGTTGAAGATATAATCGTGGAATGTTGATGTTGCGCTTCGGTAAGTTTGGTTTCTAGTCCTATGGCATCGTGATCGTAGACCATCAGCAGTATACCAGTTTGGATTGCGTTTTCATTTTCTTGGATCCATTTTCTTTCTGAAACGAAAAGCGTAACTGCATCTTGGATTGCTTTGGAGCGGCTCGCATAGCCCATTTTGCTAATTATTTGATCGAAGTCATTGAGAAGCTCTGGAGGAAATGTTACTCCGACTCGCGTTATTTTAGTCATGTGAATCGAAATTATAGGTAAAGAGTTTGCCTAAAAGCTTTTTCAATCGAACGGTAATAGTTTTCCTTTTTCAATATTCCCTTAGTTTCTGGGATTTTCCCTCGCCACCCAAACCTTGGCTTCCTCAAGTAGTCTATTCTGAGAATTTTTTTGCAAAAACTTGTGTGACTTTAATTTCAAGGTGCCCTGCAGTACTTTTTTCAGGTTTTGATCAAGAAGCAGTAGTCTCAACCTGCCTCGTAACGTGGACCATTAGCAAAGCCTGCAACACTCGCTTTACAAGCCCCTGCCTTTCGGGTTCTCCTTATGAATGCGCTTCTAAAATCTCCAATTCTTTAACCCGCAGGAAAAACATAGATGCCTTGACTTAATAATACATGAAATTATAATTGTAGAATTCGGTTCACACAAAACTACAGCTATCAGGATTGGTCACATAAAATCAGATCTATAATGAGAAACCTCTTGGAATTTAGGTAGCTTTAAAAGTATTGAGAATCGGTTCTTAGAGGTTGACCGTTCATGCCTCTGGAAAATCACAATAATCAATATGACAAACTCGAACATTGGCCTCCAATGACATACAGAAATCTCTCAACCATCACTTCTGGGACTAAAGATGCCTTTATCGGCCTGCTTGAAACAGAAAACAAATCTAAACACAATATGGAATTGCAGCCGTGGATTCCATTCTGTGACGGCAAATGCACTTTCTGCTATTTCCCAGTAAACTGCGACAAGCAAAAAGTCGACCTATACATTCAAACGTTGAAAAAAGCGTTGAGTTTCTACGCTAAAAGTCGTTATGTTAAATCAAGCGTCTTTAGCGAGTTTTACATAGGAGGAGGAAGTCCATCTGTCCTTTCTGGAATCCAAATAGAAGAAATTCTTCGTTTTTGCAAAGAAAAATTCAGCTTCAATTCCAACTCTACCACCAAGTTCACCGCCTGCACTAACAATCTTACCGAAGAAAAAATCCAACTTTTTTCTTCAAATGCGGTCGACCAATTGGACATAGGAATCCAAACCTTTAATGAGAGTCTTCGCAAGATTCTCATGCTCCGTGATAGTAGCACAAATGCCAAGCAAAAACTCAAAGAAGTTAAGAAACATGGATTGCATGTTAGTATAGACTTGCTCTATAACCTACCAGGACAATCGATGGAACAATGGAAAGAAGACTTGCGTCAATCGGTTGAATTAAACCTAGAAAGCGTTGATTGCTATCCTTTGGAGTTGTACCCTGGCACGCCGCTTGCAAACAGAATTGCCGCAGGAGAGCTACCGCCTGCTAATGGCGATGGGAAAGAACTTGAAATGTACCTTGAAGCATACTGCTTTTTCAAAGAAAACGGTTACGCTCCTACTTGCCATAATAGGTTTTCAAGGCTCAAAGAAGACTTCGACAAGCCGTCTTCGGAAGTAATTGGTACGGGAGCGGGCTTTTTCATGGGGCGTTTAGGAAGCTATCTATATTCAGATATAGAAAACGTTGAAGAATACGTTGCTGCTGTTCAAAAGGGTGGTTTACCAGTTTCTAAGCTTGCTGAGCTTTCTTTGGAAGATGAAATGAGAACGGCTATGATGCTGATTTATGTTCGTGTTCCTGTAGATCGTGGAGAATTCAAGTCTCAGTTCGGCAAGTTTCCCGAAGAAGCCTTTCCAAAAGCTATTGATAAACTCCAACGTATTGGGCTAATAAAGGTAGAAGATAATAAAATACGCTTAACTGAGAAAGGCGACCCGTGGAGATTCAATATCGCGTGGGAGTTCTTTAAGTAAGGATTTGGACGGAAACTCTGGCATAAAAGAAGACTCAGAAAAACTGAAATATTGTAATCGAGAATGGTACTGTTTACCGTTTTGGGTTAGCAACAATCCATTTTACGTTATCAAACCCATACCTTGCCAGTAGCGGCGCTAAAAAATTTGGCAGAACCTCGTCTGCTACCTCGCCCAAAACTACGGTGTCGCCTTCCTGATAAACCAGCGCTACACAGGAGATATCTTTTTGGTGTTCGTATTTAGATAGGATTTGCCAGTATTTTTCTATGCCTTTGCCTTTCTGGATGATCCAGACGCATTTGTCGTTAGATGTTTCTTCTTCAAATGTGTTGAATGCGCGGACGACTTCAGCTACAGTGTTTGGGGTTTGGGCTGTTTTGACGCAGAACCAGATTGTCATGTAATCCCTATCGCAAATAAAGTTGACCGGCTTATTTGTTTCCTATCAAACTTTTTTTCGCTTTGGTCTATTGATGGACCCCTGAATTCTTTTTCCTATGAAAACTATTGCAAGGATCGCTAAGCCAACTAGAACGATGGTTTCACCAGGCGCCGCATCTAAGATTACTGATGCCAATATACCGAATATTACTGTGATTAGGCCAATTATCGGTGAAAGTATAACCGTTTGTCTAAAAGATTTTGTAAGTTGAGGGCTGATTAGCGCCGGTAAGATAAGAAGTGCTGAAATCAAGAGCACACCAACTATAGGTATGGCAATAATTATGGCTACTCCAGCAAGAATGCTTAAGAGATAGTCAAAAACCCACGTCTTGATTCCTGCAGCTCGTGCCTGAGTTTCATCAAAAGTTATGTAAACCATTTCCTTGAAGAATACAAAAAAACTTGAAGAACTAAAGGGAAATATAACCGCCACTATTTCAGTTCTATATAACAAGGAAGAAAAAACGAGGAACTTTTCAAACTTCAACATGAATTTAGCGATGTGATTACAGCATATCTCCATTCACATCTTACTGAAACTAGCTGTCTTGAAGTTATGGTAATCAAAGGCTCTTCCAACCGGTTGAAAGGATTGATTGATGGGCTGAAGGCCAACAAACCCGTTAAACAAATTAAATTCTCCGTATGACAACAGATGAATAAGAAGTAGTTTAGCTCAGTTTCCTTTCTGTTTCCCCCCAAAACCTCTATTGTGAAGCTACCTAATGCCCCGTTCCAACTTCGCCTCTCTACTTAACATTGACAAGCTGCAAACACTCAGTAGCTTAGACTACAGTGTGCAACCACCCATACGCATAGCCTTTTCTAATCGTGTGTTATAGAAAATAGATAAGGAAGCCTCAAACATAAAAGGTCAAGAAGCGAATGGGTGGAACCACATTTTGAAAACATGCTCTTTTGTCCTTCAGAAATAGAAGCTAACCTCTCTGAAAAAGGAATTAGATTTTACGGCTACATTTCTTGATGCTCATGAGTTGAAACTTGACTTTTTGCAACTGTTCCCGACTTAGTTTTAGATTCATATCGCTGCAAAGTCTGACTATTAATTGCCACCAATACCGTGCTAAGCGACATAAATATCGCCCCAACAGCAGGATCAATGACCACCCCTATACTAGTTAATACCCCTGCGGCCAGAGGAATGGCAAAAATGTTGTAGCCTGCTGCCCACCAGAGATTCTGAACCATCTTCGAATATGTTTTCTTTGAAAGCTCCATTACCCTCGGGACATCCAAAGGACTATTCCTTACAAGAATTATGTCAGCGCTCTCGACAGCAACATCAGTTCCAGCGCCTATTGCAATTCCTACATCCGCTGTTACCAAAGCCGGAGCATCGTTAATGCCATCCCCAACCATCGCCACCTTGTAACCCTGATCTTTCAACGACTTTATTTTCTCTGCTTTCTGATTAGGCAAGACCTGTGCAAAATAATTGTCAATGCCCAGCTTCTTTGAGACGCCTCTTGCAACCTCCTCAGCATCGCCAGTCAACATGTAGACTTTGACTCCTTTAGCTTTCAACTCCTGAACAGCCACTCGTGATTCTTCTCGAATCTTGTCGGCAAGAGCGAAGGCGCCTACAAGTTTTCTATTAACAACACTGAAAACAACAGTCTTGCCCTCACCTTGCAGCTCAACAAGTTTTTCGTCAGTTACCTCAATATTTAATTCTTTTAAAAGATTTGGGCTCCCAACATAAACATTGTTTGTTCCAACTTTTGCCTGTGCCCCTTTTCCTGGGATAGCTTTAAAATCTGAGGCCTTGGGAATTGCGATTTTCTTCATCCGAGTATGCTCAACGATAGCTTTTGCGATTATGTGCTCAGAGTTTTGTTCCACGGCAGCAGTCAAGCTGAGCAGGTCATCTTCCGAAATATATGAAACAACGTCAGTAACGCCAAACTGGCCCGTGGTCAAAGTGCCTGTCTTGTCAAAAACCACTGCGTTCACGTCTTTGATTTCTTCAAAGGCTCTTCGGTCTCTGATTAGAATCCCTCTTTTAGCTGTAATCGAAGTTGAAATAGCCACAACCAAAGGAATCGCTAATCCCATTGCGTGAGGGCAAGCTATGACTAAGACTGTTACCGCTCGTGTGAGTGCAAACTGAGTGTTCCCCAAGGAAAACCAAACCAAGAACGTTATCAATCCAACTGTTACAGCAACGTAAAAGAGAAGTGCTGCTGCTCGGTTTGCCAAGTCCTGTGTTCGTGATTTGCTTTCCTGCGCCTGTCTGACCAGCTTTATAACCTGGGACAAGTATGTTTCCTCGCCGGTTTTTTCGATTATTGTTCTGAGCACGCCTTCTCCGTTTATTGCTCCGCCTATTACCTTGTCCTTAGTTTGTTTGTGAACAGGTTTAGATTCCCCCGTGAGTAGGGATTCGTTCACGAACGATTCCCCTTCAACCACGATGCCATCTGAAGGAGTTTTCTCACCTGGTCGAATCAAAACAACATCGCCCACCTTCAACTCTGAAACGGGCACATCAACAATTTCCCCGTTCTTCACCAAATGAGCCAAAGTAGGCATTATTTTCACAAGTTCTTCAAGCGCTCTTGAAGCGCCAAGAACACTCCTAGCCTCAATCCAGTGTCCGAGAAGCATTACATCAATTAGGGTGGCGAGTTCCCAGAAAAAGTCGCTTCCAACAGGGAAAAACACTGTTGCAGCCGAAAAGAAAAAAGCCACTGAGATAGCCGTGCTAATAAGAGTCATCATTCCGGGCTGAAGCTTCCTCACTTCTTCCGTCAGCCCTTTCAAGAAGGGCAAACCGCCATAAACGTAAATGACTGCGGCTAACAGTAGGAGAATATACGCTTGATAGGGTATTGTAATAGTAAAATGAAACCATGTTTGAATGGTTTCCGAAAGAAGCAGAACAGGAATGGTGAGAGCGAGGCAAACAAAAAATCTTCTCTTAAACATTCCTGTATGCATCATGTGTCCAGATGGTTCATGCTTCATTCCCTGCATGGTTTGATTAGGCATTTTATGGTCCATTCCAGTATGTATGCTGTGGTCTGAAGCTTCGTTCTTCATTTCTCGCATGTTTTTTCCTCATGTCTATTGTGATTTTCACGTTTCAAAATTCATCAGGTTTCGTGCATTGTTATAGGTGTTATTTTTTCTTTGGCACAGAGGGTAATTCTGGAAGATAAACAGCTTTTTTGGATATCTCTACGCTGCAAGAACCAGGATGAGCTTTGCAGTAGTCTTCACAGTCTTGAGCTGTTTTCTTCTCTGCGTATCCAAGACCACAAATATCACAGAGAAAAACTGTTCTATCTCCAATCTTTTTTTCTGTAACCAAAAGCAGACATCCCTAAAAAATAATTAATGTTAAACGTATTTAAAAATACTCAACAAATCAATTAACTGTAGTGGCCAAATTTACACTTTGTACTTAAGATCAAGAAGCGAGATGCAGACTACACTCGAGACTGTTTAGTCAAAAGTGTATTTACCGATAATTTCAGCGCGCGGCAGCAACCCATTCGGAGAGAAGTACTTCGTTAGTGTTTCCAAATTCCTTGACAGTGACGATGCCCCGTTGGGCAAATCGAGCTATTATTCGGTGTGTTTTGAGTCTGCTAAGACCTGCTTCTTTTACCACATATTTTTGAAGGTATTTTCCTTGATGGGTAACTAAAACATTTAGAACTTTCTGTTCTTCAGGCGTCATAGTCCTTAGCAGTAAACTGCATGTGTTGGGTTCAACCGGCGAATTAACAACTAATCCTGCATCACTTTTAGCTGACTCCACTAAAACACTGTTTGCATTTGGCAGTTCACAGGTTCTCTTGACGTACCTGAGTTGAGGAAATGCTAAGTAAAAAGCTACCCCAATTACCGATACAGCCACGACGACGATTAATGCAACAGGAACTATCCAAAGATAGGACGTTGTTGTTCCATTGCCTGTGCCCATCATTCCGCCCATTCCCCCATAGTTTCCGTTCGACCCTACGTGGGGACCCCACATTTGACTCATCCAACTTGACCCGTAATAAGACGGCGCTGTAGCGGCTAAATACCAGCCAACTAACGCAAGCGTCAGTAAAACACCCAGCGTAATTATGAAAATGGTGAGAAATACGTGCAATTTTTGCATGTTAAAGAAAATCTCTTAGCTGCACTTTAAGTTTTACCCAGGAAAACCTTTCTTTCAAACTATTAATCATCAATGAGGAATTGTTTCAAGACTGTTTCATAATTGTTTCAGCGAACTACCATAAGGCTCTATGCGCATATTGTAATATGGTGATGAAATGCAAAAAACAAAAGTAATAATCGCCTTGGTCGTCGTTGCAGCATTAACGTTGACCATAGTGGGATTAGCCTCAGCCCAAGTAGCCGCCAGCCAAACCAATACTGGCACAAGCCCCAATAATGGTTACTTTGGGTGGATTGGTAACTGTTTCGGATTAAGAAACAGCCAGCCATACGCCAACCAGTATGTCGCTCCACCAGCTGGCGCAAACAGCCAAGTTCCCCCACAAAGTCAAAGCAACGGTAACTACTATGGATTTGGATCGTGCTGGGCACGATTTAACCAAAGCCCATAAACTCTTTTTTTATTAAAATTCAATGTATTAAAAAACGGAAAACAGAAAAAGTTTTTTTATTCTCTTTAAATCAGAAAATAGCAATCTTTAATTTTGAGTTTTAGTTAACCCTACTTTCGTGCGAGAAAATCAATTTCTTATTCTGATATTGTCGGCAACTTCTGTTATTTTGTTACTCATGGCTTACTTGTTAGTTGATTCCAGTACTGCACAGATGATGATGAGTCCTACTCCTGCGCCCACTCCCACGACAAATAACTCGGTAGTCTCATTTGTCTTAATTGGGGTAGCCATCATTGTATCCCTAGCAGTTGTTGTCATTTATTTTTTCTATTCAAGAAACAAAAATAAAAAAATAGGCAGATTTTCTGAATCCAAATCTACGATAATCATCGGAAGGCAACCCACAATTGATTTAAAAACAGATACCGGCGATAAAGTCTCAAGACCTTTCGATGTCTTTTTATGCTACAAGAAGAGTTCCGGAAAAGATTACGCTGACCATTTAAAAGCAGGTTTAGAGGAGCTTGGGTTGCACACGTTCGAGGACTGTAAAGATATCCCTCAGACTGTTGACACAGAAGAAGGTTGGGCATGTTCTCGAGATAAAGCGTTGGAGGAAAGCAAATATTTTGTTCTCATTATGACTCCTGGCTTTGATTTGTCACGTGAGGTGACTAATGAAATTCGCATGGCAAGAAAACAAACCAATAAGATTTTTGTTTATTTTAGGCATCGAAGCATGGGCAGAAACATAATAGTTAATTTGGGGGATGAGGCTTTCGATATTGGAAAGCTCGAACAAGTATCTTTTGAGACCAAAGAAGAGCTGTTACGGCTTGCGCATGGCATACTTTTAAAAGCTAAGACTCCGTAGGTTCCATTAATTTATAACTTGAGTTATAGCCTTGTTTTGTAGCTTCGGTGTTTTCTTGCACAGCATAACACCTCACTTCGTAAGGATGCTGCTTTCTATGGTATTTCAGAATTACGTAAGAAAGGCCTATAAGCCTGTTATATTCTATATTAGAGTATTAGAATGTGTGTGATGGTTTAAGGTTGAAACCGAGGCCGAGAAGGATGTTAACTCAGCCTTCCACAAGCGTTTCAAAACTGTTTCATATCTGTTTCAGCCAACTATCATATCATTCGAATACCATAATATCAGTAAAGGTGAAATGAATGAAAAACTGGAAAATAATAACATTCGTTAGTGTTGCAGCGATTGTAGCTGCATTGTTAGCTTCATCCGCGTTTGCCGCGGCCATGATGGGCGGCGGTGGTTACGGAGGCTATGGAGGCATGATGGGAGGAGGCTACGGCTATGGATACAACAATCCACCTTACTCAACAGGAGCAACTATCTCAACAACACCTTCAGCTCAGTACTATCAGCCAGTTTATCCGATGATGTTCGGAGGCGGCATGATGGGACAATTTGGCAACGGCTACGGCTTTGGCGGAATGATGGGCCGCTATGGATATACAGCACCCTACACATACACCGGTTCAGCAATAACAATTACCCAAGCAGTGACAATAGCCCAAAACTATGTGTCCTCAATCGGCAACCCCGACTTAGCAGTTAAACAAGTGGAAGAGTACTCAGCGAACTTCTATGTCCAAGTTAATGAGAAAAGCACCGGCAACGGAGCGTTCGAGCTCTTAATCAACAAGTACACCGGCAGCATCTATCCTGAGATGGGTCCTAACATGATGTGGAACACAAAGTATGGCATGATGAGCGGCGGAATCTTGGGTGGAATCTTTGGAACTCCAACCACAACAATGCCTCTAACTTCGGTTCAAGCAACGAGTAACGCCCAGCAATGCCTGACTAGCTACCTGCCAGGAACAACTACAGGTGACGTAGCAACATTCTACGGTTACTATACTATCGAAGTGCTTAACGGCGGAACAACCTACGGCATGTTAAGCGTTAATGGTTTCACTGGGCAAGTCTGGGTTCACACTTGGCATGGAACGTTTGTCCAAGAACAGCAGGTAAGCTAAGAAACCCTATCCTTTTCTTTTTTGTAATTTTATGTTTAGAATAATTGAAAACCTAAAGAGGCGAGAGCTATGTTAGAATATTCAAATAAGCAGGTAACTGAAATGTCGAAATCAACCTTTGATGTGTCAATATATGAGTTGCAAGCGGAAATTTCAAAGACGCTATCGCATCCTCTGAGGATTGCAATTATCCATTATCTAAAAGATGGCGAAAAAACAGTAAATGAGCTTACCCAAACATTGGGCGCTAGTCAATCTAACGTATCTCAGCATTTAGCGATAATGAGGCAAAGGCAAATTGTTAAAACTAGAAAAGAGGGTTCAACTGTTTATTATCGAGTTGCCAGCCCAAAGATTAGCCAAGCTTGTGACATGGTTCGAGAGGTACTCATAGAACAGCTCAGCCAAAGACAAGAAATTGCGAAAACTTTCTCACCATAAGAGGAATTGAAAATGTGTCCGTTTGGTTTTGGATGCGGTTGCGGTGGAGGATCCAACAAAGGAAAGAGAGAAGTCACTCGCGAGGTAATTCGTGAAGTTGTGATGATTCCTTGCAAATACTGTGGAGCTCTCTTTCAACAAACAGCAACCTTTTGCCCTCATTGCGGAGCAAAGAGAACTGTTTAACAACTAAAGAATATAACATATAATGGGAGATTTTCATTTGTCCAAATTAAAACTCTTAACAGCCCTTTTGTCAGTTGCGCTTTTGGCATCGTTCGTATTTCCTGTTTTAGGTCTAACATACAATCCAGGGGTTGTGTCGGGGCAATATGTAAAATATGGCAATTTTGTTGGGGTCGGTCAAGGGGTTGAGTCTTTCAATGATTATGATTGGCTAAAGCTACTGGTGACTGATGTTTCTGGAAAATCGGTCACTTTGCTTTCAACTAGCCAATATAAGAACGGGACAGCTATCGCCGGCAATGGTACCGTTTCAGTTTGGAACATTGAAACAGGAACACAAGACGGCGTTCCAAGTACTCAAGGTCCAATCATACCTTCAAACCTGAATCAAGGCGACCCAATACCGCCACCTAACACCTATGCCGTTAACAGAACTGAGAGTCGAACGTACCTGGGTGTTAGCCGAACTGTGAATATTCTTGATGCTTCACTTTCAACGCCCAGTTATAACGTAACTGTGACTTACGTTTATGACAAAGCTTCCGGAATGCTGTTAGAGTCAACCACTCAAACAACAACTCAAGCGGACCCTCAACCTGTTGTAACAACAATTTCCTATAGCGTAATTGAAACGAACATTTTTGGTTCAGGGAATCCTTCGCCTTCTGTTCCAGAGTTTCCCATAGCCATCGTAGTTGTTGTTATCGTTGTTATAGTAGGCGTTGCTGCAGCGCTCATCCTATTCAAGAAAAAATAAAAACCCATCAGTCATATTTTCACTTTTTGTCCCAAACATTAACTGCAAAATTAGTTAGCCTCAACACTTCAACTTTACTGTACTTTTCATAAATTGATTAGCAAATTTTATGAATCAAAGACCTATCCGCTATAGGTCAGGTCAATTTGAATGAAAACTGTTTTATCTCCTATACTTCCACTGCCGAACATTATAAAATAATTTCCGCTTGATAAGGTAACGTTGAGGTTGCCTGATGCCATGGGGAACAGGTCTTTGTTATAACATGGGCTGGAATTATGACCGCTTAAGTAATTGATGAATTCCTTTTAACTCCATACTGTTACTACTACGTTGTTATTTGTGCTGTTGCCAGTCGAAGTGAAGTTTCCTTGAAGAACTGGATTTAAGGCGTTTTCTGGAACATTAAAACCCGTGAAGTAGTCACCAGTGGGATTTGATGTTTGGGTTGCTGCTGTTTGCTGTGGTGCCGCTTAGTATGGCTGAAGTTAGGATTGCTGTGATCATGACTGCGACTATGACTTCTAAAGCCAAGTTTCTAGCAAAATGACTTTTAGGTTTACTCTGGGTCTGTGTTGGTGATGCTTGGAATGCTAACATTTTGAATCCTGAAAGGTATCAATGGTTAATTGCCAAATTGAGTTCTTGCACGTCTAGATTAGTTCACGCAATCCGAAAAAGGTTAAAACTAAGTACTAACAACTTGATGTTCCACTTTTGGAACAATTTGTTCCATAGATAGAACTAAATTTTACTTACAGCAAAGATATTTCAGGTGGAACAATAAACAAATCAGGGCTTTCAAACGGGCTCTCAAAAAAACGAGCTATAAGCATTATCGGGATATTGGTAGGAATATTATTTCTTGCAGTACTTGTTAGTCTTAGTTGGAATGGTTTTTTCCAATCAAATAATCAAACTAATAATAATCCAACACTAGCGTCTACACCCTTTGATTATAACTTGAGCGTCCTGAAACTGGACTCTATAGTTATGCAAGGCAATACTGTTCCGATTGATATCGTCATAACCTACGCTCAAGGCTCACCTGAAAAGGTATTATTGAATGCAACAGGCATATCCAAAGAAGCAAACTATAGCTTTACTCAAGTAGAAGGCGCACCAACAAACAACAGTTCCTTTAACAGTACCTTAACAATACTTGTTACAGAATTCATGCTTTCAGACCAATATAACATAACAATAACCTCTACTGCAACCAATGGAAAGACGTACTCCTCACATTATGATTTAACGGTTATAAACTCCAAGATTTCAGTTTCAGGTACAGTCACCACAAACAAGGGAAGAATACCAACACAGATAATCTTTGAGCAAATGTCAGGTTCAGGTTCGTTAACAGGCAAAGTTTACAGTTCATCGATTGTTTCAGGTACTTATTCTGTGGTTCTTCCAAACAAAGAGTTTTTTGCAGTAAGCGTCAATTGGGAAAGCCCTGACGGAACTTCTGGAATACAGTATTTTATTCAACCATACGGAACAAATGCTGGAGTCGGTGTAAATTCAATAATCTGCCCATTCGAATGGGAAACTGCTTGATTAAACTTAGGAATTCGAACAGAAACACGGTACACCCAACCGTGGGAAAAGGACAACTTTTCGGCATTACCTTCTCATTTTTGTTTTTCAGCTTCTCCCCAAGTATCCACACAAAAACCCGTGAGAGCCCAATGCCAACCTCGTTTCTTCGCAACATGCTCCAAACTCCTTCTCCAATCGCGTACTGCAAAAAAGGTCAAGATGTGTTATGGGCAGAACTACATTTCGAAACGCTTTTTTTCAAACTACCCGAGTAGAAAAAGAGTTGTTTCATAGCAACTTAAATTGTAACATCTTTGAAATGCACCCAATCGCCTTTTATCCAGTCAAAGTATTCATCAGTATAATTCACGAGCTTTAAAAAAATGCGAGAGAGAAGAACGTATAAACCATTGAATGCTTTGGCTAGCTCATCAACGTTCTTGTAGTTACCGACATGAGTAATTTCATTTCTTATTTTTATGATTGTATTTACGTCTCCTATAAGATCGTTATATTTAATTCCTAAATGCTCTAACAAAGAGACTATTCCAGCGCCAATCGAGCGTCTATTTAGGCCATTAAGCTTCATGTAAATCTCAGACCGTTGGCTAGCTTCAAGACCTAAATTAATCATATAATCTCTTGAGTAATTATGTAACATAGGAACAAATTGTTTCTCAAAGACATCCTGATTCATAGTGAACTCAGTTCCACTCTTGGCTTGATATCGATCAACTAACAATTCAAGGCACGTGCATGCCATTAAGTACTTAGATTCTAAAACAGATGCTATATTTGCTTCTAAATACCATTCTAAAGCAATTCTGAAATCATAGTTTTCGTTTAGTTCTTTTTCTCTTCCTTTATACCCCGAGTAGGCTGAAGAATAAAACAAATGAGAATGAGCGGGATTAGTTAAACCTCTAAAGTGTGGAATCTTTTCTTTGGGAGATTTCATTTTTTGGAGGACTATTTTGTGTTGGTCTGTCTCTTCAATTTTTTGATAGATGTTAATAGAACACCAATCATTAAAGCATGTATCAGCAAGTCTAGAGATACAAAGAAAGCCTTCAATAATCTCAATTGATTTTGAAAGCAGATCACTGAAAGTATTAAATTTCTTATTTATAGAAATGTCAGCTATTGCGGTTATTCCAGAGATATTTAGTAACTTTATTGATCTAAGCAAGTCCTCATGATTCTTAATCGGGTTTAGATTTAATGTACCTATTTCAGTATCAACTTTTACTCTGAAGGTATAATCCACATTAAGGCGCGCTGCTCTAACTACTATTTCATTTTTTGGAGCATCTTTCATTTTGGAGCCATTAAAGAATGACTTGATATGCGACAAATCCACCTGATAATGGTTCATCGCCAAAGTGCAAGCTGTTTAAAAGCCATTGTTCGATAACAATTTCATCGCCATTCTTATTCATCCCTTTTAATTTATAGTACTTAGGTGAACGAAATAAATTGTCCACCTTCGAATAATTCTGGGAAGATGTTTTAATTGTTCCAATTATTTGACCGTTTTGCATTTGTTTAAATTCAAATTTTGTCTCTAAAGTTTCGGATTCAAAAATCATTTCACCAGTGCATTCGTGCTCAGTAACTGGTGAAAGTAATATTTCAGCCATGATTATCGCTTACAAATAGTTATGAATTTGGTTTTATGTTTTTGCTTGGGTCTGTTGTTTTTTATGATATAGAAAAATAATCTTCAGTTAATTGTATTAGTTAAACTTGTTTTTCTTTGTCTCTTCTTCACTTAAACCCCACGCTTCAGCTGTGAAGCTAGTGAGTGCCCAATGCCAACCTCTTTTTTCGGCTTCGAAAGCTTTAGAAAATGTTTAGTTTGTCTGTTCAATTCAATTTGAACATTGTTCAAAAGAATAGGCTGGCTTTTCTGCTGAATTTCAACCAAACGGAACCTTGCTTAATATTGGTATACCAAGTTGAGGCTATCTTCCACTATATGCATGCAATATTTACAAAATAACTCATTATCTTTTTTTTCCTTGATTGCTTCTTGGTTTCGCTTAGCAGGATCACGTTATTTTATCCTAACTTGTAAGAAGAAGAACGGCTGTTCCCTGAAAATTTTGTTCTTCATCTTTCAACAATCCAATTGGTTTAACCGAGAGAAGAAGACAAGGGCTACATGCGATCACTGCAGCAAGAATTGATGACAGGCGCCTAATCAACCGCAGGCGTAGAAGTTGTTGCTGCTGCTGATGCTGATGCAAACCAATTTTGCACAACAACAATTTGCATCTATCAAAGAGTAACCGCTTCAAAACGGATATGGAAAAGAAAGTTAATTCTTCAAACAACCAAAACCGCCTATACGATTTATTACCATACTCTTTGGCAGTGAGTTTGACTTATATTCACAGATTCTTTAATAGGAGTTATGAAAAAACTGTGGCTGCTCTTTGCGTTAATTATTGTTGTGGCAAGCCAAGTTGCTGTTCTATCTTCATTTCATTCTTTTAATGTTAACACTTGGGCAGTTGATTCAACTACTGTGGTGATTTCAAAGGCTGGTTATGCTCATCTTAGAGTTGAAATTGACATAATCCCTCAAATTCTCAATGGACAAACTAATACGACGCTGATATTTCCAAACGGCACCTCAACAAAAGTCCCTGTTGTAGCGCATTACAAATTCTCAGTTATCCTTCCAAGCACTGGGCCATTTACAGGAAGTTTTGGACTTCAAACTGAAGGAATTAACATTTCAGATAATCATCCAATAGACGTAGAGTTCGTATCAAATAACAGCACAAATCTTCAACAGGTTCTCTCCCAATATCAAACTTATCCCGGATTTTCGTCAGGAATTTCAGTCTACTGGTTTATCGTTCAAGGAAACGCACAAGTAAGCATTCAAGGGTATGGTGTGGCACTTTGACAGAAGAGAACCTTACAGGCAAAATGACTGAGTTTATGACGGCGTTAGATCAGGTTAAAGCATACCGAGAACTCACCAGCGCTATGGCAGATTTTGTAATAATAGTTGTAGCCTCGGTAATTACTTTAGAAGCAGTAAACATTATCATTAATTTACTAGATGTTTTTTATGGATATAGCATTGTTTATCCAGGAATTTCACTTGTGCTTCCTTCTTACAGCGCCATAATTCTTTTTTTTGGAGTAATTGCAGGCGTTTTATGGATTCGACGAAAATTGAGTTCCGTAAAAATTATGCAGTGGAAAAGCACACTGGACGAGGGAACTCCAGGAGCGCTAAAACTGTTTCAAGAAACAAACTGGGAAAAAACCTTTAATGATATCAGGTTTGCAAAAACTGGACTGGTAATTTACGGAGCTGTGAAGGTAATGGCTTACTGGGTATTGGCTTTCTTTTTCTTCGGCGTTTTGGTAGGGTTGATCCAAAATACTCTCCATCTAAGTATTGATCCTATTTCGATGGTTGTGATTCCGCTATTTCTTGTTTTGGCCCTAAGCATGAAAGACCTTCGTTACCGTTATGACCAGGTTGGGCGTCTTGATTCGCTTCTTTGGGAGCTTCGGTGGTTTGATAATGAATTCAGGAGAGCCGATTTCCAAGCCTGACCTCTACGTCTTAGCAAGGGTCATTAAGACGCTAAAAGAGAAAAACCGGATGAATAAAACCGCTCTTGCCACCGCCACAGGTTTGTCATATGATCGACTCGCTAAATACCTAGTTTGGATGGCGGATAAGGGGTTTATTGACTTTGATTCAAACGATGACGTTGTACTTACGAAACTGGGCACTGAAACCTACGACCAACTGGTAAAATGGATTCTTCAACACATTGGAAAAGTGCGCTTTCAAAAAATTTAGCACAAAAGAAAATTGCTAACATTAATGCAGCTTTAAGACTAACGTTGCAACTCTTCTGCCCAACTCCTCGCAATCCACAAGATCTTCTTTACTTGGTGCACCCATAACCGCAACTCCATAATGTGCATCGTCAGCTCTGCCCTGAACAATCATCCCATGGATAAGCATAGCATGCACAATTGAGAGCAGCGTGGTTTCGGCTCCGGAAGCGGTTCCACCGCTGCTTGTAAATGCGCCGCCTACTTTGCCGCCTAATTGTTTGTGGACCTGTTCGGATCGATCGATTAATGCTTTAAGTTTAGCGGACATTTGCCCGAAATATGTTGGTGACCCCATGATTATGCCGTTAGCGGCGAGCAAATCACTCGGTTTTGTTTCTGCAGCTTTTTTCACCATAACTTCCAAATTGCCTGCTTGCTCTGCTCCCTTCGCCACCGCTAACGCCATTTTTTCCGTGTTTCCAGAATTAGAATCATAAACAACCAGTATTTTCGCCATAATCTCACTTCACAATTTCCCGTATTATCTCGTTAGTCTCCATTATCTTTGCGTTGTAAACGTACTCTAAATACTTTAGCCCTTGCTCGTGCTCTTCAACCGTGAACGCTTCCACACTGTCTTTTGCGATTATGATTTGGTAACCTCTGAAAAACGCATCTGCCGACGTGTGCCTTATGCACATGTTCGTATGTAAGCCGCCGAGAACGACGGTTTTAACGCCTTCTCCTTTGTAGAGGCTTCTCAATAATGGGTCTAAACCTGTCTCATAAAAGCCGCTGTAGGTTCGTTTTTCAACGATGTAGTCTTTGCCTTCTTCAGGTTTAAGTTCTGCAATAACCTGGGCGCCCTGTGTGCCTTTTATGGCGTGGTTGCCCCATTTCCTAACTACCTCAACATCCTGAGGATAATGGGCATCGATACTATAGATAACGGGGACATCGTTTTTTCTTGCTGCCACAACGAGCTGCTGTAACGGCTCAACAATGGCGATGCTTCTTTTGATTTTAAGGGGACCAGTGAAAAAATCGTTTTGCACATCCACAAGTATAACTGCTGGATTATTAATCATAAAAACACTCTCAACTAGAAAAGACGCGTAGATGCTAATTTAGTTTACTTAAGGCAAGCAGGGTCCAGCAGTCAGGACTTCAGCGCCGTTTTTCGTGACAAGCACTGTGTCTTCGATTCGAACCCCACCTAACCCAGGCACGTAGATTCCTGGCTCATCAGTTACCACGTTTCCAATTGCCAAGATGTCTTTGCTGTCAGGGCTCAAAATTGGTGCTTCATGAACTTCCAAACCGACTCCGTGACCCAGGTTATGGACAAAGAAATCGCCAAACCCAGCCTCCTCAATCACACACCTACCTGCTCTATCCACTTCACATGCAGCAACTTGGGGGTTAATGGCTTCAAGAGCTTTTTCATGGGCAAGCTTTACCGCGTCATAGATTACTGCTTGATGGTAGGTTGCTTTGCTGGCGATGAAGGTTCGAGTGAGGTCTGAGCAGTAGAATTTGTGGGTTGCTCCTATGTCTACTATGACGAAGTCGCCGTCTCGAATGGTTCGCTCAAGGTTGCTGCCATGAGGATACGCCGAAGTTGCGCCCGAAGCCACGATGGTTTCAAACGCTACTCCGTCAGAGCCCGCTTTGCGCATGGCGTATTCGATTTCCGCTGCAGCGTCCTTTTCTTTTGTTCCAAGCCACATGATTTCTTTAGCAGTTTTCATCCCAATTGTTGCCAGCCTGCAGGCTTCTCGGATTAGTTTGATTTCTTCAGCATCTTTAACACTGCGTAGCTCTCGGATTATACCGCTGATTGATTCAAGTTTTTCTTCTCCGCCTACTGCGCTGGCCAGAGCACGCCAACTTTCAACTGGTAAGGAATCTGCAGAGAATTTTTTGTTTGGGGTTTGTTTGGCGATTTTTTCCATGAGGTTTTCGCCCCGTTTCAGAAGTTCAACATTAACGTCTTTTGCTTCGGCTTTTGCCTGTTCGTAGTTCACTCCTGAAACATACAGAATTGATTCGCCTTGTTCGGGAATTAGCAGGGCGGTTGCACCTGAGAAGTTGGTGAAATAGGTTAAGTTGGATTGGTTGAAGATTACAAAGTTTGTTGGTTTGCCCTGTTTTTGGGCTGCTTGTTTTAGGTTGTCGGTTCGCTTCACTTTTTTCGCCTTCTTTATGGGATTGGTTCGTTCGGGTTTAAGTTTTCGCTTCTTTAAGCGGTTTAGGGTGTTTTGTTGCGTAGATTATTGCGTTATGTAACAAAAGACAGGTCGTATTTTACCGTGTTTTTTTAACCCAAATGCCATTAACTTAATATAGTTTTCACTTGCCTTCTAAGATTAACCAACATTGAGGAAAAAAGCATGTTCTCATACGCAGGAAAAATATTACATGTTAACCTCACAACCGGGGAAACACACACCGAGCCATTATCAGAACAGATGGCTAAAAGCTACATTGGCGGCATAGGCTTAGGCATCCGCTTACTTATGGACAACTCCAAACCAGGCACAGACCCATTCGACCCAGACAACCCAATCATCTACTGTACAGGTCCGCTAAGCGGCACCATGGGTCCAACAGCTGGAAACGGCTACGCAGTAGTTTCCAAATCACCAGCTACAGGAGGAGTTGGAGAAGCTAAAGCTCACGGATTTTTCGGTCCTGACCTAAAACGTGCAGGATACGACGCCGTAGTCATTACTGGTAAAGCGCCAAAATTATCTTATCTTTGGATTGACGATGACAAAGTAGAAATCCGAAACGGCGAATACCTCAAATACGCCACAGTAAACGATACCGATAACAAAATCCGAGACGAACTCGGAGACTTCTATATTCGTGTATCAGCCATTGGCGAAGCAGGCGAAAAACTCTGCAGGTTCGCAGCCATCATAAACGACGAATTCCGCGCCATCGGACGCACCGGCATGGGCGCAGTGATGGGCAGCAAAAACCTCAAAGCAGTTGCCGTCCGCGGAACAAAAGACGTTAACGTCGCCAACATGGAAGGCTTCAAAGAATACATCAAAATGATCCATGAACGCATGAAGGGTCCAGCAACCAAGAAATACAAGACCTTGGGCACACCCGAAAACGTTCTCGTCCTCAACTCGCTCTCAGCCTTGGCCACAAGGAACTGGACAAACGCCACTTTTGAAGGCGCCAACAAAGTTAGCGGCGAATACCTAAACGAACATTACGTTAAGAAAATCGTGGGTTGCGCAACTTGCGGTATGCGTTGCGACCACATTGCGGTTGTTCCTGAAGGACCATACAAGGGTTCAACTTCCAGATTAGAATTCGAATGCCTCTGGAGCATGGGACCCCTTTGCGGAGTTGACAGATTAGACGCAATTATCGAAGCCATGCGCATAGTAAACGAATACGGCATGGATGGCATCTCAATTGGCGTCGTTGTCGCATTCGCGATGGATCTCTATGAGCACGGTGTAATCACAAAGGAACAAACCGATGGAATCGACCTTAAATTCGGCAATGCAGAAGCACTAATCGCCATAATCCACAAAATCGGAAAACGTGAAGGCTGGTTGGGTAACATCCTCGCAGAAGGAGTCGCCAAAGCAGCAGAACTAATTGGCGGAGACGCATACAAGTACGCTTGCCACATCAAAGGCTTAGAACTTCCAGGCTACGACCTAAGAACCCTAAAAACAGCAGCATTAGGCTTCTCAGTTTCATTCAGAGGTGCCTGCCACTTAAGAAACGGCGCTTACTCACCCGATGTTAAGGGCAAAGTGAACCGATTCAAAATCGAGAAAGGCCGCGGCAAAATGATTACCGACGAGAGCATCATGTACAACATCATCGACTCACTCATCGTCTGCAAATTTAGCAGAGGCACATACTACGACGGCTGGAAAGACCTGACCAACTACTACACCTTAGCCACTGGCATCCCAATTACCCCCGAAGAAATGATAGCTGACGGCGACCGCATCGAAAACCTCGCAAGACTTTTCAACATCCGTGAAGGCAAAGGCACTCGCAAATACGACGATGTCCCATACAAGATAAAGAATTTCCCAGTCCCCGACGAAGGACCCGCAAAGGGCGTCTGCGTCAGCGACGAAGAAATGGCAATCGGCTTAGACGACTACTACGCTTCACGTGGCTGGACAGTGGACGGTATTCCAACGGTTGAACGCCTCAAACTGTTAGGTTTGGACGACTTAGCTTACATTGCTGAAGACGCTATGAAAGCCGCTAAAGAAGCCGAGCCTCAAGCAGCAGTGGCAACCACTGGAGGAAACTAAAATGGTGCGCCCTCAAGACCGAAAATTCGTAACCGCAGATCCCGACAAATGCATCGGCTGCTGTGTCTGCGAATACGCTTGCAGCATGGTTAACGAAAAAACCTTCAATCCAAATAAATCACGCATACGCGCCATGCGCCTTGGACCCTTAGTGAACCTTGCAGTTACCTGCAGGCACTGTGAAGACCCCGCATGCGTCGCAGCTTGCCCAAGAGACGCCCTAAAACAAGAATGTGACAGCGGCATAATCCGAGTGGACGAAAACGCATGCAACGGCTGCGGATGGTGCATCAGCGCATGCCAATTCGGCGCCATGAACATGCACCCAGACAAAAAAGTCGTATTTACCTGCAACAGCTGTACCGACAACGAAACCAAAGAACCCCAATGCGTCAAATGGTGCCCCGAAGAAGCCCTAACATACGTTACCGCAGAAACCTTAGCACAGAAGTACCGACAGAAAGCAGTCAAGAACCTATTCCAAACAGCAGAAGAAACCAACAAAGCGAAATAAACCCAAATTAGCGCTTTTTTGAAGCGCGTTCTTTTTTACTTTTGTTTGCTTGTATTTATTTTATTATTAGGACAATAGGTTAGTGAACAACTTTGTCTCACACTAAAGGACGCAAAAATAAGGGTGACCCACAAAAAATTCTTACATTCTTGAAGACAATTGAACCTTTAAATGAAGAGAGCGCCAAAAAAATGATTGCCGAAATAGAAGAAGGCAGGAAACGAGCAGTTCAAAGGAATTCTGATTGTGGGGCCGGTAGCCTTAAAAAATGAAACGCTGATAAATCGTGACAAAAAAATTTTTGAAAGTACACAAATAATTGTGCTCGACTAATTTTTTATGATTAGCCACCAGTAACAAGCGACATCAAAATGATGCTGTCTCGGTCTTTGAGAGGCGTGTTTATACCTTGGAGTTGGTCCATCAAAATACCGTTGACCATCGCAACAAAGGATGCTTTCATCTCCTTTTTGACTGGGTCATAGACGTCTTGAGTGAATGGTTTGCCATAGTCTGCAGCGATTTTGTCGAGCAGTTCAGACAGTACGGTTTTGTCTGGTAATGTGAATTCATCTTGGCTTGTGTTTGTGTAGGATTTTACTAAGCTGATGTAGTGTACGTTTATTTGCATTTTTTGGTCCTCCTGCTCTGGTTTAGTGTTGTTGTTGGGTTCTGATATTTCTTTTCCCAAAAAAAACGCGTTTTTGCTTGCGAAAACCTGTTTAGCGTTATTCCTAACTATGCATGACGCTTTCCTCAACTCCTAGAACGCCATGAATTTTCCAGCAAAGAACCCATTAACTTAATATATTCTTCAACAGCACTAAATATTCTAAACTCTTGGAGAGAACAAGGTTTGCTAGGTTACGCTGGAACAATCTTATATGTTGATTTAACCACAGGCAAAACTCGCACCGAAAAATTAAGCGACGACGTCGCCAAAAAATACATCGGCGGCATCGGCCTTGGCATGGAACTCTACTTAACCAACTCAAAAGCAGGCGTGGACCCCTTGAGCGCAGAAAACCCGCTTGTACTCACAGTTGGGCCAATCTCTGGAACGATGTTTCCGACAGGCGGAAACGGACACGCCTTCATTTCAAAATCACCAGAAACTAACGCTGTCGGAGAAGCTGTAAGCCACGGCACCTTCGGCACCGAACTCAAACGTGCAGGATACGACGCAGTAATCCTGACTGGTAAAGCAGAAAAACCTGTTTACCTCTGGATTGACGATGCATCTGTCCAACTGCTTGATGCATCGCAAATCTGGGGTAAATCACCCTTTGAAACCGAAGACGCCATCAAAAACGAACTCGGCGACTACTACGTTCGCGTAGCCTCAATCGGTTTAGCAGGCGAAAAACTATCCAAAATCGCCAATATCATTAACGAGAAAACCCGGGCTGCAGGCCGAACAGGGCTTGGTGCAGTCATGGGCAGTAAAAACCTCAAAGCAATCGCGGTCCGAGGAACCCGCGACATAGTCGTTGCGAAACCTGACGATTTCATTACGATGGTTAAAGAGTTTCATGAGCGCATGAAGGGACCAGCCGCACAGAAATACCGAACACTCGGCACATCCGAAAACATCATGACTCAAAACGCACTTTTCTGTTTACCCACACGCAATTTTAACAACGCTCATTTTGAGAACGCTGAAAGAGTCAGCGCCGAAACACTCAACGAACGCTACATTGTAAAAATCATCGCTTGCAATTCATGTGCTATGCGATGTGAACACGAAGCAGTCATAAAGGAAGGACCCTACAAAGGCACACTTGCACGTATGGAATACGATAACGTTTGGGCTTTAGGACCCAATTGTGGCGTAGACAAACTAGACGCTATAATTAAAGCCGCTGAACTCTGCAACTACTACGGCTTAGACGCCACAAGCGCAGGCGTAACCGTTAGCTTCGTCATGGATTGCCACGAAAAAGGTATCTTAACACACGAAGACCTCGGTGGATTAGATGCTCATTTTGGAAACGCAGATGCTCTAGTGCAACTTATCGAGAAAATTGGCAAACGCGAAGGAATCGGCGACATGTTTGCAGACGGCGTAAAAGTTGCTGCAGAAAAAATCGGCAAAAACTCAAGCGAGCTTGCCCAACAGATTAAAGGCTTAGAAGTTACAGGCTACGACTTACGTTGCCTAAAAACCGCAGCTTTAGCCTCAGCAGTTTCCTTCCGTGGAGCAGACCAAAACCGAAGCGGCGCCTATACCGTTGACTTAAAGGGTAAAGTTGACCGCTTGAAAGCTGAAAAAGGCCGCGGCAAAATCGTCAAAGACGCCGAAGACATCTACGCATTAATCGATTCACTCATCATCTGCAAGAATGCCAAAGGCACGCTCTACAAGGAACTCGCCGATATGGCTAAACTCTACAGTTTAGTCACAGGCTACGAAATGACACCTGAAGAACTCAGCGCTGCAGGTGAACGTATAAACGCCATCGCAAAACTCATCAACGTCCGCGAAGGCTTTAGCCGAAAAGACGACACCCTCCCCTGGAAAGTTATGAATCAACCCATCACCGACGATGGACCGGCCAAAGGCGCCGTTGTAACCCAAGACGAACTCGACCTCCTTCTAGACGACTACTACCAAGCCCGCGGCTGGAACGTCGAAGGTATACCAACTAAAGCTAAACTCAAAGAACTGGGTCTACAGGAATTCTCAAGCATAATTGAAGGAAAAGAGGCCTAAACATGGTAAAGATACACGAAAGAAAATTCGTTTCCACCGACCCAGAAAAATGCGTCGGCTGCCAAATATGCGAGTACGCTTGCTCCTTCACCAAAGAAAAAGCTTTCAACCCACTCAAATCACGAATCCGCGTCGTGCGCGTTAATCAGTTAGCTAACATGGCAGTTACGTGCCGACTGTGCGAAGAACCAGCTTGCGTTGCTGCGTGCCCAAGAGATGCACTTACACAATCCAAGGACACAGGCAACATCGTACTCGATAAGGACAAATGCAACGGCTGCGGCTGGTGTATCGAAGCCTGCGATTACGGCGCTATAATGCTCCATCCAGAAACCAAAGTTGTCTACGTCTGTGACATGTGCAAAGACAAACCCGAAGGCCCCCAATGCGTTAAATGGTGCCCCGAAGAAGCCATAACCGTTGTTACAAGCGACGTACTGGCACAGAAAGCAAGAATCGGCGCCATCAAAAAACTCTTCCAAGAACCAGAAGAAAAGAAGTAAATCGGGCTTTTTGCACAAACTTATTTTTCACATTAAGTCTTTAATTCTTAAATTGCAATAGGATGCTCATCTGTCAATCCGCTTGATGATGTACATTGCTAAACTTCGACATGGAACGTCGTGTATCCGATTGAGGTAGTGTCTTCAGTTACTTGTGGAAAAGTTGCTTGGGTTTGATTATCTAATGTGACTTCGAGCGAGTGCCAGGTGAACCTCGAAACCTCAACCACATATTCGTTTAAGCTATTGGGCGAGTTGTAGATGCTTACGACCGCTTCCCATTCGCCGTTTGCTCCCTGCCCACTCCAGAAACACAAGTATTCCATTGATTTCTGATAATAATTATTCCATGAGGCGCTTGTGGAGTTTCGCATTGAAATCCATTGGAGCATTCGGTCTCCAGTGAAGTTAGGATCAGTATTAGATAAGTTTAGGCGGTCTTTAATGCTTTCAAAGTTATTCAGTTCTAACGAATTAAATTGTACCAAGTCAGCCCCAGTGTTTATTGGGTTGTTAGCTGCCAAGGCTCCATTTGAGAAACCCGTTTTGTTTCCGTCCGAAAAGCCAGCAGTATACCCATCATGGTATCCAACGCTGTTGCCAGGAGTAAAACCCGCGTTGTAACCCAATTCATATCGTGTTTGAGCATAATTTTGGGAAATTGTCCAAACAGTAGCGCTTGCTACCAATAGAGCGATTAAAAGCAAAGCAATCGAAAACCGTTTCCTCACGTGTAGTCCCTCACTCGCTATTATTGAACGGGTATTGATATAACGGTTGCCGACCCTTTTTCTGCAAAAGCTATTAGATAGAATACATTAAAGTTAGGAAAATAAAGGTGCCAAAGGTTTGCTTGACCAACTTCTCACAACAATAATTCTTGGATTAATTCAGGGCTTCGCCGAATGGCTTCCCATCTCAAGCACAGCTCACCTGAAAATCACGGAGCATTTCTTAGGTTTTCAAGCAACCCCGCTCTTCAACGTATTTCTACACATAGGTACCCTCGCCGTCGTAGTTTTCTATTTTAGGCATGACATCAAAATTGTCCTAACAGCTTTGGTTCACAGGGATTTCCATTCAGAATATGGACGATTCATCCCACTTATAATTGTCGCAACCATACCCACAGGAATAATCGGTTTCCTATACGATGAGTACTTAGCCGACAACTACCAAACCCTCCTAATCATTGGTATCACCTTCCTAATCGGCGCTGCCTTACTGTACTCCTCAAAGTATGGCAAAGAAAACCAAACCCAAATCTCATACCGAAAAGCCCTCGTCATGGGCGCCGCGCAGGGAGCAGCCAGTTTTCCAGGACTCTCCAGAAGCGGATCCACCATATCGAGTGGGCTATTGCAAGGCGTGAAGCGAGAGATGGTTTTCAAATTTTCCTTCCTGCTATCAATCCCAGCGATCATAGGTGACTTGGCTGTTGAAGCTTACCTGCAGCGGGGAAGCTTTGCTCAAGGCGTCGGCGTCAGTTCAGTTGATCTTTTAATTGGTTTAGTGTTCACGGTTGTTGCGGGTTACTTAGCAATCGTGCTCGTAAAAAAACTGGTGCTAACGAAACGGTTCTATTACTTTGCCGCCTACACGTTTACCCTCGGCGTAATCTTGATTACTTTGGCACTCTTAGGATTCTAAGAAGGGTTAGATTTGTCAGGCGAATTTGAAAACCAAATAAGAAAAATAACAGACAAAAAATCCGCAGAAAAAATAATCGAAGTAGTCAATGCGGCAGGACAAGAATTTCCCTGTTTAACCTGCCCATCGAACGATGAATGTGGCAGTTTTCAATGGTTCACTAAATGGTTTGGAAAAGTAAGCCCCCAACCGTAGCGTTAAATGATTTTTTCCAAATCCGCGATGAACCGTTCAAACACCTTCAAACCGCCCTTCCAAAAGCTTGGGTCTGCCACGTTTAACCCAACGAATTCACCGATTTCCATCGGAGACACGCTGCCCCCCGCCGACAACGCCTTGACGAATTTGGGCACAAACGATTTGCCCTCCCCCAGATATCGCTCATACAGCGAGTACACGAACATTTGGGCGTAGACGTAGGGGTAGTTGTAGAAGCGGTAGTTTGCCATGTAATAATGAGGTTTCATGGTCCATTCAGCTTCCATTTCGGGGAACCAGCTGACGGCGTCGCCGAAGATTCGGTCGCGGCTTTTGGTCCAGTGACTGCAGATGGTTTTGTAATTCAAGTACTCGCCTTTTTCGATGGATGCGTAGAGTGCCTGCTCAAACCAAACCCGCGCCGTAACTTGGAACGTTGTCATCCCAGCCTCATCCAAAACAATACACAGAAGCGCTTTGCGTTCTGCATCTGATTTTGCGCTATCCAACAACTTGTAGGTTAATAGAAGTTCACCGAAAATCGACGCTGTCTCGGCTACAGTCGAAGGCACAGACATGTTGAGCAGTGTTTGATTTCTTGACGCGTACCAGTCATGGGTTGCGTGCCCTAATTCATGAGCCAACGTGAAGACGGCGGTTAATGTACCGTTGAAGCTTTGCAGAATGTAGGCAGATTTGCCGTTGTAGTAGCCTGCGCAGAAGGCACCGTTGCGTTTCCCAAACCGCGGCGTGGCATCGATGTGATTTTTGGCAAATATTTCTTTGACTGCAGTTGCGTATTGAGGGTCGAATCGACCGTAGGCGTCTATGACTAGGTCTTGGGCTTGTTGAAAGGTAAATTTAAGTTCGGGAGAATCAGGCAATGGAGCCACAATGTCATGGTTACCCAGCGTTGGTAAACCCATAAGTTTGGATTTCAATTTGAGGTAGCGTCGATAAGATGTTGCGCTTTCCTCGACCGATTTTAGGAGGTTAGAAATTATATTTTCTTGGGTATCGTTGCTGATTAAACTGGACTCCATGGGCGAGGCGTATTTTCTTCTTTTAGAAACTGTTACCCAATCGTTGCAAATAGCTCTTAGTGCGGCCGAGAACACTTCGCCATCTTTTCCGAGCAATCCGTAGATTGAGCGGTTGGCAGATTCTCGTGTAGCACGGTCCGGATGAGGAAGTAACCCGTTGGCTTCGCCATAGCTGAGCGTCTTTTTCTCGCCCAAAACTATCACCTCAAAGATGCGGGTGTTGAGCCATTTACTCTGCAATTCCTCCCAAGCATTCACGCCGAACTGATCCTTCTCTATTACGAGTTGTTCTTCAACTTCGGAGAGCTGATGTTCAACACGGCGCCGAGCACGCTCCAGCATATGCTTGTAATTGGATAGGGTTGGCTCATTGATTATTTGTGGTCTGCTCTTGACCAATGCGCCAAGTTCCAGTGAATAAAAAGCCAGTTGTTTGCTAATTTTCGCTGAGAGTTTTTCTACCCTGTCATTTAGTGCTTGAGCTTGGGGTTGAGTCATGTCTGCTGCAAACGAGAGGCTCGAAAACAAGGGTAGGTCGCTGAATTTGGCTTCAAACTCCTCAACATCCTTAAAACACCGGAATAGCTCCTCCGCTGATAAGTTGGCTATTTTGCCTCGATAAGTTTTCTCAAACGCGTTTGCCATTCCTGTGGCTTCTGCGATGGCTTGTTCAATTTTGGGGTCCGTTATGCTTGGAAAAAGTTCGGTTAGATCCCATGTTGCTTGTGGAGTGGTCAAATTCAATGCCTCAGGTAGGTTAGTATCGGCTGGGTTATTTTGCGTTTTGTTGTTCCAAAAATCTTAAATGGATTACTTTGTAGGTAAGGATGGACCTCGATGATGCGGTCAAATAGCAAGTTAAAGATTCTGTCTCTCTGCGGCATATTAGCCCCAATAGTTTACGTTGTAGCTCTGATAGTTGGCAATATCTTGGACCCATCGTATTCGCAGGTTGGAAAAACTGTCAGTGAACTCATCGCGAAAGGCGCACCAAATCGCGACCTCTTAAATGCCATATTCATCATCTACAACATTCTAACTATTCCATTCGCCCTTGGAATGTCTTATGGCCTGCGAAAGGGTTGGGCGAGAAACGTTATCTTTGCAGCCTTAGTGATCAACGGCATTTTAGGTGTCGCTTGGACCCTTTTCTTCCCACTCGACGTAGGCGGCAAATCCGTATCGTTGACCGGTCAGCTTCACCTCATCGTCGGAGCACTGGTGGTTCCGCTCATCTTTGCGCTGGAGCTTTCATTTTGGCGAAGCGCAAAAAAAGACAGCCGATGGAAAGGCTACGACAAGTTCTCCTTGACAATCTTCGCAGTGACCTTTGTGTTTGGGCTTGCAACGGTGGCGGTTGTTAACTCCGACTATCGTGGGTTGCTAGAACGCATAACCACAGGGTCATTTCTGCTCTGGGTTGAAGTCCTCGCCATAAGACTCTTCAAATCAACTCAATCTTCAATGTTTGGCTCAAACCCAAAACTAAAATTCTTTTCAAAAAAAGACGAAGTTTTGTTTTAGGAGCGAAATTCTCTTTCGGTAACGTCTATCTGCTTTTCCAACTTTTCCTTATAATTTAACACTTTGTTTTCTACAACGCCATCTTGTCTTGCGTTGAGGCTCTTCAAGAGTTCCTTGTCGTTCATTTTCACCAATGTCTCAGCAAGTTCCATGACGAGTTTGCGGAGTTCATGCAGCTCCACGGCTATTGCTCTAAGGTTTCTTCTTTCGTCATCGGTGAAAACCTTTCCAACCATCAAGTCACCAATTAAAGTTACATTTTACAAGCGTTGAGATGTAATAAAGTGTTCCTAAAACCCAAAGGTTTGGTTGGTGCTACGGGCAGGATTTGAACCTGCGAACCCCTGAGGGAAAGGATTTCCCATTTGGGCGCTTGAGTCAAAGCGTCGAGATCTTGAGTCCTTAGTGGAACACGCAGATGCGTATTCTTTCACCTTTGACCTAGCTTGGTTACCGTAGCATACCGTAGGCTAAAACAATCGACTTCTGTCATTTAACATTTTCCACTTCATATAACGTGTATTATGCGCATCTTTGATAGAGCCAACCTCTTCCATCCATCGAATAACTTGTTGTGGCCGAGTCGTATAAGCAACTTGTAAAGGGGATTTGTTCTTGCCGTTAGGCGGAAAATATTCGTAAGTTCTGAATTCAAAACCTATTCTACTGGCCAAATCAACGAACCCATCCCTAAGGTCCTTGCTTTTAACTTGAATTTCAATTCTTGGTCCACGATTTACTTGGACGCTAAAGCAGCCATCTGTACTAAACAATCCGCATAAGAATTTTTTGGGTTATACTTTCTTTCCTGGATTCAAAGATTTGGTTTGGGACACTGACTGTTCCTGCTTTTCTGCCTAGTGGAAAACCATAATCTCGGAAGAAAGCCAAGCCTGAGGTTGCACACTTCTTATCATAACCGCTCTACCTGAGGGACATTTAATAGGTCTGTTAGGTTCAACTCCCAAGATATTTCTAACAAAGCTCAATTATTCTTACAAGCATTTCTTTTGTCGTCTTGCCCACAGCTTATTCCCCATTTATCTGAAAGCCATCCGTCGCCCGCATGAAGTCCTAGAAGTAATGCTACGTCTTCGTTGAGTTCTTTTAGTGATAGATGGTAAATTATGTGTTCATATTGCATTTTTATCTAAAAGTAAGGGGGGTGAATTGTTTTATAAACTCTATTTCAAAATCAGGCCTTTTATCTGATTACCTTCGTTTCATGCTACCGCAAAAGTAAAACACCAATGCAGCTGTAATTAGAGGTGATGCAGATCCAGCACAGAATTATACTTGGCAACAGCCAGCAAATGCCTGAACTTGCGAACGCGAGCGTGCAGTTGATGGTGACTTCGCCACCTTATCCCATGATACAGATGTGGGATGAGGTCTTCGGGAAGGCTGACCCTGAAATTGCAGAATTATTCCAGAAATTAGCTGCAGACGGCAGTGATGAAACTGTGCGGCAAATCTACGCTGTAATGCACAACTATTTAGCCAAGGTTTGGGCTGAAACCTACCGGGTCCTCGTTGACGGTGGAATTGCATGCATAAACATTGGTGACGCAACCCGAAGCATCAACAGTAAATTCCAGCTTTTTCCAAACCATTCCCGCATAACCGAGATCTGCGAAAAAATCGGCTTCACAACTCTACCGTATATTCTATGGAAAAAACCCACAAACAAACCAGCATATAAGGGCAAAGGCGCTTTTTTGGGCTCAGGTTTCCTTCCTCCAAACGCCTACGTTACGCTGGATTGCGAGTTCATTTTGCTTTTCAGAAAGGGGAAACTTCGAAAGTTCGAGCCAAAAGATGTCCTGCGTTATGAGAGTGCTTTCACTAAAACGCAACGGAATGAATGGTTTAGCCAAATCTGGAACTTGAAGGGCACAAGGCAAACTGCAAACGAGCTGGAACGAAGAACCGCAGCTTACCCGGAAGAAATTGCAGAGCGGTTGATTCGGATGTTTAGTGTTAAAGGCGAAACTATACTTGACCCGTTCTTGGGTTCAGGAACCACAGTTAAAGTTGCTATTGAAAATGGTCGCAACAGTGTTGGATACGAAGCTGACAAAAACCTCTTGCCTGTAATAACCAATAAAATAGGTCACCATGACGCAGATGTAGCAATAATCAAACGATAATGATTAATACCGTCCTTTCAATAAATTCGGACAATAGGTCCTACTAATTGAGCAAAAAAACCTCAACCAGCAAGAAACCCATGGGTTTTGGTAACACTTCTCGAAGGTTCACCCAAACAGAAAGACGCGTAAAGGGCAGTATTGCTAAGGACCGTTTTGCTCTTGACCAAGCCATGCAGGGGAATGATTGCCAAAAGATTCGGAAGGACGGCGATTTTGTGGTTCAAAAAAGGGATTTCTTTGGAAATAAAGTTGGCGAGCCTACAACTTATGAGATTAAAAATGGGAATTCCAAGTTGACTGAAGCTCAAGAGAAAAGGCGGCGGCAACTGGGTAGAAATCGCTATAAAATTGCTAGGTATTAATGGGTTGGAATGCATTTGTTTTAGTGTAATTAGTTTTGCGCCAAGCAATGGTTCACTATCCTCTTCATAAAAGAAACATTAAAAAAAAGCCTTGGTTTATTAAACGAGAGTTTTCCCAAGCATTTTACCTTCGACTAAACTGAAACGTTCAATGTTTGCTCTTTAGGAGTAAATTTTTCCTTCTTTTTCTATTTTCCTTCATGCAAAGATAAGGCAAAAAGTTTTTTCAACTAGATGCAATATGAATGTTTATTAGAGATTCAGTTTAGACTCATTATGCATAAAAAAGTTTATATGCAGCGTAGGCGGCTTGTGTTTGTGCTCTTAGAAAAGTTAGTTGACCCTTTTTCGAGTTGGAACTATCCAGCATCGGAGGAAATGAAAAAGTGAAAACACAATTAACCAAAACTCACAGGCATCATTATATGTTAAATTTATGGGAGAACTGAAAACTTGACTAATGTACAAAAAGAAGATATCCATTATCTTTTGAAAACTTTCTTCAACGAGAAAGGCTTAGTTCGTCAGCATCTTGACAGTTACAACGAATTCATCGACCATGGACTCCAAGAAGTCGTGGATGAAGTCGCAGAAATCCCTATCGAAGTTCCCGAAAGCCCCTACAAAGTGAAGCTCGGACAAATCTGGGTAATAGACCCACAGTCACGCATTACTGGTCCATACGCCACCGAAGTAGATGGAACAAAACATGAAATTTACCCAATGGAAGCCAGACTACGCAACTTAGCGTATTCTGCACCCATCGCATTGGAAATGACTCCTGTTGTGGACGGAAGAGAACAGGACACTGAACTTGTTTACATCGGCAACATCCCTGTTATGCTCAAGAGCAAACTTTGCTTCCTCAGCCAACTCAGCAAAGAAGAGCTCATCGCTGCAGGAGAAGACCCAGATGATCCAGGCGGATACTTTGTCGTTAACGGCAGCGAACGCGTTATCGTCGCGATGGAAGACTTGGCACCTAACCGTGTTATCGTTGACATTGACGAGAAAGGCACTTCACCGGTTTATCAAGCAAAAATTTTCTCAACAACCGTTGGTTTCCGAGCAAGAATAGAACTTAAACTCAAGTCAGACGACGCAATCTACGTTACCATGCCGGGAGTCCCAACAGAAATCCCATTCGTCGTCATCATGCGCGCATTAACCATGGAAAAAGACAAGGACATTGCGGAAGCAGTTTCCCTCGACAGCGACACCCAAAGCCACCTATCCGCTTCATTCGAGAAAGCCATCGGCGTAGACACACCTTCAGACGCCATACTGTTCATAGGCAACCGCGTTGCCCACGGTCAAGTCGAAGAATACAGACTTCAAAAGGCAGAAACTGCACTCGACAAAAACTTCCTTCCACACTTGGGAAGAAGCGACAAAAACCGCCGCGAAAAAGCCATATTCCTAGGCGAAATGGCATACCGCGTTATCCAACTAAAAACAGGCAGACGTCAACCAGACGACAAAGACCACTTCAAGAACAAACGTCTACGACTTGGTGGTCCATTGCTCGCAGACCTTTTCCGCGTCTCCTTCCGCAATTTAACACGCGACATAAAATATCAGCTTGAACGCATAGGCGTTAAAGGCCCAATCATCACCGTTTCCGCAGCTGTGCGCCCAGGAATCATTACAGAACGTTTCCAACATGCATTAGCAACGGGCAACTGGGGCAGAGGCAGAGTCGGAATCACACAGCTCCTCGACAGAACAAACTACATCTCAACCCTCAGTCACCTTCGCAGACTCCAATCACCCTTAAGCAGAAGCCAACCTAACTTCGAAGCCCGAGACTTACACCCAACTCACTGGGGACGCTTATGCCCTAACGAAACCCCTGAAGGCTCAAACTGCGGGCTCGTAAAAAACCTCGCATTATCAGCCTCCATCGCAGTCGGCGTAAACCCAGACAAAATCAGGCAGTTACTCTTTGAAATGGGCACCGTACCAGCATACGAAGCAAGCATTGAACTGCGTATCTCAGGCGCTAAAGTTTTCGTCGACGGCAACATTATCGGTTACTGCAATAACCCACAAGAAATGGTGCAATCCTTCCGTCAGAAACGCAGAGTAGGCGAAATATCAACAGAAGTAAACGTAACTTACTTCTCAAAAGCTCAAACAGAAACCGAAGAAGTCCACGCAAACTGCGACGAAGGCAGAGTCAGACGCCCACTCATTATCGTTGAAAACGGCGTTGCAAAACTTGGATCAAAACACTTTGAGAAAATCGGCTTAGGCGAATGGACATGGGAAGACGTTGTCAAGAATGGATTAGTTGAGTATTTGGATGCTGAAGAAGAAGAAAACGCCTTCATTGCATTATCCTACGATGCAATAACTCCTCAAAATACACACGTAGAAATTGCAACATTCACAATCCTTGGAATTTGCGCATCAACTATTCCCTATCCAGAACACAACCAATCACCACGAAACTCATACCAAGCTGCAATGGCTAAACAGGCCCTCGGCGTCTACGGAACGAACTTCCACCACCGCGTCGACTCACGCTCACACATTCTACATTACCCACAAGTTCCCATGGTGCAAACAGAAAACATGGATGTCATGGGCTACAAACAGCGCCCAACTGGACAAAACTGCGTCGTCGCCGTGCTTAGCTTCGAAGGATACAACATGGAAGACGCCATCATATTCAACAAGGCATCTATCGAACGCGGCTTAGCACGCTCAACCTTCTACCGCATCTACGAAGCAGAATGCCGCCAATATCTCGGTGGCTTAAAAGACAAATTCACTGTTCCAGAACCAGGCACCCGCGGCTACAGAGGCGAACAATATTACAGGCTCCTGGAACCCGACGGAATAATTGGTTTAGAATCCCAAGTGGTCGGCGGAGATGTCTTAATAGGCAGAATCAGTCCTCCTAGGTTCCTTGAAGAATACAAAGAATTTGAAGTTAAAGGACCCTCAATGCGTGATACATCCGTGGACATGCGTCCCTCCGAAACAGGCATCGTGGACGGCATATTCGTTACGATGTCAGGGGAAGGAAGTCAACTCGTTAAAGTCCGCGTAAGAGACCAACGCATCCCAGAACTAGGCGACAAATTTGCATCAAGACACGGACAGAAAGGAGTTATTGGTTTAATCGTTCCCCAAGAAGACCTGCCATTCACAGATGAAGGTATCGTTCCAGACCTAATAATCAACCCCCATGCAATCCCCTCAAGAATGACCATCGGTCAATTCATCGAATCGCTCTCAGGCAAAGCCGCATGCGCAAGAGGCAAACCAGGCGACGGTACGCCCTTCTCAAACGAAGGACCTGATGAAGTACGCAAAAACCTAGTAAAACTCGGCTTCAGCCAAACCGGAAGCGAAGTCTTCTATAGTGGCGCCACAGGCGAAAAATTCGTTGCTGACGTTTTCGTGGGAATTGTTTACTACCAAAAACTACACCACATGGTTGCAGACAAAATCCATGCCAGAGCCCGCGGTCAAGTACAGATGCTCACACGTCAGCCAACTGAAGGACGTGCAAGAGGCGGAGGTCTCAGATTCGGAGAAATGGAGCGAGACTGCCTCATTGGACACGGCGCTGCCATGCTACTAAGAGATAGATTGTTGGAAGAATCTGACAAGTACACGCTCTACATCTGCGAGAATTGCGGACAAATCGCTTACTTCGACATGAAGCAAAGGCGCTATGTCTGCAAGATCTGCGACGAGAAAGCAAAGATTTCGCCAGTCATCGTGTCTTACGCTTTCAAGCTTCTGCTGCAAGAACTGCAGAGCTTATGCATTACACCAAAATTAAGACTAAAGGAGAAGGCTTAACATGTCACAGGAAGAATTGATTCATAAAATAGTAGATGAAATCTCATTCGGTTTAATCTCACCTAAAGACCTCCGTAAACAATCAGTCGTAGAAATCCAAACACCTGACACTTACGACGAAGACGGTGCACCAATCACAGCAGGCTTAATGGACGGCAGACTCGGGACCCTTGAACCGAGACAAAGATGCAAAACTTGCGGCAACACAGCCATCCGTTGTCCGGGGCACTTCGGCCACATCGAACTTGCTGTACCAATAGTCCACATCGAATTTACCAAAATCATCTTTGACCTCCTAAAAGCAACCTGCCGCACATGCGGGCGAATTCTCCTCTCAGAAGACGCATCCAAAAAAGCACGCCAAAGACTAGAACGCTTTAACGAGCTCTTAGGAACGATTCCAGATGAAATTTACAAGGAAATCTTAACCGACATCAAAGCCAAACAATGCCCCTACTGCGCAGCAGCACAATTCAAAATCACCTTCGAGAAACCAACCAAATTCATAGAGCAAACTGAAGCAGGATCCGAACCCCTAACACCAAGCATGATACGCGAAAGACTCGAACGTATTTCCGATGAGGACCTGGAAATTTTGGGGTTCAACCCAAAAGTTGCCCGTCCAGAATGGATGGTTCTCCAAGTACTCCCAGTCCCACCAGTTTATGTGCGTCCCTCAATCACTCTGGAATCTGGTATTCGCTCAGAAGATGATTTAACTCACAAGCTCGTAGACATCATCCGCATCAACCAGCGTCTAAAGGAAAACATGGAAGCAGGTGCACCAACACTCATCATCCAAGACCTCTCTGAACTTTTACAGTACCACGTTACAACTTACTTCAACAACGAAGCATCCGGTATTCCGCCTGCACGTCACCGCAGTGGCAGAGCGCTAAAAACTCTCAGCCAACGTCTCAAAGGTAAAGAAGGACGCTTCAGAAGCAACCTCTCAGGCAAACGTGTCGACTTCTCAGCCCGCACAGTCATCTCACCCGACCCTAACCTTGACATAAACGAAGTAGGTGTTCCACAAGACGTCGCCATGAGACTATCCGTCCCAGAAAAAGTCACAGCTTGGAACATCGAAGAAATGAAGAAATTCGTGATTAACGGTCCAGAAAACTATCCAGGCGCACTCTATATCATCCGCCCAGACGGAAAACGTATCCGCCTCGAATTCGTCGTTGACCGCACAAAAATCGCGGAAGCAGTCGAATTAGGCTTCATAGTTGAACGCCACCTCAAAAACGGCGACATAGCCATCTTCAACCGACAGCCCTCACTTCACCGCATGTCCATCATGGCACACTTTGTACGTGTTTTGCCCTACAAGACCTTTAGACTGCACCTTTGCGTTTGTCCACCATACAACGCAGACTTTGACGGCGACGAAATGAACCTACACGTTCCACAGAGCGAAGAAGCCCGGACCGAATCACTCTTGCTTATGCAGGTGCAAGACCAAATACTCTCGCCCAGATTCGGCGGACCAATCATCGGCGCCATCAGAGACTTCATCACAAGCGCATACTACTTCACAAGAAGAAGCAACTTCCTAACCAGAAGCCAAGTTAACCGGCTCCTTACTGCTACAAACTATACCGGGCCAGTACCAGAACCAGAAATTACGACGCCCGAACCCATGTGGTCAGGCAAACAAATCTTCAGCTTATACCTGCCAAAAACACTCAATTACTCACTAAAAGCTAACATCTGCCAAGGTTGCACAAAATGCGAAGAAGAAGACTGCAAACACGACGCTTACGTAGTTGTCAAGAACGGTCAACTCGTCTCAGGCATCATCGACAGACGGTCGATCGGCTCTGAACAATCCGAAAGCTTACTTCACAGAATCATCAAAGACTACGGTACACAAGCGGGCAGAGAATTCCTAAACAAAGTCACACATTTACTCAAACAATTCATCTCGATGCGAGGCTTCAGTTACACCTACGACCAACTGGTCCTATCGCCACGAGCACGCAGCCGCATGGCAAAAACCATGGACCGCATCCAAAAGAAAATCGACGAACACATCGAAAACTTCCGCAACGGAACTTTACCACGCTTGCCAGGACAAACACTCGAGGAATCATTCGAAATCTACGTTATGCATGAACTCGCCGTAGCCAGAGACGAATCAGGCAAAATAGCAGACGAAGACTTCACATTGGAAAATGCAGGCATTGTCATGACCCGTGCTGGTGCAAGAGGCTCAAGCTTAAACATCGGTCAAATGGCCGCTTGTGTCGGTCAACAGTCAGTCCGAGGCAAACGTATCCTAAGAGGCTACGCTGGAAGAGCACTGCCACACTTCGTTGATGGCGACCCAAGCCCAAGAGCAAGAGGCTTCGTCTACAACTCTTACCAAACAGGCTTAGACGCGATTGAATTCTTCTTCCACGCTATGGGTGGCAGAGAAGGTCTAGTCGACACAGCCGTCCGCACACAACAAAGCGGTTACATGCAAAGACGATTAATCAACGCCTTAGAACACATTCGATTAGAGTACGACAGCACTGTCCGTGACTCTGCTGGCGACATCATCCAATTCCGCTATGGCGAAGACGGTGTGGACCCTGCAAAAAGTGATCACGGCAAAGCAGTCAACGTTAGCCGATTAATCGACCAGATTAAAATCGGCGAAGAAAAAGGCGAAATCGCATCTGCAGAACACATTAAGAAGCAGCTCAAGAATGTTGAAGACCAAATAACACCTATCCTGCTAAACCAGCTTAAAACAAACTTTGCAAAGAACAAACTCACAGCAAAAAGCGTAACAAAAGCAGCAACCCAAACAGCTGAACAATACAAACGTGCCCTTATGGAGCCCGGAGAAGCAGTCGGAATCGTTGCAGCCCAATCAATCGGTGAACCAGGCACACAGATGACTCTCAGAACTTTCCACTATGCAGGTGTCAAAGAACAAAACGTCACATTAGGTTTACCCCGACTCATCGAAATCGTGGACGCACGCAGAATTCCCTCAACCCCAATCATGACCATCTACCTACAAGGAGACCACGCAAAGAGCAAAGAAGGCGCAGTTGAAGTTGCACGCAACATCATCTACACTTCAGTTGAAAACTTGGCCTCAGCAATCTACGAAGACCCAGTTCGCGAAGCAATAATCATCGAATTGAACAAGCAGATGATGGATGACAGAGCTATCACAATGGATGAGCTGAAAGAGCGGATGGAACTGCAGAATGCAACTGTAACCGTTACAGACACAACTGTCGAGATTAAACCCAAGAAAGCAGAACAACTCAAACGCATGCTTGCCAAGGTCCCAGGTTACCAAGTAAAAGGTGTCCCAGACATTAAACGTGTCCTAGTTACCGAAGAGAGCGGTGAATGGGTAATACGCACTGATGGCTCAAACCTCTCCAAAGTTCTCGAAGTAATAGGTGTTGATACTTCACGAACAACCACCAACAACATTCACGAAATCGCTAAAACCCTGGGGGTCGAAGCATCCAGAAACGCACTCGTCCACGAAGCCAAAGGAGTCCTCGAAGACCAAGGCTTAGACGTTGACGTGAGACACGTAATGCTCGTAGCAGACATGATGACCACTACAGGCGACGTACAGCAAATCGGCAGACACGGAATCAGCGGCAAAAAAGCCAGCGTCCTCGCCCGCGCCGCATTCGAAATTACAGTTCCAAACATAGTTGAAGCCGCCGTCAAAGGTGAAAGTGATCCTTTGGCTGGTGTAACAGAAAACGTTATAGTTGGGCAATCAATACCAATCGGCACTGGCCTAGTTGAACTGTACATGTCAACATTTGAAACGCAAGAAAAAGAAGGAGGAAAAACAGAATGATAGACATAGATAAAGCATTAGCGTCTGCAGTGAAAACAGGAAAGGTATCCTTTGGAACCAACGTTGCATTGCAAAACGCCAAAACCGGCAAAGCTAAGATGATTGTTTTAGCTTCAAACTGTCCAAAAGACATAAAAGAACAAATAGAATACTATGGAGAAATCTCTAAAGTCCCCGTCATAACCTACAAAGGTGGATCAATGGATCTAGCTGAAGTCTGCAAAAAACTCTTTATTATTTCTGCCCTTAGCATTCGCGAAACCGGGGATTCAGATATTCTCAAAGTAACCGAGGAAACTCAGATACAATAATAAAAAATGGAGGAAAAAAAAGAACGAGTGGCATAAAAATTACCTGCGACGAAATGCGATACATTGCCCTATTTGAAAGCATCAGCGGTGCAAGCGTAAAAGACTGCATAGTCGACGAAGTTGAGCAACGAGCGATATTTGTCGTCAACCAAGGACAAGTGGGCGTTGCCATCGGCAAGGGCGGAAGAAACATCCATACCTTGGAACGAATGACAGGCAAAAAACACGAAATCATTGAGTACAGCGAAGACCCAGCAACATTCATGAAAAATGCTCTAAAACCTGCAGCTGTTCGTGAAATCCGCGTCACCGAACGCACTGATGGCAAAAAAATGGCAGTCATAACCGTCAACCCCAAGGATAAGGGCGTCGCGATAGGTAAGAACGGCAAGAACGCCGAACGTTTGCGCTTTTTGGCAAAACGGTACTTTGATATTCAGAACGTTAGCATCTCCTAAGTAGTCCGCTTAAACGGCTATTAGGCGATGAAATCGTCGCTGATTCAGTCTGTATTGTTAAACCTAAATGGCATGTAAACTTCATACTGCGGAATCTTATTTTCCTTTAACAATTTATTTGTTTTTAGTCAAGAAACGAGACCGTGTAAAAAATAGCGCAGCGGCCAGTTGTTAACTTGAAAAAGTACTTAATACTTTTTGAGATTTTACTTTCTCTTATTCTTTATTTTTTAACAAGCGCTTGGATTAGAGCTTCAACCCCAAGAATGTTTAGAGCTCTCCTCAAATTATAAGAAAACAAAAGCAACCCAACCTCCCCACTAACCTTGCGAAGACCTTTAAGCAGCAAATATGGAGCACCAAACGCTCTCTTCAAAGTTCCAAACGTATGCTCAATCACTTTTTTGCGTTCACCCATAATCTCTGGATGCAATTTCATCCGCTTTCTCATATCATCGACAACTTCTTCGTGCACCCACCGCCAAATTACCCGACCTACCTTATTGCCTGTGCACTTAGTCATAAAAAATTGGCATGAAGAGCAAACACCTTTCTGGCATCTGTAAATACGCATCTCAATCCCTTCACGAACGCTCAAACAATAAAACAAAAGACGCCGCCCAGCTGGACAAACATACACATCAGCACTCTTATCATAACGGAATTTGTCAGCAGTAAACTCCGGAGACACAAGACCGCCACCGCTTCCAGATCTCTTCACTGCAACATAAGGCGTAACCCCACTGTCGACACATTGCTTAATCTGCATGAAGTCAAAATAACCTTTATCAGAAATACAATCAATCTGCTCTACTCCTAGTGTTTCTTTTGCGCTTATAGCTACTCCGCTGAGCTGATTTAGGTCTGAAGCTTCGTTAGTCACCAGGTAGTTGACGATGAGATGGTTTTTTGAATCCACTGCTGCCTGCATGTTATAGCAGGATTCAACTCTGCCATGATTCATCATCTGCCGACAATCCAGATCAGTTAGAGCAACTTCCTTTTGACCACTCTTTTCTATTTTACCAAGGATTTCTTGGCTCTTTTCTTTTTTCTCAAGCAACGCAGCCAATTTGTCTACCATAAAAGCCTTCGCCACTTCACCTGACTCGCTACTTGCTTGTTGCTCGTCAGATGCTTCCTGCTCATCTGCAGCATCTAACTCGTCTAGGTAGTGTTTTACTGATTTTTCCATGACCTTTATTCTCTTTGCAAGCGCTCGTTGGGTAAAGGCTTTATCATTGGAGTTGACGGCCCGAAGTTTGGTGCCATCTACGGTTACTTGTTTTGCTCCATAGAGACTGAGATCTTTTAAGAAAGCTACAAAATCTTTGAACAAGGCGCATATGGCTGCTGGGTTGTCTTTTCTAAAATCCGCTATGGTTTTAAAATCGGGTGCTAAGCCTTTGAGCAGCCACATTGCCTCAAGGTTTGTTTTGCATTCTCGTTCTAGCTTTCTGCTTGATCGGATGTGGTTTAGGCCTCCGTAGAGATAGAGTTTACAGAGATCTTTTGGGTTGTATGATGGTCTTCCAAGGTCTTGTGGTGTTGAGTGGGTGAAGCCTAACTTTTCCATGTCCAGCGTGTTTACGTAGGCGTCTATGAATCTGACTGGGTTGTCTGGTTCTACGTATTCTTCTATGGTTTTGGGCAGTAGGAACGTTTGGTTTCTGGATAAGCCTTCTACATAGCTGTCGGTTTCATCGTTCATTGTCTGCTCACTTATTTTGGTCTTGTTTGTTATGGGCGAAGGGTCTAGATTTAAGGTTAACGGCATAATAGACGAGTTAGAGCAGACTTTTCACACAGTCTCAAACTTTTAGTCAACAAACCTTGTCAAGAACTCTTTTATTACAAACGCGTTTTAAAGAGAAGTGGTGACAGCAGTTGAAACTAATAAAATGCGTTATAGTTTTTGCTGTTTTCACTCTTTTGATAATTAGCATCCCAACTTCTGCTTTTTCTCTACAAGGAGCTAAAGCGGACCAATCCAATATATCGTTATCTGACAATTGGTCGATGTTCAATCATGACCTACAACACACAGGAACAACAAACTCAACACTCTCAGACGGCAACCTGCTCTGGGAATTCAACACAGGGGATAAAATGCGGTCATCTGCCGCAGTGGTCAAAGGCGTTGTCTACGATGGCACAAACACTGGTTACGTCTATGCTTTGAATGCTGCTACAGGCTCAATAATCTGGCAATGATACAGCGTCAGCGCCGTGGAGTCGTCTCCTGCAGTAGTTGACGGCATCGTGTACGGTGGCCTACTCTGGGATAATCACAACGGGTATGTGGTTGCTTTGAACGCCAACAATGGTCAATTGATTTGGCGATTCGCAACAAACACGGCATAGAATCTTCACCTGCAATCGTCGACGGTGTGGTCTTCACTGGCTCATACCTCGGCTACATCTACGCCCTAAACGCCACCAACGGAGACCAAATATGGTCCTATCTAACAGGCGACCAAACATATTCCTCACCCGCCATAATCAACGGCATCCTCTACCAGGGCTCAGGAGACGGCAACGTTTACGCTTTAAATGCTTCAAACGGAACACTGATATGGTCATTCCAAACTGGAACTCAAATCTACTGTTCGCCAACAGAGTTGTTGAAAACGTTGTTTATGTTTGCTCAGACGCTGGCAACGTTTATACTTTAAGTGCAAGCGATGGCTCAAGGATTTGGCAAGTTAACATCGGCTGCGGTGACCATGAAGACGCTTCAGAAATCGTAGCTAATGGCATTGTATACATATGTTCACGCAACGGATACTATGCTCTCAATGCAACCAATGGCGCGCAAATTTGGTTCTTCACTTCCCCATACACACCACGTCAATTTACAGGCTACTTTTATTCCACTCCCGCAGTTGCAGACCATATTGTGTACATTGGCACAATAGATTGTTACGTATTTGCATTAAATGCTTCCAATGGCTCCATCATCTGGCTTTTTCACACAGGGGGCTTCATATTTTCATCGCCTGCAGTTTACAACGCTGTAATCTATATTGGTTCATTTGACGGCAAAATCTATGCTTTAGGCAACCCATCAGTAGCAGTCCAGGCGCCGCCACCAGTTCCAACCCCCTCAACCAACGGTAACCCCTCAACCATCGCCAACCTCAACGCCCACCCCAGCAGCAACAACTACACCAACTCCTCAACCTACTGCAAATCCGACAAATTCCCCCACAACAACTTCTACACCAATACAATCCACATCCACACCTGAACCAACAATCGCAACCAAATACTCAGCGTTGGGTCGAACACAAACGGATCCGCAGAATCGATTATTCTGGGAATAACTTTCGCCCTTGCAGCATTAGCGTTTCTAACACTGTTTCATGTTTACAGAAAAGACAAAGCAGTATGAGTTAAAGCAGCAAACCCAATTTTTTTATTAGGCTCAGGTTGACCTTGTTTCATAAACTATAACTGCATCCGACTTAATCTGCATGACTAAGTCGTGGCCTTCCACAATTTTTCTTAGGTTACCCATGCTTTCTTTAGAAAGGTTTGCTTTAATGTTGATGTGGTATCCATTGTAAAGTGGATACATGGCTTTTTGTGGAATCAAAGTTATGGTGCTTCCGTCAAGCCCCGGGCACCTGTCCACGATTTCTCTTAGTAAGATGGCGATTTCTGCGAACTTCATGAATTCAACCTATTAACAATTTGTACATAACACAATAAAAGGCTTTTAGCTGTACCTCTTTTTTTTATGTTGAAATGTTAGATTTTTTTCATAATTATTGTTAAATGTTCATTATTTTCATTACGGTGATGGCGAGTGTGTGTATTGAATCGTAAGTTAGCAGATATATTTATTAGATTGCCTTCCCTTTTCTATGGATAGGGATCCATTGTGAATAAGGGTAGACTTTCAGGCTTAATTTTGATTGCATTTATAACGCTTACCCTTTTAGCTGTTCCCAGTTCCAATGCAACAACAACTAACAACACCACATTAAACCTTGATACGAATTACAAGAGTTGGGTTGATGGTTCAGCTTTCCAATACCAAGTTCACCCAAAAGCATCCACTATTAGTTACGGTGAAGGCATCTTGGCTAATACTGTCTTTGAGTTACGTAATGCATACGACCTAAACCCTCTCTATTCAGCAGGATACACAGGAAAAGGTCAAACAGTCGTTATAGTTGATGCCTACGGTAGCCCAACAATATATGAAGATTTACTAATGTTTATCCAATGGCAAAACGCAAACGGCGTAAACCTACCTTGGAAAACAATAAACGAAATCAAAAATCACTTGCATATATATTACCCCATGGGTAAACCGGTCTTCGATGCAAACGACCCGAATCAACTGAGTTGGAGCACCGAGACAACCCTTGATGTTGACATGGTTCACGCAATCGCACCCAACGCTGACATAGCGTTAGTTATTGCGCCAAACAACAATGACAGACCATTAAACTATGCCGTACTTTACTCAATAATTCACCACCTAGGTTGCGCAATATCGCTAAGTTGGGGTGAAGCAGAATCAGCAATAACTGGACAAAGTCAAATACGGGAAGTAAGAATCTCGGACACAATTTTCAAATTAGCAACGTTGGCGGGCATAACAGTCTTCGCGGGTTCAGGCGATTGGGGTGCATCAAACGGGGCGGACTATAACAACGCGTTTTTCCCAGCATCAGACCCGTATGTAACAGCGGTTGGGGGAACTAACCTGTTTATGAATTGTGCTGATGGCTTTATGGAGGGAACTAACTCCTGGGATAGTCAAAACCATGTTGGCGTGCAGTACTCGTACGAAATTGTAGGTAATGACTATCAAGCTATGGTTGCCGACGGCTTCCCAGCTCCATTTGACATGGTTACGGCAGGCGGAGCGATGAGTTCCTTATTTCCTTTGCCAAGTTGGCAGAAAGGAATAGCCCTGACTGATATAGCAGGCAACACTATTATCCCAAATGGAAGATGCACATCCGACGTTTCATTTAATAGTGGTGTCTATGGTGCCTTAGGTATTATTTTCTTGAGTGCAGCTTCCCCCGGTTCTCCAACACTTAATATTGTTGGTGGAACTAGTGCGGGTTCTCCTTTTTGGGCGGCTCTAACTGCAATAGCAAGCCAGTATGCCGGTCATAGCCTTGGATACTTAAACCCAGAGTTATATGCACATAGGGAGACTCTTTACAAAACGGGTGCTATTCATGACATCAAATCTGGCGACAATACATATCCCACAGGTAACAATGTGATAGGCTACAGCTCTACGAAGGGATGGGATTCACCCACAGGCATAGGGAGCCCTGACGCTGCGATTCTAGTACCAAAATTGAGAAGCATAGTTGGATAATAAAAATTAGAGTAAATTGGAAATTACTACAGCAGCTTTTAGATACTATTCACATTCAGAAGAAAGTTACATAAAATGGCTTTTGTTCTTCTTAGAGAAGTCGCCCGCTCTAAAGTATCAACCATTTGCAAAGTCAAAGAGCTTATCTTCTACATGAATGCGAACAACAGAATAAGTTTTGCCGTATATGCTGAAATACATTTAATTGGCAAATATTAGGCAAAAGGAAGCTCTAATTATCGTAAACAAGAGAAAAAGAAAGAGGATTTTGTGCGGGAGATATCCCCTTTTTGTCTGGAATTGTTTTAATAAGGCGCTTTTCAATAGTGTGAACGCTTCAAAATAGAGGCAAACAATCTTGTTAATCCAAGAAGTTATCCTTGAAAATTTCATGAGTTACGAATACGCCAGAGTACCGTTTAAACAGGGTGTTAACATAATTGGGGGACCCAACGGAGCAGGAAAATCTTCGCTGCTTTTGGCAATCTCCGTTGGTTTGGGGCAGACTTACACTGAGCGTTCTCGCAAACTCAGCGACTTAATCCGCTGGGGACAAGACCAAGCCAGAGTCACTCTAATCCTAGATAACAGCAAGCAAGGAAACAAACGACCCGTCGCAAAATACAGCAAAGACCAGCTCTTCCTAACTCGAGTTCTGCGTCGAGACGGCAAATACTTTTTTGAACTTGAAAACCGTGTTGCCAGCAAGCAGGATATTGAACGTTTGCTCGGTAAATTCGGTGTGGATCCAGACAACATGCTAATCATAATGCATCAGAACATGGTGGAGCAATTCAGCGTTCTTAGTAATGTAGAGAAACTGCGTATGGTTGAAGCAGCCGTTGGCCTGGAACCTTTCCGAGAGAACGTTGTTCAGGCCAAAACCAAACTTATGCGCATTCTGAGCCAAGAGGAATCTGTGGGCAAACTCTTGGAGCAAGCGCAGCAAACTCTTGCCTACTGGCATGAGCAATATGAGAAGTATCAAGAGAAAAAACAGTTGCAGCTTAAACGGCGATTTTTGGACCGTGAACTTGTTTGGGCAGAAGTTGAAAAACGAGAAGCCATAATCAAAGAGTTACAGGCAAAGTTCAATAAGAACCAGCAAACACTGGGCAAAATCGAAGACGATCGACAAGCGCTTATCAGCGAGTTGGATGGGCAGCAAGTTGTGCAGCAATCCCTCAAAGGTGATGCAAAATTAGTTTTCGATGAACGTTTGAATCTTGAACGTGAAATCGCTCAGAATGAATCCATTTTATACCTGATTGAGCCGTTGTTAACCGAAGCCCAAGCTTTGGAATCTCTCACAAGCAAAGGTCAGTTTAAACTGCTTAGAACTGAGAACCTCAAAAAAAGGCTTGAAACCGCGAAAAAACAAATCGCTAAGGCAACGGAAGAAGTTAAAGAAAATCAGAAAAAGATGCTCAAACTTGAAGGTTCAACCGACAAAATTTCGATTGAGGCTTTGGATAAACGTGTAGCTCTTGGTTTGCTGGAGTTTAAACGGGCAAACGCCATTGCCGACATGAAAAATATTGAGAAATCAATCAAAGAAGCCGGAGAAACACTAAACAACGCTATCGCGAAGGCCCAGCCAAATGGCGAACGTATCGCGGTCCTAAAATCCAATGCTGAAATCCAAGACGAAATCGGCTTAACCAACGGACACTTAGCCGCTTTAGCGGATGTATCAGAGGACATCGAGCGACAGTACGAATCTTACTCGAAGCTTTACTTGGAACTTAAGGAAAAAGCACAGTTAGTAGCTGAGAACCGCGAGAAAACCTTAGAAGAAGTCAAAACTCGCATGCAATCTTGGCGCACCGTTATGGAGAACCTGCTTGAACGGGTAAACGTAGAATACCAAAAAATTATGAGCCAAACCCGAGCAACTGGTGAAGTTAAACTTTCAAGTGCCCAAGACATTGAAACCGCTGGATTGGAAATCTACGTTGGATTTAAGGGAAGCAAACCAGTTGCGCTTGATGCTTACACTCAGAGCGGCGGCGAACGCACCACCGCTACGATGGGTTTCCTCTTGGCTTTACAGCAGCACGTACGTTCACCTTTCCGAGCTGTCGACGAATACGATATACACATGGACCCCAAAAACCGTGAAATGATAGCTAAAGTCCTCGTTGCAATGATTAAGGATGCCAGCGCCCAATACGTCGTCATCACACCCAGCCAAATCACCTTTGCCCAGCAAGACGCCAACGTTATTACAGTGCAGAACCTTGAAGGAAAATCAGTCGTGCGTGAGGTTGCCTAATGCAGTCCATTAAACATGACAAGAAGTTGGGTAAGGAAAAGCTGGAACGTATAATTGAAATGTGCATAGCCATCGAAAACCACACCGTTGAGCCATTCACTTTGAACGTTGATGAAATCATCAAGATAGTTCATGAGTATTTTCCAAACTGGGCAAACCCTGAAGAATTAAAACTTGACGCAGAAGCCCTCCATCACTTAGCAACCGTAATCAAAATGCAGAGCGAATGGGTAAAACAACGCTCAAACTCACTCTACACCGATCCCTTCCTCTTAGAAGAAAAAATCCGTCAGACTGGCAAACAGGGGATGGTTGAAGTTTTTTTGGGGGCTTGGAGTCCGCTGATCGAGTTTGAGCAACTTAGTCTTCACAGTTTAGCGCAGGGACTATTGTATTGGGAAGCGTTGGCGCCGATGGGCGACCGATGGAAAGATATCGACGTTTCCCAGGTTGCCATGGGTTCCGTGAGTCGTGACGAACTTGTCAAAGAGCGTGTTCTAAGTAACCGTGAATTCTCTGAGGAACTCGAATGTTACTGGCAGGAACTCAAAGTTAAAGTCACAGAAAAAGGCGTAGGCGGCAAGATTGCATATTGGGATTTCATTGGCGCCGATGCATTTGAAGAAACCGTGCAACGTGCATTCCTAACTAGCTTCCTGATAACTTACGGTTACGCTACTTTGGAAATCGACAGATTGGAAGAAACAGTCTTCGTATTACCTTTCGATAAACCCCGAAAAGACGCCCTGACAGAGCAATCCACTTCCGTCCCAATTGCGGTTTCAATTGAAATTTGGCAAAAATGGAAGCGAGGCGAACAAGTTTGAGCAGCAAGAAAAAAGGTGTTTACGGCAGCAAAGTCAAGAAAGCAACCCAGATGCTCTTCTACAAAAGACATCAGAAACCTGGCGTAAAAGGCTGGGAGCTCCATAAGGCGTTGGGTTCGGATTACCCCAAAGTGCTTGACCTTGTTGAAGATTACCTCAAGCCGCTTGATTTGCAGGTTAAAATCGTATTCGAAGAGGAAAAAACCCCTGAGAAACCTACCATTGAGGAGCTTGATAAAGCACGGTTCTTTGTCGCATTGTCGAATGGCTCAGTAACTAAGGATAAGTTGATGGGTTGGCGCATTGACGATTTAGCTGGTTTAGCAATAACCATATCCTACATCATCAGCAAAAAAGGGCAAGCAGCACGCAAAGATGTCGAAAAACTGCTGGGCGAGAAGATGCCGAACTGGAAAATCGGCTTAAACCTTGACCGCTACATCCGCTACGGCTACCTAATGCAGGACGAGAAAAGACAACTGTTTTTGGATTGGCGAACACGCGCCGAAGTGGACCAGAAAGCCTTACTCAACATGCTGCTTAACGCGGAAAAACAAACCGAAGAAGCCGCCGAATCCAAAGTTGAGCCCGACCCAGAAGAAACAGAGGAAGCGCCAGAAGGAATCAACACAGAAGAAGAAACCGAGTAACCTAACACAATCAAAAATGCAATTGCTATACGGTTAGCACCGCAACATAACAATTAATATTATCTTCATCCCCAAAAGCAACAACCTCTAATCCGCTGCCTTCCAAAACATCCATAAACTTCTCAAGCGGAAACGCCTTTTTCAAACCAGTTACCACAAAACGGCCGCTCAGTTTGGTAACCTGTTTTAACTCGCCCAACGTTTCTGTAGGCTTGGGCATGTTTTGTAAAACCGTAAAAGCGAAAACCGCATCAAAAAAGTCTTCCCTAAAGGGCAAATGGTCTGCATCCGCCTGTAACACAAATGTGTTTTTGTAAACATTTGCTTTTTTCTTCGCTTTTAGTAACAGTTTATGGGAAACATCCACCCCCACAACTACTTCAGCTTTCGACGAGACTGCCTTGAAAAATAATCCTGACCCGCACCCGACATCCAGAACAGATTTGCCTGCCACATCGACGTTTTCGAGTGCCTTCAAATATTTTCTCTGTTGTTCCTCTGCATACTGCTCATCGTAGCTGTCTGATGTGACGTCGTAGCGTTGCATGATTTTGCGCTTATCTCTCCAAGTCATCAAGGCGTTATCCTTCAAGAATTCTTATCTACCCAATGCCTGCTAAAATAGTTGGCGAAAACACGGATGCAACAACCCAACAAAATAGCGGTACTAACTGAACCTACACTTGCGGATGCGGCTGTGCTCATCGAAAAAGCCTTTGCGCAAAGACGAACTCTAGTCGTCGCAGGCAACTGTCATGTACACTACGCTGGCAGAGCAAATTCTAAGCTTGAACCCGGCGAACGTCTTCTTATCATCAAATCTGACGGCTCTCTCCTTGTGCATCGACCAGTCGGGTACGAACCCGTTAACTGGCAGCCCGCAGGCAGCGTCTTCCACGTCCAGATCAAAGACGGCGAGCTTGAGGTTCATGGTGTTCGCCAAAAACCTAGAGAAAGCGTTCGAGTGGCATTTGACAAAATCTTCATGGTTTCCGCGCTCAACCTTTCTGATTCTGGAGAATTCCTCTTACATGCCAGCGAAGATGATATGCACCGAGCTATTCTGCTTAAGCCTGAACTGCTTGAGGTTGGTTTTAAACCGATTAGCTGGGAGAAAAAAGTTGAGCCGGGCTTTGTGGACATTTATGGCGAAGATAAGGATGGCAAACTTGTCATAGTCGAAGTGAAACGTAAAACCGCTTCTAAAGAAGCTGCTTTGCAATTGGCAAAGTACATTGCACCCATCAAAGCCAAGGTTAATCGTGAAGTCCGCGCCATCTTAGCTGCGCCTAGCCTTGCCAAAGATGTGCAAAGAGTGCTAGTCACACTTGGATTGGAGTATAAAGCGTTGGATCCTAAAGTGTGCGCTGAAGTGCTCAAAAAAGCTGAGAACTCTAAGCTGGAAACTTTTTTTGGCGAAAAAATTTAGCGTGCATTATGGCTTGCTGGTTTTATGCTAAGTCAGAGCGCTGTAGACTGAAAACACCAAAAGTACAATCAAAACCGCAGCTGGAAATGGACCCAGAAAAATGTAGAAGAAAATGGCAACTGTCAAGCGACAAGTCTATTTGTATCTTTGAGGCTGCGTTTCCCAAAATACAAGGCCGCTAATCTGCTAAGCCGAATGTGCATTTTTTGCAGTTATAGCAGGGTCTTAGGCAGCTGAGGAATTTTAGGATGCCATAGATGCCGATGAGTGCAGCCAAGAGGAATATCGCGCCGTAAGTCCAGTTGACAAGCCAAAAACCCAAAGTGTCAAGTTCAATCCAAGCTGCGACAGCTATATTGCCAAAGTATGGCGAAGGTTTTTGGGAACTCTATGGTTTGCTGATTTTTTTCGCTTCCACCCGCTTATTTGGTTGTGGATGATTGATAATAAGTTTCCACTGCAATCCGCCTAATGGCACTGATTTTCAACATGTTACTGACTTGGTGAGGTCCCAAAGAGAAGATCTGAGGTGTTCAGTCGTTTGTTAGGTTGGATAGAACAGCTATTAGGATCTAAACATCCTGATAGTTTTTTAAAAACTATGTACAACTAAATTTTTACAACAAAAATGCAGTGCAAGAGCAAAAAACTTGATCGTTTATGCTTTTGGTTTGCCGTTTTCTTCTGGCACAAAAACTGCGGCTGCCACAGTCGTGGTCCATAAACCGTTTTTATCGCCTGAAGCAGACTGGGTTACATTGGCTGTTTTGATAATTAATCCTGTGGTTTTGAAGAGTTGTTTCCGTTCGTCCCAGGCGGTTTCAGGGTCAAACTGTATACCCATGGTTGTTGCAAGCATGGTTGCTGCGAGGTCTTCTGCGTAGTCGCCTGCAGTTTCATCGGTTTGTCCAAAGCTGTGGTGTTCGCTTAGGTAGCCGTATTGGTTTTTGCCGCTGGGAATGGCGACGCCGACGGATGATGCGACGAGGCGGTGTGGTTCGTTGGTTGCGTTGCGGGCGATGACGACAAAGGTGATTTCGCCGGGTTGAATCATCTTTAAGCCTTTTTCCCGAGTAAGCAGTTCACATGCAGGTGGAACAATGCTGGATACGGCAACGAGGTTGCACATTTGAATGCCTGCATCGCGCAGTGCTAATTCGAATGATTGGAGTTGCTCTTTATGTTTGCCAACTCCTTTTGTGAAAAAGAAGTATTTTGGTATCATGTCGGTGTCGGAAAATAGGATTGCTGAATGTATTAATTAGTGTTTTGTTTGCAAACAATTGTTTTCGATCCATTTCGTTTTTTACCTTGTTACTAAATAGGAGTCATTGCGCTCAATAGTTCTGTTTTGATAAATCCAATTAACGACTAATTCCAAGAAGCTTTGTATTTAATTTTCTAGGTCTCTTTTAATTCTGCAGAGTGTGTCCATGTGCTCTCAAAGTAGCTTTGAGCTAACGCAACAAGACTTGGATTTTTCGACCATAACGCTGTGGCAGTGGGTAATTGAGCCTCTGCTACCATTGTAATGAATGCTTCTTTATTATCGATGACTGTTACAACTGCTGGCTGCGATGATGTAATAAATTTGACCTTGAAATTTGTGTTCTTGGAAAGACGTTGCGTGATATGGCGAGCAGCTTTTCTTTGGATATGCTGTTCCACTACAATATTGATTTTTACCCCTTTCCTCAAAGCTTTCCTGTATTCATCTGCAAATTCAAGAATTGCCTCAGAAAACCTTTCCCGCGAAGTAACAACGCAAGCGCTAATACTTGCTCTTGCCAAGGATAACTTCAACCTTTGAACAATACCCTCTTTTCCATAAACCATAACAGAGCAGGTATCTTCCTCTTGAGACTCTATTGCTTCATTGCACCTTAACTCATCTAGTAATTCTTCAGTTTCTTTAATCAAGAGGGTTTGTTCTGTCGTTTTGCGTTTGATCATGTTTGGTAATACTAATACTGCTGGAACTGCTTGGTAGCTAATTGGCCTGGTCATCAGCTTTTCAACCATGCCTTGTTTTTCAATGGTCGGGATTATTCGATAAATGTCAGGTCGAGCGATTTTTGATGTACTTGCAAGTTGCCTTGCGGTTGCAGGTCCGCATTGGAGAAGAGCAAGGTAAAGTCTTGATTGGTCTACTGTCAATCCCAGATTTGTCAAGGTTTGTATTTTTCCTTCCATTCTCATAAAAAATTCACGTTTACCTGTGATTTTTCTGGTCGACAAATATTGTATAATTACTTCGTAATTTAAGACTTGTGAAAAAACGTCGATTGTCAGTAGAACCTCTATCTCCAATATTTTAAAAGTAAACTAACCGATGGAAATGTGTTCTTATAAAAACAGGAGAAAAGAAAAAAAATGCGATTTTCTAAAAATAAAACTGAAGCTATCTTGATTGCGATGTTTCTAATTTTAACCATTACAGGCACATGCATATTTTTGCCAACTGCTATGTCACATACACCACCAGTTTATATGCCAACCAACGCCTATGTAAGTTGTGCACCGCCCGTCATCGGTGTTGGTCAAACCACTGCCATTGTTGTGTGGCTTGACAGGACCTCGCCTACATCAACCGGTACCAGCGGTGAAAGATTTCCAGGCTTCTTGCTAACGATCACGCAACCAGACGGAACTAATACAACAATTGGACCATGGGATGCTGGAAGTGCTATTGCAAGTGACTTTAAGTCATTTACCCCCACTGAAGTCGGCAATTACTCGATTGTGTTCAGCTGGCCTGGGGCAACTATAGTCGCAGGCAACCAGCCTTATGTCAACACACAAGCTGACGTAGGCGATGTTTGGCTACCCGCTACAAGCAAACCATGCACACTGACCGTGACGCAAGAACAGGTACCTAATTATCTAGAAGCCCCTTTGCCAACAGACTATTGGACTAGACCGATAACTGACATAAACCGACAATGGTACACCCTTGCAAGCAACTGGCTACAAGGAACATGGCTACAATCAAACATCCAAACTGTAGGTACCGGACCAATGAGTGCTCACGTCCTTTGGGCTCGACCCATACTGCCGGCATATCCCGGAGGCATCGCTGACGCAAACTATGGGCCTCTAAACGCAAACATCGAAGACTATTTGAGTCCATGGGGAGGCTGCATAATAATGAACGGCATAATCTACTACAATACACCACAAAGCGCTGAAACAGCCCACTACGGCTTCTATGCAGTGGACCTCCATACTGGACAACAAATATGGTACAACAATGGAACAAACCCCATAACCATGGCTGCATATACTGGAGCAGGCGGAGTTGACCCCGCAGTCAGTCAAACCTATCCCAAACTCTCATGCGGACAAATGGTGGAAATCAACAACGTCAACGGAAGAGGAGTCGCCTCATACCTTTGGGAACAAGGACCAGCCACAAGCGCAGACCGTCCAGGTTACACCACATGGTATATGCTTGATCCCAGCACCGGCGCACTTTATCTGACCTTGCACAACGTTCCATCTGGCACAGGTGCAACAGATTCACAAGGTGACTTACTGGTATACACTTACAACTCTGCCACAGGCAATATCTTATGCTGGAACTCAACACAAGCCATTCCTCCAGGAGGACCACTAGGAACTGGACAGCAAACATGGAGACCCCCCATTGGTGCAGTCATCGACACAATGAATAATACTCTATTTACGCCGGGCGCATGGTCATCATCAGTTGATGCCGCCACTTTAGCAGCAATCAGTGCAGGACCCCTAACTCCATACACAATGAACGTATCTGTAGCTTCAGGTCTACTTGGAAGCATGACTATACTCAAAGATGCTACTCGTGAACCAGTCGGAATCTTCGGCAGCCAAATCAATTCAACCTATACTGGTGGAACCGCAACTCCCTCAGCTGATGTATTTACAGTTTGGAAAGTAAGCATAAACGACCACGCAGCTCCCTACAGTCCCTACCCCAACCTGGCAGGTACTCTCAACAACAACCTAGGATTTACCGCCACTTTAGATTACAAGAAAGATATCACTGCCCCAATCACTGGCAAGAACTACACTTGGAGCATCAGTCTTGGCGGACAAGCTGATCAAGCTGGAGTATTCTTCGTAAGATGCACTCAGACAAGCCAAATATGGGCATATAGCTTACAGACCGGACAGCCACTTTGGGGTCCAATCGAAGGTATCAAGGGCGGCGACGCAAACGACCAAATGATATACTACAGCCAAAGCGCAGTCGTCTATGGCAATAAACTACTTGTAACTGATGGTTACCAAGGAACAATCACAGCATATGATGTGCAAACTGGTAACTTCATTTGGCAATATACGGCTTCAGCAGTACCCTACAGTTTTGAAAGCGCATACGGAGCTAACATGCCAATCAGCCTCGGCGATATTTGCAATGGAATGATATACACCTGGTCAAATGAACACTCGCCCACTAACCCACTGTGGCGCCAATCGTACACGCGCTGTATCAACGCAACCGATGGAACACTCTTATGGAAACTATCTACTTACATGGACTTTATTGGAACACCTTCAGCTATCGCAGATGGGTGTCTTGTAACTGCAAGTGACTATGACAACTTGATCTACTGCATTGGCAAAGGACCAAGCGGCACAACAGTTACAGCGCCACAGAACGGCATAACAGCGGGAAACAGCTTTACAATTACAGGCACAGTCACCGACCAATCAGCAGGCGCATTAGCATTCGCAACCAAATACGGTCTCACAGGCGGAGTTGCAGCAGTATCCGATGATAGCCAAGAAGCATACATGATGTACCTCTACGAGCAGCAGGTGAAACCTTCGGATGCAAGTGGAGTTCCAGTAACCATAAATGCCATCGACCCTAACGGCAACGTGGTTACTCTCGGCACAACAACCAGCGACGTAAACGGCTTCTACAGCTTCCAAGTGAACCCAGACATGCTTACCGCGGGCACAGGAACCTACACAGTTATCGCTTCGTTCGCAGGCTCTAACTCTTATGGTTCATCAAATGCAGAATCCGCTTTCACAGTCAACTCTGCAGCACCAACTGCCTCTCCCCAGCCAGTAGCCTCTCAGCCACCTACAGACATGTACATTCTAGGCGCAGCAGTTGCAATTATTATTGCAATAGCCATCGTCGGAATTGTGCTATTCATAACAATCAGGAAACGACCGTAAGCAACAGAAAAAAAAAACAATATTCCTTCCTTTTTTTGTTTTTACACTTAAGCTTTAACATTAATGGGCAGTTTAATTACGGGCATTTGCGCTTCTTCGTAAGTCTAAACGTTCAGAAGTTTTTAGAACGCCTAAATTTGTTAGATTTAGGTATAAAGTTATACGTTTGTGTTTTAAAACATAATATTACCCAAAAACAATACATCTCTTGATTGAGGAATTAAACTGGCGCCGCACCAAAGTGTGTTCAAAGACGAATCCAAACTTGACATAAACTACATCCCAGCGAAGCTGCCACACCGTGAAACCCAACAGCGTCTCCTCATGGAATTCTTCAACTTTATCTTGCGCTGCCCCGAAAAGATGGCTCAGCGTGTCATCTTGACAGGAGATGTAGGTACAGGAAAAACAGCGCTCGCCCAGCATTTCGGCGCAAACATCACATCAGAAGCTAACAAACGGGGCATAAAATTCCGCTACGTTCACCTTAACTGCCGCGAATACCGAGGGAGTCTTTCGCCCATTCTGCATCGCGCTGTCACTGTTTTTCGCCCAAATTATCCAGCTCGTGGGTATAGTTCCGATGAGATCCTTGGCACGCTTATGCAGGTTTTGGATGAAGAAAATGCAACCTTGATACTGACCCTAGACGAATTCGACAGCCTAATCGAGAAAGAAGGCTCCGACGCTGTGTATAAGCTGACGCGGCTGCAGGAGATGCGGCAGGGCAAACCACAGCGGTTGTCATTCATCTTTATTATGCGTGACTTAGCTGCGATTGCACCCTTAGATGAGAGCGCCAAGAGCACCCTTCAACGAAGCATCATCCGTCTGGAAAGATATGGCAAGCCACAACTCATCGACATCTTAAACGACCGCGTCGCGATGGCGTTTGAGTTGGGTGCGGTGCCTGAGGACGTAGTGGATTTGATTTCGGAGTTAGCTTTCTCTGAAACTGGAAACGCCCGTTTTGGAATTGAATTGTTGTGGCGCTCAGGTAAATATGCCGATGCAGAAGACGCTGGTTGCGTTGAGCCTGAGTGCGTTCGCATGGCGGTTTCACGTATTATTCCTGGTTTACGCCGAAGCGAACTATCAGGGCTAGGGTTACATGAAAAACTGTTTTTGCTTGCGGTAGCGCGATATTTTAGGGAGAATGAGCAAGCCTATGTTTCCCTCTCCGAAGTTGAAAAGGCATATGCGGTTGTATGCGAAGAATTCGACGAGAAACCAAACGGTCATACCCAAGTCTACAACTATGCTCAGTACCTCTCAAAGCTCAGCGTATTAAAAACTGAGGTCGCAACCGCTGAAACCCGTGGACGAACAACTATGCTGTCCTTGCCAACCATACCCGCGGTAGAGTTGGAGAAAGAGTTGTGTGTGGGTCTGAGATCTGAAAGAGGGCGTGCTTAACTATGCAACTTGAGGAAGTTTTTTCGTCAAAGTCCCGCATGAAAATTTTAAAACTTATCTATCAACTGGGGCAATTGAACGTTTCTGATGTTGCGCGTCGTTTAAAACTCAATTTTGCATCAACTAGTAAGCATCTTAACCTTTTGGAGTCTGAAGGTATTCTCGAAGAGCGCACGTATGGTCGGGTGCGCATGTACAGGTTTAGTGATGGCGCGAAGGCGAAGGCTGTAGTAGTTTTGATTGAGACGTGGGAAAAACAGTAACTTTTGAAATGTGATTTAGGTTTTTTCTTGTTTTCTGGTATTTATCTACTTCTTGTCAGGAGCTAAAAAGCTGGCAGAATCAAACGAACTTTTACTTACACCCAAGACAAGCAAGCGGTTGTGATTGTTTATGCACGCCAACAAATCTATTTAAGAAATTAACCCGCCTATAGTTAATCTGAAGAACTATCAAGGAGATTTTTAAATGCTTGAAGGATGGGAATGGATTATCATCGGTGTTGTTGCAATCGTTATCATCATGTGGGGTCCAGCGAAGATTCCACAGTTTGCACGGGCATTAGGACAAGCCAAGGGCGAATTCAGCAAAGCTTCAAAAGAATTCAACAACGCTGCCCTAACAACCGAGAATTCTGCAGCGTCGGCCCAGCAAGTTGCGTCGCCTGCTCCTCAACCAGCAACCATAAGGACTAAAGATGAAATGTTGCTTGAAACAGCCCAGAGACTTGGAATCCCTACTGAAGGTAAAACACGAGATCAAATATCCGAAGAAATATCCGTGAAAGTGAAAATTTTAGGCGCCGAATAATGGCTATTTCAGCCTTTATTTTTTCTTGGCAAGAATTAATTGAATCCCTAAATTTCCTCTAAAAATAAGTCAGTAGACTGAACTATAGAGGATTCTATTCTCTTCCATGTTTCCATAAATAGAAATTTAGATACAAACTAAAAAAAATTGAGAGTTAATTGACAATGCCGGAAGGACAAAGTTTCTTCGAAGGTTTCTGGGGGCACGTTACCGAATTCATAAAGCGTATGAAAATAGTGCTAGCAGTTTTTGTTGTTTCGCTCTTTGTGATGCTTGTTCTTCCAGGTAATAGCGACTTCTTTGCAACGACCAACAATTACAAACCCTTAATGTCTGTACTTTTAGTGTATATTGGTAACATGTTTTTGCCCCAAGGGGCGCAACTTTTTGCTAACTCTATGTCTGACCCTATAACACTCTATGCTTATGCAGCCGTGGTCTTTGCTGTCGGCTTCACCTTACCAGTATTTGCTTACGAAGCCTACAAATTTATTGACCCAGCATTGTATCAACATGAACGAAGAGCGATTTTGCCATTTGTTTCTATAGTGACTGTTCTCTTCGTGATTGGCGCTGTTTTTGGCTTTTTCTTTCTGGCGCCTGCATTTATCCAAGGCTTCATACCTTTCTATACCGCCGTAAATGCAGTGCAATTATTCCCGATCATGGATTTTTACAATACAATCTTTTTTACCATAATTGTTAGCGGTTTTCTCTTCACTATTCCTGCGTTCTTTGTGCTTCTAGTCAAATTCGGGATTTTGCATACAAAATCGATCACTAAACAAAGAAAGTACATCTATGCAGGTCTTGCAATTGCCGCGATGTTCATCTCGCCTGGCGCAACACCTATTGGCGATTTGTACTTGTTTGTAGCTTTGCTTGCGTTAGTGGAAGTAAGCTTGTTTGTGGGAAAAAGATATGAAAACAAAATGGGGAACGGCAGCGCCCAGTCTCTATTATCAAAATGGTTTTCGGTTTCAACCTGTAAGTTCTGCAATTCTACCCTTGAGGAAAACCAGCAATATTGCCCCAACTGCAAACGTTATCTTATATAAATTTTGAAAGTCATCGCTAATTATGACTGTATGTTGGCAAGAACAAACTCTCAAAAGAATCAAGCGCTAATTATCAGACAAGGAGTTTTTGGAATGTTCACAAAGAAGGCAAGAATAATTAGCTATCATTTTTGCAATATAAAAAAATTCGAGAAAGAAATAGCAGTTGCAAGAAAAAAACAAGTAGATGATTTGATGCTCCGAGCAAATTGATTCAATTATTGTCTTGAGATCTTAACATTTTAAGATTCTATTCCTGATTTGACCCCGAGTAAATAAGAAATGAAAACTTTTAAACAAGTTTTAATATATTCAGAAACAGTGGCAACATGAGTAGATTAGGCTAGCGGGGTGGTTCTTTTTCTTTAATTGGTTTGGCGTTATTTGCTGTATTGTTTTTTGAGGAGGTTTTCAATAATTTGAATTATTATTACTATCATCAAGTAAACTTTGTTTTGCTTTTGTTGATTGGCTTTTTATCATTGTTCATAGGCTCAATGTTAGTATTTTGGAAAGTAGAACAAAAGAAACAACTCTCTTCTTAAATTATAAAATGCTGAATCAGAAGAAAGTTTAGAACTTTCTAATTGAACGTTTTGTCATTTCCTACGATTGTAGAAGAGAAATCCCATAATTACTATTGCGGCTGCTGCTGCTGCGATTGCTCCAATTATCATTGGATAGAGGTTTAAGTTTTGTACGCTTGAATTCAGGGCGTCTTGGTGCTGAGCTGGTTGATTAGTTGTCTGTGGAACAGTTGGTTGAGGGGTTGGCTGAACTGTTGGTTCTGGAGTGGGGGATGTTTGCGTTGTGCTTGGTTGCTGCAGACGTGGCTGGTTAACTATGATTTGTGCTGCATCAGGGTTTGGGGAAATGGGGGCGAGGGTGGGGTCATTTATTGATATTGCGGTAATCTTACTTATCCATGCTGCACCGTTTGCATTAGGAATAACCAAACGAAGAATCTCGGGTAAGGGGGTGCCTTCCAACTCGTAAGCTACGATTACATTCTGGGGTATATCGTCGGAGAGTTTGAGGCTGGTTGTGTATCCATCTGAGGCGTAGAAGTGAAGATTTGCGTTCTGATCAGTAAATCCGGCTTCGGCGAGTAATTCCCTAAGTGACACGCCGCCCCACAGACCGGTTTCAATGAGTCTGCCATAACAGCTTAGGTCAGAATACACGGTGGTTTTGGGCATGGCGTAGATGTCATTTAAGGATAAACTTACCGGGTTGTTGACTCCGTTGCTGTCGAAGGTGTTTATTTGGAGTATTCCTGTTGAATTTCCACTTTGGCTGGTGCCGCCGGAAGAATCAAGGGCGGAAACGCTAAGCAAAGAGCTTAAGGATAATATTGCGATGGATATTAGTATCAAGAATATTTGGGGGACGCTTTTTTTCAATGTTTGTTTCCTCTTATGGCGTAAATAAAACAGTATTATATGACACATGTCATACTCTTAAATATTGTCTTCTAACAAACTTGAACAGAAAAATAGCGCACATTTACAGTTAAATCAGAAATCCTTTCCAAATTGTCAAGATGACATAATCTGTTAGAAAACATGAATAACTCCGATAATTATGGTCATAGCTTGGACGATGAGAAAATCTCCTCACTCCATCTTACTTCACCCACAAACAATCACCTCTTCTCTTTTCGCAGTCGAAAACAAGAAGTAAACTCTGCCTCAAAAAATACTGAACTGGTCTATACTTTATAACCTTACCATTTTGAGCCTAAAATATGTCAAAGAAAAAATGCAAGTCATTTTCAGAAGAAAACTTAGTTCTTTGATAGCTTTCTTTTATGAATGACAAAAAGCAATTCCTTCTTTCTCAAAGACAAACTGTTCACAACTAAAGACTTGTTCAAAATTCGTTATGAAATCAGATGGTCGAAAAGACAAATCGCTAATCGGCTAGTCAAAATTCAAGTAAAACTCATAAGCAGAATAGACTTATAATTGTAATGGAGAAAATGTGATGTCAAAAAAACAAAACGAAGAAGTTGGGATAGTTGAAACTATTGAAGTGGTTGTTAACAAGAAACGTGCTAACGCAAATTTTGAAATAAAGCATGATGTAAATGGAAAAGAAACTATGGCTATTACATGCATATAGATGAAAATGGTAAAGTAATAAAAATAGAAGTGCCCTGGGAAAAAGTTAAACAACTAAAGAAATAAATTCGCTGAAATATTTTTTTTCAACAGAATATCTATGGGAAAACCCTATTCTTTCAAAAAGTTAAACTGCACGAGAATGTGTAAAACAGTTATGCATAGAAGTGTCTTGGTCTGTTTGTTGTCACTGCCATAATCATGATAGGTTTGCCGATTTTCCAGTCATCGGAACGCCATTGCCAACCCCAGAGTTTCCAACACTTATTGCTGTTGCAATAGTTCTCATAATAACCCCATTAGGAATATTGTTCTTTAAAAAGAAAGGGTTTAGCCTAAGGAACGTATCTTAATTTAGTAAAGTCGATAAATACAACATCAAGTCCTTCTCCCAGCATGAAGCAACAATTCTTAAATCAGCTTACATAAAATAGAAGAAGTGAAGGAACTTTAATGAACAAAAATTCAAGCACCGAGATTATAGAACAGAATGGCAAACAACTCAAAGAGAAATATGGTATCGAAGTCTATAACTTGTTTCATGGTCTATCATGTACCAAGTTAGACAAACAACAAGGATATTTCGTATTGACGTTAATGGATGAACTTTTGAAAGCAAAATGACTTGTAATCTCCGAGCCAAGCTGTGTTTTTAACAAATATTCAGATTCAGACACACAAACTCTCGAAGAAATGTGACTAAACATTCAATCAATTAGCTCACACAATGATTCTTTTCAATTTATTGAGAAACTTGCTTTTGAGGACCATGATGCTCTATCTAAAGTCAACAGTGTTTATGCAAGGAAACGGAAACGTATACACAGTATAGAGAAGTGTGGAAATTATTTATGCGGCACAAAGATATCAAATGCACTTGAAATGATTCATCTTGAAAAAGTCATTTTCCAATCGAACGAAAACAACGAGTGGACAGTGAAAGGCGTCAAGACAGTACAAGAAGCAGAGTTGATAAGTGCAGGATTTGAGTATGTCAGCGATATGGAAGGCTTCAAACTCTTCCGCAAACGTAAATAGTTTGGACAATGTGCTATAACTTTGGACGATGAGAAAATCGAGGTACGATGAAGCTTAAGGTGGGGAAATTAAACGCTGGCGGCTTGTGAATACTTTTTCCGCTATTGAGTCCACAACTAAAAATATTGATATTTTATTTTGAGGTTATCGACGTAAAAAGTGACTGGTAGGAGTTTGAAACTACACAGAAGTTGAAGTATATCACACAACACCCATCTTTTTTGCATTTAATCCCTATTTTTAGGTGGAAGCAAGTTCTAAACTCAAATTTGAGTAGCTTTTATAAATAGAAAAATTCCATATCATACACGGAGTGAAAGACTTGCTGTTTAAACATAAGAGCCTTGTAAAAGTTGACATGGCGGATTTAGATGGTGAGAAAGAAAACCTCGCAAATTTCTTGCAAAGCCACTATAAGTTAAATTCATCAACGACTTCCAAAGGTTTGGAACTAAACACGGATGATGTTACGATTATTTCATTGGCAAGTTTGGTAAACAAGTTTGTCTATCACAAAAATCTAAACAGCTCACATTGGGTTACAGTAGAAAATAACGTGGTTAAAATCAATAAGTTCAAAGGTTCCAACAAGAAAAAAGAAAAACACGAGAAAGAAAAATCCCCGCATCAAACGGCAACACAGAGCTGGGGACTATAAAACACATTTCTTCCCAAATACGCTGTCTTAGGTGAAATGAGCTTTTCCAAAAATGAAACCACCCCGTTGATCAATTCCAAAAGATTTGGTCAATTTTTATGCTTGGGTGGGTGCTGTTCCAGCTTTGGAACGGTTTGTTCCTTGAGTAGAACTAAATAGCCAACTCGGCATCTCATCGAATGGTGAACTTTGATGGGAAAATGGCTTGAAAAATATGCAGGTTCCTGGAAATTTTGGATTTTAATCGTCGCATGCACCTATTTAGCATACGCCCTCTACTACGCCGCAAGCGGAATGCGTGACAGCATAGGCATGATCTCTAACCAGTACATTTACTCTTCACTATCGGCTAACCCTTGGTGGTGGCTAGTTCTCTTCTACAGTAGTGAAGGCGTGGCTGGTTCGATAGCGATTATTGTTCGAGCAATAGCCGGAGCTTTAGCTGTTTATGGCACATTTCTATTTTGGAGAAAAAAAGAAACAGCAATGCCCCGATTACGAAAAAGCGTCAGCGCCGTTCTGCTACTCGAAGCTGTTTTCTTTTGGACTTTGATAGCTTCGATAATCGCTGCTGCAGCCTACAATATAGCATATGACCCGAGCTTATTTTATTTCGGCCATACTCCAGAACTGCTCCTGCTCTACGTTACATTGATTCCGTGCCTTGCGATTGTTCTAGTGGTTCCCCCGCTTCTACTCAAACTCCGAGCATCCATCAACCAGGGAGCCTCCACTCAAGAAATTCTTAAATGGGTCAGTTTAACAGGGCTTGGATACTTGTTTGTGGTTTTCTGGTTCAACTTTTCCATGATGTGGACGGGTATAACAGTTCCATATACAAAGGTCTATGAACAGTTTGGATTTGCTTTTGTTATGCAGCCTGCTAACCTGTTCAGTTTTTGCCTTACCTTATTTGGCCTACTCGCCGTGGCAGTAACAGCATTAACGACTGCTCTGCCGCTAATCAAAAAACAGACGACGAAAATAAATTTGACACGTGTTGGCTTGGTTTTAGTGGGGTTAGGCAGCTACTTTGTCATAACCACCATCTACTACTACCTAACAGGAGGCTACAATGCCCACCCGAGCGTCTGGTATGAGGTTATAGGCCCCCTGCATAATCCAAACCTGTGGGTGATAGCGTTTGTTTTCCTTGGCGTCCCCCTCATACTTTTAGGCAGAAACAAAAAGAACTCAATTCCCCATAACTCATAACCAGATCATACAATTTTTTTCTTCTCTGATTACCCTCTTGAGCTGAGGTTTAATTGAGGAAGCGCTGTAAACGGGTAAATTTGGATTCCATTTACTTAGCGCTGTCTAATCTCAACTGAAAACAACATAATCTGAACCAAAACTTAAGACGCATTCATCCAGAGGATGCCGAAAAATGATAAATCTCAAATGTTAAGATTTTCAGCCTATACCCTATCTTTTATAAATATAAAAAAATAAGGTGCCAACTAATCGGTGCCTAAAATTTTCACTTTCACGGATATTTCTTCGGATATTTGATCTCGTGTTTTACCTTCAGTAGGGATTCCAAGTCTCTGAGTTGTTTCAAGCAACATTTCATCTTTAGACTTTATTGCAGATGCAGGTTTAGATACCACAGCAACAGTGTTTGTATTGGCCATAGTTGTGGCTGCGGCATCAGTGAATTCTTTCTGTGCTTTGGCAAATTCGCCTTTAGCTCTGCCTAAAGATTTAGCAAACTGTGGAATCTTTGCGGGACCCCACATGATGATAACGATTGCAACAACACCGATGATAATCCATTCCCATCCTTCAAGCATTTAAAAAATACTCCAAAAGGTTTTTCTTAGCTAACTCTTAGGCGGTTGAATTCTTAAATATCTTTGTTGGTGTACGTCAAAAATCACGACCGCTTGCGAGCTAGCTGTTTCTATTCTGTGAAGCAGATAAATATACGATTGTGTTATCTTTGAGAAAGAAAAAGTTCGCTTCCTGGAGAAAAATCAATGAAGTATCTGCTCGTTGTCGGAGATGGAATGGCTGATTACCCAGTGCCAGAATTGGAAAACAAGACACCGCTTCAAGTAGCCTACAAACCCAACATAGACTCAATAGCGGCAAGAGGCAGAAGCGGCTTAATCAAAAACGTGCCAGATGAGATGGCTCCAGGCTCAGAAACAGCAATTTGTTCAGTGTTAGGTTACGACCCACGCATTTATTGTACTGGTAGAGGACCGTTGGAAGCGCCTTCAAGAGGCATAAAATTGGGCGAAAACGACACTGCGTACAGATGCAACCTAATTACCGAGAAAGAAGGAAAAATCCTCGATTATTCCGCTGGACATATAACCACTCAGGAAGCAACCCAGCTAATAGCAGCCATAAATGGTGCGTTAGGAAAAACAAACCAGATAGAATTCTATGCAGGTTTAGATTATCGGCATTTCTTGATTCTACGCAACTTCAGCGATTCAGAACAAATCCAGTGCATTCCACCCCATGATGCCATAGGACAAGCAGTTGCGGAAGTTTCTCCAAAAGCCAAATCGCCGAACGCTGAAAAATCAGCCAAACTACTGAGGGATTTAATTGAAGCGTCCAGAAAAATCCTGCAGTCACATTCCGTGAACGTTGCGCGAGAAAAAGCAGGGAAACGACCAGGAAACTTGATTTGGCCCTGGGGAGGAGGCAAAAAACCTTCCATGCCAACACTTAAAGAAAAGTATGGGCTGAAACAATCCGCTGTTATTTCCGCGGTTGATTTGGTGAAGGGCATTGGAACTTACGCTGGCATGGAAATCATTACTGTTGAGGGTGCAACGGGCTTAGATAACACGAATTATGAAGGCAAAGCCGATGCAGCATTAAAAGCACTGAAGACAAACGACTTGGTTTTTGTGCATATTGAAGCACCCGACGAAGCCGGGCATTGTAAAGATTACAATTTGAAAGTCAAAACAATTGAGGATATAGATAAACGGATGCTCGGCAGGATTCTCAAAGGTTTAAGTGAACCTTACGCAGTTGCCATCTTGCCTGACCATCCAACACCCATCAAAATTGGAACACACACAAGGGAACCTGTACCTTTCGCAATTTCGTCGCCTTACCTGAAACCTGACGGCGTTAAAAAGTTTGATGAGTTCTCCGCAAAAAAAGGCGGTTACGGTTTAGTCGAGAATGAATACCTGATTTCTCTTCTTCTAAAGTCAGGCAAACCTTAGCATTTATTCGGTTTTTGGGCATTCCTTCGAATCGATGGCTTTTATGCGTTTAGTTATGGCAGTTTTTATTTCCGGATCATCTTCGCTGTGGACTGCGTCGACCAACAGTTTTTTGGCTGTGCAGAGGCTTTTTTCTCCGAAGAGTTTAGCGAATTTGCTGCTGCGTTTTTCTAGTATGCGGAAATATCTTGGTAGGACGCAGACGAAGTTTAAAGGGTATTTTTTGCTTTTGTCTAGGTCAACTACGACTAGTTGGATGCGGTTTAATTGTTGGCTTGAGTTTTTTATTGCGTATATTTTTAAGTTCAATTTTCCCCTCACCCATGCCTAATTAGTAAATTTGTGGTGACTACAAGTTAAACTTCTTGTTATAACTTACCCTTGCCCTCTGATTCATATTAAACTTTTCCAAAAACACTCCCAAAAGCCCAAAAAAATTTCTACTCTTAACCTTAAGTCTGCGAAAAAATATTTCCATTCAAAACATTGTTCAAGAAACCGCTCTCTTCATTTACCCCGAACCTCTGTGTCCCAATTGCTTGATCATCAAAACATCTGTTATTATTTATCGTGTTGTTAGAAGAAGCAATGCATATCCCATCGAAGTTGCATGCCGATTTTTTTCCATTATCATAAACCACGTTTGAATCAATCAATGTATTTGTTGAGTTTTTGAAAAGGAAGATTCCGTCTTCCCAATTCCTAAACACAGAATTAGAAGAAATTACTGTGCCCCTCGTCAAAGAACCCATAACAGCTATACCAGCGCCTTCCCTAAAGATGGCTGAATTATTAACCACTGAATTACCAATGATTTGGGTCTCTGCAGAATTACTTTCAACACCAATTCCAGCAGCTCCATTATTGAAAACAAAATTTCCAGAAACTACCGTGCCATTACTTTGCGCTACAGAAATTCCATCCACAACATTATCGTGACAAGTATTATTAAACACGAAATTTCCAACTGTCCCACCCGACTGCAAAGTTGCACCGATTTCTATGCCGTCTCCTAGAGTGCCCATTTGACCACTTCTAGACACAAAGTTGTTTCCAATCCTATTGTAATTTGACCCGTCAGAAACGGTAATTCCAGACCAATAAGTCAAATCTACCTTATTGTTTGTAATGGATGATTCAGTGGTGTTCCAAACGGCAATACCGAAACCATACCGCGCAGCATTGATAGAATTGTTATCTATTGTGATGTTGGATGAATAGAGGGTCGTAATTCCATTATAGTATGTGTTGCTTATTTCACAATTTTCAATAAGGATATTCTGGCTTTTTGTCACGTATATCCCAGACGTTTTATTTCCTAATTCAACATTGATTTGCAAATTGCGAATTGACCAACCGTTTACCCCTGAAACGGTAAACGCGCTGATGGCTGAGCTCGAAATAAGGAGTACAGTATCGGTTCCTTGCCCTTCGATAAAGACGTTGTTAGCTTGCTTGGTTATCGTGTTTGTTAAAGCAAATATTCCTGCTCCAAGAACTATGTGCGAATCATTGTTAATCAGGGAATTTATCGTATAACTTACATTTGTCGACGAAAAAATTATTGTGTCATCTGTTTTGTTTATTGCTTGATATCCATCGAAACCATCCGGTTGAACCAAAAAAGTTGTTCCGTCAAAATCGAGCGCTCTCACTATCGTTTCTTGAGAACTTAAGTTAGGTGTCGCAGCCGAACCTTCAACCGATATAAGAGTCGGTATAATGACAACGATTGTAAGTGCGAGGCATGCGATGACGAAAATTGCCTTAGGTTTCATTGATGATCTAGGCGTATTGCGTATTAAGTATTAATAAATGCTGTGCGTTTGAAATAAGTATCGAAATTATAGAAAACTCCCAAAAAGCTCTCACAAAAAGTCCAGATTATCGACGGAAAGATCCAAGAAATTTGAGAAAATTTCAAAAATTTTATTCAGTGGTATGCATTTGCCGTTTCCCCACTACCTTTGCAGGGTTTCCTGCCACAATTTCATACGGGTTAACGCTTTTTGTAACCACGGCTCCCGCTCCAATTATAGCGTGATGCCCAATGGTTACTCCCTTCAAAATAATGGCTCGACAACATATCCACGCGTAATCTTCTATCACAACAGGCTTAATCTGTTCTTCTAAACCGTCAACAGGATGGAAATCCCTATCCATAATTACCACATCCCAAGCTATCAAAACCCGCTTTCCGATATCGACAAATTCACCTGCTCGAATTTGCGTGTTATTCCCTATTTGAGTTTCCTGCCCAATTCGCAGGTAACTTTTTTTTCGAATTCCTTCACACCAAAGTTTTATGTTTGGATACAAAAGAACAAAATTTTCAAAATCAATAACTCCATTGTAAATTTTTAAATCTAAACCCCGACCAACACAAACAAATGCCTTCTTTTTAAATTTTAAACTTATTAAAGTTCCACGGAAATATCCAAAGGTAATAGAAATTCGTTCTCTGACTCCTCTGTATTTACGAATGTTCTTAACGTAAAGTCTGTAAAGGAAAAGTAAACGATTAGGCACTCATTTCATCCTCTCAAAAAGATCCTCATATTTTTTCACAATATGTTCCCAATCAAAATGTTTTATGCATTTTAAACTCTTCTTGCGCAAGCCTTCTGCGAGCTTCTCGTCAGATAAAACGTGCACCAACTCATTTGCCAAAGCTGATGGGTCGTTAGGTGGGACCAGAAGGGCTGAATCTCCTACTACCTCCGGAATTCCACCAACTCTGGTTGTAACAATGGGAAGCCCATAAGCCATCGCTTCAAGGTAAACAACCCCAAAACTTTCTGTTCGTGGAGAAATACAGAGTAAGCTACAGTTTTTTAAGAGTTGAGATTTTGTGGGGTTAGTAATCGGTCCTTTAAATTCAACGTTTCTGCTAATTTTCAGTTTCTTTGTGAGATCTTTCAGCATCTTTTCATCTTTTCCATCGCCCGCAAACCACAATTTAACACCTGGAACTTTGGAAATAACTTTTGGCATAGCTTGAAGAAGGATATCTTGGCCTTTATGAGCTGTATCCAATCTTGCCAAGCACAAAATAATCTTACTTGGAAAATCTACTTTTGGTACGTTAAGCGGTGGCAGAGTAATTCCGTTAGGAATTAAGCTAATTTTCTCAGGACTCACACCTCTTTTTGTCAGATGTTGCTTTTCCAATTTCGTCGTGGCGACAACATGGTCACATAATCTTAGTGGAATACTTCTTGAAAGATCTCCAAATGGATAGATTTTGGCAGTCGGATCACTGTGAGTTGTTATTAGTGTAGGTTTGTTGGAAAAAACTGAAGCATATGTTGGAAAAAAACCGTAGGCATGCGCATGGACAACATCTGCATCGTTTTTTATAGCTGATAACAACATTTTTGGCGATATTCTTCCAACGTCATATTTTAGTTTAATAAGTCTAAAGTTAAAAATGCGATGAATCTTGACTCCGTCTATAACTTCATTTTTTGTTGTGCCTTTCTCTCTTCCGCAAATTACTTCGACTTCGAACCCATCCCTTACTAAGCGTTTACAAATTTCATGAGTGTTAACCTCAACTCCTCCAAGGAAAGGCAAATAGTGTTCAGTCAGTTGAAGTATTTTCATTTTTATGGCACCCCAGCCAATTTTTTAAACCGGGATAGAGACGTAATAAATTTCTATCTCCTTGATTGATTGTCCATAGAAAACAGCCATACAAGTTCCATTTTCTAGAATGTAATTCAAAGTGGAATTGTCAGCTAAATATGCCCATCTGGGAGAAGTAATGAAGTAGTGTATACCTTGCCCTTGGATAGAGTTTAAGGTAGGATAGGATTCCTTATTTACGATCTGATAGTTGGTAGACAAGAATTGATATGTATATTGTGGAACCCAAATCTTTTCGCCGTTTGAAATGTTTGTCTGGACCCAATTAATTGATTGACTTACTGCAGTGTCATTGCCGCCATCGACAAATACCCAGACCATTGTATTGTAACCAATTACGACGAAGAGCAGCATTAACCATGCAAATAACACTTTCTTGTTTCGGTAAATTTGTTTAAACGCAAATTTAGAAATAATGTAGCCTGCGATGATTGCCGCAGGTATAGTAATATAAATAAAAAATTGTGAATTGTGGGCTCCAATGGCGCCGAAGAAGATCACCGCGCCTATAAACCAAGAAGTCAGCAGTAGAGTAAATTTGTTTCTTTCTCTTGTTAAGAAGTAAGCTGAAGCGAGGGTGGCGATTCCAATCAAAATGTAAGTGATGAGGTACATGTTGACTGTTGAAATTAAATCCGTAGTGAAAGCCGAATAACCTGGGGTGGTGTACCCTTGATCTCTGACAATCCAAAGTGCTCGTTCCAAAAGGTAATACTTGGTTCGTAAGAAAGTTGAAGCGTCAATTGAGAGCGCCCATATAATGTATCCAAGGTACATGATGAGGCCGGTTGCTATGAACGTAAGTGGTCCTTTAATCTTGATTTTTGTTTTTGCTGCAAACTTGGTAAGCCACCAATACATGGCAATTATGACTATAACAAAGAGGGCTAATTCTTTGGTTAGCATCGCCAAACCGAAGAATATTCCACCTATGACATAATTCTTTAGATTATTTTCGGAATTTGCTCTTGCAAAAAAGACCAAAGCGACTATTGCAAACAGCATTACAAGAGACTCTAAGAGGCCTATTCTGCTATACTTTAAGGCGTACGGTTCAAGCATCAACACAAATGCTGTTGCAGCACCAACTCTAATTTCACTAATTTTAGTAATCCATATGAACACCACAACCACAGCCAACGAAGCGTACAAACAGGATGTCAACCTGGCAGTGAACACGTTGGATAGAGTTAGCTCACTGATTCCTGTTAATTGGAAGAAAATACTTTGTAAGGCATAAAATAATGGTGGGTGAATAAACCATGGAGAATTAAGCTCAACTAGATGACCGAATTGTGGTAGCTTCAGGGCCACATTAGTATACAGGACTTCGTCGCCGAATATGTCTGGACTTGAAGAAAGTCCGTACACTCTTAGAGCGAAAGCTAAAACAAATAAGGTGACGCTAAATAATACGATTAGCTGATTTTTAACTAAAATTTCTTTAAAGTTACTCCTGCGATCACCGATCGATTCTTTCAAGTTTCGTAGCCGTCCTCGATTTTTTTGGTAGATTTAGCAACTGTCCAGACAGTGTGATTCTTCTTTAATGCTAAATCAAAAATTGCCAGAGTATTAACCAACCCTTCGATGAAAATGACCACAGACAATTTTATGGTGTCACGGGGGCGTTCTTTTATTTCTTCTTTGAGAACGTTGAAGCTTTTCGCCGGATCTTTGAGCATCATGTTCTCAACTGTTTTAGGATAGTCATTTGTGCATTGTTTCACGCGAAAATGGCCGTATACTACTCGGCGCCTTTGTCGAATATAATCGGAGATGTTGGTTGGAGCTTTGATGTATACTTTGGCTTCGTCACAGTACTTTACTTTGTTGCCCTTCATCGAAGCTTCAACTGATATGTATGCGTCGTCGTTTACCACGTCGATTGGGATTTTCTCTACAACGCCGTGTCTGAGAACCATGAATTCTCCAGAAGCATGGTTACCCAAATTCAAATCGTCCAGGTACTTTAGTGTCCTATTGTGTATTCGCCACATCAAGTGACTCATGTAACCAGAAAATCCATCTTCAGTATTAGTCGGCACTGGACTTCCGCCCAATACGCCTATGCGGGAGTCCTCAGAAATTTTCTTAACCATAAAAGATAATGTTTCCTTGGCTGGAATAACATCTGCAGGTATCAGGAAAACATACTCGCCTTTGTGATTTTCAAGAATCTTGTTAATTGCAGAGGATTTTCCAACGCGTTCTTCTTCAATTATTAGGCGTATTCGTTTGTCTTTTTCTGCGAATCGCTTTACAACTTGGGGTGTTGAATCAGTGCAGCCAGAACATACAACTAAGATTTCGCTGTCTTCGTTGAGGTTTTGCTCTGTGAGCAAGTTATTTAGCAGGGACCCAATATTTTGCTGCTCATTATAGGCACAAATGCCGATGCTGATTTTAGTCAACTTTTACCCTCCTGAAACTGAGAGAAACCATCGCTACAGCAAAACTGAATGTTTCTTTGGTTCCCAGTTTTGATTTGGCTTCTTTGCGTTCATTGAAGGTTATGGGGACCTCTTTTACTTTGAATCCAAACTTAGCTGCAAGGTACAGAATCTTAATTTGGAAGGCGTATCCATTCAGTTTAGATTGGGTAATTATTTTTTCGAATGCACCCTTGGAATAAACTCTGAAGCCTGAGGTGACATCTTTTGGTTTTAATCCGAGGACAGCGCGGGCGAAGCGGTTTGCTCCCCAGCTTATGAGTTTTCGTCGCCAATTCCAGCCGACTATGTTTCCTCCTTGGATGTAGCTGCTGCCTATGACGATGTCATCTTGGTTTAGGCTTTGGAGTAGCTTTGTTATTTCTTGAGGGTTGTGGCTCATGTCTGCGTCCATTTCAACGATACGCTCGTATGATGATGCGCTAAAGCCGTCCCTATAGGCCGAACCTAAAACCATCTTACTTGACCTAACTATGAGCTTGGTTTTGGCATAATCTTTGGTGAGTTGTCTAACCATGCCAGCGGTGCCGTCTGGGCTGTTGTCGTCAATAACAACGACTTCAAAGGTAAAACCTGTCAGGTTCTTGTTAATCGATTCGATTAGATCTGTAATGTTATTTTTTTCCATGTACGTTGGAACTAGTACGCTGACTGTTTGCAAACTTTTAGCGGGCGGTATCCTACCTAACATGGTATTTTCCTCATTCTTTGAGTGCCAAAAGATTAGAACTGCATATTGATTGGTAGAGATGTCTCTTGGAATCATCATCTGGCACAGTAACTACTGCTTGATAGTCTGCTTTGTACTTTCCAATTCTCCTCTAAAGACAACCAACTTAGCGCTTAATAGGTAAATCATTTGGCAAGTTAGTGTTGTTGTCATGTTATATATAAAATCTATTCCTAGAGACAATATTGTACATTACCCAAAATTTTATCTTTTTGTTTTTCATCTCCGTCCAATTTTTTTATGAAAACCTTAATGATTCAATTAGGGTTAATTTACGAATTAATTTTAGAGTCTATTGATGAGCTATTCCTTAGAGTCAATTAGCCCTGATCCGCACAAACTTTTTTCGACAACTCTTTGATCAAACCGACGTTTATCTTGTAAACACAACGGCAGATACCCATTGGAACCAAGAGGAAATTTGAACGGTGCTTTCCTTTAAAAAATAGATATATTAATGCAAAAAATAAATAGCATAACCAAGTTAGAGCTCAACATTAACGAGGCATATACTTTGAAGTTAATCTTCGTTGCAATAGATGGAATGGGAGATTTGCCGATTAAATCTTTAGGCAACAAAACACCCCTTGAAGTTGCAGAAACTCCAAATTTGGATGCGCTTGCAAAAACAGGTAAGATTGGTTTGATGTACTCCGTGAAGAAGGGTGTGGCGCCTGAGAGTGATGTGGCGGTTATTTCGCTTTTAGGTTATGACCCATTCAAGTACAGCACAGGCAGAGGAGTTATTGAAGCTGCGGGTGCAGGCTTGAAGATGAAGGATGGCGATTTAGCCTTACGATGCAACTTTGCCACGTTGGGTGAGGGAAAAAATATTCTTGACCGGCGTGTAGCCCGTAGCTTAACCACCGAAGAAGCTACTGAACTCAGCAAAGCAGTCAACAAAGGAATAAAACTTGCGTCATACCCTGCAACCTTCGAGTTCCGCAACACCCTCGGGCACAGGGCAGTATTGCTTATAAAAAGTAAAGGTAAGCCTCTTTCAAGCGATATAACCAACAGCGACCCAGCCTACACAATCGTCAACGGCATAGGCGTTGCAAAAGCTGAAGTTGAAATGGTGTTGCAAACCTGCGAACCCACCAACAAGACAGAAGCAGCAAAAGTCTCAGCCGACTTGGTAAATGAATTCATAACAAAATCTCATGATCTCTGTGAAAACCACCCCATAAACGTAAAACGTGCGGCTGAAGGAAAGCTGAAAGCAAACGTTGTTTTAACCCGCGACGCAGGGCATTTGCTTCCAAAATTCTTCAACATAAACGAGCATTACCATGTTAACTTCGCCTGTTTAGCAGATATGCATGCAGAACGCGGCATTGCACAGCTTGCGGGTATGGATTCCTCTTTGCTTCCGCCGCCTTCAGGAAACCTCCAAAAAGACTGCGAATTCAGAGTAAAAGCGTTGCTCGATGCCCTGCCAAAGCATGATTGCTTCTACATTCACCTCAAAGGACCAGACGAACCTGGACACGACGGCAACTGCACCTTAAAAACTCAGATTATCTCAGCGATTGACAAATACTTCTTTGGACCACTTCTAAAACAGATTTCGCTTAAAGACAACCTTATCTGTGTAACCACTGACCATGCAACGCCTTGCGCTTTGAAAGTGCACAGTGACACTCCCGTTCCGGTATTGATTTCAGGTGATCACATGGGCGATGGAAAAGCAGTCAAGTTCTGTGAGAAAGAATGTGCTAAGGGCAGTCTCGGCACCATCGAGCGTGGATGTGAGTTGATGCCAAAACTTATGAAGCTAATTAAAAAGCGGGATTAATTATGTTTCCTAAATTTTTCTTTTAAGCATTTAGAAATAAAAAATAGAGAAAAGGGATTTTTTATCCCTTGTTTGTTTTATGGTCTTTTCCTAAACATCGATAGTACTACAACAATGAGGACTATAATGATCAGAACGAATAGTCCAGCGATTGCGGGGACAAAGTAGGTGTCAGCGGCTGATGCGGGCTGCGGTGATGGTGCTGCTGTTGCTGCTAGAGGTAGGTCATATGCCATCGTTGTTTCTGAGGATGAGCTAAAGTACGAGTTTGATCCGCTAAATGTTGCAGTGATTGTGTATGTGCCTACGCCTGCTGTAAGCATGTTTTGGTCAGCTAAGAAGGCGAATTGACCGTTAGTGTCAGAGTGTGTGTCGCCGAGGTGAACTTGGTTGCCGTTGGGGTCAGTAGCGTCGATTGACACTGGGACTCCTGTTGCATTCGTGGGTTTTGCCTGTTGCTGGTAGAGGTATTCCATCCATTGACTCATGCTTGCGTCTGAGATTGCGGGTGTGCCTGCTGCGGGTACTCCTAAGCTTGTTTGACCTGGTGATTGATCAGTGACTGTGCCCGATATCAAGACCTTAGCTGGGTTGTTTATGGCTGGTGCCGTTGTTACGGTTGTTTCTGTTCGTCCTTTGCCAAAACAGTATATCTGGTTGTCGTAACCGTTGAGTGCGACCATATAGCCATCGCTGAATCCTGGGAACTGCCACCATCCTTGTTCTCTAAAGATCACTTCTCCAGTCGTTTCATTTAGACACACGACGTATTCTCCTCTGTATAGCGGAGAGTTAGGAGAGTGCTCGCCTGTTGTAGCATATAATTTTCCGTCAGCAACTGTCATTTCAAGTGTACCTGATAAGCCGCCGAAAGGATAGTCACCGTATGGGGTTTCAAGTCCGCTGCTTGGACCATTGTATGTCCAAAGATATGCACCTGTTTTTACATTGTAAGCGCTGATGGTTCCGTCGTAGCTAGTTGTGAACAGAAGATCCGCTTTTGGATCAATGTCACAAGTCATGTCATAGGATGCCCATGCAGTACTGTTTGCTCTTGGCGAAATTTCCCATATTTTTTCTCCTGTTTTAACGTTGAAGCCAGTCCATTTCTGGTCGCCCCAGGTTGATAATGTCATGACTCCGTCGGCGATGTTTCCTCCGTTAGTGTAAAGGTACATGTATCCGAACAAGCCAGTTTCGTTTGTCTGCCAGATCATTGCACCCGTGTTTGCATCGTAGCCTGTTAACTCCACTAGGGGTTCAGTTGTATTTAGTTTGTCGTTATAAGTGACCAAGACGCCATCGTCGTAAGCAAGGTGATATAAAGACTGCGAGGTCGGAGCCGGCATTGATACGTTATACATTATTCCATTTGGCCAGTTGTATACGGTCGTTGAAGAGGGTCTCCATTCTAAAACACCAGCGCCACTCGTTGAGGCGCCCCCGACAGCTTGTGTTGAATTCCACATAATCAGACGGTTGTTGCTGAGAATGAACGCAAGTAGATCCCCTTGTGAGTCATATGCGTATGCGCTGCCAGCAATGCTGTTGTTGAATGTAGAAATCAAGTTGCCAGTGGTCGCGTCCATCATCGCGTACCTTCCAGTTGCGCAGTTCCAAAGATATGCCTAGTGCGCCGTTTTGGTTTCCCGTTTCGTATAGTAGTGTTTGACCTAGAGTAAGCCCGTTGACAGTGTATAATTGACCACCAGCCGTGGTGGAGGTGTTGTTTTGGAACCAAATTGTTTGGCCAGTGCGTAGGTCAACAGCATAGTATCCGTAAGCAGGTGGGGTTTGTTTGCTGTAGTACAGAATTCCGTTGATGATGATGGGTGTAAAGTAGACTTCGTAAGACTGCCCAGTATAGTAGGTATTCTCGCCTAAACCACCAGCTACAGTTCCTCCACTCGTAATCGGCTTTGTCCATACTATGTGGCCTGAATTAGGCGCAAGTCCATTAGGCTGGTATCGATTAGTTGCTGGTGAGCTGGGTGATGCTACACCGCCAGAATTACCCGTTGCTAATAGCCAGTCTCCACCGTATGAAGCCCATTCCTTGTTGAGAGCGTTTATCGGTCTAGTCCAGTAATCGGTTGGAAGTGGCGCAGATGGATAGGCTGCAAGTGGTTCTTGCTGCACAGTGAACGTTGCCACGTTGCTTAAGGATGGTTGATAGTAGAGGTTTATGACTCCGACGTTAGTTGCAGGCCAAGCGGTTGTGGAGCGTGGAGTGTCGTTTATCCATTGTCCAGGGAAATAGAACTGAACTTTGTATGTGCCCAATTCTGTTGGATTGAAAAGAATGTAGGCGTTGCTGATAGGGTCGGCTGTGTATGGTCCCATGGTTTGGTTTTTGCCGTCTGGATCTGTGATTGTTAGCGTATAGCCCTTGAAGAGGTCACCTATGTTATTTGTGGCTGAACTGACGCCGCTGCCGTTTGCGTTCATCGATATTTCTGTCATAAACATGACAATTTCGACTGATTGCCCTAAACCTGGATTGGGTGAACTGATAGCTACCCAAGCGTGTGTTGGAACGGAAGTTGTGAATAATGCGTTTGCGTTTGGAGTTAGTAATGCTGCGGATGAAGAGATTGCTAATATTAGAATCAGAGCGATTGCAATTTTTTTGTTTTTATCTTCTATTTTCATTTTTTTTCCTTTCCTAAAATTATTTTTTGGATGAGGCAAATTTATTTTTTTGGGAAAATGCCGCATCCTAGCAGTTCCAACGTAAGTGATGTATTTAAGGGGGTGTTGGTGGGATTTCCACCAATTGCCTGAGTGGTTTTTTAGTATTTCATAAGTGAACTTTCAAAAATTATAAATAATAAAAAAAATAAATTTAGATTAATGGCGGCAAATTCAAGTTTGCACAGAGAAGAGAATATTAAAACTTTAGTTAGTCTGGGAATTAATGGTACACAAGCAAAAATTTGTTTAGCGCTTGCTCGGATTGGGGCGTCTACAATAAGTGAACTCGCAGATGCTGCTGGGGTTGCTCGCCCGGACACCTATCGTGCAGTGGTTGAGCTCGAGAAAAAAGGGTTACTCGAGAAGATTGTATCGGCTCCAGCACGGTATGAGCTTCTTCCTTTACCAGAAGTTTTATCCATACTGACAGAGCGGAAAGAAAAAGAAAATCGAGAATTACATGAAAAAACAGCCAACTTACTCAAGGAATATGAAAACTTGACAGATAAGCAATCTGTCGGCGGGTGTCAATTTGTTTTGGTTCCAAGCGGAAGGGCTTTTTCAAATCGTTTGCAAAAACTGATTGAAATCTCTCAAAAAAGCATCTGCATCATTACAATTCAAAAGACACTCGCGCAATTTCTTGATTTAGTACTAGTAAAAAATAGGGTGACAATCGGGAAGGAAGTACATGTCAGAATAATAACTGAAAAACATAGAAATAATTCTTTAACAAAAAGAATTTTTGGTCTGCAACAAGAGATCCATTTGGAAACAAGGTTCCTCGATATTATGCCCCCCTTCTCGTTGGTTACTTTCGACGAAAAAGAAATTCTTCTCTCAACACAAACTAAAAACAGAGATGATAGCTTCGTAGTCTACTCAAACAACGTCAGCTTAGTAGAATTGTCGCAGAGCCACTTTAACGACTCATGGTTCTCAGCAGACGAACCTCCTGGTTTAACTTTTAAACGGACCAAACTACAATTTGACTATTTATGTGCAAACATGCTTAACGGCTTTGCCTACTGTAAAATGATATTCAAGAACGGGAAGCCGACAGATTTTATTTATCTCCAAATTAACGAGGCTTTCGAAAGAATAACTGGACTAAATCGAGGACAAGTCATCGGCAAGGGAGTTTTAAAAGTAATACCTGGAATTGAAGGAGCAAACCCAGAATTATTTGAAATATATGGCCGAGTTGCCTGCAGTGGAAAATCAGAAGAACTTGAAGCCTTCGTTAAACCCTTGAACCTCTGGCTGCATCTCTCAATTTACAGTCCGAAAAAAGGGTATTTCGCTGTAATATTTGAAGACATCACAGAGCGCAAGAAAGCGGAAGAAGAACGCGAAATTATGATTAACTTTCTAAAAATAGCTAATTCAACAACCGACACGCGTGATTTGATCAGAGCTACCGTCGATTTTTTCCAGAAAGAATCCTGTTGTGAAGCGGTAGGAATTAGGCTTAAGGAGGGAGATGATTATCCGTATTATGAAACGAGGGGTTTTCCCCAAGAACATGTCAGATTAGAAAACAAACTTTGCAAGACAGATGATTCTGGATGTATTGTTAGTGATTTTAAGGGCGATCCACTCATGGAATGTATGTGTGGAAACGTCATATGCGCACGGTTTGATCCGACAAAAAAGTTCTTCACGAAAAAAGGAAGCTTTTGGGCAAACGACACAACACGCCTCCTTGCGACCACCACTCCTGCCGACCGCCAAACCAACACCCGCAACCGTTGCAACGGGGAAGGGTACGAATCGGTGGCGCTTATTGCTTTGCGCGTTGGGAATCACAAGTTGGGACTGTTACAGTTGAACGATAAGCGGAAGAACATGTTTACGCTTGAAAAAATTGAGATGTGGGAACGAATAGCGGATAGTTTAGCACTTGGATTATCCAAAACCATCGCTGAAGAATCCCTCTACAAATACGAGCACATGTGACTTCGGTAACCCCTTTGTTTCCCATAGAAGCACTTGTTGTAGGCACAGTACAGTCACAACTTCTAAAAAACCTGCTTAAACGCTCAATACTCGAGGATAAAAGTTATGAAAATCGCCATCATCGGCAAAGGCAATGTCGGAACCGCATTATCAAAGGGCCTAAGCAAAGCAGGACACGAAATAAAGTTTGGTCACCGAGACCCCGAAGAACCCGTCGCCGAAGCCGCCAAATGGGGCGAAGTAATCATACTGGCAGTACCTCACGAAAACGTCAACGACGCCATAAGAGAAATCCAACCGCAGGCCAACGGAAAAATCGTAATCGACGTAACGAACGCTATAGGAGAAGATTACGGTTTAGGCATTAGTTGCACAACTTCCACCGCTGAAGAAACCCAGAAAAAACTTCCCAAAGCAAAAGTCGTGAAAGCATTCAACACCGTTTTCGCTCCAAACCAAAACACAGGGAAAGTTGCTGGCGAACAAATAACTGCTTTCATGGCGGGAAACGACTTGAAAGCTAAACAGACGGTGGCACAGTTAACTCGTGACATCGGTTTTGACCCAGTCGATTGCGGACCATTAAAATCAGCGCGTTACCTGGATGCTATGGGGATTTTAATTATCAATTTAGCGTATACTCAAAGCATGGGGAACAAGATGGGCTACAAACTGATAAAAGCATAACAAAAAATCCAAATCTATTGCATGAAAAAGAAGTTGCTGCTACAAACGATTTTGACATCAACTGTTGCATATATCAAAACTAAAACAAAATTACCGAATCTGCCTTAGCAAGTTAATTGGTTTGAATCAGTAGGAACCAGAGAAGTTGTTGTTGCAAATGATTCTAAACACTTGTTGCAGCAATCAAATCTAAACTCATTGACATTAATGCATGTTATTTTAGTTTTTTTTGGGACCTTAACTGCAGTCGGAAGTCTTATATTCTAAGAATACAGATATGAGAATAGGTGATTTTTTTATGGTAGAGAGCAAAACTACTTTTCTTAAGCCTTGTTTGAAGAAATATCTTATAACTTGGAGCCTCATTTTGGGGCGCGAGGAACTTGAAAAGATATCAAGACGTCCAGATGTTCTGCAAAAAGGGCTCAAATACGTGAAGAAAACGAGCAGGCAGAGTGCGCTTGAAATCTACCGGATAGGTCAGATGGAGGAAGTGACTCATTTTGAACGAATCTCCCCTCAAGCCACCCCTGCCGCAGCGCACCCCCGCGGAATAGCAATTGCCCAAGCAACCTCAATAGAGGAAGTGAGAACTATGGTGAACTACTGGGTAGAAGGATTCGGGTTCGGAGGAGTTCCCGTGAGTAACTATCTTGAATATGACATCAAACCCTTGATTGATATTACCGCAGGAGGCAAACAATAATGTCAGTTTTCAACGTTGTCGGAGTCGTCAGGTATGGGCAAGCTATTCTTCAAGCAGATACGGTAAATTTTGCCTCAAACAGCAAACTGGTGCTAGCACCTTCAGAGAAAAACATGATTCCCCCAAAGTCACTAACGATAATTGCCAACACCATACAAATCGCAGGCCACGCAGAAATAACATATGACTTTGACGGGTTACCCGGCTTCGATTCAGACACACCCGCACCCCCACAAACTGCCACAGTACCAAACGGTTCAAACGGCAGCTCAAGCCCAGGCGAAGGCAGCTACCCCCAAGCAAACAATGGCGGAAACGGACAACCAGGAAAAACAGGCATCAAAGGCATCGCCGGTCAAGACGCACCAGAACTAGAAATCTTTGTTGGCAAAGTCGTACAAGTCAACCCAGACGCCATAACCGTGAACTTTAAAGGACAAGACGGCGGAAAAGGTGGAACCGGCGGCATCGGCGGAAAAGGCGGAGACGGACAGAAAGGCGCTGCATCACAAACCAGCGATTCATGGTATGATGGCGACCAATGCGACCGCGAACCAGGACGAGGAGGAAACGGAGGCAAAGGCGGGGACGCCGGTTTTCCAGGCAGAGGCGGCCAAGGAGGAAACGGTGGCATAGTCAAAGTCTTTGCAATAAAAGCATCCCTTCCGGCAGTCCAAGGCTGGAAATACATCGTAAACGGAGGCAAAGGAGCTGACCCAGGTGACCCAGGAAAAGAAGGCGCAGGCGGAGCAGGCGGTCCACAAGGAACCCAAAACGACCCATGCCCCTCAAGACCCGAATACCACGGAACAGACGGACCCCCAGGACAATTAATGAATAACGCCGACCCTAACTGGCAGAACACATACAAAGGAAAAGATGGTTTAGACGGGGATGTAGGAACATACGAACTAACAGGAGTACCAAACTAAGGAGGATATGAGTAAAATGATCGTAACCGAAATATTTACCGTAACCGGCAACACCGATGTCGACGACGACATAATATTCTGCAGAAGATTAGTATTCGTAGGACCAAACGCTCAACTTGTAATCAAACCCAAGAAAGGCGCACCACCAGGCGCTCAACGCATCCTCAAAATAGTAACCAATGTCATCGACTCAACATTAGCCGGAGGCTCAGGAGAAATAACATACAACCTCGACGGAGACTACTTCCCAGCATATGAACTCCCAATAGGCGATTCCGGTCTTGACCCCGAGACACAAGCCAAGACTGGAGACGATGGAACCCCAAGCTTCAACCAAGGCCCAATTCCACTCCCAGACATCGCATCACCAAACTTCGACTTAATTCTAGACCCAACTCACTTTGTGGGTAATTACCCAAGAGCTTTAGATGGCGGCAGCGGCAAACCAGGCGGCAGAGGCAACAAAGGAGTGACTGGAGTCAACGCACCTATCGTGGAAATCTGGGTCACAGAAATCGACGGAAAATTGGTTCTCGACCTTAAAGGGCAACAAGGCGGCATCGGCGGAAAAGGAGGAAACGGCCAGATCGCAGGCAACGGACAAGGAGGATCGCTTGGAGTTCCAGGAACAGACACAACATGGCTAGGCATTCCAAACCTCACTTGCATACAAGGACCAGGATTGGGTGGCGATGGCGGTAAAGGAGGAAACGCAGGATGCGGTGGAGACGGTGGAGACGGCGGCAATGGAGGCACAGCCAAAATATTCTACACTAGTAGCGTAAACATGGCCAATGTGACACCAAACCTCCAAAAAGGCAAAGGCGGACAGCCTGGATCACCAGGAATAGCGGGCAAAGGGGGGAAATCAGGTCCACCTGGAGCCAATCCTCCACCATGTCCATCAGCTTTAGTCTCCCAAGATGGTGCAGACGGCGACCCATGCCTCTCAGACACTGGAGATAAACGCGGCGGAGTAGCACAACCCGGGGCAGACGGCATAGACGGAAAGTATTACACTTACCCAATCAAAGCCATTCCCCAAATGCCCGGACTCTTTCCCTAAAAAATATCCACGGTTAGCTCTTTAAACGCTAACCGCAAACCCTTTTTTTATTTTTGCTGTAAACTAATTCCTCTATCTTGAATTTCATCAGAAACCACTTTTCTAAACAAGATAGTTCCCTTAATTGATTCTTCGACTTCGAGCTCGGTAACTTTGCCAAGGATTGTTTCCATGTCGGCAAGAATCTCTGGACATGTTGCCTGAACTGATTTTTTGAAGGGCTCAAAGGGGACATAGAAGGATGGTTTTCTACCTTTTCTCGCTTCTTCAAGTACCACAGGGCATCTTGAGAGTGAATATGCCCAGAACCTGAGGTAAAAATTCGCATTCGGATAATCTTTCTTAGCAATCAATGCGTTTGCGACCAGCTCCCGGTATTCAAGCTCTAGGGGAGAGATAGAATATGCGAAATGACCTTTTGCCCTCATACTTACCCCAGAAAGTTGGCGTCCATCACACCTCAACCGCACATTATCGTAAACTCTGCGAAGCGCAGCAAGCGAGAATGATGGGTCGACATCCAAATGCAGATTACCCCTTAACAGTGGTTCCAGCTCGCAATTGGTTTCCCCAGCCATATGCTCGAGTTTAGTCACTGGGCGAGTCAAAAGACTCATAGTGCTGCGTTTAAGGCAGTCCGCCAAGGCTGTGATATAGTAAGAATGGGCTGTCTGCAAAAAGAAGAGAGCAGCCGAAGGAAAATCCAGATTCTTTCTTGACTCTTCAAGAGCAGCATCGCCAAACCCTATCTGGTGCCCAATTCTTTGCTCCCACACAGCCTTATCGTAAACACTCAACTTTATACTATCAATCAGGTCCCTAACGGGTTCAGATCGCAACCAGACCGGCTCATACTCGAGCAGAAGATGAGGAAGAACTTTGTAACTCGCAGCCTCGAGGGAGTCAACCATCTTTGAAACCGGTATCCATAGAATGTCTACGAACACTCGTCCCATTTGGCTCTCCACTGTTATTCTCTCCGGGTATTCTTCGGGCCCCTCCCAGATCGATATTAAATCGACATCTGACACTTCAGGGCAATCCTCATCCAAAAAAGGTTTTCTAACTAGAACACCCAAAGATCGGGGTTCAAGCAAACTAGACGCCTTCTTTGCAGCTTCAAGAAGGCTACGGTTATCTAAGGTAAGAGGACTGTCTTCAAGCATTATAGTTCACCTTTCAAAGATTTATTTTCGAACTCTGAGAGTGCCGCGAAAACTGTTGCTGTTGTGAATAGACGCTTGTGGTCTTTGATTGCAGCGTTTATTGCTTTTCCGTCTTGGTTCCAGAAAGTCTGGTTCCAAGGGTCCATCATCGATGGATAAGGTATCCTCAGAATATGGTTGGTGCTCCAGCTTCCGTCTGATAGCTGGTGATTCAAAAGCCATCTTACGCAATTTAGTATCTTCTCTGAGAAGTTCGAGTTAGCTTCAACCATAAGACCTTTCAATGCCAGAGCTGTTGAGAAAGGCCAACCTTCAATGGGTTGGATCGAATCGCTCCAGCTCCCATCTGCCAGCTGCGTTTTCGCAATCCAATTCTGAGCATTGCCAAAAATTTTTGCATTATTGTCTCCTGCTGCCTTTAGGGCTTCCATGCAGTTAACGGTGGCATAGAGTTTCCCGCTCCACCAGTAAGGATTCCAGTAGCCTTCCACAACTTGACCTCTTCTAATATATTCTAACGCCTTGCCGACACCTTGAGTCGAACCATTCTCAATCAACGCCTGGGTGGCCACCGCAGTGACACACAACTGGGAGGATGCCCAGCCTTCAAACGATACGGTTCCATCCAACATCATGTAACGCCCAACGTGACTTGGATTAGCATAAGTTCTAAAGCCGCCATCAACTGGACTTTGATGCTTTAACAGAAAACTAATGGCCTTCTCACGGCTGACTTGACTTTGTATCCCAAGCTTTGCGAGGAAACGAAGGCACCAAGCGGTCGAATCTCCATCGGAGGGAACACCAAAACCATAGCCCCAGCCTCCAACATCGCTCTGATGAGCAAGGACGCTGTGACCGATCGTCTCAAGCCACTTCTTCTCCTCAGGATCGTCAAGGTGACAAATTATGTTGTGTCCCACGTACCCAGAAACCCAATAAACACTCTCACCTGCCAAAGTGAGAAAATCAGACCAAAACCCATCCGGGTTACGGCTGTCTTTTAAAAACTTGAAAGTTCTATCAAGTGAGATCCTTAACCTATCAGAATTTTCTGAATTTCTTCGAACCGCCATATTTAATCCATCTGACCCATATTTATCGGAAATTCGACTTGACTTTTACTCCAGACTTGAATTCTCAAAGGTGAGATTGTATTATTGAAGGGATTGTTAATACTAAGATTCCTATGACGAAGATTAGGACAAACTTGACTGAAAGGTTGTATTTCTTCGCGGTTTCGTAGCCAAGAGCAAACCAGAAGGGGTAGAGCGTTAAGAACATCATTGCTATCCAAGCTGGAAACCCCGCTTTGGTGAAGCCAGTTAAACCCTGATCGAACATTATGTATGACCCCTTCAAGTCGACAAGCCCCGGTATAATCCATCGATACCAATCCATATAGAGCGCTATTCCTCCAAACGTGAAACTCGTCAGAATAGCTGCTCCAAGTGCGTAAATCAATGACTTTGCAAACTTGTAATTAGAGGAGATGATGTACAAAATAGCACCAAAGAAGAATAAGCCAAATGGATCAACAAAAAAACTCATACTAACCACCCAAGAGTTGTTAAAAACAGCATTTATTTCACCTAAAAGAAGTCTATTCTATATTAAGAAATAACAAATATAAGTTTATCGCGAATCTGGATTCCCGGATCTTTCGATCTACAGTTTTTTAAAACAGCAAATCTTTAGCAAAAATTTCCCATCACTCGACAAATCAAAGTTACTGATTCTGCTGCAAACGAGTTTTGCACATCGCTGCTACATCTATCAAAACTAACATAACTTAAAGTTTTCAGCCTTCAAGGTTAATTGGTTTGAGCCAGTGGTGACCAGAGAAGTTGTTGTTGCAACTGCATTCTGCAAACCGGTTGCAACAATCAAACATTCCAAAACTTTGCTCAAAACAGGAACCAATACCCAAGAAAAATGCTGGATAAAATCTATCACAGGCCTAAAGCCAAGAAAAACCAATCTCAAAATCTTAGTTCCCTTTCAAAAACATACAACTTTTGATTTCTACACAATGTAAAAAACCAAGTGGCATCCAATCTTGTGTTTCATTAACCATAAAGTTTAAGGGTAAATGTTTGTTTTAGGTTGCGAGTATTCTATCTTTGAGGTTTGTGGTTTGAGCACTACTAAAGTTGAAACAATTGAGGAAAGGAAAGCGGAAGTTCTAATCAAATTAAGAAAATACAAGCTTATTGAAAAAGAAAAATTTGAAGGCGCATACGCATACATCATTGACATCCCACAGGATAAAGAGAAAGCAATCGTTTGGTGCATTTTGGGCGAAGCTACCGTAGGCATTGCAGCCATGAATACTCTCTACAAAGTTATGAAGGAAAAAGATCTTGACCGCGCTATCGTAGTTACTGAAGGACGTTATACCCATGCCGTTAAACTCGGTGCAAAGAAGAAAAAAGTGGAGCTTTTACCTAAATCGTTCCCAGTGTTCGACATCTTTGAGCATGCCTTGGTTCCATTCCACGAAATCCTCACCGAAAAAGAAAAGAACCAATTGCTCGCACAATTTAAAGTTAAACCTTACCAGATGCCCCAGATAAAATCTGGTGACCCAGCCGTTAAAGCGATAGGTGCAAAACCAGGCGATATACTAAAAATCACCAGAAAAAGCACAACTGCAGGCGAACACATAACATATAGGTACGTTGTAGAATAAAATAAAAAAATTTTTTATTTTGCAATCATTATTTCTGTTGATTTCACGATTGCAGTTACTTCATCGCCGACTTTTATGTCTAATTCTTCAATCGCTTCTTTAGTTATAACCGCGGTTACGGTTACGGGCATTTTAACTTCCACCTTCACTTTTCCCGTAATGACTCCTTTTTCTACAGCTACAACTTTTCCTTTAAACTGGTTACGAGCACTTAACTTCAAACCTTTCACCTCCAAACAACGTGGATCAGGCAAAACTTTATCCAAATAAATCTCCGCTTGCTTATACTCACCAAGCAAACTCTTGCCCAAATCAGTCAACTTTGCTCCGCCTCCACCAGATTTGCCGCCCTTGTAGGTTTCCACGATTTGTTCTTCCATGACATCTTGAATTTCGTGTATGTAGTTCCAAACGTAGCGGTAAGACATTCCCAACGTTTGTGCTGCTTTAGAAATCGAGTTATCCTTGTCGATGGTTTCGAGGATTTCAGCGCCACCTTTGCCAATTAGGGGTTTTCCTTTGTATTCAAGCCAGGCTTTGCATGAAAGTGTATGTTTTTTGTTGGCAAGCATTTCATTAAATTATTAATATGATAGCCCATATAAAGATAATTTAAGCAGACATTTAGAAATCTAGTTCACCGTTGATGAATTTTCGAGTAATCTCGCTTTTGGGGTTCTCAAAGAAATCCTCAGTTTTAGCTACTTCAACGATTTCGCCATTGTTGATATGAACTATTTCGTCAGCCATTCGTCTTGCTTGGTTGAGGTTATGAGTCGCCATCACAATAATTCTTCCACTGCGCTTTTGGTTAATTATTGCTTTCTCAATGATTACTGCACTGTTCGGATCCAAGTTTGCTGTGGGCTCATCCAAAAGCAAAACATTCGAATCAAGAAGAAAAGCCCGCGCTAATGCTACTCTTTGTTGCTCACCACCCGATAGTTTCCTTGCCCTTCTCTTCTCGAACCCTGAAAGCCTAACTGCTTTCAAGGCTTCAGGTACCTTTTTTGCAATCTCTTCTTGCGGAACTTTTCTGATTTTAAGACCGTATGCCAAGTTATCGAAGACGTTCATGGTGAACATGGCGGTTTTCTGAAAAACCAAGGTTGAAACTTGACGCAATGCTTTAGCGTCTGCGTTTTGGTTGATGAAGCGGACTTGTCCGCTGTCAGGGTTCTCTAAGCCAGCTAAGATGCGCATGAGAGTGGTTTTGCCTGCTCCATTGACACCTAAAAGCACGATTATCTTGCCGCCGTCCATTTCCAACGATACTGAATTTAACGCTTTGATGCTTCGGTAGCACTTTTTAATCTCAGATAATTGAAGATGAACGCTCACTTCTTAACCCCCAAATAATCCTCTCCAAAAAACGAATTTTCCAAGTTCTCCACGTTCATCTTTGATACGCTCGATTAGGCTTACGGTTAATGCTAGTGCGATTACGATTACCATAAGGATAATCCCGTAGGCTATTGCTAGACTGAAATCACCAAAATTTGTCCAAATTGCAATAGAAGTTGTCAGGACTCGTGTCTCGCCCAAGATGCTTCCACCTACAAGCGTTGCGATGCCGAGTTCTCCGAAACATCGATTGAATGAGGCTGTCAAGGAAAGAACAATAGACCAGATGGTTTCACGTATAAGAGTTAGGTTCGTTCTAAATCCTGATGCACCGAGAGTTCTTGCCAAGTCTCTAAGTTGAGTATCGGATGCACCAAGAGCGTTTGCGGTGAAACTCACTATTATTGGTGTGACAAGTATAGCTTCGCCGATTGCTATACCGTTGAGTGTGAAAAGCAGATTCAAAAAACCCAGTTCGCCTTGCCTAGAAAAAAGCAGAAACAAAAGTAAACCTAAAGCCACGGTTGGTATACCTAGTAAAGCGTTAAAGATGCCTTTGATTAACCATTTTCCTCTAAAATTGTAAAGACCTAAGAGTACAGCCATCGGAATACTCCAAAGGCATGCAAGTAAGGTGCCTAATCCCGCAACGTAGATGGTTCGATAAACGGTTGCGTAGACTTCGGGGTCTCCGCTTGAGATTAATTTAATTGCTTCCTGAAGAGCTGGAACGATTATATCGGCCATGCATATCACAAAGAAAATAGGGGGAATTTAATTTATCTTTTACTAACTTAAACGCTGTATACTTTGCTGCTCGAAGATGTCACTGCCTGGGTCGGGACGATTTTTGGTTTGTCTGCTGTGTAATAGTTTGGTGTACTTATTGAGATGTTAAGGTTGAAGTTTGCTACCAAAGCGTCGTATGTTGCTGTGTAGAGGATGTCAGCGTTGTATCGGAATGTTGCGGGGCATTCGGTTCCGCTAGCGCTGATTTGGTTACTGGAATTGATGTAAGCGTAGCTTTTGATCCAGCCAAGTAAGGTATCGTTAGAGACTGCGCCGCTAACTAAGGGTACAAACGGCGTGAAGAGTGACTGATTGTAGGCTACTTTACCGTAGTTACTTATCAATTGTTGACCTTCGTCGGAAACTAGATAATTGACGAATAGTAGTGAAGCGTTAAAGTTTGTATTTGACAAGGCTGTATTTCGGGGGTCATCGATTATTGCGCTGTAAACGTTAAGCAGGCTTTGTTGGGCTTGAATCTGGATCTTAAGTTGAATATCGCCTTTATTGTAATATGCTAGGTAAGTGCCTATGTCAGAAATTGAGTATCCGCCTATGTTGCCATAATAGTTCGCTGCTAGAAGGGTTGGTCCCATTCCTGAACCAGTGACTTTAAACCAGGATGTTTGAGCGGTTAGTTGAGTGTAGTTGAAACCTGCAGCAGTCCAAAGCAAAATTTCCTTTGTTGCCGTTCCTGAGGCATCATTTCTTGAGAACCAAAGCACATTACTAGAGTTTTGTCCAAAGTTGTAGATGTTTTGCAATGCTTGGCTAACATTTGTTAACCCGTTGATATGTGCGGGGTCGCTTGTTGGACCGATGATGACGAAAAAGTTGTACGCTACGATTTTGCGGTCTACGCCGTATCCTCCAGTTAGGAAGGGCAGCTCCTGTGAAGGTGAATGAACCAGTATCATATCTGCGTCGCCTCTTTGTGCAGCTTGAATCGCTGGTCCGGTACCGTAATAGAGGAAGTTCACTGTTATCCAGGGATATTTAGCTTGGAAAGCATCTTTGAGGTCATCTCTCACTACAGTTCCGTTTGCGTAGATTTCAGGGACATCTTCTAGTCCTGTGTCCTTTAGGCTGGTGGTTGATGCAACTTTGAGAGTTACTGGACTAGGCGCTGGTGTGGGAGATGGAGAGGGCGAAGGTGATGCTGCAGGGCTTGGGGTTGGAGTTGGGGAAGCGGTTGGTCGTGGTGATGCTGTTGGGGTTGGAGAGAGTGTTACAGGTGGTGAAGGAGAGGGAGAGGGTGTTGGAGTAGGAGACGGTTTTGGTTGAGCGTTGTTTTGACCATAATTATAACCTGCGTAAATTCCTATTCCCGCTACAATTATGATTATCAGTAAGATTGCAGCTATGGCTGTTGTTTTCATTTTTTTCACTGTTTTCCAAGTGAGACGTTATGCAAATATAAACATGTCGACTAGGCAGTACTTGAAACTAACATAAAGCCAAACAAATCAACAATTATTTTCTGTCTTGCGTTAACTCACTCAAAATAACCATTGCTTCACCCAAGGGCATTCCCAACCTCTGGGCAAGTTCAACTGCCGAAACATCCCCTTTCTCGGGCAAGATACAGTCGCGGATGTACGCCTTATGAGTTGGGTACATAACTGCAGCGTGAACAGCTTCGACAAGCAACTGCCAGAGTCGCTCTTTAGTATATTCTTCCACGTTCATAGGCATCAACCATTGATACGCTGATGAGGTTATTAGTCTACCGCAAGCAGATCACAATAAAGTTAATACCCGCCAAGAACCATTAAATTGTTAGAGGATGACTTTTTTTTGAAAGCTGCAGTTTACCGTGGACCCCAAAACATCAAGATCGAAAACGTCCCAGAACCCGAACTTAAACGCAGAAGGGTAATAGTGAAGTTTAGGGCGGGCAGCATTTGCGGAACTGACATGCATTTCTATCGAGGAGAATGGAAATTAAAGAAAGGCAGAATCCTAGGACACGACGCATTTGGAGTAAGAGAAGACACCGGCGAAAGAGTTGTCATGGTTCCGGTTGTGAATTGTGGCCATTGCTACTTCTGTCAACGAGGCTACCCTGCGCTCTGTCTCCACGCAAAACTTTACGGATTAACAAGAGACGGCTTTTTTGCCGAGTCTATAGCAATGATTCCAAGAAGCCTAATCCCAGTCCCTGAAAGTATTAGCGACGAAGAAGCTGCAATTATAGAACCGGTTGCTTTGGCACTTCGAGTCCTTAATCACTTACAACCTAACTTGGGAGATTGGGTTACTGTGCTCGGGCAAGGACCCATTGGTTTGCTTATGACTCAAATTGCACTAATGAAGGGTTGCCGAGTCATAGCCGTAGATCTGGAGGACTATAGATTGGAACTCTCCGAAAAATATGGTGCAGACGCTGTAATTAACGCTAAAAACGAAGATGTCCCAAAAACTGTCCGCAAACTAACTAAGATGGGCTCTGATTTCGTGATTGAAGCTGCAGGAACCACAAAGACGGTAGAGCAGACGCCGTTTTTGGTGCGGAAAGCTGGCAAAGTTGCTTTGGTAGGAGAATCCGAGGGTTATTTGAACCTGGGGGAAGCTGATGAAGCCCAATTTTTCACGATTTATCTTTCACCCGTTGAGTATCCAACTGCGGTTGAGTTAATCGCTCGAAAACTGGTTGACGTAAAAGGTCTCATAACGCATAGGTTTGGACTGGATGAGTTTGAGAAGGCATTGCAAATCCTTGATAATCCAGCAAAAAAGCCGATGAAAGTAATAATAACTAATAGTTTGCCCCAGTAAAGCTCATTATACCTTTTCATAGGGCATCTGCAATCAAATCTATGACCTCAGGAAAAATGCTCTTCGATTGTATTCTTCACATTGAATATTTCTTGAAAATTACTCTTTATCACGCTTCATAACAATGAGACCTAAAACTATGAACCCAAAAGCAACTGCATAAAGAAGACCTATGACGAAAACTTTCAGAACGCCGAACCAGTTAAATTGATTTGTAATACATGCTGAAAAGATTAATGCAATTATTGTCAAAATAATCGCTGGCACTATGGCAACTATTCCGAAAGCAATTAAGAACAGTGAAACTTTGCCCATGAAAATGATAGTTTTTGAAATGATTTAAGCTTTTACGAGAAAGACACATTGAGCTGAATTTTCCAGAAATCAATAGATTTTTCAAGTGTCTCTTAACTTGAAATGTCATCCTCAATACTCGAGGACTATTGCAGTTTAGTCTCTGACAGCCCTTTCACTTAAATAATCTGTTGCTTCAGCAGCGTTGTATATCAATTTGTATAAACAAATTATATAAACAAAACTACCTACTACCATTACTGGTCTCTCACATTTGAATTTATACAAGTTGAAATCCCTCCCATTATTACAGGAAAACTAGCACAGAGCCCAGACAGTAATAGTATTAGACAATGAAAGCATCGATTTTCAGCATAGACTATTTCATAAATAGATTTGCTAAAAGATTTTTAGCCCTGTTGGCTTAACCGTAAAGTATATTTCTTTTAGAGAATTGTTAACCCCCAAACCCAGATGGAAACGGAGATAACGGTTTTGGCTATAGAAGCAGTAATATTCGATTTAGATGGAACACTTGCCCACTTTAACTTAGACTTCAAAGCGCTGCGTTCTGAAGTCAGAACCTACCTAATCAGCATACGTGTCCCCGTTTCTGTTCTCGACGTTAATGAAAGCATATTTGAAATGCTAAAAAAAGCCGAGATTTTCATAAAAAACAGCTCCAAATCACCCGACGCTTTCCACGAAGTACGCACCCGAGCGCTGGCAATCGCGGAGAAATATGAGATGGAAGCCGCCACAACCACAAGCCTGCTAACCGGAGCAGTTGAAACCCTCAAAGAACTACAAAAAATGAACATAAAAATGGGTTTATGCACAACCAGCAGCGAAAAAGCCTCAAGCTATATTCTGCAGCGCTTCAAAATTGACGTTTTCTTCAAAGTGGTTGTTTCCAGAGAAAAAGTGAAGTATGTTAAGCCACACACCGAACAGTTTGAGTTGGCGCTTAAAGCCTTAGGTCTTCATGCTAAATCCGCATTAATTGTGGGCGACAGTGTGGTTGATATGGAGAGTGCCAAAGAAATAAAAGTCATCGCTGTCGGGTTAACAACGGGTTTATCCACGACCGAGCAGTTGATGAGTAACGGCGCAAACTATATCGTAACGTCACTGACTGATTTGCCTGTTTTGATAAAAGAAATAAATAAGGATTAAACGGCTGTTACGACGCCGTCGTCTTTGCAAACGAGTTTTCTCTCCCGCACCAACCGCTTGAGCACTTCAGAGAACACTGCTTTTGCTTCGTCGCCTGAATGATTTAAGCCGAAAACCTTGCCAGTTTCAGTGATTAATGAATCTTCACTTATGCCAAGTGCGTACTGCGCTACCCTCGTCATTGCAGATTCTACTTCTTCGGGTGCAATGTAACTGGGTTTGCGTTTGGATTCTGGAACACCCTGCATCGGAACACGGATAGGCGTCTGTTTTAGTCCAGTTGGCCACAGAAAACTACCCCTGATGACAACTTTCTGCTCGCGGATGAGGTTGTTTAGGGCTTCTTTTACGGCATGCGAGATTTTTGGTGTTACCTGCTTTATGCTCCATGACGCCGCTAACCGTTCAGCCGCGTAGTCAAAGTGGACTGGACCTTCGTTTTGGATTAGTTCAGTTAGAAGTTTGGTTTGGTTTTCTCGGTTTTCTGGGAAATGGAATTCGTTTCTTTGTTTGGAATCCATCGTACTTTTGGCGGTGGCAACTTTGATGTAAGGGTTGTATGATGCTTTTAGAGGGTAAACTTTGTAGGGGACACCAATTTTTTCGATTCCTGCAAATGAGTTTTTTTGCACATCTGTTTTTGGGGCTGCGCCTTCTATGAGGTCAATTATGGGTTTTTGAGCTTCTTTATCAAGTTGCGTTTTCTGAGCTTGTTCGAGTGTTTCCTTTAGTCTACGGATTTCTGAGTCGCGTCTTGCAACCCAGGCGGGCGACCAGACACGGTACATGCGCCAGCCAAGCTGCCTAAGGACCTGCTCGCGGAGTCGGTCTCGGTCACGGGTGCTGCTGCTTGATTTGTATGTCGCGCCATCGCATTCCACGCCAAGCAAGAAACAGCCCTCGTTAACAGGGTCAAGAACTCCAATGTCGATTCTGTAACCGCTGCAGCCTACTTCTGGAACAACCTCGTAACCCATCTTCTTTATCTCTGCTGCTACGTCTTCATCTATAGCTGAGTCAAATGTACCTTCTTTGGATTTGGAAGATTGAGTTTCAGGTCCATGCTCGGCATAGTCAAGGTAGGTTCGTAGTGTTTGTACTCCAAGTGCTTGAGTGTCTTTATCGATGTCAGAGGCTTTAATCGAAGTTATCAAAACGACTTTTTCTCGTGCTCGAGTAATAGCAACGTTCAAGCGTCGTTCCCCACCTGGCTTGTTCAATGGACCAAAGTTCATTGCCATCTGTCCCTGCTGGTCAAAGCCGTATCCTATGCTGAAGAATATGACATCACGTTCGTCTCCCTGCACGTTCTCAAGGTTCTTCACGAAAAAGCCTTCTAAACGGTCTTCTTTGAAGAAGGGTTCGAAGTCAGGTTGTTCATTGAGTTTATTTTCAATCGCTTCTTCCACTGCGTTCATTTGGGCTATGCTGAATGTGACGACGCCGAGTGTTTTTTTGGGATAGTTTTTGAAGTGTTCGAAGACGAGTCCTGCGACTTTTTCGGCTTCTTTGGGATTGTCTCGCTTGCCTCCGCGGTCATAGATGCCGTCGGGTACGTGGACGAGTTTTACGCCCAAGCTGTCTGTTTGGTTCTGGGCTGATGGGAACGTTATCATGGTGTCGTCGTAGAAGCGGTGGTTTGAGAACGCGATGAGTTCTTCATGCTTACTGCGATAATGCCACCGAAGAGTCTTAACAGGTAAGCCGATGCCGAGGCATTCGTCGAGGATGCTGTCGAAGACTTCCACGTCATCATCACTGAGTTCATCCCAGTCTACATTGTCAAGTAGGCTTTTCTGGAAGAACGAAGTCGGGGGCAACTGTTTGTTGTCGCCTGCAACCACGACGGTTTTTCCACGGTAGATGGCGCCTATGGCGTCTTCGGGAACGAGCTGTGAGGCTTCGTCGAAGAGAACTAAGTCGAATTTGTTATCTGGCGGAAGGAATTGGCTGACCGATATGGGACTCATCAAGAGGCATGGTTTGAGTTTTACGAGTAGGTTGGGGATTTTCTGCATTAGGGTGCGGATCGGCATTAAGCGGCGTTTTTTGGCGGCTTCTTTGAGGAGGATGTTGGCTTCGGAGTCGGCTGCTTGGATCAGGATGTCTTGGGGTTTTCGGCTGTTTGCCTCTTCAATAACCATGCTGGAGGTAAGGTGGATTATGTCTTGGTCGAGTTTTCGGAAGTCAGCAATCAACTGCTCATGGTTCTCCCTTCGGAACTTACCCAGCTTTTGGTCTTCGTTATAGAGGTTGTTTATCCATTCTTGGTAAACGCTCTTGCGGAAAACATTGCCCAAGTCAGCTGCAGAAATGCGTTGTTCCACCAAACGGCCAAAGAACTGGTCTAAATTGCGAAGTGCAAAGCGGTTTTTGGCGTCTTTATAGTCAATCCAAACCTGCACATCGTCCACACGGTCGCGGAGTGCTTGGATTCGTTCGCTTATAACTTTGATTTCTAAAGCTTTTAGCGGCTGGTTTTGATATTTCATTTCAGTTTCGAACCGTTTGTTAAAATCTGCCAAAACCCTCAGTGAACTGTCTCTTCTCTGGATCAGCTCCGTGTTGGATGGAGCCGCACTTGGTCCCTGAGCAGCGAGGTCAGCAAAAGCCTGCGGCACAGGAATATCGATGAATGCTGCCTGTACCTTTTTACACCACTCAAGCACAAACACGATTTCTTGCCAGTTTGTTTCCAGTTCTTGAAAGCGGATTCCGAATTTTTCTTTTAGCTGGACTTTTTCGCCGACGATTTGAGCTTCCTTTTTGCGAATGTCTTCGGAATTTTTAAGGTCTTGAATTAATTGCCTATAGGTTTGGGGTTCCTGCCTGGCTGTAGTCAGTGTATCTTTGGTAAGCGCGATTAGTGGATTGAGCTTTTTTTCTGTTTCTGCTGCCCAATCCTCAAGAACTAGCAGCGATGTCTGAGATATAAGTGCATCCGATTTGGGCATTTTTTGCGGAATGAAAGATTCAACTTCTTTGACTTGCTGCTCCCATTTACCAACTGACTCCTGCAAATCCAAACCCAAATTTTTAATCATGGGCGAGGGGTTAGAAGTGCTCGTAAGTAGTTTGAGGAGTGCCTCAGGGATTTGTGTTCCCCAAGAGAGCTTTTTGATTTCTTCGGTTAAGGCGATTGCTTTTTCTGCGCCTTGGAAGTCTGTTCTGGTCTTGCGGTAGTAGTGACCCATCAGGGTGCGAACGTTTTCGCCTGAATCTTCAATTTTCGCGTGAAGCTTCTTGACTTTGCGAGCATCGACAAGGTCCTGCTGGATTGTTTTTGGGACTTTGCCGTCGTTTGTTAATCGAGCAATCGTTTTTTGGTCGTTGCGGTAAGTTGAGTTGAAGAGCTTTAAGCCACTCTGATATTCGCCGCTGTAACGTTCGATGCGCCCATCGAGGTCTAACTCATAGATGCCCTCGCTGTAGATTTCTTCGAGGCGACCCTTTATCTGGTTGTATTCTTGATAGAGCTGCTTGGCTTTCACAATTGTTTTCTGGACTTGCTCCAGATATTTGCCGTCAAACCATTCTGGTTCGGGTTTGTCCTCTGCAAAACACATCATTGCCATTCGAGAAAGCTGCTTAAGCTGGGTAATCGTTAAGTCGCTACTGTCTAAACCAAGGAGCGGCGCGAGTGTTTGGGAGGTTTCACGCAACTTACGTGAAGCCAACTGTGTATTCTTGATAAAGGCTGAGAAGTTTTCAAGTTTGGATAAAAGTTCACTATCTTCTAAATTGACTGCTGGAAGCATCTTGCCTAAAACCGAAACTGCTTGTTGCATTTCGACTGACCGATTTAATGCCAAATTTGAGAAGGTCGGGTTATAGCGTTCCATGAGGCTGACTCGGGTAGTCTTTATCCATATGGCTGTTTCTAAGTAGGATTGGGCCTCGCTTAGCAACTTATCAAGACTTGGGTTTGTTAACCAGTAGGCCTCTGGCTTTGGGCTTTCGGTGAGAAATTTGCTGAGGTCTAGGAGCCATTGTATGCGAGCAAAAGTTTCTGGGGGAAACACGCCGAGTTTAGCGGAGAAATCCTCAGTTTCTAATTCGAGCCCATGGAGGGTTTCGTTTATGCCTTCGAGTGTGGTGAGGAGTTCGCTGCGAATTTCAAGGTTGTATTTGTCTGCGCGGTAGCCAAGCCACGGAAAATCTGGTTCCTCGATTACCTGCCAAACCTTACTGAGTTGTGAGACGAGTTCTTCGAGTTCACGCATCTTCTGCGGTGTTAATGTTCCAATTTCAGTTAACCCAACGGGAACAAAGGGGACTCGTTCAAGGCTGGAGATTATGCTTAGAACTTCGTAGACGCTGCGTTGTAGGTATGGTCGTTTTTCATGCAGTGCGGTGACGTAGCCGTTTAAGGCTTCTCGGTACACTGTCATCTGCTCAAACTCATGAATGGAAGGCAACTTGCGGGGAATAAGGTTCTCGTCAAGGCTGCGTTTGAGTTCCGCTACAACTTGTTGTTTGTTGGCTTTACTACTGTGGAGTTCAAGGCAGAAATGCGCCAAACCCACCTCGCTGAGACGTTTGTACACGACTTCGAGGGCAGCCATCTTGTCACTTACGAAAAGCACGCTTTTTCCGTTGGCGATACATTCTGCGATGATGTTTGCGATGGTCTGGCTTTTGCCTGTGCCTGGCGGACCTTTCATTACGAAGCTTTGTCCGCGGAGTGCATATTCGATGCTAACGCGTTGGCTGCTGTCTGCATCGAGTACTTGGTAGGTTTTAGCTGGCGCCTCAATCTTGTCAACGTCTTTTTCGTCGGGTAACCCGTTTAGGATAAGGTTGTCTTCTTTTATGCCGGCAATCGCCCGTATGATTGGGTGTTGGGTGACTAATGCGGCATTTGACTCCAAATCTTTGTAAATAACAAGTTTCTGGAAGGAGAACAACCCTAAGTCAATGGATGACTCGGTTTTCCAACTCATTTCAGCGACAGCTTGGTCAACTAATTTAAAGTAATCCGCCAATTCTTGTTCTTCCCACTCCTCAGGCAGCGGCGGCAACTCGATTTTGTAATCGTTCTTAAGTTTCGCCTGCAATGCGGGGTTGAGGACTGCTTCATCTTCAACCGGCGGCACCTCGATGGCGTAGGGTTGACGGATAGTGTCCCTTGTCAACTCTAAAGGAACCAAAATTAATGGGGATTGAACGTTTTCTTTTGTTTCCGAATCAACCCAGTTCAACGTTCCAAAAGCCGCATGCAATATTCGCACGCCGCGTTCCATGTAATCGAGAAGTGAACGTCCTTGCAAGCTCTTGAGGCTACGTTCCAGTTCCAAGCGCCCCATGTTGCCGCTGACGAGTTGGTTTGCTGTAGGATATTTAGGTTCCTCAGACGTTGTTGCTGCTTTGACTGGTGCTTTCGTTGTTTTAGCTTTAGCATCTTTAGCTTTGCCTCTACCCTTAGCCGTTGGGTTCTCGGGAGCTTCGGATTGTGTGGCTACTTCCTGCGGAACAAAAAACTCCATGCGCTTCTTCTTCAAAACGAGGGTATCAAATATTTTTTGAGCGTCAGGCTGGGTTATCGGCAGGTTTCCGCGTTTGCCCTTCTTGAAATAGAGCAAATTGTTCTTTCTTGAGAGATCTATTAGTCGTGATTTCCAATCTTCAACACGCTTCATTGGCGAGGAAACAATGGGTTCAGTCATTTAAGGCACATCCACTCGAGTACAAGTTAGCACTATTGTATGTATGATTCTTTAATACTTACGGTAGTTTCATGTGGGCTCAAACAATCAGTCAGTGAACTTTTTGGGTGCTAAAAGAGTCAGTTGATACCATTTGCATGGTCGATTGCATCCAAAATTACTCGTTTAACATTGTCTAAGCCTATTTTTCTTGTTTCAAGGATTGAGAGGTTCATTCCTGACTCTCTGATGTCTTTTACACATTTTTCTGCGTCCCCACAGGTGTCAAGGAGCACGATACCTTTGATGCCGTTGAACATATTTGCGAACGCTGCTTCATCTACGCCTTCTTTTAACATCGCTTCTTTTGAGTGTCTGAAGAACCCAACAATTCCCGGACCCATAAACATCAAGTTATGCTCTGGATCAGCTTCGAAAAATTTGCCTTTGCCGCCGAGTTGGCAATCGATGCAGTTTACCGCATCAACCTTGGCAATGCCGTATTCTTCAGCTAGCTTCTTCATCTCGTTATGCTGACCGAGGCATAAGTCGCCGTAGACCAGCACTATTTTACCGTTGAATCTTTTTTGGGTTTCTTCTAGAACTTTTCGCACATTTTTCACTACTGCGGCATAGTCAATGTGGAAAAATTTGCTTACGAAAATCGCTTCAGCGTCAAGGTTACCCTGTTTAATTAATTGCTGGATTTCTTCTTTTAAGACACTGCAGGCTACTAGACAAATCTTCGATTTTTCCTTCAAATCTCTCGCTTCAAGTCAACCGTAGGGTACATTAGCAATAAAGTTTTTTCTAAAGGAAACAAAAATTGAATACAACATTTTAGCAAAACAGCATTTGGATTGATTTATAATCTGTAAAATTTATATTAAGTGAGCAAGGCACTACCCTGAATGTGAGACTTTAAAAGGCGGTTGGGACGCATTTCCCTCTCTTCCTAAAAACTGAGGTTTATTTTCCAGCCATTGAGTAGGGCTCACTAAGTCTTCCTCAATTGTTTTCAATAAAATTAGGGTTTGAAGCAGTACCTCGTTCTCCAACTGCCAACAAACCCTTTCTCCCGCACACAACTTCCTCTTTTTTCTCTTTGGGAAAAAAGGCGGTTCCTAACTTCAATAAAATCAAGCATCTTGAGATCCAGGTTTCTGCTCACAATTGGAATATCGAAAAGTTGATGACAACTTTGATATTAGTTTTCAATTTGGAGAAGGACGAAAAGATCCATTCCATTCAAGATTCGGGAGAGTCCAAGTATGTTTCTTAATGGTTTTTTGGATGTCAATTCTTTTTGTAGTTGATAGTTCCTAATGTTGATGAGTACATTGAGGTTGAGAAGATTGTTTTAGTTTGGCTTTAACTGAACGCGAGAAGCAAATTTTACGCTTAAAAAAAAGACAAAATGTCAGATTACCAGATTGCCCGAAAACTCAGAGTAGATGCTGGAAACGTTACTCGTTCAAGGTTAACTGCCTTGCGCAAGATCGAGCGAGCTCAAGCTGATTTGGATTTTGTACTCCAAGTAGGCATGAAGATTAAAGTTTAATTTTTGACTGTTTTTGGTTTTCCATTTTTGTCCAGTTCAGGAATTATTCTGCAAATACCTCTGAACGCATATCGTTTAACTCTTTTTGGATCATTTCTTGTTCCTATGTTGCTTTTCTAATCCATTAATGAATCCGACAAGAAGTATTTCTGTCTGTAATCATCTCAATTTTACCCTTGTAGTCTCAGGGCTTCGATGAATTTGAACGCTTGTTCTATGATGAAGTCTGCTTCTTTGTTGTCCACCTTATTTGTTAGACTCCAGTGGTCAATTTTGCACCGAAACGAATACAAGTCTCCCGCGTTGTGGAAAGCACCTAACGAGATGTCAAATTCTCTATTTTCGTGGTTTCTAATTTCTTGCCTTACTTGCATAAGTAGGTCATTGAATTCCCTTTTTGGCTTAACACCAAAAGTCTCAAGCTTTTTCTTCATAGCTATTTCAACTAGGTTCAAGGGCACTGAAACTGAAATCCAGTTGTCATCAATCCCCAAGAATTCAAAAGTTTTTATAATTTGTCTAATTCGGGATTCATTGAAGCCCTTCAACTGTTGCGTAGCGTTTATCAGGGAAGTTTCAAGTTCTTCAACGTGTTTTTTTGTTTTGTTGAGTTCATCATTAATAGTGTAATTTATGGTTTCAACTCGATCGTTTTCTTCTTTAAGCTGGGTTAAATGAAAAAGAAGCTGAGACGTCATATTTTTGAGGATAACGTTTGGAAGGGAATCAAATGCTTTCTTCGTAGGACGCACTTGACCATCCAAAAATCCTTTAGCTTGTAGCTTTTTGACACCCTCCGAATGGTATCGATAAAGCGTTCCTGTAGAGAATCCCTTTTCGTAAAAACCTGGCAACACAGTTGAGTAGCTTTTATGTGGATAGACAATTGCCATTTCAAGAGCAATTTGTTCGTTGTTATCAAGTTGTTCATAAGTTGTAGAAAGATTGTTAACTTGCTGATTGGTTTGACCGTGTTTTTCGGCTTTTTTGATTTCAGGGGGAGTGGGTGGTTTCGATGTAATGAATAAGTCAGTTACCAATTCATGTTCAATACCTGAAACAGCCATTGTTTCGTTAGATATTCCTTCTCCAGCCACTATATTATCGATTATTGGGATTTTGAATTCAGTGATTTTTTCTAAGGTCTTAAAAACTTGGACTTCTCGTATTATATCTCGTTGAGGATTTATCCATTTTCCTATAATGGAAAATTCCTTTCCGTTTAAGCATGGTTTTACTATTGAATTTTTCAGAAATTTTTCTTGATAATTGTAACCCATTATGCTTTTGTTTTCATTGCCAAAATTGGGCGAATACCTTAATCCAATGTGGTAATAGTTAACCATCGCAATCGGTTCAGTCTTGCGCCTTTTTATTATTTAAGCCTTGGGAAGACTGCTATTTCGCTATCTTTTTCAGTAAAATCACAGAAGGACATTCCTAACATCCCAGTCAACTCGGTGTCAAATCCCATTATTGCAAGACTTTAGAATTCTACCTATCACGATGTAAGATTGAGCGAGCTCAGGCAGATTTGGACTTTGTCTTCAAGGTGGCGTGAAGATTAAGGCTTAACTGATTATGCTTTTTCTAAATGGTTTTTTAATAGAAGGTGGCAGCGGTAAATTAGTCATTGATTTTCCCCAAAACTCATTATATTGAATGAAATTTAAAGTCTTTGCATTACTTAAGTTTCTGAAAATATTGAGGTTGTCAGCAGGGTATATTTAGGAAATCTCGAAGTGCTGGAATCAGTGCATTTGTATAATCCAAAAGTTTTCCATGTTCAAGCATCATATTTTTCGTCCTTTTGTCAGGCTCTCCACTAAATATTTTAAAAACTCCATCTTCATCAATAATGAAGTTAAAATGAGCAATCGTATTCCTTAGTTCTCTCAATTCTCTCAGGGTAATGTATTTTGTTTCATCAAAAGTTTTAAATTTTTTTTCTGCTAAGAATTTGCATTTATATTTGAAATCAGTGATATCATTTTTGTGGCTCCGATTATTTTCAATTACCTCAAAAGATAAAGCCTTTTTATCAGGGTCATTTGCAACGAATAAAAAAAGAACCAAGTTAACACAAAATCCGAACCTTCCTTCATAATCTAAAAGATATAATGCTGACCAGATTAACGTCCTTTCACGAGACTCACAATCAATTGGAAAAATTTTGGCGTAATTAACAGTTTGTATTTTTTCTAAAAAACTTTTCATTAACTTTTGACTTTCGTTAAGTCTGGGTTCAGGTATATTTTTTAAATATTGTTTTATTTCATTTCTGAATTGCTGTTCAATAATGTCATCTGTATTCAAAATATACAAATTCTTTTCTCACTATTAGGGTATTTCCATCTTTATAGTTTTAAGGTTTTGCAAATAGCACAAAAACTTAAATTAGAAAAAAATTATTAGAATGCTTCGAGGAAGTAGTTTGACTATTAAAATAGAATTATCAGTAAGTCAATTAATTAGTGTAATTCTAACAATTATAGGTGTGTGTTTTATTTTATACTTCTTCGTACTTCTTAACGCGAGACTAAGTGTAGTTGATTTTCAGCATCCAATCTATGGATGGACAGAAATTCAAGAAGCCATTCCTTTTAGTGCAATTGCCATATTTTTTGGGCTGTTACTCATTTTTGTTGGACTGATTCTGAACATCGGAGTACTTATCAGAAAAAGTCGCACTTCTCTCCCTACACCATCTTTAGCTACTCTGAATATTTCAAGCCATGACAGTTTTAGGTCTTCCATTCTATATATTTGAGGCTTACTTGGTCTGTATACTGTAGTGTTTGCGATAATAAGCCATTAGTGTAGTTTGTTCTTATCTACTTGAGCATGTCTTGTGTTGGCTGCCGGCATGCTGATTTCGAGAAGATTCACGCGGCTTTTTGTCACATTATAGCAAGGATCCTGAGCTTGGCGAGTCCCGTTATGCTGAGTGGGTAGCGTTTTCTGGCCTGGATGAAACTCAAAGTTATTATCTTCAGGGTGCTGCTCGGGCAAACAAGTCTAAGCAGAGTTTTGAATGGGCTAATTTTCTCTTGCAGTTCGTCAAGAAAACATGGATGTCATATACTACCAGGTGGAAGCTTTGTAAATGTAAAGAGACAATTCAGGCAAAGGTGTAATAAAGGTATTCAACACTAAGACTGTGAAAGTACAAGTGAAAAAACTTGAAGCGAAAATCAATAATCCTTGGCTTCACTGCTGTGCTTATCATCGTAATTATCGGCGGATACTTTGGCTGGACCTACTACATGGGTCTAAATCAGAACAATTCAACGCCCAACCCTTCAGTGGAGCAAGTGCGAGACATTACGATGGCGTACATCAAAGCACACCATAACGAGACGGCGCAGTACATGCAAAGTTTTTCGTGGACTGGCGGTGACATTACGCCTAAGAGCCTTGCAGGGGGAAAATGGTGTTCCTATCAGAGTGAAGGCTGGAACGTGACGATAACATATCCAGTAGGGTTACCTCCAGGGTACAATCCAATCTACAGTGTGACAGCAAATTATACGTCTCAAGTTACACCAGAAAAAGTCATCATATCTTGGCAAGGCACCCTGCAAAACGGCGTCCTCACCGAGACTGCTTACAACTTCAACCCATAAGAAACAAAGCTGCTTCATAGTTCTTTCAGACTCTTTCAACCAAGACTTTGTGAGATAATGAACTTGGACGCTCGGCACTATAGTCAGCCTGTTCGAAAACGCACATAGATTACTCGACCGAAAGTTATGGAAAAATTAACTACAAGCAAAACCAATATGTGACTGGGTAACCTCTCAAACAAAACATTTAATTCTTGAATAAACTTCCTTGAATTGTAGGGTTAATTGTTTCTTTAAAAAAGCAGTTTTAAAAGAATAAATCACATTAAATCAAGTGCCTCAATAATAAACAAGCTAAAACACATGTATTAGAAAGAAGTAACTGATATATTGAAAAAAAATGTAAAGTTTTACAAGTGCTTGATAGTTATAACAGTGCTTGTTGTTTTGACCTGTTTTTCCTCTCTGCATAACTATATTTCAACTGTTTATGGAAGCACCAATCAGTCAACCCAAAAAATTTTTTTAGAAGAGCACTTCGGAAACGTTAGCTTAAGTGAGCATCCGATTACTACCTCAGAATTTTCAACCTTAAAAGGTAACGTTGGAGTTTACGAGCAAGGAAAAAACTATAACCAAATAGTTAATGGACATGGCACCGGATTTCAACCACCCACCGCTGAGGAGTGGAACGCGATCTCAGAAAACATTTACGTAGTTGACAACGTAAGCTACTCAAGTTCTCCTTCCGCTGTTGACAATTCAAAATCGCAATATTTTCCACCTATCGGAAATCAAGGTGGCCAAGGATCTTGCGTAGCTTGGTCTGTAGGTTATTATATTACTACTTTTCAAGCGGCAAAAGAACATGGCTGGAATCTTACAGGTGCAACATGGGGTGGAAGTCAACCAGCAGTAAGTTACCAAAACAGGATAATCAGTCCCGCATTTGTTTATAACTTAATTAATAATGGTCAGGACAGCGGCTCAACCTGGTATGATGCGATTCAACTGGTTTGTTTCATTGGTGCAAGCTCTTGGATGAACATGCCCTACAATCAAAATGATTACATTTCTTGGCCTACGCAAGCAGCTTGGACTGAAGCTCCATTATATCGAGGTAGCAGCAATGGCTATCAATTCCTATCTCTTAGTGACGATACAGGCATCAATAACTTGAAAAACTGGTTAGCTTCAGGGAATTTGGCTACAATTGATGTTGATGGAAACAAGTTTACTAATCTTTCAAGTAATGATGTTTGGACTTTAGATAATTATAACTCCCTTTCACCAAATCATGCAGGAACCGTTGTAGGCTACGACGACAATTTTTCTTATGTTGAGTCAGGTCAAGTAAAATACGGAGCCTTTAAAATTGCTAATTCGTGGGGAGTTGGCAGTTGGGAACATGTCTCTGATGGATTTTATTGGATTTCTTATGCAGCAATGGAGCAGAGAGTACAATCGTGTTATTATTACTTTGATCAAAATAATTATCAACCTAATTTGTTAGCAACATTTAATATCAATGATAGTGCAAGAAGTAATTGCCTGATTACCATTGGTTTAGGAAACCCAAGTAACCCAATAACAACCAAATCCTTCAGCAATTACGTTTTTGGCGGAAATAAGCCTTTTTGCACAAACAACATTGTCATGGATGTAAGTGAGTTCAGTAGCTATGTGCCAAGCTTGTATAATCAAACATTTTTCTTAGAAGTATATGATACCCAAGGAACCCAAACTAACGGTACCATAGTGTATTTTGCGATTGGAAACAGCACTGCTTTAGGTACCCCATGTCCAACTGTAAAGAATCAGAACGTGTTTTTGAATGTAACTTACAATCCTCAATATCAATTAACGTTGTCAACTAACTACGGAACGGTTTCACCTGCGAGCGGCATGTTTAACGGGGGAACCATTTTTAACATAGCTGCTACGCCACCGGCTTCTGGTTCTGGTGAGCGATATGTCTTTCTCGGATGGACTGGTACTGGGGTCGGTAGCTACACGGGTTTGGATAACCCTGCTTCAATTACAATGAACTCTTACATAACCGAAACAGCCTCATGGACTAAACAGTATTACTTGACTGTGTCTTCAGCCTATGGTACTCCTGGCGGTTCGGGTTGGTACGATTCTGGCACTTCTGCGTATGCTTCCACCACGTTAACGGTGGCCGGTGCTGGAACTCAGCACATCTTTACATATTGGAGCGGTGACGCTTCTGGCACTACTACAGCTTCATATGCCATTACTATGAATGCTCCAAAGATAGCCATCGCCAACTGGCAAACTCAGTACAACTTAACTATTGCTCAATCTGGAGTCGGATCAGACTTCTCAGGCTCGATCATAACGGTGAATGGTACAAGTTATAACATAGCTGGCTTTACAACTTGGGCTAACTCAAGCGACGTCTTCTCATTTAGTTATGCACCTCAATTAGTAATTGCTGCAAACAGTAAACAGTACCTCCTCACGGGGGTGAGCGGTAACATCACTGCTTCATCCTTGACTGTTTCACAAGCTACAACTATAACGGGAGCTTACAAGACTCAATACTATTTGACTACGACTTCAACCCATGGTTCGCCCTCGCCCTTAAGCGGCTGGCTTGATAACGGATCAAGCATAACCGAATTTGTTGGGACGCCAATTTCCAGTGGGTCAGGGAGTCAATATTCATGTTCAGGCTGGTCGGGCAGTGGCAGTGTTCCAATCTCCGGCAATGCGTCTACTGTAACGTTCACGGTTAGCGCCCCTTCGACTATTACTTGGAACTGGTCCACTCAGTATTACTTGACGATTAATTCCGCATATGGTGTGCCTTCTGGAGGCGGATGGTATAACGCCGGTTCAACAGCTTACCCAACTCTCTCATCTGGAATCATACCAAATGGAACTGGAAGCCAGTACGTGTTTGTCTCTTGGAATATAGATGGAACTAACTACACTCAAGGAACCGGCATAATTATGAATTCACCCGAAACAGTTGCCGCTTCCTGGATGACTCAATATTACTTGACTGTTAATAATGGTGGATTCGGGGCCACATCTGGTTCAGGTTGGTACAACAGTGACTCTTCTTCCCAAGTTACTGTATTATCTAACATAATGTCTGGCGGTTCAGGTACTCAATACGTTTTTTCAGGCTGGACGGGTGACGCTTCAGGTTCAGATTCAACATCCAATTCTATAACCATGAACTCTCCTAAGATTGCCTCGGCTTCATGGACGACACAGTATCAGCTGACATTTGTTGTCATACCTTTAGTCGGTGGATCAACAACGCCAACAGGTAACAACATGTGGGTAGTTTCAGGTCCGCTTTCAATTAGTGTTGCGCCTAATTCGGGTTACACGTTTTCAGGATGGACAGCCGACAGTGGCTTCATAACTTTCGATAACTATAATTCCATGTCTTCAACAGCAAATATCAATGGACCAGGCACAATCATGGCAAGCTTGACACAAAATCCTACGTCAACTCTAAGCCCCACGCCCACTCCAACCCCAACTCTTACACCTACCCCAACACCCACTCTAACACCAACGCCTACCCCTTCACCTACAGTAACAACGACCCCAACTCTTCCATCTACCACTGCACCCCCTCAAGCTCCATCTTCAGTTCCCGAGTTTCCAACTTGGATCGCCATAGCATTAGTCATAGGTGTTGCCTTACTGTTCGTAGCTCTTAAGAAAAAAACAAGAACAGCAAAAGTTGAACAATAAACAGCCAAGATTGACAGCGAAAGGGGCACTTAACTGGTGAGTTAACTTAACTCGTCGATTTCTAAGAAGACGACTACGTCGCAAGAAAACTGGGAAACCCAAGAATAGACCAAATAACCCTCCATACCTTCCGCCATTTCGGAGCCACAATGCTCTACCATAAAACCCGAAACATTCTGTACGTTCAACAACAGCTTGGCCACCGATGCATAGAAAACACAATGATTTACACTCAGCTAATCACCTTTGAAAGCGACGAATACAACACAGCCCTCGCCAAAACAATTGACGAAGAAGAAAAACTGGTTAAAGCCGGCTTTGAGTTCGTTAGATTTAGCGACAAAGAAGAAATAGCCATTTACAGAAAAAGAAAATAAAAAAAAGAGCCGAGGTTTAATCAGAAGTGTCTATGGTTTGAAGCAGTACCTTGGCCACTGAGGCCACTTCTGCGGAATATTGCAAGTGCTGAAATCCAAATTCAATTCCATACCGATCTTTAGGTGCTCTTGAGTAGTGCCCTGTATCATTCCAGGAATTTTTAAGCCGTTTTCCAACTCCACAATGCCCACGGCGTACGGCGTTAAAGCTTGGAACTGTTCAGGTGCAATACTGATAACCGTGTAAGTTAGCAGTTTACCTTTTCCAGAAACCTCAACCCATTCAAACTGCTGTGAAAAACAGTTATCGCACATCGGGCGAGGTGGTAGATGGATTTTTCCGCATTTAAGGCATTTCCCAGCCATCAGCTTTTGCTGCCCCAAAAACTTGTAGAACTGCTCAATCGTGAAAGGCGTTTGTGTACTCATTATTGTGGACTCCTGTAGATGTGAATTGCCGCCGTGGCTCCAGAGCCGCCGATGTTGTGGGTTAAGCCAACTTTAGCATCCTTCACTTGGCGTTTACCCGCTTGTCCTGTTAGTTGAAGATACATTTCGTATGCTTGAGCGGTGCCCGTTGCGCCGACGGGGTGACCCTTGGCTTTCAAGCCGCCGCTGGTGTTAACTGGAATTTTTCCGCCGAGGCGTGTTGCACCGGTTTCGATGAATTTGCCGCTTTTGCCAGCTTCGCAGAAACCCAAGTCTTCGTATGCCATGAGTTCGGCAAAGGTGAAGCAATCATGAACTTCAGCGAGGTCTATACCTTCTGGTTTGACTTGCGCCATTTCGTAAGCTGTTTTCGCCGCCAGTTTTGTGGCCTTTAGTGAGGTGAGGCTTTTGCGTTCGTATAAGCCGATGGTGTCGCTGGCTTGTCCGCTGCCAACGATGTGGACCGGCTGGTCAGTGTATTTGCCAGCGAGCTCAGGTTTGGTTAAAATGATGCAGCTTGCACCGTCGGTTATCAGGGAGCAATCGTAGAGTTTGAGGGGCCACGCAACATACCTTGACGCCATTACGGTCTCCAATGAAACCTCTTTTTGAATGTGAGCTTTAGGGTTCATGCTGCCGTGGTAATGATTTTTGACGGCTGCCAATGCAATCTGCTGCTCAGTGGTACCATAAGCATGCATGTGAGCCGTCGCCATCAACGCAAACAACCCTGGAAATGTGATGCCGTGCCACTGCTCAAACGGATAATCGGAAGCCATAGCCAAATACTCGGTCACCTCAGCGGTAGTGCGATGAGTCATTTTTTCGACGCCGCCAACAACAACCACGTCAGCCAGACCAGAAAGAACAGCGTAAATCCCCGAACGCAGTGCCACGCCTGAAGAAGCACATGCTGCCTCAGTTCTTGTCGCTGGGATACCAGTGAGTCCAGCCCAATCTGCAATGGCACTTCCAGTGTGCCCTTGATGTTCATAGGCTTCACCCATATGCCCGATAAACATGGCTTTTATGTCTTTTTTTGGCTCCAGCTTTGGACAGCGGCTAAACGCTTCATATGCGGCTTCACTGAAAATTTCCCTTGCCAAAAAGCCTTCCCGTTTGCCGAATTTTGACATGCCAGCGCTGATTATGCTGACAAGCGGTTTCCCATTCAAACCCACAGTACCTCTTTAATAGCTATACATTGATGCCAAGCCACAATAAAAACCTACAACCAAAAACAGGCCTCCTTTTCCACAAGGCAATTCAACGCAATAAGATTATCTTTCAGATTGCCACTCTATCGGTTGTCTATCTAACAAATTTTATAAGCGTCTTTACTCTCTGCCCATGTATGCCTTGCTTTGTTGCTTTCTTAAGAGGAATTAACGTTGGCGGCCACGTAGTCGGTAAAGAGAAACTCCAAGAAGTATTCGCCTCGCTAGGTTTTCAGAATGTTTCAACTTATAAGCAGAGTGGAAACGTGATTTTTGAAACGAATTCAACGGACCCCCAAGAAATAAAAACCAAAATTGAAGAAAAACTTCGCAGCTCACTGGGTTTTGAAGTCGCCGTAGTAATACGCACAATTCCCCAACTCAACTGCATAATTGATCTTGACCCTTTTAAAGGTCAAACCAGTGAAGGCACAAGCTTTCTGGTCACTTTCCTCCCAACAGCATTATCAGCTTTTCCCCTCCAGCTTCCACTAACCATTCCCAAATCAACAGCACAAGTAATATCCTCTAAGGGAGCCGAAGTTTTCAGTGTGACACATGGAGGCGGAGAAGGCGCGTTGCCTAACCCTTTTTTAGAATCAAAGCTAAAGACGAAAGCAACTACACGAAACATGAATATTATTAGGCAAATCGTAGAAAAGTATAGTTAAATTTTGGACTATTAAACAAACAACTGTTTTTTCTCAGATGATTATAGGTAAACAATTAACGCTTGGTATATTGAGGACCAGCAATATGGACAAAGAAAGAAGAGTTTATTGCGGGGTTCCCCTAGTCCTATTCTTTATCCAGTCATGAGCAAAGATCTCCGCTTCCCCGCTCTCTATCCCTTCGACAATTTTTTGCGCTACAAAATCCGCTGAGTCTGGCGGAAATGGACCGCTAGGTTCCAACTCGCTCTCAGAAACTGGGACGTCCCGGATGGTGTTTCGTTCAAAATTGGTGAGCGTGATGTAGGGATAGACGACGCTAACAATTATTTTGTCATCTTTTAGTTCCTCTCTAGCGGTTAAAGTTAAGGTTGCTAATGCTCGTTTTATGGAAGCGTATGGTGCATTGTTGGGTAGAGTCATTAATGCAACGGCAGAGCTTACGTTGATGATTGTGCCTCCGCCCTGCTTGCGCATTAGAGGGATAACCTGTTGCATAGCTGCAAGCGGGCCGATCAAATCCAGGTCAAAAACATAGTGGTAAGTGTCAACGTCGATTTTTTCGGTTAAGGCGTCGTATCCGATGCCCGCATTGTTGACGAGGATGTCGATTTTGCCAAATCGGTCAGAAACCTCCTTAACCATACGTTTGACTTCAAAAACCTTAGACATGTCGGTTGCGACGGCTATCGAGTTGGGCATTTCTTTTGCGAGTTTTTCCAATTTTTCTTTCGAACGTGAAACCAAAGCGACTTTCGCACCCATTTTAGAAAGCAGCTGGGCGGTCGAGAACCCTATCCCTGAAGATGCACCTGTAACAATTGCTGTTTTGTCTTTTACATTCATAAAAAAACCTTCAATTCCACTAGACAGACAACTATATGAGGTATAAAAAATTTCTTCTCAGACTCAGCTATAGCTTCTGCCCCGTTTTTGCATAATTTCAAGTGGCATGTTCTTATAACTCCTTTTCAACAATTATCGCATTGGGATTAGGGTTTGCCAGGATTAAATGAGCCATTAAAAGTCAAGACTTACACGCTTAGAAACCGCATTGTACTTCCGCCCATGCAAACGGGAAGAGCAAGTTTTGAAGGCGCCGTAACCAATCGCCTCATTAACTTCTACGTTAAACGCTCAACCCACACAGGCTTACCCATCGTTGAACACTCCTATGTTTCGCCTGATGGCAAGATAGGACCCAAACAACTAGCAATCCACGATAACTCGGCAATAAGCGGTTTTGAAAAACTTGCAAACGCTCTCCACGAAGTCTGCGCCCCAGCGGTAGTCCAGATTTCCCATGCAGGCGCCGTAACCAACAAAAGAGTGATCGGCACCAAACCAGCAGGACCTTCCCCAAGAGACAAATCCCGCATGCTGGAAACAAACGAAATCTACGCAATAGCTGAAGATTTTGCTTTAGCCGCTGGACGCGTGGTTAAGGCTGGGTTTGATGGCGTTGAATTGCATGGAGCGCACGGTTACCTGCTAAACCAGTTCTATTCGCCCCTGTTCAATAGGCGCGAGGATGAGTTCGGCGGTTCCTTGGAAAAGCGGATGCGTTTTCCTCTTTTGGTTGTCGAAAAAGTTCGGGCGTGCCTTGGTAGTAGGCTTTTACTATACAGGTTAGGCTCGGACGATTTGGCTCCATATGGAACCCACATTGAAGATTCAATTATATTCGCCAAACAGCTTGAGGCTGCGGGCGTAGACATAATTGATGTGTCAGGAGGCATGTGTGGGAGTGAACCAAGGCAACTGCGGCAGGTAAAAGGCTATTTTGTCCCCCAGGCAAGCGAAATAAAAAAAGCAGTAAATGTGCCAGTTATCGGGGTTGGTGGAGTTGTTGAGGCTGAGTTTGCGGATAATCTTGTGAAGGAAGGAAAAGTTGACTTAGTGGCTGTGGGTAGGCAGTTTTGGCGTGATTCGCAATGGGCTGAAAATGCTTTAAACACTGAAAAACCGAAAATTTGAAAGTAGTTTTTGAGGGTTATCAAAACCCTTATTCTATAGAACTCTGTATAACTTCGGTACGAGGATGATACGCTTTTAGTCCCAAAAAAAGAGCTCCAAGAAACGCCAAAAACCGAGGCAGAGGCATTGCTTACCCCATGGAAGTTGGCGAAGAATTCGAAGTTGACGTTATAGATATGAGTCCAAACGGTGAAGGCATCGCTAAAATCAAAGGGTTTCCAGTCTTTATAAAAAACGCTAAGGCTAACGAACACGTGAAAATCAAGATAACCAACTTAATCAGTGGTTGTGCAGACGCAGAAGTCGTGCCCTAAACTTTCAAACTTTGTGGTTCACTAAGAACCAATATTTTCCCTGTTAAACCAATAATATTTTTTTAAAATCCGCTTTTATTCTTTTTCAGTTTTATTTTTATCCTTGTCTTTTCGGTTAGGAATTTTAGGTAAAGAACCATACAGTGCTGAGGCTCGTGCACGAATAATTTTTCGAGTTTCAACCGTTAGGGGCGATTGTGCAATCAGTTCATCGAGCTTCTTTTGTTTTTTTCTATTCTTCTTCGGGCTCTTGGGTCTCTTTTATTCTATCTAACCATTTGTATGTGGATGGGTTAAATTGGAAGAGCCAATGCTTAGGCTGAGGCTTTTCAAATAGTAAAGTTCCACAGTTAACATCAGGGCAGAAACGACTTAACTTAAACTGTTCGGTGATTATCATTTTTCCGCATTTTCTACAAACATACTCTACCTTTGCCAAGATAATACCTCATTGCAGGGATATAAAAGCAAGTTAGCGATTTGTAGATTTAACGTTTAGGTAATAAAACTACTTAGTTCTATTGAACTGGTATTTTTTTGCATTAAGTGCTCAGTCGCAAAATTTAGGTGTATGTACTTAAGTACATAATATTATTCACGTGAACCTTTAACCATTTTTTTTTTTTACCAATTATCCAAATCTTTAAATGTTTTTTAATTTCGCGATAAAAGTTTATTTTTTAGTAATAAGGTTTTACAGTAGTCGAGCGATTGTAGAATTGGCATCTAATAATGAAAGCGAAAAGCAAAATGCTAAGCAGCCTAAAATTGAATTTAATTTTCCAATTTTAATTGTCAGAACAAAACGGTTTGCAGCAATCTTCGAGAAGCTTGGGACTTTTCGCACGTCACGATATTTTTCGTGGATAAGCCTTGTACTTGTACCATTAGTTGCTGGAATCGCCCTCTACCTCTTGGTCAACAGCCTCATCGGTGTATTAGCTAATCCAGGAGTGGGTCAAGCAGTTCGGCAGTTGGGGCCAGGTTCAATTCTGTTGTTGCCCGGAATCAACCCTTTGCTTCCGATAGTCTATGGGTGGATTGCAATTGTAATCGCTATCGTGATTCATGAAGGCGCTCATGGAGTTATAGCCAGAAATGTTGGGTTTAATGTTAAGTCGAGTGGTTTGCTGTTTTTCTTGTTTGTTCCCATAGGTGCTTTTGTTGATGTGGATGAAGAGCAAATAAAGAAAGCAAAAGCTCGCCCTGCTCTAAAAGTTATGGCGGGTGGAGTTGGTGCAAACATCGTTGTAGCAGCCGTATGTCTCTTAGGTGTCTTACTAGTTGTTGGCAGCTTAACTCCCGCCATCGATGGTGTCTACATCAACGATGTCACCCGTGGACTGCCAGCGCAGACGGCTGGGCTAAGCCCAAAAGATGTCTTTGTTTCAATCGATAATACAACAATCGACAATGCTACTCAGTTGAGAGCGATATTGGATGCTAAAACGGCTGGAGACACTATTCAGGTAACGGTGGCAAGGGGCGAGAACTGGCAGTATAGATTTTCCACAACAGTTAACCTAACTTCATCCGGTAACCGCACAATAATGGGAATAAGTAGCTATGATTTGTTTACTGAGCAACGCTTAGAAAGTTACAGAACCTTCTCGTTAGATCGTCTCTCTGTGTACTTGGTTCCTCCAACCTTGGCTTCTGGTCTAGTGCCCTTTTCTGATTTCTTAGCGCCTTTCTATTCAAGTCCGATACCTCAATGGCAAATATTTTCGAACAGTCTTTTTTGGATCTGGTTTGTCAACTTTAACCTTGCAATCTTCAATGCTTTACCAATATACCCCTTGGACGGAGGCAGAATCTTCGATATCACTTTGAAAAGGACTTTGGGTACGAGAATAAGCGGAAAAGCTATCCGTTCAATAACTATTGGGGCAACCGTCGCCTGTGTCATTCTTGTCTTGTTAGTTACTTTGTTACCTTTCATAATATAACATCGATCTTGGCGAGTTCATTGTAAAATTCAAAGGATCAAACGGCAAACGGCTAAGTATTTTGATTGATGCTTAGTTTGTAGCTATGAAACCTTATTTTACAGAAACAAACCAGTTCTTTCTAATGTAGAATCGCCAGAGCTTATTTTTCCACTCGCCAGAATAATCTACGCCCACACGAGTTGTTTCCACTATATCTTTTTGAGGAACCATAAGTGCATCCTCAATGAACAGTGACTGAGCTGTTAGGTCTGTTTTATTTTGAGCTTTTGATATACTCATTGCCATACATAGTTTGCCTGGGCCATTTGTTAAGTTAGCAAATTTTACTTGTTGACCGCGGCGTTTTGCCATAATTTCCTCGCCCGCCACAGGTTCGAGGGCTCTAATAAGAACCGCCTCCGGTTTCCCCGACACATTGCCAGCAGTTACATTCAGGCAGTAATATAACCCGTAAATGAAATAAACGTAGGCTCGCCCCTTTTGCCCAAACATAACTTCGTTCCTAGCTGTCCTACGACCGCCATAACTATGGGCTGCCCGATCTTCAGGTCCTCGATAAGCTTCTGTTTCAACTATCCTGCCAGCCGTTGTGCCTTCTCTTTTTTCGTGAACTAAGATTTTCCCCAAAAGCTCTTTTGCAACAGTGATTGTTTCCCTTTCATAGAACGGTTCTTGCAGAATCATAGTTGTGAGAGTAGGGCATAACCGAACAAATAAGCTTGCCTAATCTGTTACATCAAATTAGAAGGTTCGTTAAGTTTTAGAAGCCGCTTTAATATTATACTTGCGGCTTCCTTATCCAACGGTTTGTTTTCGTTTCCACATTTTGGCGAGTAAATACATGAGGGGCAACCGTCTTGGCACTCGCAATTATCGATTAATTGCAAAGTCTTTTCCCACAGGGCTTTAATGTTTGTGTAAAGATTTTCTGAGATTCCGATTCCTCCCTCAAAACCATCGTAGATAAAAATCGTTGCCTCCCCCGTATCCGGATGCTGCGGAGTAGAAAGCCCACCTAAATCCCACCTATCACACATCGCGAAAATGGGTGACATCCCGATCATCGCATGCTCAACAGCGTGGATTCCGCCTGCAAAATCCAGCCCTTGCGCCTCAATTTCCTTTCTGATTGCGTCTGGAACGATAAACCACAGACCCACTGTTGAAAAAGAGAGCGGCGGAAGACTCAGCGGAGTCCTTTTGACGACTTTATCGTACGTTTTAGTAACATACGCATGGTAGATTTCAGTTATAGCTAACTCTCCAAGCCCAACCTTGACTCCGCAGTTCTTCTCTTCAAGAGATTTCTTGATAGCAACATCAACGTCCTTTAGCGCCTCGGTGTAGTAGTTGACGTTTTCCTGCCTAACTTTAGCTACCAACTGTTTTAGGTCCAGTTCCTCAGCAATGTAGGTTTCACCTTGATGAAGCAAAACTGCACCTGCATGGGCTTCTTCATAGGCTTTGTTTAGGGTGAGCGTTTCTAGCAGCTTTCCGTTGCAGGTCACAGTAACGGTTTGGTGGGAGATGCTTTCAAGACCCACAACCTCAGTTGTTCTAGCCGTTCCCGAATAGACCCATCCTCGAGGTGTTTTTCGGATTAGGTTTTCTTTTTCTAGGGCTTGAATACTTTGGAGCAGTTCGGGGAAGAATTGTTTATCCGCCTCCGTTATTGGCAGCTCGCTTGATGCGCACATTATGTGTCCTAAAGAGATGTATTGGTTATGAAGATCAATGATCGCTTGTTCGTGGGGTCTTCCAAAGAAGTCGTCGGGATGTTTCATGAAGTATTGGTCAAGTGGGTTTTGGAACGCAACTAAAGTGACGAGTGAATCGGAGTTAGTTCTGCCTGCTCGCCCCGCCTGCTGCCAAGTAGAAATGACGGTTCCGGGGTAGCCAGAAATAATGACTGAGTCAAGAGAGCCAATATCGATTCCCAGTTCCAATGCATTGGTCGAAACTACCCCGATCAAGTTTTTGTTTTTTAGTCGGTTTTCTATGTCACGACGTTCCTGAGGCAAGTATCCTGCTCGATAAGCGGTTACAATATTGGGTGACTTTGATTTTCTTGTAAGTTCTTCTTTGGTCCAGCGCGTAATTAGTTCAGCCATCTGCCTGGATGTTGTAAAACAGAGGGTTTGCAAATTTTTTACGATGTTTAGCGTCAGGAGATCTTTGGTTTCTTGATGGGTTGACCGACGCGTCGTGTTAGTTGAGTCCAAGAATGGCGGATTCCAGAAAACAAATGACTTTTGTCCTCTAGGAGAGCCATCCTTTGATACTACTTCAAAGTCTTTGCCGGTGAGTCTTTTTGCGTGTTCTTGGGGGTTTGCGATTGTAGCGGAGGAGAGTATGATTTGAGGGTCAGAGTGATAAAAACTGCAGACTCGCAGTAGCCGTCTTAGGAGCATGGCAACATTTGAGCCAAATACTCCGCGGTAAACGTGCGCTTCATCAATCACTATAAATTTGAGATTTTGAAAAAAGCTTCGCCATTTGTAATGCCACGGAAGATAATGGTGAAGCCCATATGGGTTGGTTAAGATAATTCTTGAATTTTCTCGTATGCTTGCTCTTTGACGTTGAGGCGTATCTCCATCGTAAACATTCGGATCAGCCTTGATTCCTATGTCTTTTTCGAGTTCCCTTAGAACTTTCAGTTGATCATTTGTTAGGGCTTTTGTTGGGTAGAGGTATAATGCAGTTGCTTTCGGGTCTTTTGTTAAGGCTTCAAGGATTGGGATGTTGAACGCTAAGGTTTTACCCGAAGCTGTTGGTGTGGCTATAACTACATTTTTGCCTTGTCTAGCTACGTTAATGGCTTGGGCTTGGTGAGAATAGAGCTTGATATTTCGATTTAGAATGCAGGTTTCTAAATTTTTTGGCAGGGGCTTTTCTAACTCGCCAAAGCTTGCTTCTTGTGCAGGCACTTTTTCTATGTGCACAATTTGTTTTTTGTAAGATTGCATTCGTTTTATGCTCTTGATGAATTCCTCAATCAAAGGTTCCATTCCTCATACAACTTGGAGAAGAGGCTTCCAAGTGTCAACAGGTCTTGTTTGTTATGTTCAACTATGGGTACTAAAGGTCCAACGTTTTTAGTTTTAAGATAAGTCTCGTAGAAGTGCGGAACCAATGCCCCCGGTATGTTTACATCTCTTTTGATGCCGATGTATTTCTCGACAGTGTCCAGTCTGCAATCGGATAATTTGTGGCGTAAAGCGCGTCTGGTAAAATGTAGAACATCAAAATGAGGGTTATCCAAGGGTGAGTCTAATCCATAGTAGGCTAATCTTTGTTTGATGTATGGAATGTCAAAGCTTCTACCATTAAACGTTATGAGCGATAAATTAGGTTCAAGTTGGGAAACTAAAGACCAGATGGCGCTGGGTTCATCCCCTATGTCTCTTAGCAAAAACTGGGTCGTACAAATATGGTCTTTTTTTGGTTTTGCTATTCCCAGTAAAATGATAGGTCTTTCCGATAATCCCAGAGTTTCAATGTCTATTATGGCAAAATCTTGGTCTTGACAGAACCCCGCTAAATAGTGAAGTAGTGGGTGGGATTTTGGAAGCCGTTGCCAAAGCCATCTCTGTATCGAGTCCACTTCTTTGTTATCGATAATTTTCATGTAGTCGCAGGCTTGTTTTTTCCAGCGTGGATGACGCTGTAAGTCTTCTATTGTTTTGTAGTCTTTGCGCTTTAGCGTCTGTTCACTTACAGGTCCTATTCCTGAGAGGACTTTTAAGTCTGAGATGATATGCTGTCGGCTTACTTGGTATGGAACTAATTTGAAGTTATTTGTGCAGGAATCTGAGATAGAGTAGCATTCGCCTTGTTCATTTGAAACTACCTCGCCGGATATGGCATCTTCAAGACTCTTGTCCTGATATTTTTTAACCAGTTCGCCCTCAAGATACAGTGCATCGTTGTATTCAGTACTCCATATCCAACTTTCGAAAACAGGTTTTTTAAGCTCCTCCCCAGCAGTTTCAGATACTACCTCATACTCTTTTGAATCGCCCACCCTTTGCCTAAGACTCTTAGCTGCTTTATTTAGGGCGGATTTTTCTTTGAAAGAATTATCAGATTTAGTTGGCGTGGTTCCCAGATCTTGCACTTTGAAATTAGGCATCAGAAAAGAACCACATGACAGGCAGAATTTACTTTGCACAAACTCCTTCTTAGAATAATCTTTGCCGCATTTTCTGCACAAATACGTAACTGGCAATTCAGGGTCATCCTACAATCTCTGCAATGATTATAAAAGCCCTATGTTATTTGGGAAAAAAGCTTCCAAAAACACCCGTGTGCAACTTAGTGCAGATTTGTAGGTACTGGTTCAGCTCTGATTGTTGCAACCGGTGTGCAGAATGCAGTTGCAACAACAATTTCTACCGCACCTGGAGTCTCAAAAAAATACCTCGGCGCTACTTTTTGATAATGAATTTTGGGTTCATAAAGTTTTAAAGTCAAATTTGTCAAGATTGGATTGGGTTCAGAGGGAATGCATTTGATGGTTCGCCATCACACTTTGCATCTCCATTAACTCTGGACCCGCCTTCCATTTTACAAATTTTCAATTAGTATAGACTTAAAGGTAAAATTGGCGTAGATTGTGTTAGGTGAAGAATATGTCTTCAGAAGTGGAAAAAACAGAGTTAATAGCAGCTTCGCATGCTTTGGAAGAATTTGTCAAAATACTTGTAAATGAATATCCGTTAATATTCAAAGATGGGGTATGCGTCATAAAAGTTGGCCCTTCAATTAATAAACAATTTTTCCCCTACGAAGCTTCCCTAGACATAAAGAAACAGAAATAGATGCTATTTTGAATTGTTTTTATTTTTTGCTTTCTTGAATTTTAAACCTATTACGCTAATTGAGATGGCGATTAGAAGGCTTGCTCCAAGCGTATAAACCAGCAAGGAATTGTATGGTTGAAGGCTTAGGGTTTGAGTGGGTTGTGTGGTTGCGTTCTGGCTTAACGTTGGCATCGGTGTTGCTATTGGTATAAGTCTTGTGTCGTTCCAGTAAACCACCATTTTGTATCCTAAAGATTCGGGAGGATGCAAAATATTAGGGTAAATAATATCTAGATTTTTGCCAAATATTTGGAAGAGCGAAGCCATACTCATACTCACTGCCAGAGTCAGTGAGTCGTTGCTCCATAATCCCCAGATTCTATCTTCTGTTGGAGAGCGAAAACCATATGCATAATCTTGGGGCAGCACATACGCTGACCTGTCAGATACTGGACTTGTAGATCGAGGGTGACTTTTGGTGTATTGCCAGAATTGTTGCATCGCGGTTAATTGGTCCGGTTGAAGGATGTCTCGTGTCCAGTTTGGATCGCTGTCAAAAATTACTATGTATTTTGCTCCATTCTCATAGGCAAACACCATATCCTTATAGAGATCCGGACCCGACTCCAAATATGGAAAATCAGAAGATGAATGAGTTATCATAACCCCCCAATCTTTGCCTTGAGCTGTAGCTGCACCTCTGCAGAGGTCGATGTTTAGTTCTCGACTGTAGTTTTGGGCAAACTCTGCAAAAACTGTGTCGTAACCACCCAAATAATCATACCAGTAAAGCGAATAATCTGAAGTAAACAATTGATAGTTTGATGTTCCGAAACTTTGAGCCATTGATCGGGGGCCATCCTTTAGCCACCAACTTAGAAGACTAACATATTCGTTTGATGCATCACTGTAATTGTATGCTTTTGTAACTAACGGGTAATTTGATTGGTCAAGTTGTTTTCCGCCTGGTTCATCATAGAAATAAATCCCCAAAAAACTGCTTCCCCATTTCTGTGCATCACTAAGCCACGTTTTCGAGGGATATCTTGTGTCATCAGTATAAACTATGAAAGTCAAACCCTTATGGTAAGCATATTGGCTTATGATAGTAAGCCTTGTTTCATTGTAGTTTCCAGTACATCCAATTACCAAGAAATTAGTAAACGAACTAAGATTATCGATCACCTGCTCAGTGTCAGCAACACTCTCAAAAGCAACATCCACACCCACATAAACGCTTGAAGAAGTCTGAGCGTTAACCCCTTTGGCTGTTAGACTATAGTTTATGAAAAGAGGTAGAATAATAACAAGAATAAGAAGAAATGTTAGATGCTTGAATTTCATTAATCTAAAATTAGAAGCTATGCCTTAATACCCCTTTCCCAAATATGCCCGATTAATTAGAAAAGATGATTCGAGCAGATTCTTGAGAATAGTTTGAAGTAAATTGGAGCATTGATCCTTGTTGTAGTTGAAATGACTCTATATTGCCAAAACATCTACAAGACAGTAATACTGTCAAAGAAGATATCCTTTTATTTTCTCAAAACTAACCTACTTTGGTGAAATTATGTCTTCGAATCCACTTGACGCTTACAAAGATTTTGATCCAAAACTCATAGAACAATATGAAAAACTGCAAGGTTTAACTTATTCTGAAGGAGCATTATCCGTTAAGTTCAAACTACTCATTGCTTTAGCAATAGATGTGGAACATGGAGCCTTACAGGGAGCAATCGCTATTGGGCATAGAGCCCTCAAAATGGGTGCAACAAAAGAAGAAATCATCAAAGCCCTCAGAATATCTTACCAGATCGAGGGAAATAGAGCTCTCTTCACGTCTGCACAAGTCTTGCAAGCCTTGTTCAAACAGAAATAAGCTTTTTTGGTTATTCTCTGTTTTGTCTTTGTTCTTAAGCCCATATCAATTAGGTGATGTATTAGCCGTTACGCTTTGTTTCTTTTTGTTCTCGGCTGCTGCCCTGATATCGTTTATTCTTTGTTCAATTGTTGGGTAGAGTTTGGGTAGGACCCGTTCTATGCGTGTATTTCTTTGGGGCCGCAGGTTGTTTAGCTTGATCATAGCTGTTATCATTGGTTCGCCGTTTAGGTATTTTACTGAGCTGAGGTCGCATTCTGTCTCTTGGTTTCGGAGCCATTTTGCGTTAGCGAATAAAGCGGCAACTAAACCAAAAAAACCGAAGAATAAGGTTGCAAGCAAACTGGACACGACTTTTCCTAAACTGCCGACAAGTGGCATGGCATTTATTGCTGTAAAGTTGAAAAACACAATGAAACCCATCAGAACTCCAATTGTCGCTGAAGGAACGGTTAATCGAAAGAACTTTTTTGTTCCATGTCTTTTTTTTAGGTGCGTTAACTCATGCGCTGCAACAGCTAGCACCTCATCAGGTAATAGCGTATTGAAATAGTTGGTATCAAAGAAGATTCTGTCTAAGAAAGCCATACCGCTACCCGCAACCTCGCCTTGTAATACCGATCTAACTTGGTTTTTTTCAAAACTCTGGATACATGCATTGTCTCTGCTATGTTGTCAAGGGATTCAGATGGAAAAGGACTTGCTTTTAGTAACCGCGCAAGAAATGAATTGATGATTCCCATGGTGTTTCTCTTCACTTTATTGACTATTATGGCTTCTTTTACATACTTGCGATTTTCATGATTATTTCTCGGTAGGCCTTGTCGTTGAAGTCTCTTTCACAAGCTACCAGAACAAGTCTGCTCTCCGTTCCCTTACACTGATAAATCGTAAAGTATTTGTCATCTTTGATTTCTTCCCCACATAAACCGCACTTCTTCAATTCTACCCCTCAATGCTCTTTTCTTTGCTAAAGGAATTTAAGACTTTGTTGCTTCTGAGAGTAGGTTTCTCTCTTTGAAGAACTCTAAGGCTTCTTTCTTGTCTTTATGTTCAAAATCTTCGTAGAGAATCTCTATGAGGTCTTCGAGGGCAATCCATCTTATTGCTAAAACATTATCTCTAATAGTTGAGAGGGTTCTCCACTCAATGTCTTCCCGTATCTTCTCTGGGTTGGTATATTCGCTGATTTTGTAGTAGTAGAGTCTGCTTTTCTTTTCGAAGAATCCGCGAGGAGTTGATAGAATAACTAGAACTTCTTTTCCATTATGTTCGTTGACTTCTAATCCGACATCTATGAGTCTTGCCAGCTGGTTTCTGGAAGGGTTAAATGCGGTATCATATACGATGTCTGAGGTGAACTTGATTTCAAAGAAGATTAGCAACTTATCAGTTTCAATGAATGCGTCGACATGAGTGTTTGACTCCAACGGTTGATTTAACCTATGTGCGTTGGCTTTGTCTCTGATGTATTTTACAGGATGATTTTTCACTTCATCTTTTATCCATTTGAGGTATCCTTTTGGTGATTTGTATTGCTTTTCCAATGCGATATCTACGACGTTTTCTTCGTATGCGCTTACTTTTGCTAAGGATAGGATTCTGTTGACTAAACCTACTCTGTTCAAGCTTAACACTAAGGGCGCAAAGGTGTAGAAGGTTATGAGTTCTTCTGCTTTGTCGTATTGGTTTGGGTAAGCCGCCAAGTTTGTAGCTGTTCTTGCCGAGTTTGAGTTATCAACCCATGTATTTAGTTTATTTAAGCGGTCGTTTGATGGATCGAAACAAGTCTGGATGGCTTCTTTAAAGAGTAATCGCATAGAAACCTATTAGTGGATACTAGTATTTCTTTTTTAGCAGAACCCCAGAAGCCTAAACTAACAAACAACCAAAACAACTGTAAGAAGAAGTGCAAATAAAATCAGACTGCACTGCTAACCTTGTCTTTATATGAGGGTGTCAAAGCAATGACTTTGCTTATGTGCTGGTTAGACGATATCGAAGATTCGGCATTGCAAAATAGAGTTAGTCCACAGGTAGTCTCGGCATTAACACGCTCAGTTGCTGTAAGCAGTATTTCGCCCATCAACTCCTTAGTGTCAAGAGCTTGTTTTGTTTCGTTAGCGTTGCGTTTACTTAACTTCTAGCGCCTCTACCACCACTGAAGGTTGATAAAAATTCTTTGTTTTTCTATTACTTTAGTCTCATTTCAAAAAAAGGGATAGTTGGTTTAAAAGCCAACATTGTAGTGGTTTGTTTAGCTGGTTGCGAAAAGTGAATCGGGGAGAGTGGGGTTCGGGCAGATATCATAGATTAGGATAGTTCCGGTACTTGAGGTGTACGTATAGGTCAAGTCACTGCCATTCCAGTTGTCGGCTAGGTGAGTTACGTAGTCGTTGAATGGTGTAACCACCATTGAATAATCAGTAGGCCAATCATCCAAAGTCCATGTTGCACCATTATCAAAACTGCTGTAGGCTTTTTGGGCACCTGTATCGACAATGTAGGTGTAGTTACCGGCTGAACCGCCCGGGATGTCCATCCTTACGACAAGAGTTGAAGTATTAAGGTTTTTAGCTGAAAACATGTAAGTTACTGTTCCCGCACTACCAGTTTCGTTAACATTGATCTGTAGAGTACTTGCGCCCACGACTGTTGGAACAGAAGTTGGGGCAGGTGTAGGCGTAGCGTTTGTTCCGCCGCCTCCATTATTATTCATTAATATGTATGCAGCAGCGCCAGCAATGATAATAACAACGACTAAAACCGCTACAATAATGTATATTGTCTTTTTGTTCATCAAAAATCACCGAGTTTTCCTAGTTTCAGGTTAATTGGAAATCCATATAAACTTTTCCCATGAGCCCTAAGAAGCCAGGACAACCTGCACAGATTAATTACTGCTCGATTGAGCTTTTGCTGATTTCGCCTCTTTTTCTAAAAGATGCAACAGTTGATGTACAAAATTCGTTTGTATCAGTAGCAGCAACTTCTCTATCTCCCCCAGTGGATTCCGCTTCTTTTGTCATTGGGCAAATTATTAATGCAACTTGCCCGTTAACTGGCATTCAGGATAAGCCATGACTGCTAAGCTTACGTTCTACGGTGGAGTCAACGAAATCGGCGGTAACAAGATCCTCCTCCAAACCGAGGATGGTTCGGTTCTTCTGGATTTTGGCCGTAGAATGGGTGAGTACGGCAAGTTCTTTTCCGAGTTCCTTGTGGGCTCGTTTCAAGAATGCTCTGCGGGATATGCTTCGGCTGGGGATTTTGCCTAAAATCGACGGCATCTATACGCCATACTTGGTTGATATGACACTTCTGTTTGAGAACGAAGCCGTCAGCGAAAAAGTTCCATTGACTGAGGCATTGGATTACTGGAAAACCACCGATGTCTGCCCTTGCAACCCTGGGCATCCAGCAGTGGACGGCGTTTTTGTTTCGCATGCTCATTTTGACCACATTCAAGACGTTAGCTTCCTCGATCCATGCATCCCCGTTTACTGCACCGAAAAAACCAAGGTTCTTGCAAAAGCGATGACGGATGTTTCGGTCTCAGGCGTGGATGATCAATACTTCAAAATCGCCAAGAAAGTAACCATCAAACAAAAAGCTCCCTTGTTTAAAACCCTCTGTCCAGGAGAATGCGCATGTAGTGAAGAAAAAGAAGAGGCGCACCCAATTATTGAAGATCCCAAAACTAAATTTAAATTCACTTACGACATAGCGCCTCAGTACCGAACCTTTAACACGGCTTCTGAGGGGCAGATCAGGGGCATTAAGTACAAGCTGATTCCAGTCGGGCACTCTGTCCCAGGTGCGTGTTCAGTTTTGCTTACTCTTCCAGATAGCAAACGCATCCTCTATACTGGGATGTGAGGTTTCATGGCGCTGGCGAAGTGTCAATTGATGAATATGTCGGCTCGATTGGTGGTCCGGTTGATGTTTTGATTACAGAAGGAACCCGGATCGGAACGGATGAAGTAATAACCGAAGAAGCTGTTGGAAGAGACATAAGCGCTGACATTGGGTGCTCTGAAGGGTTAGTTCTCATTAACTTTGGTTGGAAGGATCTTTCACGCTTCAACACCATCCACCAAGCAGCAAAAGAAAACGGCCGCACACTCATAATCAATGCCAAACTTGCGTACCTTCTCTATGAAATGCACAACAATTTCCCATCCGAGTACCCAGATCCACGAACAATACCTAACCTCAAGGTCTACTTGAAACGGGAAGGCGATCTCCTCTACTCAAAAGCAGACTACGACAAATACAAAATGGGCTACCTACACTACCACGGAAGAAACATCGCCCAAGACGATAGAAACATCATACGCGTGGCAGAAAGACTAGGCGTAGGCGGCAACCCAAACAACCCCAAAAACCCATTGCCTTCCACAAGCGATGGAGAACCATACGATTACCAAGATCTCTACTCTCTATCGATGCATCATTTAGATAACGGCGTTAAAGCCTTCCAAATTAGACAAAGCCCCACAGAATACGTTTTGATGTTTTCGTATTGGGACGCAAACGAACTCTTCGACATAATCCAACTCGACAGCAACCATAAGACCCGGTATATTTCTGCGTCAACTGAACCCTTCAGCGAAGAAATGGAGATAGACGAAGCTAAAATGGTGAATTGGCTGGACTTTTTCCATGTTAACTATGACTACGAAATGAAAAAGGACCAAAAAAATTTCGTGCGAAGACACGTTTCCGGGCATGCTTCCAAACCAGAACTCACAGAACTAATACAGAGAATTAATGCAGCAAAAATAATTCCCATACACACCGAACATTGTGAGATCTTTGAAGCATTGTTTGGAGGAAAAATTGTTTTACCTAAATATGGGCAACCCGTCGAGGTATAATTCTTTACCGCATTTTCTGCAGACTTAACTGGCAATTTAGGGTAAATAAACCATATTTTTTTTTATCATCCATACCGCATTAGCTATTCAGTGAATATTGGTGAATTATGGTGAATATTCACTAATATTGAACATAGTTTGATGGTGAGTAATGTTCTTCCAAAACCAATACCTGCGTTAAATGCAGAGCAGTGGGCTACATGGAGAAAGAAATGAAGCGGAAGTCATCAAAAAAAGATGCGGAGCGTCTCAAGCGAGTAAAGAAAACTTTTAAGAATTGTCCGTTATAATACAACGTCTATATGAGCGCTAACAGGATAACTGCTAAAGACTTGTCTCCGCCAAAGATTTTGGACCAAATTGACGACGTTAGTAGCTTTAGTTGCGGCGTTAAAGACATGGATGAGTTTATACAAAAGGAAGCGTTGGATTTTCAGAAAGAACGCCTCGGTGTAACCTACCTTTTCATGCATGACCAGGAATTAGTTGGGTTTGCTGCATTATCAATGGCAGACTTGAAAAGGGAAAAAATGGAAGCAAAGCATAGACCTCAATCTAAAGTTGAGAATTACCCTGCGCTCTTGATTGGACAGCTATCTGCGAAGAACTTCAAGGTCAAGACGTAGGCACATTCATTTGCGATTTTTGCTTGGACCGAGCTTTAAGGTTCTCGAAGATAATTGGATGCAGGTTCATGTTTGTAAATGCCCTAAAATCTGCGCTGGGATTTTACTTAAGATATTGTTTTGTGTTGCTTCCAAAGCAGGAAGGAAGAGACCAGAAAGTTATGTTCTTAGACATATCCAAAGCGACCGAACCACTAACAAATTAGGCTTCCCATTTTTTGCTAACGGAATTAGTCCAACCTATGGCAATTTTTATCCGGCCAGGTTTGCGGTCGAGAAATAACCAAAGAAGATTATGAACAATACGATGTTATGTGCTGGGAATGCTGGGACGACTACTAACTGAGTTGCTATGCGCTTTAGGGTTTATCTTGGATAACGTGGAATATGTTGGCTAATGTTTCATCGGCAACTGGAAGTTTGCGCCATCCAAACGTTCTGAGAATTTCTTCATCTGAAGGTGCAGGAACAACAAAATAGTCAGAGAGGTGTATTTTTTCAATCTCTTTTTCTTGTGCGTTTATGATTTTTCTGTCGATTATATCTTGCATTATTCTGTATCCAACGTACATTCGGATTGTATGTTTAAATTCATCCATGGCTTGTGCGTGTTTAGCCAACAGTATATTCACTCTTTTCAAATCTTCATTGCTTGTAATGTTGCATTCGGCATGGTTGATGTTGAGGAAGAAAAGTCGCATTAATCCTCTCTCATTTAAACCTGGCGTGAGCGAGAACAACCTGGAATCTTGAAGTAATCCATGATAAATTTTTTCCGACTCAGAGAGGTCATGGAATAGTTTAGACTTGGAAAGATCTATTTGAAAAATATGCTTAGCTGCAACGAAAATGAAGGCTTTTTCAAAGACAATGTAGCCACCGAAAGTTGGGATTCCATTTCGCCTATAGAGAACTCGTATTCTTTTGTGCAGCTCGCTTATCTTTGTTATCTCATTCTGGACTATAAGGTACGCAAGCTCTTGGGCAATGTTCTTCTTAAGATCAAACATTTTTCTATTCTTCCAGTTCTATCTTAACATCTTCAATTTCTCGGGGTAAGGCTGCATGTTCTTTAGCCTTTGAAGCATTTAACATGTCCTTTGTTGCCTTCTTCGCAAATTGGCTCAAAAGAGGAATAAGCTTTTCCTGAGTTCACCCTTCTCAAAATATGATAGTTGTTGCAACCGGTGTGCAGAATGCAGTTGCAGCATCAGCAGCAGCAACTTCTCCAGCCCCGCAGTATATTCAAATTTTGGGATAAAGAAAGAATGGGCTCATATCTTCCAAGAGATGGATAAAAAAAAGACCTCAAGATGTCTAACAAGGAAATACAAAAAGAAATAGATGCAGCTCAAAAAAAGACAAATAATTTGATGTTGGAAGGCTTGCGTTTTAACCAACTATTTACAGGAACAGAAAAAGTTGGAGATGGTTTGTTATTCTACTCTTTTGTCATACTCTCCTATCACAGAAACCCTGCGAGCCCAAACTTGCTTATTCTTTTAAGCTTGCAGGTGGAAGGGCTTTTATGCTTAAAGATGCGCATTTTAATATCATGGCTACTAATTCTGCGCAGGATGAAAGCCAGAACGAAAAGGGTTCTTCTACAACTCAATACAAAAAATGCTACTTGACAACGGCTATCCGAGAATTCAAGTTGACAAAATGGCAAATCGAGTGTGCTTTAAGTGATGGCGTCCTTCAGCAGCTTCGAGCCCCAAATCCTCATAACAAAAGCGGACCTTTGGCTGTTATGCTCTACCGCGCCGAGATAGAACAGAACCTTAATCGACTAAGATCGTACCCAAGATTTTCACCACTAGAGTTGCAGGCAAATAATGCCAAGAGAACAGTTGTAGTAGCCAGAAAGAAAGCCAGAGACGAAGTTGAATTCTTCTGCGAAACCTGCCAAACCGCAATCAGAGCTCCCAATGGCTACCCTCCCTTTGAATGGTACTGTCAAGGCAAGATCCCTCAAAAACGCGCCTCAACGCTACTCCGCAGACACCATGTTAGGCATTGGCACAATAGCTTTGACGAGTTCTCCGTAACCTCAGGGCTGGAATGGAATTCGACGAAGCCAACATAGAAGCCAATGCGTACGCAGAACGGATGATAAGCAGCAAAACAAACCTTAAACACTAAAAAAGAAAAGAGGAAGAAGAAAAAACCTAATTTTCCAAAAAACGCCAATTTTTTCTTCTTCTACCAGTTAGTTCTCGAGTTCCCGACTGCACCGACTTTCTAGGTGTAGACCTATCGGTAACGTGTTTAATTGATTTACTTGTTTTTCAGCTTTTTTATTATGTTTCTTCATTTTCAGAGTTTATTCGCTTGAATGACTGCTTGAATTTTTCCCCTTCCAGCGATTCAGGCTCAATTAGTTTTGTATATGGATTGGCAATGTTGTCTTTTGTGGGAAATTGTACGCTGCATGGTGGCTGCCGCTTTAGTGCTGCTTTTTCTTCTTTAGTCATTTTTATGCCAAACTTGTGCACTTCGTCGTGGCACGGTTGTCTGCACAGCCATATGAAAGGTGGCTTATGTTCGCCTGTGAGTGAATGTTTCGTCATTGCGTCGCCTACTCTGCCGCATTTGGAACACTGTTTTAGTTTCTTTGGGGGTCTTCGTGTTTTGGTTTTTAACCTACTTTTGACACCGCTGAACATGCCGTAGTCTTTGTAAACATCTTCTTTGGTAGTTGTGCGCTTAGTCACTTCTTGTCGTCCATCCGTTTCCTCTTAGATTTGAAAATTTTAGTTCTTTACGATTAAAAGGATAAAATCAACGATTGGGCTTTATGGTGTAATGATTTCTAAGTCAGAAATCCTGCTGAAGTGCGCTTGGTTGCGTGTGGCGACACTGTATTCCCTCGTTAGGGCGATGGCAGCGATGAGGGTGTCTCTTAGTCCAATCGGTTGTCCTTGAAGCTCTAGTTGTGCGTATATGTGGCCTGCTTTTTGGGCAGCTTTTGATGTAAATGGAAGAATAGATAACCTTCTTATGAGTACGTGGATTGCTTGAAGATTTTTTTCGCTTTCCTGAGATTTATGTGCTCCATGATGGAGTTCAAAGATATTGACTGCAGTGGTTGCCAAAATGTAGTTTTTTTCTTCAAGCTTGGTGATGAAGGCTGTTGCTTGTTTCTGGTTTCTTAGCAGGTCAATTAAGAGGTCGGTATCGATGACTGTTTTTACGGTTTCCATGTTTCCCATGCCCTGGCAATTGACTCTTTGACTTCTTTTGCTTCAGTATCATTCATACTCCATGAACCTGCTAGATCAGAAATCTTTTTTCCTTTTCTGCTTCGCCGTATTATGTATTTCATTGCTTCATCCATCGATACAGGTCGTTTTCTTTTGATTTGTAATTCGCCTGCGATAGCGCACAATTCGGAATATGTTTCTTTGCTGATTTTCACTGCTTTAAGCTCAGCGGTCACATCACATCACAGGTGGTAAAAGTAGTATTAACCCACTTATTAACCAACTGGCAACTTCAATTATTTTTGTTATTTTTCGTCTACGGATTGTTCTCGAGTTCTTAACTGAACCAACTTTCACAGTGTAAGCCTATCCGGTACGCTCGACTGCCAAAACGGGAAAGAAGAACGACAAGCAAGATTTTGGGGAGCTGTTGTTCATTTATCGAAAAAAGATCCGGGCGGGGCATTCCCCTTCAACCATTGAAACAGGGCTATGAGTTATTATTGAAAGAAGAAGACAGCGCTGTGGGCAGAGATTGTGTCTTCTCTTTTAGTTACGTGAGCGTTTTGTCTTTGTTGGAAAGAAGAAGAAAAACATGCCCGCAGGAAATCACCCGTTCTTCTTCTTTAATTAGAGAAGTTCGGTTTATTGATGGAAAAAAAGAATTCTAATTCTGTTGGAGCAGTTTTTTCTTTATTAAGCTTTAGTGGGTAGCAAGGTCAACCGCCAAAGATAAAGCATAAACATTCGCTGTCGGTACCATTTTAGCTAAATTCAAGAAGGTCCATAGCTACAAATCAGGGGAAATAAGAAAATTAAGGCGCTACTTTGCTGGCCCAATTTTTAGAGGCCGGGTATGTTTATGTCTACCAGGTTTATGTCCATGTTGTAAGATTGTCCTTGAACTGTTGGTGAGGTCATTACCATTTTGATTGGCCATTGGACGGTGTTGTCAACATAGTATGCTGCGCTCATTCCTTGGCTGCTGTATTCGTAGACGGTGCAGGTTCTTGTTCCAAGGTTTGGTATAGTTATTTGTGCGGTGTATGAGTTGTTTAGTGGTAGGTTTTCAGGTTGGAAATTCATGTTTTCTCTGCTTACCCAGGTTGTGGTTGTGTTTTCTGTTGCACCGAAAGGTGTTGACATGTTGTAGTCGGTTGATATTTGTATGTGCGTTTGGTTGACATCAACGATTTCCATTTTTGCGTTGAAGGTGATGCTCATGGATAGGATTTCAGCTTGGCCTGCATAAGTGGCATAAGCGCCCTTTTTGATCCAAGATTGCGGGGTATTCTGGTTATCTATTATGCTATTTTGATTGTTAGTTTGGGTATTGGGTGTTTTGTTGCTTGCTGTTAAAATCGCCGCAGCAGAGGCGACTGTTGCAATTGCTACGACAGCTACTAAAATTATTGCGATTAGTTTTTTGCTAAGAATGTTTTTTTTTGCGACTTGTTGATTGCTTTCCAATTGGGCCACCGTTTGATTGCAAGAATATTAAGATATAATATATATCTTGCGCACACAAAATAAGAACCAGAACAACAACAATTTTTTTTAAAGCTGTTGATCTTTCATAGACTTAAATAAACCCTATTTCATTGGGAGAACAACAACACGCCAAAATTCCAGTTTGTTGTTGTTATTTTGGTAGCGCAGACGTTATCTTGAAAGAAGAAAAAATTGCTATTCGGGAAAAATCGATTTTTATAAGCAAACCTTTGTAGAGACTTCGGAAAATCTTGATTTTTTTAGGATCGACCACAACTTGGGAAAGATAAAACATTACAGAAAAATAATCCTACTCTTAGTTATCGATGGATCATTCTATTTGTCGCCGTTCTAGGCTTTTATAGCTTTCACCGTTCACTCAAGGTAAAAACTAAGAAAAGGAAAAGTTGGTTTTCTTAATAACGTCGTGCACCTGTATTATTTATCATCCAACGAAAATCATTCTCATGTATACGCCATCAGGATATGAATTTGCTCTTGATGGATCCATCTTCATGCCCATAAGAAACAGTCCGATCATTGAATTAGAATAGTAAACCCACGTATTTTCTGGAACGGTAAATATCATAGGTGGTATTGTCGCGTCAATAGCTTGTGGTTTTTCTGCATTGGTTGCACTCAACATTTGAGCTCTTCCTGATTGGTGAGCAATCGGAGGATTTATCCATTCATTCATTACTCCGCTTGGAAGCCAAAGTTCTGTAAGACTATTTTTGCCCTTATTAGTCGCAAAAGCATTCGGATTTTTGTCAACTGCGTTGTCTGGTCCGATTGCAAGAACAGGCGTTGCCAACATGACAAGCAACAGGAACATAATCGTGATTGTAATGATTTTTTTATTCATTTCTTTCACCTCTACTAAACCCATAATATGACAAAAAATAGATAGCTTTTTTTAGCACCAAGAAAAGCCTGAAATCAGGAACTAATAATCTTATTAAAGATTATTCAAGCTTAAATTAGGTTTTAAAATTAGAATCAGCTGATTTAAACTCACAGAAGCTATTACAAACTCAAAATAGCAGAAAACGTTCAAAAATGAGCTATTTATTTTTTGTCTTTAGCTACCTAAGATCAATTTGACGTTTCATAGGTTCCTTTTCATAACAAATCCGAAGCTTCATAATATTGCCTCCACGACCACGTTCTCCTGGGAAAAAGCGTGTCTCAACTAGACCTCTGCGTTGCAACTCACAAATGACTTTTCCCGACCGACCTTTTCGTCCATATACAGCTGAAGCAGGCACCTTTCCATGTTTAACTACATCCATCGATGTCCTCCAACCCGACTTTTCCATAGGCAATCTCAACCGCATGTAGTCCTCAACAAAAGAACTGACCAAAAAGTCGAATACTTTCCTCGAAGCCTCGCTCTTAAATTCAAATCCCACTGCTGAGACTTCTTTAGACTCAGAAAGCGCATTGACAGGAAGAATGGAAATTGCCTTTTCACTTGGACTCTCTTTCAATTGATCAACTGGAGATATTTTTATAGTGACCACTTTGGGCACGCAAGTTTTACAATTCCCAGTCTCGTCTATATAGACGATCTTCGGAGAAAAACTGTAGACACCTTCTTTGGTTGCGTATAGCGAAAATTTAATTGTTAACATTTGGAAAGGCGATATAGACTGTTTTCTGAACTCTATGGAACCTTTTGCCAAAACATAATTAGTAGGCATCTTAGAGACGCTAAAGCTGGGAGAATACAGGTTATCAACTGCGATAAGAAATCCGTTACATCTTGAAACGTTAACTATTTCAAGCCATACTTCAAATTCGTCCCCAACCGAACTTTCTTTCTTTAGCATCAAAGATGGCTCTAAATCAAAATATCTAAATTGACTATCAATTTTCTTAGTAAACATCAGGCTTTTTGCCCTTTGAACCTCGGCATCTGAAGATCGACCTTGTTTATCCAAAGTTGAAGCATAATCTATCCTCATCGTTGCTTCAAAAGCTCTTGCGAAAAGTGCACCTTTTAAGAGGTCAAGACTCAAATCAAAAAGCGTATTGCTCTTTTCCCAATCCTTCTTCGCAGCAAAGAACAGCGCCTTGGCTTTAATCATGGCGGCATAGCCAAGTTTGCTCCCGACTTTAGACTCGTCAGGAAATAGGCGCTTAATTTCAACGTAGTGCTTTTCAGCGTTTTCCAAATCGCCAAGTTTAGAGTATAAAGCCAAAAGACTAGCCAAACTCTGGCTTTGGATATAATGAGAGTCAGTCTTTTCCGCATATTTATTCGCTAGAAGATTCTGGGTAACTGCCGCCTCTAATTCACCCAAAATATCCAGGGTTATAGCCGAATAAACAGCAGCCCAACCAGTTCTATAAATGTACCCAATCTTCTCACTGATCTCGAATGCCTTGCCAAAACACGCTCACGCTTCACTAAACAGTCTATAATTGAAGAACACTTGACCAGCATAAAAATAAGCATCCACTTGCCCACGAAAATCTCCAATTTCCTCGTTCAATGCAATAGCACGCTTAACAACTACAATGGCTTTTTCAGGATAGCCCTCAGTTTGGTAGAGGCTAGCACTTTCATTTAGCGCTTGGGCTAAATCTGCTAATGAGTTTTCTTCTTCAAAAACAGCTAATGCATTTTCTAAACATTTCAACGTTTCTTTTGAATTTCCAAATGAGCCCATGGCTGCTGCTTTGTTCAGAAGTAGTCGTGCGTATTCTAATCGACCAAATTCCACGAGGTCGTCTGCTTCTTTGGATAATTCTAGCGAATGGGCAAAATCTCCAAGCCATCGCGATGATGCCACTGATTTTCGTAGTGCTCGCAGCTTTACTACTCCTTTCTCGGTACTATACAAAAGATGATTGAACATTTTTTGTGCTTCACGGAACTCACCTGTGGCAAAAAATGCGTCTCCCAATCCTTCAATTGCTGAAGCACGTTCATCTAAGTACTGTTCCTTTTCCTCTGAAATATCCAAAACATATGAGAAAAATTTCTTCGCTTCCAGGTTACTGAATTTTGCTAAAGCCTCTTTACCTGCCCGCAAAGAATACTCCAATGTTTTGGGGCCATTTCCAGCTTTTTCGTAGTGGAACGATAAATGACTAGCGATACTTTTTTTCTGGTTCTTACTGAGGGTTTCCAATCTCTCAGCAATTAAAAGATGGTAACCAGACTTCAACGGTATTGGCAATTCATCGTAGATTATTTCCTGGGACTTCGCGTGGTCAAACGAGTAAGAGCCATCTTCAAACTTTATCCGCAAAGTTGTTTTAGATATTGAATTCAGTTTTTCTAAAATCTGAATTTGCTCCTGACCCAGCACAGACGCAATCAACTTAAAATCAAACTTTTCTCCAAGAACAGAAGCAACATCCAGTATCTTTCTGTGTTTAAGCTTTAAACTGCTGACTCTTTGCAAAATTATATCTTTAACTTTTAAGGGAATTATAACTTTTAAGGGAATTACTATTCTATCGGTGGAGGGACGCCATTCACCATTTTCTTGAATGAGACTACCCTCATTACCCAATGTCCTTAAGGATTCAACAACAAAAAGAGCATTACCCTGACTTTCAAATGATAATTTTTCCAAAAAAGTAGGTTGTATTTGGCCTCCTAACATACTGGATGCTAACACTCCAACCTCATATGCATTAAGGCTCGGCAACTTGATTTCCCGATATAGATCCTCTCGACCCATCGCTCGGAGCGTTTCAACAAGCGATGAAGGTTGCCCTTGTAAATCAAAACTTAAACTCTCACTCCTAAATGTGGCCAGAACAAAAATCCTCTCAGAATTGACAAACCGAGAAATATAATGAAGTAATGCCAACGATGCAGAATCAGCCCAATGAATATCTTCAAGAACCAAAACAACAGGCTTTCTAGTAGACAAATTTAGTAATTCCTTAGTTAACTGATGCAAACGTTAAATCCATCCAAGCTTGAGGGGACCTCACCTCGCCTGTATATTCACTATTTTGAAGAGACACTATTCCATCGATTTGACCCTTAACCTTCGGCATAGCAGAAAGTAATTCTTCCGTATTCGGATAAACTGCGCTAAATGCTTCAATTAACGGAAAATAAGGAACGCCGGCATTACTCAAACACCGTCCCAACAAAACGTTAATTTCTTTCTTGCGAGCAATTTCGACAAACTCATTAACCCGTCTAGTCTTTCCGCTTCCTGCTTCTCCAGAAATAACGATTGTCTGTCCATTAGCCTCCAGAACGGAATCTAAGGTCTTGTTCAAAGTGCTTAGTTCATTATTTCTTCCGACTAGGACTGGATTAGAAAGACCCAATCGTTTCACCAAATATAATGTATAGTATGAACAATTGATTTTTATTTAACAATTGTCCATCCTATTGTTGTTCTTTTATTTGACCTTGTCTTAAAAGAAGAAGATTGAAAAAATAGCACTTCTTCTCCTACCAATTAATCGTCTGTTTCTTTACAGAACGCTATTTTGAATTGGACTTAATGGCTTTTAATCTCTATGTGGTTTGTTAGGTTATGATAGAGATAAAGCAAGCGTCAGATGGTAATTTTGTTGTTAAATCGTCGGTTTCTGATTTCTGCGCTTGCATGGGCTACTGTGAAATTAGAGTAAAACATTATTTGAAAGGAATTAAGCCACCTGACACGCAAATTACAATCGACGGCGTCAAATCACATGAGAAAGAAGAAGTTTACGAAAAAGAACACTTCACATTTGAACCTGTTACGCCCGAGGCGCTTGCGGATTTATCTAAGGATATAGAGTTTGCCCGGGAAGGACTCTTTACACGTTTTCTGAGGGAACTCTGGTTTGGGGCAGAGAGGGTTTCGCTTTTACTCTATGGGCGAGCTGATAAGGTTATGCGAAGCAACGGGACACTCATCGTTGAAGACTCCAAGTTTCCAGCCACCAAACCCAAATACCACAACCAGTTTGAACCGTTTGATAACCAGAAACTCCAAACTCTACTGTATTTGAATTCGAATTTTAATGAAACCGGATCTTTGGAAGAAAAGGAGTATTTTGAGGTTTGCTGTGAGAAGAAGGCGTGGATAATTAACATAAAAGATAAGGTGACTTTGGAGAGCATCAAGATCTTTCAAGGCTACCAGACCAAAGAAGCAGAAGATTTCTTGAATGAAAAGATCCAAAGATTTGCTTTGTTGGCTCTGGGGAAACTTGAGCCCGAACACCATAATAATTCAAAGAAATGCCAAAGCTGCAGATTTGAAGAATGCGAACACCACCTGGAACCTAAAATTTAACCCAACCAACTAAACCAAGACCCATAAACCTTCTTTATATCTTATCAAATAATTATCTATACTTCTATTTGTCAGAATCAGTCCGTTAGTTTTTTTGATTCAATTGCGCAATCTTAATCTTCTACGGCTCATAGTCGAAGTGTGGAAAAGCAAATGAAGAAAGAAGAGGCAACAGTTTTATTAAATGAATTAGGCGCTAACAATCTCGTTAATCCCCGGTTAGTTCTTATTGAACACAATGAACCAGACAGATATCGATTGCAGATTAGAGGCGATTATGACCGTTCCGCAATTGCACTATTTGTAAGAAAAAGAGATTTGTCATGCAAAATGAACAACAACTACTTGACTGTTTCCAAGCCATAGACTTTTTTTAAATTGAATTTTAATCCACCCTTTAGATATTGGTGGCGTCCTAACAGTAAATTCAGAGAAAAGGAAACATCAATTATTTACTATCATTGGTTATTTTTTGGGTGCCTCTTCATTCGAAATAGGTAAAAATGTCTCAATTCTTTTGTTGGGTCTTTGACTTTTCTTTTGGACCTCTTTGAGTCTATATTTGAAGTCTGTTGTGTGTGTTATGCTATTTGCTTTGGATTTTTTCGTTGTCATTTCTTTCTACCTCTAAAAATTTTATAATTCGAAGAATTTAATTTCTTATAGGCGGGAAACATTGTTTCCATCTATCCCTTATCTGATGCGGCGGTGCATAAGCAGTTTTCGGTTTCGCATATTTCGCAAGGAAAAGTATGGATTAAATTTTAATCTTTTTTTTCTCTCTCTCCTCTCTCTCCTCTCTCAAACGCATACGAACGTACTCTTACTCACACTCACCCACACACACGTGCCTAATGTCAGTCTGTCACCCTGTCACTGTCTGGCAACCACTCGCAAAAAACAAAATTACTCAATGCTTACCGCTTGCGTTTCTTGAAGTAAACCAGTAACCCTATGCCTATAACAGCTATTGATACTATGGATGCCGTGACTAATGTTGTTGGGAAAGGCTCTAATTGCTTAGGTTCAGGTGTTGGAGCAGGTTCTTTTGAAGGATTTGGTTGTTCTTCCATAAGACTTGTTGTCGGGTGAAGCCAAGGAAATAGTGAAGGGTCAAAAGAAATTGAAATAGGACTTGAAAGTGGCGATTTGTCAAAGATATTGCCACTGAATTCTTTGTGGGAGTTGTTCCAATAGTTAGAATATAAATTGTTGTTAGAGCCTTCTTGGCAGGAGACTCCTATATCATTATTGATGAAATTATTTTCAAAAATATTATTATTTGAATTAGTGCCATAACAATAGACCCCTATTCCAACATTACTACCGTTGTTATTGGTAATGTTATTTCTGTAAATGTTAGAGTAGCTAATAGTAACCCACGCACCATGCCAACCGTTTCCTGCGATGGTATTATATGCAATATCCAGAAAACTTGAATCCGAACTAGCAAACCCCGAGAAGAAGTTATCGACTATCTCATTGGCTATAATGCTACAGTTAACGCTCGAAGACATACAAATACCTGACATTCCATTGCGTATAATGTTTTGAATAATAACAATATTTGTTGAATGGTCAACACTAATACTGGTGTAGCATTTATCGAACTTTATGTTTCTGATAGTGATGTTATCTCTATTTGGGATTCGAATGGATGGAAACCAACCAGTTGGCGTCATAAGCCCCTCTGTGTTAACTACAGGCGGTTTCATGATTGAAAAACCATTTCCATCAATTATGATGTTATCTTTTTGGACTTCTATAGTTTCGTTAATATGCCTAACAAAAGTGTAGATATCTCCACCTCGCTGTATAGCTCCGTTTCCTCCTTCAATAGTTCCATTTTCTGTTATGTAAATTGGCTTTGGCAGTTCAGGAAGCGGGGTAAAATTTGCCCTTGACATAGGTATTGCTGATAACAACGTAATTGCTAATACTATTATGATTGTTGTTGCCAAGAGTTTCTTTGGCATTTGACGTTCCTGAGATATTATGGGGTAGGTTTGTTTAAGTGGTTTTTTGTCAAACTTTCTTGCCTAAGGTTTGTCAAGATTTCTTGGCTGACAAAAAGTTAGAGGGCTGGACTTCTCGGAGTCCATTCTTTCTTTTCAGTTCCTCAGTAAGCCCGTATACTCGATTCCGACTATACCTATATGATTTATTTTTCTATGTATGTGCGGAACCGTGTCTAAGCTGATTAGAGCCTTTTTTTGCCTGCCCCTGCCCTACGTGAAGTAGTTGGTTGGTTGGTTGGTTGGATTAAAATTTAATCCAACCAAAAACTCGCTCCTCTAGTTGTAACGTTTTATCCGAATTTCGCTAGCACTTGCCTTCCGAAGTCAGATATTTCGATGGTGTTGAAATCGTAGGGGCCATGTCTTTTTTCCGGGTCAGGTATGTCGATGAGCTTGGATTTTGACAGGTGCCTCACTGCGTCGTTTAGGGCTTCAGGCATCAAACCTGTTTTTTTGTGTAAGAGGTCCACCGTCACCAAGAGGCCTTTCTCAAATTGGGAAAGGGCTATAAGGACTATTTTGGCTGTCGGGTCAATCATGTCAAAATCGTCTTGTTCAAAATCTTCAACCATTCAAAAACACCACTCGTAACTAGGACAGTCTCACATAAAAACCATTTGAAAAAGCCCAATCGGAAAATAGCCGACAAAAAATGGAAAAAGGTTGCAGCGCCGTGTCCGCGGTTTGCAGGGTTATGGCGGGTTCTTGTTGAGGGTAAACTTCTAAGCACAATCTTTTGAAACCTTAAATAAAAACACACAAAAAAAATCGCCGACTCAATGGCTAACCAAATAGGCTGTGAGGCAATAAGCCTAACAGCAGATAGCCCTCAACCAACTGTAGATTTGGATTTGTACGACTTGGTTTTGGTTGGAACAGGACTCTTTGCTGGAACCCCCAACGAAGACCTCGTGCGGTATCTGAGGAACCTAAATTTTAAAACCACCAATTGTTTGCTCTGTTCATAACTTGGGGAGGAACACCAAGAACAGATAAATTGGCCCTAACAAGGCTGAGGACGCTTCTGGAAGGTAAGAGGCAGAAAGTGCTTGAGGACCATTTTGCATGTTATGGCGGCTGGAAAGGTATTCTAATGAAGAGGGGTCACCCCAAACCTGAAGAAATCAAAGCCGCCGGCGAATGGTCAAAAAAACTCGTTGAGTGTTTGGAAAAATCTATTTAAAAAAATAAGAAACACGTACAAGATTAAAATTTAATTAAAAAAATAGCTACTTGGTCACTCAACGGGAAGTTAAGGTTAAGATATGTTGACTTATTTGCTCAATCCAAGTTGTTGCATGAAGCCCACAACATCGTAGAATAATCGTTCTTCAACGATTTCGCCGTCTTTCCATGTGACAACTGTGCAGAATTCGAGTTTCGCAGTTTTTCCTGTTGGCGGAATCATTTTTCCGTCTGCGCCTTTCATGGGTCCTTTCATGGGTCCTTTCATGGTTACGGTCCAATCAGCAACGGTGCAGGTGTGATCTCCCTCGCCGAAAATGATCTTGTAGGGGTTGTTGGCGAGTTTGTTGTCGAATGTTTTGAAAAATTCTGTGGCTTCGACGTCGTGGTTGAAGCGTCCAACGGTGGGGAGAGGTTGGGCTGGCCAGAATACTTTGACGTCTTCTCGGTGGCGTTTCTTAAAAGTCTCCCAAAGTGGGCTGTTAGGTCCGGCATTCCAAGCATCATCAAGAGTCTTCATAAATTCAAGATTTTCTTTAACACCCAAAAAATTCACCTATTCTCTATAATCCTAACCAAGCATAATAACCTTGTTTTTTCGGATAAAACTTGAAAAAAACCTTGAGTGGCTGAGTAGAATTAAATTTATTCCGCATCTACCCAACTTCAATAAATTTCAGCGTTTTTCCAGTAGACTTATAACAAGATTCCAAGAATGGATGAAGCATGAGATGTAAGAACTGCGGACACCTTATCTGGATTGAAAAGGAAGATGCCAACAGAAACCCGGTTTATAAACACAAACAATCTAACCATAGCATGTACTGCCCCTGCAGGAAACCTGAACCAGCATAGTTTTATTTTCAACCGTTCATTTTTGTGCATTAAAATTTAATTCAACCAACCACTCCCTTTACCAATTTAGGGTAATCGTATGGTCGGAATCGAGACTACGGCAATGACTCAGGATTCAGAAACCTTAAATCAAATTCGCTTTGATACAAATGAAACCTATTGTGAAATATTCTACTCTAATTTTCGGATTCATCGCAACTTTGGGAATTGCATTACTCACATTTTTCCTAACGGCTGCATATTTGGCATGTACTTATTCATCTGAAATCTTAACGCTCGAAGCTCTAGTACCAAGTTCAATTTTAGGACATTTTTGGGTGCTCTTTTTAATCTTTGGAACAGGCTTTTTGATGGTTGGAATATTGGGCATTGGAAGGCAACGCATAAAGAATAAGAGGACACTTTTTACGGTACTTACGGTTGCATTGACTCCAATTCTAGTTTTTGCCTTGTTTTTTTCAGTGGTTCTTGCCACTACCTATCCCGTATTAAGCGATCCCCCAGAAAGGATGGCTATAATCAACGTTTCATTAATTTCTACTAATCCTCTCGTTATCTCGCTCGACGCAAAATCATTCTACATGGCTGACATATGGTTTGACTATGCATGCGTCAAAGACTGCAATCAAACCACGGTAGGGTCAATTATAGGTGAAATGGTTGAGGCTCAAAAGCCAAATAGCACACCATATTGGACATTTCAATTTGCAGCTCGATTACCCGCTGCATCAGAAAAGATACTGACTCTAAATTTCAACACTACGCTGCCTTCAGGAGAGTACAGTGTATGGCTTCACAGTTATAGACAAAGTACATTCACTACTCTTTATTTCAGCATACCATAACTCCAAACTCATTAAGAGATAATGATGATGGTGATGATGCAAACCAATTTTGTATAACAGTGTCATCTATCAGAATTAAACACAAATTATACAATTTAGCCCTCTTGCTAAATTTAAAATTGGATAAAAACTTTGGGATTATTTATTTTTGAATATGAGTTGACCGTTTTTTTCATCCACGATAATCGTTGTGTCTTTGTTGACTTTTTCAGATAACATCATCTTTGAAAGTTCGTTTAGGATGTCTTTTTGGATAACACGTTTTATTGGTCTGGCGCCGAATTGAGGATCAAATCCAACATTGGCAATGTAGTCTATGGCTTTTTTGGTGGCTGAAAGTTTTATGTTGTTTTTTTCAAGCATTTGCTCAACTTGTCGTAGCTGCAACTCCACTATTTTCCGAATTTCCTCTTGGGTGAGGGGTTGAAACATAATTATTTCGTCGATTCGGTTGAGGAATTCTGGTTTGATGCTTTTCTTGAGTAACTCAAAAACTTGCTCTTTGGTTTGATTTAGGATGTGCTCTCGGTTTTCAGATGTAATTTTTTCCAGGTTTTCTTGGATGAGGTGGGAGCCTATGTTTGACGTCATAATGATGATGGTGTTTTTGAAATCGACTGTTCGACCTTTATTATCAGTCAATCGACCATCATCGAGAACCTGCAGTAAAATATTGAAAACATCCGGATGGGCCTTCTCGATTTCATCAAGCAAAACAACAGCGTAAGGCTTTCTTCGCACCGCTTCAGTTAACTGTCCGCTTTCTTCATAGCCAACATAACCCGGCGGGGCACCCACAAGCCGAGAAACGGTATGCCGCTCCTGATACTCCGACATATCAATCCGAACCATATTGTTCTCGTTGTTGAATAGAAACTCTGCTAAAGCCTTGGCTAATTCAGTTTTTCCAACCCCAGTGGTACCTAAGAAAATAAAAGACCCAATTGGGCGCTTAGGATCTTGCAGGCCAGCGCGACTCCGCCGCAACGCATCAGAAACCGCTTGGATTGCTTCATCCTGCCCAACAACCCTCATGTGAAGCTCAGTTTCTATGTTTAGCAGCTTTTGCTTCTCAGTCTGTAGCATACGACTAACAGGAATTCCCGTCCAGCAAGAAACAACCTCAGCAATTTCCTCCCCACCTACCTCTTCATTTACCAGCGCTGAATCCTTCTGTAACTCTGTTAATTTTTTCTTCAAATCCTCAATCGCTTTAGTCGCATTGGGAATTCTGCCATACCGAATCTCGGCAACCCTTCCAAGATCGCCCCGACGGTTAGCATTTTCCTCTTCAAATTTTAACTGTTCAATCTCATTTTTCTTTGCTTGAATCTGATCAACAATTTCTTTCTCAGCATGCCACTTTGCCCGTAAACTATTGCGTTGCTCAGTTAAATTTGAGATTTCCTGATTTAGCGACTTGAGCTTAACTTCATTTTTTTCTTGTTTGATGGCTTCACGTTCAATTTCCAACTGCCGAATCTTCCGATCAACATCCTCAAGTTCCTGAGGCTCAGAATTGATTTCAAGCTCCAACTTAGAAGCCGCTTCATCAATCAAATCAATCGCTTTATCGGGCAGAAAACGCTCAGTAATATACCGAGAAGATAACTCAGCAGCTGCAATTATTGCATCATCTCTAATTCGAACGTGATGATACACTTCGTAACGCTCTTTTAAACCTCGAAGGATAGAGATGGTGTCCAAAACATTAGGTTCATTAACCATAACAGGCTGAAAACGTCTCTCTAAAGCCTTGTCTTTCTCAAAATACTTCTGATATTCCTTCAAAGTCGTTGCACCAATAGCACGCAACTCGCCTCGCGCCAACGCAGGCTTAAGAATATTAGCCGCATCCATAGCGCCCTCGCCGCCGCCTGCCCCAACAAGCGTATGAATCTCATCGATGAAAAGCAAGATATCACCCTCTGCTCCCACGACTTCCTTAATTACACTCTTCAAACGCTCCTCAAATTCTCCCTTGTACTTGGCACCAGCAATCAAAGCACCCATATCAAGAGAAAAAACCTGCTTTGACTTCAAATTCTCAGGAACATCACCATTAATTATGCGCTGAGCAAGGCCCTCAACGATAGCTGTTTTACCCACACCCGGCTCGCCGATCAATATAGGATTGTTCTTTGTCCGTCTAGACAGAATCTGAAGAACCCGCCGAATTTCACTGTCACGGCCTATAACTGGATCTAATTTTCCAGCCTGAGCCATACTGTTTAAGTTGATGGCGTACTTGTTGAGGGCATTGTAAGTTTCTTCTGCAGTCGCCGAATTAACAGAAGACCCCTTACGCAACTGACTAATCGCAGACTTGAGATCTTTTTCATTAACACCACTACTTTTGAGCAAACGCGAAGCAGAATCATTCAACGACAATATAGCCAACAACAATTGCTCTATCGAAACAAACTCATCCTTAGCAGCCGAAGCCAACTCTTGAGCCTTATGAACTGCCTTATTGGAATTTGATGAAAGATACTGTTCTCCCCCGCTAACTTTAGGTAAAGAATCAATTTCCTTATCAAGCAACCCTGAGAAAGAGTCAGAGTTGACACCAAGTTTTCTAAGCAAGAAAGGAACCACATTCTCATCAACAAGCAAGATCCCCTTTAGCAAATGAAGCGGCTCAACAGCCTGATTGCGACCTACAGAAGCAATTTCTACAGCCTTCTGAATAGCTTCCTGCGATTTAACCGTAAAATTATTCAAACTCATGCTAACCACCAAAATTATTGGTAAGTCGACTAAACTCTACAAAACCAGAAATGATTTCCCCCAATTAAAGTTTTAGGCAAAAACCACAAAAAAACTGGATACTAAAAAGCCATCCAGCATCACAATCCTGATGCTTTCTTTTAACTTCAAGATGGTTGATAGTTCGCTTCTTCCACCAATTAACTAACGTTCGCGTTAAAAAATTAGCCAAGTTAAAAGAAGAAAAAACTGGTCTATATATAAGACGTTTTTTTCCTTAAAAGAATCCTTATATGCCATTTTCTGTAGTAGGCTTGCATGGCAGAACCAAAAGATGGTCGACCTATTTTCTTCCCTAAAAAATTAGTTTTGCTCGGCAATCTCGCCCTTTTTGTGTGGATTGTTCTTGACGCAGTCGCCTTTCTACTATTTGATTTAACGGTTGGCATTGTGTTTCTTTTGGCGACGCTGATCTTAATTTATGGTTTACTGCACATTCTCGGTTGTCTGCGACCATGCTACAACTGCATAAAATGCACTCACGGCATGGGACGCCTGGCTGCATTGTACTTTGGCAAACGCATCTTCAAAGACTACAAATACAGCTACAAACTGCCCACAGCAATATTCTTCACTCTATATATTGGGGCGTTTCCAGCAGCATTCGCACTCTACTCAGCAGTCATAGATTTCACAGTCGTCAAAGTAGCGATTTTTGTGGTTCTTTTGGTGTTTACAATCTATAGCGCCTTAACCTGGCAAACCAAAAAACGCTCGAGCCCATAGAGACAAAATTTTCACTGAAGCTGCAAATCCATAACTTGAAAACATGACGTTTCTATGCTAATTTTGCTCCGCAATTAATGCATTTGGAAGCGTCGGGTTGATTTTTGGTTCCGCAGTATGAGCAGATTATCATAGCTGGAGTTGTTTCTTTAATTAACGCTTGGGTTTGAGCTTTGTAGATGTTGTCTCTTATTGTTCTGTAGGCTTTTTCTGCGTCATCTTTAGGTACATCGATTAGTATTAGCTGTGGTGCTGCGGATTTGAAGGTGCATCTGATTGTTGAACGCAGTATTCCCTTGTCTATGATTACATTTTCAAAATCTAAGTAGTTGTAGTCAGTGAAGTCTTTTTTTAATCCGAGTGCGTGAGGATGGCGCAAGATTACTCTCTGGTTGGTTATAACGACCGAGTCAATGTCAATCGCGAGATGGTAAAACTTTTGTTTAATGTAGAGTTCAATGGTCTCGTTAGGATCAAGTATATCTTTCATATCATCAGGAGTCGCCATAAATCATCAACCAATTTTAAAAAATCTTGACAATTATTTATTTCATGAATAAATACGGGAATATAAACGATTTTATTAACTGGCTTAGATTAAGTTTTCAAAAAACAAAATAAAGTACCTTCCTGATTTTCTTGGCAGCTATCAAGGAACCACCAACAGAATTTAGGAAAGACTTTAATAATTTACCAGTTTAAGACATTCAAGGTCGTTTCTTTTTCGATGCGCAAATTGAATACAAAACAACCCAATGAACCAAATCCACTTGCATCTAAAAACCAGACAACTGAGCAATTAAACCACCAAGAACTAGCCCAATCAATACTTTCACCGTTTATCCACCTATTCAACATTAATGAAACGACGAAGTGCCTTTTCAACTCTTTAACTCTAAAAAAAGTATACTTAACCAATGATATGTACGCTAAGCTTTTAACAGATCTAAGTTTGGGAAACCGCAGTAAAGACGTTGAAAGTTTAATCGATCTGAAATTTATAGTGCCTCGAGGTTTTGATGAGATAAAAGTGTTTGACAGCATTGCAAACAGCGTGCTCAGAAAAAAACCTTCAACCAACCTTGCATACATTTTGGTAACGGACTTTTGCAACTTCAGATGCGGTTACTGCTTCATTGAAAACTCTCTAAAAGGGCCAAGCATTTCAATGTCTAAGGATTTGGCAGATAAAGTCATAAACGTTCTGATCAACGAAGCAAAACAAGTCCCAGAATACAGAGTCACATTTTATGGAGGAGAACCATTCAGCAACAGCGAAATCGTCTTCCACATCATCGAAAAACTTGAGCAGGCAGCTAAAGACAAATTCAAATTTTCCTGCGTCACCAACGGAAGTCTAGTAACCGAAGATTTAGCTAAAAAACTCAAACAACACAACGTTACAGTAGGATTATCGCTTGACGGATGGGCCAACATCGACAAAAACCGTGTGTTTACCAATGGAAAAGAAACCTTTTACTCAGCACTTAAAGCGTTAACGCTCTTAAAAGAAGCCGAAGTAAATGTGGGAATATCATGCACAATCACAAAACAGAACTACCAATACGCAGAAGAAGTAGTTGAATTTATCCAAAAATTAGGAATCAGAACCATAGGGTTCAATTTGTTAACTAGACTCAAAGAGCCAAGCGAATATGAAGTTCCAGACCCAAAACAACTCGCCCACCACCTCTTTAACGCATACTTAAAAGCAAACGACTTGCACATGTTTGAAGATCGCATAGGGAATCGGCGAGCAAATTATTTTTTCAAAGAAATATTTCATTTGTACGATTGCCCCGCGTTTGGTCAACTAATATTTTTTTCACCAGCTGGAACAGTTGGACCTTGCCACGCGTTCTATCCGTCAGGAAAATATCAAATTCCAATTAAAGATAATTTGAAAGTCCCAGAAGAACCATTGTTTTACAAATGGTTGGAACTTGGCACCCTAAAGAATAAAGACTGCATGAGGTGTCCTGCCATCGGAATTTGCGGAGGAGGATGCGCATACGATATATACGTTAAAACAGGTCAACTTGGCATCAAAGAAGACTATTTTTGCACCTTTCAAAATGAAATACTCAAGCTCCTTCTATCCTACAATTTCCTGATGACCCCTCAAAATAAGCGCAGAAAAACGAAAAGTTGAAAACTTTCATCTCCAAACAGCAAGAAACCCGCGACCAAGCTAAATCAAAAAAGCCCGGCAAACAATTGCCAATCTACCAATGTAATAAATGAAAAAGACATGCACACTTTTGACCTTAACTTTGCGCCAGATTAATTTTTACAATAAATATAAATATTGTTACTCACTACAACAATGTAGTGATTGTTTTTGTCAAAAAATAAATCAAAAGCTAAAGCTCCCTCCAAAAAACCCACTTCTACAATGCTTAATAAAAATCAAACCCGCGCGGCGCCAAAAAAAATGACCCCAGCCCAAACTAAACGGTTAAAAACAATTTTAGCAAAAATGCCACCTATCGAGAAAATAGATCCTGCAATGTATGCGAAGCTACAGTCAACGATTCATGATGTAGTAGTTAAAGCGTTGCCTGAATACCAGCAATGGGTGGGCGCAAACCTGGTAGCTGATGACTGTCCGACACCCTTGTGTAGCTCATGCGGCAACGATTGCCCAACTCCGTTATGTAGTTCATGTGGAAATGACTGTCCGACGCCAATTAAAGACATTGATGATCTTGTCAATTCGGCTGTCGAAAAGGCAATGACCGCGGCAATTCGTCAAGCTTTGGAAAAACAATTCAAATAAAGATTATTTTCCAACCAGAAACACAAACGCTCAATGAACAACAGTTAGCAAAATATTTCGCCTATTGCGCTATAACGCAATAGGTATTCTAAAAACCCCCTTCAGGCAAGACCAGGCAGGCTGGTCCTCTGCCTGAGTTTTTAATCGTAAAAAACGCTTAATATTATTACAGAAAATTTGATAAATACACTAACTTCGGTTGCCTATCGTTCGATCAATGTTTTGTAATAATAGAACAAGATTAAATCTATGTGTAGCATATTTGGAAGTTCTCCCACAAACAATCTTAGAAAGGTTACAAAATGCGTGTAATTCTTTGTATCCCTCCAGTTTCTTCGTTAGTTCCTTATCCTGCAATTCCATACTTAACAAGTAGTCTGAAGGCAAATAATCAAAAGGTTAGTACTTTTGATCTGAACATTAAGGCTTTTAATTCAACTCTTTTTCGCATAGGCGTGGATATTAAGCCCGGAAAAATTTTACGTAACATTAATCCTGGCGTAAGCGCGAAATGGACCAAAGTTCCTGAGGCAAATATTTACTCGACCATGCGAGAGAGCAAAGAAATTTTCGAAGAAATTATGTCAGAAGAGGCGGCTGATCAATTAGGTTGTCCCCATTCAAACTTAAAGTCCAGATATACCATAACCACAGAAGTAAAACAGCAAATAATTTCGGATGTTTGGAAAACTTGTAACAATTGGTTATCGGAGCTTGCCAGTGATACCAAAGAACAAAGTATTATAGGCTTCCATGTAATTAGTCAAACTGGATTGTTGTGGAGCATACTTCTTTCGCGAAAATTAAAGAAAATTCTTCCCAGGATTTTAACAGTCTTGGGAGGTCCGGCATTCCTCGCATGGGGCAAAGTTCTCTCTACCCATCCCGAAATTGACATAATAGTTCGAGGGGAAGGCGAGACAACAATCTCTGAAATAGCAAATTTCTATGACGGAAGCTTAGAATCAATAAAAGGAATCAACGGAATTTCATACCGAAACAGAGAAAATAAAATTATTACCGTTGCGGACCGCCCATTAATAAAATCTCTTAATGCTTTGCCTTTTCCCAATTATGATGATTTGCCATTAAAAGAATACCCTCAGAACAAGTTCGAGATGCCTATAATTCCAGTTGTCGGCTCTAGAGGATGCATTGGAAACTGCGTTTTTTGTGTTGAAAAACGCTTATGGGGGAACACCTATCGGATGCGTACACCTGAAAATATCTTATCCGAATTCAAAAATATTAAAGAAAAATGTGGGCCTTCTTTTATTCGCTTCAACGACAGTTTAATTAATTGTAATATAAAGTCGCTAGAAACATTCTGCAATTTATTGATTAAAGAGAATATCAGAATGCAGTGGATGGGTAATGCTCGAATCCGACCTGAGATGACCGATAAATTGCTTAAAAAAATGCACCAAGCAGGTTGTGTAGGATTATGGTATGGCATAGAATCTGGGTCTCAAAGAATATTGAATAAAATGAAAAAAGGGTATAATTTGGAAACGGCGAAACAAGTGATCCAAGATACTGCAAGAAACTCCATTCGCGTTCTAATATTCATGATAGTGGATTTTCCGGGAGAAACACCACACGATTTTAAACAATCAGTTGACTTCTTACAGCAGAATCAAGTTAACATTGATCAAGTCAGCATTTCACGTTTCGGGATCTTGCATGATTCAGAAATATCTCTCAACCCACAAAAATATGGACTTAAAGTTACTGAGAAAAAAGTGGGCGTAAATTACAATTATACATATTCACCTAGACCCATAAGCAATCGATATGAAATCTTAGATTCTGCCTGGAAGCATTTGAGCATGCTAAAAACGGCGAACCACGTTAGAAGAAATCCTGTAAAAATAATCGTTCCTTATTTCTGAACAAGTTTATCGCCAGAGATGCCTTCTGGCTATGTCTTTAGTTTAGTTCACTAAACCCATAAATATTGTTTTGAGAGATCTTAAAGTAGAGCAGCGATTATTTTTGCCAAAAAACAAATCAGCAACTAAACCCCTCTCTAAAAAACCTGCAAAAACTGGTTCTAAGACAAAAACAAATGCAGCTGTTTCAAAGAAAAGACAAACCAAGAAGCAAAATGAAACCCCACAAACACCTTTAGACAAAAATCAACCCTTTGCAAAATTGAACCCAGAAATATATGCGAAGCTTCAATCAACAATAGATGAACTCGTTATAGAAACCGTACCCAAGTACAATGAATGGTTAAATTCTGCATTTAGCGAAAAAATTATAGTAGAGGATTCTTCCAAGGACGACCCTGCCTCCATCAAAGTAGGCGGGTCTGGTGCGAAAATTGATCAGATGGTAGTTACTGCTTTCACTAAAGTTATTAATGAGGCAATTAAGAAAGCTTTGGAAAAAAATGATCATTCGGGAATTATGGAAAAATGGTTCAAAAAGAAATTTTGTGATGACCTTTCTGACATTCGTCCTGAAAGCAGGAATTATTACAAGTATTGTGTAAATAATTTCGTTACAAATTTTTTTTCTAAAGACCGAATATCGGGAAAGAAGATTCTCGACTTTGGATGTGGCCCAGGATACTATTCCGCGATTTTGGCCCAACGTGGATCATACGTAATTGGAATTGACAGAAGTGCGTTTCTAATTCACAAAGCAAACGAACTCAAACAAAAACTAGGACTTAAAAATGTAGATTTCATTCAAGGAGATTTTCTTGATTTTGCGGCAAATGTGATGCCTAAGGAGTTTGACTACATCATTGCAGTAGACACGATTGTGAGTTTTGACTATTCAAGACAAAAACATAACCATGAGGAATTTTCCCAAGCATTGAGCAGAATCAACAGAATTCTGAAAGATCGTGGCAGATTCTTTATTATTGAAGCGCATCCTTTTTTTGGTCAACTTGCTAAAGGAATAAAATTCTCAAGCGAAGGACATTTTCACGGTCGTTTACCCAATTATAAAATAGAATATAAAGGTAAAAATAATCCTCACCATTGGTTTACTCTTAACGAAATAACCAGTGCTCTTAGTGAGAACTGCTTAGCAATTTGTAGGATTTATGAGCCCGATCCAAGCGTTGAATTAAAAAAAGAAAACGCCCAATTATTCAAATTTTTCCTAAAGTATCCCCACATGATTGTATACGAAATATGCAAAGTAAGATCCTGATTAATATGCCATCTAGTATTCATCATGAGTTTGCTCTTTTTTATTGCTTAAACTAACCTATCTTTTATCCACAAATCAATAAGTTACGGGTTAATTTCCGTTTGATTGACTAATATAAACTTTCAACAGCAACATATCCATAAATATAGTACCCAAAGATATCCTAACTTAATATGTTTCTGCTGGAGTTTTGAAGAGGTGGACTGGGAGCAACATTTTTTTCCAGCTGCTCGTTTTATATATGCGATTGAGTATGTCGGTTTTCCTTTTTGACCAAGAAACGATAGGTATGATTCGCTACATTCTGGCACTTCGACGTTTTAAGGAGTATTCAGTTGGACCTCAAGGCTTAGATGAGTATCTTTGTGCCGTATCTTTCAATAGGGTGCTAATCCAGACGGGGCTAAAATTTTCCAAGTTTCAGAAAGATAATCCGGGAGATATCCGAGTGTATGAGGTTATCCGTTTCTTAGAGCAGAAAAGCCACATAAATCCTCCAACGGCGCAGAAACTGAGAGAATACGTGGATTTTTATGACTCCCTGATGAATACCAATTGTCAAACAGCTCCAATAAAGGCTAATTCTAAAGCTCAGGAAATCTTGCGGTTTCTCTGTATTGAAGCGGGCTTGGACCAAGATGAGGAACTCAAAAATAGGACATTCGAGGACATAGCAACTCTTGCAACAAGGCAATCTGCTGCAAACCAGAATTACGAGAAGCTTGTTGAATCTGATTTTGACAATTTTGATAAACTCTACGAGAAGTGTCCGTCTTTGAAGCTGGAAATAGAAAAAAGATTAACGACCTCATTGCGGGGTGCACAAATATCGGGTTTCACTCCTAATACTGGTGGGATATGGCTGCCTTTTGTTACGCTTGAAACAAATGATAGTAGAGCACATATTGATAGGGCAAGTGTTGGAGTAATCTTTACGCCTCTTGATGTTAGGATAGGATTGAATTTTGGTAGTCAGGCTCACAAGTTTAGGATGAGATATTATGGAATGCTTTTGAATGGGGAATTGATGAATGAGTTGGAGTTTCTTAACCGCAGAGATACGGGATACTGTTTCTGTGACACTTTTTGGAATTATCATATAAGGAATTTGCAGTCTCTTCAATGGTGTCTTACTCTTTATGGCAGTACTAAGATTAGTATTGAAAACGCTATTGAAGAGACTAGACAGCTTGAGGGAACTTTTTTGACGGCAAACAAGTACTTAATTAGTAAAGTGATTAGGAGAAGTCGGGAAGATTTTGCTTATGTTTTAAACGGACTTGTTGATGAGATTTCTAAGACTTTAAATGAACTTTATCCAACAATAGAGCGTATTAACAAAGCTCAAGCCTGAACTCTTGGACGTGGATCATAAGTTATTCTGAGTTAATCACGGGATGTTTTGAAGAACCCAAATCAGAGTGTCTCTTTCAATTCTTCTCTTCTCGTTTGAGCGGTCGTTTGGAGTTTCCGCAATTAGAGTATTTAGTTGATTGAGCTTTTCATCGATTTTGCTTCTCAATTCTCCAAGGTTGACCTTTTCGTAAACCTCTCTTTCTGACTTTTCGGGGTGATCAAAGTTGTTGTTTTCTGTTTTCTTTTCTATTTTTTCCGCAGATTTTTCTCGATTTCTGTTTGGTGTTTCGGGTATTAAGCTACCAAGTTTACTTGTTAAGTTGTTTAATGTGGCAGTTGTTATTCCTCTATCAGTTAAATTGTATTTTTTCGTGAACTTTTTGATTGTGCCTGAAATTCTGTCTGCTTCTTCTTTGTCATCTACTTTTATCAGGATTTTATTATGTGGGTAACCGAGTTGGTAGCCCGCGTTGTATCCTCTTTCCTCAAGAATTTTTACTATAAGTTGGGCAAGGTTTTCATCGTTCGGTTTAAAAACTTCATAGTCCTTCGGCATATTCATTCACAACTTGCTTGTTTATTTCTAAGCTTTACGGATTTAAGATTTGTTAAAAACCCAAATTTGTTTTCTGAATTTATAAGAGCTAAACTTAAAATGTGAAGTATCTTAGCAGAGAACTTTTATCCATTTGTTTTATTTTGACCTATAATCGCTAGAGATTGAGCTGTAGGGATTCTCTTTCTCTCTTCTCTCAGCAGTTTCTTTCATTTCTTCAACAACTTGACCTATACTTGCCATGGGCAACACGTCTCTAGAAACGATTGACCGGGATAATAGTTCAATTTTTTCATTAAGTGCGCTGACCTTAATCTCAAAAATCGTCAGGTCTTTATCTGTCACATAAAGTTCTACGATACAGTCTTTTGGGTGTTCTTCGGGAATTCCTCGGACAATGATTGCGTAATAATCATGTTTTCCCCTTGAAAAGAGGCTTCCAACTGAGTCAACGATTGTCCAGTTTAACATTCAGATCATTATGTCTATTGTAATACCGGTCTTTTATTTTTAGTTAAACAGAAATTAACCGTATTCAAAATCTGGATTGAACGTTAACAGCAAATCAGACTTAAATGGCTTTATTTTCAGTAATGCAGGCAGCTACACCGTTTGTGGTAGTGTGACATTACACACAATAGTTTATGATTGAGTCTAAGGGCAGTTAAGTATGCCTCGATCTTGTTCGGGGTCTACGAAGAATAGGCTGAAAATAATCATGATGCCCAGTTTATATCTGCTTAAGAAAAGTAGTGGTCGATCAGAATACTCAAAGAAAACGGAAGTTCAAGTGGTAGTGGTAGATCTGGACAAATCAAAGCAGTACCCCTTAAACTTTGTCTGCATTCTTCCTCAAGCAACAGCGTCGTTGGGAAAGCCAATACATATTTTCGGCAAGGTTTTTGGTGCAAGCAGCTTGGAAGTTGCCAATAAACTCTTGCATAGAGCTTTGAAAAAAGAAAAAGATGAAGACATCAGAAAAGAGCTCACTAAACGGTTGAGGGCACTTAAAACCTACTCTGACAGCCAAATTATGATTGCTAACTAAAAAATCCTGACTATTCTAACGCATATGAGAAAGCGAAGGAAAAAAACAAGCCTCTAGGAAATTCGTTTTTTCTTCTTCTAAATTTTTGAGATATTGCCAAACTTGAAACATACCTTTTATGCCTTGCAGATAACTTTAAGAAGAAAAGATGACCTTCTCAGGCAGGCGAGGCGAACACTTCCCTTCTCAACTTGTCCTCTTGTCAGCGCTTAATTGCGCAAATAAAAAAGACTCTAAAAATGCCTCCTTAATTTCGCAAAAACATCAAGAATCCCATAAATTGATTTGGAGCAAGGCTGAACCGAACCGGGTTTACCCCAAAATACGTGAAAGCCTTTTAAACAAAATTAGAAATGTGGAAATGTAGGTTTCCTATGGTTTGGTAAGCACGATTTCTATTGTTGAAACCATTCGTGATCTACTTTCGCCTTCTCTTGGCGGCATCTCTTCCGTTGCTATCTGGATTTTGCTAACTTTCAGGTCCTTTATGAAGCGATTTCTCGTTATTTCAGCGGCGTCAACTGCTGTAGTTATTGCCTGTCCTCTAGCTTTCAAAGTTATTTCTTTAGCGTTGCTTGCAGACAGACCTGTAATTATCGCTAGAACATAATCCATGGGCATTTTATTTCCGACGAAAACAATTCCCGATCTTTCAACCATTTCATTCACCATTATAAAGCATTACTGATCTATACATGCAACCTTACTTATAAGCGATTAAATAGAATCTGAGAAAGAACTGAAATTAATTGTATAGGCATATTCTGACTTTTGCCTTTAGCTATTTAGTGAGCTGGAATCTTGAAATAGTGGATTCGAGGCTAAAACGATTTGAGTTACTGTGAGGGTTTTATGATATTATTTCTCGAAAGCTGAACTTTAATGAGTCAGCATTCTGCTAATTAATGCAAGCGGTGAATAACTTTGAAGGCTGTTAATGAATCGCTAAGCGTCAGCATGAGAACTGCAGTCGGTTTGCTCGAGTTATTTCTTGTTGCAATTATTCTTGCTTTCTTGACTACTTTTCAACGGGCACGACTGAAATGCGACTTCTATCGGTAGTCTTCATAACTCCAATCGCTATCTTGAGTGGAGTTTTCATCTATTATTGCAGAAGAAAGAATGTTTGGAGTTAGCAGGAGCTTCAATTTTGGGGGCATTAGGAGTCATTCTCCGAGTAGCCGTTAGTACTCAACCGGGTCTTTAGGTAGGTGGTGGTCTGCCGGCGGGTGTCACTGCTCTATACATAGTTCTAGGTGCCCTTGTTTCAATGAAGAATTACGCGTCAAAGCTTGAATTAAGGAAAATATAGACGACTAAAGGTTAGGCCAGAGTGTCCAGGCGTTGTCACACGCTCAAAGCAAAATGCCATTTACATTTGAGCGCCTGAATTTATATTCAGATTTTATGACACAAATAGAATTTAAAGCAACAATTCAGATAAACGGATTAAATCCGTTCGTACTCGTAAGTAAGCAAAACGTTGAAGATTTGAAAAAAGGCTGGAAAAAACCCATGCCTGTATTCGCCCAAATTAATGGGGCTCCGGAAAAGCCGTGGAGGATTAATTTGATGCCTAAAGGTGACGGTAACTTTTACTTTTACCTTAATGGCACTATTCGGAAATCATCGGGCACGAAGGTCGGCGACGAAGTTTTGGTGCATTTGAGCTTTGATGAGTCATATCGAGGCGGACCAGCTTATCTAATGCCGCCATGGTTCAGCGTTTCACTTTCAAAGAACATGAAAGCACAAGCTGCTTGGAATGCGCTTTCCGCAAGCCGGAAAAAAGAGATTCTTCGCTACTTTTCCTGGCTCAAGTCAGACGAAGCCCGCGAACGAAATGTTACGCGGGCACTTTTAGTTCTGTCGGGCAACGAAGGCAGGTTTATGGCTCGGACCCGGAAGAATGGCAAATAAAAGAAATAGCTGGACACTTTTCTATCATTGACAAAAAAATTTTGTTTAACAAAAAGAAACCGCCATAATATAGCGGTTTGCTTGGTTATTGGCCGTCCACGAGGTGAGCTGTGCCGTCTGGGCAGAATACTTTTTCGAATAGGGTGACTTTTGCAAAGCGACGTTGGCATTCGTGGAGTTGCCTTTCACATCCGTCACAATCACGGGATAACATTTTTTCATTTCGCCTACTAATATGACACCTGTCATAAGTTGCTTATACGCATTTCTAAACAGAATTCAAGGTTATATGATCTTACTCTTGATTCTCCAACCTTAGGTGAATCAATACGAGGAACACCAAATCCTCTTTTTTAAGAGGATTTTACCCTTTTCTACGGTGAATAAATAACCAAAAAATTTCTAATCTCTTCCACTAAAAACCGTCTCTTAAGAAAATTTCCAATTTCATGAAGGTTATAGTTGCCCCTTATTTTCAGTTGATAGCTACCTATTTTATCTAGTTCCAGAATAACAAAACTTGGACAAACAAGTTGGTTAGCGCCTAATTCGCTTAGTAGAGTTATTGCTTCTTTGCGGTTCATTTGTTTCCCCATCCATTCACATTGAAGGTTCAAAGTTTATAACATTTTTTTACAGACTTCGGGCAAGTTGTTTAGCTCAAACCTCTAAAGGGATGATTAGTTGTTGAGTTATTGCGGCAAACGAAATGGGGATTAAAAGAAAATTTACGTGCAGGATAAATCAACGTTAATATATTTTTAAGTTTTCCGTTTGCTTGCTTCATCAGGTTTAGGCAGGGAACCAATCCATTCAGCTAGGTCCTTGAACATCATGGCAAAAACTACATCCTCACTTGACAACATCTGCGAATACTGAGCTATCGCATTGTCGTCGAGTTCTTCAGTCAGGTTTGGCAACTTAAAATCGTATTTTTCAATTATTCTCGGTCCAAAATCAAACGCTGGATCAGAAAGCAGCGATTCGAACTCCCGCCTCTTTTCCCTCATCTGTGCGTAAATGTCTTTTCTTATGTCCGAAATCATCGCTTTAATTTTTTCGTTAACCTCTGGAATCCCTTGTATGATTTCTTGACTGACTTTGTCTTGGGCTTTTCCGTCCATCGCTTCTGCCATTCCTGAAGCCATAGCGCTTGTTGCATCCACCATTAAATTTGTAAATGCACCCATCATCGTGCTCATCAGAAGAACGCTCGTGTTAGCCATTGCGTTTAAGATTTTAGTTTCTCGACCTGACTTGCTAAGCAAAGCTGCATGTTCAATTTTTGTATTTTCTTTTTCTGTCCCACGTTTTTTTCTTGCCATGAAGCTATCCTCGTTTTAGATAACTAATAACCTTATCACAAACAAAAAGATTCGGAGGAAAAAAACGAGTAGGGGAACATTAATTACCAGATCTATCGTTTATCCATAATGGAGTTTTTTAGTTGTCAACTCCTATAGATGTGGTTCTTTGTTTTCATAATGCTTTTCGCAAAGATATGGCAGAGATAGATTATCAAGTCCTCACCATTGCTCAGCACGGGGGAAATCTGTTGCCTGTTTTAGACCGGTTGCATGTCATGGATGAAATCTTAGATTATCATGCTCGAGGTGAGGAAGCTGCGGTCTTTCCTGCTGTCGACAACGTCGCACCCCTCGTAGCCAGAGCGTACTTGATGGATCATCGAGAACTTGACAAGATGGTCGAGACCCTGAAAGATATGCGGCTACAAAAATCGCCAGACCCGCTCCTCGCGTCCAGAGCTACGGCGGTTCTAAATTCGCACTTGCGGATTCATTTAGATAAAGAAGACGCTCACCTCTACCCGATTCTAAGAGAGAAAACAACAGTAACCCAACAAGTGGCGATTGGTGGAATTATGTCGAGTAAGATCCCGCCAGACCGGTTCCCCGCAGCGATTGCGTGGCTGTTCCCCCTGCTCAACCTCAACGACCGAGTAACAATCACGAGGGGCTGGATGATGTTTATGCCTCCGCAAGTGTTCGCGGGCGTTAAGCCGATCATAAAAAATGCTGTTGCGGAAGACTGGGATGCGATTGTGCAGCGAATCCCAGAATTGGATGACAAATAATCAGTTTTTGTGCAAGTGTTTTTCTTCTTTTAGAAGTACCAGCATTTCATCAATGTTTAAGGTTCTTCTTTTTCGCTCTGTAATCATGGATTATTTCATTAATCTCTTCGATGGATAACTCGGAGGTGTTCTCAACTTCTTTATTTAGGCATTTGCTTATTTCTGTCAATTCTTTGGTTAGGTCTGCTTTCTCATTCTTTGCCATAGACTAAACCACCCATATTTTTACTTTCTTCCCTAAAAAGATGCGTAACAAGCACACCAATGAGATCTATTCTGAAAGAAGAAAAACACAATCCTGTAGGAACAGCTGTTTTTCTTCTTCTAAGAGCTAAGGTTTCTTTCTCTTCTTCTTCATAGTCAATGCCAAGCTTACAACAACCACCGCCACAACGGCGACTAAAACCAAAATTAGCAAAGACATGTCGACTCCGACATTATTGCCTGGACTATTTGGTGTTGATGTGGAACCTCCCGTTGAGGTTGTTTGGGGTGTGGTTGGCTGAGGGATAGCTGTTGTTGAGGGAGTGGGGTAACTCTGGAGGTTTGGGCTTCCCTGTTGCTGGGTGTATACTGAGGATGGTACTGAGCCAGGTCCTGGAGCACTGCTTGCGCCTGATGAATTGGGAACAGCCATTGTCCCAGATGGAGTTGCAGTACCCACGTACGGTGTTACCCAATAGTTTGGTTGTTGAGCCTGAAGAGTTATTGTCGCGTTTGTTTGAGGTGGAAGGACTATTGCTGAACCCGCCAGACCAGTATAAATTGGATATGCGATTATCACCCCGTTCACAGCTTGGCCAGAAGCGCCAACATTTGGCGGCGTTAAAGAACCGGTTTCGTTAGACGGAATCCAAATCCAAGCATTAATTTGAACGGGCGCGGTAGGTGCGATTAGATTTGCAACGCCGTCCGCTCCGGTCGTAGCCCAAGTAACAACGTTCGGTTCATATCCCCAGTAATATGAGGAACCAATTACTGACGCCGATACTGAGGCACCTACGGCAGATGTTCCATTGGCATATTGAACGGTCACGGCAAGCGGGTTTGTTGGGAATTGAGTGACGTTTTGGGTAGTAATAGTGAATGTTGTTGAGCTTGAAATCTGCTTCACCGAAAAACCGTATTCAACGGCTGGAGCTATGTAAATGGGCAACGAGGGAATACTCGAAGAGCTCGCCACGCCACTGGACGCAGACAGCAGCGGAACAGGATAGACCGAATTAGATTCATTATTTGCAGTCACAGTGAAAATGAATTGACCATTGGGCAGGTCAAAAGAGGCTGCAGAATAATGGGTCTGAACTGATGAATCCAGATAGCCGCTCATGTTGAAGGCGTTAACGACGAAATAGTCTGCTTGGATGCTTGAGGTTTGAATGCTGACCTCTACATTGTTAAGTGTGACTGCGCTAACTGGCGAAAAAGAACCTAAACCAAGAATACCTAAACCTACGATGCTGACGACCGTGATTAAAAGCAAAAAATTTCTTTGCATAAGAGCCCTCTGATACTTAATTTCTTGGGTTGATATAAAGTTCGCTAAAAATTCCTACCTATTGACACCCTTTGGCGGTATAGCAGAACCACGAAGACGTTTGCACAAATATTGATCTATCTAAGCCTGTCTTGTCTGTTGTCTTTCGAGTCTGCCGAGTTTTTTCTTTTTGCGTGCATCGTCTCTATCTTTCTTTTTTCGAGGCTGAGGCTTTCCCCGATCTTGTTCACCTGTTTCGCCCTTCTTACTCATCTCACAGTCTCCTTCTGATTGTTAGTCTATTCTTAATGCCCTTTTGACTCATGATGAGTTGAATCAAGATGTCTCTCCATCTCTGCGTGACTCTTGAAGGGTCTTCCGCAGATTGGACAAAGAATCTGATTAGGGTCTAATCCTCTCAAGGGAACTTCTCTAGTGATTGGCATTTGTTCCATGTTTTTTGCAGCTACAAGCGTGGTCTCGGTGGGTACCATTAGTTCTTGCTCTTTCTCTTCTTTATGGCCCATTTTGGTGTGGGTATTCAACGCTTCCATGTTCATGAAGCCCATTCCGCATACGGGGCAGGTTAAAATCATGTTTGGCATAAGAACCCTGTCTAAAACATGAATTAACCCGTTGTCTGCTACGATGCCGGTGTCCGTTATGTTTGCGTCGTTGATTTTGGGGTTCACGTGGAGATGCAATTTTTGGGCGTTAATTTTGACTTCTTGCCCCTGAATTGTTTTGACTGAATCCATTTTGCTGATTTCGTCAATGGTTAGTTTTCCCGCAACGATGTGGTACATTAGAACTGCTGTCAACTTAGGCACGTCCTTTAGAAGACCGTCAACTGCGCCTGGGGGAAGTTTGGCGAAAGCTTCATCGTCGGGCGCAAAAACAGTGAAAAGGCCGCCTCTGAGCGTGTCAACTAGTTCTGCTGCTTGAACTGCTGAAACAAACCTCTTGAAAGTTCCAGCCACCATAATTGTGTCAAGTATGTCTCCCATTCATTTTTCCTCCAAAGAAATAATCGGGTAACTGTTATGCCGATTGCTTGGCAATATGAGTGAAGCCAGAAGGCTACATATAGTATTGTGACTGTGGTTAATCAACAACAAAACAAATTTTTGTTTTTTTAATTCTTTAAGAATCGTTTTTGAGGTTGTTAAGACCCGTAAAATTCTTTTTTGTTCTTTTTGTGTGGGTGTGGCGCTGTAAAGTTGGACACTACACTTGGGGCTTTGGAAATGGTTGCTTTTTTGGTTTGGGTTGTTTTTTATTTGTGGTTTTGGTGTGGGCGGTTGGATTTGTGCTCACGGTCAACATGGGTTCTATGTTGAGTAGTGTGAGTGTGAGTGTGGGAGTATGTTGGCGATTCTATTTTTGTGTCATGTGTATGATTTTTCTTTCTGTCATCCTAAACTATGGTAATCCTTCTTTACCGAATGTTATTAGTCTAGGTTAACTGCACTGTCGCTTAACTTTGGGTCTTGGTCTCCAAACGTGCTGGTTATCTGTTTCTTTATCGGATAGACATGTCGCATTTCTGCAATTATAACTTTGAAAACGAACGAATTCCACTTAGCAACAGCCAAGACAGTTCTAGATGCTTCGAGGCTTGTTGAAGCAGGCTTTGATCATGGCTGCGATTTCGGTGAACTCAAATTATTCAGAAAGCACAAGTAGACCCTATTTAAAACAGGGGCATAGATTATCGCTGTGGCGGCTGGGATTTGAAACCTCTAGTCCCTGGAGATGTCACCTGCAAATCCTCTTTTTTATTGTCAAAGAAAAGAACTACTGATTTATGTGACTAACGAATGAAACAAGGATGGCTCCAAAGGTGTTATTTGACGGAGTATACTTTGAAGGTGTATTCGCCTGTCGCCATGTTGTAGGTAGCTTCTGACCAGCCTTTGGTTGTATTCAGGTATGCGAGTTTTTGGGAAGGCGTTTGAAAAGTCAGGTTTGCCTCAATCTTTCCAATCGGAGTTGGGTCAATAAGTTTACCGCTGGCCTTTCCCATTACGAAGATAGGTTCGCCGTTGCTAAATATGATTGATTTGAGGTCAAGATCACTTATTCCGCCTGGCTTCATGAGAATGTTATGCGTGGACATAATTTGTCCAGTGACTTTGCCACTTACTTTTCCAGCAACCGTGATGTCAAGCCTTACGCCTTCAGGAGTGAATTCCTTTATATTGACTGAGCTGGTGTTCTCTGTTCCTTCAAAAAGCAGTTCTTTTTCCATAGTGTTTACCTTTAAAGTTTGATTGAAGGTTAGCAAGTTAAGCGTTTGTGATTGTTTGTGGGCTACTACAAGAGATCGTCGAAGCGGCTATGAAGTTTGAGGAGGCTCTTTTCGGAACCCACCCCTGAACATTATGTCAGGATGGGCTTTTGCCTGAAGCATGATTTCCTTCCCTGTTATGGGTTTAAGAAAGTTGTTTGCTTGCGAATTGCCTTGGATTCTTTCCAATTATTGATAAACTAATCACTAATGCCTTTCAAAATTTCAGATGAATCAAATCACTTATTGGATGAACTTCAACTAGTTTCATTTTAGACAAAATAAGCTCAAAAACAACACTAACTTGTAAAATGGCGCGGGAGGGGGATATAGTCCCAATTTACCAGTAAAACGATCTTAAGGATTAGACCGACAAGAGTATATCAAACTTGGTAAGTCCTAGTGCTTAATCTGAAAACTTACTTTAAAGACTCCAGCTCTACGTTTCCAAAGGTTCATTCAACCCATAGAAGATGTTTGTTCAGTGAAAATTACAACCTGGTTATCGACGTAACCTTTAATGACCGATACTTAATCGAGAGGATGTTACTAGCAAAAAGAAAACATAAAAAGATTGAAAGATTTTCTAAATCAGAGTTTCTTTTACCACGCCTAAGTTAGTCTCAAGTAGAGGGATACTTGATCTTTTGTTACTTTAAGGTTTAATCCATTTTCGGTGCAACATAACGCGCCTTTTTCTAACGCAGAAATTGCCAATGTGTTTCTGGGAAGGTCAAACAACGCGGGTTTTACACCAAGGATTTGTTCGCTAGCTTCCTTGGTTAATTCGATTTCAAGGTGAGTTATTTTCCACTCTTCGGATCTATAATGGCGTCTTTTACTTTGCCCACGACAAAACCGTTTGCGCCCGTTAAAATTTGGTTAACTAATTGATTAAATTTCATCAAAATCTACTCCAATTAAAATATAACTGTTTTTTTCTTATAAAGTATTTCGGTTGCCAAACACACGCACCGACAACTACCGACCCCATAAAAATCAAAACCACCTTTAGCCTAGCAATATACATAATTAAAGCAGTTGGTGAATACGGAAACGATAGACAAATAGTTAACAAAAATAGAAAACTCGCCGATATTACCCATTAAGACGTCATAAAGCTAGCTCAAAACCCAAGAAACAAAGATTTGTCTAAAAACCTTTAATACGCTTTAGATTTGTCGGACAGGCGCAAATATGGAGGATGATGATTTCGGTCTACGGTATTTTCCTCTATAATATTGCCTCTTCCATCTTAAAGCTATTTCCAACTCGAGTTGGAACCTTCCAAATTTGTTGGATCCAAGTTCTGATAATAAACTTGGAAAAAACGCTGATAAATCTTGGTTTTTTCGATGTGCCTATCTTTTTTCTGGCAAGATTGGGTCACCTGGCAGGTAAACTGCTTTTTTACTGATTTCTGCACTGCAGGATCCAGCGTGGGCTCTGCAATAATCTTCGCAGTCTTGTGCTATGTTTTTTTCTGAGTATCCAAGACCGCAAATATCACATAGAAAAACCGTTTTGTTTCCGATCTTTTTTTCTGTAACCAACAGAAACGCTTCCATAAGAATTACTAATACGTCTGGCATTTAAAAATAAGTTGACCCAAGTAGCTGAAAAATTCGATCTAACTATCAGGAGAAAGAGCAGGAGACAAGTCTTTGAACATTCTAATAACGTATCAAGTCATACTCTTTTTCTCCACGAACCTTTTTGACTTCGGTTGCCTTGTTGCGTAGCCGTGAAAGAAATACTTCGAGATAGCTTTTTGTTAAGAATTTTGCTTGGATAGAGGTTTCTTATTGTTCAATGCTAGTAACACCTGTATTAGTTCAATGTTGGGTGACGAAGTTGGCGATTGATTCTTTAGCTGCCGGATGGACGAAAGCACTCAGTGTCGATAGGAAACAGTTTAACTTATTTGTCGAGAAGATGATGGATGGATTTGCCTATCATAGAATTGTGGTCGATACGAATGGTAAACCTGTTGATTATGTTTTTCTTGAGGTTAACGATGCTTTTGAAAGAATGACAGGACTAAAAAAAGAGAGACTCTTAGGTAAGAAAGTAACTGAAGTTCTCAATGGAATACAGAACGACCCCGCAAACTGGATTGGAGTTTACGGGCGAGTTGCAATTACTGGAGAGGCAATTCAATTTGAGAACTATGCTGAATCTCTTGATATGTGGTTTAATGTTTCTGCTTACTGCCCAGAAAAAGGCTATTTTGTTGCTCTTTTTGAGGACATTACAGAACGCAAAAGATCAGAACGAGAGCTTTTGAGGACAAAGAACGATTGGGAACGTACGTTCGATAGCGTTCCCGATCTCATCGCCATTATCGATAATAAGCACAAGATTGTGCGCGCAAACAAAGCCATGGCTCAGCGGTTGGGAGTCACTCCTGAAAAAGCCATCGGACTCGATTGTTTCACTTGTGTTCACGGAGATACGGCGCCGCCAGAATTCTGCCCTCACTCCAAATCCATCAAAGATGGAAAAGAACACATCGCCGAAGTCCATGAGCCACATCTCGGAGGCGACTTTCTCGTAAGCACTACGCCGCTGTTTGACGAAAAAGGGTGTATAGTAGGCTCTGTCCATGTGGCTAGAAACATAACAGACCGCAAGAAGGCTGAAGAAGAAATTAAACGGGTAAACGAAGAGTTGGAAGAGATGGTTCTCAAACGCACAGAAGAGATTTATGGCGAACGCCACCGCCTTTATAGCATTCTTGAAGCGCTTCTTGTTTATGTTATATTACTTGACAAGAATTATTGTGTGCCATTTGCTAACAAGGTCTTCCGCGAGCGTTTCGGTGAGTCGCATGGAAGACGCTGCCATGAGTTCTTGTTTAAACGTGACTTACCTTGTGAAAATTGCGAATCCTACAAGGTCCTGAAAAATAATGGGCCTCATCACTGGGAATGGACCGGTCCAGATGGCCGCGATTATGACATTTATGACTTTCCGTTCGTGGAAGCGGACGGCTCAACTCTTATCCTCGAGATGGGAATCGACATTACAGAGCGCAAACGCGCTGAAAAACAAATACGCGATGTTTCTCTATACTCACGTAGCCTCATAGAAGCAAGTTTGGACCCTCTGGTCACCTTCAATGTTGAGGGTAAAATCACCGATGTTAATCAAGCAACAGAATTTGTCACAGGTTGCTCAAGAGAAGAATTGATTGGCAGCGACTTCGCGGATTACTTTACTGAACCTGAAAAAGCCAAGATGGGATATAAACGGGTCTTCAATGAGGGGTTTGTACGAGATTACCCACTGGCAATTAGACATAAATCTGCAAAAATAACCGATGTATTATACAATGCTGCCCTTTACACAAATGAAGCAGGCGAGATGCAAGGTGTTTTTGCAGCGGCAAGAGACATTACACAACTAAAGAAGGCTGAACAACAAGCTGAGGAAAGCGCTAAGAAACTAAAAGATGCTGAGCGTTTAGCTGCGATTGGGGCTACTGCAGGTATGGTTGGTCATGACATTCGTAACCCGTTGCAAGCAATAACAAGCGACGTTTTCCTAGCTAAAACTGAATTGGCCTCGACTCCAGAAAGTGATGAGAAAGCAAATGCGTTAGAAAGCTTAATAGAAATTGAGAAGAATGTTGATTATATTAACAAGATTGTAGCGGATCTTCAAGATTTTGCCAGACCCCTAAAACCAAATGTAGAAGAAACCGACATAAAACTCGTAATTGACGAATTATTGGCAAAGAACGGTTTGCCTGAAAACGTGAAGGTGAGTGTTAGAGTGGAATCTGATGCTCGAAAAGTTTTGGCTGACTCCGCTTACATAAACCGTATCATGTACAATTTAGTGAATAATTCAGTTCAAGCAATGCCCAAAGGCGGAAAACTAACCATAAATGCTTACAAAGAAACGAACGATTCTATCATAACAGTTGAAGACACAGGTGTTGGGATTGCTGAAAGCGTGAAGGGCAAGTTGTTTACACCAATATTCACAACAAAAGCGAAAGGTCAAGGATTTGGCTTAGCTGTGATCAAACGTATGACTGAAGCGTTAGGCGAAACCGTCTCTTTTGAGAGTCAAGAAGGCAAGGGAACAACTTTCATGATACGTTTGCCCTCACCAAAGGGCTAAACGGTATGCCGTCAAAGAAATTGTAAAAACTAACTGAAAGGCTAACATAACCCACGCCAAATAACCATGTGGATGGTATTGCCATAGTAATTGAGTTGTGTTTTATGTCAAAGAATTTGCCTAATAAAAAGCAGCACCAAGCAGTTGAAAGAATTTTGAGGACGGTGCCATACGAGGAAGGTTTCAATTTCTATATTAATATTGGTCAACCGACTAAATATACTGCATCAAGTCTGGAACAACTCGCTAATGAACTTGAAGTTGTAGAGACAACGTCAGTTAACTTTCATTTTAATAGAGCAAACTTTCAAGAATGGATCAGTAAAATATTGGAAGATATTGAATTATCCCGCAGATTGGACAGAATTCCAAAGGATATTGTTGGCAAACAGCTGAGAAAAAAGATTATTGAATTTGTAAAAGCACGAAAAGATGAACTTAGCAAGTTTCAACTTTCATAGCTCCACGCATCTTAGAAACAGGACTGTAATGAGTGTCTTTGGTGTAGTGGCGAGTTAATTTCTTGCAGCCAAGACACATTAGCCATCCTGCAAAGTGCGCGTAAGCCAAATGCGCGCTATGTCTTAATCAATACGTGGGTTCAAATCAGTCCACTGCCTAATTGCCAAAATAACACACGCTAAAACCTCAAACAAGTGAAGTTTCGCAAATTTTGACATAGGTTCGAATCTGCCCGTCTATATAGAATAGCGCTTCTATCTCGTCGCTTTGAGAAAATTACTCCCGTTCGCATTGACCCCTTTTTCGGTAGGGATTAAAGGAAAAACAGAATTGAAAACGCTACACTAAATGTCCCAACGAATAGACTGTAGGGTACAGCGATTAATGGAATGCTAAAACTAAACCCAAGAAGGAAGATATGCCGAGCAAAGCCAAACCATCAAGAGCATTTAATTCCAGTGACTATTATTATGTCTTTTTTCATCTTAGAATCTTGAAAAAGAGTTTAGCTATTCTTATGTTAGAGAGGTCATTGAAAAAACCAGGTATTGCTAAGGTTGAAAGGGCTTTTAAAAATAAAATAAAACCATCTGCATTTGTTTGTGCTTAACCATTTTGTTCATTATGGTGCAAACCGCTAAATTAAAGCGGATAAGTTGGTATGTAGTCGGGCGCGTTTACGTCTTCATCAGTCGACGGCATTTCTTCAAATGGGTCTTTTTCGTATGCTCTTCTTAGGAGGAGTGGCGCCAAAATAGTCGTAAACATAATCATTCCCAAAATAGCAGCGTAAGTACTTCGAGTAATGGCTCCTGCAGAGATGGCAACTCCCGCCACTATAAGTCCTACTTCTCCTCGCGAAATCATTCCATAACCTACCTTAAGTCCTTTAGAACGGTCTTTCAAAAAGAAGACAGCAGGCAAACCACATCCAATCATTTTGCTAATTACTGCCACTATTACAAGCGCTATGAAAAACAGATAGAAGAACCAGTCAGAAGTAATAAAGCTCCTAAGATCAAGCTGAGCGCCAGCCAAACCAAAGAAAACAGGTGAAAAAATAACGCTGATCTTTTTGGTATAATCGCGTATCTTCTCAATCGTATGAGAACTCGCAACAGCCATACCAGCAGCAAAAGCACCTACAATAGGCGATAATCCTAAAACAGCTGCCAACGCAGATGCACCAAAACATGCCGCCGTAGCTGCCGCCTCAGTTGTTGCCTCGGAACCTTTTGAGAAAAAATCAATTATTTTTGGAAGGATAAAGGCTGCGAAAACTGTCAAAGCAAGCCACAATCCAAGTGACGTAAGAATTACAACAACCACGTTTATTGCCGTAATTGGAGTTGAGGTGGAAATGAATGAAACGATTACGCCTAGGATTGCAAGCCCCAACACGTCATCTATAACACCAGCACTGATCATCATTTTTGATTCGATGTTTCTGCTTCGGTTAAGTTCCTGCAGCACGAGAGCGGTTATAGAAATACTGGTGGCTACAAGCGCGGCTCCAACCACTAAACCCGTTATCGTTCCTAATCCAAGAACAAGCGAGAGCCCGTAACCCATAATGAAGGGAATAATGACACCGATCGTTCCAATGACAAAACCAGGTGCGCCGACTTTTCGGAAATCTCTAAAGGTCATTTCTAAGCCTGCGACAAACAGGATAAGTATGCCGCCTATTTCTCCGAATGCTAGAACTATTTCATTTATTTGAATTATCGGCGTTCCATTTATTGCTATTATGGAACCTAAAGCGAAAGGACCGAGAATAATTCCAGCAGCTAACTCGCCTAAAACTGATGGAATTTTTCTCCAAGAAAAAATCTCGCCAAGCACCTTGGCTGAGAAAACCAAGATGCAAATCGTCACAATCGCTCTCAGCACAGGGTCTAATGCCATTAACTACACCTATCTAATTGGAAGGCACAAGGACACTTTCATATTTAAATTTGCTAGCGTGACGTGTTTTTTCTAAATGTTCAAAAACGATCGAAATTGAAAGTGAGCGATGGTTAAGCGCAATAACTTGGTGGGTTTCGATGGTAAGTAAACTATTGTTCTATCGTTTTGGTTTTTGCTTTAGTGTTTTTGTCTTTGATTTTGCGGTTGGGAATTCTTGGCAAAGAAGCGTATAATTTTGATGCTCTGGGAATCCTTATTCTTTTTGTTTCATACAATTTCTTTATAATTGGCATAGCTATGAAGGTTGTTAAGATAACAGCCATTACAGCTACAGAATACGTTCCTGTCGAAATTAATCCGCTTGTTAATCCAAGGCTTGCAATAATAAGACCCATTTCACCTCTAGGAGTCATGCTAATGCCTATTTTGAGAGAGTCTTTAGTCGAGAACTTTGTCATGCGTGCAGCTACAAAACTACCAATTATCTTGCCTATGAAAGCCATAGCTGTGATGACCAATCCTAAGAATGCGGCTTGACCGAATACTCTAAGGTTTACTAGAGTACCTATGGAAATGAAGAATATGGGTACGAAGAACATGTACAGGCTCTTTGTTTTTTCAAGAACCATCTTAACTTTCACTTGTCTTGTTGATAATGGTAAACCTGCCGCAAACGCCCCAACTATTGCGGACAATCCAATTGCTGCAGAGATGTAGGCTGCGAAGAAGCCGTATGCTAGCAACAAGAGAATCATGTATTCGTCATCAAGTCTGACTTTGTCGATGGTTCGAACCAGAACCTTTGAGCCTAGTAGAACTATTATAACCCAAAATATTACGGCTTTTACAACAACAAGCCCTACATCAAGGCCATTGACTCCACCGGCAGATAAAATGCTTAGAACAACTGATAGAAGAATTACTGCTACAACATCATCAACAATTCCTGCTCCCAGAATAGTTAACCCGACTGGATTGTTTAGTTTACCCATGTCCTTTAACAATCGAATAGTGATGCCAATGCTTGTTGCCGTAAAGACAACGCCAAGGAAAAGTGCTTCATTGTTTGAAATTCCAAAAGCCAGTGCTGTATAGTAGCAGAGGCCTAATGGTATTATTGCACCAAGCACACCAACGGAAAGCGAAGGCAAGAGTTGCTTTCTAAGGTCACCCATCTCTGTTTCTAGACCAATATAGAACAACAAAATAATGGCGCCTAACTCGGCAAAGACGCTTACTGTTGCTTGGTCCGAAATTAAATTAAAAATCGAGGGTCAAAGGATGATTCCGACTAAAAGCTCACCTAAAGCAACGGGGTAGCCAAACCGTTTTATGAGTAAGCCGCCGACGATGGCAGCAACTAAGAGTATGGATAGTTGGAGGACAAAGGAAGTCGGGTCAGCCATAAATTTCACTTGAACTTTTCTTATTAATCTATTTTTTTGATGAAAACGGCCTTGCCTACAACAACCTGTATGTTTCCATAGCAGCGGGAACGATTGTCTTGATTCTCCCCTGCCTGTGTATGAAGTCAGCCATGTTGATCGTCTTTGATTTTTCTCCGTGGCATACAAAGATCCTTTCTGGCTTAGGTGTGAATTGAGACAGATAGTTAATCAGTTGTCGTCTGTCAGAGTGCCCTGAAAAGCCGACTATGGTTTCGGTGCGAAGTTTCGTTTGAACTGCTGCCATTCTGCCTTGATTATCCATCATAGTAACTTCGCTTATGCCCTTTTGCACTCTTCGACCCATGGTGCCTTCAATTTGGTAACTGACGAAAATTATCGTGTTCTTAGGATTATCCGCCCAATTTTTAAAGTACTCAATCACGGGACCGCCTTCGAGCATTCCGGACGTAGCTAAAACGACGCATGGTTCACCCTCAATTATGCTTTGTCTAAGATCGGGATGCTTAACTATCGTAAAGTAATCTGACTGGAACGGGTTGGCTTCTTGGTGGAGGATATTGTGTCGAACTTCTCTGCTTAAGTATTCGGGGTAGGCTGTGTGGATGGCTGTGGCCTCGCTAATCATGCCTTCGAGGAATACTGGCGCTTCTTTCATAACTTTTCTTTTCATGTAATCGTTGATAATTAGCATTATTTCTTGTGCTCTTCCAACTGCTGGCACCGGGATCAAAACTTTTCCCTTATTTTCCAAGGTTTCATTTATTATTCGTGCCAAGAGTTGTTCTGATTCGGCTCTAGAAGGCATGACATCATCTGGTCCACCATAGGTGCTTTCAGTAATTATGGTTTCAACGCGCGGAAACTGGGTTGCGGCTGCTTCTAGTAACATAGATTGCCCAAATTTGTAGTCTCCAGTGTAAACTAAATTATGTAAGCCTTCACCTATGTGAAGATGTACAATAGCTGAGCCAAGGATGTGGCCAGCGTTGTGAAGGGTCAAACGAATATCTGGAGCTATGTCAGTAACGACGCCGTAACGTAATGGAATGGTGTGCAAAACAGTTTCTCGAATGTCTTTTTGATCGTAGTGTGGGGTTATTCCCTGTTTGCTTGCAACATCAAGGTAGTCAAGCTGAAGCATGGTCATTAGATTGGAAGTGGGCGCTGAGCAGTAGACTGGGCCGTCATAGCCATATTTGAATAGGAATGGTACTAAGCCACAATGGTCAAGGTGCGAGTGGCTTATGACCACTGCATCTAGAGAATCTATTTGGAATTGTGGGGAATCGAAACGTGGAAATGCGTCAAATGGCTTTTGTGAACCCGGATTTATGCCGCAGTCCAGTAAAACGCTGCTTTCTCTTGTTTTTAGAAGCCAAGCTGAACGGCCTACTTCTTGGGTTCCGCCAAGTACAGTTATAGCAACGTCTCCAACTTCAAAGGCGAGGGGTCTGAAAATTCTCTCGCCGACAGCGCGAAGTATTCTTTCTCTTTCTTTGCTTTCTGAATTAAGATAATGTCGTATTTGAGCGATTGTTTTTGAGCGTATAGGCGGGCTTCTCACAACGTTAGGTCGCCATTTAGTTTTGCATATGATTTCTTGAAGGCCTGCGCCATTTTTTCCTATTGCCAAGCCGGGCTTTTTTGCTTCAATAATTATTTCGCCAAGAGTAGGATCAAACGCAATATCAGTTATTTCTGCCTCAACTGTAATGATTCGTCGTGTTATTTTTTCTGCTTCTGCTTCTGAGAGTCTAACTGACGGGTCGGAACGAATTACTATTCTTTTTCGTATGGTGCCTACAATTTCTGCAACAACGCTGCTTTGCTCAGCTAGAATTTCAGGTTTCTTTGTGTAAATAGAAAGCATGGGGCCTTCGTATTCGATTCTAGTTACTTCTGTTTCCTTTGGTATTTTTTCCAGAATATATTGGGTAATTTCTGCTTTATTCATAATAACTTTTCTCCTTTAAGCAGCAGAGCGATTGCGTTTTTTGTATTCCAAAAAGTCGCAAAAATTCTTGCTGCCATTTACTTTAATATTGTAATTTTGTCGTTGTTTGTGCAAAACAAAAGCTATGAGCGAACTGAACCATGTTATAACTGAATTATTTTTCCTCAAACTTGACAAGCCCAAAGAAAATCCTTGAGTTATAAGGTTTTCAGGATTTCCTGTATGAGTTTGGGCAAGTCGGTTACTTGCGCGGTAGTTTAGGGGTGCTCGCGCCTCTGAGGTAGACGGGGTCAGGTCTATGTAAACGAGGCCGATGGAGTTATTCTCATCTAATAGTATTGAGTTAGCAAAAACATTGAATAACAATTTTTGACCCCTAAAATATTCTGAAATTTAGCTATGCACAGGTCACGAATGGTTAATAATAATCATTAATTAATGTTATGCTTTAATATTCATAAATTTTTACTTTACTTCTAGTTCCATTAGGTTGTGCACGAAACTGGAAAATAGAGAATGGTGTTATTTTGTTACTTTTCTTGGCTTCAAACGTGTGTAGTAGTATTCGCCGATTTCTTTTTGCATAAGATCTATTCTTGAGCATTCTTTGTTTACACGGGGTCTTCTTGTGGTGGGATCTCGGCGGAATGTCACTCCCATATCCTTTAGGAAAATGTTCATGCCTTTTCTTAAGCTAACAGGCGCGTTAGCTGTGCCCTTTATTCCTGCTTCACCTTTAAACACCATTAGCTTATCTGCAATAAAGTCCTGCGTTACTACGTCATGTTCAACTACAAACGCAGTTATTCCCAACATCTCGGTTACTCGCCGAAGAATTTTAGCCACATTTAACCGCTCTTCTACATCTAAATATACACTTGGCTCATCGAGCAAAAACAAATCTGCCTTTCTAGATAGGCATGCCGCAATAGCAACTTTTTGCAGTTCTCCGCCGCTCAACTCTATAACATTTCTATCCATAAGCAGACTCATGCGCAGAGGGGTTTTCTCCGAAGCATGGCTGCAGTCTTTTTCTAGTTCGTCTGGCAAGTTTATGATGGTGATTGCTTGGAAGGGGCATTTTTTGACGCATATACCACATCCAGCACACAGGGCTTCAGAGATTATGGCTTTCTTTTGTTCTATGCGGATAGCTTCAATTTTGCTTCTTACTTTTGGGCAGTACCGAACGCACATTTCTTGACATTTTTCTGATTTGCATTTGTTAGCGTCTAGCGTAGCAACACGTGTCATGATTAAAAACCGACAACTACTTCAGTTTGTGATTTATTAATTTAACTGATAAAAGAAGTTAATACCTGCTTCAAGACCTAAAAATTTTGCAAGTTGATTGTGCTCTCATTAAAATTAGGGGGATTTGAACCAAAAACGGTTTGGGTATCTATGGTTCCAACAAGAAATTGTGGTGAGGCCGCTGGGATTTGTTCCTCCCTCCGCCACAGGTTATCAGACAAAAATAGTTTCTTCGCGGCTACTCTCTCTTTTTTCTTTCTTTTGGAGGCTTCTAATTGAAAGATCAGTCGTTGAATATTATTTATCGCCGAGACGAGAACGGCCAGCTTTATGTTTTCATCTACCGGGGGCAATTGCACGTCGGTACTGTTGAAGTCAACTCGTTTAATTGCATGAAGGTTTTTCGAGGAATAGAGAACCCTTCACCTGTCTTGGTGCAGTATTTGCCCGTGGAGCCAACCTAAAATGGTTGCGCTTTCCAGAGAAGTTTTTGAGTGTTTAGATTGCGCCTTTTGGTGTGCGCCGCTGCTCAGACCCAACTCAGCAAGGCAGAGGGCATGTTAACCACGTTGCGTCTTCTGCAGCATGTGAAAGATTCTCATTGAAAGCGAACGGAGACTAATTTTTTTGGATAAGCAATTAGTTGATAGAAGTCAAAATATTTCGCTTTCAAAGTCCAAAGTCAAATTTGACTTCTCTACCGTTCGCTCTCGAGTTCTTCCTATCCTCAAGGGCATTGAGGTGAAGATGTATCCTGCCAAGATTGGACGTGTACGTGGATGGAGCAAGCAGCATGTCGATTATTACGTAAAGAAGTTGGAAAAGGCAGGTTTAATCCACAGACTTAAGCGCAGCAACTTTGTTGATTATGAGTTGACTGAGCAAGGTCAAAACTTTCTCATATCATGTGAGGGAGTACTTTTCAGCAGCGGCGTCTTTCGTCTTCATCGATGTTTTTTCAAGTTCCCAGTTTTGCGGGAGGGCGTTTATCCATCGGGGGATTTTAAGCGAATTGAGATGCAGAATTGGACTGCTCTTTTGGGTTTAGAGCAAGGTGTCAAAGTTAGGCATACGACAACTTCTTGGATTGTCCATGTGGAAACCTTGTATGGTCGCAGTCCCGGAGAGTTGGTGACGACTGCTAAAACCTTGGCTGACCGAGTCGCTAAGGGTTTGATGAGCAAGTATGGCTGCGTTTTAGGCGATGGCAAAATTAATAAACGCCATGAGTTAGGCGTTGATGATCCTGTCGCTAATCTGCTCAACCGCTATTTCACTGTGAGCACTCCCAAACGAGTAATCGATGATAGTCCAGGAGAAGATGAGGGTGAGCTTGATCACCTTGGTCGCGATGCTGCAGTCGAGTACTTGCTGATGCCTGAGCGAGTGAAAAAGCTTGAGGGTCAAGTGGACAATGTCTTAACTGATTTAGCAAAGATTTCAGGCAGCCTTGAGAAACTAGAAAAAATAGGTTACAACCTATCCAAAGTTGCCGAAGCCCTGGGCAAGCTGACAGATTTTCAAACTAACCAAGAATTACCGACTGGTCCTGGAGGCAAAGAATACATTGCTTAACTTAGCCTTAAGGCAAGAAATTAGTTCTCTTAAAGGAAAAACCTGCAAACGGATCATAAAGGCAGCCTCACTAAATGACACGTGGAGTATGAAACGCTACTCCGCAATCAATAGTTATCTGGCTGATTTGAATGGGAGCGGTGTTTAATGTCTGTAAAAATGTGTTCAAAAGCACTTTTGGCAGTTGCTTTAGGGCATGGGAAAAGTCCATGCTTTTTACAAGTAGCTCTTCTGCAGTTAGTTGGTCCTGATTACCCACAGCTAATTTTGCTCTGTGTTAATGGAGAAGAATTCTTAGAGTGTGCATTTTGATATGGAAGAGTCCGAAAAACCTGTTCAAACCCAGAAAAAGAAGCGCAGCCAGAGCGATAAGATAGGTCGATTGAAGTATAACCAGCAGCTCCTCAAACAGACACTTTCAGAAATTGAAGAAATCAAGTTGATGCTGCGAACCATTCTTGCTGGTCTTAAGGGATCATTTAATTTTAGTCAGTCATTAATCGAGCAAACCGCGTGTTTTGATGAAGTTGACAAAGAAATTTTACGTTTGCTCTTTGAAGTCGGTTATTCAGGTATATTACCAAAAGACATAGCAGATAAACTTGAAAGATTCAAAATTACCCGACACCACGTAAGTCGTCGACTAATTCGAATGAACAAAAGGTTGAGTAAGGAGATTGGTGAGGATGCAGCTGAGCAGCGAGGTTGGCATTGGGCTATGACAAGTTTCGCACTAGGCGCTTATGGCGCAACTGAAGAGGACCTGCAAATTAATTCCGCTTTATCTGGAGAGGAGACTAAAGAATAAGTGCTAAATAATTTGCTTAATTTGAAATAAAATAAAACTTGAACAAATTAACCGTGTCAAAGCTCGCGTTGTCCATCTCGTAAAGTTTAGCAAGACTCATTCGTCTGTTTTCCATTTTCATTGCCACCAACGGAAGCAACAGGTGTCTGGTTTCCTCACTTTTATGTGGAATAATAATCCACAAACGTTCAAATTCTGTTAAAACCAAACGCCTCTTGGCTTTTTTGCTGATTGCCGCCTGTGCAGAGGTACCAGCAATTAAAAGAGCTGTTAAGGAAATGCCCAACGGCAACCATTGAAGAATGGGAAGCGCAAAAATGAATCCTACCACCAAGATGGTTGATACTCCCAACATTAAAAACATCGGTGGTAATGTCTTGTCAGCCATAATTTCATCCTTTCGAGTTGGAAATCGGAAATTCGTATCAATGAAATTTGTCAATTCCTGCGTTATTTCCTTGTATGCCATGCGGGACACCTTAGTTTAGTATAGTCTCAATTTTCTTTTTAAGATTTTTTGCCAAATTCCAATAGACTTGCTTAAAAAAACATCGAATTAGTGATAATAAGACAAAGCTTATCAAGAGAAGCAACCTGAAAAGAACTTCGGAGATACAAGTAACGTGTACGGTGCCCATTACTCAGATAAACCTCCCAAAGTGAGCGGAGATGATTGGGAAGAACAAACTCTTCAACTTCTCAAACAAGTCTTTCCGACCGAAAAAATTGAAAGCCAAGTAAGGTTTCCTGAACTGCCAAGGGCAATAGTTGATTTTTATATCCCCAGATTCAAGGTGGTCATTGAGTGTAAGGCATGCGGTTTAACGCCTGTCCAAGATAAGGTCCTGATAAATCACAAAAATCGACAGGATACTTTGAAGTCTCTTGGAATAACCTACATTTGGTGGGTTGACAGAGAAAGGGCAAGTTTGGTTCCCCGAACTCGAAAATATCTTGAAAATGCGTTTTACAATTGTCTTGGCGAACGGACTAAATTAATAGACTTATTAACTAGCCTCAAACAGGGTTCTAAATGAATTAGAATCACATAATTGAGTTGAAACATTGATCGAAGAAGAACCATATGATCCATTCGGGAATGACGACAACGAAGAGGATAACCCAGAAAATGAACCTTAGAACATAGGAGAGATAAAAAATGAGCAACGACCTTAGAGGAGAGCAATTAGTATATGGCGATTTTTCTCGCTTAATGAATCTTCATGTATCTGGTGATATGGAACAAATTTCACATACATACAGAACACTGAGAAACTTGGACAAGTCATTATACATCGGTTTTGTAACGTATGTTCTTACACGGGCTGGATACTGCAATAAAACCATTTGCGAAAAGTGGCAGATAAGTGCAAAAATGTACGACCTGGAATTTGAAGGATGCTCTTCCTGCATCATTAATCCCCAACTTGCTAGAGCAGGAAAGGTAAGCTGGTCAAATTTGATTGATGTTTCTTTTGCTTGGGCTGAAGAAGTTAATGAACTATGGGCAAAATTTGGCGAAATAGACAAGGTAATTTATGACCTATTGAGCGTAATGGGGACATGGAGTCACTATTACGAAAACCCTGATACCAAAAAACGGATTAAAGTAATTTTTACAGAAGATCTTCCACTTGAGCAAATGAAAGATATTAAGAATTTGAAGAAATGGGCTCCTGTATTAGCTATTGACCCTTCTTGCTCAAATCTGATTTTAGTCAGACCATCGGTTTTCAAGGAAGCCAGAAGAAAAAATGAAACAATATTGAAAGATCTTTGTAAACTATTGCAAGATGAAAACGTAACTCTTTTGTCCATTGACGAGTTTTTTGATAAGTTTGTTTCCAGAGCTGAAAAAGAAAGCGAAGTAAAAAATTGGCTTGCCATCAAAGCTGAAAATTTGGAAAACCTCTTGGTACACAACCCGATTTTGATTATTGCTTTGGAATCAAAAAAATTAAATGAAGTTGAGCGTTACCTCAAAACAGCAAGGCAAGAGTACGAAAATGCCAAGGATGACTTGGATTATGAGCATTCTGTTCGCGATGCAACCAAGGCATGTGAAGCTATTCTTCAAATACTCTATCACAAGCACTTCGGAAAAAAGGATGCAAATTTGACCTGGGAACCCTTGCAAAATCAACTTCAAGACATGATAAAGAATGAATTCGGTGAAATGGTATACATCGATCTTAAATTCTTACAAATATGGAGAAATTATGAGAGTCATCCGAATCCAGTAATTCCCACTAAGCAAATAGTCTTTCAGATTCTTAAGAGAAGCGAGTCTTTCTATGAGTCCGTAAAGACAACTTTGAGCGAGTTTGATTTCTCGAGACTTTGGTTGAATGAAAAATCTATTGGTAAGAGTTAAGCAAAATTGCACCAAGTATGGACTTGATTGCCGATTTTTATTTAAGACTACAATTTAGAATATAAGTTGGAGATAAAATTGAGCGAAAAAGCACCAACACCAAATGACCAACGATCTACCGTCCTAAACCCAAATAGCACACAACATCAACAAGCCCTTAACAATTATAGCAGACAAGTCAACCCTAAAGATTCAGTCCACCAATCTTCGAGATCTGGAAGCCATGGAAAAAGATAACTCCGAAAGCTTCCAACCTCCTTTTTTCTTCTCCAAAGAACAATACAACTCATTTAGCGAGTTAGAAAAAGCTGAAGTGAATAATATCGCAGATTCTATCATGAAAGCTTTTGACAGATACGGTCAAAGGTATCTTGAACGATTATTTGGGGGAATGGATCGAGCAAGTCCTGGATGGAAGTCTGAATTAAATGAGTTCGCAGGGCAAATAGGTTTGTTGCTTTCCAAGAGAGCCTGCATACCTGGTTTCTACTTGTACGTTCTCAAAGAAGTGACAACTGATAAGAAACTAAAAAGACAGAGACCTACCCTTGTCAAAGCTTTTCTTCTTTCCATGTTAAAACAAGATGGGGTAAAAATAAGTGAGCTCATTGAAAAGCCTTTAACGGTACCGGAAGAAGGTGACTTTGAACTTTATACTCGCAGAACTGTCCAGCAAATTATGCATGATAATGTCTGCGATGCTTTTTATGAAATCCAGGAATCTCGATCAAGAAGAAAAGAGGACTCTAGAGTCAAATCTTTTACTAGTATATTTGGAATTGAAGAATTGCCAGTCAACGCATATTCAGAAAACGTTACAGACTTTCTTGCTCTAGAAGGAAAAGCCTGGGGTTCGAATAACGCAGCAAAAGAAATGATATCTTTTAACGCTAAAATAAACCCAGTTATGCCAGAATATGTTCAAGACATGATTTCCTTTAAGGAAGAATGCCGAAAAATAATTTTAAAAGAAAACTTCCTCGTTCGCGAGAAATATAGTAAATACTTTTGTAATGATGAGGGTGATTTTACTCTACTTTTTGAAGTATTCTATAGGCAAGTTTCTTCAATTCTGGCGCAAGAATGGTTTAGAGATCAATCTCCTACAATAAGGAAAACCCTCATTGAAAGAGGATATCCATTTAGACTCACCAAAGAAGATGCATCTCAAATAAAGGATCTGCTTTTGAAATTAAATGGACGTGAAGAATGGGTCAAATCTCTCTTAGCCTCTTGTGCTATTGTGTTTCAAAATCGAGGATTTTTTAACGAATCCATAATTCTATACAAAGAGCTTCTGAATTCAATTAACCTTTCAATTGATGAAAAAGCAAGAGTCCTCGAAGATATTGCAATTGTCTACAGAAAAAACAAGAAATTCAAACTTATGGTAAGTTACATGAAAAAAGCGCTAAATCAATACAGGGTCACAGGGGAACAGTATAGAGTGTGTGTTGCTTTGAAGAACATCGGAGAAGCAGAGTGGAATATGGGCTTCAAAGAAAAGGCAAACAATTTTTTCAAACAAGCCGAAGAACTAGGTGAAAATTTGCCCGATCAGGGAGACCGATTTGGCGTTTTGTGGAATTTGGCTTCTGCTTTCAAACGAATAGGTGATGTAAAAGTCGAGAGGAATTTTCTTTCAAAATGTTTAGTTGCCCTGAGTGATGATGAAACGGATAAAATATTGCAAATTGAGGCTCGTTTGCATCAACTGGACCGATTTAGCTTTAGATAGGTGTGAACGATGTTGAATAATGAAGAAAGAATTAGGTCTGTTAATTGGCATCTAACCGCAAAATGTAAGCTATCATTGATGAGCTAGTATTTTGGAAATGAAGCAATTTACCCTGGTAACTTAAAGATTTGATTTCTTTTTCTTATATTCTTTTGATTTAAACTTCACTAGTTATAAATACGGATAGGATGGATAGGCTGCTTGGGGTAATAATGGAATTTAAGAATATTAACAATGTTGGACAATTAGGAATAGAACTGCTTTTGGAAGATTCTGAAGGAACCCGAGTAACCAGAGACCTCGTAGAACAACTAATAGAGGGTATAGTAAAAAGGTCAGTTGACTATTACGATTCTACCGGCGATTACTCTTTTTGTTATAGGGAGAAACAATTGCATTCAGTTGTTTGTCCATCTATTGCAGCTTTTACACCAGCTTATTTAATGGAGTGCCCCCTTAGAAGAAAACCTGCTGGCGAGGATGATCACGCAGGGCTAGCTGACTATTGGATTAGTTATCGTAACTACGGTTTTGTATTGGAGTTAAAGCACGGTTATTTTGCTTACACTAGACCAAACGATCCTCGGCAAAACCTACTAGCTAAATTTAATTCAGCAATTGATCAACTAAAAAGTATTCGGAAGGACCAAGTTGAATATCTTGGAGGAGGAGACAGAGGATTATTCAAGATAGCCCTAATGGCAATTACTTTCTTTAGTGGAGCAAAAGAAGAAATGACAGCACATAACAACAAGGAAGAGGAACTAAAATCTTCTTTTAATAAAATGTTGACCATAAGTGGATTGGTCAAAAAAACAAATCTACGTGCGCTATGGCTTCTGAATAAAAGGCTTGTCATTCCCATGGAATATTCAAATGGTTCTGAAATTTATCCGGCAGTTGCTTTTGTTGGAAATATTCCATCATGCATAAGTCTTTAACAATTAGTTTCTAATTCTTTTTGTGAAAATAAGGCTTCAAAATGGAGTTCTACGTATTCGCTTCTTGATCTTTTCTGTCTTGAGGCTTCTTTGTCTATTTTCTCTAATACTCGGTTAGAAAGGGCTATGCTTACTGGGTGTTTGTGCACTGTACTGGAGCCTCTGATTATTTACCGCTTGTAAATATTACCCGAAAGCGAGGATGACATTAGGCACTAACAAAGTTTCTAATTGAATCTGGGAGAAACTGAGATACCGACTAAATGAAATGATTTTCACACACGTATTCCTGCATCAAATCGCAAAAAAATGAGTTTTCTATTATCAAAATATAAAACTATAGATTATCTGCAAAATGTTAAATTAACGAGTTGACTATTGTGTTTTATGTCTTCAACAGAACGACGTCCTAATGGGATATTTTCGTTCTATGCAGAAACTTGGTTTAATAAAGGTGAAGCGTTAGCAATTTTGGGGTATAATGAAGATGCTTTATGCTACTTTGATATTGCCACCTTGCTAGATTCAAGCCTCAAGAAAGCTTGGTTTATGAAATGCGCTATCTTACGCAAACTTGACAGAAACTTTGAGGCGCTAGATTGCTTAGATAAAATGATGAAACTTGACTCTAATGATGCATTTGGCTGGATTAACAAAGGTTTAGTTCTAAAATCGATAAAACGGGATGAGGAAGCCATAGAATGTTTTGGAAGAGCAATCGAAATATGTCCAACTTTTGCTAGTGCTTGGTACGAGAAAGCTGCTGGTTTAGAGAACATAAAAAAGATAAACGAAGCTGCTGAGTGTTTTCAAAAAGCTGCGGAACTAGACCCAACAAATATTAAATATTTGAATGACAAGGGTGCTTCATTGCAACGCTTGGGGAAGCTCAACGAAGCCTTACAATGCTTTGAAAAAGTAATAGAAATTGACTCAACAGATGTTCATGGATGGAGCAACTTGGGCGCTGTTTTAGCCTCCTTAGGCATGCTTGAAGAAAGTCTTAAAACCTGTGAAAAAGCGACCCAAATAGACTCAACCTTTTCTGAAGCGTGGAATAATAGAGGTGTTATTCTCGATCGATTGGGTAGGTATGATGAAGCTCTGGAGTGCTTTAAAAAATCGGCAGATCTAAACTCAACAGATACGTTTGCGTGGATAAACATGGGTGTTGCTCAGGAGCATTTAAAAAGACTAGATGAAGCATTAAAAAGCTATGAAAAAGCTACCGAGCTTAACCAAAACGATGCTATTCCTTGGAAATTCAAAAATAATATTCTAAAAGAACTCGGTAGGCCAAATGAAGCTCTAAGTAGCTTGGAAAAGTCGATCGAACTAGACCCAACAGCTTGGGATGCATGGTATAACAAAGGCGTAGACTTAGATTTCTTGGGAAGGCATGATGAGGCAATATTATGTTTTGAAAAAGCGATAGAACTCAACTCGCAAAATCCAAAATCATGGAATAACAAAGGAGCCGTTTTAGCTAATTTAGGTAAAATCGATGAAGCTCTGGAAAACTTCAAAAGGGCCAGAGCACTGGACTCGACTTACATAGCGGCTATAAGAAATATTGGAATTTGTTACATACAGTTAAACAAGTTCAAAAACGCGCTAAGTAGTTTAGCTGAAGCCTCGGAGTATTTTTCGGTAACTAATGATAAGAATGTGACCTCTGAAATAGAGGCTCTCACAAGTTTTGCCCGAGGACTCAGCAGTTGGAGCAAGGCTGACCTCAGCGGAGCAATAATGAATTTTGAAGAAGCGAAAAAGATTTTTGAAAACAAAAAGTTTAGCGATGGAAACAAGAGGTTTGCCGTCTTTTCAAAATCTTGTGAATTAATTTCCAAACTGGTATATTTAGACAAGCTTTTCATCGAAATGGTAGATTGTGAAAGTCTCCGTAAACTTGAAGAGAAAAGCCTGTCGCTGTCTAGCATTTTTGAGGACCTCACTAACACATATAAAAAAGGATCTATTCTTCCGGATGCAAAAAGAATTTTATGCGCAAAGTCGATTTGTGTCAAGGCACTTAGAGACTCTTTGTTGTCTAAAACAAACCTAAAAGAACTACAAAAAGCAAGAAATATATTGAAAAGGGCGGGAATTCTCGGATCGTTACTTGCAGTAAATGCACTTGAAAACTTTATAACGCTTTTAGAACAAGAAAACGCCGAATACGGTGGAATAGAAAGAATTCCAAAAGAAGTCGAAATTAACTTGCTTAAATACTTAAAAATGACCAGCGGTCTTGACGGAGTCTTATCCAGACACATTCCCATAATAGGTTACGAGAGTTCACCTTCCGAGCAAGAAAAGAATGCATTAAATCTAATTCCTAATATTATTTCGGGCAATCTCAAAAAAACTGTCAGATTATGTTGCGTTCAATTGGATTTTAATTTAATTCCGCTTAAACCACCGCGCGAATTTGGCTATGTTTTGCAAAACAAATTGGAGGTAAAAAAGAAAGTATTCTTAGCACTAGAAATTGCGAAGAAGCATAATGTGAATATTATTTGCTTTCCAGAACTGAGCACCGATAAGGAGTGGATAGATGAAGTAAAAAGTCAATACAAAGACATGATTGCAATTTTCGGAAGTTACTACGAAGACGCCTACAATATATGTCCTGTAATAATTGGCGGGCAGGCCCATTTTGTTAGAAAAATCAGTCCATCTCCTGTTGAAGGTGAAACATCAGAGGGACGAGGAATGAGAAAGGGAAGGGACATCATTGTCTTCCATACACCTTATGGAAGATTTGTTGTATTTGTCTGTATGGATTTCCAAAAGATACGCGATAGAGTTTTGAAATGTGCTGATGATAAAATAAGCAATTTAGATTTTGTTTTCGTGCCCGAAAGGAATGAAAATCCGAGATTATTCCAGAAAGCCGGAGATTTTGTTTGCCAAGAAGACTCATGTCCATATGTTATACTTGTTAATGGTTCGAATATAGCTGAAAAGAAAACCGGTGGAACTTGCATTATCGGTTTGGAAAATAAAGATCTCGTTCAAAGGTACATAGATGATGACTTAAGATCAATTGACGCGGGGATCGATTACAAATTGATCGAGGCAAAGGAAGGAGAGAACTTGTTTATTGCTGATGTAGATATCTCGCAGAAAGGAGTGAAGTGGCCAGTTAAACAGAAAATAAAGTTAGTTGGTTTCTTTCCATTAACTTAGTACATCTTGGCTGAGCGATTGCTTGTTTGAATTCAACAATACCTTTTCTTGTGACAGTAGTTCAAGATTTGTTCTGCCAATCTACTTTCAACCGCAATATCTATTATTTCATCTATCTCAATTAAACTGATCATTTGTCCATTTTCGATTTCGTGGAAGAGTTGCTCTCGTGCCTCGTTTGCTACATTTTGAGAGCAGAAAATAAAAGTATATGTTATTCTTCTTTGACTATTGTCAATAAAGGACTTGAAAGACGATCGGAAGGCTTTTTTCATCTGGTCAATCAGTTGATTTACATTTCCCTCTCTTAGACCAGCCTTTGAATGGATTTTTACAGCTTTAGCCTGTGCAGAGTAGTATATTATTTTTCCAAACTCATTTGTTTTGTAAAAAGGGTGAAAATCGCTTCCATTCTCCCCTGGCCCGTGAAATGATATTGGCTGAACACCTTGAAAACCTAATGACTTCAAAATAGGAACTAAAACTACCGAAATAAGTTCAGCTTCTGAAAGCATTTGGATTTGTTCTTTCAAATCTTTTTTGTCAGGATTAACTTCGACACCAAAAAAAGCTTCAGCTTCAGAATATCGATTTTTAAATTTGGTTGCTATGGAGACACCTAAATCGTAAACGTAATGGTCCTCGATTATTCTTTCAGCTTTAATCATTGCTGCCAGCGACAGACTCGTATCTAGTTGATACACAATGCATAGGAAGCCTTCTGGGGTGGAGAACATTTCTGGATAGACCTTCATTCTAATCACAGAGAATCTCTCCTCTTCTTCTTCAAACAAATTTAAACGGTAAGAAATTATTCGTTTGTAATTGTCTTTTATGTATAAGATTTCTCCTTCATTATCTGAAAAAGAATTTATAACAATATTTAGGGGTCTGAATTGCTCTAAGAGTTTGTCGGCATTCGGTGTAATGCACAGAGTATTTTCATTATTCGCGAAAAGCGACACATTGTTTTTACTTTCTCTTTTAGTTAGACCTTCGATGTTTACGCATTTCTCAAAGTACAATTTAATATTCGCGAGAACTTGATCCTCATTTTCGCAACATTCATAACATATGCAACTGTCAGCACCAGTGGCGAACTTGAGTTCGCAACATTTTTTGCAGATATAATTAATTCCACCTTCTTTTCCTTCAATATCTTCATAACATCTATGACAAAGAACCATACTTGTGATACTGTTTGGCTTCCTGCATACCTGGCAAAAAGGTTCTAACTTCTCATACTGTTCTGCATTCATAGTCCGATTCATGAGCTACCAACCGTAAAGTTAAGCATACAATTTGCCATATTTGTTTAGACTGAACTTAACATTTTCCGTTTTCAATCCTGCAAAAATTGAGACAACTTGGAAAAGTTAGGAAAAGTTAATTTAAAAAAAACTATTGCTTGACAATTTCATTTTCTAATCCAGCTGACCTATCGAATATCGTTTCAAAATGAAGCTCTACCCATTCGCTTCTTGACCTTTTCTGCCGAATGGCTTCTTGGTCTATTTTTTGAAGTATGCGGTTGGAGAGGGCTATGCTTACTGGGTGTTTGCGCACTGTAACCTGAGCCTCAAGGTATTTGCCGCTTATTAATATTTAACAATTGTTGTTAAGCTTTAACAACAGCCTTTTTCAGCCAAATAAGCCTAAATCTGCCTTAATGACCCAACCAATCGAAAACAAGTCCATCAGCATTAGGCATCCTGATTTCGAGAAGATTCATACAGCTTTTTTGGCACATTACAGCAAGGATCCTAACCTTGGCGAGTCCCGTTATGCCGATTGGGTAAAGTTTTCTGGCCTGGATGAATCCCAAAGCTATTACCTTCAGGGTGCTGCCCGGGCGAACAAGTCAAGGCAGAGTTTTGAGTGGGCCAATTTTCTTTTGCAGTTTGTCAAAGAAGACAACGATGCCAAGTACTACCAGGTTGAGGCTTTGTTTCCTGTTGAGTCGATGAATAAGGATAGCCCGCCTTTTACTCGAGATGAAGTTTTGCAGGCTGCACGTTCCTTAACGGGAAAGCCTAGTGATTTGAATCATGATTTCTCAAAGACCCTTGTTGGTGTTGAAGTCGTTGCAGCGCAATTTGAAGATGACTGCGTAGAATGCATAGTGCGTGTTCCTAAGGTGTCGCCTCTTGTTGGCATGATTGAGCGCAAAGAAATCGTGAATGTTAGCATCGAGGGTGAATGGAGCCATGGAGTTCCGGGTCATGGTCTTGTTCTAACTGGATTGGGTTGGTTAACCAAAGACACAATGTTGCCGGGTATTCCGTTGACGCGGATTATGCCTGTGGAAAAGATTGCGGAGAGTTTTAAGGGAGTTGAGATTTTGGAAGAAAAACAAATAGAAGAAATTGCGCAGAAAATAGCTGCTAAAATTAGTGAAAAATCCCCTGAATTAGAAAAACTGAAAACTGACCTTTCTGAGGCGAAAACTAAACTCTTGGAGGCTGAAGGAAGAGCGAAGGTTGCTGAGTCTGCTTCTGCTGAAGCTAACGGCAAACTGGCTACTGCAAACAAGGCTGTTGAAACCTTCAAGAAAGCTGTCCTAGGAGTCGATCTGATGACCGCCATTCCCAAGTTAGTAGCGGTATCCGAAGTTCTTGCTGATCTTGAAAAGCTAAGGTTTTTGCCCGTAGTTGAAAACACATCAACCTTCTCAAAAATACAGGGCGGCAAAGTCAAGAACATAATTAAAAAATACGAAGACAAACTCAACGAGGTTGCTTCGTGATTTCTAGTCACATAGACCGGGTAAGAGAGGACGAACTCGCTTACTCGTTAAGATTAAAATTTTGTGGAGATCGATTTTAGATGACTGATAATTCTGGAAAAACAACCATGGCTATAGGCGAAACAGATGACATTGACGCTGAAATAGAAACCTACGCTGCCGCCGCTGCCATCACCAAGGGAGATCCAGTGTACTTGAGTGCTGACGGAGTAGTCACCAAGGCTGCCGCAGCTCAAGATTGCATTGGGATCGCAATGAAAACCCAAGCTACAGTTAACGGTCCTGTTCCAGTTCTGGTTCGGGGACGTGTAAAGGTAGCGGCTGGAGGAGCAATTACCGCTGGAAAAGCAGTTTACGGCGCAGATTCCTCGCAACGTGTCTTAATGCTAACTGATGTTTCTGTCTCTCAAGCTGTGAACGAAGGCGGATCCGCAACTTATACGATTGCTGTTGCGGTAGCTTTTGGTCAAAAACTTGGCATCGCACTACAGACCACAACGACCGCTGGCGATTTGCTCTTCATTAAAGTGGAGAAGAGCTAGATGTTTAAACCTAAACTTTTCGAAGCTGTAATGCAAGAGAGAACTGACGTCGAAGGATCTAGCAGGCATATCTATGAAGGCATGAAAACCAAGATGACTTCGCAACCCTTCCTAAGACGCTACACTGAACTGGGCATCAAGCAAGGCTTATTCTCAGACAGTGTTGGCGCATTGGGAAAGATGCATGATACTCTTGTGGCAGCTGCGCAACCGACACTTATTGGTAGAAACATCATCAAAGTGTTACCTACCACTGAACCAATGGAGCGTTTCCCACTCGAAGTAAATGCAATTGCGTATCGTTTTGCGGAAGGTGCCAAGACACGTCTTAGCGGAACCAAGAACACAACCGTTGACATCTACACCGACATTGTCGCTGAAGCTAGTGAAGAATGGACCAAGCAGTTCGCAGAGGATGCAACTTGGAACGTCATGAACGCAATGGTGGAGAAAGTTGGTCGAGCTTTGGGTAAAGATGAAACTCAGAGAATTCTTGCCGCTTATGCCGCTGTTGCTGCTGGAGACCTTGCTGGCGGCGGAGAAGTTGCTGGAAGCACGGCGGTGTTGAGTTGGGCGTTGCTGTTGGCTGCACACAATGCAGTTGATAACGCTGACTTCTCATCCAAAGTGTTTGTCTGCAGCGCTCTTGGAAAACACCAATTGCTAAACGACGACAAATTCATCAAATCAGTGTACCTGCCAAGTGACTCAGTTGATATGTCTCATGGAGGCATCGGTAACGTTTTGGGGATGTCTGTTCAACCAAGCACCCTGGTACTTAACTCAACAGCATACGCAATCGACACTGATGTTGCAGCAGTAATGTTGCTTAGACGCGACGTAACAATTGAGGATTGGTACGATTCCAAGACTGAAAAGTACGGTGTTCGCGCCAGTACCCGCTTTGGCTTAGGCATTCTGCGTTCAACTGCTATTTCACGCATCACTGGCATTAAGACGTCTTTGACTTAAGCTGGGATCTGGTGTCGGCTCACTCTCTGGTTGACCATATGGGCAAATGCTCCAACTGCGGTCGCGAGTACCACTCAAATCATAGTGATGTAGTGGTTTGCGACTGTTGGAAGATTTGTCCTTTGTGCGATCATGAGATGGAATCACACACGCCTGATCTTGCGCCAAAGTCATACGGCTTAGATGGCAAACGTGACCTGCAAATCCTGAAAGTCTGCTATAATTTGGCTGGGCATTCTGGCCATTCCCCCCATTTTAGTATGTTAAAACCTGTTGAGGTTGAATTGCAATGAAGAAAAAGTTGAAAGCGCAGCTAGAGCTCACAAGGGTTTTGTTAGCTGAGCTTAACCATGAGCCTTGCCGTTTCTCAATTTTAGAGAAGCAGGTGTTGGCCAAAGCTGGAACTTACGCAACAGTTACTAGCCTGCTTTATTTTCTGCGTGATTCAGGATTTATTTCTAAAAGTGCCTATGAGAATCGGGCGCCTTACAATATTTCGGTTAAGGGTCAATTGCTGCTGGAGGCTTTATCTTGAACAAAGCCTTGAGCAAAGTTAAGGAGTTTTTAAGTTATTCGCCTTCAGGTGTAGCTTCTCCTGGCGGCGCCGTGTTTTATGAAACATCAGATATTCCGCTTGCCAAAGTCATGGAACTCTACGAGAAAGACACCACCTGCAAATCGAGTGTTGATTTGTTGGCAGCTTCAGCGGTTAAGCGGTTCTATACGACTTGTGCAACTGAGAAGGATTATGTTGATGCCGCTAAGGCTATGGAAGTTGTTGACAGTTTCTGCGAAGAGGTCAATTTGGATGGTTTGCTGCATGATATGGCTATTCGCCTTATCGCTTGCGGCAACGATTTTTGGCTAAAGCGAGGATCCGAAGGGCTTAATGAGTTTGTACGAATGCCAATTGATTCAGTTGATAAAATCAAACTGTCAAGTGTTGAGGGCTTAAAGATTCCTTACAAGGTTGAAGGTTACCAACTGAAGGCTTCTTATCGTGGATCTTTTGGTGATAGCTTGAAACCTCAAGCAGTCTTGCATTGGAATGTTAATCAGAATTTTAATTCTGGTTTTGGCGTTGGGCTCTTGCAGGTGCTTTTGCATACTTTGTCGATTGACAGTAGTAAGCGTCCTGCGTATGCGTGGATGAAGGCAAAGATTGAGCGTTTGATGCCCAAGATTTTTGAGAAATATGCTGGTCCTGACGTGGTTGTTGGGTTGCCTGGCGCTAAGCCTGAGACGATTGAGAAGTTTGAACGTGCTGTAAAGAATCGCCCGGAAGAGGGTGTTTGGTTATTTCATGGCCTCAAAGATGCCAACGTTAACGCAGTGTCGATTGACCCACGTGCCCAGGGCTTCACCTACTACATCGATCACATGGTCAACCAATTCTATCTAGGCTGCGAAACACCTTTACCCAGATTGTTTAGTACGCCTGGCTTCACTGAAGCTTCAGCTCGGGCAGCCTTAGAACTGCAAGATATGCTCATTGATCCAATCCAGCGAATGATTAAACGCCGTGTTGAACGTGAGATTTTCAGAGTAGTTGTTATGCAAGCTGGTTTTGACCCAGTTAAAGCTAAGATCCGTTTGAATTGGGGATCCCCTGAATCTCCAGAGATTATGGCTTCTGACTTGATTTCTGCAGCATCCGCCTCAGCTGGATCTTTGCCGCTTATTCGAGCAGAAGAGTTTCGCAAGAACGCGGTTAAGATTTTGGGTTGGGAACTTTGGGATGACTCGAACGCCTCCAAGGCGCCTGTTGCAGGTGCAAATAAAGTTAACCCGGTTGGCAACGGAGGTGAGTCACAAAAATGAAAATTGGAAATACAACAATTGATGCGGCTGATGTTGGAAACGGCTGTTTGATTATCGGAACTGGCGTTGCATTCTACGGAGCAACCACAGGAAATCCATTGTTTGCAGTTGAAGCGCTCGCGGTTGGCGGAGCACTCAAAGCAGTTGCATCAGCGATCGACAATTACATATTCAAAAAATCCGTAACTGCAAAAACTGCATAACTTCGAACATTTGGCTTGAAAGTGCCTCCTCGTGGGGCATTGCAAGACTCCAAAGGTAGGAACACAAAATGGGCTACTGCACAATCGATAACGTGAAAAATGTTCTTCAGCTTGACTTAGCGGAAACTAAGAACGACTCTTTGCTAGCTGACTGCGTCTTAAGTGCAGGAGGGTTAGTTGATGGATTTTTGAAGCCAAAGCAACTTGTGGTTCCTGAAGTGGTTCCTCAGCTGATAAAAGATGCAACCAAATATTTTTCTGCCTGGATATTTAGGCGTGTTGCAGATCCTGTTGGCGCCGAAGCCTTCTGGACAGAGGGCAATCGGTTTATAGCTGCCTACATCGACGCTGAGTTTCAAGAATATGTGGGGATGGCCTAAATGATAGAGTTCAGCGTCACCTCAAGCGGCACAGAATTTAATGAGTTAGCCCAAAAAATCAGCAGTCCCCTAAAACAAAAACTCGTAGAACGAGTAACAGACATTGC
>CAWAKC010000011.1:0-163962 GCA_963782525.1 Candidatus Bathyarchaeota archaeon
TCTTATATGCTGGAAATGTGCTAGTAGGTTTCCCCACGTATGCAACTCGGCATCAAGGTAAAATGCGCGAGTGAAGAATGCAGAAGAAGCAAAAGCGACGCCGGAAACATCGCCCACAAACCATAGTTGCGGTTCAACGATACACTTATATTAACGAAATCTGCTTCTATTGCAGTTCAGCAATTATGGGTATATACCATAAAAGAGATGCAACTCCCCACATAATCAGTGTGGAGTGAAGGGTGAGATGAGTTCCTGATCACTGGGGATTCACAATGACACCATGCATAGGCCAAACAACAACGACGCAACACACTATACAATGAAATATGTGTTTCACCAAACGCCAAACAGACACTACCATTGGCCCGAAACATGCCACGCTGTCTGGAGGATGGCTCGGCTTGAGAGCCGAAGAAGGGCGCGGCAAGCCGCGATACCGCCTCGGGTAAGCGCATGCAGCCTTAGAACCGAGGATACCCGAATGAGACTTCTCACCAGTCGTAAGATTGGTACTCCTTTATGGAGTGGGAACCCCCCGAACGGAAGCATCTTAGTAGGGGGAGGAAAAGAAACCAAACACGGGATTCCCTTAGTAGCAGCGAGCGAACTGGGAACAGTCCAAACCGAATCCCATGCAAGGAAATGTACGGGAAATGTAGGGTTAAGGGCCCGGCTGCCTCTTCATTGGTTAAGCTGAAGTGACCTGAAATGGTCTGCCACAGAGGGTGATAGCCCCGTAAACATACACCAAAAAGAGTTGAGCTGGAGTCCCAGACTACCGTACCATGGTTTTGGTGCGGAAAGTTGGGAGTCACCAACTTCCAAGACTAAATACATCTCAAGACCGATAGCGCACTAGTACGGTGACGGAAAACTGAAAAGTACCCCGGAATGGGGGTGAAAAGTGCCTGAAACCAGACAGTTACAGACGTGTGCGGCCCAGAAGAGTAGAACCCATCCATAGGAACCCGCTGTGAAGCGGCAGTACGAGGAAGGGGGATCAGGGTCGCACGTTCCGTCTAGAAACACGGGCCGGGGAGTTTATTGCTATGGCAAGCCTAAAAGCATTAAACTTGTAAGCAAAGGGAAACCAACAAGCGCGCAACTCGCAAGAGCCAGGCGCAAGGTCTGAAAGGGCCTGAAGTCATAGCGATACATACTAGAAACCAGACGATCTAGCCCTGGGCAGGGCGAAGCTAGGCGAAAGCCTAGTGGAGGCTCGAAAGGGTTCTGACGTGCAATTCGTTCCCCAGACCTGGGGCTAGGGGCTAAAGACCAATCTAGTCTGGTGATAGCTAGTTCCTTCCGAAGTGGGCCTGAGCCCAGTCCCGAACGAGGCGGCTGGTGGGGTAGAGCACTGATTGGAAAACAAGGATCCGAAAGGGTCCACTTTCCTTTCAAACTACGAATCCACCCGCACCTAAGACTTTGGGAAACGGGTTAGTGGGGGTAAGCTCCACGACCGAGAGGGGGACAACCCAGACTGAGGTTAAGGTCCCCAAATGCTGGCTAAATGTCAAACCAAAGGGCGTCGTCAGCCTCAGACAGCGGGGAGGTAGGCTTAGAAGCAGCCATCCTTCAAAGAAAGCGTAACAGCTCACCCGCCGAGGCTGACGGCCCCGAAAATTGACGGGGCTAAGCCAGCTACCGATACCTCAGAACGCAGTGCACACTGCGCTGGTAGGAAGGCGTCCTAGTTGGGCAGAAGCTGGGCTGTGAGGTCCAGTGGACCGATTAGGATTGCGAATCCCGGTGGTAGTAACAGCAAAGAAAAGTGAGAATCTTTTCCGCCGAAGGGGCCAGGGTTCCCCGGCAACGATCGTCAGCCGGGGGTAAGTCGATCCTAAGGCATAACTTAACCGATTATGCCGAAAAAGGGAATCCGGCTAAAATTCCGGAACCATAGAGGTACATGCGGCAACGCAAGCTTAGTGTTGACGTTTCGGGGTAAGCTGAGCAAGGTCTTCGCCTTGTTTAACCTTATAAACCCAGGGAGTGCCGTAATGGCGAGAACTGGGCGAAAGTGGGAATAGCCTCCCGTTTTAGGGGGGTTTAGCTGATCTCTGGAGCCACTGAAAAACACACTAAGAAGGATCCTTTATGACCGTACCTAGAACCGACACAGGTGTCCCAAGGCAAGAAACCTAAGGCGTGTCGGGTATACACTAATGCGAGGGAACTCGGCAAATTAGCCCCGTACCTTTGGTATAAGGGGTGCCTGTTCTTTCAGCTTCGGCTGGGAGAGCAGGTCGCAGTGACAAAGGGGTCTCGACTGTTTAATAAAAACACAGGAAGCCGCAAGAGCGAAAGCTTGTGAACGGCTTCTGAATCCTGGCCAGTACAGGTACCTGAAACCTGGGTCCAACTGGGCTAAGGGCCTGCAAACGCCGGGAGTAACTCTGACTCTCTCAAGGTAGCCAAATGCCTTGTCGGGTAAGTTCCGACGTGCATGAATGGATCAACGAGGGCCCCACTGTCCCCGCGTAGTACCCGGTGAAACCACATAACGTGGACGAACAGTCCACGATCTCCCAGCGGGAAAAGAAGTCCCTGTGGAGTTTTACTGCAGCCTGCCGCTGGAATACGGTTGTGGATGCAGAGCGTAGTCGGGAGCCGTCGATCTGGGGTTCTCCGGGACCTCGGGGAGGCAACAATGGAACACCGACTTTCTGCAACCGTGTTTCTCACCGATCCCTTGCGGGTCGGAACAACGGTAGGTGGGCAGTTCGGCTGGGGCGGCACGCCCTTGAAAAGATATCAAGGGCGCCCTAAGGTTGGCTCAGGAGGGACAGAAACCCTCCGTAGAGTGCAAGGGCAAAAGCCAGCCTGACTGAGTCCCAAACAGTAAGGGACGCAGAGGAGAAATCCGGGCTTAGCGATCATCCATGTTCCCCCTTGGTGGGGGCTGGATGTGTCAGAAAAATTACCCTAGGGATAACAGGCTCGTCGCGGGCGAGAGTCCCCATCGACCCCGCGGCTTGGTACCTCGATGTCGGCTCTTCCTATCCTGGCCCTGCATAAGGGGCCAAGGGTGAGGCTGCTCGCCTATTAAAAGGGAACGTGAGCTGGGTTTAGACCGTCGTGAGACAGGTCGGACTTTATCTGCTGGGAGTGTTGGCTGCTTGAGGGGAAAGGGTCCCTAGTACGAGAGGAACGGGACGCTGTGGCCTCTAGTTAACCGGTTGTCTGATAAGGCAGTCGCCGGGCAGCCACGCCGTTGTGGATAAGAGCTGAAAGCATCTAAGCTCGAAGCCTCTCCCGAAAAGAGGCAGCCATTCCAGTTTCACTGGACGAAGGCTCCCATAAAAGATGGGTTTGATGGAGCCGGGGTGTAAGCTAGAAGACTTCGGTCGACTAGCTCAGCCTGCGGCCACCAATCGCCTGAGATGTCGAGTCAATGTAGTGTCTGAGCGATATTTGGTTGAAACGCATCTTTCGGTGTAAGTGTGAAGTGAAGTGTTTGGCCTATGCATGGTAACTCATAAATTGTTGAAAAAATTTTTGTTTTTATAATTTTTTAGAATTCTGTCTGTTTTTTTCATTTTTTAATTTGTTGTTTATATCTGTTGACTGTTTGATGCTTTTAGATAATTGGTATATGTTTTGGTGGAATCGGGGGTTTTTCTGGGCAACAGTTATATCAGCAAAAATACAGCATAAATTCGATGAGCTCCATGATATCTAAAGCGCCCCTTTGTCCTACTTGTTACATAGAAATGAAACCCAAATGCAACAAAGACAAAATCGTAATCTATCACATATGCCCCCAATGCGGCACCTTGATTTTTTTTACTCACTCAGGGCACTAAAACTTGGTTAGCTGTTTGCTGTTTGGTTGCAACCACAATTTCTTTTATACGTGGCACTGATACAGACTAGTTATAGCCTGCTTTGAACTCAAGCAAGTTTACGCTTAATTTAATGGTGAAAATGTGAAGAAAAAATTTGGCTCCGCCAACAGTGGGCTCATAATCGTGGGCTTCGCGCTTTTTATAATCGGACTATTCATGATTCTCCGTTTGAATTCTTTCTTTTTAACTTGTTAACTCAAGTTGTATCTGACGCGCAAGTAATCATGGCTTCGGAGTAATCGCTCAGTTTGCTGGGCAAGCATTCGTAGTTTTCGGCGCCATGCGGTCAACTTCCCAACCATTTAATTTCTAACATGCAAACGGAAAGAAGAATTACTTTGGAAGGCTTTAATCAAAACATTCGTCAACCCAGAATACACTTCTAAGTGAGCAGCAGGCGTTAAAGACAGGATACTTGCAAGCAATGGCAAAAATTGATTTGTTGGCTGCAAACCAAAAGGCCACTGCCAACCCGGCAACGGTACCTTTGTCGTCAAATTGCAAGTTCTGCGGAGCAAAAATCAGCCAAAGCCGCTTTTGTCTCCAATGCGAAAAAGCAAACTAAGCAATATCTCACTCAGCATTTAGTAACAATAAGAACTTCCTGAATCCTGAATTCATAAAATCTATTTGTATCTTAAGTGAACGTGTTTTTTGATTCAAAATGAAAAGTAAACAAGTCCTTGAAACATGCGGTTTAGAGTTTCCGGTTACTATAGACTTTTTTGATTTAGGCATAGTTGAACAAGTAGTTGAAGAAGCTTTCATTAAAGAACCGAAGAGACGAAGAAGAAAAGCCTAAGCCTTCAGACTTCAGCAGCCAAAACGCTTAATCTTAGCTTTCTATTTTAGAGAGAAAACAAGTTTTAGGTTCATAAAAGCTGGATTTACTACGAATATTATGTCCGGATAAAAATAACTCAAAGTTCCAAAACGGTTAAAAAATGAGAGAAGTGTCAAAAAATTGCCGTAATGGTTGAGACTTTATTCGCCCCAGTCTTCACCTTCAATGGTTAACTCTTGAAGATCTATGCATCCACCTCCATCACTTATTTTTTTGACTTCTAGTTCAAGTCCGCAGCCTGGACAGCTTAGGATTTCTCCTTTTTCTGTGTCGCTGGGAACGGTTAGTTCGAATTCGCAGTCTGGGCATTTGGTCTTGTTATTTGGATTTTCGGAGTTGATCATTGTGTTTTTCTCTTTTTGTTTGTTGACCTTTATGGGTGAAGATTTCTTTTAAATATTGTGACTTTTATGTTACAAATTGTGCTGTAACTGTCCCATTTGGGACAACGCTGGTGCCCCAATTGCAAAACATTTATTTCACAGCCAAAAATGTTGATAGCTAACTAGAGAGTTCTGGAGAAACAGAACCGAGGAGTTGGATGGCATAGCGTTACTAAGAAAAGCCATATTGATTGTTGCCATCTCGTTTCTGCTCTACAACATCTATTCGGTAATAACCGCAACCATCTTTGTCGTCCACTTTCCCGCCATAGTTACCCATTTGCCCAACTTCATAGAAAGCTCCCAGCCAAATTTGCAACTGGGACTTTTCTTGTTCCAAGAACTTTCCATGTTTTTTGGCAGTTATCTACGTTTGATAGGCGCAGCATTTGCCTTGAATTGCATTTTGCTCTTTTATCGAAAAGACCCCAAATACCTTGTAAAACTACGATTTGCTCTGCTCTTTGAATCACTCTACTTTCTCCTCCTAATTCCAACAGCTATGAACCATTTGGTGGGCTCAGTAATCTCAACAAGTGCATTTTTGAATATTTACACTGGGCTATCAGCACTACTTCAAGTCATGCTGATTTTTCCATCGTTGTTTATGCTGAGCCGCAAGTTGAAGCACCCCCAGGATACTGCTTCGATTATAAAATGGACAAGTATTGCTGTTTCTTTGTATGTTTTGGGTTTTTGGGTTACGAATGGCTTAATGTGGATATATGCAATTTCACCTGTAGAGAACTCGTGGGGAAGCTTAGTTGCGGCGGTGGGGTCTGTTAATTCATGGTTAACGCTGCTCATTGGCTCTGTGGTTTGCTCCTTTGTTTTCTTAAGTTTTAAGCAAAAGAAAAACATCAACATCAAGCTGGTTGGGACAGCCGCAATTTTGACGGGTGGTTATTTTTTGATTTACGATTTAGTTTCAGTTTGGGACCCCATTTACCGTGCTTTTTTGTCTCTGACGGATTTTTGGATGATAAGTTTGCTGGTTCTGGCCGTCGCTGTAATGATTGATTCAAGGAATACGGCTACTGTTTAATCAGTTTTCTGTAGTCGAGGATAGCAAAAATGACTAGCAGAATCGTCCACGTGATGAATAAGAGATGAGCTCCCCCAATGAAGAGGGGTTCCGAAATTACTCTGTTAATTATTGAAATGCCGATCAGAAAAAGCGGACCTTTTCTGTTTCTTCTAAAAATCAAAACGTAAGCCACAAGGTTCAGGGCTACAAAAACCGCAGCATTAGCAACCGCTATCCTAAAATCTACCGCCAAGGTGACGCGTGCTTTTCCAAGTGGAATTGTTGGGTTTACGGTCCAGAAAATTATGGAAGCAACCTCAGCAATGATGGTTATTGCAACTAGGGCTAACAGAATTTTGTGCTGCAGATCTTTCATGGTGCAATTAATTAGGTTGCTAAGATAAAAGCTTAGATAGTGCAGGTGACGGCGATCAGGGTAATCTTCCATTTGGATATGGATCACTTCTACACGGCGGTTGAGGAGCGGGAGCGCCCAGAAATCAAAGGCAAACCCGTTATCGTTGGTTCAGACCCAAAGGAAGGCAAAGGCAGAGGCGTCGTATCCACAAGCAACTATGAAGCCAGAGCATCTGGCGTATGCTCAGGCATGCCGATTTCCCAAGCTTGGCGGCTATGTCCTCGGGCAGTGTATTTGCCACCGAATTTCCCGCTCTACATTCGAGTTTCAGGCGAAATCATGGAGATTGCACGCAAATATGCTGGACGGTTTGAGCAGTGGGGGATTGATGAAGCTTTTTTGGATATCAGCGACAAAGTGAGCAGTTATACTGAAGCAGAGGCGCTGGCGCTTCAGATAAAGCACGAAATTAAGGAGAAAGAGGGGCTCACCGCGTCGATTGGCGTTGGACCCAACAAGCTTGTAGCTAAAGTTGCCAGCGATTTCCAGAAACCCGACGGCTTAACAGTTGTCAAAGAGGAGGAAGTGGAAAAGTTCCTCGTTCCCCTGCCCGTGCGCAAACTGCTTTGGGTGGGACGCAAGACCGAAGCTAAACTTAAAGAATTAGGCGTGAACACCATCGGCGACCTGGCTCGCTACGACCCAACAGCTTTGAGCTCGATGTTTGGGGTAGCTGGTTTGCAGATGCATCTGATGGCAAAAGGTATCGACCGCAGCGAAGTTCAGGAACGCATGGGCGTCAAAAGCGTCAGCCACGAAACCACGTTTGAAGAAGACACCGCAGACACCACCGTCATCTTTCAAGCGTTGGATGCTCTCTGTGAAACCGTGTTAGAGGAAACAGTTGACCAGCACTTGATGTTTAAGACAGTTACGGTTAAGATTCGTTATCAGGGCTTTGAAACTCATACAAGAAGCAAAACTCTGCCTTTCTTAACCAATCGACTGCGCGACCTTCAGAAAACCGCCAACGAACTGCTTTTTGCTAATCTGCGTAAAGACCGCAAAGTCAGGTTGATTGGGGTGAGGGTCTCGAGTATGGTTTCGGGCGAGAAGCAGCGGACGCTTGTTTAGAGTTCTTCAATTTTCTTGGGCACAAGTCGTTTGCCGAACTCTTCTTCGCTTACGACTTCGCTGAGTGATTTTCTGGTCCGCACAATGTTTAGGAGTTTGCTTGAGAGATCTATTTTGCCGCTTGGATAGCCGACTGCTAACATGACGAGGACTTCGAATTTCTCTGGGATTTTAAGGACGGCTTTGATGTCTTTTTCGCTGAAGCTGCCTACGCAGCATGTTCCTAAACCCAAGCTGACAGCCGTTAAAACCATGTTTTCCACGGCCAGTGCGACGTCGATGGCATACCAGTCGGGGGAGGCTTTTTTTTCGCCACATGCAACAATCACCAGTGGCGATTGAGTCAGGAATTTGGCATATGTGCCTCCAGACATAGCTTTCCGTTTTGCAAGGTCGGTTACTGTGACGAAGTGCCAGGGTTCACAGTTCTTCGCTGACGGTGCCAACCGTCCAGCCTCCACAATCTTCTCCATCTTTTCTCTGTCCACGGGCTGGTCTGTGTAGCTGCGGATTGAACGTCGTTCCTGTATGGCTTCAAAAACATCCATTTTCGGTCGCTTCCTAAACTAGCAAATAACCTTATACCTAATATTGGTTTTTACCGCTTAGCTCTTAGTTTATTTGTTCAAATATCAGTTTCAAGCTGGACGAGGAGAAAAATGTTTGTTAAGAGTTTTTGTTCAATATAACAACAACACTTGAAATTGCTGCGATGATAACCTTATTTTAGGTTGCTTTCATGTTTTCGGGCTTATGGTGTTTGCAGGTTGAGTCTGGGGTAGTCGTTGTTCGTCTGGGTGCGGCTGGTTAAGGTTTGGCGTTCTTCTTCTCAGATGAGGTATAGAGTGTTTTTGGTTGTGGCGTTAGCGTAAAGTCGATTATGTCATAGTTGTGCCAGCAATTGCTATTAGTTTTAAGTGCAGTATAATTGACTGGGCACAGAGGGGTTTCTGTCTCTCTGATAGAAGAACAACACATGTTTTGCGTTTTGTAAAGGGCTTTATTTTGGGTTGATTTTTTGATTTAGGGCTTGTATTGTTTAGGGGCTGCGTCTGGGGAAGTCTGGGTTTGTCTGGGAAAGGTTGGGTAAGTTATACAATTCTGAGCATAGTAACCTACCGATGAATATCGTGCCCACTGATGAGCTGACTATAGAAACTAACAAGCCCCACAGCACTTGGAAGCTATCCTTCGCTGAACCTTAGTAATATCTGCCGCTTTACTCATGTGCAAACGTCTCAACGATACTTTAAAGTGAGAGGGTTATCGGTTCTGGCGATTGACGCCAAGTTTGTCTGAAATTTTTGGTCCATGGTTAGTTTTTGGAAGCTATAAAGTTGAAGACTCCAAGTACTTATTAAATTTTTTTTGAAAGATGACCCTGTTATGCAGAATTCAGTTGCATTATCATCAGTATCACATCTTCTTGAGGTTGTCTGAGGACTATTCTTCGTATTTTGTTCGATCAGCGATGCATGCTTCCTTGAAGGCTTTTTTGCGATTTACACAAGATTCGCACTTGCCGCAGTGTTTGGTGTCCTCACGGTAACAGGACCATGTTAACTCAAATGGCACGCCCAGTTTGACGCCTTCTTCAATTACCTCGGATTTGCGTTTGCCACTGAATGGCGCGTGAATACTAATGTTATCGCCTGTACCCAACTTTGCCGCTTTCTCAAATGTCTCGTAAAATTCTCGACGGCAATCAGGATAAAACGGTTCATCTGAGCCGTGTGCGCCATAAAAAATTTTGTCAGCGCCAACTGAAACCGCATAGGAAACGGCTACGGATAAGAAGATGGCGTTTCTGAAGGGGACAATGATGGGTTGGCTGAATTCGGCTGTTAGGGGGATGTCGCTATTGCAGAGTGAGGTTACGTCGCCGAACACGCTTTTTAGGGCTGAGAGGTCAACGATTTTTGTTTTGGCGCCGAGGCTTTCAGCGATTTTTTCTGCCGAATGGGTTTCTTTTACTGCGATTTGTCCATAGTTGAAAGTTATAGGGTACAATTTGTACCCCTCTTTTTTTGCCCAGTACGCCACAACGGCTGAGTCTGGTCCGCCGCTGAGGACGATTACGCATTTTTTGTTCTTTTTCATATTATTTTCACCTTAGTTTTGGGGAGGCTGCGGATAGTTTCCTTTTTCGTTTCCAAACCATCTCTGGAATAAGCCTGTCCTTTTTAGTAATTTGAAGATGGGCCATCCAATTAGCACTGTGGCAATGATGTTTCCGATGGCAACGTAGGCGATTGTGAGAAGCAGTGGCAACCCGTATAGGTAGGATAGCATCCATCCGACCGTTGTGCCGATGACGAACGAGTAGGCGATGCAGGTTGCGATTACAGTGTAATCGTTTTGGGTGCGTTTGTAGGTGTAGTAGACTACAAAGGACATGGCGAAGGAGGGTATGGTGTTGAGGAGATCGATGGGGCCAGCTGACGAGAAAATGTTACCGATGAACACTCCGAGGGTGTGCCCTAAAACTCCTGCTATTCCAAGTAAGGGAACAGCCGCAACCATTGAATCGGCGATTCGGACTTGGATTGGTCCATAAGAGAACCCTCCTAAAACAATGACGAGCGCTGCGTAGAGTGCAGCGTAAATTGCAATTACAGCTAATTCTTGTGTGCGTATTTTCAGTTTCATTTCTCCCTACTCCCGGGTTTTATTTTGGTTGGCGGAACGGGTAGGAGAACCACTCACCCGCCAATTGCCCATAAAAGTATGAGTGTCGCCTAAAAACCTTATGAAAAACTTTTTCACAGACGTGTGTTTGATTGCTGGGGTAATGAATTTTGTTTGTCAAGAAATGAGACCGTGTAAAAAATAGCGCAGCGGCCAGTTGTTAACTTGAAAAAGTACTTAATACTTTTTGAGATTTTACTTTCTCTTATTCTTTATTTTTTAACAAGCGCTTGGATTAGAGCTTCAACCCCAAGAATGTTTAGAGCTCTCCTCAAATTATAAGAAAACAAAAGCAACCCAACCTCCCCACTAACCTTGCGAAGACCTTTAAGCAGCAAATATGGAGCACCAAACGCTCTCTTCAAAGTTCCAAACGTATGCTCAATCACTTTTTTGCGTTCACCCATAATCTCTGGATGCAATTTCATCCGCTTTCTCATATCATCGACAACTTCTTCGTGCACCCACCGCCAAATTACCCGACCTACCTTATTGCCTGTGCACTTAGTCATAAAAAATTGGCATGAAGAGCAAACACCTTTCTGGCATCTGTAAATACGCATCTCAATCCCTTCACGAACGCTCAAACAATAAAACAAAAGACGCCGCCCAGCTGGACAAACATACACATCAGCACTCTTATCATAACGGAATTTGTCAGCAGTAAACTCCGGAGACACAAGACCGCCACCGCTTCCAGATCTCTTCACTGCAACATAAGGCGTAACCCCACTGTCGACACATTGCTTAATCTGCATGAAGTCAAAATAACCTTTATCAGAAATACAATCAATCTGCTCTACTCCTAGTGTTTCTTTTGCGCTTATAGCTACTCCGCTGAGCTGATTTAGGTCTGAAGCTTCGTTAGTCACCAGGTAGTTGACGATGAGATGGTTTTTTGAATCCACTGCTGCCTGCATGTTATAGCAGGATTCAACTCTGCCATGATTCATCATCTGCCGACAATCCAGATCAGTTAGAGCAACTTCCTTTTGACCACTCTTTTCTATTTTACCAAGGATTTCTTGGCTCTTTTCTTTTTTCTCAAGCAACGCAGCCAATTTGTCTACCATAAAAGCCTTCGCCACTTCACCTGACTCGCTACTTGCTTGTTGCTCGTCAGATGCTTCCTGCTCATCTGCAGCATCTAACTCGTCTAGGTAGTGTTTTACTGATTTTTCCATGACCTTTATTCTCTTTGCAAGCGCTCGTTGGGTAAAGGCTTTATCATTGGAGTTGACGGCCCGAAGTTTGGTGCCATCTACGGTTACTTGTTTTGCTCCATAGAGACTGAGATCTTTTAAGAAAGCTACAAAATCTTTGAACAAGGCGCATATGGCTGCTGGGTTGTCTTTTCTAAAATCCGCTATGGTTTTAAAATCGGGTGCTAAGCCTTTGAGCAGCCACATTGCCTCAAGGTTTGTTTTGCATTCTCGTTCTAGCTTTCTGCTTGATCGGATGTGGTTTAGGCCTCCGTAGAGATAGAGTTTACAGAGATCTTTTGGGTTGTATGATGGTCTTCCAAGGTCTTGTGGTGTTGAGTGGGTGAAGCCTAACTTTTCCATGTCCAGCGTGTTTACGTAGGCGTCTATGAATCTGACTGGGTTGTCTGGTTCTACGTATTCTTCTATGGTTTTGGGCAGTAGGAACGTTTGGTTTCTGGATAAGCCTTCTACATAGCTGTCGGTTTCATCGTTCATTGTCTGCTCACTTATTTTGGTCTTGTTTGTTATGGGCGAAGGGTCTAGATTTAAGGTTAACGGCATAATAGACGAGTTAGAGCAGACTTTTCACACAGTCTCAAATTTTGACTAACTTTTGTCAAGAAATCTTTACAAAAACCCATTTTACCATAACGTAAAACTATAAGGTAATGGAGAAGTGATGATTACGGCGCTAAACCACTATATAATAAATCACAGAATCTTAATACAGATGCAGAAGGACGGCTGCGTTTTCTGCGCAATATGTCATCAACCCATCGTTGAAGGACAGCGAGTAGCTTCTAGAAAAAGCTCTGCTGTTCGACATGAAGAATGTTACCAGCGCTCATTTGTTTAACAAAATGTTCTCCCAAGTTTGGTGTATGTCTTTTTCAACATCGGCGAAATATTAATTAGGCTCACGGAAAGATTAGATGATGCTACTTCCTAGTAGATGGCATTCCGAACCAACGGAGTTTTAGGGAGCAAAAACATATGTCACAAAATAATTCAGCTAGCCAACTAGTCCTTAAAGGTACCACAACTATCGGCGTCGTTTGCAAAGACGGCGTTATCCTTGCTTCAGATACCCGAGTAACCATGGGTTACTATGTTGCCCATAAATTCGGTAAAAAAGTCTACAAAATCGACGACCACATGGGTATGACCATCGCTGGAACCGTAGCTGACGCTCAGCGTGTCGTGGATATCTTAACTGCCAATGCGCGCCTGTACAAGATTAACTTGAACCGCCCCATGCCAATCAGCTCCGCGGCAAGAATGGTTGCTAACTTGCTCTTTTCAGCAAGGTATGTGCCCCTCTCAACGCAGGTCCTGGTCGGTGGCATAGATGAAACTGGACCACACGTCTACAACCTTGACCCCTACGGCAGCTTAACAGAGGAAAAATCTGTTTCTACAGGCTCCGGCTCACCAGTCGCCTACGGCATACTTGAAGACAAGTACCGTGAAGGTTTAACAATCGAAGAAGTTTTGCCAACAATCGCTAAAGCCGTTAATGCAGCCATGAAACGTGACGTAGCAAGCGGCAACAACTACAACATCATCGTAATTGACCAGTACGGTTACAAAGAATTATCAGACGAGGAGAAAAGCAAACTTCTCAACGTAGGAAGTTAAAGTCTGTGGCTCGAACCCAAGAAAAACGAACTCAAGATAAAGACAAAATAGAAATAAGCCAATATATTCTTCAAAAAGTTCCCCGTGAAGCAGAGGTAACCAGAATCGAGTACGAAGGCCCCATGCTTGCGGTTTACACTAAAAAACCCGAAATTTTGGTAGATCAGAGCAGCATCGTTGCTGAAATCGTCGGAGTCATCCGAAAAAGAATAGTTATCCGACCCGACCCGTCGGTGCGTATTCCTGAAGTGGAAGCAGAAAAAATTGCGCGCGAACTCATTCCGGCTGAAGCTGAAGTAACAGACATTAATTTTGACCCGAGCCTTGGTGAAATTATCATCGAAACCAAAAAGCCCGGCTTAGTTATTGGCAGAAACGGTGCGGTTTTACAGGAAATCATAAAGAAAACCAAGTGGCGCCCACATGTTTTGCGGTCTCCGCCGATAAAATCAAAGATTGTAACTCACATGCGTCACTACTTACACTCTGAGAGTAAAGAACGCGAACGCATCCTGCGCACAGTAGGCGAACGGATCTTCCGCCCCAAAACTTACGACGTCGGCGACATTCGTATGACTGTGCTTGGCGGCGCTCAAGAAGTCGGTCGCAGCGCATTCCTCATTAAAACACGTGAAAGCAGTGTCCTACTCGACTGCGGCATTCACCCAGGTTCGAATAGGCCGTTTGAGTCTTTTCCACGTTTTGACTGCCCAGAATTCCAAATTGACTCCTTAGACGCAGTAGTTATCAGCCACGCACACCTTGACCACTGCGGGTTAACACCCTTTCTCTTTAAGTACGGTTACGATGGACCAGTCTACTGTACTGCGCCAACTTCGAATCTTATGACGATGTTGCAGCTTGACTATTTGGATGTTGCCAGCAAACAGGGTGTTACTCCGTTCTACGATCAAAAAGATGTGCGTGAATGTGTATTGCACACGATTCCACTTCGCTACGGGGTAGTCACCGATATTGCTCCAGATATCCGTTTAACCTTGCATAATTCTGGTCACATCTTGGGCGGTGCAATGCTTCATCTTCACATCGGCGAGGGTTTACATAACATCGTTTACACCAGCGACTACAAATTCGCTCGAACCATGCTTTTGGAAGCTGCTGCAACAGAGTTTCCACGCATCGAAACTGTAATCACCGAGAGCACCTACGGCGGCACCGAAGATTTCATGCCTACTCGCGTGGAAGCTGAAGAAGCTATGACAAAAGTCATCAACCAAACCTTGACGCGAGGTGGCAAAGTCCTCATACCTGTTCCCGCAGTCGGTAGAGCACAAGAAATCATGCTTATCATCGATGGCTACATGAAACGTGGCTTAATGAAAGAAGCCCCCGTTTTCATCGAAGGAATGATTAGCGAAGCCACAGCCATCCACACTGCATATCCAGAATACCTTGGCAGAGAAGTTCGTCACAGCATCCTCCATGAAGAAGTTAACCCCTTTCAAAGTGACTACTTCACTATAGTTGAGCACCCAAGCGTACGCCAAAGTATAATCGACGGAGAGCCATGCATCGTGATGGCAACTTCAGGTATGCTTGAGGGTGGACCAGTAATCGAGTACTTCAAGAATTGGGCAAGCGATGAACGAAACACCATCATATTCGTCAGCTACCAAATCGAAGGCACTATGGGAAAACGTGTCCAGAAAGGCGTAAACGAAGTAACCATGATGGATAACGAGGGCAAAATGGCCGCAATATCCGTGAAGATGCAGACAGAATCCATAGAAGGCTTCTCGGGTCACTCTGATAGACGCCAACTTGTCAACTACTTAACACATTTAAACCCGAAGCCAGAACGCATCTTCGTTGTTCATGGAGAAAAACAGAAAACCCTGAATTTCGCTAACTTCATGGACAACAAAGTAGGGATAAATACGGTTGTTCCAGCTATACTAGAAACCTACCGGCTACTTTAAGAATAAAGGAAACAAAAATTTTTAGGCTGATGTAGGTAGCGGTTCACTGGAAACTGGCGCTGGCGATTTTTCTCGCCAAATTCTTATTGTTTTGGGGCAGATAACTACACGTTCTTCGCCTAATCGTGCGATGTCGCCGCCTATTGAATCGGCGAACTGGTAGAGATCGTTAACTGCGGTTTTTACGTCCTCGATGCTTTTGCTAGCAAGGGGTGTTACCCGTAAAATTATGATGTTGCCGTTTTTAATTTCGTTCTTGATGTTTTCGAGGTCTGATAATTCGCGCAGAGGCATGGCTTTTAGGTAGGTTTTGCTTGGGGCAATTGTAGCTTCGGTTTTTGGTTCTGCGGGCGGAGGCATGTCTTGTTTTTGTTCAGTTGGCGCTGCAACAGTTTCTTGGACGGGTACAGTGGTTTCTTCTGTTGTTGCGGTTGATGGCTGCTCCTGAGCAATAACCGTTGGTTCCTCTGTTTTTTCCTGAACGGTTGCGATGGGTTCCTGCTGAGATTCAACAAGTGTTGGAGGCGTTTCTTCTTTGGGTTCTTCTTGAGGAGTCACGGCTGGGATTTCCTGTTCAGGTTGTTTCTTTTTGTGGAATAGGTTGAACGGCATTTTTTTCTCCTCTAAACCCACTATTATCTAGCTTAACAGTTAAGCGTTTCTTTTAACACAACTCTCATATGTTGTTATCTTGTAGATTTATTGGTACCAGAATATTTGATTTGTGCTTTACTGGTATGTGCTTTTCAGTTCGAGTATTGCGTCTTGGTGTTTACGCTAACAAGTTAGTTATTATAGTGTAGAGAATGCCGATTAAAAACAAGAAAACTGCAACAAGGCTTGCCTTGAATAAAAGGGAATAGATTTTCCTGTTTTGCGTAATTTCCACAAAACCGCCAGACAAGCAGCAACGAAGACTAATGCAAAAAATATTGCTATCGGGAACGGAATCAGTTGTAATGGCATAAGTTAGCATATTTCTTTACCTATTTAAATCCTAAAGAACTGCCTTCAGAAAATTTAGAATTAGCCAAATTACTTCAAGGACCTTGCTCATCGTTTAAATAACTAAGCTATCATATGCGGTAATAGAATCCTAAGGTGCTGCTTTGAGTCATAAACATGAAATTAAAAAAACTCATGTTTCATTCATAGAATTTGACGACGTGCAGTTCCACAAACTTGTGGACCTCAAATATTTTGGTGAAGGCAACTCCAAGGGAAGGGTGCTAAAGTTTGATTTTGAATATTGTCTTAGCTGCAGTCTACGGTTGCTTGATGGTAAGCCTATTATGACTAGGGATATTTTGGAGGATGAATTCGAAAAATTAGTTAATCAAGCAAAAAACGGTAAATACGCTAGCGCTAAGGAAACAACACTGCAGCATTCGGATTTTGAAACTGTTGAACGTTTAATTCAGCGTGCTTTAGAATTTGGTAAACTAAAAGAAAAACAAAGTTAATTCTGGGGATTATTTTAGGGCGTTATTACCCTGGTGTCGTATTTGTAAAGGTAGTATAGGTGTGTTGCATCGTAGGGGTAGCTTTCGTTGGCTGGGTAGGGGAAGCTGGTCATTGCTTGGAAAGGCATTGGGCTTACTGTAAAGGGAACATAAGATAATCCGTTTCCCTTGAACCAGACGCTCGCAACGAAGAAGAAGTCGCGTTCCATGCCGGGTGCAACTGGAGGCAAGTTCGCGGGGAATTTTAGTTGGACTCCGTCGCCTTCTCGCCCAATCACGAACTGGTCGTCAGCTGAAAGCATCAATGCTGTTACGTTACCATACCTTGTGAAGGCGCCTGAAGAGTTTGACCCAGTAGCGTAAACCTGCTGGAAATCAGCGGCGCTTGGAAGAATTGAGTGAACATTCACGGTTTGCTGTTGTGTGGTGTCTACTCCGATGTAGTCAAAGCGTATGTCTTGGTAAGTGTTAATTCTGACCGAGTAATCGTTTGTGGGGAAAAGCCCTGTCATGTTAACAACGAAGACTTCGTCTGTGACATCGGGCAATGGAAATTGTCTGTCATCTGGCACGCGGATCCAGCTTCCGTTTGCAGCTTTTACTTCTATGTAGGGAGGCGGGGACGGCGTCACGTACGGTTGACTTTGGTACCTGAGGAAGTTTGTGCCGCCTGCACTTGTTGAGGGCCAGTTAATCGTTGCGGCGACAATCAATTTGATTTCCTTTGCTCCAGATAAGTCGCCTAAGTTGAGGGTAAGATTGTTCCATTGCCATCTGGTTCCACTAGTGAAAACTCCATCCATTTTTGAGATTTGTGGAAGAACGTTTGTGCCTGACCCGTTAACTGCAGAAACTGGTGTTGATGGAGTTTTACTAACAGTGTAGTATGCGCCTTGGCCAGTAAGGTTGTAAATGTAGGTGCCCGCAGTCGAGAGCACATTTGTGTTTGCAGGGTGGTCGATTGCAACTAGTTGAGCGGCGTCCATGTAGTAAATTTCATCAGAGGTCTCCATCACGTTCATCGTATAGTATCCATCTTTTGCTTGCAGCTGATTGGGCGCAATTTTCACGTAGTCCCAAGGATAATTATAGGAAAAAACCATCGTCCCATCAGGTTTGAAATAATTAACATATCCTAACCAGCCCGGTCCATCAGAAACCTCAGCTACATATGTGTAGGATGATCCGTTCCACGAATAAAGCGAAGGGCACGAACCTGGGCGAGTATAAGAAGTAACCACATAAGTTTCTTTTTCGAGGTCAACTATTTTTGTGGTACTTGTGCTTCCTCCGTTGTAATTAGAGAATGTAAAAGTTACTTGACCCCAAGTACCTATTGAAAGTACAGTCGAGGATGGAAAAACCACGTTATGCGGTCCCACATCTAAAAGTTCCACGTAAGTTGTCAAGTGGCTTTTGCCATCCAAAGTGAATGGTATACCTGGACGTGAGGAAATGACGTGTATAGTGTGTTTGCCCGTGGGAACAATATGGATAGAGACACTTTTTCCTCCCACGCTCAAAGAATAATCCCCAAGGTTACTCACCGTTACTGTAGCTGCCAAACTTGAGGATGCCCCCCCTGCAAGATTTATATCCACAGAAGTTGCTGGAGCACCGTTCACTAAAATGGGCAAACTGTAAGTTAGTTCTGAGCTCCCCTTGTTAGTGACGTCAAACGTTACGGTTATGGGTTGGTCAGACCATGCTTCGGTTGGATCAACCAAAAAGTTGGATACACTTAGGTCAGCTGGCATCGGTGTAGGTTTAGCTGAAACGGTTAAAATTCCGAATTGGTCCCCAACAGTTACGTTATAGTTTCCCTCTACTGTTTCGTTAACGTTAAAGTTTATTGTTTGCGATTCATTTGCTGCAAGCTTTAACTCTTTGGTTTCCGTCGTTGTGCCATTAATTTTTAAGATTAAAGAATAACTTCCTTGAATATCCCCTATGTTAACAGCGCCAACTGAAACGTTAACTTGTTGACCTATACTTGCCACTGGCGGAGTGATAGTTAAGTTGCCAAGTGTAAAGGATGTTAATGCTGATGCGGAGGGTGGAAAAGATACGAAATTTTGCACATACCAGTAAGCTCCAGCCTCGGATAAGGCACCGATTACTAAGGCACAAATGAGTATAGTCCGCGCTTTGCTGAGAAGGGACGTCATAATTAATCTCGCCTCATGGGGTTCCAGAAGATATAGGCATCGTTTGCATTTATTGGTTGTTCTTTTTGTAAGTTTCTGCAACGAATGGTCTCAACGCTGTTTGAGCATATAATTAAGAAATTCTGCGATAGTTCAGTTAAGGAAATCTTATTTAACCAATAAGTCGATGGAAACTAGCATATCCCACTCAAGAGGCAACAGGCGAAATGTCGAAACCTAAAGAGTATTCTTGGATGACAAAAAACAAACTGATGACATACACATTTGTTGCTCTCGTCATTCTTGCAGGCATTTCTGCCATATCATTTTGGCCCACGTCAATTATAATCTCGGTGATAGCCGTCGCGGTTGCGGTCGGACTGGATTATTTGTTATCAAAAGTCATGAAAGCCAAAGGCCCCCAGAATACCGTGTCTGCAGCAGTTTTCGGATTAATTGTTGCCCTCTCATACTCTTTAGGGTTGCCTGCTCAAAATACGGTTGAGATACTGCCACTTGAGGCGCCTCAAGCTTATCTTTACGTTGCCGTTGTCGCTGCGCTTGGTATGGTTGTGCTCAAGAAGGCTCAAAGCTTGATGGGCAGAAAATATGTGAACCCTGCCGCAGCAGCAAAACTTATTGTTCTTTTTCCTTTCTTAAACTCGATTCTTTTGGCTCAAGACCATTTATCAACCAGCTTCAACGGTTCAGGTTTACCACCCCTGACCAGCCCAATCGGATACACGGGCACGTCTTCTTTTTCTTTCTGGATACGAACTTGCCTTGGCAACTCCTCAAGCCACTCGCCCACAGACATATTCTACACTTTCCTCATACAGAAATTCCACGGCTGGGTAGGAGGTGCCTGCAGCTTAGCAGTCATCATTGTCGGCATAGCATTATTCTTGTTATGCCGCAAATACGTCAAATGGAGAATAACCCTTGCGTATTTTGTTGCGGTATCGGCAATGTCACTCATCATGACGGGGATTTACGGTGGAGATGTATTGCTCAGGTTAGGATTCGAACTATTAATTGGAAGCTCCATATTCCTTGCGTTCTTCATGATAACTGACCCGGCAACCACCCCCCTAACTCGTTCTGGACAAGTCATATTCGGCGTGGGCGTAGGTGTTCTCACTGTGCTCATTCAGACGTACATGAACTTTTTAGGTGGCTCAATCCTTGCACTCGTTATAATGAACCTAACTTCACCATTGTTGGATAACGTCGGTTTGCGTAAACCCATCCTGGAGAAGAAGACGCCCTCTTTGCCAAAACCCCAAGCCTTCGAAAGTATAACAACCACCGATTGCATAAGATGCGGAGAATGCTTAGATGTGTGTTGCCATGATTTAAGCCCGATAATAATCAAGGAAGCTTTCGATAAGAACAATAAGAAAAAAATTGAGCGGCTTAAAGCGGATCTCTGTGATGGCTGCGGTCACTGCAGTTACGTGTGTCCAGCGAGAATTGACCTTCAAGGCTCAGTTCTGCGAGCGAAAGTGTCCATACGCAAAATAGAATAGGTGCGACGTTGAATCAACTGTCAGCTGCGTTGGTAGTCTTAGAATTAAAATGTTGAAATAAACTCTCTCTGTATTGGCCAAGGACAAAGCATTCTAGCTATGCGGACATCTATCTTGGTAATGTTGGGCAAAACAGCCATTTCTTCTTGCATTTCTATAAAATGGTTAATGTCTCTAATCATAAGAGTAAATGTTAAATCCTGGTAGCCTGCTGATTTGATAATCCTGTTAACATCGTAGGTCTTTGAGATTTTTTCGATGTTGTCAGCTAAGGCTTCCCGGGAAAAAGAAAAGTTGAAAATTCCGAAGGCGTAATATCCTATTTTAGTTGGGTCTATCTGCACAACTATTTTGAGGTCACCGTTTTCTCTTAGCTTTTCGTACCTTCGAACAATTGTTTCTGTTGATACTCCAAGCGGGTCTGCAATTTCTGCAAAGGGCATACGACCATTTAATGCCTAGCTTGTTGATGATGGCTCTGTCAATGTCGTCTACTTCACTGTCTGTTTTCCTTCGATGCGAGGCAATCTTTTTCGGTGGTTTTTTGCCAACCTGTTCTTCAGCGTTGAAGATGGATAAGTTTTCAGGAGTGTTTCTCATTCCCGTCCAAATCGTAACGTCAGTTCCCAAAACGTACGGTTGACTCTGAACTAGTTTTTGGACAGCTTCTAATTCGCCTATGTTTTTCAAAGCAACTTCTGTCAAGATAACTTGTGGAACAGCCGAGGGAAAAGCGTGGACCACATTAGGTATCTTATTAACCGCTTGAATAGTGAGTTCCATTTTTCCTCGTTGAACTTGGATACGAAGGTTTGCGATAAAATTGGAGTCTAAGCATCTGGTGCTGTTTTGGGTTGTGAATCCCAAAATTACGCCTTTGGCTTTTTGTTGTTTGAATCTTTTTGCGATCACATCTTTAGATGTGTTGTTTTCTTTTGCTATATCTGCAAAGGCTTTTCTTCCGTCACTGAGCAAATCCTCAAGAATTTTAAGGTTTAATGAATCGTTTTTTATCTTTTGTGCCATTTAGATTTGCCCTGTTGGTGTTTTTATGTTCATTTCTTTGTCTTAAATAGATTTTTGTGGAATAATGTTATATTGTATGGTGCTGTTATGCGTCTTTTTTATTTACTTAATTTCTCCTTTTTCTTATTTTATAAAATTAAAATACGAAAAGCGTAAATATTATTGTGTGTATTGGTGATTTTGTTGGATCAATTACTATTGGTTCAAATAACAATGGAGAAAACAAAAATGTCTAGAATTTTTAACATCAAAACTCAATCAAGAAAAGCCCTGACAACTGCATTTATAATCTTAATGGCAACAGCACTCATTGCAGGCAGCAGCCTTTTCGTTCAAGCACAAACAACAACTGACGCTCCCACTTATCCCTATGTCGTCGCTAACCCAAACCCCTTAGGCGTAAATCAAACTGCACTCGTTGACTTCTGGATGTCCGACATCACCCCCAACTCAGTAGGAGCAACAGGCGACTTCTACAGCGGTGTAACAATCGTCATAACCGATCCCACAGGTACAAACACAACCATGGGACCATACACACTCAACTCTCTTTCCACAGGCTACTTCCAATACGTACCAAAAACCACCGGCAACTATACCTTCCAAATGTTCTACACCGGCAACAACTTCGCCGACATAAACATCAACTACTTACCCAGCCAAAGCAAACTCTTCACCCTAACAGTGCAAGATCAACCCGTAAACTCAATCCCACAAACTCCACTGCCAACTGATTACTGGACACGACCAATCAATGCACAGAACTACCAATGGAGCCAAATTTCAAGTAACTGGTTAATGGCCGCTTGGAACAACACAGGCAACGCAGGCAGCGGTGCACGAGCATTCGACGACGGTTCCTCTTATGTTGGAGAAGGAACCTCGCCTAATAGTGCACATATTCTATGGACTTCACCACTAGACTTTGGCGGCTTAGCAGGGGGACAATACGGTAACGCAGCATACTACCAAGGAGCATCCTACGAACAATACTTCACCCCCCCAGTCATTATCAACGGAGTCCTCTATTACAACACTATAATCGGTCAAGAACCCAGCTCAGGAAGCTCAAACCCCAGCATCACAGCTATGAGCCTACAAACAGGAAAAACACTCTTCACCATCCAAAATGTATCGTTAACCTTCGGGCAAGTCTACAATTACGTTTCACCCAACCAGGCAGGAACATACGCGTACCTATGGTCAGTTTCAGGCAACACATGGAACATGTTTGATGCATCTACAGGCGGCAAAATCCTCACGCTCACCAACGTCCCAAGAGGAGTCGTTGTTCCAGCATCCGACGGAAGCATCCTAGTCTACTCACTTACACCAAATGCAAACGGCTACGCTCTCTCGATGTGGAACTCAAGCCAAGCGATAGCCCAAGACAATAACCATGCACCACAAGAATCCAATAACTACTGGACCTGGAGACCCTACGCGTGGCAACTATCTCCATCACACGGCGTAGTTAACGCCACCGGATTCACAATAGACTCATCGGACGTTCTACAGAGCACTAACGGAACCATGTGGACAGTGCAAGAACCAAACTCAGCCGCGGGCCTAACACTTAGCCCCGTATTCAACCAAGGCTCCTGGACCGATGGACCATACATAATCGCCGCAAACCCACCGTTTGGAATCTTCAGCTCTTGGGACACCACCAGCAAAACACCAGTCAACATCGCAGCCTACAGCATGGCCGACGGAACCTTCGCATTCAATACAACCCTAGACCCTCCTACAAACCTGCCAAATGACTTCGGCGACTCCTTCGAAACAATCTATGAATACAACGGTATCTTCTACTGCTTCGAAAAACAAACCAGCCAATGGGCAGCTTGGGACATCCATGCAGGTGGACAACCCATCTGGATCTCTGATCCCTACACCAACCCCTGGGGCATGTACGCTGAAAGCGGCGGAGAAATAAACGCCTTCGGCCTATTCTATGCAGCAGGATGGGACGGAGAAATCCACGCCTTCAATGCAACAACCGGCGCAGAAGTCTTCGATTTCCACTCAGCAAACTCCGGCTACGAAACACCATACGGCGTCTACCCATTCTACGGCGGCATAACCGTTACAGCTGATGGCAAAATCTTTGCACAAACTGGACAACACGGCAACGGCGTAACTGATATGTACCGTGGGCAATCACTCTACGTAGTCGATGCACAAACTGGTGCAAGCCTCTGGAACATGACAGGCTGGTTCAACTACGGCGCACTCGCAGACGGCGTCTGGGTAACCCAGAACAACTACGACAACCAAATCTACGCATTCGGCAAAGGACCAAGTGCAACAACAGTCACCGCAACACCAGGCATAGGAAACGTTGCAACCATACAAGGAACAGTCACAGACCAATCGCCAGGCGCAAACGGCACTGCAGCAATCGCAGACCAATACATGAGCGAATGGATGGCACACCAATACGAGCAGCAAACACTTCCAAGCGACTTCCCATGTGCCAACGCAGGCGTCCAAGTAACCTTAACGGCAGTAGACCCTAACGGCAACACAATCCCAATCGGCACCACCGTAAGCGACAGCACAGGACACTATGCTATTAACTGGAACGTACCCACGGTTCCAGGACTCTATACAATAACTGCTTCCTTCAACGGCACCAACTCCTACTACAGCTCAGTTGCAGAAACTTCAATCGCAAGCAGCTTCTCAGGTACCACAAATCCAACAGCAACACCAACTGCCCCAGCGTCACCAGTTGACACATACTTCCTACCCGCAGTCATCGCTATCATAATTGTGATAATACTAGTTGGCGCAGTACTCGCAATCCTTGTCCGCTCAAAACACGCATAAAATAAATAAAAAACTAAATCCTTTCTTTTTTTTATTTTTAAAAAATATGTATGAAAAAATGGAGGTAAAGAGTTTGGAAACAACCGAGATGGATTCATCATCATATTTAGAGGAGGGCGCCATGGTGGAGAAAATTATTCAAGAAGTGCCACCAGAAGCTTCGGTTTCAGAGACATCTTACTCTAGAAAAATTAAGCCAAGAGCCCTTATATTTAAAGCGACTGAGAAAGATCTTGATAAAATTAAAGAATTAATAGAAACACAATTTACGGAAGTTGAGATAATCTACGTTACGACCGGTCCAGCTACGAGCATCCTTCGCGTTACCAAATCGATGCCTTTTGAAACTGAGGATTCTTCTACGCAACCACTGTGTCATTTGAATAGCCAGAGCTGATAAGGCCTATTTTAATTTACTTCAGTTAGTGCTATCCGAACTTCGCTGTCTTCTTACTAAATGTACTGAGCCACTGGTCCCTGCTCTTCCAAATCCAAAAACTACGAACCGATTAAAGTCGTTGCGGGGAGTCTGCCAGTTTTGACGCCAGTATCTTCTTCTTGACCGCCAAAATAGCATTCGAGCCGCAAACAGAATTAACATAATGACCAAAAGCACAATTAAGAACTCACCTGGATAATAGCCTGCCCCAGTTTGAATGACGAAAAAGTAAAGCAAAACCACAACTATTAGGCCAATCGGCAGCATCAGTATTGTGCCTGCATACCGTAACCAAGATGGCTGGTGTTCCCTGTTCGAACCGCCTGATTGAGTACGTTGTTGCTGAATTTGTCGGAGTCTTTCTTCGTTGAGGTAGTATTTGCCGTTTACTTCGACAAATATGCCTGTTCTGCCGAGTCTGCGATGCATAGATTCTTCAAAGCGTGGAGGTAGCCCAAGTTCTTGGATGGTCAGGGCTTTTTCTGTGCTGGTTGCGCCTTTTTGACGGAACTTTTCTATTACCTCTTCCAGCCTTCTCCGCATTTCTTGTCGGTCTCTAAACATTTTGTTTTCTCCATAGCTATATTTTTGGGAAACTTATTTTACTCCAAACATGAAAACCCGTATCATATGGGTTGGATGGAAATTGTGTATTTACGGATTTCCCAAAATCATACCAAACTTACAAAACTCTAATTCCTTAATGTCTTTCAAATCAAGTACAGTTAGAGGCAACTTCATTTTTTTCCTTTTTGTTAGAAGAAGAACGGCTGAATTCCTGCGGGGACCGTCCTTCTTCTTTCAAACACACTGCAAAGACGTTCTTAACTGAAAGAAGAAGACACTGACTGCACACATCCACTGTCTTCTTCTACCTATTAAGAGAAGAAGAAAAAATCAGTTTTTTCCTAAAGCAATTTTTTCTTCTTTCAATCATGAAACGTCCAAGAAGAACAACAACTGCGTAATCCTACAAAAAGCGTGTTGTTCTACCAAATAAGACCAAAGACCTCAAGCAAACTAATTCTCTTTGGGTAGAAGAAGAAGATTGGAAAATTTGCTCTTCTTCTTTCAACTTAGAGTTCAGTCGAGAGAACAACAACAAACAAAATTTTGGCGTGTTGTTGTTCTACCAGCTATTAAGTTACGGAATTGTTAAGCTAAGGCAAGCTTGCAAGAATGCTGCATAGTAAGCTGGGTTAAAGCTTGAATATCGTAATCTTTAACCAATTTTTAACAATTCATAATGTTTCCCATCAGAATTGTGTCAAAAGTAAAATCATGTATAATAACTACACATGGTCTATATTGAATAGATTGCGCGGATCTGATTATCATTTTTTTAACCCCTTAAACGGGATTTTATGATTTACATGAAGAATCTGGGCAGTAAATTGAGTTGGAAAAATGAGTATAACCCAAGTTAATATAATAAAAGAAATTCCTAAAGCGAATCAGCGGTTAGCTGATAAGTGCCCAGAATGTGCAAGCAAAAATCTCATTCATGATTACGACTCAGGCGAAACCATATGCGGAGACTGCGGTCTTGTTCTATACGAGCAGATGTTAGATAAGGGCCCAGAATGGCGCGCCTTTACTCAGCAAGAGAAGGCGTCAAGAAGCCGCGTCGGCATGCCCACCTCATATTCGATTCACGATAAAGGATTATCCACAACCATCAGTCAAATTGACCGGGATGCATTTGGAAGAAAACTACCCTTATCTACAAGACTTCAGATGTGGCGTCTTAGGAAATGGCAAATACGCAGCCGCGTACACTCATCCACCGACCGAAACCTCGCACAAGCAATGGCTGAACTCGAACGTTTATCAAGCAAAGTAAACATTTCAGCACCAATCAAAGAAAAAGCCGCCGTTATTTACCGAAAAGCATTAGACAAAACATTAGTCCGAGGAAGATCAATCAACGCAATCGCCGCAGCAGCACTATATGCCGCATGCCGCAAAAGCGGATCCCCCAAAACCCTCAGCGAAATTTCGGAAGCAAGTCTAGTGAACAAGAAAGATGTAGCAAGATGCTATCGATTGCTACTGCAAAAACTCGATTTTCACATGCCAATTTCAGACCCACTTACATACGTTTCAAAGATAGCCGAAAAAAATGGAGTATCAGGGAAAACACAGGGTACTGCGATAGCGATACTCAGAGATGCTAAACAGAGACGGTTTTCAGCAGGAAAAGACCCAATCGGCATGGCAGCAGCTGCACTCTACATAGCCTGTCTCCAGAATAATGAAAAGGTAACACAAAAAGACATCGCAGAAGCATCCGGGGTCACCGAAGTTACGGTTAGAAACAGATACAAAGCCCTAAAACAACAGTTAAACATCGAAATACCTGATCAGAAAACTCATTTTTAGTTTTCTTTTCTTTTGTTACAACAAATTTTTGTTTAATTCATATCCAAAAGCACACGTAAATCTTGTACCTAAAGAGAAACAGGACAAGAGAAGAGGCAAAAACAGAGTAAATGGATTTTTCTACGTTTAAGAGTTCTCTTTCTTCAATTCCCATTTCTTGGGATTTTTCCATGCACCTCAAACGGTGTCGCTTGCTTTGACATGTTTGAATACCCTGTTTTAAGCTTAAGCTTTTAAGTATTTTAGCGGCGTTTAGGTCTGTGACGCCCTCGAGCATTTTGGAGTGATCCTGATTTGGATCACTAGGTTTCCCCGTTAAGGATCTGGCCGCCTGCAAAACTTCATCTCGAGTAAAAGGCGGGCTATCCTTATTCATCGATTCAACCGGGAATAGTGCTTCAACTTTGTAATAGACGGCATCTTTGTCTTCCTTCACAAACTGCAGCAGAAATTTTGCCCCTCAAAACTCTGCTTAATACCCGCTGAGCGAGCGGCACCTTGAAGATAATAACTTTGGGTTTCATCTAAATTCAAAAACTTTACCCAATCAGCATATCGGGACTCGCCAAGCTGAGGTTCCTTGCTGTAATGTGTCAAAAAAGCAGCGTGAATCTTTTCGAAATCAGCATGCCGACTGCCACCACAAGACCTGCTCAATTATTTGGGAACAAATTGCACTAATGGCTTATTGTCGCAAACACGACAGCACACAAACCCAGCCAGCCCCAAGTATATAAACTCCAAAGGTTCCCTGTGGTGCACTCGAGTGCACAGAGGATAGAAAAATCAACATATGGAGAAAATGCTGGGATTTTAAAATTGAAATAACACTTTTATCGTTTATAATCTCTTAATACTAAGCATGAGCAGTACAAGCAAGGGTTTCTCATTACTTCTCGTTGTTATCTTAGCAGTCTCAGGCCTAATCGTGGTTGAATCTGCATTTGCTCAAACAACTGAACCGTCAGTTCTAGGATCCCCTGGAGTTGGAGGTTTTAGTGTTCTGTTTTCAAGCAATGTCACAACTTTAGGGAGCCCCCTTGAAGTAATAGTGGTTGCATTTTATCCTAATGGCTATATAGACTCAAGTTTTACAGGTCATGTTAGCTTTAGTGCAAGTATAGGTACAATCAGCCCATCAATGTCTGGTGCATTTACTGAAGGCAGTTGGAAAGGTTTGATAAATATGAGTGAAGCTGGCTCTGATATAGTAGTTTATGTAAATGACGGAAATGGCCACACAGGAAAAAGTGGTCCTATATCTGTATATCAGCCGAGTCCAACTCCTACTGTTCCAGAGTTTTCCTCATGGACAATTCCACTGTTACTTACTGTAATGGTAACATTAGCTGGTTTTTTGGTCTACCACAAACGCAAAAGAAGTTTATTCAAGAAATCTTGACAAAACCCAGTCAAGAAACCTTTACAAGAAGTCTTTTATAGCGACCTTTCTCAAGTAGTAATCATGCGAATCAGACATGTAGCAATCATTGTTTTCGCACTCCTATGCCTAACCATTTCAGCTCAAGCGTGCTTGGTTTTGGCTGATTCAGCTTCTTCTGCTCCTTCGATTGCATGGCAGAAAACACTCACATTGGGTAATTTTGCCAATTCGTACTCAGGAAATTGCATGATTCAAACCAGCGATGGAGGCTACGCATTAGCTGGCAAATCTGCGGTACTTAGCCTTGCAAACATAGGTCCTTGGCTTGTTAAGCTGGACTATGGCGGTAACCAGCAATGGATTCAACCCTATTTTAGCCAAATGAAAAACAATGACTGGAACAGCCTAATCTCGGGTGAAGTGACCTCACTTGTGCAAACTCCAGATGGAGGATATGCGCTTGCAGGCAACTTCAACAAAGGGGTCAGTATTATAAAGACTGATAAAATGGGCAATATTTTATGGAATCAAACTTACAATAACCTAAATGGTGGAAAAGCGTTGATTGTGACCAGTGATGGTGGCTTCGCAATGGTCAGCTCCACCGGCACCGCATGCTGGCTGGGGAAGCTAAATTCAAATGGCGACATCAAATGGAATCAAACTTACGCCAATCAAGATACGAGCGAAGGCGTGTCAGTTATACAAACAATTGATGGCGGATACGCAATCTTAGGATTAATTAACCCTTATAACACAAATGCAAGCGTTTGGATAATCAAAACTGACTCCTCAGGAAAAATGTTATGGAACCAAACCTACAGTTGGGATCGTGCTTTTTTTGAGCCTAAATCATTTATCCAAACAAACGATGGAGGCTACATCTTAGCGTCAGTGTTGAACGGTAGCCTTTGCGTCATTAAAACTGATGTGAATGGTGCTTTAGTGTGGAACCAAACGTATAGTCAGTTCGGATTTGAGGGTTTAGTCTATTCTGTCATCCAAACAAATGATGGTGGATATTCATTGGGAAGCGGCTTTCCTAACCCGTCATTACCTGGAAATTTGATTAAACTTGATTCGGCTGGAAATCCACAATGGAACATCACGGTTAATGGAATTGTATGCTCAGTTGTTCAGACCAGTGACGGCGAATTCACTTTTTCAGTTAGCGGTGAAGAGCAAGAAATAATGAGCACCGACTCGGCCACATCATCTCCGCACACAACACAAGAATCCTTTCCAACTGTTACAATGAAACCAACTGAGACCACGGGACCCACTCCAACGGCTACAACAAAACCAACTGAAGCCACGGAACCTACTTCGCAAACAGGCAATTTCTTTAACCCTCAAAATTCGGCAATTTTAATTATAGCCTTTGTTTTTGTGGTCATAATATTACTTGTTGTTGGGTTTAAGAGAGAGAAAAAAAAGATTAAATCTTAATCCCTTCCCAGATTTGACTAAGGAGACCTTCATGCTTGAAATATGCATAAGAAAAGCAGGTTGTTGTAGTCGCAATCATGAGGAGGGATTAGACTTTAATCTTCACGCCTACCTGGAGAGCAAAGTCTAAATCAGCCTGAGCCCACTCAATCTTGCGCAAGACAGTTAACCTTGAGCGAGTAACGTTCCCAGCATCAACTCGGATTTTTCGAGCAATCTCTATAGGCCTTAGTTCAATTTCTGACTCATCGATAACATGAAAAACTCTTGCCTCTACTCCCCAGCTTATCTGCTAAACTGTTTAAACCTATGTTGCTAGAAGTGTTTGGGGGATTATCAGATGAGGCTGCCAAAAAAATTTAGCTCCTTTTTGCACCTGAGAACTTGTCACTATCTTCAGATGAAGCCAGGTAGTTTCAAAGATGTCTTTCTCTGAGTCGTTGGCGCTGAGCAGCGACCACACCAAAAGGCACAATCCATATAATGGAAAACTTATGCGCATAGAGCGTTTGAGGATAAAATTGGCAATTTAGAGTTTATTCTAAAAAATTTTGAAAACTGGAAAAAGAAAAAAGAGATTGAAAATTCAGTATAAATGTCTGAGGACAGAAGCGGGTCCGATGGGATTTGAACCCATGACTTTCAGCTTAGAAGGCTGACACGCTATCCGTACTGCGTCACGGACCCACTTAAGGCACTGTAATGAAAACACCTTTACATATAATTTTACCTATCGATTTCTGCCAAACCCCATCTAGCCAAGTAACTCTTCACTGCTAGCGGTTGGTTGTTTTCATAAAGGGGCTATAGAAAAAAATTGTAGGCGAAAGCGGCTTAGGTTTTCCAGCCCGGTCCAGCTTTTTTGCCTAAAACAATCACTTGGATGTGCCCGATGATTATCAGTATCATCCAGACGGATGAGTAGAAGAAGTAGTAGACGAAAAGTTCATGCAGTTTAACTTCTCTAAAGCCCAGTTTTCTTGCAAAGCCGTAGAATACCGCAGCAGTAAACGCAAAGCCTGACATGGAAATTATAAGTACTTTAATTACGTCAGCGGTTCCCAAAGACAAAAGGAAAAGGGGTAACGCAATGTTAAATTTCACCGACAAAAACAACGAAAAAACCAAGAGCGAATTGTACATCCAAAGACTGGGAATAACAGCGGTTAAAAAGAATACCACAACTGAAGGATAGAGAAAGAATATGCTGGGCAAGAAAACCTGGGGCTTCTTGATGAAACGTTTACCTAACTGTTTATACCAATCCACAAGCCACAAGGCTTGACCGATAGACCATCGCCTACGTTGGGTAAGCCATTTTCTCCAATCGCCATGAACCTCATTCTTTACTTCAACATCGGTTGTATAAGCAAAACTGCTTTCTTCCAAAAAAGCGCGTGTAGCAAGGTCAATATCTTCTGCTACGACAGTTCGGAAACCATGAACTTTCTCGAACATTTCCCGTTTAATCGCAAACGCTGCTCCATTTACAGCCGGACATTTATGCAGGTAACGAGATGATAGCCAAGAACTAATGTTGAAGGTTAAATATTCGTAATACGCCATTTTTGAGAGGAAGGACTTGTCTTTTACGACTCTCTTTTTTATGTCCAATATGTCGGTGTGCTGCATTTCCATTACAATTTTTCTTAAGTAATCTGGGTCGTTTGGTAATCCAACGTCGGAGTCTAGGAAAAGCAGAACTTTACCCGTTGAAAGCTTGACAGTGTCGTTGCATGCATTGGCTTTTCCAATTCGTTCTTTGTTAAATATGAATTTTACGTTGCCGTCATCAAGCTGCTTAATTTTCCCGAGGAAATCTTCAGTTGGCTCATCCACGGTCACAAATATCTCTTTTGAAACGTTCTGAGAAATAAGTTCTTTCAGCACGCCCTCTATTTGATTAGACTCTTTGTAAACGGGAATGAAGATGCTGATGTCCACAACTAATCCTCAGTAAAGCAACAATAAATGCAAGTATTATCATTAGGGTTTTTAAATTATTCTACTGTCAGGAGGGTAAGCGTCAGCTTGACATGTTAAAAACTAGTTTTCAAGGAAAATTAATCGGGCCAATCCTATAGAGGACCTCTTCCTCATGCTCATCATTTTCAAAATCTTCCTTGCTAAACAAAATTTCCCTCTTAAGCTTTGCACCCAGCAACTTAGCCAATTTCTCGAAATTGGCCTTACAGACTTCATTCGACGGATTAACTGTGCCCTCAAAAAATTTTGCTCCAGTCATCTTAATATGCTTGTAAAAAAGGCTCAGTTGCAAGCCGTTTCCTCGATAATCTTTATGAACCACAATTTCCCAACTAAAAAAAGTGTCCGGTCTCATCGGTGGTATGTACCCCGAAGAAAATGCAATTACTTTTTTATCGTGTTCGGCGACCAGGCAAGTATCGGAGAAATCTTTAGCCAAAAGAAAGTAGGTGTATCGAGAGTTCAAGCCGACATATGGTCTATTTGCTGCGAGTAGGTTGTAGACTTCTTTCATATCTGGCAGGGTTACTTTGCGAATTTTAAATTTCAAGTCGGGTTCCATTTTAGCTTTTAAGAGCGGTTTGTACGCTTTTTTTTCTTCGGTCAATTCTCAGATTGCCTTTTGGCACGAGCGAAATCATTTTTTCAGCATCAGTTAGAAGTTTTTCGACGCCCACAGCGGTTTTTTTGTTCTCTTCCAATTCCAGTTGCAACAAACATTTTTTGCAGTTTTTGGTGCATTCAACCGATTTGTAGTCATCCGGTTCAGTGTAGGTGGTAATTACCCCTTCATAGTTTCTCAATACTGTCTTGTGCGTGGACCAAGAGATGATGTAGTTTGGCTGAATAGGAATCTTTCCTCCACCACCAGGGGCATCTACCACAAAAGTCGGCACCGCAAACCCGCTTGTATGTCCCCGAAGGCTTTCTATGATTTCTATGCCTTTTCCGATAGAAGTCCTAAAGTGACTAAGTCCTTCCGAGAGGTCGCATTGGAACAAATAGTATGGGCGAACTCGGTTTTGCACTAGTTTTTGGTTTAATTTCTTCATTATATTAGGACAATCGTTTACACCTGCCAGCAGGACAGATTGGTTTCCTAATGGGATGCCGGCGTCTGCAAGTTTTCTGAGGGCTTCCCTTGCTGGTTGTGTTACCTCTTTTGGATGGTTAAAGTGAGTGTTAAGCCAGAGTGGATGATGTTTTTTGAGCATTTGCACTAGTTTATCAGTTATCCTGTAAGGTAACACGACGGGTATTCGTGAGCCTATGCGTACAACTTCAACGTGGGGAATGCTGTTTAACTCAGTTAGAATCCAATCAAGATAGTCATCAGGCACCATAAGTGCGTCTCCGCCTGATAGTAATACGTCACGGATTTCGCTGTGACTTTTAATGTATTGGATACCATTGATTATTTGTTGCTTTGAAGGAATATATTCTGGGTCACCGACTTTTCGCTTCCGAGTACAATGTCTACAGTACATTGCACAGCAGTTGCTAATCAAAAATAGAACCCGGTCGGGGTAGCGATGGGTAATTCCTTTGGTTGGGCTGTCCTTGTCTTCGTGTAGAGGATCTTTCATATCGTACTTTGAAATTTTTAATTCTGCTGGATTGGGGAACGCCTGCTTGAAGATGGGGTCGTTTCGGTAGTTTTCTTTTTCTATAAGAGAAGCATAGTAGGGGGTGATGCTGAGAGGAAATTTGCTCACGGTTTTCTCAAGTTCTACGTGGTCTTTTTTTGTGAACCTTATGCCTGTAAAGTTCTCGAAGTCAGCCACAGTTTTTATCGAATTGTCCAGTTGCCATCTATAGTCAGTCCACTCGCTTAAGCTAACGAAGTTTTGAAGGTTTTTCGGTAAGTCCGTTTCATAACTTATTAGGGACGGGATTTTCTCAACAATCATAACTTTGTTTTCTCCTTCAAAAAGCTTCTTTGTTTACTGATTTCACGTAGGTTCGATGACTTTTATTGATTTTTGACATTGTCGCTTCACTAAAAAGCGAAATAGGTTTGACTAAGATGGTGGTTTTTGCGCAGAGGACTTTGCAAAAGTTGTGAAGTGAACCATTTTCGTGGATTTTTATGAGGTAGATTATTATTTTGCGATGAAGGACTATAGCATCGTTATGACTCATGTTAAAGCGTTAAGTTTGCTTTCTGGGGGTTTAGACAGTATTCTTGCTACAGAACTCATCCGAAGACAAAGCATTGAAGTCATAACTTTCAACGTTAAAACCCCCTTTGGTATCCCCAAAAAAGACGGGTCAAGCGAAGCCACCCAAGCTGCAGAACAACTAAAAGTACCGCTCAAAGTCCTCTGCGTTGAACAAGATTATTTGCGAATGCTACGTAACCCAACGCATGGCTACGGCAAAAACCTAAATCCCTGCGTGGACTGCAAAATCTTCATCCTAAAAAAAGCAAAGAAATACGCTAAAGAAATCGGCGCAGACTTCCTGTTTACTGGAGAAGTTTTAGGCGAACGCCCAATGTCGCAGCATGGCCCAGCTTTGAAGACTATTGCTGAAGAAGCTGGCTTGAAAGGAAAACTTTTGCGCCCTCTTTCGGCCAAATTGCTGGCTGAAACGGTTGCTGAAAAGAAGGGGTTAGTTGACCGAAACAAACTGCTTAGCATCCAGGGAAGGTCTCGTAAGCCCCAGTTTGAGCTTGCCAAAGAATATGGCATTACAACTTTTCCATCTCCAGCAGGCGGATGCCTACTTACTTGCGAAGAATACTCAAAGAAGCTACGCGACCTTTTCGACAACAAAAAACGCATCTCAATGACAGATATTGCCTTATTGCGGGTGGGCAGGCACTTTAGGCTTGGAAAAAACAAGATAATCGTTGGAAGAAACGAAGCCGAAAACAAGTTTTTAACGGTCAATAAAATGCCTGGCGATTTCTTTTTTGAACTCTCTGATGTAGTTGGGCCAACAACTCTTCTTCAAGGACCCAAAACAAAGCTGGCGATTGAGACCGCTGCGAAGCTAACGGCCTCCTATTCCGACGCCAAATCAGGAGAAGTCACGTTAAAATATGGCAAGAATGTCTTCAACAAAAACGTGACAGTGCCGCTGCTCCTGAAATCTGAGGTGGACAAACTCAGAGTAGGCTATTTAACGAAGAAACCAAAAAAATAATTTCTGCTTTTTTGCTATATAGCCATGCAAAAACTTATCCCTCAATCCACACATAATAGCTGTGGGGTTAAAGTTGACTATCCAAACTAACAGGACATTTGGCGGCGTCGGCGCTGTTTTCTCTGCGCTCGGCGTAGTCAGCACCGTTTCATCGGTCTTTTTGTATGGATATCCAAATTCAACACTTGTTAACTTGCCACTAGCTCTTGTTACCAGTTTTGTGGGGCTTTTTTCTTTTGTCGGATTTATCTTGTTTCTTGTTGCCATGTATGGCTTTTCAAGGGATTATAATGAACACCGCATATTCAACTATCTCCTATATGGATTTCTTGGAACCATTGTGGCTGCAATCATAGCTGGAGTGATTGTAGTTGTCGTAATTTTATTGAACATCTCGAGTATAATTCCAAACCTTAATCACCCAACCACAACACCCTCACAAGTTTCATCATCCATGTTAAATTTTATGTCGCCCTTCTTGGCGGTTTTCTCTTTTGTCGGTGTAATTTGGATTGTTTTCAATGTTCTGGCATTTAGGTTGCTGGGGAAAAAAGCTGCCGTACCCCTGTTTGGTACTGCTGCATCAATTCTGCTTGCGGGCGCCATAGTTAATGTTGCGGTGGGCATAGTGTTTGCTGTGCTGTTGTATTGGGGGCCGATTGGTTACAACACTTTCTTGTTGGCAGCAGTTCCGGGTGGACTAGTGCAAAATGCTGCATGGGTTTTGTTGGCTATCGCTTTCTTTAGGATAAAAGTGCCACCTGAACAAACGATTGCTATTTCCAGCGTTCCTCCATTGGCATTTCAAATGAAATACTGCCCAAACTGCGGAACACCAAACCAACCAGACGCCGCTTTCTGCACTCGATGCGGACAAAAACTCAGCTAATCTTTTTTCATTGCCTCAGCTTTGAGCTCTCTTGGCATCAACTCAATAGCATACCGCAACGCAGTTCTTGGCATAACCTTGCGGTTCTTAAATACATAATCAAAGACTGCGTTTTGGTGTTTTCGGCTTTCCTCTTTAAGCAGCCACCCATAACCCTTCTGCACCATATCATCCCCATCCGTTAAGAGCACGTTGCATATCTCAAAGGTATCCTGCAGAAAAAGACCCTTCTTTGCAGGGACAATGAGTGATACAGCTGAAGCCCGCTTGAGCCAGCGGTTTTCGCTTTTAGCCCAGCTCTTCACTTCTCCCAAGACCTCAGGATATTTCTGGATTAAGTCCCCGATGGTATGATTGCAGAATCCGTCACATTTTGCCCAGTTGTTAATGTAGCTTTCAATCCACTGCTTGAAAGTAGCCAAATCACTCGGCTCCAAGTTATCTATGTAGTTGGGCAGCCAAAAAGCAACAATGAATGCTTCTTCAGTGTAGTCGGAGCGGTAGAGTTCCTCGCATAAATTAAAAATCGCTTGTTTATCCAAAGTTTTTACTTTTGGCCAATATTTCTTGGCGATTTTGCCAACTGTCTCGGTTTTGACACCATAATATTTTACTTGTTCTTTGAAAAATCGTTGAAAACTCTTCTGTGTTTTGGCGTCTGTGGTGGCTTTTAGGTCGGCTCTGATTTGTGCTAGGATATTGGGCATGACTGAAAGAAACAGAGTTTGATAATAATAGCTTTTCCAAAAATACACAAAAATTAAAACAAAATTGGGGAAGATGGAGTTTAGTAGTCTTCCATCTGGTAGAGACCCAAATCAATATTCAAAGCTTTTTCGGGTCCACAGGTGTCTTCGAGGTCGTAGAGGTGACTTGTTGCTTTTTCTAAACGAGTTTTTTTAACGGTCACTTTAGCTTTAACCATCCTGACTTTCATTTTTTCCTTTGGTTTAGGCAATATGGCTGATGCGCCAAGGACCAGGGTGTTATCGATGATTTTTGGAGTGACCTCAATTTTGGGGTCTTCAAGTGATAGTCCAAGTTTTAGGTGGTCCTCATGCAGATGTTTAGTCAACGCCTTTACGCCTCCAAACTTCAGCACTGATTAGGTCTCGGATTGCGACTCGGATGGCTTCGGCACGGTTTGGATAGAACCGTTCGTCAACCAGCTGGTCCAAAGCTTTTATATACGTTTCAGGCAGATACAGAGTGATTAGTTTCATTAGGATTTCTCTCCCTGTGTAGGTTGAGTAATTAACTAAAACGTATATTCTTGGTTATACTTCTATATATTATGTGGCAAATATGCTTATAACATGTTCATCCAACACTATATAAACCTTGGAACATGAAGGCTATAGTTATCTGTCAATTAAGGCACACCAAGGATCACGTTTTTATTCCTTGTTGAAGCAACTAACGAACGAACAAACCATGGACAAGCGGGTTTTCATCAAAAACTTCGGCTGCTCCTCCAACACAGCAGACGGCGAAGTATTAGCAGGATGCCTAGCGCAAGCAGGATACAAAATAGTCCTATCAGAAACAGACGCAGACCTGCTAATCTATAACACCTGTGCAGTCAAAGGACCCACAGAAAACCGCATAATCAACGAAATAAAAAATGCACCAAAAAATAAAAAAATTGTAATCACAGGTTGTTTACCCAAGATAAGTTTTGAACGGATGATGCGCGAAGTTCATTTTGACGGTGCTGTTGGTCCGGCAGTTGGGGAAGAAATAGTTGACGTTGTCTCGCGGGTTTTTGAAGGTGAGGCAGTGGTGAATGTTGGAGCTTTAGAAAAGCCGCTTTTGGGTCTTCCAAGACAAACGTCCAACCCAATCGTAAGCATTGTTCCAATTAACTTTGGTTGCTTGGGCAGTTGCTCCTATTGTTGCGTGGTACATGCGCGTGGTCACCTTCAAAGCTACAGCATCGAAGAAATCACAAAACGCATAAAGAAAGATTATTCCGCTGGCGCCAAAGAGTTCTGGGTAACATCTCAGGACACCGCCAGCTACGGAAGAGAATTACACACTGACCTCGCAGAATTGCTTTTCACAATTGATGCTTTGGAGGGCGATTTTAGGGTTAGAGTGGGCATGATGACGCCAAACTTAGTTACCGACATGCAAAGCAGGCTAATTTGGGCTTTTGAGGATAAGAAAATCTTCAAGTTCCTCCATCTACCCGTGCAGACCGGAGACGATACTATACTACAGTACATGCGGAGATTCTACACTGCATCTGAGTTCAGGGGCATCGTTGAGTCATTCAGGGCTAATTACCGAGACTTAACGCTTGCTACCGATGTGATTGTTGGTTTTCCAGGCGAAACAGAAAAGGCTTTCCAGAATACCTTGAGGCTTTTGGAGGAGGTTAAGCCTGATGTGGTTAATGTTTCAAAGTTCTTTGCCAGACCTAAGACTCCTGCTTGGAATATGAAGGATGGCTTGATAGAGAAGGGGGAGATTAAACGTAGAAGCACCGTTGCATCGGAGTTGGCGAAGCGGCTTTCAGCCGAGCGGAATCGGCGTTGGGTTGACTGGAGTGGAGAAGTGCTCATCGACGAGATAGGTAAGGTTGAGGGTTCATGGGTTGGACGCAACTTCGCCTACAAACCAATCGTACTAAAAAGCAAGGATAATCTGTTGGGTAGAACCTTGAAAGTTAAAGTCGTTGAGGCTTTGGGAACTTACCTAAAAGGCGAAATACAATAAGCATACTTGTAATTTTTTTCCATACCCTTCTGTAAAGGCAAGAGAAAACACCTCTCTCTCAAAGACACTCCTCCTCTCTATTAATAGACTGAATTTATTTGCAAATTGTCACCCATGTGAACGCTTATATAATTTCGGCTCTGTATTTTGTTCGAGCTGAGATAGTGACATCCACGCAGTCAAAAATTTGTTTTTTTAACACTTTTACACGCCGAAAAGAAGCTTTTAAGCCGTTGCAAGACAGCGAAGTGAAAATGTACACTTGTGGTCCCACGGTTTATGATTTTGCGCATATTGGCAATTTTCGGGCTTTTTTGTTTGAGGATTTGTTGAAGCGTTGGCTGGTTCAGCGGGGCTTTAAAGTTACACATGTGATGAATATAACCGACATAGATGATAAGACCATTAAGGGCAGCCAAAATCAAGGTGTGCCCCTTCAGCAGTTTACGGATTTCTACGTGAAAGCCTTCTTTGAAGATATTAAAGCATTAAACATTGAACCCGCCAATGTTTACCCCAAAGCAACCGACCACATCCCCGAAATGGTCGCCATAATCAAAACGCTGATTGCAAAAGGCATCGCTTACAAAGGCGAAGACGGCTCAATCTACTTCTCTGTCTGCAAGTTCCCAGACTATGGCAAAATGTCCCGAATCAAAGTTGACGAATTGAAGGCTGGGGCAAGAGTAAGCCAAGACGAATACGCCAAAGAAGAAGCGCAGGATTTTGCACTTTGGAAGGCGTGGAATCCTGAAGACGGTGACGTATTCTGGGAAACTGAATTGGGCAAGGGTAGGCCAGGTTGGCACATCGAATGCAGCGCCATGTCCATGAAATACTTAGGCGAAACTTTCGACATCCACTGCGGCGGAGTCGACAACATGTTCCCCCACCACGAAAACGAAACCGCCCAATCAGAAGCAGCCACGGGCAAAAAATTCGTTGATTACTGGATGCACAACGAGCACTTGCAGGTGGAAGGCAAAAAAATGTCCAAGCGATTCGGCAACTTCTACACCCTACGTGACCTCTTAGCCAAAGGCTATGACCCAATTGCCATCCGTTACCTGCTAATGTCTACGCATTACCGCCAGCAATTCAACTTTACTTTTGAAGGCTTAGACGCTGCTAAGGGTGCAGTTGATAGACTGAGGAATTTTGTTAGACGATTACATGATACTGATGGCAAGGAAAGCGGCGGAAAAGTCGCCAACTTTATCGCTAAAGCTGAGATTTGCTTTGGCGGTTCAATGGATGATGACTTAAACATCAGCATAGCGTTAGCATCGCTTTTTGATTTTGTGCGTGAGATCAATAATTTACTCGATGCCAACATGGTAAGCAAAACCGAAGCCGCTGACATTGGCGGGTTAATGATGAAGTTCGACGCAGTTTTAGGCGTAATCGGCAAGGTGGAAGTTGAAGAAGCGTTATCTGCAGACATCGATGCATTGGTGCAGAAGCGTGAGGCAGCCCGCAAGACCAAAAACTGGACAGAATCTGATGCCATACGAGCCCAGCTGAAAGCGATGGGCATCGTGCTTGAGGATACAGCGCAAGGCGTACGGTGGCATAAAGAGAAAGTTTAGGTTTTGCCGCCTAAATTCCATTCTTTTGTAGAATACTTTTCTTTATAGAGCTTCTTTGCAGTTTCCAATTCTAAAGGGGTTAATTCGCCCTCTTCGAGCTGAATTTTTAAAATTGCCTTAAAGCCCTGTGCTAACGCGTTGGCAACTGTCTCTGGGCTGGTTTTGTGACCTAGTTCATCTTGTATGCTGGTGATTTTGCGTTTGGCGATGTCTGCTGCTTGGGTGCAGCTGGCATCTTTGAATTTCAGGAGCGTGAACATTTTGGACAAATCTACATTTCTTAGCAAAGTGCCATGTTGCAACACTACGCCGCGGGTAATGGTTTGGCTGCTTCCTGAGATTTTTTTGCCGTTAACTGTTAAGTTTGGGCAATTCTTTGCATCCCCGCTGCTAAAATCGGCTGTTACCCCCAGAAGCCGGAGTGCGTCGGTTATTGCATGGTAAATTTTGAAATAGATTTCCGTTATGTCGGTGGTGCCCATGGTTGCTGTTTCGGCGATTACGCTGTAGGTGACTTCGCCTTCATAGTCATGGTAGACTGTTCCGCCGCCGCTGGTGCGCCTAACCACATCAACGTCCTGCTGTTTGCAGGTGTCAAGGTAAATTTCGTTTTCTGGATTCTGGTTTTTGCCGATGCTGACTGTGGATGGTAGCCAACGGTAAAACCGCAGTGTGTTCGGAACCTGTCCAGCGATTCGTGCGTTTAGGATGGCTTCATCGATTGCCATGTTCATGAAAGCATTGTTAGTCTGTAGAGGAAGTAAACGCCAAATATCCATTACACTTCAATCCTTCCGAATGAAAATTAAGTTGTGCTTAAAACTGTTACGCATTGGACTTGGTTAATGAAATTCTTTTTTGGATATGTTCTTATGCTAAGCAATAAAATAAGGTAAGATGTGGTCGTCATGGTTGCTCGTAAATCTACCGTTCTTCTTGAACCTGCAGAGGAAGGTGGTTTCATCGTTAAATCTGTGGAACTGCCAGTTGCAACACAAGGGGAAACCAAAGAGGAAGCTCTAAGCAATATTAAAGAAGCAATTGAAGGCTATTTGGAAGTTAAAGCAAAACTTCTTAACAAAAACCTAAGGGCGAAAAGGCTGAAGTGATTGTCGAAGCTCCCTCTGCTCTCATGGCGTGAAATAGTTAAGGCGCTAACAAAAGCAGGCTTTCTAATTGAGCGCCAAAGAGGCAGCCATTTAATTCTTGTTAAGAACGAGCGTATAATTCCTGTTCCTGAGCATGAACAAATAAAGAAAGGGTTGCCTATGGCGATAATAGAAGAGGCTGGGTTAACAAAGAAAGAATTTCAACGGCTTCTTAAATAGAATTTAAGACAAGCCTTAAAACCTAATCCTGCATTTCTAAGTTGGCAAAGAGGCATTTACGTGAAGGTTATCTCTGGTCCAGCATCCAAAGAGCTTGCTGAAGCGGTTTCAGCCCAAACAGGCTACACAAACATCCCAGTTGTAGCAAAGATTTTTCCTGACGGCGAATCCTACGTCCGTTTAGACGGTGACGTTAAAGGCGAAGAAGTCGCTATCGTGCAAACTACTTGTCCGCCCATGCAGGATGGAAGGCTTTTCCAGTTGGCGTTCATGGCTGATTCGGCTAAGCGTGCAGGCGCAAAAAAAGTAACCGCTGTTGTACCTTACTTGGCGTATGCTAGGCAGGACAAAATGTTCCTCTCAGGCGAGGGCATAAGTGTTGAAACCATTGCGCGGATGCTTAAAGCTGCAGGAATCGACCAGTTTCTAACTGTAAACATCCATTCCGAACCCACGTTGTCGCAGTTCCCGTTTCCAGCCAAAACCCTCAGCGCCATTCCACTCATCGCAGACTACTTCGTCAAGAAAGGCTTCAAAGGAGCGTTTGCGCTCTCACCCGACAAAGGCGCTATGTACATCGCTAAGCAGGCGCAGGCAGTTTTAGGTGGCGATGTGGGGCATCTAAGCAAAATCCGCGACCGCTACACTGGGCAAACTGTCCAAACTGCAGAAGGCTTGAATGTTAAGGGTCAAGCAGTCATAATTCTCGACGATATCATCAGTACCGGCGGCACCATTGTTGGCGCAGCCAAAATCCTCCGTGAACAGGGCGCTAAGCGTGTGTTCTGCGGTTGTGTCCATGGATTGCTCATAGGTGTTGCAGAAAAGCGGATTTTAGATGCGGGTGTGGAGGAAATTGTTGGAACTGATAGTGTCCCGGGTAATGTAAGCAAAGTTTCACTTGCACCGCTCATTAGTCAAGAGCTTAAGGCGCAACGGTAGTGCCCAAACTCTTCTTCCTCTTATCAGGCGAGAACGAAACGCTGCCCACCGCAGAAGTTAAGGCGATTCTGGAAGCTGAAGGCTACCTCTACTCCGGTGTGTCGGAGTTTGATCAGATTCTGCGGTTGGAAACGGATGTTGTAAGTGTGCAAGCGGTTCAGGTGCGGTCGGCATATACGCGGTTTTGTGCCTTGGAACTGTTTGTTGCAAATGCTGATTTTGATGACATCGCAAAGGCAGCGGCGGAAACAGATTTCAAAGCCGTCCTCAAACCCGGTGAAAGCTTCGTTGTGCGAATAAACCGTATTCGTAACTACGCTGACGAAGCAGTAAACACTATGACGCTTGAGGGCAGACTGGGCAAACAAATCCTAAAGCTTACCGAAGGCACAAAAGTCAGCCTAAAAAACCCCGATAAAACATTCATCGGCATAATAACAGACGATAGACTCATTTTAGGCTTAAAATTAACAGATATAACAAGCAAAACCTTCAGCGAGCGCCGCCCACGCAAAAAACCTTTTTTCCACCCTTCGGCGATGCCGTCGAAGATGGCGCGTTGCATGGTGAATCTGGCGCATGCAAAAGCTGAATCGGTCGTGCTTGACCCATTTTGTGGCACAGGCACCTCACTTATCGAAGCCACATACATAGGCTGCCGAGCAGTAGGCGTTGACGCTCAAAGGCGGATGATTTTGGGCACGAGAAAAAACCTGCGATTCTTCAGCATTGACGCCGAAGGGTTGGTTTTGGCTGATTCACGAAATCCCCCATTCTTTAAAGTTGACTGTGTTGTAACTGACCCGCCTTATGGTCGCTCCTCAAGCACCCTGAAATCAACTACCAAGCAGCTGGTTGAAGAAGTTTTAGCCTCCTCGCTTGTGTTGCTCGGGGCGGGGCAACGGATTTGTATAGCCCTTCCTATACAGGTGAACGGATGTGGTGAAGTAGACCACATGGCACAAGATATAGCAAGGTTTGTTAAGAATCTCGGATACAAAACAATTGAATCACATTTGGTTTACATTCACAGCTCATTGACACGGGAAATTATGGTTTACGAAAAAACATGAACTGCTCACGGATGCGTATCAGCCACTTATTGTATTGATAACATATGAGCCATTTTTATCAAAATGACTCAAACTTACCTGCATATTAGAATAAAACGTCTATTAGTTGCGTCCTTTTTTCTTTCTTATAATTAGGAAGGGCCCAAACGTTGTGACAATGTTCGTTAAAATTATCATTGTAACAACTATTACAGGATAAATACCTGCATTTGGGATTCCGTACTGTTGGGGAATTACGCTTAATGTCGCATGGGCGAGGCCTTGTCCACACATCAGCGTCATTATAGTCGCATCCTTTCGCATACCGCTTCTCGTCACAGATAGTCGCACAGCAACATTTCGTAAGCCCAAGTTCAAGAATAGAAAGATTAGTCCTATAGACAAGCCGAAAGTGACTGAATTATATGATATATCATAAATCAGCCCAAGAAAAACGAAGAAGAATGTTCTAATTAGAAAAGTAAGTTCTGAGTGAAGGTGAGTCAGCTTCTCTTTTTGTTCTTCAAAGTGTGTGCCAACAATTTTAATTCTAACTAAAGAAGCCACCTTTTTGTAATTGCCCATGACCAAGCCCATGACTAGTGCAGACAACACCCCACTCCCTCCAAGGATTTCAACTCCCATAACTGTAAGTATCAGAACGGCTAGCGTTGAAATGTAATTGTACGGTTCATTCCTTATTCTAACGAGAACCCATCCCCAAACGATGCCTACCGCTAATCCCAGAAGGATTCCTACTCCAAACTCTGCAAGTATGTTTTCCGTGAAGGTCAATAGGCTAAAGCTACCGCTTAAATACAAGCTCAGCAACGAGAAGAAGAAGACAATGTTAAGGACATCTGTAATTGTTGATTCCAACGACAAAGTCATTGCAGTTTCTTCCGTCATTACTAGTTTTTTACACAAGGGGATAATGACCATTGAGCTTGTGCCAGCAATCATCGGTCCAAACATTAGAGCCAGGATCCAATCGATGTTTAATAGAAATTTTGCTACTACAGAAACAGCAATAGTTACCAAAACAAAATATATTACTGCCAAAAGGGTTGCTCTTCCACTCTGCTTCACCACTTTGGTTATGTTCATATCCATGCCTCCGTAGAACAAAATCATTATCAAAGACAACTCTATGATGTAAGGAGTTATAGGGGCTAAGTCGTTTTTTGAAAATAAGCCTAAAACAGGACCCAAAATAATCCCCAGAATTAACAGAAATAGTATGTCAGGGAATCCTGTTTTTCTGAAAAAAACATCTGCTAGATAGCCAACAACAATCATGAAAGCTACAATTATAAAAGTTAAGGTCAGATCAATCATTTATGCTTCCAGCCAGATCGTTTCAAAATATCTTGGAAATATAGATATAAAAATCCTTGTAAAGTTAAAGCCAAGCTTTCGTTCAAATCTTCGGATACTGAAATCTAGAATCCAATAGAGTTCATGTTCATCGGACATTAACGCGGGAAATTGTGGTTTACGAAAAAACTTACCTCTCAAAGTTGTTTAACGCTTTTCTTTGCTGTATTTTTTTCTAAACTTCGAAGGTTCCCCATTTAACATCTGCTCTCTGTCTACGGTTAATGTGTCCTGGTGCGTCGCGCTTTTTTGTCTTGGTGGCAAGTATAAAGGATTTGAAAACTGTAGAGCTACACTTTGAAAATCTTTTTTTTAACCTACAGAGATAGAGAATCGGAACTTCAAAAAGGAAGAAAAATTACATAACTACTAACTGTGTTCCATTCACTCCCATTTTCCGCTATTTTGCTTAAACTGCATCTGAACACACGGCAACCCTCACACCAAATTCGCCGTATCTTCGAAACAGGACACATATACATTTCTTAAGTGCGGTGACGAGTTGTGCACAAACTTATTTGTATTGCTTCCCCCAAAACATTAAACATATCATACATAGGCACTGAGCTGGGCTATCGGCATGTGGAATCCCACTTTGCCTGCGTCCACCAGTCGTTGACGAGAGAGATTGCAGTGTTTGAAAAGGTGACTAAATGAGTCTTCGTGTAGTGTTCTTGGGAACAAGCGGAAGTGTACCAACACTAAAACGCAGCTTGCCTTCTGTTGTGGTTCAGCGTCCAAGGGATCAGTGGATGTTTGACTGCGGCGAAAATGTCCAGCGCCAAATGATGCAGGCAAAGGTTAGTTTTCACCGTAAAATGAAGGTTTTCATTACTCACCTGCACGGAGACCACGTGCTCGGGTTGCCGGGGCTATTGCAAACGATGGCGCTGATGGATCGCAAAGAACCAGTACAAATCTATGGACCCGTCGGACTCAAAGATTTTCTGGTCTGCACCAAAGAAACCCTCAACTTCGGCTTAAACTACCCCGTAGAAATCAACCAAATTCTCAGCGAAGGCGTCGTTTGCGACGAAGAAGAATACCAAGTAATAGCAACCAAATCTAATCATGCCGTTGAAAGTTACGCTTACGCATTTGTGGAGAAGCCACGCCCCGGCAAGTTCTATCCCAAACAGGCTTTGGCGCAGGGGGTTGCGGCAGGCGAACTTTGGTCTAAGCTGCAGGGAGGCGAAGAAATCATACTCTCAGACGGCAAAGTGGTTAAGCCAAGCGACGTGATGGGTCCGATGCGGGCTGGACGCAAAATCATCTATACGGGCGATACTAAACCCTTCGAAGCCTTCGCAAAATTTGCAGCGGGCGCAGATTTGGTTATTCACGACTGTACATTTGACGATTCCTTAACTGAGAAGGCTGGGGTAGATGGGCATTCGACGCCAAGCCAGGCGGCTGAGCAAGCAAAAGCTGCAAACGCAAAACAGCTGGTGTTGTCTCATATCAGTGCAAGGTACCCCAACGCTGGGCTGCTACTGGAACAAGCCAAAAAAGTCTTCCCAAACACCTTGCTTGCCGAGGACTTTATGGAGCTGGAGCTACCCTTAAGCGAGTAGCTGCTTTAGCTTCTGAATGCTCTGGGGCACCTTATGCATGGATTCTACAACGACGGTTTTGTCGTAGCCGATTTTATTTAGTGTTTCTGCAAACCAATTGTAGTCAATGTTGCCGTCTTCAACGCCGTTGTGTTGGTCATCTGAGCCATCGTTGTTGCTGGCATGGATATGTACGATTTTGTCAGCGAGTATGTTAAAGAAAGGCTGGATTTGCCCTTCCAAGTTGGCGTGTCCAAGGTCCAAGGTTATGCCGATAGGCAGGCTCGTTTCCTTGTACATCCGCATGAATTCCTCAGGGGTATTCATCAAAAACCAGTATTTTGCTGGCAGGTTTTCCAAGGCTATGTTTATTCCATATTCCTCAGCGATTGAGTAGAGTTTTTGGATGCTTTGGCACATCGTTTTGAAATCAGCGCCTTGATAGAATTGCCCGATGCCTGTGCGTTGCCCCGGATGGAACACCCACATTTTAGCGTCGATGGCGTTGGCGTTGGCTAATGATTGGGTCAGGCGCTTTAGAGAAGCGTTCAGTAGGGGTTTAACGGGCGAGGCAATGTTGATGTCGGCGAAGGGTGCATGTAAGCTGTAGGTGAGGTTGTAGCTTTTGGCGGCTTCTTTTAGGAGTGTGATGCGTTTTTTGTCAAGGTCATGGGTGCCGTCGTCCAAAATCTCAATGTATTTTGTATCCATAGTGCCTAAGCGTTTTACCATGCGGTTGAAGGGCTCGCTCAGACAGTAGAGCATTGAAACGCCAACTTTTGCCTTAGACATATCCGTTCCTCTTGTGAGTTAGAATGTTTCTGGTTAAAAGCCAAGTCAACCTAAATAACTTAATCCCAAGACTATTCACGTCCTATTGGAAAGGAATTTTCTTCCAAATTTTTGTATTTTATAGGTTCTGATAATAAAATAAATCGACATCTTCGCTCATTTTACGCAAATTTGGAGCACCTTGTAGCTTTGACAGCCAAAAAATTATAACCTTCTATCTAACATAATTATATGGAGATTATTGTCTTGACTTTGAACGCTGAAAGGGCACAGAAAATTCTCAGTCCAGTTTCTTATAAGCTGGGCTTTCATTTTTTCATGCTGGATGGTCATTATTCAGGTGAAACCGCTATGTCTCTTTGCGGTTTCCTAAAAGATATGGGAAGCATAGATGTACAATCAATCCGGTTCCATTTTGAGCGCGGTGATTTTCAAAAGTGGCTAAGAACCACAATTGATGATGAAGAGCTTGCGCAAAGAATAGATAAAATAGGCAAAACATTGTCAGATAAACAACTAATTCAACAGTTATCAGAGATAGTGCAAAAAAGAATTTCTGAACTGCAGCTGATAGATACTTAGTGCTTTAGTTTTCAAAATCGATAGCCAAGTGAAAAGTCAAATTAACTCAAAAGCAAGAAGATTAAATTCCTTTCCAGCTGATATGTAGAAAAATTAAGGTTTTGTGTAGAGGTAAATAGTGTGTGAAGGATATCCCAACGTTGGGTTTTCGCAGAAATTCTCTACTTTCGTGGGTCGCCAGCCGATTATTTCGTAGTCATGTGAGACGACACGTGCACCTTTTTTGAGGTCGCTTTCGAGTTTGGGTTTGATTTTCTCGTTGGCGCTCGTCGTTAAGTACAAGTAGACGACGTCGGCTGATGTTAGGTTTACGTTGAACATGTCTGCGTTCATGATGGTTACGCGGTCATCAAGTCCGCTTTCGTGGATATTGCCCATGGCTTTCTTCGCTAAATCTTCTCGTAGCTCGATGCCGACGCCTCGGGCGCCAAAAGTCTTTGCCGCCATAATGACGGTTCTGCCGTCTCCTGAACCCATGTCGAAGAGGACTTCGCCAGCCTTCAAATCTGCCAACTTAAGCATATATTCTACAACGGTTTGTGGACTTGGAACAAAAGGCGCGATAAACATTTTCAGTTCCTTCTTCTCAAAATATTGGCTATCATGCTGTTATGCCACGTAAGCGTCTTTTTTAGGTTGGGGTCTTTTAGCTTCCCCGCATTTCACGCAACTCTGTGCGCACAGTTCGAGGTATTTTTCTTCATCAGCTTTGCTTATGGCGTTTGCGGCTTTGGTGCACATTTCGCTAGGTTCATTGCAGCCTTCTTCTTTGCATAGTTTTGATATGTGCTCGCAGATTTCTTGGACGTCTTTAGGCTCTAAAACTGCTCGGTTTGTGCGTACAAGTAGGCAGAGTTCACGTGCCATGACGCAGGTTTTGACATATTTTATGCGTTCGAGAACTTCATTGCGTAGGTTCTTTCGGCTAATTTCCACTTTCTATTCTCCTATGAGCATGACAAGCAGATAAGCCAACTTATGCCTCTTTAAGCTTAAAAGGTTAATGCAATATCTAAGAAAACTATCGTTTCAGAGTTTTCAGCATGCTTCCTGACTGGTACCCTTCTAAATCAAACGTCACGTATTTGAAGCCAAGTTTTTTCAATTCCCAAGCCACCTTATCCTGAACAACTACACTGCAAAACAATGCTCTTTCAGCTTTTGCAACTTCGATGCGTGCCAAACCGTCGTGGTCTCTAACGCGAACTTGCTTAACGCCTGCCACAGCTTTTACTGCCTGCTCTGCCCTATGCACTCGGAACAGTTTCTCAACTGTAATTTTCTCATTAAACGGTATCCTTGATGCTAGACACGCCAAGGCAGGCTTATCATGCACACTAAGTCCCATTTGTTTGGCGACTTGGCGAATCTCCTCTTTTGTAAACTTGTTAGCCATCCAAGGACTGTAAACATCTTTGGCTTCCTGGACCGCTTTAAATCCCGGTCGGTGATCGTTTAAATCTGTAAAGTTAGTGCCTTCAAAAACCGCTTTAAATCCAAGTGCGCGTGTAAAATCAACCAAGTTTTTTAGCAGTTCTTTTTTGCAAAAATAGCAGCGGTTTTCGGGGTTGCTGCAGAAATCGGGGTTCTCAAGCTCGTTTGTCTCTATCACGAACATTTTGATGCCGATATCCTTCGCTATTTTTTTGGCGTCCTCCAGTTCCTCAGGTGTGTATGTGGGCGACTTGGCTATAACAGCCACCGCTTTCCCACCTAAAACCTCGAAGCTAACAGCCGCTAAAGTTGAACTGTCCACACCGCCCGAAAAAGCAATTACCACGCCTTCTTTGCCCTTTTCCACGATGAAATGCCTGAGTTTTTCAAGCTTCTGGGTTAAGTCTTCCATTTAAATTACCTCTTTTTTTAGAACTTCACGGGCTTTTGCAACTGCGTTATCTGATAGTTCTCGGAATGGTTTTTTGGTTTTTTCCGCTAGTTTCTTTAGGTCGTCGTACTCGGGTTTTATTTGGATGATTTCGCCGTTAAGGTTTTTTGTAACCTTAACCCGAACCGACTCTTTGCTACCAGATATAGACAAATCCACATTGTGCAACTCGCGGTCTACGATATGTCGCTCGCAGAAGTAAACCCGAACTCCTAATGTGCCTGTTTCTTCAATCAAAACCTGAGAAAGGTGCTGTACGTCTTTTCGTTCAGTGATAACCTTGACTATATGCCCCGGCCTGTTCTTTTTGGTGTACATGGGAATGATGCTTACGTCTTTTGCACCTTCGCTAAGCAGCCTATCGAGTGTGTAACCTAAAACTTCTCCTGAGACATCATCGAGGTTGGTTTCTAAAACAGCGATTTCATCCTTCCCAATGTCATTTCCCAGAATTATACCGGTTGTAACTCGCAACAAGGCAGGCACCTCCCCAAACTCTTTAGTTCCAGCACCATAGCCAACCTTCAAAGGCACCATAGAAGGGTAAAAGCGGGTGACCTCATCAACTAAATTAACCAGAATTGAAACTCCTGTCGGCGTTGCAAGTTCGGCTTCTATGGGACCGCCCTGAAAATGAAAATTCTTGGATTGCAGAATAGCTAACGTGGCAGGTGCGGGACTTGAAACTATGCCATGGGAAAACCTGAATGTTCCACCGCCAACCGCCACTGGAGTCGAATAAATCTTCGCTTCAAAAAGGCCCAAGTCATCAAGTGCAACCGCTACGCCAAGTATTTCCGCGGCCGTATCAACTAATGATACCTCATGTAAATGCGCTTCATCAAAAGAGGTTTTATGTAAATCAGCTTCTGCACCAACGAGTGTGCGGATGGTTTTAGAGGCAAACTGCTGAGCCTTCGCTGAAAGCTCAAGGGTCCCTGCAGCTTTTTCCACTATGTCGATTAGTTCGCTGCCAAGCCTTTTACTTGCGGATTCTGAGGTTACGTCGATTTGAGAGGCTTTGAATTCGCCCCGCATTACTTGGTTAATCTTGATTTGGATGTTTTTGTAGCCGTACTCTGGGTTTTCCAGCAACTTTATGGCGGAAACAACTTTGTCGGTGTCTGCTCCAAGATCCAATAAAGCAGCAAGAATCATGTCTCCGGCGACACCTGAAGCTTGACAATCGAATATCAGTATTTTTTTGGAGTCAGTCATTCTTTATCACAAAAATTTAGACATTGGGAATGGGCATAATAGATATATTGCTTAAGGGTTTTTTTAAGTATTGTCCGGTTATGTACACACTTAGAGAAGTTCTTGATAAAGTTGCCAAAAATGAGCTTTCATCGTCTGAAGCTGAAATCCTTTTAAAGCTTTGTGCCGTCGACGAGGTAGGCTGTTTCGCTAAGCTTGACGGAAACAGAGAGCTACGCAAGGGCATTCCAGAGATTATTTTGGCTGAAGGCAAAACTGCAGACGATGTCGTTCAAATATCCAACAGCATGCTTGCTAAGAACGGACGCGTAATCGTTAGTCGATGTTCAAAGGAACAGGTTCTGGCACTTCAGGACACTTTTTCCAGTGACGTTGACTTAGAAATGAATGACAAAGCCCGAATGGTAGTGATAAAAAGGAAAGATTTCGCCGTAAACCCGACTGGCGGAAAAGTTGCGATTTTAACGGCGGGAACCTCCGACATTCCTGTGGCTGAAGAAGCCAAAGTTATCGCCCAAGAGATGGGTTGCACGGTTTATTCAACCTACGATGTTGGCGTTGCTGGGATTCACAGGTTGCTTGAGCCGTTAAAAGAGGTCCTGTCAAATGATGTTGATGTAATTGTTGTTGTAGCTGGCAGGGAAGGAGCGTTGGCTTCGGTGGTTTCGGGATTAGTTGATGTTCCGGTGGTTGCTGTTCCAACCTCTAACAGTTACGGTTTTGGCGAAAAAGGTTTGAGTGCGCTTATGGCTATGCTTCAGTCTTGTTCGTTGGGGTTGGCGGTTGTAAACATCGATTCGGGCGTTGGCGCTGGAGCAGTTGCAACGTTGATTGCGAACCGCGCAGCTAAATTCAGGAATCCTTAGTTTTAACCAAAAAATTGGTTGCTAGTTGGTGGCTGTAGGTGACAACAAATCAATATATTCTATGTAAACTATGATTATTTTGTCGGATGAGGAACACGCTTCACGGTGACACGCAGTATTGGTCGCTAAGTAACTGCTAAAATGCAGCTGAGATAACGTCAAGGCGGCAAATTGGTAAGTGCTAATGACTAGGCGGTGTTTTCTGTGAGGTTTAGACTCACCCGGCTTTGTTTTTGCTTCAAACAATCTACAGCGTGTTGAGAAGACATTTTATTTGAAACCTGATTGATTTGGTTCAATGTATGGGTAAATTGGGTAATTATTTGGGTTTAAATCTGTAAATTCTTTAAAAGATGGAAATGAACAATGGACTATTGATGGGACGCAGTGTTTGCAGGGTTTTCTGTTTTCATTTTTCTCCTTTACCTGCAAGCACTACTCCCCATATGCAAGTTCAAAAACGCGACCTTCTGTCACTGCTTATCCGCAAGCAATAAAAATCTCTAAGACACTTCTATTAGCGGTCTTTTTATGGCAAACCAAAGAACAATAGATGAAATTTTAGGCAATCTCCAACCAGCCCAGAAAGAAACAATCCAAAACCTGCGTGTCCTCATCAAAAACGCGGTACCAGAAACCATGGAGTTGGTAAAAAACGAAAAAATCACCTACAAGTTAGATGCCAAAGACTTTGTTTGGATAAGTCATTATCAATCGCATGTTGACTTGGAGTTTTCAATGGGAGCCAGTCTTGATTCAAATTTGCTTAAGACTCGCGGAGTCGCCGAAAAAAACGATAATATTAGACATATCACGGTAGGCAACTTTGACAAGATAAAGCCTGAGTTAACTAAACTGCTCAAGCAAGCAGCAGCGATAGGCTTAGAACATTGCCCCACCAAATAAATCAAGGAGCAATCAGAGTTTAGACAAGTTTTCTTTAACTCTAAACTGAACTATCCTCTTTACCAAATCATAAGGAATTGGCTTATCTAAAAGAAACCTAATTGTCCCTTTAGACAACTCATAACTCGACAACTCGTCTTTAAACGCCTCGATTGCTGAGACTTTGGGGAAGAACCCAATGTGATTCTTGAATGCTGCAAACCATACCAAAATGCCGTTCTGTTTGAAAGCAGGCATCTTATAACTGATGGTCTCTTCCGCTTTCGGCGCTGCTTCCTTGACGGCTTGCCTAACCTTCTCCAAAATCACTTGCACATCTTTCGGAAAAGCAGCGATGTACTCATCTATAGTTTTGTAGGTTTCCATGGATTTTGGCATTGGGAATTTCCTATAATTGAATATTGCAAGGTTTCCTATTTCTTTTCTTGCGATCTGATTCGAAAAGAGTCCTTAGAGGCTATGGGTTAGAGTGTCCTTTGTAGAACAAAAAAACAACGCGAATTCACACAAACTTTGCAATATACTCTCCAAGCGCAGCAAATCTTTCATGTAAAGCTGTTAAAGTTACTGTTCAAGTGCATATCAGTTGTATTCGTGACAATTCTAGAAGGGTAAGTGTGGGTTTGTAATATAGATTATACACTACTAAAAGATGAGCTTCCCATGATAAAAAAAAAGCTTGTTATTTTTCTCTATGCTAGTATTGGTCGGTTTTTTTGATTGGTTAACCACTGTTGTAGGCGTTGCCTTCTTTGGAGCAAGCGAAACTAATCCACTGCTCTTTGGACTTTTAAGTTCAAACATGGTGCTTTTTAGTGCGGTCAAACTATTTGCTGTTGTGGCTGGGGGTTTAGCTTTCTACAAAGCAGCTGGACTAAGCACCCTTTTGAATCGGGGTTTAACTAAAAGATTCTTAGACGTCAGTTATTTTTTTACTTTCTTAGGTCTTATCTTAGTTGTTTTCAATAATTTGAGTGTTGTATTGAAGTTTTAACAAAAATCTCTTCATTATTTAAAATACTAATCTTATTCGTAGCGGGCGTTCTTCATGTTTTGGTTGCTGATTTGTTTTCCAAAACAGAGTCCTTAGGTGAGAGGAGGGTGTCCTAAAGGGAGTTGTACTCGCTACCCGAGGTGTTTTTGCTGGAAGTTGTACTATTCACGGTAATGCCTACTCGCTTACTCTAACCAACAGAAAATTGAGAACTTAGAAACTGTTTTAGTTTCAGAAAGATTTTGTTCTTTTGATTCACTTTCCCAATTAATTAGCCACCAACCAATACCAAATGCTAAAATACCAAACGAGATTAACAAAACGAAGTTAACCTGATGATTGTAAAAATAATTTAGCTTGTAGATTAACTCTTCAATGAAAAAGATGGATGCAAGTACAAATGCAAGTACCCATAGAATCAAACCTAACAATCTCAAAAGTCTCATGTTACCACTGTTCTTTTTCAAATTGCAATCAACTTAAAACTATTATTTCAGCAATTTATTTATTCGGTTTTTTGTGCCTTTGCGTTCCAAAAACCGCTTTCTGATTACTCTTGTGCAGGCAGAGAGTAATTCATTTTTGCTTCTTTTTAATAAAGAAGGTTCTTTGTTGTTGAGTTGAGACCGATTATTTTCTCTACAGCGTGTTCTCGCTTTTGCCTTTGCCTTCTAAATGTATGAGCAGTTTCTCGACTTTTAGAAGAGTATTTATGTCTAAGTGGATGTTTGTGTTGTTTGCGTGGGCGAGTAGCTCAGTACGGATACTCAAGCCGCTTCCACAAGTGTCTCCTTTAGTGGGGGGTACTCGGATTTTCTGGCTTGAGCTGGATAGAGCACCAGCCTCCTAAGTTGGGGGTCGAGGGTTCAAATCCCTCCTCGCCCGCCATATTTCTTGATTTAGGACTAAGTCTTAACTCTTTTATTCCCATTGATTTATTCCCATAATTGGGAGTAACTTTATGCTTGATGTATGTTCTTTTGCCGTTAGAAAAACCTTGATAATGCAGTATTCTTTTGCTATTTCCTCTCTCTTCTAAAATTCCTTCAGCGTTACAAACTGGGCAAAGAACCTTCATTCCTTACCTGCCTCCATAAGTTTCACGGCGTTTCTAATTGCATTCTCAGAAATTTTTGTAACATTCAAACCTAGGTCATGGGCTTTCTTTAGGAGGTCCTCATCAATTCGCATAGTTGTTATTCTCTTCAACCCGATTACTCCAGTGTAATGCTTTGTATATACAAGTATTTATTTAAGTATTATTCCCCAACCTAATAGTCAATCGTGGTCTTGAGGAACATTGATATGCAAAACCAAGATAACTAAAGCACTATGGAGACAGTAAGAAGAGCCAACCTAAAGAATAGCAGAAGTATCCTCGGAATGCTTTTAGAATTGGCAACAGTTCAAGCCCTCAAAAACATTCCTCTATACGTTGAACGAACTTCTCAGTTTAACGAGTATTACGAGCGAGATATAAGCGAAGGACCAGATATAATTTTCCAATATGGTGACAGAAAAACTGGTGTCATTGAATGCAAAAATCTTAATAAAGATTGCATTTTAAGTGAAGACTGGTTTAATAAATCAGTGAAGGATCGTTTCTTCCCAATGTATAAAGACCTTGATGCATATTTTTTGGTAATATCCCAGTTCCAAACAAGTCCGATAGAATTGGCAAAGAAAATTGAAACGAGCTATTTTATCGTTGAAGTTGGTTTCCAAATAACCGATCAGTTATCTTACGAGGCAGCTATACCGATAATTCAAAAGCAGTTCTTTTTGCTTACAGAATCCCTAAAGGGGAATCCTGAGAGCTCGGAATAAGAAAGTCGACCCTATTAAAATAATATAATAGTAATATAGTCATAGAACAGTCACGGAATTTCACTTGAAGAGTCTTCAGAATCGAGTCAATATTCTTTCCCAATATCCAAAATCAATGCTGAAATCAACAGTGGGAAATACCCTACTATATAATAAAAAAACTACTATATTATTTAAAATGCTTAATGTTTCACGCTCAAAAAAAACTATTATTACTTTTACAAATTGAGTGAAAAGATACGTGCTTTATACTACCCTATCGCTCTTCGCTCTCCTTTCTTAGCTCATCGCTCTTCAAGTAAAAATACAGTTGTAATAAAATTCTTAATCATTTGAATGTTAATAACGAAAGAAATAATCTCAAACTATCCCTATTATTTTCATTCAATAAACGTCTCATCATTAGCAAGTTTGAATCTTGGCTGCCTATTAGGGCTGATACAAACACTTAAGACTGTTCAAATAGATAAAGAAAATAGATGAGGATATTTAGAGCAAGAACCCCTGTGTCAAAGTCTTCCTTCAAGATACAATCAAGAATCATAAAAAAATTCCGTCTTTGGAAAAAACTGATTCCCATTATTATCCTATTTCTAATTTCGAGCATATTGCTCGCACAAGCAGCATACTGTTATGCTGATCCTCAAAATTATCCAAGTGTGTCGAGTCTTACTCGAAGAAGATATGATCCACGTATTGCACCTCAAGAAGTATACAGTATTCCATTTTTTGTACAAGCGCATGTAAACGGAAAAGTAAACTGTGAAATCACTTTGACTTCGATGAAATCAGTAGGAGTGACATGGACTCAAACAACATATCTAACGTCTAATGGCACAACACTTAGCCTAACAAAGGTGAATATGCTTCCCATTAACGATATGAACGACCTGACTATAACTCTTAATGGTCAGACTGTTCCAGTTTATTTATCAGACGTTAATGGCGTGCAATCCTACACAACGAACGGATATAATTTGACGAATACTAACCAAGTAGAGACAATTATAATATCGTATAATATTGAACGTTCCCCCGATAACGATTTTTATGTTAAAATTCCTTGGCTTTTTAATGAGAACTATGCACAACAAATTCAATTTCCTGTTAGTAATTCTCCTATAGAAGAAAACAAATCTTCTGATGAGAACACTTTCACAATAAATTTCGGGCTTCCTTTTAGACAGATTGTAACAAGTATGAGTGGGTGGATGGACGAATTTGATAACCTAAAAGATTATAAAATTTATGCTAATGGAACTGTTTCTACTTATGCACTCTTCGTAGAATTTCCCATAAATCAAACTTTCGAAACTAGTGGAAATACCTACTACTTTACCACTAATTTTTCTCAACAGAATAATGCAAATTCATTGGCGATTACAATAATTCCAAGCTTAAATGTCATTCTTTTTTTCCTTCCCTTCATAATATCGCCTTTCTACTTTCTCGCTGTCGAATATCCGATAAAGAAATATAACGAAACGAAGAGAAGAAATTCTCAAGTGAAGAGTAATAGAGCAAGATTCCTCAGATTAGCATATACTCTAATCATTCCATTTACGCTCTATATAGCTGGAAATTTTAACGAACTACTTTCTTTACTATCCTATATGATAAGTGTAATGAGTCCAATTGGCTTTCTTGCTCTTAGTTACCCAATAATTTCTTACATTGTCTTACGTCAGACAGTTTTAAAGACCTGTCATTATTAAGGAAAGAAATCTTACAGAGGCAATTATTCTAAATCTCTGTAAACAATACTAATACATTAGCTTTGAAAGCGATTACTTCAAGTACAATAATTGGTTCTACTGCTTTGGCATAATACATCTAATCGTTCAAAAAAGAGGAAAGTAGATTCTAACAAATAGATTTTATTCTTAAATAAGAAAGCTATTGGAATATTGTATGCTCTAAGTTTTCTTGTATACATAGTACTTGATTACTAAATGCTTTCATTGTTTCTGCTAAGTAGTGCCTACAGAAGACAGTCTTGGGAACCCTACCAGCTAGCACATCTACCAGCTCCTTAGAGAACACCATTTTTTCTTAGGTAAGTGTTATTGTAACTCCTTAGCTCCTTCAGTCTTATCTGGAGTTTTTTCCTCATGAACCTACAGTGAATAGCATTATAGGTTACTGGTTGACTGTTGCATACCTGATTAATAATTTCTTTAGATACAAAGCTAATGTAAGCATTTTTAGTTCCACGCAAAAAAACCTTGCCATATTTGAAGTGCTCTAAAACCTCTAGTTCTTCATTGTAGTATTCGCCAAGCTTACCTTTAGAGTGAAGGTCTATTATCATGTTGAAAGAGTTCAAGCCTTCATTTTTTCTTAAACCAGTAATAGCTAAAAATCTTACGAATAATCTTTCATTGTCGCAAAGTACTGATTGAATTTCTTTAATGTATTTTGGCAAGCTATCATGCTTATGGTTGAAAATAGCTAGGAAGCCATTAAACGCAGTGTCTTCATTAGTCCATTTAATTCCATAGTTTTTGAGTTTCATTTTGTACTGTTCGTAGCATCCTAGATATTTTGAAAGACAAACGATGGCTTTTAGAACATTAGGTCTTTGTGATTGTGGTAAGGATAGAATCTTGGAAGGATTATCTAAACATTCAGAATACTTCATAGCATTATTGAACTGCGCAGTAGCGTACTGCTTACTAGTATACTTGTTTCCTAGGAAAACTTTGTAGTTATTGGCTAAATAGTCCAAGTTACTCCCATGAAGCATGCCTCCTAAGTTGGGGGTCGAGGGTTCAAATCCCTCCCCGCCCGCCACGGACAATTCCCGCCCGTTTTGGCTCGGGTGATAGTTACTTGCGTTTCTTGAAAACTTTATTGTCTCCAAAGTCGCACACGAATTCAAAGCCACCTTCTATTAGTTGGCAGGTTTCGTGTTCAGTGTGTGAAACTCTTGCGACGAACTCTTCTCTTAAATAAACCAGCTGCGTGTACATATGAAAATTTATATAGCAAAATAGTCGAGTAAATAGCTAAGGAGACAGACAAGTTGGCAAAAACAAAACAAATTCTAGTTTTAACCCTTTTAACTTTAATGATAATAACAGCTCTACCCCCTTTAGTGGGGGCAGCACAACCGGACTGGCAAGCACAACCCATGTACAAGGTCAAAGCTACAAATGTTGACCCGAACTCAATAGGAGCAAATAGCCCCTATTATGCGCCCCTTGATATCAGAGAAGCATATAAAATCCCAATCACGGGCGACTCGGGCACTATAGCTATCATCGAGGCTTATGATAATCCAAAAGTGACAGCTGATCTAGCAACTTTTTGCAGCGTCTTTACTTGGCCATCAGCAAACCTCGAAGTACACAAAATGTCCCAGACAATCCTACCAAATGCTGGCTGGGCACTTGAATCAGATCTAGATGTTCAATGGGCTCACGCTGTTGCGCCACACGCAAAACTATTGCTAGTTGAAGCAAAAAGCGCCTCAATTGTTGATCTAATATCAGCAGTTGATTACGCAAACAGCAGAACCGATGTGGTTGCAATTTCTATGAGTTGGGGAGCAAACGAAAATACTGGTCAACTCGCCTATGACAGCCACTTCACCACAAACGGAAAAGTCTACTTTGCATCCTCAGGCGACGTAGGAGGCGTTGTCAGTTGGCCATCAAGCTCTCCAAACGTAGTCTCCGTTGGAGGAACAAAGCTAACAATGACGACTGATGGCTACACTGAAACCGCCTGGACTGATGGCGGCGGCGGAGTAAGCACAATTGAAAAAGTACCCAATTACCAAATAGGCGTAACAGACATATACTCCCAAGGTAAACGAGCAACCCCTGATGTCTCCTACAACGCCGACCCTAACACAGGTTTTCTAGTATACGATAGCTATGGATACAACGGCGGTAGAGGTTGGTTCATCGTTGGAGGCACCAGCGCAGGCGCACCACAATGGGCAGCCATCTGCACCTTTGATAAGAGTGCAACAAACGCCAACTTTTACACAAACTACAACTACGGCACAACCTTCTCAGACATAATTAGCGGATCAAACAAATACTCCGCAGTGGTGGGTTATGATTTAGCAACCGGTATAGGTAGCCCCCTTGGGGTAAAATTTGGAGCGTCCCCAGCACCTGACTTCTCAATAACAGCACCTAGCGCAATACCAATAAGTACGGTCACATCAAGCGGAGCAGCAACAATAACAGTCAATTCCATCCACAGCTTTGCGAATAATGTTGTACTCACCGCAACAGACGTTAATGCGGTGGGTCTAGGAATTAGTTTTAATCCTACAACAGTAACAGGTGGGAGCGGATCATCTACAATGACTATAACCTTACCAACAGGTATAACACCAGGCACCTATCCAATTACAATCCAAGGCAGCGATGGAACAACAACACACACTGCAAGCATAAACGTGCAAGTAATCAACCCCGACTTCACCTTAACAGCAAACCCAACAAACCTCAACATAAAACGAGGAAACATGGCCACTTCCACCATAACAGTGAATCCAACCGGTGACTACAGCGGTACACCACAACTAAGTATAACGAGCAACAACCCAGCGGGAATGACAATCACATTCTCTCCAAATCCCACAGCAGGATCGACAACTATGACAGTAAAGGTAGACCGAACAACAGCACCAGTCGCCTATACTCTGACAATAACAGGCAATGATGGCCAATTAAGTCATAGTCTTACATTCCAAGTTAAAGTGACGGTTAAATAACCGCACTCTTTTTCACTTTTAATTTAAGCTGGTTCTTGATTATTTTTATAGCGCTTACACTTAATTTCATTAAGAGGCATCTTATGCCACCTAACATTAAAGCGCCGCTATTTGTCTGTGCTTGCAATCTTAGGCTACACAATGCTTACGTCTTTGCTAATCAATGACCTAATCAAAGTGTACCTTATTCATAAATAAGTCACATGAAAAAATAAAATGCGCTGTGGAAACTGACGCTTTTCGGAGGATCGATAAAAAAGGAGGGTTGCGGGTGATATCTCCACTTACGCGGAGGTTCAAATCCCTCCCCGCCCGCCATTGGATCGCTTCAGTCTCCTTAAGCTGTAAGGTCCTTTGACACTTCTAGCAAGTTCCCAGATGCAATTTTCACTATCCATAAAAGCGACGCATTCACCTTTTTCCAAATTTATCACAAGCATCTTGTCATTTTCATAGAGTTCCTTCTTTGAGCCTTCTATGCCAAGCAATGCTTTGAATGCCAAGCCAACTTTACCTTCAAGATCCTTAACTCTAACTGGAGATTTTATGCTAACCATTTTCTCTTACACCTAAGTCTTGAGCAATAGACTGGTCTATTAATGGTGAGACCACTAGTGTGGGCTCTCTATGTAAGATACCGAAGCATTCTTCATTCATAATTATCAATCCAATGATGTTAAGTTAGTTTTTCTTTAAGAAGTGAATGTTCGAACTAATAGTGAGGTATGCAGAGGGCTAAGTAAAAGTAAACCAGCAAAAACCTCTTAAGGACAGAATTTCTAACCTACCGAGGGGTATAACGGTTGAAGAGAATCTCAGTATTTTTTCTTGCCTCTATTGTTATAGCAGTCTTATGCCAAATAAAATTGGATTCATTTGGTTCACCAACCATTTCACCGATTGTATTAACAACCTCTTGCCCAGAAAACGTAACTGTTTACTTTTTAGACGTGGGCCAAGGCGATTCAATTCTGATAAAAACGCCTTCTAAGAACATATTGATTGATGGCGGACCAACTAGCGCAGGCACCACGGTACTAAATGACTTGAATGATTGCCATGTAACAAAAATTGATTTGATGGTTGCCACTCATCCTCATGAAGACCATATAGGTGGCTTAATCGCCGTTTTGCAGTCAACAATACCCACTCAAGACATCATCTACAATGGCTTTAACTCCACAACTCAAACCTATGGTAATTGGAAAACTTTAGCTTTGGCACATAACTTAACTCAAGCCAGCAGAAGCCAGGTTTATGCAATGTCCCCAACAATTAACTTCACTGTTTTAAGCCCAACCAATCCCCTTCTGTTTAGTGATGTAAACGCTGAAAGTATTGTTATGAAGCTTCAGGTTGGTAACACAAGTGTTCTTTTGACTGGAGATGCACAATTTGATACTGAACAAAGTATACTCTCTTCTGGCTATAATTTTCATAGTCAAGTTTTAAAAGTGGGGCATCATGGAAGTAGCACTAGTACTTCTCAAGCTTTTCTAAGTGGTGTTACCCCAACTTGCGCCGTTATCAGTGCTGGGATTAATAATCAATATGGGCATCCTACCCAACAGACACTTGACATACTAGCAAGTAATAGCATAATCACTTATGGCACTTACAGTTATGGAACAATAGTCTTTTCTTTAAACTCTGCAACTCAAACCACGATTCCTACGCCAACTCCCAGCCCAACCCCAACTCCCTCACCTAACCCTAGCCCAACACCTTCCCAAACACCTATTCCTACTCCCGCAAACACGCCAACTTCTACCCCTCCCCCTGCAAGTACACCAACTCAAAACCCAACAGCAAATACAACTTCTCATCCTTCGCCTACACCAACAATACCAGAGTTTCCATCAATGTTGATCATAGTAGCTCTGATAATAGCAGGCTCCATCAATGTGTTAATGCTGAAAAAGAAACTCCGTAATTTTTAAAGAATTAAGATTTAAGTTGATGGGGGATTATCGGGGAAATCCCCATCTTCTCATGAGAAGTTCTCCTTTCTCCTCAAACAAGAAGTTGGTTACAAGCCTTAAAAGGGATATTCCCAGAGTTAGACTATATCAAAAAGCAGTCAGCTCTATTATCTATCTATATTTTTAAAGAATGCTTCTTTACAATATCTTACTTTAATTGCTCTATCCTATACATTGAGTTAATTTACACCTTATTGTACAAACAATTTAGAAAAGTGAAATTGGGAATTGGGCATATTAAAACAAAAAATTGGGAAGAAGGGCAGAGCATATTTGAACCCTTTTTGATAGCAGAGTATTCAATGCTATTCGTTGGAGTCCTTTTTTAAATTGATTTTTAGGAAGATTCTCTTTCCTAATTGCTCTTTCCTTCCAAAATATACTTGACTTGAACCAAATTTAAGACTTGTGTGTTGTAAGGGTGATAACACAAATAATTGGGTAATAAAAATTCCTTAACCAAATAGAACTTATTTGCTTAGTCAGAAACCGAGACTGTGTAAAAAGTCAGTTTGGATTTTGAAAATTGCTTCATTGTTGTTAAAAGCCGTTTTATCAGCCATTGCTTTTTGCGAGCAAATCAGCAATTTTTTGAAAAGCAATTGAGTTATCACACAGTCTCAACCTTCGACTAAAGGCAATAGTGCATTTTTTCCTCATCATCAGATAATTGCTTTTTTGGGTGTTCTCTTATAGGGAACATATTGTTCTCTAGAGAGAGTTTTAGGGATGTTAAGATAGACTAAGAGTTTACTTGGATTCTCTAAGCCCTCAAAATGTATTAGGGCATTGTTCAGTTGGCTTTTGGCATCCTCTTGCAGTAAAGGTCGTTCCGGTAAACTCTGTATTAGTCAACTTCAAAACCATGTGCTTGGTTGCTCCTGAGTTGGGGGTCGAGGATTCAAATAGTCTTATCTGTCACTAAAATTTACCAGCTGTACATAACTGATGCATTACATGTGGGGCAATGTGGATGACCAAAAGAATCAAACTTTATCTTGGTTCCACTCTTAAGTTCATGACGTGGATTGCCTAAGCAGTGGGCATCATTTTCTAATTTATACTCATGTTCCATTTCAGAACCTTTGACCTTAACCATTCAGCGTTCGCTAGTATTAAATAAATTTGTTTAAGTAATTTGCGCAATAAATTTGGGGCATAGATTGGTTAAATTGTTGAGAAAAGTGAGAATGCAGTGAATTTTCTGCTTTGGGGCTCCCACTTATGACATAGTTGGTGCTGGCTTTGACACTTCCTTTTTTTCCCTGAAAATGCGATTTTTCCACCTTTTATGCCCAGTATAAAGCCTATTATGAATCCTCCACCCATGATTACGCTGGGTTTCGAGAATACTATTGCCATCATGCCCCATGTTTCTTTGTTCTCGGGTTTAAGGTGTAACATTAGGGCTCCAAGTAATACTATAATGCCAAATATCAAGCCAACAGCTGCGAGTTCTATTAGAAACGTCGGATCATTTCCGGTTGACCCGGGTAGCGTAGGCATGATTCCAATAAACCACTTAGCTACAACTCCAAGGAGTATCCCGTTGATTATTATTAGAATTCCCGCAATTAAAGTCAGATTGAAAGCTTTAGTTGGTCTCTCAGTTAGAGCGCTCGATTTGTCCATTAGTTGTAACCTCTATTAACTCTTTATGTTGGCTTTTTCTTTTTAGATTTTTCGTTGATTTTAAGGGCGGCCTAATCAATTCCTTCTCTGGTGCCTACCACATCGCGTATAAGTTTTTAAAGACAACTCTATACTGATGGCACATGCCTGACAAAAAGTTTTACGAAAAGAGCGTGACGATTGGCACGGAAACCGTCGCTGCTAGAACGTATCGGTGCCCCGTTCATCACGTTGTCTTATTCAGGGTTCCTGCAGACTTACCTGTACCTAAAGAAACAATAGAGTTCGATTGTCCACAGGGCGACAAAGTTGTGGTTCCTAAGTTTGATGATTCTCAAAAAATCTAAGGAACAAATTTGGAGTTGAGGGTGAAAAAATGGCGGCGAAACCTGCAGATGAGTCAATCGAAACCGTAACACGATCAATAACAACTAACGATGCAGACCGCAAGTTTATTCTTGCAATGGTAGTTATCGCAGCGTTTATCGTCATGTTATTCGTTCCCATAGTAACCAATAATAGTACGCTTTTCTCGACCGTTGCAACAGCTATGACGGGGCTCGTGGTAACCATAATTGGCTATTACTTCGGAAGCGAAAAGAATCAATCAACAACAACGCCTTCACAATGATTCTTTAGCGTAAGTTAAGGTTTCAAGTTTGTCCAATCTTTTTTTCCGGTGTCATTAGCCTTAATATCGATTTCACTTAGTGGAATGTGGCAATTTTAGGAGATGAAAGATTGTTTACTCTTCATGGATATCCTTCAATTTTACCCCCAACCCATCGGCGGCAGGAAACACAGCAATCATTACGATAACTGTTCCATTATCCACCAGTCGAGGAACATGCACAGACACGCTCACTGGAACTGACCCTTCAGGCTTAACACAAAAACAACTATAACGCTTACCGTTACCAGATAAACTACAATCCATTTTTTATTTATTTTTTTAGAGAATTAAAATTTGTCCTTACATAATTTGCGCATTAAAATGTTTTAGCATTTAATGAATTAATTTTGTTTAGCAATGCTTCTTAAAGGTTAATAAGGGAATGGAAATAAGCGCTTGGATGGAAGAGAGTTTCAAATGCAAAAAACGAAAGGCGTCTGTCTGTTCTCTAAATTAATTGTTAAAAGTAAATCGTTCAAGATTATTACTCCAATCGTATTAGTGGCATTACTTTTTGTGGGTATGATTACACCTCTTTACGCACTTACACCAGCTAGGGATTTGACTGGAACTTGGAGAAGCGGAGTATCCGGCGTTTATTATGACATGGATCCTTCAGACGGTAGCACGCGGATGAATGATATAACCGCAACGTACCAGATGGATATAACTCAAACGGGTAGTCAAATTCAAATAGTGTTCTATACTTATCCGACAAGCTACAAAACTGACACCGCCTACTGGAACGAATACGGCATGGCTGGTGTTCCTCCTGTAAGCGGAGGTGATATTCTGTTTAAGGGAACTGTTTCAGGGGCAAGCTTTAGCGCAGACGAATACCCTGCAAGCTCATTGACACAGGAACATTTAGCCGGCACGTTCACAACAGACATCATCACAGCAACCCTCACTGGGCTTCTATACACAAGCGACACCAACGGAATAATCGTTATCCGTTCAGGCTCATCCGCCACCGTGCCGCCCATTGCAACTGTAGCCCCCACTGCAACTCCTGCCCCTACACCCGCCTTGCCCACATCAGATAACTTAGGCAGCGTTTCACAAGTTCAAGGTTCTGCGACGTTTGCCGACACAGGCTCCTCGGTCACAACTCAAAGCTCCATCGGAACCGGGGCTGAAATCAAAACTGGTGCCGACACAATTGTCGCATTCAGCTATCCCGACATTGGAGGAACCGTATATTTGGGTGCAAACTCGGATGCGGCATGGGTTTATCCCGAAAAACAAACAGATCCAATGACTGGAACTATAACCTACACAATAGTACCTTCGCCGACGACAGGTTCTATCCCGTTTGAAACTGGGGCGGAAGCCGACGAATTCGGTCAAGTCGCCATAACATTACCGATAGAAATCGGAGTTGGCATGTTATTGCTGGGTGAGACCCTTCCAATAGCTTTGACGGGCGCCGCAGTAGTCGAAGGAACGATGCTCCTTGGAACAGGCATCGCATACATCCATGAACAGTTGTCCCCGCAAGAAGGTACCCTTGATGTAAGACCTGTTCAGGTGCCTCAGGGAATGGTGATGGGCTCCGGAACCGATTATGTGGTGATGGTTTCCAATGACTCGACTACTATCCAAGTTATGGCTGGCTCAGTCATATTCGTCGACCAATATACCAACAACACAATTACTGTGGGCGCAAACCAGATGTTGACGCTTCCATCCGGAATAACAACAGGATTTACCACACAAGACCTTCAAGCCAAAGTATCGGCATTCGACGCTTCATCAATTAACCAGTGGTGGATAATTACCCCTATTGCTACACCGATGACACCCACAACTACTCCTGCAGCTCCGACCAATACTGCTGCCCCCACAAACGCATTAAACAACGGCGGTACAAACTTCCTTTCTGACCCCATGATTTTAGCGTTTATTTTAGTAATAGTCATTGTTGTAGTCGTTGTTCTCATCGCAGTAACCAAGCAAAAACGTTCAAGTCAGACACGCATATCGAATCGGAAGTCTCGCAACCAAAAAATCACCCCGTCAACCAAGGAAACAGGAGTCCCAATGCAGCCTGTAGCCACGCAACCCAAAGGTGTTTTCTGCCCCAACTGTGGAAACCAACTTCTCAATACCGCAGGTTCATGTCCATTCTGCCACGCAGACCTAAGCCAATGGTATCCAAACGACAAAAAATAGCCCTTCTCAAACGGGTTTAATTCTTTATTTTTTATGTTTTGCCTGAAAAAATAAATTCCAGCATGCGCCATTATTGTTAAGGTAATTTTATTTGCATGGCAAAATGGTCGTCTGTTGCCCCAAATGCAAAACACCTCAGCAAGTTACAAGACCTGACAGCAGTCATCCATTTTGGTCCACTGAGAAACCATCGGAGACCATAGAAAAATAAGTTCCCTGTAACAGTCAATGCAATGCAAAAACTCAGACCGTAACGAAAAATTCGACGTTTACTGGTATAACAAATAAAATTACTGAAGCCATTTCTCCTGCTCTAATTAGCCAAGCGTAACGCTCTGAGTTTCGATCGCTACATTATTGATTGTACTCTGCCAACTTTACCGTCTGTTAGACGCACTTTGATTCCATGAGGATGCGTTGGACTATTGGTAAGAATTTCTTTCACGATTCCCTCGGTTAATGTGCCGCTTTGCTGATGTTGCTTTAACACGATTTTTACTCGGATTCCAGCTTTGATTTGGCTTCGCTGTTGATTAGGTAGCATTTCTTCTCATATGACCCACGTAGTTTATAGTGTTTCTCTATTTTTTCAAACAACGCTGACTAGAATTGGCATTAAACCGTTTGGTTCCAGAAGTAGATATGCTGGTATCCCTTGCCAGCTATCGGGAACTGAGCGTCGTCGTACACGATGTCTAAGTTTGTGCCGTATTGGTTGATGAGTTTTTCTTTGATGTTCCAGATTTGGGCAGAATTGCTGTCTGGACGCCAGAGTCCCCAGATGGAGTCGTTTTGGTTTCTCATGCCCCACCCGTAATCATGCGGCAAAACCAAAACCGCATCAGGCTCATCGTTTACTTTGAGGGTTTGTATGTTGTTCCAGAATTTCTCTAAAGCTGCAAAATGCTCATCGGTTAAGATTCCGTAGGGGTTGTCGTTTATTTGTGGGTAATCGAAGATTACGGCGTATTTTGCGCCTGACCTGTAAGCCGTCATGAGTTGGTTGTACATTTCAGTGCCATTTACCAGGTATGGGGGTTGGTCGTATGTCCAGGTTATTATGGTTCCCCACGTCTTGTTCTGCATTCGTGCAGCGCCTCTAGCTAAATCGATGGGTTGGATGATACTTTGGTTGGAGCCAAACTCAGCGAAGATGGTGTCGTAGCCGCCTAAATAATCAAACCAATAGAGGGCATAATCCGATGTGAACGAGTGGATTTGACGGGTTTCTAATTCGTTGAGTCCCAAGCCCGATTCTACGGCTGTTAGAAAATGGTAGGCTGCCTGATTGTTGTCAATGGGTAGTGAACCGTTGAGTAGAAGGTCAATTCCCGGCAAATGCTGAAGGTAGATTGAGGTGTCGCGGATTTTTATTTGGTTAAAATAGCCTGTCCAGTTCACATCTAATGTTTGTCCGCCGGGTTCATCATTGAGGTATATTCCCAAAAAATGGCTACCCCACGTCTGTTTGGCATAGTCTAGCCAAGGTATCTGCCAAGGATAGGCTGGGTTAAAGTAGCCAAAATAGACGATAACGTCTAAACGTGAATCAACAGCATATTTGACTATTTCATTCAACGATGTTTCGTTCGTGCTGACAGGACCTGATTGCACCACGAAAAGGTTAGTGAAATCTTTGACTCTATCGATTAGCACTTTTGCTTGCGCGGTTGTGTTTCCGCCGAAAGATACGCCAACGTGAAAACCAGCTGTCTGGGGTTGCTTCTCTTTGTCTTTCTGGTTAAGGTAGGGCAAAAGCAGTTCAGCGGAGGCAAAAACTAAGATTATAACTATTATGCCCGCCAGAATGACAACTGTTAACCGCTTCAATAAAAGCCTCCTACTTGAAAAACCGTTTGCTACTAGCTCAAATGTAATTTCCAGTAAAAATAGGTTGCCACTTTGAATCTTGGCTTTCGTACATGTAAGTTGGTTACTTTTTTTTGTTTTTCACTGCAAAATAAGAGAGAACTGCTAAAGGAACGACAAGTGCATACGAAACTAATGTTCCAAGCCAAACCCCCAGACTTGGATACAAAAACCGCACAGCAACACAGAAGGGTATTATCGTTAGAATACCCGAAAATACAAGCGGCTTGGTGATGGTGCGTGAAAATTTCAATCCTTTGCTGTGATTCAGAATTATCAATGTGGACGTGAAGACCGCTGGAAACGCAGCGGCTATTCCACCGAGAACTGAACCGGCAACTTGACTCAGAAACACCGACAGAGCAACCAGTGAACCAGCGCCGATTCCTCGTAGCGCAACTTCTTGGATGGTGTAGATTTTTTTCTCAGCCTTCAAATTTTCCAGTTTCAGTTTCTTGACGAACGCATAAAAGGTTAACGCAGAAATTACCGCTCCACTGACTAGCGCAAGCGAAAAATCGTTAAAGCCCGAAGCAACGATTAAGCCTGAAATCACAAACCAAATCACTATCGAGATGGATATGCCCCATGCGAATCCTTTCTGGCTGAAGAAGGCGAAGAGGAACAGGTATGCGCTTGTTATGGCGAAGGCTAATGGGAAAACTGTGGTTGCTTGGACTGCGGCTGCTGAAGACTGATTTATGCCGATGAAGAAAAACGAGAACGCTGAGGTTGAGGGAAGACCGCCGAGAATTCCGCCAACGATGCTGCCCTTCTTTTCGGCGACAACGGTGATGGAAGTTACCCACAAACTGCCGACTGCGAAAGCTAAAAGAAGATGGGTCAGCATCGAAGCGTCAATCATGCGTTCAACTTTGCAGGCTTCTTGGTTAATTAATTTTTAGAATAAGGTAGTTTAGGATTCGATCCTATTTCGAGGGGCATATGTGAATCTTAATCGTGATTCAATGCAGAAACCCATAGTGGGTAGGTTGTAAGAGCACTTCTGCGATAAAACTACGTTAATCTATGGGTTTTTTCCATCCGCCGTTGCTAAAGCGTGCGATGCACCCAAACGGAAACGCTAACAGAACGATATCAATAATGGCAACGCTCGTGAAGGACACGTTTAGGACTGTTTGCAGAACAAGGTTAACTGTGGAGAATGTTAGAAATAGAAAGATGCCGTTTAACCATATACCAACTTGCCACCCTTTAGTTTTGTACAATGTGTTGATTATGAATATGTTCAAGACGCCTAAGAAAATTGGCTGCACAAAATATGTTATGACTATTAAAAAGGCAAAACCGATCGGCGGCATATACATAGTCAAAGATAGTCGGGAACTATCCAACTGAGATTGAATGATAACTAACACTATTGTTAAAATCAAGCCTTGAATTAGGAGTTTCTCTACTAAACGTAGATGGCGCAAATGATTGAAGATTCTATTTTCAGTTAGCGTTTTTTGCAATCCAGTCACCTACTGTTTGTTCTGCGGGTCTGTCGCGGATTCCGTAGTCATCCAGTTGGCTGTTCCAGTAAACCAGCCAGCAGCCTTTAAGCCCCATGCTCTTGAAGAGGTTAAGTCCCTTTATGAGGAAGTCACTTTGAATTTGACTGTTGCTGGTTGACATGCCAAATTCTGTTATGACTACGTCTTTGCACGTTATTTGGTGGAGGTATTGGATAAAGTGGGGCGATAACACGAGAAATGAATCCATGAATACGTCTAAACCTACAAAGTCAAGTTTTTTGCTAAGATCCATTGGCACGTTGCTTCTCAGAATATAGCCGATTCCAAAGTTTGTGTAATATTGGGCTGATAGATGGTGCGCTTGGACTGTTAAATAAAGGCGGTCAAAGTTGCTGGTTATTTCGTCATCCGTGAATATAGATCCAACAGACCATGTTGAAGACAGCTCGGGTTCATTCATGACTTGCACATATTTGAGGTGGCTTCCCCAACGGTTAAGGTAATAATCCACTTTGTCGGTTGATTCTAAATTCTGAATAACCAAAGCCACAGGTAAGCCATAATTGTCGGTTGCCGCAAAGAAAGCATCTGTTTTTTGGTTTTGTAGGTCATCATAAATCAGTGGGTTGCATTCCAGTGTTATGCGTATGGCTTTAAAACCTAAATCGTGAATACGTGTGACTTCCCCGAAAATCTGGCTTAAGTTGTCCTGTTCGTAAACGTAGTGGATTCCAACCTGAAACGGAGAATTCGCATCCCTTTGCGCTGAAGCATAATACTGGTAAGGAAAGAAGATTTGGACCAAAATGAACAATATGCAGAAAGTGATGACGATGAGGTTTTTTATCAAACTCTTATTCGTAAACCAAACGAAGCCATGACCGAGGTTTCCTAAGAGCTTACTCATGTTAACAATAAAGGGCTTGATTTCTTTTTAAGTCTTAATCAATTAACCTAAAAAAATAAAAATAAAAAACAAAGGGAAACTTTGTTTTAGTAGAAGCTTTGGATTGGCGAATCGTTGTTGCGTTCGCTGGTTGCTGGCCTGATTTCTTCGATTTTGGTCTTTGTGAGCGATTTGATTTGGTTAAAGTTTGACATTTCGCCATAGCTTACTAAGGTTATTGCTGTGCCGTCTTCGCCTTTGCGTGCTGTTCTGCCTATACGGTGGAAGTATACTGGTGCGTCGTTTGGTACATCGTAGTTGATTATGTGAGTGATGCCTTCGATGTCTAAGCCTCTTGCTGCAACGTCAGTTGCTACGAGCAGGTTTGTGCGTCCGCAGCGGAATTCGCTGATTGCGCGGTCTCGCTGTGCTTGGGTGAAGCCTGCGTGGAGTGCTTGTACTCGGCAGCCTTTGCGGTAGAGTTGGTCTGAGAGGCGGCTTGTTTCTCTGCGTGTTCTGCAGAAAATAATCGCTTTGTCAACTCGGTCGTCGTGTAGGATGTCGCAGAGTGCTCCGAATTTGCCGTTTTGGTTAACGATTGTGTAGAACTGTTTCATCTGGGTTAATGCTATTTCGTCTTTGCTAACGAAGATTTTCTCAGGGTTCTTCATGTATTTGTTGCATACACGCATGACTGATTGTTCCATGGTTGCGCTGAAAAGGCTCGTTTGTCTGTCGCGGGGTGTTTTTGAGAGAATGAATTCAACGTCTTCGGTGAAGCCCATGTCGAGCATGCGGTCAGCTTCATCAAGAACCACTATCTTCACGGTTGAAAGGTTCAATACGCGCCTTTCCATAAGGTCGATTAACCTGCCTGGAGTGCCGACAACGATGTGGACTCCGCTGGCTAATGAGTGGATTTGTTTGTTGATGGATTCTCCACCGTAAACAGCTAGAACCTTCAATTTAGCGTATTTCGCGAAAAGCGCCATTTGTTCTGCTACTTGCACAGCTAATTCGCGGGTTGGAACTAAAATTAGTCCTTGAACGCCGCGGATTTCACGGTTTAAGCGTTGAACCATTGGTACGCCGAATGCGGCGGTTTTTCCTGTTCCGGTTTGTGCTTGCCCGAGGACATCTTTGCCTTCGAGGAGGGGAATTATTGCTTGAGCTTGAATTGGAAAAAGACTATCAAACCCGAGTTCTGATATACTTTTTAGGACTTCTCCTGATAGCGGTAAGTCCTTAAATGATTGAATTTGCATACTTTATTTTTCTTCTGCCACAGGATTTTTTCATGATGTCTCTAAAAGCTTCAAAGCTTTGGTGATAGCATGATTAATGTGACAGCCCAAAAATGTGGCGTGGCGTATAAAAACGTTTAGCACGATTTCAGGCAAAGGACACGTTGAAAAAGGTTGCTTTTACAAAAAAACGATGCTTTGTCCTTAAAAAACCCTTATTTTTTATTTTAATTTGAATTTTTTTGCAATTAAAAAAATTAAAATATGAAAAAGGCGGTTTTGGTGGATAACGCTAAGACAAAGTAGGGTCGGTCAAAGGTTTGGGTGGTTACCAATGAATAGCGCTTGTTGTGGGGTCTAACGTATCCAGTTGCAGCAATCGCGCTCCCGTAGTACCATGTTATAGCTTGGTCTGCTGTTATTCTCAAGCGCTCTTTACCATACAATCGGTCGAAAAGTTGTTTGTGACTGTCAAAGTTCAATCACATAGTCATAAAAGCAATTACGGGCACAAGTTGATTCAGATGAGCTTAAGCTTGAACGATTAAATTGGATGGATAAAGACATGAGTAAACTCAAAAAAAAGCCATTACCCTACCTATACGCTGGAGACCCAAAACCTGACACAGCAGAAGAAACCGAGGACATTTACGATTCAAAAGAAAGAGAGGAAATGCTCGATGACGATGAAATCACAGCAGCAGAAAACGGATTCATGGATGGACAAGAACAGGCAGAGATAAACAAAAAAGCAACCCGCAAAAACGCAGTTAGCCACGATGACTCAGTCTCAGTTGAGTTAGCAAAAGAAGATGCAGAAGACGACTAATAAATCTTCAACTCAACTCAATCATTTTTCTGACTTCAAAATGTTCAAGTCTTAATTTGTTGTTGCTACTTGCTTTAATTCAAAAATAATATCTTTTATTGCATCTCCAGAGCCAACTTTAATTAAACTGGTTAATAATAGTAGGTAATTGTTACGTTTTCGGTTGCAATTCCACTTTGCAGACTGTTTCCAACTGCGAGGGCAATGTTTGACGATGGCAAAATCGGGAAGGACGCTACGTTGTTTGAACCAAAGCTTGTTTGGACGTTGTAGTTGACACCATACGCGGTATAAGTAACATTGGCATAAACGCTGTTGATGGTTGGCGAGGAAACTCGAATCGTAACGTACCCTGCGTAGCTCGCGTTCTCTATCCAAGTCATGGTGTTTCCTGCTATTTGGTTTATCGTTTGGTTGTTAACCCATATTGTGAAAGCAGAAAGATTAGCGATTGCGTTGAGCGTGTTCACTTGATTCTGTAAACTGGATATTTGACTGTTTGCAGTCGTAAATTGAACGGATAAATCATGGTTATCGGTGTTGAGCACGTACATTAGTGAGTTGTAGTAATCTTCAAGTTTTTTGACGTTTTCATCAGCGTTTTTTATTTGGGTGTTTAGGTTGGATATCTGGATGTTTAAGTCCGCTGTCTGGGAGTTGTTGCGTGCAAGTTGTTCCTGCAGTGTTGATAATTGAAGATTTAGGCTTGTAATGTTGGTGTTTGCCGCAGCTAGTTGTGATGTTAAAGCAGTATATTCTGAATCGGTGTGGCTGTGGATTGATGTATTCTCGTTGGAGGTGCTATTATAGTAAACTAAACTCCCGACTGTGGAGATAAGAAGGACTATACATAATAAGCCTAAAACAACCGCTAAATTTCTGTCTACAAGCTTTTTTTCGTTCATTAATTGCGCACCTGATTGTTCCTTTTAAGCATCATGCAAATATTAATGTGTTGAGACTATGGTCTATTTTCCAAGATTATCAAAATAATCGGTGTTTTTGTTAAAACGCCAACTTTATTGAAAAAAAAGTTCCCTTTATCGTAACAGGCAACCATTCTTTTGCAAAAGCTTATTAGGATATACCAATATAAAACCTCCCGCAAAAAGACAAAAGGAAAGAAAGAAATGAAAAAAATAGATAATTTCTCGAAAAATAAAATCTCAGCAATCGCTATCATTCTACTGCTAACTGTATCTATGGCTGGCGCTCTCGCATTTATGCCAGCTGCAAGTGCCCTCGCTGCCGCTCAAACAATTCAACACCATACCTTCATGTACTCCAGCGTAGGCAGCAGCGTGATTGGTGTGGGTCAAACCAACCTTCTCGTTTACTGGACCGCAGACATTCCACCAGACATCGGTGAAACAGACGCTATAATCACCGCGACAAACGGCTTAAACCGCGCTTCATGGGACGGAATATCCTTCAACATTACTACACCTAGCGGAGTCACAACTAACTATCCAGTTGGAGCAAGTGACCCAGTAGGTGGCGGATACCTTGCATACGTACCAGAAGAAGTCGGCACATACACAGTTATCGCCATCTTCCCAGACACATGGAAGAACAGTACTCTCATAACACTCCCAGACGGATCTCAAGCTTTGGGTCCCCATGAAACAGGCTACAACGCTAATCCAGCACTTTCAACTCCCCAAAACCAGCACTATACAGCCGGTAGCAGTGAACCAATAACCTTTGTTGCACAAGCGGAACCAATCGCATCATGGACCGAATCACCTATTCCATCTGACTATTGGACACGACCAATAAACGATGCTAGCAGACAATGGAGTGCACTTCCAGGTAACTGGCTTCTTGGTGCTTGGAACCAACCCTTAGGTCAAGCGGGCGGTACAACTACCCGTTACGTCTACGGTACTGGCACAGAAACTTCCCACGTGCTCTGGACAAGACCATTGTACGTTGGCGGCTACATGGATGCACGATTTAACGACACGGGCTACGAAACAGGACACTATCAAGGCCTCGACTTCAACGCTATAATTCTTAACGGCAGAGTCTACTACCCTGACCGCGCAGACGCATACAGATCAATCGGCTTTAACGTCGTAGACCTTTACACAGGCGAATTATTAGGCTACTACAATGAAACTATGCCATCATACGGTCAAATCTACAATTATGAATCACCCAACCAACATGGAGGGTACTCATTCTTGTGGAGATCAGCTCCAAGTCTTGGTGCTGCTAACGGTTCAGTTTTGGAAATGCTTGATGGATACGCACTGCCGCTTCGTCACATATGTTATATAGCTAACGCTTCTGCTTCAGGTACAAACGTCGTCGGTAACAATGGAGAGCTTTTATGGTACAACATTGTTAACAAAGGGACAGCAACGAATCCTAACTACTACTTAACCTGCTGGAATAACACTAACGTTCTCGGCGAAACTGCAACCCCACCGAACACCGGAACTACTTACTGGCAATGGAGACCAGAAGGAGGCGGATTCGGAGGAGGACCCGCACTAAACAACGGTATGGTCTTTGACGGAAGCACTGGATTCTCAATCAACGCTTCAATCCCAACTCCCTACGGACCAAGCAACAGCATCGTCAACCAAACAGGTACACTACTCACAGTCCGCGTAGGCGACACAGATGGTAAAGGCGGTTTCGTTATCCTCGGAACCTTGGGACAAAACAATGACCTCGGAAACGTACAAGGTCAACTGTGGGCCCTTAGTCTCGAAAGAGGCAAAGAAGGCACACAACTCTGGACAACATCCTTTACAGCACCATACTTACCATTAGACTTCAATGAAACAGTCGGTTCAATGTTCTCTACATTCAGCTTAGTTGGTGTATATCCAGAAGACAACGTAATACTCTTCCACTCTTCAAAGCAACTCAAATACTGGGCAATCGACATGACCACTGGACAACCACTCTGGGAAACTGCACGTGAACCTGATAATAACTACTACAGCACACAATACAACTACTACAACCATATGCTCCTGACAACAGGGTACGGCGGAGTATGTATCGCGTACAGCATGGCAACAGGCGAACAACTCTGGAACTACACTGCAACCAACATCGGCGGCGAATCACCATATGGTAACTACCCACTCAACATCTTCGCTGTCTGCGACGGTAAACTCTATCTGCTCACGGGTGAGCACTCAGTGACTCAACCAATGTGGCGTGGACCAAACATACGCTGCATCAACGCAACCAATGGCGCAGAAATATGGACTTTACTGGGGATGGGTGCTGACAACGGCGCACATCTTACAGGACAGTACATGGAAATGGGCGACGGTAGAGTCGTAGGCCTCAACTACTTTGACAACTCAATCTATTGTATCGGACCAGGAACCAGCGCAACAACAGTCTCTGCACCACAAACAATCCCAGCAGTCGGATCAAGCGTAATGATCACTGGAACAGTTACAGACCAAACTGCATCAGGTAGACGCAACGATAACTTCCTCTATGATTTCACTTTGCAAGGCACACCTGCAATAGCGGACGATAGCATGGGTGCATGGATGGCTTACATGTACGAGAACCAAGCAAAACCAACAAACGCAACCGGTGTTTATGTTACGCTTTCAGCAATTGACCCCAACGGCAACTTAGTCCCAGTTGGGACAACCACAAGTGACGTAAACGGCAACTACGGCATTGTCTTCGAACCACAAGTTTCAGGAACATACCAAATCCTCGCAAGCTTCGCAGGCTCTAAAGCATACGGTCCATCACAATCTTCAACCTACTTAGCAGTAGGTGAAGCACCTGGGTCTACACCGGCGCCAACAGCTGCTCCACAATCCGTTGCAGACATGTACCTGATTCCAGCAACTATCGGCATCATCGTTGCAATTGCGATTGCTACAATCGTAATTGTGTTAGCTCTACGCAAACGACCATAAATCAGAAATAAACCACAAAAACCCTACCCTTTTTTATTTTTTAACCTAAACACAAAATTTTACTTTAAGCCACCACTAACCATAATAGGCAGAAAGTAGAATCTTGTGGATGAGGGTTACCTACAAGTAATGTCATTTAGAGATCCTGTTTGCGGAATGGTTCTAGACGAGAACACGGCTAAATTCAAGATTTCTTATGACGGCGAAACATACTATTTTTGCAGTCTCGTCTGTAAGAAACGTTTTAAGCGGCACGCAACAAAGTTCGTAAAATAACCTCTTTTAAAACAAAAAAATTGGTTGTTTAGAGTTTTACTTGAATAGTTTCCATACTAATGCAGCCAAGATTCCGCCGATTATGGGTGCAACGATGAAAACCCAAAGTTGACTTAAGGCTGTGCCGCCGACGAAGAGTGCTGGTCCTAAGCTTCTTGCAGGGTTTACAGATGTGCCGTCAATGGGTATTGATACAATGTGTATGAGTACAAGAGTCAAGCCGATTGCGATGCCCGCAAATCCTTTAGGTACTCTTTCATGGGTTGAACCATGGACAACGAGCACGAATATGAAGGTTAAGACTATTTCAGCAATCAAAACAGATGCCAAAGAATAAGTTGAGTACATGTTTGCGCCTAAACCAGTTGAAGCTAAACTAAACGATGCATTTCCGATCATAATTGCATACAGTATGCCCGCACCAATTATTGCACCGACACATTGGAAAACAACGTAGAACGCTGTATCTTTTGCACTAATTCTACCCGCAACTAACATCGAAATCGAAATAGCTGGGTTAATCTGACAGCCCGATACACTGCCAATCGCGTAAACCATGGCTAACACCGATAGACCAAAAGCAAAAGCTATCCCAAGGTTTCCAACGTAGTAGCTTGCGACAGTTGCGCTTCCGCAACCCATCAACACGAGCACCATTGTTCCAATTAATTCAGCAATGTAACGTTTCATTGGCGTAATTTTATTTGGCACTGAAGTTTTTTCTGATTCAGACATTTTTTATTTCCTCGTTTATTATAATTAACATTCAGGTTTCTACCATTTACCTAATAATTGTTTTCATCAAGAAAGCGCTAAAACCGAAAAAACATTTAGAGTTTTTCGCTAGCAGAAATATCCATCAACATCAAACCTGAAGCCATCTTTGGATAAAAATCTGTGCTTTTCTCGGGCAAGAGTTCGTGTTGTTGCGCTATTTCTGCAACTGTTTTCGCGTTAATAGGATTAACCAAAAACGCTATGCTGGCTTCTCCATGGTTAACTTTCTCCACCGCTGCCTTGGTCCAGCGGACATAGAGAATGCTATCGTCGATGTTTAACTCGCCGGTTTTTAGGATAAACTTGAAAACTATGTCACGCAATATCACTACATCAAAAATTTTGGTTTCTTTGGAGACATTCGCATTTACGAATTCATAGACAGCTTCATCATGTTTCAATATTAATCCGTAAGCGTTTGAACCGTCATAAATACAAAAAGCATGCTCGTTAACATGGTCCTTAAGGAAACTTTCTAACCCCTCAACAGTAGGTTCAACATCTTTGACATCAAAGAAAAACTTAAAGACCTGCAGCAAATCATAAGTCAACTTATAATTTTTCAGTAGCCTATGAGTAGGCAAAACGACAAGTCCTTCCTCTTCAACAGGCACCATGTAACTCATATGGAAGTTAAATGCAGAATCCTCCGACCAATTGCCTTTGCTGCGCATTTCATCGCGGTATGTCAAAGCACTCTCATAGCGATGATGTCCATCGGTGATAACCATTGTCTTGGCGTTTAAAATGGCTTGCAACCGTATGATTTTCTGTGAATCAGAAACTACCCAAACAGTTTGCTTAATCCCTAGTGAATCAGTAACTTGGACAACAGGCTTAGTTTTTACAGTTTCCTCCAAGAAAGCGATGGTTTTCTTTTCTTGGTCTCGGTAGATCAAAAAGACTGGTTCTAAATCTTTTTGCACCGTGCGAAGCATGTTTAATCTGTCAGCTTTGGGCGCTTTGTAGGTCGCTTCATGGGGAAACACCATGTTCTCTTTGTAGGGGTAAAGCCGAAGCGCAGCGATTATTCCTGTCCTCGCGTATTTTTTTCCGTCAAGAGAGAATTCTTGGCGTGAAATAAAAATGGCATGTTGGGTTTCCTTTGCCATTATTCCTTCTTTTAGCCACTGAGTAATTCGTTCGTTTGCGATTTGGTACTTATTTTCTTCGAGTGGCAAAATTAAACGACAATAATTGTACGGAGACTTCGAATAGTACTCTTTCTGCATTTGGGCATCTATTTTGTCGTAGGGTTGCGTAATCAAATCCTCGGGGTTGCCTGCTTTACTTGTGTAACGTATGGCTTTGAAAGGTCTAATGTCAACCAAACATTTCAGCTCACATTTTTTCCAGCGCTTCAATAACGGCTTTAGCTATTTGGGTGCTCGCTTTAAACTGTGCTTCATGGGTTTGTGCACCCATATGAGGCGTTGCAATTACGTTGTTTAATGTTAAGAGTTTACTGTTTTTTGGTGGCTCTTCCTCGAAAACATCCAAGGCTGCTCCAGCAACTTTGCCTGAGACGAGGGCTTGGTAGAGCGCTTCCTGATCCACCACACCACCGCGGCTGCAGTCGATTAATTTTGCGCCTTTTTTCATAAGTTTGAATTCTTTTGTGGATATCATGTGGTGCGTATGCGGGGTTAGGGGTACATGGATTGTGATGAAGTCGGCTTGAGGCAGCATTTCACCAAGGGGTACAAAGCGGTCGTAGACGCATTCTTCCACGGGTAATACTTTCATGCCTAACGCTAATGCATAGTGTTCAACGGTCTTGCCTATATATCCGCAGCCGATAACGCCTAGTGTTTTGCCTTTGACTTCGTGACCCATCAACTCATCTTTTTCCCATTTTCCTTCGCGGAGAGTGGTTGTTCCCTGAACGATGTTTCTTGACAGCGCTAAAATGTGACCGATGGTTAATTCTGCAACGCTGATGTATGAAACATGTGGAGTATTAACCAACGCGATACCCATTTTTTGGGCCCTTTCGTAATCCACATTGTCTAAACCTTCACCTGCACGACCGATAACACGAAGTTTTTTGGCCTGGTCTAATAGTTCACCCTTAACTTTCGTGGCTGACCTAACAATCAAAACATCGTAGTCACCGATGATTTTTGGCAACTCAGCTTTGGGCGTATCCCAAGCACGGGTAACGTGGTAGCCTTTTTCTTCAAGAAGTTTAATGCCCTCATCAAATATTTTGTCGCTAACGAGGATTTTAATGGTCACTTAAAGTCCCCAAATCTGGTCAATTAACCCGATAACTTCTTTGATGCCGCTGAGGTTCCATTCGCCCATGTGACCTATGCGGAAGGTTTTCTCAGCCATTTTGCCGTAGCCTCCCGAAATCATAAAGCCTTTTTCTGCGAGTTTTTGGTTTAGTTCTTTGACGTTTTTGCCTTGGGTGTTTTGTATGCAGCTAACGGTTACGGATTCGTAGCCTCGTTCGGGGAACATGGCGAAATGCTGATTTGCCCATTTTTGCGTGAACTTTGCCATGTCTAAGTGGCGCTGGTAAACTTTGTCGTAAGTTTCTTCAAGCAAAAGATCCATGCGTCTGTTTAGAGCATACATTAAAGGAATGTTTGGGGTGAATGGTGTTTGATGTTTCTTTTCAAACTCAAAGATGTCTACCAAGTCAGTATACGCACCTCTGTTTGGAACCTGTTTAGCACGTTCAATGGCTCTGTCGTTTACAAGTGCAACAGCTAAACCTGGAGGAAGAGCAAAACATTTCTGGGTTGAACCAAAAACGATGTCACAGTTAAATTCTGACGGCAAAGTCTTGTCACCTGCCATGGAGGAAACCGCATCTACAGCGAAGATGATGCTGGGATATTCCTTGTGAACCATTTTGCCGATTTCACCTATAGGACTCCGAACACCCGTGGAGGTTTCGTTGTGGCAAACGGTTAGAGTGTCGTATTTGCCTCCCGCGAGTTTTTCCGCAACCATATCTGGTTTAATCGCCTTTCCCATTTCCACTTCTAAAACGTCCGTTTCTTTGCCGCATGCTGCCAAAGTTTGTGCAGCACGTTGGGAGAAAGCCCCGTTAACGCATGCTAAGGCTTTTTGTTTTACAATGCTTCGTCCGATTATGTCAAACCACAAGGTACCTGACGAAGTAGTTACGGTGGGTTTGTAATCGGGTGTAAGCTGGAAGAACTTGGCGATTTTATCGGTTATTCCACCGTAGAGATCGGAGAACTCTTTTTCTCTATGACCGATTAAATAGTGCGTTTGCTCGTTGAGCATCTCTTTGCTTACTTCGGTTGGACCCGGGATCAAGAGTTTTTTGTGCATCGTTAAGCCTTCAGCAAAAGAGGTTAATCTTTTAAATATAAGGCTTATGCGCATAAAACAGTAGCTTTTAACCATTAAAAATCATTAGAAGCTGATGCCTGAAAAACCTGTATTCCCGGGTATAAAGAGTGAAAACGTTTAATTGTGTGTATGCACTATTAATAGTCAGTAATGGCTGCTGTAAAGGAGCTTTTGCAGTTTTTAAATTCGAAATATGTCGAATTCAGCAATCTGATTCTTAAGTAATGTTTGAAAATTGAGTTTTGAGCAGAAAGGAGACGCAGGGAGAAGGAAAAGGTTTTGATGTACACGTTAAAGGCAGAGGTATTTCCGAGTTTTTTAATAATCCTGCTGGGCTCAATCGACTGCATAACCACCGTTGTCGGCGTTATGTATTTTGGTGCTTCCGAAATTAATCCTCTCATGATTGGTATCGTTAACTCAAGCATCGCTGGGTTTTTGGCCCTGAAGATTTCCGCTACTCTTTTGATTGCCTTCACGTACATCTATGCTAAACGAACCTTGAACAAAGCGATGGATAAGAGCACCAAAGCCTTCAAAGTCTCAAGTAAAGTGATGAAGGTGGCCTACGTGGGCTTGATGATTTTCCTGTTAATCACAGTCATAAACAACCTCATAGTCATCCTTGGGTAAACAATCTTTTTTTGTGGTGTATTCGTGTTGTATTATAGAACTGTTGTAGTCTATCTCAATAAACAATAAAAGACTGTTTGTTCCATAACCAGACTGGTTACTCTTGAAAATCCAAAAACACGAAAAAATACTCCTACTAACAGGTCTGTTAATAACTAGCCTATTCCTTACCCTTCAAATCACCAACGGTTTAACTGCCTCGGGCGATTTAGGCACACAAGTCGGCGGAACATTAGCAAACGATACAACCTGGACGACGGCAAATAGCCCATACATCATAACAAACACCATAGTGGTTCCAGAAAACGTTAACTTAACAATCGAGCCAGGCGTAACAGTCACCATCCAATCCTCGGAAGCCTTAATGTTTCAAATAAACGGAGTAATCCAGGCAGAAGGCAATACAACCAACAAAATCGTTTTCGACGGCAATGGCCACTCCAACTTTTTCAAAACGAACCACCCCGTCTCCGCAGGATTCTTAGATCTTGATTTCTGCGTCATTAGAAACGGATTGAGCGCCTTCTGGTTTGACAACACCGCTTATTTGAACTTGACCAACTCAGACCTCAGCAACCTCTCACAGTTCTCATACCTCTGGTACCCCTCCCAAGACACCTTCATCGAATACAACACATTCACGAATTGTGCAGGCATCAAAATAGGAACAGACGACTATTACTCAAATTCATCAGGAATGGTCTACGTAAAATACAACCTTTTCACCAAAAACCAAGGATTCATCATCAACAACTACGCAAGCTATGGGCTAAGCAAAATCTGTGTTACTTACAATTCCTTCACTGGAACTTCAGGTGTAGTACTGGAGGTAGAACAAACATCAACCACAGCTGACATGGATGCATCCCAAAACTTCTGGGGGACATCCAACACAACAATCATCGATTTCATGCTCTACGACAAAAATGATGACGCTTCCTGTTCCAGCCTCATAAACTACTTACCTATTCTCGACGCCCCTGACCCCGAAGTACCAATAGCGCCAACTCCAACTCCTACACCAACATCTGAACCTACATCGTTGCCATCAACCAGCACTGACCCCTCAACGTCTCCTTCCCCTTCAAATGGACCTACTACTTCACCAACACCTTCGACTAATCCGACTAATTCGCCAACTCCCGAACCAAACTCCAATACAGCAAGCCCTACTTCTAATTCAACAGCCGATTCTACTAACAACCCGAACTCAGCTAATTCAAGCCCAACGTCCTCTTCCCAAGAACAACCGACTTCAAGCATATCCCCACAGAACCTACCAGAACAACAACCAACACCGACCAATAGCCCGCAGGTCTTTGATACATCTAAAAACTATCTTCAAATCATAATTATGGTTGCCTTAGTAGCGCTTGCAATCGGCTTGACAGTTGCCTTTGTTAAGCGCAAATGGTAACTAAATTCCCAACTTTCTACCTGACTAATTGCTTCTTAGACGGGTGACCCTGTCGGGTAACGCCCTAAAGCATCCAAAATTTCATCACTTGTTGTCTTTTTTCCAACGTTGCGCACAAAATCCGAAGCCACAACAATCCCGACCAACTTGTTGTTCTTCAAAACTGGTAAACGCCGTATTCCGTTAGTCGACATTACCCTTGCCGCATCCTTGAGCGAAACGTCAGGTTCCACTGTTATGAGAGTTTTAGACATAATCTCTTCTACTTTAACGTCAGATGAACTTCTTTTTGCCACGATTCTTCGGACAATGTCGCGTTCTGTAATTATTCCAACTGGAAAATCTTTGTTCATAACGATTAAGCAGCCTAAACCTTCAGTGGACATGAGTTGGGCTGCTTCAAATACAGTTTTGTCAGTGTCGATGGTAGTTACGTCTTTAGTCATGATTTCTTTAACTGTTGGCATAAAATCCTCAATTAAAGAAGGAAACCCAATTGAGATAAAAGGGTTGTCATAAGTAGGGTTTTCTTGTTTTGGCTTGGTAATCGCCAATATACCACCCGTATAGGTTTTCTGAAAGGGTTGAATATTAGAATCCAAATATATCACCCAGATATTAAGGAAATACAGATGAAATGGGCTTCCAACTATTCGTCGCTTCCTTAAAATAATAAAAAGATACAATTTTCATTGAAGAAAAATAGTTTTGAGGATTTAAAATGAAGGTTGAACTTGGAGCCAAAAACTGTCTTTATCCATTGCCGACAACATTGGTTGGAGCATTGGTTAATGGGAAACCTAATTACGTAACTATAGCGCACGTTGGCATAATGGATCTTGAGTCAGTTTCTTTGGGTATGAACAAACGGGCCACTACACCAACGCAGGAATTAAAGCAAACAAAACTTTCAGTATCAATATCCCCTCAACAACGATGATTAAAGAAACCGACCACTGTGGCTTAGTTTCAGGAAAAGACAAGAACAAAGCAGACATGTTCAAAACATTTTATGGAACACTCAAAACCGCTCCAATGATTGAACAATGCAGCATCAACATGGAATGCGAACTCATAAAAACCGTCGATTTCCCAAACCACGACGTATTTATTGGCAAAATTGCCAACACATTCTGTGACGAAACAATCCTCGAAGACGGCGAGGTAAATATCGAAAAAGTCCAGCCAATATTGTTCGTGATGAATGACCGAAGCTACTATGGCTTAGGCAAAAAATTGGCTAAAGCTTGGAACATTGGAAAAGAACTCAACAAATAAAACTCAATCGTATTAAAAGTCAATGGTGAACAATAATTGACTACCGCGCTGAAAAGATGCTGGAACGTTGACAAACCTCTTTACATAAGATACCACGATGAAGAATGGGGCGTCCCCATTCACGACGATCTGAAGTTGTTTGAGTTTTTGGTTTTGGATAGCTTTCAGGCAGGGTTGTCGTGGTGGATGATTTTAGAGAGGCGAGAAGCGTTTAGGGCAGCGTTTGACAGTTTCGATCCCATTAAGATTGCAAAATACACAGCCAAAGACGTTGAACGTTTAATGCAGTCTCCTGGAGTAGTTAAGAATCGAGCCAAAATCTTAGCAACCATAACAAACTCTCAACAAGTTCTCAAAGTTCAAAAAGAATTCAGCTCCTTTGACACATTCATCTGGCAGTTCGTACAAAGCAAAACAATACAGAATGCTTTCAAGGATTTTTCGGAAATGCCCGCTGAGACAGAGCAGTCCAGAGCGATGAGTCGGGAACTCAAAACGAGGGGTTTTAAGTTTGTTGGTCCCACAATCTGCTATGCCTTCATGCAGGCTGCAGGACTGGTAAACGACCATTTAGTTGACTGCTTTCGATACGCCCAACTTCAACGTTAAACTTGAGTTTTGTTTTTCTCATTGATTTGTATAAAGAGGTCTAATTCGGCGTTTGTTATGCCTGCTTGGCGTAGTTTAGCAATGCAGGTTTGGTATCGTTTTTCGGTAAGCTTAACGGACTTAATGGGTTCTCCTTTTGTGCTTGTAAAGTGATTGGTTTCTTTGGAGGCTCTGTCTTTTTTTAGAACTATGCGTTGCTCTTTAAATCGATTGAGCGCTTCGCAGTCCTTAGTTAACATGCCAAACATAGTGTTTGGAAATTGTCTACAGCCCTCAGGCCGGATTTCGTAAATTGAACAGGACTTGTCAACGAGAAAAGGGCATGGGTTGTGCATGATGTAATGGTCGTATTCTGCTTCGCCAGTTTCAAATATTTCTCCCAACGATTCAAAGAGCGCTTTTAATTTAGCTTGGACCTCGGAGTTTTCTTGAGGTTTGACTTTGACTTCTCCTGCCGTCAAAAAATCATCAAGAGTACAACAAACGCCACATCGACTGCACAAGAACGGCAGGTTAACAGACCAATCGCCCTTTTTGCTTTTAAATTCTAAATGCAGATAAAACGTGTCAACCATCTAAGTGTTCATTCGTCCTTAGGCTTTTTGTTCTCTTTTCTGATGAAATCCCTTTCCACATAGAATAGTATTACGATTAGCCAAACTATGCCGAGTGCCATGAGGACTAATTCGGCTAATGCTGTAATGTCAAATTGCGATATTGCTTCAGCAAAGGAGGTGCCTCCCAAAGAAAGCGGTGACCCAGGCATTATTTTTGGTGTTGGGCTCGGGGTCGGTGGAGGTGTTTGTGTAGGTATCGGTGTAGTTGTTGGTTCTGGTGTCGGAGTTGGAGAGGAAATTGGAGTATAAATGGCGGTTGGTCTGGGGGGTGGTGTTATCGTTGGCACAGGAATTGGCGTGGGATAAGGTGTCGGTGTTGGGGCGGGGACTAAGTTAATGTTTTGTATTGGTGGTGCTTGCGGGTTTGACTCATTTAAGTAAGGAGAAAAATTGACGGTTCCTAAGGTCGTGGAATTTTTATAGTCATAGATCGTTTGATTGATAGCTGTGGCATCTGCGGTTCCCCACCAGTTATATGGTGCATCAATTGAAGTCGTTAATGTCAGTTGAAAATTATATTTGGTGTTCCCAAAAAAGTTGTTTTGGGTTATGTTACTGTTAATATTTGAATCCATTAATCCAACTTGGTTGTTTCCAAAGGTGTTGTTTCTTATTGTTCCCCCTCCATTGATTCCAATGGTATTATTTGCAAACGTGTTTCCTTCGATAGTTGCAGTGCTGATTGGCGTCGACAATCCAAATGTGTTGGATGTTACCAGATTTCTTGTTATCGTCGCATTGCCTGTTACGTAAATCCCAACATAGCAACCAGTTATGTTGTTGTCAGAAAAGAAAACGTTGTTTCCACAGCTAATCCCATAGTTGCCAGCACCGCTGGATTTGATAAAATTCCCTGAAATAACGGGGAAACCAGAATAGCCATTGCTAGTAGTGAGGCATGTAGCCCGTGTATCGAGGGCATTGTTTACAATTAAGGGAGAACCACCAGATACACTTATGGAAGTTAATTGGTTGTTGGTGAAGTAGTTGTTGCTTATTTTAGGGGAACTGTTACTAACGGTTATGCTTACTGAATTGAATATTGCGTTGTCAACGATGCAACCAGTGTTCGAGGTAGGGCTCCAACTTTTGCTTGTAGATAGGAATTGGACTCGGATATTGTAAAAGAAGTATGATGTTTGAAAGATAATTTTGTTATCCCTTGTTCCGGCAGCGTTTAATGTTCCACCTATCATCAACGAAAAGGATGCAAGATCGACGGTTGTGCCGGGTTCTATAGTTAAAGTGACGCCAGCATTTACGGTAACGCTTCCCATGAGAATGTATGGGGTGTTGGCTTGGGTCCAAGTGGTGTCCTGAGTGATTGTTCCACTTACTGGAGTAGAAGCATGCACGTTAGCGACTAGAAACAGGCTGATTACCAAAGTCGCGATAACCAACGTCAGCCAGATGAGCTTTCTCGTTCTTCCACCACACTAAGGTGGCTGGCTGAAAATTTAAAACTATGCAGAAACACTAAACATAAAAAAAAGATGTTTTACCTGATTTTACGGTCTAATATTGTTCCGTTGGCATCGATGAGTTTTATTTCAAGGGGCATCTGTCCGACGGCGTGTGTTGCGCAGCTGAGGCATGGGTCGAAGGCTCGAATGACGGCTTCTACGCGGTTTAGCATGCCTTCTTGGAGCTCGCGGGCTTTGACGTATTTTTTGGCTACTTGCGTTACCGCCTTGTTGTAGGCGATGTTGTTGTGTTCGGTTGCGATGATCATGTTGTTCCATGTTATCATGCCTTGGGTGTCCACTTTGTAGTGGTGGATGAGTGTGCCTCTTGGCGCTTCTGCGACGCCGACACCTTCGTAGTTGTTGACTAGGGCTTTGGATGTGACGTGTTCAGATAGAATTTCTGGGTCATGTAGCAAGTCTTTGGCGTTTTCGATGCAGAACAACATTTCGATTAAGCGTGCGTAGTGGTAGTGGAAGGTGCTTTGGACGACGCCGTTCTTGCCTAACTTCTTAAATTGCTTTAGTTCCTCGTCTGCTAAGGGGGTGCCGCAATGGGTTGCCACGTTTAGTCTTGCTAGTGGTCCGACCCGGTAGGCGCCGTCTGGGTAACCGATGGCTTTGAAGTAGGGGAACTTCATGAAAGAATATGGTTCAACTGCTTCTCCAATGAAGTCTCTGTAAGTTGTTGGGTCAACGCATTCTGCAGCCACTTTGCCGTTTGGATCCATGATTCGGAGAGTGCCGTCGTAGTGTTCTAAGCCGCCGTCTGGAGCCACCAAGCCCATGTAGTAGGATGGGAAGTTGCCGAAGTTCTCAACCTCTTCCCCAAAGTCACCGAGCATTTTCTTATACAACTCAAGCGTCTTCTGAGTGCCGTCCAATGCTTCGGGCAGGTTGGCGCATAGGTAATCAGCTCTTTCCTGAGTAAGCGGCCATTTGGCCCCGCCTGGCAGTATCCAATCGCTGGAATGGATTTTTTTGCCAGCGACTCTTTCAATTATTTCTTGTCCAAACTTGCGTAGTTTGATCCCGCGCATTGCTAATTCAGGGTTCTTTTCAATCAAGCCAAACACATTTCGCTGGGCAGGGTCAGAATCAAAACCCAACAGTAAATCGGGTGAGGATAGATGGAAAAAGTTGAGGGCATGGGATTGAATTAGTTGTCCCATGTGCATAAGGCGACGCAGCATTATAGCGGTTTTTGGTGGGTTCACTCCGACGATGGCGTCGCAGGCTTTGGCAGAGGCTAAGAGGTGGCTGACAGGGCAAATGCCACAGGCTCGGCTTGTTATGCTGGGCATTTCGTAGAAGGGTCTGCCTTCGGTGAATTTTTCGAAACCGCGGAAGTCCACTACTTTGAAGAGGGCTTCATTTACGGTGTCATCTTGGTTTAGCAAAATCGTTACTTGTGCGTGTCCTTCAATGCGTGTGATGGGGCTTATTGTGATTTTCTTTTTGTTTTCTAGTTTAGCCATATTTTGATCTTCCCTCCATTACGGGTGCCCTGCCAGCCAACAGCTCTGTTAAGACGTAGTTTATGAGGTCGGCGTGGGGTGGGCACCCAGGAATGAAAAAGTCAACTTTAACGATTTCATGCAGTGGACGGGCGTGAATCAACAATTTGGGCACGGAGGTTGGGATGGCGGCGTTGAGGTCAGTGGGGTCCTTGTAAGCACGTTCCAACACGGCTTGGTCGCTGTGACGCCAAGAATTCCGCAACGCAGTGACGTTGCCCGTGACGGCGCAGTCGCCCAATGAAATCAGGATTTTTGTTCTTGAGCGGACTTTCTTTAGCATAGCAAGTTGCTCTTCATTTGCTACGGCGCCTTCGATGAGTGTGGCGTCGACGTTTTCCGGGAACTCCTTCACATCGGCAATTGGGCTGTAAACCAAAGTTATCTTCTTCGCCAAATCCACTAGTCGCTCGTCCTGGTCAAGGAAGCTCATGTGGCAACCTGAGCAACCGCTAAGCCAAACCGTCGCTACACGGACTTTTGTGTTTGCGCTCATTTGCGGTTCCTTCTATCAAGAATGAACTCTGCTATATCCCGTTTCTTGGTATGTTCGATTGGTTCGCCTTCGATGTAGATGGCTCCGACTGGGCACACTTTGGCACATTTGCGGCAAGAAGTACAGGAGCAAGCTTTAGCCCAGTTCTCGTCTAGATCCATGATGACCTGTGAGTCTTTGCCTCGGAGCTTTAAGTCAAGGGTGTGGACGCCTTCGATTTGGTCGCAGACGCGAATGCATCTTGTACAAAGGATGCAACGGTTGCGATCGATTACGAGGAAGTCATGGGTTGAGTCAATTTCGTCGTGGCTCCAGTTCCGCTCAAACATGACGTGGTCGACTCCAAGTTGGTTAGCCAATGCTTGAAGTTCACAGTGATCGTCAGCGACACATACTGAGCAGATGTGCGTGCGTTCTGCAAGGAGCAATTGAACTGCCATTTTTCGGTATTCTTTTAGTTTGTCAGATTGGGTAGTTACTTCCATGCTTGGTCCTACAGGTGTGATGCAGGCAGGGAAAAGTTTAGGTGTTCCACTGACTTCAACGAGGCAAAGTCGGCATCCGCCGTACGCTGTTAAGCCTTCAAGGTTGCAGAGTGTTGGGATGATTATGCCGTTTTCCGTTGCAGCCTTAAGGATGGTAATGCCCTCGGGGACAGTGACTTCGACGCCGTCGATTTTTAGTTTAACAAGGTTAACGCTCATTCAATTCCTCCTCATCGCGGGTTTTGAAGCATTTATCCGCCTCACACTGCTTATCCACAATATGCTTAACATACTCGTCTTTGAAGTAACGCAGAGTCGTGATGATTGGGTTAGGCGCTGTCTGCCCCAATCCGCAGAGGCTGGCATCGCGGATATAAACACTAGATTTTTCTAAAGTGGCGATGTCGCTCATTTCTCCTTGTCCATGAGTGATTTTCTCGAAGATTTCTTTCATTCGAGCTAAGCCTGCTCGGCAAGGTGTGCATTTGCCGCAGGATTCGTCGATGCAGAATTCAGTAAAGAACCGGGCAGTGTCAACCATGCAGGAGTCTTCATCGATTACGACTATTCCACCTGAGCCCATGATTGCACCAACCTTGGTTAAGGAGTCATAGTCGATGGGGATTTCCAGAAGGGTGTCTGGCAGACAACCCCCTGAGGGTCCCCCGACGAGAACAGCTTTGAATTTTTTGCTGTCAGGAACTCCGCCACCAATGTCAAACACGACTTCCCTGAGAGAGATGCCCATGGGCACTTCAATTAAGCCAGGGTTGTTAATTTTGCCAGTCAACGAGAAGCATTTGGTTCCAGAACATTTTGGTGTGCCTGTCTTTGAGAACCAGTATCCTCCGTTCTGGACGATAAGCGGTATATTAGCTAACGTTTCCACGTTCTGAATAAGCGTAGGTTTCTGCCAAAGTCCAGAGTTAGCTGGGTATGGAGGGCGTGGGCGAGGCATCGCTCTTCGACCTTCAACTGAAGCCAGAATAGCCGTTTCTTCCCCAGCCACGAATGCGCCTGCGCCGAAACGAAGTTCCAGGTCAAATTTGAATGTTGTTTCCAATATTTTTTCTCCCAGCAGCGACATCGCTTTTGCTTGAGCGATGGCTTTCTGCAGGGTTTGAATGGCGAGTGGATATTCGGAGCGGATGTAGATGTATCCTTTCTCGGCTCCTATTGCATATGCGGCTATGAGCATGCCTTCGATTATGGCGTGGGGGTCAGCTTCGGCTAAAGTTCTGTTGGCGAAGACACCTGGGTCGCCTTCATCGAGGTTTGCCACTATGTATTTTGGTGTATTATGTGATCTAGACACTAAACTCCATTTTTGTCCCGTTGGAAACCCCGCGCCGCCTCTTCCTCTAAGACCGCTTGTGACGACTTCATAGATTACGCCTTGCGGTGTCATGGTGGCTAGACATTTAGCTAAAGCGGAGTAGCCGCCAGCTGAAATATAATCTTGAATTCTTGACGGATCAATTTTTCCAGCGTTCCGCAGAACGAGTCTGTGCTGTTTTTGGAAGTACGCTTCGTTTTTGTAGAGCATTTCTTTGACGGGTAACCCTAAAACTATGTGGTCGCGGACGATTTCTCTTACTTTTTCGGGGGTTACGCTTTGGTAGAGGTAGTCGCCTGGTTCAACAAGCACCGCTGGACCAACTGAGCATGTACCTATGCAGCCTGTTCGGGCAACTTTGCATTCTTTTTCCACTCCGAATTCTTTAACTGCTTCTTCGAAGGCCTTGAGTACTTTCAAGGCGCCAAATGGCACACAACCGCTTGAGCAGCATACGTTGATGCGGTACTTGTAGGCTCTTTGAAAATCAAGTTCTTGCTCAGCTATCTTCTGTAAATCATCAAGTTTCAACTTTAACCCCTCCCAGTGCTTCCTTTATTTTTTGAATTACAACCTCTTTGGTTGCTTTTCCGATAACTTGGTCGTCTACAACAATGTTTGGCGCCATGGCGCATGCGCCGATGCAGCGGGTTAAAAGCAGGGAGAGCTTGCCGTCTGCTGTGGAGCCTCCTCGTTTGAGGTCAAATTTTTCTTCAATGGCCTCAATGATTTGCTCCACACCCTTCACGTAGCAAGCAGTGCCTAAGCAACCTGTAACGACGTGTTCACCTGATTTTTTAAGTTTAAAGAAGCTGTAAAATGTAACTACGCCAAAAACGTGGCTTGGAGGAAGATTCAATGAGCCAGAAATATCCATAAGTAAATCTTTGTCTAAATAACCGTAAATTTCCTGAGCTTGATGTAGGATTTCCAGTAGAGCGCTTTCTTGGTAATTATTGTCTTTCAAGACTTTTTCCAGCAACGCACGCCTTTTATCGTCTCTTATCAAGAACTATTTTCCTCCGTAACGTTGTTTTTCGTTAATACGATCTAAAGGCTTACAGAAGTGGAAATATAAAAGGGTACAGGAAACATTTCGCCAGGCTTTGCCATGAAAAAATCAGCTTGAAATTGAATAATTTTCTATGACGAGTGATTTGATTTAGTTTGAATAAAAATTAAAAATGAAAAATAGCCCTTTGAGAAAGGGAAAAAAAATTACGCGGGGGTTGCTTCTTTTGTTTCTTTGATTGTTTTTTTGCTGTTGGAAACGGCTATTGCTTGCAGTTGTTCTTCCTGAGTTGCTTTTGGGGGTTCGGGTAGGTTTATGCATCGGAAATCGATGTCTTCGTCTTTGAGGTTGAGGGTGGCTTTAACGGTGCCGTCGGTTAAGTATTCAATGTTGAAGCCCATCTTCTTTGTCAGGCTTAAAGCTCGGTAATTATCTTGTAGTATTATTGCGTCGATTTTTTCGATGCCTTTTTCCTTCGCAATATCAAGTGTGTAATCAACCATTTTGGTGCCTAAGCCTAAGCCCTGCCAGTAATCACTCACAAGAAACGCCATTTCACCGCTTTTTTCATCGGATTCAAGGGTGAGGCGGCTGACACCGAGGATTTTGCGTTTGCCGTTTTCAACCATTTCAGCAACTAAAGCGATTTCGCGGTCGTAGTCAATGTTGCAGTAGCGTACGCGGACTTCGTGGGGGGTGTCCTTCAGCATTTGGAAGAACCTGTAACGTATGGATTCTTCTGATAGGCTCTGGAACATTTCCAGCCACATCGGTTCATCTTCGGGTTTTATTGGGCGCAACAGGACTTCTTGGCCGTTTTTGAGTAACCACAGCACCTCGTATTTCTTAGGGTATGGGCTGATAACCATGTGTTCATGGGGTTCAAATTTCTTGCAGACCTTGTCTTTGTCGACGACTATACGAGCATCGAGGACGGTTGCGTCTTTTTGGTTGATTAGCAAGGGGTTTATGTCGATTTCTTTTATCTGTGGAAAATCAACCAGTAGCTGAGAGAACATTAGCACGGTTTCGTCGAGTTTTTTGAGGTCTACTGGTGGTGCATTTCGCCAGCCTTTGAGTAAACGGTAGACTTTGGTTTCTTCCATCATGCGGTGGATAAGGGTTGTGTTTAATGGTGGGAGCCCAATGGAGTAGTCTTTGAAGAGTTCGACGCCTACGCCGCCCATGCCGAAGAGAATTACTGGACCGAAAACTGGGTCGGTTTTTCCGCCTATAATGATTTCGTGGCCTTTCTTCTCAATCATTGGTTGAACTGTGACGCCGATGATTTGGGCGTTGGGGTTGTATGCGGTTGCTCTTTGAATTAGAAGTTCGAATGCTTCACGGACTTCACGCGGTGAATTAACATTTAAGATTACTCCGCCGGCGTCACTCTTGTGGACGATTTGGGGTGAGAGAATCTTGAGGACAACGGGGAAACCCATTTCCTGTGAAAACGCAACAGCTTCATCAACGTTGTTGGCGACTGCGGTTTTTACGACTGGGAAATTGTAGTATTTGAGGATTTTTTTTGCTTCATCTTCAGTTAAGATTTCGCGGCCTTCGAATGCAGCGTTTCTCAAAATTGCCATGATGGGGCGTTTTGGTGGAGCTGAATCGACTGGCAGTTCTTCGGGGGTTTCATAGAGGAGGTCGATGTTGCGTTGGTAATTGTACATGTACATGTACGTTCGGGTTGCTTGTTCGGGTGTGTTGTAGGTTGGGATGTTGTTTGCATTGAGAATGTTGTTTGCTTCTTGCACTGCGCCAAAACCCATGAATGATGTTAAGATAGTTTTGTTCTGGAAGGTTTTGCTGCGAACAAGCTCCACTATGCTTTTAGCTATTTCAACGGATTCTGAAACTGCCTGTTGAGTGAAGATAATCAGAATTCCATCGATGTTTTCATCGTTTAAGCATCCTTCGACAGCAGCTTTGTACCGCTCGGACTTTGCGTCTCCTAAAACGTCGATTGGGTTGCCATGGCTCCAGAAAGGAGGTAAGACAGCGTTAAGAGAATCCAAGGTTTTCTGGCTAAGTTTTGCTATTTTGCCGCCTTGGGCGATGAGTGCGTCGGTTGCCATGACTCCAGGTCCGCCAGCGTTGGTGATTATGGCGAGTCTGGGTCCCTGAGGCAAGGGTTGTGTTCCTAAAACCTCGGCGGCGTTGAATAGGTCTGCTATTTCGTTTACTCGGACTATACCTGCTCGTTTGAAGGCTGCGTCATAGATGCTGTCTTCGCCTGAGAGTGAGCCTGTGTGGGAGGCTGCGGCTTTTGCGCTTTCTGAGAATTTGCCTGATTTAACAACTATGATTGGTTTGGTTCTTGCGAAGTGTCTTGCAGCGCTCATGAATTTGCGGGCTTCAGTTATGCCTTCAACGTACATGAGGATGCTTTTGGTTTTTGGGTCGGAACCAAAATAATCGATTAAATCGCCGAAGTCTACATCAATCATGGATCCGACTGAGACGAAGTTGCTGAAGCCTATGTTTTCATGGATTGCCCAGTCAAGGATTGCAGAGCCCAACGCACCGCTTTGTGACAGAAACGCTATGTTGCCGGATTTTGGCATTTTATCGAGGAAAGTGGCGTTGAGGTTGTTTCTGGGGCGGATGATGCCGATGCAGTTTGGACCGATAACTCTGATGCCATATTTTTTGGCGACTTCAGTTATTTTTTCTTCTAGGGCTTTTCCTGGTGCACCCGTTTCTTTGAAGCCTGCGGAGACGATGATTACGCCTTTTACATGTGCTTTGCCGCATTCCTCCATAACATCTGGGACGGTTTTTGCTGGAGTTGCAATTATGGCTAAGTCGACGGGTTCAGGAATCTGATCGACAGTTGGGTAAGTTTTTACTCCTAAAATCTCAGGTTTTCTGAAGTTAACGAAGAAAACTTTACCGGTATAACCCATCTGAGTAAAATTTTTAACTATAGCGTAACCAACTGAGCCTTCAACGTCGCTGGCTCCGACGATGGCTACATTTTGAGGGTTGAAAATCTTGTCAAGGTTTAGGGTACCCATGAATGTTACCTTCTGCTTAGGGTCGTGCAAACGGGGAAATTAAAGCTTACCGTTCAAGAATCAATATTCTTGAATATAAAACGCATTCTAAGATTAAAAACTAATGTTTATCGAATGATCAGCAAGGAACTGTGAAATAGGAAAAAATTGAGTTAAAAAATTGAGTTACTGAAAATATTTTTTGATTTCCGCAAGGGAAAGAACTGCAATGCCATTAGCCGTCAACATTTTTTCAGCGCTCTCGATATCACTGGGGCGCAGAATCAATGCAATTTTGCCGCCGACGTGAACCGCTGACGAGTAAGCGTATTCTATGTTTATGCCGCCGTCACCAAGAATCTTGGTTATCTTTGAGAGGGTGTTTTCTTCGGAGATGAAAGTAGCCGTAACTTCAGTGTTCTTCTTTGATTTTGCCAAATTAAAATCTGCGTCTTCCAAAAGTTTCGCGGCTTTTTCAGGTTCCTCAGTAATCAAGCGGACCAAACCGAACTCGCCTTTGTCAGCAATCGAAAGCGCGAAGACTTTGATTTTGTTCTTGTCCAACTGTGACATTGTCTCAAACAGAGAACCTGGATGGTTATCAAGAAACACGCTGACTTGCGTTATAGGCAAACAGTACACCTACACCTCAATAGTTTGGGTTGATATTTAACTTTAACCAAAATTTTAGGTAAAATGTCATTTTTGACCAACCTTTATATTTCCACATGAATAATTCCTTGCTAATTGGAGAATGCAGAGTTTGCTTAAGTGCATCGGGGTCTCCAAGCAGTTTGGAGGACTCCAAGCCCTAAAAAACGTGGATTTCACTGTAGGCGACGGTGAGATAGCGGGGCTTGTGGGACCCAACGGTTCAGGCAAATCAACACTCCTTAACCTTATAAGCGGTGTCTACAAACCCGACACGGGACAAATACTCTTCAACAACGAAGACATCGCCAAACTGCCTCCATACAAAATCTGCGCCAAAGGAATAACTAAAACCGCTCAAACAGTCCAATCATTCCCCGAAATGACAGCCACCCAAAACGTTCTAACAAGCGTACTTTTCAACGAGAAAAAAGCAGGCGCCAAAGTCGATGGGTTGGCGAAGGCACAGGAGCTTTTGGGGTTTGTGGGTTTAGACAAAGAAAAATTTGATGTACCTGCTAAAAACCTAAACGTCGTGCAATTACGCCGAATACAACTCGCGAAGGCGCTGGCAACGAGTCCAAAACTGCTCTTGCTCGACGAGTTGTTAACAGGTTTAACTCCCAGAGAATCCGACGAAGCAATAGAATTAATCAAGAAAATCAACAAACGAGGGGTTTCCGTGCTCATCGTGGAACATGTTATGCGTGTAATCATGGGGCTTTGTAACCGAGTTATTGTCCTGCAGCACGGCGAAAAAATCTGTGAAGGAACTCCCAAAGAAGTAGTCTGCAATGAAAACGTTGTGAATGTTTACTTGGGGAAACGCTTCAAGTTCGGAGATGAAGAATGATATGCTGGAAATCCAAAACTTATCCGCTGCATATGGCATGGTGGAGATTCTTTGGGATGTTTCTTTTAAAGTGGAGCAAGGCGAAATCGTCAGCATAATCGGACCCAACGGAGCAGGAAAAACAACTCTCGTTAAAACCATCACGGGGTTTCTACGTCCTAAAACTGGGACAATTAAATTTAATAGTGAAAACATAGAGAAATTGCCCACCTATGAGATAGTAAAAAAAGGACTCACGATGATTCCTGAAGGCAGAGAAATCTTTCCTCGCATGACCGTCGAAGAAAATCTTATGCTTGGCGCCTACAGCATAAAAGACAAGACAAAAATCAAGGAAACCAAAGAGAAAGCATTCGAGATTTTTCCCGTTTTAAAGAAGAAGGATAAGGCGTTAGCCCAAACACTTAGCGGTGGCGAACAGCAGATGCTTGTTATTTGCCGAAGCCTCATGTCTAATCCGCAGTTGCTAATTCTGGATGAACCCTCTTTGGGGTTAGCGCCAATCATTGTTGAGAAAGTTCTCGACACTGTTCGTACCATTAACGAAGAAGGCGTAACCGTCCTGCTGGTAGAACAGAACATCCGCGACAGCCTAGACATTGCCGACCGAGGCTACGTTCTAGAAGAGGGCAAGATAATTTTGGAAGGGAAGAGTAGGGAACTTTTATCTAATAGTCACATAAAGGAAGTGTATCTGGGCCTTTAAATCAGAGAGGGACAAATAATTTGGCGGATGGCAAATACTGGAACGAAAAAATAGAAACCATGCCTGCTGAAGATATAAAGAAGATTCAGCTCCAAAAACTCAAACTTCAAGTCAAACACTGCTATGAAGATAGCAGCTTTTACCGCAAAAAATTCGATAGCGTCGGCTTAAAACCCGCTGATATTCGCTCTCTTGATGATTTGCAAAAGATTCCTTTTACGGTTAAGAGTGATATGAGAGACAATTATCCCTTTGGTATGGTTGCTGCCAAATCCGACGAGATAGTTGAAATTCACGCTTCCAGCGGAACTACTGGTAACCCAATCATCGGCGCCTACACTAAAAGCGATATGGAGATGTGGCAGGAACTTATGGCACGCTCTATCTACACAACGGGCGGGAGACGTCAAGATGTCATCCATATCGCATATGGTTATGGTTTATTCACTGGGGGCTTAGGATTCCACTATGGTGCTCAAAAAGTCGGCGCAAAAATTGTTCCTGCGAGCGGTGGCATGACGCAACGTCAAATCAAGCTTATGAAAGACCTTGATGTTACGATCTTGGCCTGCACACCAAGCTTCGCTGTTTACCTCGCCGAAACCATGGCTCAAGAAGGGGTTGTTCCACAAAAAGACCTTAAACTTAGACTCGGTATGTTTGGCGCAGAACCCTGGTCACACAAAATCCGCGAAAGAATCGAAAAAGAAATGAACATAGAAGCATTCGACGTCTACGGGTTAACAGAGCTTTGCGGTCCGGGCGTCTCCATCGAATGCCCTGAGCATGATGGCTTGCACATTTGGGAAGACAACTTTATCGTGGAAACAATAGATCCTGACACGGGCGAAGTGTTACCGCAAGGCGAAGAAGGTGAACTGGTTTTTACGGCTCTTAGCAAAGTTGGCTTGCCGATGCTGCGTTATAGGACAAGAGACATCTCGAAAATCAATACCGAAAAATGTCCCTGCGGAAGAACTCATGCAAGGATGGATAGAGTGACGGGTAGATCCGACGACATGCTTATCATACGCGGAGTAAACGTGTTCCCATCACAAATTGAGTATGCTGTCATGTGCTTCTCCGAACTCGCAACCCAATACCTAATCGTTCTCGACAGGCCAGGAGCATTAGACACGTTCGTGGTTAAAGTTGAGTTATCCGAGAAAGCCTCCAAAGACCCCAAGCTAGACAAAGCTGCCTTGATCAATGAAATCCAAAAACGAATCCACATAGTAACAGGAATATCAGCTGATGTTCAGATTGTGAAGCCAGGCGAACTCCCAAGAACTGAGGGTAAAGCAAAAAGAGTGTTAGATCTGCGTAAGGGCAAAATGTAAGGATAAACTATGACTTCCAAGATTGCAGCAGATAAGCCGGGCAGTTTTGCCCTGCTTAACGGTGACGAAGCGGTTGCACGCGGAGCAGTGGAAGCCACCGTAAAGGTTGCAGCCGCATATCCTGGAACGCCTTCTACGGAAATTTTGGAAACCATCGCTGAGGTAGCGAAAGATTTTGGCATCTATGCTGAATGGAGCATTAACGAGATTGTTGCAGCGGAAGTAGCTGCGGGCGCTTCGATGACTGGGGTGCGCTCGATTGTTTCTATGAAGCATGTTGGCTTAAACGTTGCTGCCGACGCTGCCATGACTTTGGCTTACACGGGCGTGGAAGGCGGCATGGTGATCGCCGTCTGTGACGACCCGGCATTGCATAGTAGCCAAAACGAGCAGGACACGCGATTCTTCGCAGTTCACTCAAAGCTACCTCTTTTGGACGCTGGTAGCCCTCAAGAAGCCCATGACATGGCACGGGATGCTTTCGAAATTAGCGAAAGAATACACCTGCCCGTTATCCTTCGGCTTACCACACGGGTTGCGCATGGAAAAGCCAGAGTAAAATTAGGTGAGCTCCAAAAAATTAAACGCAAAGCAGAATTTGACAAGAATGGCTCCAAATGGGTTATGGTGCCATCCAATGCCATTCGGCAGCATCGAGTTTTGGAGGGCAGGTTGGCAGAAGCAAAAAAGCTTGCGGAAAACTCGAAGTTCAACATCATCGAAGATAACGGCTGCGAAATCGGTATTGTCGGAAGCGGAGTTGGCTACTATTATGCACGCTCGATTTTGGATACAAAAAAGTTTTCTTGGTTAAAGTTAGGATGGGTCCATCCTTTTCCCTCGGACATTGTCAAAAATTTCGCTTCTAAAGTTAAGAAACTAATAGTAATCGAAGAGTTGCGCCCTTATTTAGAGGAAAACATTCAGCGGCTAAAACTTGAATTCACTGGAAAAAGCCAATTAGGCTTAGAAGAAATCGGCGAATTCACTCCCGACAACGTTCGCCAAGCCTTCGCCAAATTGGGCTTAACTTCAAAAGCCGAGCCGCCACAACTTTTAGATTTGCCACCCAGACCACCTGCCCTCTGCCCAGGTTGCCCTCACCGAGCATTTTACTACGCACTAAACATGCTCAATCAACACGTCGACTGCGACAATGACAAATGCGTTGGATGTGACATCTGCGAGTATGCCTGCTCCTTTGAAAAAGAGAAGGTCTTCAACCCGCTTAAGTCGAGGATTCGCTCTGTTCGGGTTGGGCAAATCCAAAATACGGCAGTAACTTGCAAAGGCTGCATTGATGCACCATGTATTCTTGCTTGCCCCGAAAAAGCAATCGCGCAGGTCAAGGAAACGGGTGCCATAATTGTTGATGAATCCAAATGTAAAGGCTGTGATTGGTGCATAGATGCCTGCAAGTATGGCGCAATAACTCTGCATCCCAGTAGCCACAAAGCCATCGTTTGCGACACCTGCGGTGGTGACCCCAAATGCATCCCAGCGTGTCCTGAAAGCGCACTGAGTTTAACTGGAAATTCCAAAGACAAAATTGTTACAGGAGACATTGGCTGCTATACACTAGGTGTATTGCCCCCAGTGAATGCAGTTCAAAGTTGCCTCTGTATGGGAGCGGGAATTTCTCAGGCGGCAGGAATGATTCATGCTGGAGTAAAAGAGAAAGTGTTCGCAGTTATCGGCGACTCAACATTTTTCCATGCAGGCATGCCTGGACTGCTAAACATTGTTTACAACAAGGCAAATGTCTGCGTAATCATAATGGACAACAGCGTAGTTGCCATGACAGGTCACCAGCCGACGCCTGGTTCAGGAAAAACCGCAATGGGAACCGACGCTAAAATCATAAAAATCCAAGACATCGCCAAAGGAGTTGGCATAGAAAAAGTCGACGTAATTGACCCGTACGACTTGAAGGCTGCAATCGCCAAAATCAAAGAAGCACTAGATTATCAGGGACCATCAGTCATCATCTCCCAGCGCCCTTGTCCATTGTTGATTGAACGCGGTAAACCGCGCGAAATCAAAGAGGAATGCAACGCCTGCGGAGTATGCGTGAAAGCCTTTGGATGTCCAGCCATAAGCTTAACAAGCGAACATGCCCAAATCGACGCCACGCTTTGTTATGGTTGTGGAGTTTGCGAAACCGTATGCCCCTTCGATGCTGTCGGGAGGAAAGAGAAATGAACCTCGATATAGTGTTCAGCGGCGTCGGTGGTCAAGGAGTCGTTGTTTTAAGCGACATTTATTGTGAAGCGGCGATGCTCGATGGGTTTGATGTTGCAAAAGCTGAAATTCATGGCATGGCCCAACGCGGAGGTTCCATTGTGGCTTTCACGAGAATCGGCTCTAAGGTAGAGTCACCATTGATTGAGACGGGAAAAGCAGATGTGCTGGTTGGGTTTGAAATCTTGGAGACGGCTCGGGCTCTGCCGATCCTCAAAAAGAACGGCTCGGTAATCGTTAACATGAAGTATATTCCGCCTAACTGTTTAGCTTCAGGCGCTAAACCCAAGAAAATCGAGGAATTGATGGCGTTGCTGCGGGCTAAAGCTTTGGTTCATGAAATAGACGGCGCAGGCATAGCAGAAAAACTTGGGAATATGCTGGTTGTTAATACAGTTCTTTTGGGCGCTTTGTCGGCTCTTCCAGAAATACCAGTTAAAGTTGAGTCTTTCCACCAAGCCATTGCAGGTAGACTTAAAGAAAAATACATCAACCTCAACATTAAAGCCTTCCAGCTAGGAAGGGATTCCGTGTTAAAGAGTTAATTTTATATGCGTTTTCTCATGATATAGCAAAGAAAACCTGAGGAAAGGAAAATGCAAAAGAAAATACTAGCTATTTTAGTAATTGTTATCGTTGCAATTGCAGCTGTAGCAGCTATTGAATTATCATCTAAACCAGCTCCGTCAGCTGAAGCTCGAAACATAAAGATCGGCTTAGTTGCACCAATGAGCACATCCATTGGACAAGACATGTATAACGCAGCCACTTTGGCAGTTAACGAAATCAATAACGCAGGCGGAATCTACGTTTCCGATTGGAACACTAAAGTTAACATTACATTAGTAACCGCTAACACAATCGACGACGCTCCTGGTAATGCTAAAACACCTGTAGTTCAAGCAGTTGAATCAGACAAAGTTGACATGTTAATCGGTGGATATGGCAGTGCAGGAACTCTCGCTAACGAAGTCGTAGCGATCCAAGACAAAGTTCCCTACATAATCACAGGCGCTTCAAATCAACTCGTCACCCGAAGAGGGCCCCAAGGGGACTACGGAGGCTTTGGTCCAAATGGAGCAAACAGCATTAGTGATGCTGAAGGAATGAGTTACATTTTCCATTACTGCACTACAACTTACGACTATAGCAAAACAGTCGTTGATTTCTTCGCAACTGTGATGAAACCGATGGTTGCACCAGATCGAAACTTCAGCTTAGCAATAATCTACCGAAATGACGCCTTTGGACAAGGAGTAGACCAAGCAACAAAGTACTGGATACAGAACGAAAGCCTACCTATCACTTTAACTGAAAGAAGCTATGACCCAGCCACAACCAATTACCAAACAGACCTATCGGTAATCAAACAAGCAAACCCAGATGCAGTGTTTGTCGTGGATAACCCTGACAAGACACCCAACATAATCAAACAAGGATGGAACGACGTAGGCCTAAAATCTGTTTACATAGCAGTTGAAAACAACCAAGACCCTACTTTCTATTCAATACTTGGAAGCACAGGTGATGGACAGCTCTTAGAATCAAAGATGGATCCATTCATGACGCCGTCTTATTCGTCAGCGGTTCAAACTTACACCCAGAATTATATCGCGGCCTATCCGCATTTAATGCCGGGCATGATGGGCGCTGATACATATGATGCCTTCTACATCGCAAAAGATGCAATCCAAAGTGCAGGAACCATCGACAAAGTAGCAGTTCGGCAGGCAATTGAGAACACTGACATCAACCAAATGCTAATCCAGACAAAGACGGGCAAAGTGCAATTTAGTACAGGTGTAAACTACCACGAAATTGATCCAGTAACTTTCATTGAACAACTTAAGTATGATGCGTCATCTCTCCACTTGACAGCGCAAATCGTTTGGTCACCGCCAGGCGCAACGAACCTAAAGCAAGCAGACTTTACACTGCCAACAGGATATAAACCTGGACAATAAGAGACTTTTTTCAAAACCCCTTCTTTTCTTTTGTTTCTCGTATGTTTTAAATAGTTAACATGATAAATTATTTCAACCGCTTGATGGTGAGAGAGGAGAATTTACAATGGATATAACGGCACCTACAATTATACTAACATTAGTCTGGGGTGTCGCCATTGGATGCATCTACATTTTGCTGGCAACTGGGTTAAACATAATCTTTGGAGTAATGAAGCTAGTAAACTTTGCCCATGGACAATTACTTATGATAGGGGCTTTCTTAACTTGGACCCTCTCAGTTTCAGCGGGATTAAACGCGTACGTTGCGATTCTAATTTCGATGGTGGTTGTTGCTGCTTTGGGGGTTGTTGTGGAAAGGCTTACTTTTCGTAGAGTCTTGGGCACTGATAAGCTCAATGAGATTTTTGTTAGTCTTGGTTTGATTTACATCTTTGAGAATGCTGCAATGCTTATTTGGGGCGCGGGCTCAAAGCAGATTGTAAGTCCTTTGTATGGCTTGAGTTTGGCGTTGCCAAGCATATCTATAACTTTTGATCGTATAGTCGCGGTATTCGTTGTAGTTGCGGCATTGATAGCTTTTGGCTTGCTTATACAGAAAACAAAGCTCGGTTTGGCCATGCGGGCAACTAGCCAAAGAAACACCACCGCCAAGCTCATGGGCATAAACATCGAAAAAATTTACATGTTCACCTTTGCAATTGGCGCAGCCCTAGCAGCTCTCGCCGGGGGACTCTATGGCATAATCTTTTCCTTTGACTACCAAGTTGGAGCGATGCCAACAATCATAGCTTTCGCCATCATAATCCTTGGCGGCTTAGGAAGCATCAAAGGCGCCATCATAGGTGGACTACTATACGGCATAGTTGAACAGTTGGCAACATTGTTCCTGGGCGGAATCTGGGGAAGTGCGGTCGCCTTCGCAATGCTAATCGTTGTTCTGATAGTCAGGCCTAACGGAATATTCGGTGAAAAAGGAGAATAAAATGCAGATAAAACAACCCCTCACCGAATTTCTTCACTCAAAAGGCTTCCTAATCTTACTGGTCTTTTTCGCAATCTCAGCTGTGCTGCCAATAGTTATACCTGATAGTTTCTTTCTCTACATTCTAACTCTCATCTTTGTTTTCGCGATTTACGCGGCAAGCTGGAATTTTCTTGCTAATTCCGGTCAAGGCTCACTTGGACATGCAGTCTTCTTGGGTATCGGTGGATTCTCATCAGCAATCCTCGGGGGCAGAATTTCCATAGCGTTGATTGGGGTTTTGGGTGTAACTCAGATGCCGATTGGTGTCTTGTCGGTTTTTGTGCAGATTGTTGTGTTGCTCGTCGGTGGTTTGGTTTCTGCTGGAATTGGCTTGTTGATAGGTTTGGCTTGTGTTCGTTTGAAGGCTTGGTATTTGGCTATGGTGACGTTTGGTTTTTCAGTAATCGCTAGCACTCTCTCAAGCCAGTTTGATTCCTTCACCAACGGCATAAATGGTTTTTCTCCGGTTAGGCTTGTGCAGGGCGGATATCCGTTCTATTTTTTGGTGATCTCCTTTGCTGCAGCTTCAATCGCTACGATGTATCTGATCATGAGGTCACGGATGGGATTAGCATTTCGGGCTATCCATGGAAACGAAGCAGAAGCTAGAATGATTGGAATTAACACAGCAAAGTATAAGCTAATAGCGTTTGTCATAAGCACCTTTTTCGCTGGCATAGCAGGCGGATTGTACTCGTATTTCTTAACTTTCATTGATAACTCCATCTTTTCCCCTGCCAACTCTTTCTTGCCACTTATTATGACTGTAATTGGAGGATTGGGAACCGTTGTTGGACCAATCATCGGCGCCATCTTCCTAGTTTCGATTCAGCAAATTTTAGCGCTTCCAGGAGTCGTTGACTCCCTAAGAACATCTCTTGGATCATACTTCCCAGGAGTAAGCAACGTTGGACCTCCCCTAAGCTACCTAATAATCGGAGTAATCCTGCTTGTGATTGTTATTTTCGCTCCAAAAGGGCTGATATCGCTTTTCCGAAAATTCTACAATTACCTCGTCAGCGAAGAAAAACCAAAAGGAACAAAAAAACAATGAAAGGCACAGACTACTTCGCAGAAGCTTTAGGCATAAAAGTTCTGGAAGCAAAAGACGGCTACGCAAAAGTAACCATGAAAGTCGAAAAAATCCACACAAACGCCCTGGGTTTCACGCATGGCGGCGCAGTCTTCTCGCTGGCAGATTATGCTTTTGCTCACGCTTGCAATTGCGGCGAAAATGTGGCGGTGGCCGTTCAGGTTAGCATAAATTTCCTCAAACCCACAGTCGAGGGTGACCTTTTGACAGCTGAAGCAACCCGGGTTTCGGAAGGCAAAACAACGGGGTTATACCAGGTTACTGTTCGCAAAGAAGACAAGATCGTTGCGTTATTCACTGGGTTAGCCTTCAAAAAATAACCTTGCCAACCAATCGCTATATAGACATTGTAGAAGAATAAACCAAGCCAACAATATTTTTATTGTAGACTTCGACCTAGGTTTATGATGCTGGGGTGGCCGAACGGTTCAGGCGGTAGCCTGCAGAGCTGCTCTATATGGGTTCAACTCCCATCCCCAGCTCTTTAGCATACATCCCCAGTTTTTGACAAATCTTACTTGCGTTTTCTGAAAAGCTTGACATTGCTCATTTCGCAGACGTATTCGTAGCCAGCTTCGATCAGTTGAGTTGCTTCTTTGACGTTTTCTGCGGCTTTACAATGGTATTCATCGTCTTCGAAGGTTACCAGTTGGGCGTAGATTAAGGTGTTTTTGATGTTTTTGTGTCCTAATAGCGGAGTTATATGTTAAATGTTCCAGTTTCAGATAAAAAAACAGGTTAAGTGTTAGGATATTGGATAAAATCGTGTGTCCGCAGTGTAAAGCTCAAATTCTTCTCATTCCAGACCTAAAGAAAATGGCTGCAGTTATCGCTGATCATGTTGAAATCCATACTAATAAATTGAAGTCCAAAAAAATGCCGGAATCCGAAATTGCAAGACAGAAAAAAGAATTAGAACACACTTTGATTAAAGAAATAATAGACGCAATCTAGAGAAATATGCATCATTTCCCTAAACGCTGCTTGTACTCGGTGATCCTTCTTTCGCCGCTTAAAACCTGAAGACTCGCTGGTAGAAATGGAGATGAATAAACAAAAGACAGGAATGAGCTTCCTCGGCATTGTTTTTGATAACCGTAAGAAAGTCATAAACCGATAGATCCATTCTGCTCTATGCGTAGAGCAAACTGCCCGCCACCCCCCGTGCGAATATGTACTTTTCAGCTATGAGCTAAAAAGGGAAGGGAATAGTACCTCAGTAATGCACAAGCGACATACTATTATTTGGTGAGAAAGTATACAATAAAGAGATCGGAAGAGGCGTTTGTCTTGGAAGTAGAAAACGTGTTCAAAATAGCAGTGACCTATCCCAGAGTTCGCGAGTTTCTGACAAGCAAGAGTTGGGAATTCCAAGGAAAGGATGAGGAAATGGAGATGGACTCGTTCAGAAACAAGAAGACCGGGAAGAAGGTGTTGGAGGACATTTCGGAGGACTTTCCAGTGACCTTTCTTATGGGCGAGCTTAGCGTGCCGGAGTTCAGATTCATCGCTAGTGAATTGACGCCGGAAATCCAGTTACTGGAAGTTGACAGTAGTTGGGAAGGTAAACCGACGACCATCGTGGTGGCGATGACAGAAGAGCAAGTTAGGGACATGTTCGGCAGAAGAACGAAGATGAGAAAGCTTGCGGTTCACCGCGGACGCTAAGTGATCCATTTTGTAAACCGCTGTGCTGCTATAGAAAAAAGGGGGGTGCGCGGGAGACATCTCCATTAGAGTGTGGATTCAAAGTCCCACCTCTAGCACCATTATAGACAAATCTAAGGGAGTTCGTACACGAGATACTACGCTAGCCTTGTTAAAGAAGAAACTTTACATTTTAGTGCGTCTTATTCTATTTGAGGAGAAATACAATGGTTGTTCCTTTCTATATGCTTATTCGAACTAAGAAAGGACAGGCTTTTCTTACCGTTCAAGAAGCACAAAAAATCGAAGGCGTTAAAGTTGTGCATTCCGTTATGGGGTCATACGACGTCATACTCTATGCTGAAGCAAGCGACCTTGCTGACCTAAGGCGCATCCGCGAAGCTATAACCCAAATCAGTGCTATAATTCGAACCGAAGTAGCAGTCCACACATAATTATATCAAAGACAATGGGTACCGATTAATTTCTCACGTCCTTTCACGACAAAAATGAGCATAGGCTATGCATCGGCAAAACATCATTCATTTTAAAAAAGAGTGGGTTTCGCGGGAGACATCTCCACTTGTCCTAAGGTTCAAATCAACCTGACCCTCAACAGGCAAGTTAGCTTTAAGCAACGGCTTGTACCCATTTGGGTTCAAGTATGGCTCGGCTTGCTTCTGTATGCTCAATTTTATAAGCCAGTTTTGCAACTGGGGGATCGGTAATACCTATGCAAACCACTCCCTTGAAGTCTAAGCGGGGTAGGGAATCGTACTTCAACTCAAAAGCCCATCCCCAGCTGTTTGTCCGAACCCTATGCTTTCGCGGGATTATTTCCGTTTTCTGAACCGTTTTTTGGCTACCGCCCTCTGGTCAGGTCACTGGCTTTATCACGTACTAATTCTTCAAAATTCAAGTTCGTCGATAATGACTTATTTTAAATAACTCTTAATTAGTTGCTGTTCTAATATGATGTTGAGGTTTTTAGTTTGTCAAATGACGATATACCACTCCATTTTGAAGGCCATGATGATGTAGTATCTGAGAAAGTAATCCATTTTGAAGGAAAGAATAAGGATTTAAATCAATTATCACAACAAATCATTCAGAAACTATCCTCCGAAGGCTACAAAACACAGTCAACCAATAATCCTATGGGCATAATCATACAAGCGCAGAAAGCTGGAGTTTTACGGGGCATCATCGACGCGAATAGAGCGTTCACCATCCTAATATCGGGCCAGCCCAACAATTTCGCAATCCACATAGGCATAGGCAAATTCATCCAGAACATAGCAGTGGCGTCGGTCGAATCCATTTTAACGGTCGGCTTATTTCTCATCGTTGACGTACCCGAAATGCTGTGGACCCTTGAAGTAGAAAAAGGAATCATCAAAGACATGACTCAGATCGTAGGTTAAACCGCAAAAAGCTGTTACTCGGTTTTCTATCACCAAATTACCCAATTCGAGCCAAATGGCTATATCAGAGATGCGCTGCGATTTTTGTTCCAGCTATAACCTGAAGAAAAAAAATGGGTTTGCGAGTGAAATCTCTTTTAGGGCATAGGTTCAAATCCTCATGAAAACCTGTAGCCGAAGTCACGGCAAAGAGCACATTGAATTTTGCCCTTGCGGGTTTCACTTAAGCCGTTCTACTACAGCAACCTCGGCTACAACATGCCAACCTCTGATACAGACCCTCTGTATGTCGGCTTTGACTACTTACTTCTCTAACTAATTTGAGATTGATGTATGGCATATCTCATTCCTAAATGAAAAGATACTCCAAAACCCAAAAAAATAATTAAAGAAAAAATAATGTGTTAAAACTTCTTATTTGCTTTATTTTGAGTTTAAGGCAAAACTGGTTTTAGCGGTCAAAAGACAAATCTGAAAATACAAAAACTGCCTTTATATTTTTATTAAGCTAATAGTATCTGCCATATGTTTAGGTCAACGAAAAGAACTTTGGCTTTCTTGACAACAACGGAAACCCAAAAGACGCATTTAACACATTTGCGAATGTGACTTCTCCAAATTCTGTTACATCAAATTCATCCCAAACCCCTACCCCCTTCAACCAATCCAGCAACTTCTTCACCTACACTAGCCGCGACCCCAACTGCTACCCCAAACCCTTCGCAACCCCCCTCTCCAACTTCAAATCCTACACCAACACCCATCGTTCCAGAGATATCATCGATAGTAATTTTACCATTGTTTGCAACTATGCTCTTCATTGCAATAAAACTCAAGCATCAAAAGACCACGACATTGAGCAAATCGATTTCTTGAAAACTAAACCAGAAACATAACAAATACCTTGTGAAAACTCACTTTATACAATAAAGGATGGATCTCGGTGATATCTCCGCTCAGGCGGGGTTCAATTCCGATCCCCAATACAAAAACTGACATGGATGTAAGGGTTCGGTTCTATAGTAGGCTCATTTTTTGACTGTTGAAATGGTGTGGTTCAAATCCCATCCCGTTTCAACACTTTTTGGTTATTACTTTTTAGGGCGTACGCGTTTGGCCTTGCGATTTAATGTTTTTATCGGCTCTAAGATGCATGCTGAGTAAGACCCTGGCACAATCAGTTCTATGAACTCAGCGCGTAAAGCTTTTTCTTCCGGTATCTCGCTGAACCCGTTTTCCCAACCTTCAATATTAGCTAAACTTTCAAAACCCCACAAGGCAGTGAATCCCCCGACTGAACCACCATATTTGTGTCTGAGAACCCGCAGAGACGTTACACCCCTAAAGAAACATGGCTTCTTCTTCATCAAGGCAACTAGTTTTTTGCCCCACTCGTTATGCTCATCTAGTTTGTCAGGGTTAACAACGTATGTTCTAGCGAGATAAACAGTCATATCTGCTCCCCAAAATATAACGTACTCAGAGGATTAAAAAAATTCCGCATGACACGTTCAAATCACAGCGAACCAAAATACATATTCCTTTTGAAACATATTCTATCATGGTAAACAATAAAAGAAGTGTATAACAAGATGGAAATCATGAAAAAATCGATAAACGTCACAATTAGAGAAGAACCCCCTAACCCTAAACCAACCCCTGACCCTCAGCCAAATCCAATCCCAAATCCAATTTAAATGGCTTAATTCTCGCACCTATGGCTTAATGACTCTTCTGTTCGGTATCTCAGGCATTTTGTCAATAATGGTTTCGCAAGTCTATTTGCCTACAGGTTCATTGTGTTCTTTGCCACTCTTAGTTTAAGGTTTATTTCTAGTTGTGATTTCAATAGTTTTCTTGTGGAAAATTTAATAGGAAAAAGAGGATTTTTCAGTATTAATTAGTGTCTGGGAACGGTAACTACGGCGATGAGAACTCGATTTTTAAAAAGTCTTTTTAGCGCAGAAAGGAATTGTAGCGTATGCCAGAAGATAACCAGTTATTTACCTATGGTAATATTGGGGAATCATAACTCAAATCAGATGACTATCCTCAGCTTTTCTCTTGGCAAAGCATATTGGACAGTCACGCCATTTATTGTGCATGGAAAAAACTGAATACACTGAATGGGTTCCAGCAGGTCTTTTAGTTAAAGGCTTATTTGCAATGGTTACTGCAATTGTTGTAATTGTCAGTATTGCCGTTTTCTTATTCAGCAATGACCCATTAGTCGAAAATTTATTGGCAATTTCCTTTTCTTGGGGTACCTTGGCTTTTTTGCTTTTTATCTACTGGAATTACAGAGGTCTCCGAATACAAATAAAGGATAATACTCTGTTTCTCGACTATGGATTATTCAACAAAAAATCCTTTTCATTAAACGAAATCGTTTCCTGCAAAAAAACTAGAGCTTTCGGAAGATACCTTGGTATCGGAGTAAGATATGGTCTAGACCATTCAATGGCCTATACTACTTCTTTTGCAAACGCTGTGGAGATCATGCATAATGAAGAGAGATTATTTGTTTTTTCATCTAAGTACCCTGAAAAGGTATGTGGAATAATAGAAGCAATTAAAGGCAAGGGGTCATAGAGTAAATATGCTTAGCGATAAAAGACTATTCATCAATATTTCTTGACGGCGGTTAGTCAAATTTCGAGACTGTGTGAAAAGTCTGCTCTAACTCGTCTATTATGCCGTTAACCTTAAATCTAGACCCTTCGCCCATAACAAACAAGACCAAAATAAGTGAGCAGACAATGAACGATGAAACCGACAGCTATGTAGAAGGCTTATCCAGAAACCAAACGTTCCTACTGCCCAAAACCATAGAAGAATACGTAGAACCAGACAACCCAGTCAGATTCATAGACGCCTACGTAAACACGCTGGACATGGAAAAGTTAGGCTTCACCCACTCAACACCACAAGACCTTGGAAGACCATCATACAACCCAAAAGATCTCTGTAAACTCTATCTCTACGGAGGCCTAAACCACATCCGATCAAGCAGAAAGCTAGAACGAGAATGCAAAACAAACCTTGAGGCAATGTGGCTGCTCAAAGGCTTAGCACCCGATTTTAAAACCATAGCGGATTTTAGAAAAGACAACCCAGCAGCCATATGCGCCTTGTTCAAAGATTTTGTAGCTTTCTTAAAAGATCTCAGTCTCTATGGAGCAAAACAAGTAACCGTAGATGGCACCAAACTTCGGGCCGTCAACTCCAATGATAAAGCCTTTACCCAACGAGCGCTTGCAAAGAGAATAAAGGTCATGGAAAAATCAGTAAAACACTACCTAGACGAGTTAGATGCTGCAGATGAGCAGGAAGCATCTGACGAGCAACAAGCAAGTAGCGAGTCAGGTGAAGTGGCGAAGGCTTTTATGGTAGACAAATTGGCTGCGTTGCTTGAGAAAAAAGAAAAGAGCCAAGAAATCCTTGGTAAAATAGAAAAGAGTGGTCAAAAGGAAGTTGCTCTAACTGATCTGGATTGTCGGCAGATGATGAATCATGGCAGAGTTGAATCCTGCTATAACATGCAGGCAGCAGTGGATTCAAAAAACCATCTCATCGTCAACTACCTGGTGACTAACGAAGCTTCAGACCTAAATCAGCTCAGCGGAGTAGCTATAAGCGCAAAAGAAACACTAGGAGTAGAGCAGATTGATTGTATTTCTGATAAAGGTTATTTTGACTTCATGCAGATTAAGCAATGTGTCGACAGTGGGGTTACGCCTTATGTTGCAGTGAAGAGATCTGGAAGCGGTGGCGGTCTTGTGTCTCCGGAGTTTACTGCTGACAAATTCCGTTATGATAAGAGTGCTGATGTGTATGTTTGTCCAGCTGGGCGGCGTCTTTTGTTTTATTGTTTGAGCGTTCGTGAAGGGATTGAGATGCGTATTTACAGATGCCAGAAAGGTGTTTGCTCTTCATGCCAATTTTTTATGACTAAGTGCACAGGCAATAAGGTAGGTCGGGTAATTTGGCGGTGGGTGCACGAAGAAGTTGTCGATGATATGAGAAAGCGGATGAAATTGCATCCAGAGATTATGGGTGAACGCAAAAAAGTGATTGAGCATACGTTTGGAACTTTGAAGAGAGCGTTTGGTGCTCCATATTTGCTGCTTAAAGGTCTTCGCAAGGTTAGTGGGGAGGTTGGGTTGCTTTTGTTTTCTTATAATTTGAGGAGAGCTCTAAACATTCTTGGGGTTGAAGCTCTAATCCAAGCGCTTGTTAAAAAATAAAGAATAAGAGAAAGTAAAATCTCAAAAAGTATTAAGTACTTTTTCAAGTTAACAACTGGCCGCTGCGCTATTTTTTACACGGTCTCTTTCTTTAACTAAAAAACCAAACTCAATCTTATAAGCCAGTTTTGCAACTGGGGGATCGGTAATACCTATGCAAGCCACTCCTTTGAAGTCTAAGCGGGTAGGGAATCGTACTTCAACTCAAAAGCCCATCCCCAGCTCCAGGGTTGGACTTTTTTATTTTTTCAAAATGTGAAGGTAAAAAACAATACTTTTGCTCGTAGCTAAGGTATCTGAAGTTCTTGAAAACAAACTATTACCGACAAAACAAACCATAAGGCAATAGAGGTGCTATACTGTAACAGTCCCATGCAACCCCAACTTTAACCGCAACATGCTTTCCCATCTTCATCCCATCCACACCAACATGGCGCTGCATAGGATTGCGATTAAAAATTCCACTCCACCCATCCCAACAGCAACCGGAAAACAGCCCAAACCAAAAAACCAAACGTATCCAAGCTAGAGGATGGGATGGGGAAACTCCGAACCCACCCATCCCCACAAAAAGAAAAAACTGAAAGCTCATTTGAAGAAAAATCCTTTAGCTGATGAATGGCTGTAGTTAGGTAAGAACATAAGATAGGCAACAAACCCTATTTCTGAAAAAACTAATACGAGCGCAAAGCTGGAAGTTCTACTTCACGGCAATTTCGTGGCCAATTTGTACATTGAAATTCTCTAAACCATTATATACGTAATTAACGGCTAAGAAGCTTGGTGGGCGTACTCTTGGAAAGAGATCAAGCTGTGGCTTTGCTGAAGGAGATCATGACTCATGACTTGGCGCAGCCGACAGCCGTTTATGTTAGAGAAAATAAGGGCAAGTTTGAACTGGTTCTGAAGGATGAGTGTAGGTCTCCTTTACAAAATTTTATTGCAGAAAAAGGTCTAAAGTGGCGCATAAATAAGGAAATGGGCGTTTGCATTATCTATAAACCATGACGCATCTGGTAAACCCATCCCAACCCTAATGCATTGAAAGAGCAAAAACCCTTCAAAAATTGAAGGGCACAGGATAAAACAACCTAAAAATCATTTTTTGTATTTTATTTTCTTGTGATGAGATGAAACCTGACAGACCTTTCCTAGTAACCTCATAATCGGCGGAAGACCTCTGAAAGCCAAATAAGAAAGATTTTTAGTTATAAGCGGCTTCTTTTAAGTGGTGAATGCATGAGCCAACCTGTTAATCTTCTCGAAGCAAACGACTTTATTATGAAAAAGAAAATTCTCTCTCTGCGAGAACATTACGACTTTGAAGACTTAACAGGAACAAAAATAGGAGAAGCCGAAGGTAACCTCTTTCAGGTTCCAGCTAAATTCAACGTTAACGATACCCACGGGTTAGAGTTGATGCGTTTAGAAGGAAAAGTACTCTCACTCCGAAAACAATTCACTTTCCATGGTGCATCTGGAGAAGAACTGGGAACCATAAAAAAGAAAATAGTCAAGTTGATTGGGGAAGAATTCTGGGTGGAAAAAGACGGCGTCGAGTTCATGCGCATCTATGGAAACTTTACCGAGCACCACTATCAAATGGAGGTTAAAGGCGTTCAAGTTGCTTCTATCCACAAGAAATGGGTAACGGTCAGAGACACGCTTGGGGTCTCCATAACAGGAAACGTCGATCATCGAGTAATTATCGGTGCAGTAATCGTGATAGAACACATAGAAGTCACAGAGAAAAACTCAAGCAACTCCGGCAACTTCGGCGGTCGCTTCGGGAACACGGGATCTGGCTTTCCACAATACTAAAAAATTTTTAAAAGTCAAAATTTCCAGCTTGACGCCATTGAATTCCTTGGTGGGGCGAGACAAGTAAGAAAGAATGTAAAAATTAGTATTGAGTTCGTTTTACACTCACCCAGAAATCAAGCGACAATTGGATTGTCTTTTTCTTTATTATAAAAAATAAGGGAAAGTGCGCTCTACGCTTTTACCTTAGCCTTTTGTCGCAGTATGGACAGATGTTTTGGTCGTTTCTCACGGCTCTTTTGCAGTGAGGGCAAATCTTCGTATAAGGGGCCGGTCGGCTGTAACTTGAGGGCTGGGTAGAACGCGAGGTCACAGTTGGACTTGAGGATTGCGGACGATAACTGGAACTTGGCGGTTGACCATATCGCGTGGGTCCGGTCGATTTTGGTGGCTGTTGACTTTGGTATGAAGATTGATTATACCGAGAAGATACCGCAGACCTATTTGATGCGCCAGGCAATTCTTGTGTGTTAATCGGCTGTTCTTCATCAAGCAGCATTTTTCCCTTGCCACGTCTTAAATAAAAGAATGCCGCAGGAACTGCGAACGCTACTAATGCTATTACAACTAAGCCGATTGCAAGAGGAGACCAAAATCCGCTGCCTGCAACTGTTGGGCTCTTGGTTGGGTTATTTGTAGAAAAATTCCATGGGAACTCCGTTGGGGAAGGTGAAGGTGAAGAAGGAGCCGATTGAGTCGGAGTAGCGAAAGGGGTAGGGGTTGGTGTTGAGGGTGACAAAGTCGGAATACGCGGATAACCTTGAGCGTTTGTTACTGGCGCTAATGTTATCGTTGAAGTTATTATGCTCAGAACTAATACTGCAAGAGTTATTTTTACTAAATATTTCTTCAAACCCACAGGAGACTTTTCCAACATAACCTCTCTCCCACAATACCTATGACTCTCTTGCAGATTTAACACTTTGCCAAAAACAAGACGCGGTGGCTCCGAAATTGTTCAATCTTTTTGTGCGAGCTGTTGGGCTTTGCTTTGGGAAGTTGCGTTTTATCCTTTCCGTTAACTTTTAAAAACTTGCATAAAGCCCATTAAAAACGTCTCTAATTAGCGACATAGAAGAGAAGTTGTTGTTGTTGTTGTTGTTGCAACTGCATTTTGCAGACCGATTGCAACAACAATCAAAGACAAACCCAAATTGCAACGCTAATTCCTTAAGCAAAGATGACAAAACCGTAACCACAACAAACCCAGAGAAGATGCTGCTGCTGATGCTGCTGCAAACCAATTCACCCCAGCTGTTGCAACAATCAAACCATCTTTAACAAACCCAAATCAGAACGGCTAATTCACTTTTGGGGGCTCTTAACATAAAACTTTCCGCAAACCAAATAAGTTCAACTTGCCAAAGAAACGAGCGGTTGAAGGATATGCCACAGTTTAATGTTAACCCAAGCCGAATTGATCCATACAAGAAATTCAAATTCCTAATCAAATGGGACAATAAAGTCGTTGCAGGCGTCTCAAAGATGAGTCCACTAAAACGTACCACAGACGTTATCTTGCACCGCGAAGGCGGAGACGCAAACGTCGAGCGGAAATCGCCTGGCAAAACCCACTACGACTCCATCACTTTGGAGAGAGGCGTAACGCACGACCCAGAATTTGAAGCTTGGGCAAATTTGGTTTTTAATAAGAATAGCGGGTCGATGTCTCTTAAGAACTTCCGCAAAGACATCGTCATAGAACTACTCAACGAAGCTGGAGTTCCCGCGATTGCCTACAAGGTTTATCGATGCTGGGTCTCAGAGTACACTGCCTTGCCCGAGCTGGATGCGGGCGAAAACGCTGTTGCCATTCAAAGCATAACTATTGAGCATGAAGGCTGGGAAAGAGACCCAGGCGTAGTTGAACCCAAAGAAACATAAATGCCTGGTAGGATGCACATTTGCCAAGCCAACCCAGCATAAACAGAGGAACCCTAATCCTGCTTGCCCCAAACGCCAAAGACGCAAACATCTCCGTCACAAACGTGTTTTTCACTTTCCAGTACAACCCAGAAAAACTGTTACACACATTCAACCAAAACACGCCCAACGCAGCCGCAAACCCATCCGCCAACGTACAAGGCGTCCCAACAGAATATTTCAACCTAACATTCGAACTCGACAGCGTCGACTTAGACTCATCTTCGCAAAGTCAGAGTTCAGCAGGTCTAGGCTTGCACCCAGGGTTGGCTATGCTGGAGCTGATGATGCAGCCGCAGGTAGTAGGAAAACAAACTTTTTTGCCCATCGTTGTGTTTAAGTGGGGAGCAAAACGGTCCGTAGCAGTTCGCTTGGTGGGCATGAGTGTTGAAGAAAAATCTTTTGATATGACATTGAATCCTACGAGGGCAACCGTTAGCTTATCTCTAAGAGTTCTTGACGCCTCAGAAGTCAACAATAATCCAGGTGCTCGCAACGTCTATTCGAGCCATCAGAATACGCAGGCAAGTTTAGTGGATGCTTACAAACTGCAAACGGGGCAAGGTATCGGTATAGGTGCCAGCGGCGCAGCAGGTCTCTCAGGGTCAGCGGCGATGGCTGCTTCGGCAGGCCAAAATAACCAAAAAGTAACGGTTTGAGAGAACATTTTCTTTACAAATTCATAATAGTTAAGAACAAATCTCAACCACTTTTAAATTTAACTATTTCACTTATTTTATTAAGCTGGTGTATATTGGAGAAAAAACGGGAAAAAACCGAAAAAAGAGAAGAACTTTACTTTTTCGTACATGTATGAACTGTACGTTTTTTTAATGCCAAAATCCCCCGGTAATTGTCACTAGAAACTCACAAAATTGAACCCAATTATCGACACAACGCCCCATAAATTAACCGAGATGCTTAGAATAATCAGGGCTTTTTCTTCCCAACCAAGATTTTCCCTCATGCCCTTTGCAACGAGCAACATTAGAAAGGGTGTGAAGTCGAGGCTGAATCGATAGCCAAACTGGGTAAAGCCAACGGTACCATGGGTGATTAAGATGGGCAGAATGCATGCAACAGCTAAAGCAGCGTATTTGCTTAGGCGGTTCCAGGGTCCCTTGAAGATGTAAATGAAGGCAGGTGTGGTAAAGAATAATCCTAGTCCAATCCAGTTGGGTTCAAAATATGGGAATTTGCTGAGGAGTATTGGTCCTTGGAAGAGGATGGCGTAGATGTGGCGGGGGATGTAGCTTAAGCTGAAGATGCCGTTTGTGAAGTAGGGGTCTTGCTGGATGCCGGGGATGAGGTTATAGCCCAAATCTGAGAAGACGCCCCAGCGGCCAAAATTGTACATTTCATACAGGCCGACCAATATGCCTAAACCTACCGCAAAATAGGCAGCCTGCTTTAACCTGGGTTTCCAAGTGCTGTTCTGCTCATAAATTAGAAGCAGAAAGAACGGGAAAGAGAGGACAACTGGCAGTCGTGAAAGGAACGCACACCCCAACAGTACTCCGATGAGAAACGGGTTTTTCTTGGAGAGGGCAAGAATTATGGCTAAGGTGAGGAAAAGCACGGCGACAACATGCTCGATGTACCAAGCTGAACCGACAGATGCAATGAACCAAAAACAAGTTCCGAAGCCAAAAAGAGCCGTCAGCCACAGCGCCTTGTTACCATTTACACCAGTTTTCTTCAGCATAAACCATGTCGCTGCGACACAGATGCATGCCAAAAATACAGACATTAATCCCTGATCAAAGCCAGTTCCAAAAATTGCTACGAATGGCAAGAGAAGAACTGCAGGCATTGGAGGATAAACAACGTAGTAGTTGCCGTTGAATGGGACGATTTCAGCAAGCGATGTTCCTCCATCTGTCACTCCTAATCTGCCATGGAGGAATGCGTCAGCTAAATAAACAAAGTGGTTTTGTCCAGGCGGTGGACCTTTGGAGAGCAAGAAAACAATCAGGGATATGAGCGCTATGATGATGAGTTTGTAGCGAAGCCTTAAAGAAGCAACATCTTGGTACACTTGCTTCAGCGTCTCGATGGTTTTGCTCATTGTTTACCGTCTGGATTTTTGAATTGTGAGGAAATCGGATTTAAGGCTTTAGTTTAAAAAGAGTAATAGATGAATTTTTAAAGGAAAGCATAGGTGAAAAATTTTGTTGGGCGCAGATTTGCTTTGCGTCCATTTCTTTGGGGGAAATTAGGCTTTGGGTTGTTTTTTGAAGTATTCCTTTAGTGGTTCCCAGTAGAATTCTGTCCAGCCCTCAGTGGTCTCATCCTTTTGGTCTTTAGGAACATTCGAATGTACCATCACTATTTCTGTTCCTTTAGGCACCGCACAAAAAGTCAGCTCCAACTTTGAAGGCAAAGCCCCTTCTGGAAAATCTGTTGAAGTCCATTCTTGAACAACACGTTTCCCATCTTCCAGCTCGAGAAATTTGCCTGAAATGTACCCGTCCACGCGGTGAATTTGCCGCCGACCACTGGTTTGCCTGTGGCTTCGCTACCTGTGAATTCACTATGTTTTATCGGGTCCACATATGCGTCGTAGACTTGTTTGGGGGTGACTTTTGGAATGGTTATTTTTTGAGTTATTGTTATAGCTTCTAACGTGTTCAAAATATACACAACCACTAAACAGTAGGTTGGAAGGGTTTTTTAACTTTCACGCTTAAAGTATGAGCGAGCAAAAATGGGAAGATGTACGGTTACTAAAGGTCAACGTCAACTGGGCAGAAAGATTCACAAGCTTGAGAATAGCGTGGAATTAAGTAGCAAAGAAGGCAAGGCAAAGCTAGATGAGCAGAAGTTTAAGCAGAAAACACAAGCCACTCAAGGTTACGTAAGTGATTCGCCAGTCCAAAACTTACGCGACCCAGCAAAATGGAAGAAAGACGAAACCAAAACTTAGCCAACCTACTTGAATCCCTAACAGAACTTCTATGCAGAAACTTAACGCAAGATAGCGTCAATGAGAAGATCGGCATGATTAAACCCTTCAAGCGCTTAGTCGTCGATTGCTTCAATCATCTCTTTGCCGCAGCACCAAGGCGCCTTATCCACGTTACGTTTAACATCGCCCGTACATGAAACCTCAAACTCGCAACGCATTTTGCGACCGCATACAGAACATTCGAATAACGGCATTTCAAACATCAATCAAGTGAGAAAAGGACGCTTAAATATGTCGCGACACTATCAAACTAGAGGAGATTGTTTTTATGGCTAGTTTTTCTGTTTCTTTACCTGTAAAATGGGCAGAATTTTTGAAGGGTTTAGCTGACGACCACGACGTAGACGTTGGCAAGGTTATTAGTGGGTTGTGTGAATGGGCTTTTTCCAGCGCTGATTATAAGGTGCAGTTTGAGGTTTGGTTGGATAAGGCTTATCCGCCAAAAGGGCAAGCTGAGGATAAAGCAAGTGCTGAAGGCGAAGAAAAAAGCGAAACTGAAGAAGAAAACGAAAACGAAGAAGAAGAGGAAGCTCACGAGGACCGCGATTACAATGAAGACAAACTAAACCCTTGAGCGTGAATTATCCAAATTAATTTCTCCAAAAAAACCGCAAGCTGAGGTGAAACCTGCATGAGTGAAAATGAAAAAAAGAAATCTGGCGAGCAAGAAGTACCAACACAAACTACCCACCTAAAAAAACAACAAGGACGATACAGTGGAGGGAGCAAAAAAGAACCTGAGAAACTTAACGAAGCCGAAACAGGACTCAGACAATCTCGCGGAAAAAAACAACGACGACAATTCAAACTTGCACCTAACAGAGGGTAAAATCCATTTCTGGTTTCGGCGCTCAGATTTGAATTTCCCTAATTTTTTTGTTTTTGCATTAAACTGTTTTTAGAGGTGATATGAATGTCAAAAGAGAAGAAAAAAGTTGAAAATGTTGCTGAAAAATCAGGAGAAGCAGTCGGTCGAGGCGTCAAGAAGAGTACTAAAGCCGTGAATGATTTTGCAAAAGGAATCAAGAAAGAAAAATAAGAGCCCAAAATTCTCCTTTCTCCTAAATAAAAAGAAAGTTATTATTTTTTTATGTCAATTCGTAGATTAAGTTCAATCGATAAGGTCGAGCCTGAATTTTCAACTGCATACCGCTTTGTTGCTGTGGTGCCCTGCCTACACATGTTTAATAGCCCTTTTATGTTACATAGGACTTAATTGTGGAGTTAGGGATTTTGGGCGCGATAGATGATGTCATTCATTTCATTACTTCGGGAACCATACCGGTTTACCAACAATAGTTGTTATGATTCTTCCATTCATAGTTGGTTTGATCGTTGGCTATTTGGTCCATAAATCCTTAAAAATTGCAATTGTTGCCGCGGTCATACTTGTGATAGTTGCCTACTTGGGCTTTTTCGGTCTGAGTCTTGGCACCTTAAAATCTCTCTCAGACAAATATGGTCCAATTGCCATCCAATATAGTACGCTCCTCATAGGTATACTGCCGTTAGGTCTTGGTTTCATAGTAGGTTTAATCATCGGCTTCATTTTCTCTTAAATAAATGTCAAGGTAAAGAAGATACTGTGGAGCTAACAGATTGATTCGGTTCAAGAGAGCGTTAGGTTTAAAGGAAGCGCAAGAGTAACTTCATTAAAAACTAACCCGTTTTTATTAAATCCCAAAATTCCGTGGTCTTAAAGGATGACACAAGTAACCCAAAATTCTGTTTTAGAAAAAAAAACGCCGCATCTCTCCGAAAACTTTCGGATGGGGTTTAGAGTTTATAGTGGATTGATCTCAAACCTTTTGGGTGCAAAAGTTCCATTTTTCTGCGGCCACAAATTGACGTACAACTGCAACCTCCGTTGCAAGATGTGTCCCTTTTGGAGAAGACCCAGCCCAGACCCAAGCTTGGAACAGGAAAAAAAGGTCCTTAAGGAAATTTATCGTTCAGGCGCCGTAGGGGTCGCTTTTGAAGGTGGGGAACCGCTGCTTAGGTCTGATTTGGTGGAGATTCTTGCTTTTTCCCGGTCTTTACCTCTGCATACTAGCCTGATAACCAACGGTACACTCCTTGAATCCAAGATAAATCAGATAGCTCCGTACATTAACGGTGTTGTTTATGTTTCGCTTGATGGGTTGGAGAAAACTCATGATTCAATCCGAGGGGTAAATGGAAGTTTTAAGAAAGCGATTCGAGGCATAAATGCAGCGAAAGAAAAAGTTGCCGTAACCATCAACACCACAGTGATGGCTGAAAACATCGATGAAATAGAAAGCTTAGTGCGGTTGGCTAAAAAGCTGGGTATCAAAATATCAGTGGCTGTGGCTCACGAGTACTGCAACGCTAACGCATCTTCACCTGCCACCGATAAAATACCGAAAATCGCTCGAAAGCTTATGCAGATGAAGCGAGAAGGCTTCCCCATCGTTAATTCAATCGGCTACTTTAGGGTAATGGCTAAAGAGAAAAACTGGCATTGCAAACCATGGACGATGATAAACATCGACCCTCATGGAAAAGTTGTTTTGCCCTGTTATGTCCACAACGATTATGCGAGCAGCGTCTCGGTTTTTGAGGGTGGGATTAAGAGGGCTGTTTCTGATTTTGACTGGAAAAAAATAGAAAACTGCCAAAAATGCAGCCTGCATTGTTATGTTGAGCCTTCTTTGGTGCTTTCAAAAGATATTAGTGCGTACTTGCATTGGGCATTTCGAGTTAGCGTCTAATTTTTAGAGTGTTGAAAGAAAATCTGGTTTGTTATGGCTAAAACGGTAGTTAATCAAGCAAAAAAGCTATTGTCACTAAGTTTTTATTTGATGCAATAATAAAATTGTTTGTGGGTTTAAGAGAAGAGAGAGAAGGGCTAACTTAAACGCAAGCGAATTCAGGAAGAGAGAGGGGGAAACACTTCGCTTGCATTTAAGCTAACCTTTTCCTTACTGAGCATAATGTTCTTTGTAAATAAATAATGATGTGATTGTACTTATACAGCAACACGTTATGAAAATTATATAGAATTAGTTTAGGGGAAAAAAATGGTTTTATCCTGCTCTTAAGAGTCGATAATTTCTTTGCATCGTGTTTTTTGTTCGTGATGTTGCAGTAATTGCAGTTAAACATCAGATGTTTTTATTGCTTTGTTAACCTGTAAACAAAACTTAAGGTTAAAGAGGGCTGGAAAGCTTGTTTGTTATTCAGAGAATATTTATATTAGGCTTCATTGTTTAACTGCAAGGAAAAACCAAAGGATAGAGACTCTTTGACGACTCCTCATGACGTTCCAGCTTCAAAATTTATCGATCGTTTAGCAAAGTACCTTAGGGAAAACGTTGACGAAGTTCAGCCACTACCATGGGCGACTTTCGCTAAAACAGGCATGCATGTTGAGAAGCAGCCGCAAGACCCCAACTGGTGGTACACCAGAAGCGCATCGATTCTGCGTAAAGTATACATTTACGGTCCAATCGGACTTGAAAAACTACGCGCTGACTACGGCGGCAGAAAGAACAGAGGAAGCAAACCAGACCGCGTAAAAAAAGCCGGTGGAAGCGGAATTCGCAAGACTCTGCAGCAGCTCGAAACTGCCGGATTAATCCAGATTTCGAAACCTAAAGGAAGAGTAATGACTCCTAAAGGACGTAAGCTTCTCCAAGAAGTTGCTGGGGACTTATCAAAAGAAATAGTTAAAACTGTACCTGAGCTCAAGAAATATCAAGGCGAATAGGACAATGTCTGATGATGAGCTTGAGCAGATTCGTAAACGAAAACTTTTGTCGATGCAAAGTCGCGTAAGTGACGAGCAAAGACAAGCTCAAGCAGAACAGCAGATGGAAGATCAAAAACAGGCGTTAATGGCTAAGATATTGACACCCGAAGCTCGGCAAAGGCTAAATAACCTGAAAATGGTTAAAAAAGACTTCGCTGAGAACATTGAGATGCAGCTGATTGAGATGGCGCAAACAGGAAAGTTGCCTATTCCACTGTCAGATGCACAGCTCAAATCTATCCTAGTTCAGCTTCAATCACGGAAGCGAGAGACAAAAATTAGAAGGATATAGAAGATGGCCAGAGTTAAACCAACAGCAAAAAAACTCAGATTAGCCAAAGCTGGCAAAGAATCACAGTCTGTTCCAACATGGGTAATTGCCAGAACTGACGGTAAAGTTAGGAATAATCCTAAGCAGAGACGCAATTGGCGAACCAGGAAAATAAAGGCATAGGAGAATTAGATCGCGATGTCTAAAGGAACCCAAGCTAAGCAAGTACCAAAAGAAGAAGAACTCGAAGAGTTAGCTGTGCCAGAAGAGGAACCTGAAACCGAAGTTGTTACAAAAGAGCAGGTTCCAGCTGAAGAAGAAGTTGCACCAGCCGAAGCTGTCAAAGAAGCTAAGCCAAAGAAAAAGAAGAAAGAAGAAGAAATTGTAGAAGAAAGATTCTATACCATCCCATTATCGCGAGCTCTCGTTCGTCCACCAAAGAAACGTGCACCACGAGCAATGCAATTGATCAAAATCTTTGTTACCAAACACATGAAACTTGCCATTAAGGTTTCTGAAGAAGAGGAAGAAGAGGAACTGCCGCAACTAATCATCAGCAAAGAAGTTAACGAGAAAGTTTGGGACCGCGGCATAGAGAAGCCTCCACGAAAAATCAAGACACGCGTAACCAAAGACAAAGATGGCAACGTAACCGTCTATTTAGCGGAAACACAATAACTGTTTCTTTATTTTTTATTTTATTTTTTTGGCTCAGTGGAAACTGTGCGGCTTTAGCCAGATTTTCAACGCACGGTTGAGTGCCCAAAGAACCAAAACAATATCTCTCTCTTAGTCTTTCAAAGGGCTTTGGTTTGCCATGCTCTAAAGGTTTTTGAGGCTTTATTAACCGCAATCTAAAAAAAGGAGTATCGCATGAAACTTTCGCTAACAGAACATTCATCAGGAGATTTAATTCTTGACAGTTTACTTATCAAGCATCGTTGGGAGCGCAAGCATAGGCGTGTATTCGCTTGCAACAGAGAACATAGTGTTGATTCCTCGAATGGTGCCACAGCAGAAAGCGCAGGAAATCGCGGACTGGCTAAAAGTGAAGCTTGCATACACATCCATTAGCGGTTCAGTCCTCGCAGGTTCACTGGTATGCGCAAACTCTACAGGCATGCTGGTTTCCAACGGCATCCGCGAAGAAGAGTTAGCAGCGTTAAAATCGGTTTATGAAGGAAACATCACAGTCATGGATTCCAAAAAAACCGCGTATGGAAACTTGATTTTAACAAGCGACAAAGGTGCAGTAGTTGATCCACGCTTCAAAGAGGCTGAAATCAAAAAAATCTCCAAAGCCTTAGGTTTGGAAGCGGTGCCCACAGAAATCGCAGGGTTACCCTACGTTGGCTCATTGGCTGTAGCTACAAACAAAGGCCTTTTAGCTCACCCTTTGCTGAAGGATGACGAGAGAAAAACCTTAGAATCTGTCCTCAAAGTGCCTGTTGACGTCGGCACCATAAACTGTGGGGTCCCCTATGTTGGTACTGGCTTAATCGCTAATAGTCATGCTGCAGTAGCTGGTTCTATGACAACTGGACCCGAGATGTTTATAATTGGGAACGCACTGGATGTTGTGCAGGAAGAAGAAAAATGAAAGCTTACAAAGTAACAGGCGAAATCAACAAGCCCCGACTATCTACTCCATTCGTTAGAGAACTCTTAGCAGACAAAAGCGAACATGCAGTTGAGAGAGTTTACGCTGAAATAGGCAGCCGCCACCGCGTAAAACGTTACCACATCAAAATCACAAGCTCACAGGAAATAACGGTAGATCAGGTCCAAAACCCCATCTTGAAGAAAATAATGGGCGGGGCATAGTCGCTTGGCACATAGAGCAGACAAAGCTGAAGAAGAACTTCGTCGTCTCAGCATGGAAATGCGTTACTTAGAACAAACTGCGGATGCCCTTCAGCAACGCATAAGCATGGTAAACGCAGCTCTAACTGACATAAACTATGCTAATATGACGCTTGACGGCATCGAGAACGAGAAAGAAAGCTCTGAAATGCTAGTTCCAATCGGCGGAAGCTCTTACATTAAAGTTAAGCTTGCAGATACAAACAAAGTAATCATAGGTGTCGGCGCAGGCGTATCAGTGGAAAAAAACCTTTCCGAAGCAAAAGCGGCTCTCAAAGAACGCTTAGATGAACTGGAAAAAACTATGCATGCAGCTCAACAACAACTAAGTCAAGTGGCTGACCGCATCAACTCTGGAAGAAGCAGACTCGAAACTCTGCTTGCGACAAGAGAAGGGAAACAATAGCTCGATGTTTGAGAAGCTCAAGTCGGGGTTTAAAGGGTTAGTAACCAAGGTAACCACAACTGAGCTTAAAACAGAAAATCTATCTCCTATTTTATCTGATTTTAAAATGAGTCTAGCCGAAAACGATGTTGCTTTTCCAGTTGCTGACAAAATCTGCGATGAACTTGAAAAGCGTTTGTCGGGTATTTCGGTTAAACGTTTAGATGACCGTAAAAAAATCGTTGAAGACAACCTGCGGCAAGTCCTCTTGGAAGTTATGTTGACCAACAAACGAATTGACCTGTTGCAACTGGCAGAAGAGAAACGCAAAAAGAAAGAACCTTTCACTTTAATGTTTGTAGGTATAAACGGCACTGGAAAAACCACCACCATAGCCAAAGTGGCCCATTTTCTACGCGACAAAAGTTATTCAGTGATTCTTGCTGCCGCTGACACTTACCGTGCGGGATCCATTGAGCAGTTAGAAGAACATGGCAAACGCTTGGGCATGCGTGTAGTGAAAAGTATCTATGGCGGTGACCCGGCAGCAGTCGCATACGATGCGGTTAGCCACGCAAAAGCTCATGGCATCAACATAGTTTTGATTGATACTGCGGGAAGAATGCAAACTAACCAGAACTTGATGAATGAACTTATAAAAGTTAAACGCGTTGTAAAGCCCGACTTGACAGTTTTTGTTGTGGATTCACTTATTGGTAATGACGCGGTTATGCAGGCAGAAGAATTCAATAAAGCCGTTGGCATCGACGCAACTATCCTCACCAAAGTGGACGCCGACGTGAAAGGCGGCTCAGCATTAAGCGTAACCTATGTAACTCAAAAGCCCATTTTGTTCATCGGAGTTGGGCAAACCTACAAGGACTTGGAACTGTTTAACCCAGAAAAATTCGTCAACATGGTACTAAGATAACCCTCTCTTTTCTTCTCGTTTAGAGGCTGAAACGTTGATAATAAGACAGGAAAAACCTGAAGATTTTCAAAGCATATTCTTTTTAGTTAAAACTGCTTTTCAAACCGCCAAAGTATCTAATAGAGCCGAACAAGATTACGTGAAAAAACTTCGTGCCAGCAGTAACTATATTCCTGAACTTGCGTTAGTAACAGAACAAAACGCAAAGCTTGTCGCTCACATTATGCTTACTAAAACTTTTGTGGCAACGGGCGGCTCTAAATTTGAAGCTCTTTTGTTGGGGCCTCTTTGCGTGGCATTAGAGTACCGTAAAAATGGAATTGGCTCAAAACTAGTTGCGAAAAGTTTTGAATATGCAAAAAACTTGGGGTATACGACTGTTTTTGTGGTTGGTGACCCAGCGTTTTATGGTAGATTTGGTTTTAAATCCTCGGCGCTTTTTGGTATTAAGCATATTCCTTTGATTCCTGAGCAATACGTTATGGTTTACGAGTTATCCCCTGATGCATTGACAGGCATTGCTGGAACCGTAACTTTCACGTAAACAAACAATTGCTAAATACTATGGTTCTTCGATGGTTTCGAGTTCAAAGTGGATTTTGCTTGGATAAACCCAATAAGCCTTGATGAAGTCCTCCATAGCTTGGTCAACATCTAGGGCATCAAAAAAATTGAAGAATTCCTTATCGATTCCCTCAAGGTTTTTTGAAGTGTAGACTTTTAGCTGCGCCAAATATTCCTTTTCTTGTAACAAATCTTCAATGGTTATGTTTTCTGGGATGTCGATGGAGAAAGTTAAGTTTGTTAGAACATCTAAGGCAGCCGCTTTGTGTATGTTTTCGTTCTTTGTTTTTATTACAATTAGACGTTGGTCTGTTTTGCGGTAGTTCCAATCGGTTTCCTGATTAAATGATGCTGACAATAGTGTCCCCCAAAAAAATAAGAGTTAAGCGCCTATTTTACGTTACTTCTTTAGTTCAACGACCAAAAGCTGAATCGTGGACTGGCCAATGTTTTGTGCTTCATGTGACTGGGCATTGAGGAAAATTGCGTCGCCATTTTTTAAGTCTAAAACATCGGTTTTACCCTGTGATGTTAGCTTCATTTTGCCGCCCTCAATCACGTACACAATATGGTCAGGGTGATGATGCATCACGGCTTTGTCCCCAATCCTGAATGTAACATCAAATAATCTTACGCGGTCATTTTCCATTTTAAACTTGTAAACGTTGCTCGCAACGTCTAAAGGGTCAAGCATGTTTTCGGTAATCAAAATCAGTTCACCAAACATACTCAGATTTTAAGGCAATTAAGTCTGTGTGGTAACGTATAGACAATCACAAGGCATTTTGCCACCTTGTTGGTTATTGAAAACGCCAAACCAACCTCCATTCATAGGTTCCTAAATGGAACCACTGTTATGATCCAAATCGGTTTGCTTAAAATAATTGCAAATTTGGAAGAAACCTTTTATCGCCTCTATCGCTCCCTTGCTGTAAGGAGCACTGAATTTTTGCAGCAACCAAGCACACAACCAGCTTCTAAACCTCGCAGAGCGACCTTAGGCATCGTATTTTCCATCGTAGGAGCGGTACTGATCTTAATGCGGGGACTCATTAGAATTGTAACTAGCGACGTTATCACTTTCGTTGGTTCAGACGAAGTACGCCATAGGTTCCTCGCTGGGATAGCGCTAAATATAATTGGCGGTGTCGCAGTGGTTTTTGCGATTCTAATCTTAGTTGGTGTCTACTTGATTTACAATAAGATGGAAGCTACTGGTGCAGTATTAGTTCTAATCTTCTCTGTGCTAAGCATCCTTGTCGGCAGCGGCTGGCTCATCGGCTTAATCCTAGGCGTAATCGGCGGCATATTGGCGTTATTGAAAAAATGAGACAGTCTTTTAGTGTTTAGGCGAAGAGAAGAAATCCGCGAACGACTAATAGAAATAATTGCTAAGTTCAAACTGAAAGGAGCCACTACACCAGAAAAAGCCTGACTGCCCCGGAACTTGGGCTGCCTCCACGCTTTGAGCAAGTGATGCATCGACGGCTGGGAGAAAGCGGCATCTTTGTGGAGATCAACAGAAAATACTACCTATCCAAAGAACAGCTAAAAGAGGTTCAGGAAAAGCTTTCTTCAAAATGGCAATAATTATTTTTTCCTTAAATTTTTCACTTTGAAAATCGAAAACTATTTCCATACACCCCTCAATAAATAACCTTTAGGCGCACATTGATGGATCGTAAAGAATACCTCAAAGAACCCGTAAACCACATAAAAATAAACGGCACATTAACAGTGGACCAGTTGATGCAACAGTTCAAGAATTCAGGGTCATTGGGCGCTGGACGGCTCTCAGCTGCATGTGACATTTACGAGAAAATGCTAAGGGAAAAAGACTGTACCATCTTCTTGGCTTTGTCGGGCGCCGTGGTTCCAGCAGGTATGCGGACATTAGTCACAGATTTGATCCGAAACCATCTTGTCGATGTGATTGTAAGCACGGGTGCTTGCATGGTTCATGATGCCATAGAAGCCGTTGGCGGACACCACTACAAGGGCGGCTGGGCCGTAAACGACACTGAACTATACAAGTACCACTTGTTCCGAATCTACGATATTTTCGTGCCAGAAGAGGACTATGTTCGATTGGATTTTAAACTATCCGAGATGTACGCAGACATCGCCAAGGAACGCAAAGGGGAGAGTTTAGCTTCAGACGAGTTCACCTATGAATTGGGCAAACGTTTAACCGACGAAAACAGTATTCTGAGGGCTGCCTACGAAGAGAATGTGCCCATTTTCCTTCCCTCTGTGCGCGACTCAGAATTCGGTTTCATCCACTGGTTACATGCTTCCCAAAAAGACCAGAAATCAGTCCTTCTGCTAGATGCGTTCAAAGATGTCCCGACAATTTGTGGTATCTGTGCTCGATCGCCCAAGAATGGCATGATAGTTATCGGCGGAGGAGTTCCACGCAACACTATCCAATCCTCGGCACTTGCATCCAAAAAAGGCTTAGACTACGCTGTAGTAATTACCCTTGATCGACCTGAAACAGGCGGCTTGTCAGGTTCAACACTCGAGGAGACTGTGAGTTGGGGAAAAATGAAGGGTTCAGCCGACCACGTAATGATTATCGGAGAGGCACTGATGGTTTTTCCATTTCTTGTCGCATCAGCAACTGAGCGTCTGGGCAAGGATTTTAAACGTGACTCATTTTTGCAACGTGAAAAACGCATGGGCAAGGGAACTTAACATGGAAAACAACGGTGAAGAAAAATTCTGCGGCAACTGCGACAGCCACAACTGCTACGATTACCCCAGTAAAGTGTTCTGTTCTACTCGCTACTGGCAGAACAAAAGCCCAATTGTGGATACACTCTGGCGCTGTGAGGCCTATAACAAGGTTAGTCAAGAATGCTACTGTGTACGGGAAGCCAAGAAGAAAGCGGCTGAGTCGGCGGAAAGTTAAAGTTAATAATTGGAACCCTGTTTATTTTGGAAGTCTAAAGCCCGGTGGTGTAGTGGTCAAGCATAGGGGCCTCTGGAGCCCTTGACGAGAGTTCGAATCTCTCCCGGGCTACTTGTAGCTGAGATCAGGGATGAAATTTAGGTCTTTTTTGTTGATTTTCAACTTCACTCGAGTAGTCTCCACGGGTCGTCGGATGAAGCTGAATTATCCAATTTGCTCACATTTTTTGAACATTTCCGAATCGTAATCTTCACAAACATATTTCCACATATTTTTTAATCTTGCACCAGATCCTTGGGCAATGTAACGACAACGCTTTCACCAATGTTTTGAGTTTTGACTATTATTCATGCTTATTCAGTCACCCGAGTAATCTCAACGTTTTTGACACTGTTTAGGCAGTTCTGCAATGAAGGTATCAAAGAATGATCTTATCGATTTGATGTTTTCTTCTCCGCAGAATCCAACTGAAAGCGTCATTTTGGCGTTGAATGTAGTGGCTCCCAGCATAAACCCCGGCTGATACATAATAGGGCTCGAAATGTAACCACCAGTCATCTGCAACTCTCCAAAATGATAGTCGCGGAGAACTCCGAAGTTTGACAGCAATGGAAACGTTACGCTGTACTTTTTGCCCATCTCCGCAGACTGCACCATGTACTTCTCCATGCCCGCGTAGCCTTGACTAAACAGATACTCCAAGCCCGCTGCGCTCTCAAGACCCGGGTAGTTTGCTTTCAGTTTCTCCATAGAAGCCACAACTCTTGCGAGAGTACCCTCAAAATTTTCGCCACTTTTTCGTTCCAAAGCAGTGTAGATTGCACCCGAGAGGTTGCAAATCGCTTCTGCTTTGTGGTCGGGAAGGTAGCGTCTTAGGTCTATGGAAACCTGAAGTATCATTGGTTTGTCTTCGGTTATGTTGTTTATGGCAAAGAAAGTTCGGTAAAGCGCAGTTAAGAGCAAATCATTTACTGTTGCTTTTTTATCGGTGGCATATTGCTTTATAGTTTTAAATTGGTCTTTTGAAATGGTGCTGAATACATGCAATCGTTGGATGCCTGCTTTTTGTGGGAAAGCCCAAGTAGGGGTTGGAAAACCTTTCATTGCGAGGGTTTTAGGGTTTTTTGTGAGCTCAACGATTTGACTTTGGTCTCTTCTACCTAAATTCGGCTGAATAGAGGTTCTTCCACAAGTAGCAAGCATGCTGTAAACGTCAGATAATAACCAGACATATTCCTTGAGACCGCCTGCGTCACAAGCGGAATGATTCAGTTTTATGCAAACTGTGTCAGCTTCTTTCTCCCTTACAACCCTCAAAGCCACTTGAGGGTCAATATCCGCATGAATCGCCTCATTAATGAACGCACTTATTGCCTGCTCTGGCGATTCTGTTTCAGTCACTGAACAAAGATTTCTCTGGTCTAAGTCATCCCTGCGTTCCCAAAAGGGGGAAACGCAATTCTCCACAAATCTATATCCCAAAACAGGTTCCAAATCCATTGTCAACCTGACAGCTTTTGCAAGTACGTTCTCGTCGAGCATTCCGCTGAGTTTTATTATCATGCAGAGTTGCTGGTCGGCAAACATTTTGCTTGCTGCATAGTTGTATGCATCCTGCGTTGTAACTTTAAACGTATTGGGAATAGCCATTTGCTTCCTTGAATTAGCAGTAAATACTCATTTAGTTTTTATGCCTTACCAAAAAACTATCGCTTTCCAACGTTCAAAACACTAATTTTTAGGATTCAGTTTAAATAACAATTAACATCAGATAAACAAAAAGGTGTTGTTTGAATGGCAGATTTGAAAGGTTGCCCTTTTGGACAAGACATAAAAGATGATTGCAAAAACTGCGATTACTCTGATAGCAACCACTATGACCCAGCTTCAGGAAAATGTGTCAAGAGATAACCCAATTTTGCTTTAAGAGGAAAGTCGATAGTTAAGAAATAAGCTTGCCGCGACTATTTCTTTTGGGAACCGCCGTTTGGACGTTTGCTTGCGAGAATTTGGTAGCCAACTATGGCTGAATAGAAGGCATATGAAAGCAGTAGTATCGGGCGGTGAACCGCATATTTTAGGTCGCTGACCATGAATTCAACGTGTTTCTGAACTGTCCAAACTTCTTCAGGTCGATAATGGATGCAGTAGGGTTCGTATACGCCCATTACTTTGTAGCCTTTTTTCTCTATCCAATCTTTTATGTATCCATCTTCGTAAGTGTGCAGCGCAAAGGGTATTTTGATGTCTTCAACCGTTGCCCGCCGAATAAGCGTGTCGTGTGTGCCGCCTCGTTTTTCAAATATTTTTAGTGTAACTCTCTCAAAAAGACTTAGGACTTTCCATCCTCTCAAAACTGACCAAATTTCTATTCCCCAAACTGCGCCCACATTATCCTTAATCAGCTCTTCTGCCTCAGCAAACCAGTTCTTTGACAAAACCACATCGCTATCCACGAAAACGAACCAGTCGCTTTTTACCCTGTGAATTGCAGTCTGCCGGGCGCTTCCTCTTGTTCCTTTTTCTTGAAGGAAGGTAACATTGCCGTATTTTTCTTGAAATTCTTTGATTATATCTACCGTTGAGTCTGTGCTGAATCCATCGATGATAATTAGGTTTTTAACTGGGATGTTCTCGTAGATGGAGTTGATGCATTCTTTTAACATGCGTTCGCTGTTCATGGTGAGGAGGGCAACATCGATAGGACCTAATTTGGATGAATAGGATAGTTTATGTTGCTTTTTTTCGGCATCTTTTTTGAGCAAAGTCGGTAACGGCTTTTCTATCAATGTTTTCTCTCCTTATTGGAAAGCCACTGTTAATACCCCATCAAACCGCAGCATCGAGAGCATATGGGAAAAACTCCGTCGTCGCAGCTTTTGAGGGCTTGCCTAAATTTGCGGTGTTTTTCTCCGTTATATATTTCTTGTATGCTTGATTCCTTGATGTTTCCTGTGACAAAGTCTGGGAAGTCTCGGCATGTAACGGTGTCTCCGTTGGGCATTATGTCTAATTGGAACCAGGGTGAAACGCATTTTTTATATCCGAAAAAGTTTTCTGGCTGTGTGTAGTATGTTCGAATCTGCTCGGGTTTTAGGTCTGGAACAAAGAGAACTGGCGTTTTGAATTTTCCAGATTTTATTTCTTGTACCTGTGTGATAATTTTTTCTATATCTAACATTGATGTGTCGCGGACATAGCCTTTCCAAGCGAAGGGTGTTATTCCCAACTTTTCTTCTGCTAGTTTCGTATGTTTCTGTCCGATTGACTCTTTGGTGAACCAGGAGTAATAAATTATCATGCCGTCAGGACGCAGTTTTTCTGCTTCTTTAACTGTTTCAACCAATGTTGATTCGTTGTTCTTGGATATTGTTGTTAAAACGTATATGCCTGGTTTGTTGGTTTTTTTCTCTTTCTTGAGTTTTTGGATCGCCGTTATTCCCCGTGTTGCCGTTTCTAAGGCTCCTGGGGTGCCACGGCATTTATCATGGACCTCTTTGGGGCCGTCGAAAGAAACGCAAATCATGTCCCAGCCGTTGTCAACTATGGTTTCAGCGTTCTTTTCCAATCCAACTCCGTTTGTAACAATCTGAACGGTTAATCCTTTTTCTTTCATGTAGTTGACAAGGGGGACTAGCGGTTCATAGAGGAAGGGTTCGCCGCCCGTTATGTATACGTGGACTTTTTTGGGTGCAACTTCATCTATTACTTTTTTGTAGGTTTCAATGGGAACTTCGCCTGTAACTTTTGGAGTATCCTCTCTTGCGTTGTATCCATTCTTGCCCCATTGTGCGCAAATTGCGCATCTGTGATTACAGCGATGCGTAATGCGTAGGCTCAAAAGCCAAAGAGAAGAACTGCTTCCATCGTCATTTCGGTAATCCAGTCTGGATTTAACGAATTGCCGGTATGAACCTCGGGCAAAGCTCTTTACGAGTTGAGGGTTTTTGCATACTGGTCCAAAGAGTTGCGTTGGGATGCGTCTCATGAATATTACCGTTTGTTATGTGCCTTAGGTCGGAGTAGAATTTAAATTTGCCCCAAGTTCTTCACTAGTTTAAAAAGTTAAACCCATTCAACATAACTACTCTGGGTTCAAGCATTCTGATGCCGCCCACTATTTTAATAATTTGCCAAAACCTCAGTTAAGCAGGTACATGTTTCTTTAAAATGTCAATTCTCTTCGAAAGCACAGGCAATAGTTTCTCCACTGCAACAAAGGCTATAGTAGCGTATGCTATTCCGCCTAAAACATCTACGAAGTAATGCTCGCCAAGGTAGACTGCGCTAAACCAAGTTCCAACGGGAATTATGGCAACTGGTAGAGCTTTCCAACGCCAAATTTTGAAGGCAAAGAGGAAAACTAACCATGGCATAGCTGAATGCATGCTGGGAAAAGCCGCATAAAGGTTGCCACCTAAAAAGTCAAACAGTGTCTTGTAAACAGGAAGCCCAAGATTCACATCGACTGATCCGGTTAAGATTCTTGTAACGTTTGCAACTGCTATCCATGGAGGAGAAACAGGATAAAATAGAAAAGTAATCAATGCACTATAGGTTAGTACTCCGAAAGCAACGATGTATTTCCAGTAGTTCTTTGGGCTTTTTCTCCAAACAATAAAGGCAAACACGGTTGGTACAAAGAAGTATATTCCGTAGAAGACTGCTCCTATGTAATCTAAAGCTTCGAACCTAAAGTTTTGCTGCAGAAATACGGTCGGAAGTTGACCGAACATCTGCATATCTAAGTTTTGAGGCCCACCGTGAAGGTTGAATTTTGATATGGTTCCAACGAAACTATACATCATTTCATAAGAAATAAACACCGTGACGAAAGGCAACCAATCTTTTAAGGCACTCCAAGTTCGTTTATTATAAGACGCATAGAACAATATGCCCAAGACAAGAAATTCTGGTCCAGGAATAACCTCGTATTCTATGCAGAAAATAGTTATAGCCACAACGTAGATTCCCAGAAAAAGCAGTGAGAAGAAACGTGAAGAGTGATAATCAAAGCTCAAGTCATGCTTGACTTTTTCAAGGTTGAGTATTTTATTCTCTTCTTTTCTCTTCACCATTAGTTAATCGTCCAGTTTTTTTAATAAATAATAGCGTCCTTTTTAAATGCCTTTTCCCAATTCGCCCCTTAACTGATGCTAACCTAATATATGTTTGATTAATTAGACATTTCAGCGGTGCTTAACAAGAAACTTTAGAAACCGCAAGAAACATAAAAGACCTTCAAACCTATAACGCCTGTGGAATAATGGAAAAAGTTTGGGATGAATTAAAAAAAATCGAAGCTCAAGCAGAGCAAATCCGAGGCGAAGCTCAAGATAGGGCAAAAAAGATGGTTCTTCTCGCAAAGAAGGATGCTGAAAAATTGGTTGAAAACAGCAAAACGTATGCTGAGGCTGAGTCACAGAAGCTTCACTTGATGGCTATTGAGGAAGCTAATCGTGACCGCAATGAACAATTTAAAGCTAATGAGGAAACTGTGGCGAACCTGAAATCAAAAGCTGAAAAACGCATGGATAAAGCGGTTTTAGTAGTTGTGAATGCTGTTCTTGAGGATTCTGCACTTTGACTCAGACAACGCAGTATGCTTCGGTTTTAGCTAAAATCGGCGTTGAAAGAAGTAAGCTTATCAGTGAAGCCAAACTTAAGGCGCTTGCAGAAAGTAAAACTCTTATCGACTTTGTAGCTCAACTTCGAGATACAAGTTACCAAGAGCAACTCTCCAAATTGTCCCCGCCACTCACAAGCCGTAAACTTGAAAAAGTGTTCAACGAAAATTTAATAGACTCTTATATAAAAATAATCAAGTATTCGCCTAAAGAAGCAAGAAAATACTTGACTCTGTATCTTTTACGCTTTGAAATTGAGAACATAAAGGCACTAATGAAAGCAACAAGTGCCAAACTGTCTCCTGAGCAAAAGGCTGCGAAGGTTCACTTTTCTGTGGAAGATTACTTTAAAAGACGCGTGGTCATGGAGGAAGCCGTTAAAGCTTCTGCACCCGCCCAAATGATTCATGCTTTTAAGGGTACAGAATATTTTTTACCTTTGAGTATGGGACTGAAAAACTTTGAAGAAAACAATTCAACAGCCTCTTTTGATGTATTTGTGGACAAGTTTTTTTTCGAAAAGCTCTACGAGGTTTACTCGAGCCTTCCCCCTAAAGATCAGCCTTACGCAAACCTTTATGCAAGCGTAGAAAACGACGGTTTCACATTGGTGACGTTGCTGAGGGGAAAAGCATTAAATTACGAAACCAACTACTTGCGGCTTGTCATTCCTCAAAACTACCTCCACCTTGATAAATCAACGATGGATGCTTTGGTTTCCGCAATTGATTATGAAGCAGCCCTCAAAATCGTTCTCAGCAGCTATTATGTCAAGTTCTTTGTTAAAACGCAAACTCCAGTGGAAACAATGGCAACTGCGGAAAAAGCCCTCAAGAAAGCCGTGTTTCAACATGCTAAATCATCCGTAATTAGCGAAACTTTCAACATTGGGGCACCGCTTGCATTTATGACGCAGAAAGAAGCAGAAGTTCATAACCTTGCAACTATAAGTGTTGGCCTAGAATCTGGCATGAAGTCAGATGACATTCGTAATTTACTTTTATTTTAATTTTCAATTTTTGTTTTCTTTAATTTAAGTTTCGTGTGGAGGAAGTTTTGCTTGAATGGATGGAATTCTACTCCGGTGCCAGAGTAGAATTTGCTGAACCACTCGTAGAAGTGCAATCTCAAGGTGTGGATGAACACGATTAATCCTTCGAGTGCCAATACGAAAATGTTTCCGAATACTATGACGACGCCAGATAAGGCAAAAGTTAACACTGAAGTGGATCCAACAGGATTGACTAGGCCTGCTACGGTGTAGGTTACCAGGAGCAGTGCCCAGTGAGCCATAAGCAACGCAAGGATACGGCTGTAGGATATGGTGTTGCTGAGCAGGCGGGTTACTAAGTCTCCGCCTTCAAAGAGTCTACCCGATAAGGTATCTTGTTCTGCATGTTCGGCGCCATGGGGCACCGCGGGTTTTGTAGCCTTCAAATACAATGGTTTTCCCACCACTAGAACAATGAACGCTAGTAAAGGCCAAAGAATAGGACCGCTTAGCCATGCGCCGAAATTTAGTTGGTAAGCGGCAATTAGGTAAACTCCGCCGAAGTAGAAGGCAATTTTTGGCCCAGATGTTAAGAGGGCGTCGGCATAATGGTGTTTTAATGCAAAGTTGGTCATTTCAAGAACTATGCCGCTCGTTATCTGTATTACGCCGACAAAGAGGCTGAATATTATGAATGTAAACACATTTACAGTGGGGTTTTCGGTGGGGTTAATCCACAGTGGTCCCCATGGCAGTGGTTGCCCGAAAGCTTCTCCGAACACTATTCCTGCGACGCTTGCGCCTAACCCGCAGGCTGCCATGATGTAACAGACGTTTTTCATGGCTCTGTTTCCTTTGATTAGGTACCCAACTGTTAATCCGCCAAACAGCAGGATTAATCCGTGTCCAAGGTCGCCGAACATCAACCCGAAAATAATCGGGAAAGTTATCGCCATTAGAGGCGTTGGATCTACTTCGTCGTAATGTGGTAAACCGTAGAGTTTTGTGAGTTCTTCGAAAGGCCTGATAAACCTGTTGTGGTTTATTTTTGTCGGAGGATCATCAGATTCGGGGACTTCATTTTTCAAAACCAAAACTTTTCCTTCAAGCATTCCAGTAACTTTTTCGTTGAGTTCTTGAAATTTTTTCTGTGGTACAAATCCCCGAACAGTTGCAAGGTGACCTGACTGGAGTATTTTTCTTTCAGCCTGCAGAAGAGTAAGGATGTTCTCTGAAGTTTCCTTCAGCGAGGCAATATTGTCCTTGTTTTCTTCGCCTAGTTTACTTAATGAATCATTAAATGCTTTTTCTTTATCTGTGTTTTCTTTTGTTTGTTTGTTAACTTCTTTTAGCGCTTCATTTACGTCGTGCGGTAACTCTTTGGGGATGTGAAAGATTTCGGCGTGGTATGTTCTTAGGATTTTCTCGATGTTTGCTTGATGTTTAGCTGGGAGGGCTAAACACATGAAGGATTCTTGTTTAGTTATGGAGCATCGGTTGATAAAAATTGGGTATCCTGTGAGGGCTGTTTCTAACCCTGAAACGTTTTTTGTTGGTACGCTGGCTACTGCAACATAAATTAGCTTTAAATCTTCGATGGCGGCAAGGTCTGCATCCATGATTTTGAGCCTTTCTAACATGTTTTTGATGCGGTTTAGTTGTTCGGTTTTTTCTTGCAGGCTAGAAAGAGCTTCGTTGAGGCTGTCTGTTTCTTTTTTCAGGGTTAAAATTTTTTGGTTTGTGTCTTCTAAAAGAGTTTGCCAATTCTCTGCTGTAACCTGGGTTTTAGTCATTTGTGGCAGCTTAAAAATACTGAAAAGACTTGATTTTTCTTTTATAAGCTGATTAGTTAAAGTGTTGAGGTCTGCGATGGACCCTTCGGCCTTCTGGATGCTCTGGTTGTATTCGTTTAAACCTGCGTTGTCTTGAGCCGTCTGTTCGATGTGGAATTCTCCAAAGTTATTGAGTGCTTCCAAAACCAGCTCCACGTCTTTTCTAACGCAGATTATAGATGTAGAGGTCATTCTTTCTGGTCGCAACATTTTTAACAGAATGTTTGATTTACCACCGAACATTTAAAGTTATATTTGGCGATGAAATGATTGGCTATGTAATTGGGGACAGTGACATGATTACTGGCTTTAGACTTGTTGGAGTTGAAGGCACTGAAGTCTCCACAGACGACGAAGCGATACAAGCACTGCATAAAGCGCTTGCACGAAGCGACATCGGCGTTATAATTATAAGCGAATCATTCGCAAATGGTCCCTCAATGCGGGATGAAGTTGATAAATTACGTCAGGAGCGAATAACACCCCTAATCGTACAGATTCCGGGTAGTAAGGGTACCTCAAATAAAACGCAGCTATCGGACATTGTAAGTAAAATTTTAGGAATCAAAATATAACGGTGAAATTGGCATGAGCGTTAAAGATGGCATTTCAGCGATCGCAAAAGTTGTTGTGGGCGATGTGCAGAAAGAAGCGGAAGCTTTGATTTTAGCTGCGGAACAAGAAGCGAAGGCAACCTTGAAGGCAGCAAAAGAGCGGGCAGACCAAAACTTCAAAGCAGTAATTTCCCAAGCCAAGGCGAACACAGAAGCTGAAAAACGGAAAATTGCCTCCGTAACTGAAGTAGAAATAAGGAATCGTTTGCTTCAGACAAAAGAAGATTTAGTCGATGCCGCTTTCGAGAAGTCTCTGGCTAAGTTGAAGGCTTTCGTGGAGTCTGAGGAATATCACGATTATTTGCTCAAGAACATGCAAAATGCAATTGAAAGGATCGGCCAAAAATACCTCGTCATACAGGTAAACGCTAAAGATAAAGATTGGATACCCCCAGATGTCCTGAAACGTTTATCTAAGAAGTTGCATTGTGAATTGAAACTGTCCGAAAAAACCGGCGATTTCCTTGGGGGATGTATAATCCAGACTGAAGACGGAAAAATAATCTATAATGTCACGTTGGATAATCGTTTGCAAGAACTTAAACCGGTTTTACGTGTTGAATTGGCAAAAACTTTGTTTGGAGAGTCTGTTTAAAATGCCTGTTAAAGGAAGCGTAATCAGAGTTGCAGGTCCAGTCGTAGAAGCTAAAGGTATGGCTCAAGCCGTTATGCATGAAATGGTCGAAGTTGGTAACGACCGTTTGATCGGAGAAATTATTCGTTTAGAAGGAGAACACGCAACCATTCAAGTATACCAGAATACATCTGGGCTCAAACTCGACGAACCAGTTTTGGGCACGGGAAGCCCCCTCTCAGTGGAGCTTGCTCCAGGCATTGTTGGTAACGTCTTTGACGGCATTCAAAGACCCCTTGAAGAACTAAGAACCCTAACAGGTCCCTTTATCAAACAAGTAGCAGGAGTGAAGAGTCTTTCTCGATCTAAAAAATGGATTTTTGTACCAACGGCGAAGGTTGGAGCTAAACTCGTAGGCGGGGACATACTCGGGGTAGTACAAGAAACCGCACTCTTTGAGCACCGTGTAATGGTTCCCGTTAACGTTCAAGGCAAACTTGTTGAGCTTGCACCAGAAGGCGACTATACAATTACAGCAACAATCGCCACCATTGAATCAAATGGCACTAAAGTTGATTTGTCCATGCTTCAGAGGTGGCCAGTTAGAGAACCGCGCCCCCACGCAAAAAGGTTAACAGCGAGTTCTCCACTAATCACTGGGCAACGTGTCATCGACACCTTTTTCCCAGTTGCTAAAGGTGGAAGTGCATCCATTCCTGGTCCCTTCGGCTCAGGAAAAACCGTAACTCAGCAGCAACTAGCAAAATGGTCAGATGCCAACGTTATTATTTACGTTGGCTGCGGAGAACGCGGCAACGAAATGGTCGATGTGTTAGATAGTTTCCCCAAACTCATCGATCCAACATCTGGGCATCCGCTTATGGAGCGAACAGTCCTTGTTGCAAACACCAGCAACATGCCTGTCTCTGCCCGCGAAGCCAGCATTTACACCGGCATCACCCTCGCCGAATACTTCCGCGACATGGGTTACGCGGTTGCTTTGATGGCGGACTCTACAAGCAGATGGGCAGAAGCACTCCGAGAAGTTTCGGGGCGTCTAGAAGAAATGCCGGCTGAAGAAGGCTTCCCAAGTTACTTGCCATCACGTCTCGCAGAATTCTATGAACGCACGGGCGTCGTTGAAACTTTAGGTTCAGACAAACGCGTCGGTTCCATCTGTGCTATCGGAGCCGTTTCCCCTCCAGGCGGTGACTTTTCAGAGCCAGTTACTCAACATACAAAACGTTTTACTCGAGTTTTCTGGGCACTAGACGCTGAACTTGCAGCGGCAAGACACTATCCATCCATCAATTGGATGTCAAGCTACAGCGGCTACATTCAAGACCTCGCTGAATGGTGGCATAAAGAAGTTGATAAAAACTGGAATAGCTATCGTGAAGAAGCCATGCGTATACTTCAGGCTGAAGATGACCTTAAAAACATCGTAAAACTTGTCGGTCCCGAAGCCTTACCTGACAAACAACGCTTGATATTGGAAACAGCCAGAATCATCCGCATTGCATTCTTACAGCAGAACGCCTTGGACGCCATCGACACTTATAGCTCTCCACAAAAACAGTTCAAGATGATAAAGATAATTGTTGACTACCATCGATTAGCAGATAATGTGGTAAGCAAGGGTGCACCAATCTTCAAAGTTTCAGAACTGTCGATAACTGATGAAATTATGCGTATGAAAACTATGATACCCAACGATAAAAGCGAGTTGTTAGATGATTTAGAGAAGCGAATGTACGAAAGTTTTGGAACATTGGAGGCAACATTGAGGTAATTTCTATGGCTACAAAAACAGGTTCAGGATTGGAATACAAAGGCGTCGCTTCAATTTCAGGTCCCATCATAGTCGTAGAAAACGTACAAGACGTGGGCTACGATGAATTGGTCGCAGTCAAAACCCCAGGTGGCGAAACACGCTTAGGCAAAGTTATCCAAATCACACAGAAAGCCGTCACCGTACAAGTCTTCGAAGGCACAACGGGCTTATCACCCTCAGAAACACGCACACGCTTCCTAGGGCACTCCTTAGAGGTACCAGTGTCCACAGAAATGCTTGGACGCGTCATGAACAGCTTCGGCGAACCCATCGACGGTCACCCGCGATTCTTCACGGAAGAAAAACGTGACGTCAACGGCTTCCCACTAAACCCAGTAGCCAGAGAATATCCCAAGGAATTTATCCAAACAGGAATATCCGCAATCGACGGATTAACCAGCCTTGTACGCGGACAGAAACTTCCAGTTTTCAGCGGTCCAGGTCTTGCGCACAATGAACTTGCCGCCCAAATTGTGAGGCAAGCCCAAATTCGTAGTGGAGGAGAAGACTTCTCAATAGTCTTCATTGCCATGGGCTTAGAACATGACGATGCCGCCTTCTTCCGCAAAAGTTTCGAGGAAACAGGAGCCATAAAAAACGTTGCAATGTTCCTCAACTTAGCTGACGACCCACCAGTAGAACGCATTATTACTCCAAGAGCTGGCTTAACTTTAGCCGAATACTTGGCCTATGAACAAGATACTCACGTGCTGGTCCTCTTAACTGATATGACAAACTACTGTGAGGCACTCCGAGAGGTCAGTGCTTCAATGGAAGAAGTGCCCAGCAGGAAAGGTTACCCCGGATATATGTACAGTGACCTAGCAAGCATATACGAGCGCGCAGGCAGAATCCACGGCAAAAAAGGCTCTATTACACAGATGCCAATTTTAACCATGCCAAACGACGATATCACCCACCCAATTCCCGACCTTACCGGCTACATTACTGAGGGACAAATCGTTTTGTCTCGCTCACTCGAGAAACAAGGCATCTATCCCCCAATCTACGTTTCAACAAGTTTGTCTCGACTGATGAAAGATGGGATCGGCAAAAACAGCACCCGCGAAGATCACGCCAACGTTGCAAGCCAGCTCTATTCCGCTTACGCCCAATACAACTCGGTAAAATCACTTGTAACCATCATAGGTGAGGAAGGTTTAGGTCAAAGAGACAAAGAATACTTGCGTTTCGGCGAAGCCTTCGAGAAGACCCTAATCAACCAAGGCAAGACCGAGAACCGCACAATCGAAGAGACACTCTCAATCGCTTGGGATACACTTTCACTGTTGCCCGACGAAGAATTAACCAGCATAAAGCCTGAATACATATCGAAATACTATCCAAAATTTGCGAGCGAGGTCAAATAACAAAATTGTCCTCTGAAAACATTAGCCCAACAAGAATAAACCTGATTCAGACAAAAAAGACTTTAAACCTGGCAGAGTCCGGTCGCGAAGTTCTTGAACGCAAACGTGACATTCTGCTGCGTGAATTAAGAAGCAGTATCTACGAAGCTGAGAGAGCCCGCGAGGAACTACTTGATGCTCTTGCGAAGGCTTATCAGAATCTACGGGACGCAAACATAGCTAAGGGTTCAGAGACAGTTGCCAGCGTTGCTTTGGGGTCAACAACTAAAGCTAACTACATCATCGATTACAAGAGCATAATGGGCGTTGCTGTACCATCTGTAGAATTTAAGGGCGAAGCTGACGCTAAACCAGACTATGGATTCGCCAACACCAGCGCAGAACTAGACAAAGCCTTCAAACAATTCCATAAAGTTTTAAATTTAATCGCTGAGTTAGCCCGATCTGAAGGAGCAACATTTCAAATTGCCAACGACGTACGCAGAACCCAGCGTCGAGTCAACGCCTTAAACTATGTTCTCATTCCAAGGTACCGTGAAACCGCAAAACGGATTGAATTGGTGCTTGAAGAAAAAGACCGGGAAGAATTTGTTAGGACTAAAATAATTAAACGTGTAATTAAGGAGCGTAAATTGTGTGAAGTTTAGTTCTCAAACTATAAAAAAAATTTTGGTTCCCACCGACGGATCAGACTATAGCATTCATGCTGCAGAATACGCTATAAGTATCGCCAAGACGCATGATGCACAAATAATGGTTGTTTATGTGCTTGATGAGGTTGTTATCGACCGATTTTCGAAAATGACCGAACGCGAAGATATCGAAAAAGAGCTAAAAGCAGATGGTCAAAGATACGTTAATTATATTCTGGGTTTAGCTGATAAAGAAGGTGTTAAAGCGACTTCTTTGATTGCTAAGGGACGACCGTTTGAACAGATTGTGCATCTTTCTAATGGCTTAGAAATGGATTTAATTGTATTGGGAACTTACGGACGAAGGGGCGCTGAAAGAATCCTCATCGGCAGCGTAGCCGAACGCGTAATTGAATATGCCTATTGTCCTGTCCTAGTTGTAAAATAAGTGTTGGAGCCCTATTCTTTGACAAATAGTGACAAGTTAGATGAAGACTTCAAAAAGTTTAACCTGGATATTGAGCAGTTAACAGAAAAAGAATTGAATAGGATCCGCGATGAAATCAACGCTCTCGAGGAAAAAGCCAATAAGGCGAGTGAAGAGTTGTTGAGACCTTTTTCCAATGAAAAGAAAGGAAGTTAATTAATAAAAAAGTTAATAGCTAAGCTTGTTGTGTGCAATGTTAATGGAGTGACGTAGCTTGAAAACTAAACTATTATTGCTCGTAATAATTCCGCTTGTGCTTCTGCCTCTCATGGGCGTTGCAGCTGCGTTAACAATCGACACAATTCAAAATCAGACTACGACAACAACGACAAATGGACAATTCGACAGAGTTGGCATTGCAATCAGTGCTGCATTAGCAATTGGGTTGCCTGGCTTAGGTGCAGGATTAGCAATTTCTGCGGCAGGTAGCGCGGCTATCAGTGCATTAGCTGAAAAACCTGAAACGTTCTTTAGAAGTTTCTTGATTGTGGCGTTGGCTGAAGCTTTAGCAATTTACGGTTTGATTATGGGTATTCTACTCTGGCTAAAACTATAGAAGAATCCATCTTTAAATCGGTTGGTGCTGGTTGAAACCAGTTTATCCCTTTTTTAGTTTTTGTTACAACCATTTTGAGGTTTTCTATGAAAAGTCTTGTTCGCTCAATAAGTGTTAAATAATACTTCTAAAATAAACAGCGGAAGGCGTCATGATGGATAAATGGGCGGATTACCTTGTCTCAGCAGTAAAAACTAGCCCCGACCAGAAACATATAGATTTTGTCGAGTGTCATTCGGACTTTGGCTGTGTAGTCTGCGAGAACATCGTTCTTTCAAGAACTGACATTATTGTAAACATGAAGAAAGGTTGCACCTACGCTACAGTTTTTAGAACCGCCATTGGCAAATGGCGAAAAGGCCAAGAAGTGCATCTGGTAAATGTGAACGGTGAAGACTTCCTTAGAACAGACTCAAAAAACAATATCGCTTCCGACAACTTTGATGATGTTCCAGAGTGTTAGATCTTAAACGTTCTTTAGATTTTTTGATTGTAGCATTGGCTGAAGCTTTGGCGATTTACTGTTTATTTATGGTTATCTTACTCTAAGCTTAAGTGTAAACACTCGCTCTCCACAAAACATTTTACGCTAACCCTTATAGGGTAGCTGTGACTAGCCAGATATTGACCAAACTTGTCGCGTTTAAGAGCTAAACTTTTTCATTCTAGAAGACTACTGGTTTTACTCTGTTTTTCATTATTCTTGATTGTTGTGGGCGGTTTTCTATCTGCTTCGGCAGCTTCCAACTCCGCGATAACTGCACAATCAGACTCCGCTGGCGGAATTGTTGTAGTTGCAGATTTTAGTGTTCCCGTAGACCCTGGATCTTCTGCTTTTATGTCCCGTGTTGTTAGCACAGCACAGAGCCAGAATGCCGTTGCCATCATTATTGAGATGAATACGCCAGGCGGCTTGTTGAGCGATATGGTTTCGATCGTGGGTTCTATAACGACGGCTAACCAGTCAGGTATTCCCACATACACCTTCATAGTTCCTAACGGTTTAGGTGCGTCTGCAGGTAGCTACATCGCTATGGCAACTAACAAGATATTGATGGCGCCTGGAAGCGAGATCGGTCCCAGCACTCCCATTGTGGTTGGAGGGTCTGCACTTGAGCAAAATCACACGCAGGCTGCAATGCTTGACTACATGACAAGTCTCGCTGAGCGGTGGGGGCGAAACACAACCGCAATCTATGATATGGTTCAGTATGATCAAGCGTTCTCAGTTAACGATGCAGTTGCTGTTCATATAGCTGACGGAACAGTAGATACATTTAACGCGGCTCTTACCCAATTGGGCTTGTCGAATAACCCTCAAGCAACACTCAGCGAAAACCTCTATGAACAGATAATTAGCGCCTTAAGCAACAGTGTTCTTGACGGTATCCTCATTCTATTGGGGATTGTAGCCATTGTACTTGACATTTACCATCCCACGATCGTTTTAACAGTTGTAGGTGTAATAGCAATCGTTGCGGGGTTAATCGGTGCTGAGGTGATTGATGCTTCGGCGTTGGGGCTTGTTATTTTGGTGATTGCGGCAGTTTTGATAATTGTGGAGTTGAAGCTGGGTCATGGTTTTGCGTTAATGGCTGGCGTGGTGCTTGGTGCATTCGGAATTTATTATTTGTCTTTTGGTTTGCAATATTCGCCTTCACCCATAACGGGGCTCGTAGAAATAGAGTTAAGCGTCCTTGTAGTTTTCGGCGTCCTAATAGGCTTGTATATTCGATGGATAATTGGACCGCTCAGACGACGTCGGAAATTTACTGGTTCTGAAGTTATGATTGGCAAAATAGGTATTGCCTTAACTGACCTCACACCAAAAGGAGAAGTTCGCGTCTTAGGGGAAATCTGGCGAGCCGAATCCTCTTCAGGCAATATTCTAAAAGGCGAACAAGTCACCGTTAAAGCACTAAACGGGCTCGTAGTTTTAGTGGAAAAAACCCAAGTTTCCATTGAAAAAAAGCAGACAACTCCCACAACTTAATGTTTAGCCGTTAGGCGGCTTGTGGTTCTTTAGCTCTTAGTCGCTGTTACAAACGCTGTACAACAACATACGCTTAAAAGCCCTCTCTTAATTCTAGAATTAAAGGTGTTTTTGTTTGCCGATGAACAGGCGAGAATTTATTAAAATTGGAGCTGCGGCCGCAATTGGTGCTGGAGTTGCCAGTGCTATTGAAATCCCTCTTTTGGAAAGTAACTACAACCCCCGAATTGCGGATTTAGAGAAAAAGCAGAGCCAACTTACGCAAAACACTGGCTTTTTAACACTAAACCCCAACGAACGCACAGTCGTTGAAGCTTTAGCAGAAGCCATAATTCCCACCGACAGCACAGGTCCCGGTGCCAAGGAGGCTGGCGTAATCTACTTCATAGATCACATGCTAGCTGGCAACTATGGCAAAGGAGGCAACATGTATCTTCAAGGACCGTTTGTGCTGCATGGCCTAACGACACCTGTTACAGTTCAAGGGGCAGCATATCCCAATACAACCAAGAGTGCGATCACCTATTCAGCCGGCACTATAGAGCCCAGATTACAAGCTGGAACATCTTACCAATACGCTTTTAACCCAAGAGAATTCTGGCGACGAGGACTTGTTTCACTTCAAAAATATTGCACTGCAGCTAAAGGCGGCAAAAACTTTGAGGCGCTCTCTTCCGCTGACCAAACAATTGTACTCCAAGAATTATTCGATAATAGCTCAAGCAACACGGCATTGCAGTCCGCATTTCAAGGTCCCAACGCAGCTGAATTTTTCAATGAAGTTTATGACATGGTCGTAGCAGGCTTCTTCTCAGATCCAATCTATGGTGGAAACCAAAACATGGTAGGGTGGCAACTGATTGCTTTTAACGCCAACTATTGGGGAGACGACATAGGTTTGGGTGCAAAGAAGTTAATGGTTGCAGACACGCCTACCAGATTACCGCCTAAGAGTCTTGGTCAGTTTCAAGCAGAAGGAGGAGGAGTATAATATGTCAACTCCGATTAATCATCCACAAACCGATGTTGTGGTTTGCGGTTTAGGCCACACTGGTGGTCCGATTGCTGCTGAGTTAACCGCTGCAGGATACCATGTTGTAGGCATAGAAAAAGGACCCTTCTGGGATTTCGCTACCGATTGGCATCAAGACAATAAAGATGACGAATGGGCAATTGCGGTCGAAAGAAAATTCGACCACCCCTTGTACATTTCAACATTCACCATACGAAACAATAACAATCAATTTGCTATTCCAGTTAGACGTTACACAAAACTTGTTCAATACCATGCCTTAGGACATGCGGTAGGAGGCGCAGGCACTCATTACGGTGGTGGGCTGGGTAGATTTTCCCCTTGGTCATACCAACCTGTCACGATGACGAAGGCAAAGTACGGTGACGCAGGTTACAACACTATTTTAAGCAACGTTAAAGGCGGTACACCAGACATCGAAGATTGGCCAGTTACCTACGAAGATATGGTACCATACTATAACTCCTGGGAAAAAGCAATAGGCGTAGTTGGAACCAATCAAGACCCATTTATACCAAACTCAGATTTTCCAATGCCGCCTCATCCGACAACCGCTTATGCACCACTCTTCAAGAGTGCTTGCGAAAGTTTAGGCTACACTCCATATCCAAGCGTCAGCGGCTTGATTAGTGGTAGTTACACAAATCAATATGGAGTAACTAGAAACGGTTGTGTGTATTGTGGTTGGTGTGGAGGCCTCTGCAATTACCCTTGTGAAGTTGGTGCTAAAACCAGTTCTCATGTGAGCACGATTCCGGCAGCCGTCAACACAGGCTTATTTGACATGCGTTTAGAATCCTATGTTTTCCGTGTCGATACAGACACCTCTGGAAAAGCAACAGGAGTAAGATATTACGATGCGATGGGCAATGTGCATGTTCAACCTGCAAAAGTTGTCTTCAATGGCTTATGGGGACACAACATAATACGATCAATGTTGCTTTCAGGAATAGGGGTACCTTATAACTCAACTAGCCACATAGGGTCTTTAGGAAGAGGATTAGCTTTCGGCTATTACCCTTCAACATCGAGTGCAAGCATCAAACTAAACGTTGGTGCAAACGCATATGTGAGTGGAAATGCTTCTGGAGGAGGGTATAGCATAATGGATCTCAATGAGGCTAACCCCAACTATAAGCACACTGACGATTTGACATTCATGGGCGGCGTTAACTTAGGTTTTGGAAACTATATAGGAAGCGGACCAAACACATTCACAACTCAAGTACCAGGTAAAACAAACTTTGGCAGCACGTGGAAAGCTGGTTTAAAAGACTCTAAGATACCGCAAAAAATTACCGCGACCCTCTCAGGTACTGGACCCAACCTGCCTCTTCTTGAAAACTACAGTGATTTAGACCCGCATTATTCAGACATCTATGGTGACCCGCTAGCTAGAATAACATATGATTGGGATGCAAACACGTATCGTGTCTCAAACTACCTCATAAACAAGACAACGCTTATCACTGATATTCTCAAAAAAATGGGTGACCCATCTACTCTCAAAGTAAACACTGTCGCCGAGCTTTCACAACATATCGACTGGTGGGGACACCACACTAGAGGTGGCGCACGAACGGGCTCAAATTCTGCAACGTCAGTGTTTAATAAGTGGATGCAATGCTGGACCAGTGAAAACTTGTTTGCCGCAAGCGAGATATGCGATACCTTCGGAGATAACATCACAGCTGGAACACACGTTGCGGGCGCGATGGCTTATCTTGCAGCGGACGGTATCAAGAAGTACCTTCAAAACCCGGGCGCATTGGTATAGCGCCTTTTATTTCCTTTTTGGCGAGCGATAAAGCATGAGTCAGCCAAGCAGACAAGATATTCTCAATAAACTATACGAAGTTCTATACGTAATATCAAGTCAATATGTTAAAGCACTGGTGGCTTTGCATCAACGACTTGAAAACAAAAACATCAATTGGATAGTCGACGGCGATTTGGCTGAAGCTTTAAGAACGGTTAAAGTAAACCCAGATTGTATAGAAATCGTTTGTACAAAACAAGATGCAGAAAAAATCTTTCAAGCCGTTCAAGACCTTAACCCTTCTCCATTCAATTACCAAACCCGCCAGATTTCAAGGAACGCCGTAATTGATAGTTCTGAGTTTCCAGTACATGTGAGAAGTTACTATTTTGACTTTAACTTGGATTCTGTCTTGGTTAAAGTTCAGGGGGCCTTGCAGTTTAAGGTGGGCGAATGGGATTGGGGTGAAATCTTCCTCTTTGCTCCTGAATACGTCTACGTTGTGGGCAAAAAAACTGCCATAACGCCTCTTACGATTAAAGCTGAACTGTACCAGTATCTTGGTTGGGTTGACCGCTTCGAAAAAGTAAAAGAAGTCATTCAAAAACCTCTGCTCCTTAAACAGAGAAGACCTTCTTAGATAAAAGTAAATTTTGTCTAAAACAATCCTGCCTTAAGCACCTTAGTAAGGTTGGAGACAGGCAGTTAACTGTTCATACTTTTAAGCTAAATAAATGATTCCAATCTATCGCTGATCACGGCGATACTTAAAAAAACTTGACCTCTGTTTTTCGAAAAAATTAAGTGCTTTAAAATAAAAGAAAAGGAGTTGGGTTTAGTTTTATGGGTTTACTGTTACTGGACCCCACATGCCTAAACTTACGTGTCCATCAACTTGACAAATGTAATAATAGCTTCCTGAGGTGCTGGCTGTAAAGGTGCATGATCCTGTGCTTCCTGGTGAAATTGGGTTGCTTGTTGATCCGATTTGAGCGCCGCTAAAGGTTAAGTCTGTGCTTCCATCCGCTTTGGTTGTGACTATAGCAAAGTTATGAGGCATCGTTCCAACGTTATGTAGCGTAATTGTGTATGTTTGTCCAGCTGTGAAAGTTAATGTTGGTCCAGGTGAACTCAAGCTGCCCGCGCTTGTTCCGAACTTGTATTCTGCACAATAGACATCCAATGTATTGCCTCCGCCGCCTGGTCGAGTAAGCACATATGCTAAGACGCCTCCAACTATGATGACTATTACTACAACAGCTACGATTAGATACATCGATGTTTTGTTCATTTCTATTCCTTTGCTAAAATTTAATTAAATAATAGTTCACCAAATTCGGGGGTTTAAAGCTGTGTGGTGGCGCTTATACAGTCACAAGTTACCGTTCACTTAGACTGTGCCTTTTGGTTTATTGCCAGGCAAAAAATAGCAGGCAATCATTAATCCTGCGGGCAAAATAAGTTTTTGATCAGAAAGATTTTATCCAAAATTAACCCTGCCATTAAAAGTGCAAGATAGGGCATTGAGGCAATGAATGCTTTGAATCCGTTGGCTTCGGAAGCTGAAAACAGTAAGCCGCGGTTTTGAAAAAGAAAGCCACTTCCGGCAAATATGGCAAATCCCAAGTAAACAGCGCCTCGGTAATAAGCATTGTCTTGGGTGCAGTTGTCTATTACACAATGCCTGGTTAAGTTTCATAATTTGCAATTTTTTTTGTACTGTTTTCTATTGTTTGTGGAATTTAGGTATCTCTTTGGAAATGATTAGTTCATCTATGCGTAGCATAAGCATGGAAACTTCGAAGGCTCTTCGGAGTACTGATCGCTTAACTTTGAGGGGTTCTTGGCAGACCATGTCGTGGCAACTGTTCTCGTAAACCCCAACGTTGCAGTTGCCTTCAGCATGGCGGTTTTTTAATTCAAGAAGTGTGTCGGTTGGGTTTAACCCATAGTTCGTCGCTAGGCACCTTGGAACATCCATCAAAGCGATGCTATAAGCTTCGATGGCTACTTGTTCTCGGCTGGGAAACTCTCGGGCATAAGCCTTCAATTTTTCGGCAATATGTGTTTCCACTGCTCCGCCGCCAGGCAAAACCCTTCCATCATCGTTTATCAGTTTGAGGATAGTGAAGCTGTTTTTGATGGCGGTTTCAAGTTCATCCATCGTTTGCAGTGTACTGCCTCTAAGCAAGAATGTTGAGCCCATGCAACCGTTGAAAGTAACTGTTTTTTCAAGCTCTAATGTCCCCGTCGATAGCTCTTCTGCTGTACCTATGTCTTCCCCGTTGAGTTCAGTAAGGGAGCCAACGATTTTGGCGCCCGTAGCCTTGGCGACAGCTTGTGAATCCTTCTTGTCGACGTTTTCTAAAGCAAATATGCCGTTAGCTAGAATTTTGTCTTTTAGGTTTTCTTCAAGGGGTTGTTCGCAGAGTAGGACATTGACGTTTAGTTGGGTTAGTTTTTTTATGGGTTCAGATTTTATTTTGTGGATTGTTTCATTGTATTGTTGGATTTGTTGAGGCGTTTTGATTTTTAAATTGATGTGGTATGGTCCTTGCCCGGGCATTTTTATTTCTAAACGGTTAATTCCCAAACGTTCACTAGTAATTGCGATGCGCAAGTCCTTGATTTTGTCAGGCATATTGGGGTGAGCTTTCTGTTTTTTTATCACCACACCCTTGATTAGCCTTAAATCTTGTAGGCAGCCGCCTGTTTTCTTTAGGAATCGGACATTCTCTTTATCGTATCTGTTATCGCAGAATGCATAGGGATACGCTTGCCTAATCATGGATCGAACCTGCGGCGTCAAAAGGTTCCTCTTGCAATCCACGATGTCCAGCATGTCGTTGTCTCCACTGCTGTAGGCTATTGCTTGGCGATCGATTATTTCCAGCGCTTTATTTGTTGCAAGACTGTATCCGTGGATGATAGTGTTGGGGTGAATTCCCGTGTTTAAGAGTTCATCCGCTTTTTTCAGTAAAGCCGAAGCGAAAATGACAAAGGTTGCCACGCCGTCGCCGGCTTCTTCCCGCTGCATTTTAGCCGATTCAGAAATAATAACGCTGGGCGGATATTGTATTGCCAACTCGTCAAGTATCGCAACAGCGTCCTTGGTGACTTTTACGACTCGTTCGGGTCCTTTGTTGTAGGTTACCATTTTGTATGCGCCTTTAGGTCCCAAAGAAGAGCGGACCTTATCGGCGGCGAAGATGGCGTAACGCAGGTTTTCTCGCCAAGCTTCTTTTCCTGTGGTTCGCTGGTATCTTGAGGAGATCATGTTCTTGGCTGAGAGTATTCTTTCCATAATTAACCTTCTACAATACAGAGTGGCGTGTGTGCGAGTCTGCGCATACTTGCTTAGGTTTCAACACACTTAAAATTAAGTGATTGCAACAAGACACCCACAAGTTAATAACAATTTTTTCATTCGGGTATGTTTGAATCTATTTGAACTCAAAAAACATTGTCATAGCCTTGAAACTCTTATATACGCCGTCTGATAATCCTCTATTGAGTGTCATGGCTGAAGTTTGTTCAACATGCGGACTACCTAAAGACTTGTGCGTTTGTGGAGAAATAGAGAAAGAACAACAGCGCATTCGTATACGGCTTGAAACCAGAAAATTCGGCAAAGCAACCACCATCATCGACGGCATGGACGATAAAAACTCGAATTTGTCAATTGTAGCTCAAAAACTTAAAACGTACTGCGCATGCGGCGGAACTCACAAGAACGGGCAAATCATGCTCCAAGGCGACCACCGCGACCGAGTGAAAGAATTCCTCATAAAAATGGGGTACCCCCAAGAAAACATCGAACTCCAATAACCCGCATAGTTCCTAAACTAATGGTGAATATTTCCTTTATGAAAAAGACAGGTGGCATCCGCGACGTTCTCAAAAACGCTAAACATCGCAAACCATCCCAAATCTACTGTCCCCGATGCGCCAGCCCGAAAATGGCGCTATCAAGCAGTCTCGCAGTTTGGCTGACTCCTAAGGAATACTATTGTGAAAACTGTGGTTATCGAGGAATAATTGTTATGGAACTTGAAGTGGACGAAAAAGAAAAAGAAGAAACTTAGTTTTGCTTAATTGAAAAAATGCCCCTAATCGGGCAATTCAAGATTTAGTTGCTTTTTGAGTGTCTTGTAGCGGTTGCGAACAGTAACTTCAGTTACCCCCGCAGCTTCTGCGATGTCTTTTTGGGTTTTCTTCTCGTTGTTCTGAAGGCATGCAATGTACAGCGCAGCAGCAGCTAAACCCATGGGGTCTTTTCCTGCAGCAGCACGTTTTCGCCTGGCTTCACGGAGAATTTGGATAGCTGCGCCTTGGGTTTTTCCTGATATACCTGTTTTCTCTGCAATCTTTGAAACGTAAGTTAATGGGTCAGCGATAGGCATGTGAACATCAAGTTCTCGCAAAAGAAGCCTGTAGCATCTTGCAACATCTTTCTTGTCGACTAAGCTGGCTTCAGCAATTTCACGAAGGGTTCTTGGAGTTCCACTTCCACGGCAAGCAGCATACAACGCAGCTGCGGCGATCGCGGCGATAGATCTACCTCGGACTAAGCCTTTGTCAAGTGCTTTTCTATAGACAACGGCGGCTTTTTCTTTGATTGGTGGGGGTATGTAGACTTTGTCAGATAAACGGTCTAGTTCAGCCATGGCTTGGGCAAGGTTGCGGTCGATTGATGAGTGAACTCTGCTTCTTATTTGCCATTTGCGTAGACGCCACATCTGAAGTCTTGTAGATAGGGGGAGTTTTCTTCCAAATGCGTCTCTGTCCACTTGACTAATGGCTGTGGATAAGCCTTTGTCATGAACGGAATAAGATGTTGGGACACCAACACGACTTCTGGATGCTTTCTCTTCTTGAGTGAATGCGCGCCATTCAGGTCCTTTATCCATCATTTGCTCATAGACGACCAGTCCGCAGTCGCCGCAAACTGTTTCTCCTGTATCATAATCGTGAACTAAATTCTCGCTACCGCACTCTGGGCACTTGTCCTGCAAGCGCTGTGCTGTCTTAGGTGTCTCTTTTTTGCTCAATCTCTTTACCTCGATTTTGATGTGCGTAGAACCGTCACCATAGGCCAATTTGGCTAGAAAATAGTACATTCGGCCCGCGCAAACTAAGCAAAGGAACTGAATTAATATTTAAGCTTTGTGGTTTATTAAACCTATTGCACATAATGACAAAGAAACCCCCTTCACAAGGCACAATTACATATGGAAAATAACATACAAAAATGTAAAAAAACAATCAACAGCGGGAAAGAAAACCGTGATTTTAATTATAGCTAAACAAATTCATAACACCCAATCGAATTCAAAATCCACTAAGAGAACGCTTATTAACAAAAAAGCCACCCATTAAACCTCTAACAATAAATAAAACAAGTGTTATTTGAAACCGTGCAGCCCGGTGGTGTAGTGGTCAAGCATAGTGGGCTTTGGACCCGCCGACGAGAGTTCGAATCTCTCCCGGGCTACATTCTACCCAAGTCAGGTCAACATTCAAACTCTCGACTTTCCCTTGATTTGAAGTGAAAATAAATTCCATTGAATTCTGAAATTGGTTTACTATATGCAAAGTTCGGGATCCATACTTATTCGAGGATGAGCCCGGTAGAGACCTAAACTATTTTTGGTTCGAATCTAATTAATTTTGGTGAGAGCCAAAACAACTTCACTTGTTTGAGGTTTTAGCGTGTGTTATTTTGGCAATTAGGCAGTGGACTGATTTGAACCCGCGTACTGATGAAGACATAGCGTGCATTTTATTGACACAAGCTGACGCGCACTTTGCAGAGTGGCTGATGTGCCCAGTATATAGGAAAGAATCTCGCCACTACACCAAAGACACCCGTGAGAGTCCAGTTTCGAAGATGCGTAGGATTTGGTGTGAGAATTGCCGAGTGGTTCAGATTCAGTTTAAACAAACAAGCGGAAAATGGGAGTAACTTGGAGACCCCAGTTCACGTTTACCGCGCCAGTGAACGGCAAATTAACCTTGAGTGTTTTTAGAGTTACCCGCCATCAGATAAACAGAAGAATCCTGTGAATGAACAAGCAATCAGAAAAAGGTTTCAAAGAAAAGACAGCAGAAAAAAGTGGTTAGCACCGGGCTTTAACTATCTTCACAATGGACGTTTGAGGAGAGACAGAAAGAACTAAGCTAAATTGTTTCCGATTCATCTGTTGACATAACGGAGAATTTTATTTGTTTGACAGGTTTGTTGGCCTTCAACCCATCAATCAATTCCTTCAGCCTGCTGCAAGAGCCTTTGATTACCATCACCTCAAGACAGCTAGTTTCAGTAAGATGTGAATGAAGATATGCTGTAATCATATCGCTGAATTCATGTTGAAGCTTAAAAAGTTCCTCGTTTTTTTCTTCCTTGTTATAGAGAACTGAAATAGTAGCGATAATATTGCCCTTTAGTTCTTCAAGTTTTTTGTATTCTGCTAGATAACTTCGGAGAGCTTGCCTGAGTACCTCAGACCTATTTGCCGATTTTTCCTCTCCAAGCGCGGCATCTAATTCTTCAAGCAATTCGGTAGGCAATGAAACGCTGATTATACTCATATGCTCACCTTACGTTCATTATGTTTATAATCTCAATCTAATAAGATTACTAAATTAAGATGTTTTCGTCTTCAGTAATGCTATTTTCTATTGACAAAGAAAAGCTTGCCGAGAAACTGTTAAGGCAAAGTTGGAAATAAAGCGCTCACTTATTAAAAAAATGGCAAAACTTAATAACAACTTTCAAGACCACCTCTCTAAGAGACGGATTGTTTCCATGAGAAAAAGAACATACACAATAATCGCAGTTTTGATTGGGCTAATTCTTCTGGGAACTATCTTAAGTTTATGCCTTTCAAATAGTCCATCGCCTAGCACAAGTTCAAAATTAAAAGTGGTCGCAACATTTTATCCATTGTACGACTTCGCCCAAAATGTAGGCGGAAACAAAACTGACGTCTCAATACTTGTGCCAGAAACTGTTGACGTACACGACTTTGAACCAACGCCATCATCAATAGCCGAGGTTTCAAGTGCAGACGTGTTAATTTACAACGGTGCTGGATTAGAGCCCTGGATTAACGATGTAATCAGTGCTTCAGGAAACGCAAACTTGATTCAAGTGAACACAAGCCAAGGAATCCAGCTTCTCCCAGTATCATCACAATTTCAAAATGGTAACCAAACAATTGATCCCCACATCTGGCTTGACCCCCTAAACGCAAAACAACAAGTCAATAATATCCTTCAAGGATTAATCAAAGCTGACCCAGCTGACAGGCAATATTTCACGCAAAACGCGCAAGCATATGACACTAAACTCGACAATTTGAACGCTCTGGCAATCAACGGTACAGCAAACACAGCGACAAAATACTTTGTAACCTTCCATCAAGCCTTCGCCTATTTTGCAAAGCAATACAACGTTACCCAACTTGCGATTTCAGGCCCATTCGAAGAAGAACCAACACCCACTGATATCCAGAACGTAATTACTGCAATTAATCAATATCACTTCAAATATGTCGGGTATGAATCACTTGAAAATCCAGCAATATCTCAGTCAATAAGTAGTGAAACAAAAGCTACGCTTATCGAAATGAACCCGATTGAAGGGCTGACAATACAGGAAAAAGCTGCAGGAGACAACTACATCACCCTCATGGAACAGGATATAAATAATATTCATTTGGCGTTAACTAATGTCGGAAGCTAAACCAATCGTCGAAATACGCGATCTCAGTGTTAAGTATCCAAACGGAGTCGTGGCTCTCGAGGGCATCAACATGGACATAAACCCAAAAGACTTGATTGCGCTCATAGGACCCAATGGTGCTGGAAAATCAACGCTCCTAAAAGTCATTCTGGGGCTAACAAAAGCAACAAGCGGCTCAATCAAACTCTTCGGAAGCTCGGACTTAGGTAAAAATCTCAAATACGTCGGTTATGTGCCACAAAGTGCACAAGCAAGAGATCCAAACTTACCCTTTAGCGTATATGAGACAGTCATGCTGGGAAGAACTCCAATCGCAGGACTATTTCACGGAATGAAAGATGAAGACAGGCAAAAGGTTGAGGAAACGCTCAAACTTTTTGGTATTTATGATCTCAAAGATAGAAAAATTGGTCAACTCTCTGGAGGGCAGTCGCAACGCGTTTTCTTGGCTAAAGCGATGGTTGCGGAGCCAAAACTGCTTTTACTTGATGAGCCGACAAGCGGAGTAGATACCACTTCGAAAAAGGATTTCTATAACGTTCTTGAGCGTTTGAACAAGGAGCGGGGCATAGCTGTCATTTTATCCTCACATGATATAAGCGTAATAACAAAGATCGCCAACAGGGTTCTTTGCATAAACAGGGCGCAGTTTTTCTGCGGCGAAAACGAAGACTTTGCCGCCAACGTTGAGATTCATAAAACCTACGGGTATCCAGTGGAGCTTATTGATCACCATGATCATCCTTGATGTTCTTTCGTTGCTTCAAGCACCTTTCATACAGCGTGCATTCATCATAAGTATAATTATTGCTATTCTCAGCTCTATTCTTAGCATTTTTATTGTTTTAAAGAAAATCTCGCTGATAGGCGATGGGTTGTCTCATACGGCTTTTGGAGGCTTAGCCCTCGGGTACTACCTTAGCGTTTTTCCACTATGGATAGCGGGAATAGTTGTAGTGTTAGGGTCTATGGGGATCAATAAGGCGTTACGTTCGACGAAAATTTCGGGTGATGCTGCAGTTGCTGTTTTTCTTCAGTTGGGTCTTGCTGGAGGCATAACTTTGCTGAGCCTTGCTCGAGGATTTGGTGTTAACTTGGAAAGCTTGCTTTTTGGAAGCATCTTAATAGTAAACATGGAACAAATCATAACGGCTGCTGTTGTTACAGCTATAGCACTTAGTGTAATTTTCGTATTTTTTAAGGAAATGGTTTACATAACTTTTGATGAAACACAAGCCCGAGCTGCAGGTATCAAGACATGGGTTTTTGACTATCTCCTAAGCATTCTCGCTGGGGTAGTTGTAATTATTGCCATACCAATAGTTGGTGTGCTTCTGATCTCAGCATTGCTCGTTCTACCAGCTTTAATAAGTACTCAAGTAACAAAATCCTTTAAACAAACAGTCATACTCTCACCCATAATTGGCCTCGCGACTGTAGTATTCGGTATATTGGCCTCAGTCATCTTGGATGCAGCGCCTGGAGGAACAATTGTTCTTGTTGGCTTAGCGATTCTTGCAATAGTTTTCGTGGGAAAAAGAATCCAAGGTTCTGTAACAAGTCTTAGAAAAAAGAAAAAATCAATTTTAGCGCGCTAGCTTTATAGATTCCTTCCTCTTCTCTTTCTCGGATTCCCATCGCAACCTTTTCCAGGCTGCCCTATGCCTTTTCCAGAGCCGTCTTTCTTCGGAAAATCTTTACACATATCATCGCCACTGACTCCTTCTTTCAATTTCATATCTTTATCACAGCACACATGAACACAACGAGTACAAGACATTCCTTTAGGATGACCACTATCTGCAGTACAAATCTTAGCAACCTTCAGTTCAAGACCGCATTCTTCACAAACAAGAACCTGACCTAATTTCATATCATGACAATGTACCATAAAAAATCACATCTTGCAGGTAAAATAAGATCTGCCAACACTTAAACTTTTTATTATAACACTCATGTTGACTTTCCTTGGTGGGTTTCTAATTCAAAATAGAAAAAGGTCAGAAGGCTGATCCAAAATAGGCACCGACATTCAAGCAGTAACCAGAGTCATTGGTTTGCCACAGCAAACAAGCGTACCCACTCCAGTTCCAACAACCTTAACTTTGTTCCCGCAGGTCTTGCAAAAATACAATTCATCAAGCTTAGTCACAGATTTTTCACCTCACAAACCTTTGAGTTACAAATTATTAATTGCAAACAACAAATTAATAAGAATTAAGCAACAAAAAACACTCAAGAACTTTAAGAATTTTGTTGTAAATACGTGTGAAAACTGTTTTAATTTTGTTGGATAAAAATTGAATCGAGCAATAATTTTTTCTCAATAGTGGAAGGTGACGATGACCTTCAGCAACATGGAATAACTAGATCCCAAAAGTAATATACGAAGAAACTTGAATTGTTGAATAAGACGAATGCAAGTTTCGTAAAAGATGTAGGCGGTGAAACATTGTCAATTAAATCTGTAGTGTGTCCTGTTTGTGGGTGTTTGTGTGACGATATTGAATTAACCGTTAAAGACGGGAAAGTAATTAGCGTCAAAAACGGTTGCGCACTCAGTAACGCCAAATTTTTGGGCTATGCCCAGGAACATAGGGTTCAAAAACCACTTATAAGGAAAAACGGTAAATTAGCTGAAACTTCCATAGAAAAAGCTGTGCGTAAATCTGCCGAGATTCTCGCTAACGCAAATTACCCCCTCTTGTATGGTTGGAGTTCAACAAGCTGCGAAGCTCAACGTATTGGCGTAGAATTAGCCGAAGCGATCGGCGGGGTTCTTGACAACACATCAACTATCTGCCATGGGCCCTCGATCTTAGGCATTCAAGAAGTAGGTATTCCCACGTGCACTTTGGGTCAAATTAGACACCGTGCAGACCTTATCATTTATTGGGGCTGCGATCCTTGGAGTGCACACCCACGACATCTGGAAAGATATACTAGTTTCACTGAAGGAAGATTCGAGAAAAGCGAATGGAAAGCATACATGCAAAAACTCAAAGCATCAGCAGGTCAAAAGAAATTTGAAAGCGCTCAAAGAAGAGAATTTGTTAAATTTCACCCACATGTCCATAAACAAAGCTGCGGTGCAAGTGGAGCACCTCAAATTCTGAGCAAAGGCGGACGAAAACTTGTAGTAATTGATGTCCGCGAAACCATGACTGCAAAGATTGCTGACTACTTCGTCCAGGTTGAACCTAACAAAGACTATGAGCTCATGCAATCCTTGCGAGCGATAGTTATGGATCAGGAGCTTGACGTTGACAAAGTCGCAGGGGTTCCTGTAGAGTATCTGGAAGAAGTCGCTGATGCGTTGGTGAACTGTGAGTTCGGCGTTATCTTTTTTGGCATGGGTTTAACTCAGAGCGCTGGTAAAAGCCGAAACATAGAAGTTGCCATTCAGCTTGTTCGGGACCTTAACGCGCGGACAAAATTCGCTATTATGCCTATGAGAGGACACTTTAACGTTGCTGGCGCAAACATCGTTTTAGCTTGGCAGAGTGGCTATGCTTATGCTGTTGATTTTTCCCAAGGTTACCCGAGGTATAATCCGGGAGAAACATCTGTTGTCGATATTCTGCTGCGCAAAGAGTCGGATGCCGCTTTAGTTGTTGCATCGGATCCCATGGCTACCCTTCCAAAAGAAGCTGTAAAACACCTAGTCAATAAGCCGCTTATTGTTATTGACCCTCACATGAACGCAACTTCGTTGATGGCTGATGTGGTTTTTCCCTCGGCGTTTGTTGGCATAGAAGTTGAAGGCACAGCTTATCGCATGGATCGAGTGCCGTTGCCTCTCAAGAAAGTTGTTGACCCTCCGGAAGGAATTTTGGGCGATGAAGAAATTTTGAAGAAAATTCTAGAAGAAATAAAACTAATAAAATCCCGGAAAAGGATTATTCCGATTGAATATTGAAAAAAAGCTATATGTTTTCTTCTGAACTATTCTCAACTTTAAGAAAGAAAAAAGCATGTGGCGAAAATTTTCCCTGTATTAGTAAATACTTCCAAGATAATTAATCTGTTTAGTTACAAATAGATTAGAGTGAGGATTAATGTCGGCTGATCATAGTCGGCCTATTCATTTGAAGGTTCCTTTTTACAGGCAACACTACGACTTCACATGCGGTCCAGCTTCGTTAATGATGGTTATGAAATATTTTGACAACAATCTGCATCTTAGCAAGGATTTGGAGACTGACATCTGGAGGGAAGATAACATGGTGGAAGTCTACGGGACGAGCAGATACGGTCTCGCATATTCTGCAGCTGTACGCGGTTTCTATGCTAGTGTTACTAGTAACACTGATCGAATAGATTTTGTTGACCGACTTATGCCACCTGTAGAGAATCTAAACATGCAAATGATCAAGATTCATTTTGATAAAAGGAAAAAAGGTGCAAGAAACTTGGCGTCAAAGAGAGACAGCATGCAATCACTGAAAAGCTCATATTTGATTCTCTTCTCTCGGCCATGTTACTTTGGTGACTAACGCATTATTTTGTGAAAGTGAAAATCTGCTTCATTGGGTCATGGTAACCGGACTCGATGAGAGATATGTATACTTTAACAATCCCTTAGATTTAAGCCCGCGAAAAAGAAAGCTCGCGTTATCTGAGTTTCAAAAGTTCATTGGATACAGAGGTGATCAATCAATCGTAGAAATCTCGAAGCCCAAATGAATGTGCTCCTCTCCAGGCACGCGAACGGGAAGCAAAGTTTACCTAGCTAAATGATGAACAAAATAGTTTTTCTAACTGCTGATTACGCTATATCAAAAAAAGAGAGCTAAATTTTTTGAAAATAAAATGGTTTTTTAATCAGAAGTTTTTGGTGAGCGGGAAACGCGAACAACAGAGTGCTTTTTGGGGGGTTATAGAGTTTTGGCGATTTCGCTGAGTGGTTGAACTGGTCTAACTTCCACGGTCATTGGGCCGAAGAATTTTGTAATTGCTGCTTGATTTTCAGCTTCTATGGTGAAGAAGCCTTTATGGTCTGCGGCTGTGTCTTTTGGACAACTCATGTAAGCTGCAACTATTTTTATTCCTGCTTTCTTGACGTTTTCGTCAGAGAACAGTTGCTTTATCATGGTTTTTCCTTCAGGCTTTAATAAGGGGCACATTTTGGCAGGATGAGTATGGGTAGCTTCAAATAACATTAAATCACCTCCATTTTACGCAATTGATTCCTCAGGGTTTGTTTCTTGAATGGAGTTTAACTTGTAATTAAAGCTCATGTGACTGCAGGCATACAGCAACAGATTCAAAAACGTCCGCTCGCCTGTTTCCGTAACAGGTTTTATTTTTTCTTCTGAAAGGTTTCTTGATGTGACTTTTGCCTCCCAACGTGTTTTCGTTAATGGTGATGCGCATGGTAATCGCTGTGGTCATCGGTATGATGATGTGCATGCTCGCAGCCTTCAGTAAGCTCTTGAAGCTTGTCTTCCTTGTATGCAGCAACTATTTCGTTGACCATATCTGCGTTGGCTTTTAGCACGGCCACTCCCGCATTTTGGAAACTTATCAACCCTCTCGGTCCCATTCCATTAACTATGATTGCGTTTGGCTTCAACTCCACCAAAATTTTATCATGTGCGTACCCAGTTCCACCCGAGTGTTCGCTAACATTTGGAAAAGTTTTAACTTCTGCAACTTCGTTTTTCTCGTCAAAGTCAACAACTGTATAGTAGGGAGCTCTTCCAAAATGCTCTGCTAAACGAGCGTTCAAACCACTCTGATCTTCCGAAGGAATTACTACTCTATCTGTCAAATTACCTCACCTCCAATTCTGCAAAACCCAAAAGATTCCCTAAGTTTGTTTAGTTCAACTCGGTTCAATTTGTTTATCCACTCCACTTTTCTCCGCCGCTTCCTGTTCCCATTCCATGACCCTCCCAACGAATGATCGAATCTATGGTAATCGTTTTTGTAGCTATTTCTTATCTCTTCTTTCAAGTGCGCCACGGATTTTTCCTAAGTACCCTATTCTCATTCAGTCCTACGTGTATTACAAAAAAGGGAAGCATTGATGAAGTTGTTTTATTTGTCAATTCAGGTTCGCTTATAGTAGGTTTGTGAATTCTTCTTCATGCTTTATTTCTTCGCCTAGAATGTGGTGAATTAGGTGGAAGGTTTTGACATCTGTGTTGTAACAGGGACCTATAAATTTCACTATTTTATTGTAGACGTCTATGGCGCAGCCTTCAGCCTTGACGAGCGCTTCTGGATTCCTTTTAGATCCTTCATATCTTTTGGATAGTTTACGGCTTTGCAATTTGCCATGTCGTGTAATTTTTCGATTCCATATGGCAGAGTTCCGCCTAAACCTAGAATTTGCTCTGCTAATTGTCTGCGTGTTCTTTTCTTCATTCGGCCATTTTGCCAGCTAACTGTGCCACGTGGGTGAGATGATTCCGGTGGCGACTTTTGAAGCCCATTTGTAAGCGTAGTATGCAATCCACTCGTCAGCATATGCCTTGTTTAAGAGTTCGAGAAGTTTATTTATATCAACTTCAACTATCGAACGGCCTTTTTTTCCCATAAAAATTACCTGTACAGCAAAAGAGTTAGACTTAGTATTAAGCTTGTGTTGTTGCACGTGAATAGCAACAAATGTAAAATTATACCCGTTTAACTTAAGTGGTTATCCACAAATCTACATACGCGTTCTGAAGGCATTAAACAAAAAATACGCTCCTCAGCTAACCTAATTTTGTCCATCCAGCCAAAAGACCGAAAATCTATGCTGGTTAAGGCTAAGAGTAGTTTGAGGTGATACTGAAGTCATACTTACTTTACCGAGCACGACATCCCCTAAGTACATCACGATATTCGCATGATCCACATTTCAATTTTAACTGGTCGAAGTCACGCAAAACCTTAAAAACCGCCGAGTTGAACCAAATATTCCTAAAAGACCTTTTTCATGGATGTTCCCAAGCTTAAAGAGGCATATCACAGCAAAAAGAGGCTGGCACTGGACACTAACTAGCTTTACGATGGAATTTTGGGGAGAAAAGAGAGAGGAAAAACTAAAAAGATCACTTTGTTTTATTGGCTGTCATGATAGAGAATTTTATTTGTTTGACTGGTTTTTTTGGGGAGAACAGGTTAGATTGGTAAAATCTTAATTTTATTTTGATTGGAACCTAATAGTATTTCTTTAATGGGTTCTGAGAGTCTGTTGCAAGTTTTATGCGTTTCAAAATTAACACACCTTTCCAATATGCTTTTATTGCTTTTTGTTTTGGGCAAA
>CAWAKC010000012.1:0-78702 GCA_963782525.1 Candidatus Bathyarchaeota archaeon
TACAGATAGAACAACAACATACAATTTTGTAACGTTTAGAACCTTAAATGCGAATTTTTTCTATAGCATCATATAAGCAAAGCAAAGTCAGTTAATGTTTTGAGGTCTCTCACCAATACTCCCTTCTCCTTGTAAAAGCAGGGACCTTCCTAAGCTCTCTCTAACGCTAATCATAGTAGCCACTAAATAGGGTCCAATCAGGTTTGCGCGCACGTACTTGTATAAGTTGCTAATGAGTTGGAGCAGATTTTTCATGTGGGATGAAGATTTTGTGAATGTAAATGTTTACTATAAAGCTTAACAATTGATGCAAAAGGCTGGACCCTTGAGCAGAAATGATTAGAAATATCAGAAGATTTCAAAAAGCTCCGAGTTCCTAAATACTACAAAGTATTGACCACAGCACAAATCACTAGCCAAGGTTCTCGGATGGTCTATTAACAGACATAATAAAGAAGATGAATAGAGACGCTAAGCAAAAATTGAATATTACAGCGCGAACAAAGAAGGGGATTTATTCCCGGACAGCGCCTACGCAGACTTTTAATTCTGAACCCAAAATTTAAAGGGAGACTACTTTTTTGGCAGTAACTTTTATTTGGGTAATGTTTTATGTGTTGTATGTTCTGGGCTTCTTTGGGTGCCTCGATAGCTCAGCCCAGTAGAGCGGCTGCCTTGTAAGCAGCAGGCCGCGGGAGCAAGGCCCGCTCGAGGCTCCACAAAACAAAAATTTTTTTAGACTTCTGGTTCGGGTTCTTCTGCTTTGGCAGCTTTGGGGTCTTTTCCCGTGAGCGAGTACTTGCGGGCTTTGGTCGCGATGATTTCATGTTCAAAGAACTTTTTTAGTGATTTGAAAACTTTTTTGCAGGGTTCCCCTGTTTTGTCTGTTAGTTCTTGAAGTGATAATTCTTTACCTTCTGCTTTGAGGGTTTGGAAGACTTTTTCGTCAACTTTGTTTAGTTTCATTCCAGTCCACTGCCTTGTCTTATTTTCTTTGTTTATTGGCAGGTGGCTTTTTCAAGTTTGCGGTACTTTGGCAAAAAATAGGTCTTGCTCTTATCATTGGTCGTTTTAGGTGAATCAAGTTGGTCGACGACACATCAAACTTGCAGTTTACCCATAAGCACTCGAAAACCGCTTTCCCGAGTCGCAACCTCGCAGCCGCCGAAGGTTTTCACAAAAAGCGCAGGCAAGATTTTTGCGCCGATTTTGGAGCGAATAACCATTTGAAAACTTGCTTCTGGCGTCATCACTTTGGGGGCACCTGCAACAATTGCCTTCACCGTCTCCATGCCTGCACTCACAGGAGGATTCGACAATACACAACTGAACTTAAATTCTTCGACTGGTTCATAAAAAAACCCGTATCGAACAACTGTGTTTGTTACCCTGTTTAGAGCAATGTTTTTCTTGGCTAACCGTACCGCCCGCGCATTCACATCCGTCATGACCACATGCAACTTGGGCTTAAACGACGCAACAGCTATACCGACCGCACCGTATCCACAGCCGATGTCAAGAACGCAGCCTTTTTCAGGCAAGACCATGGATTCGATGAGTAATCTAGTGCCGCTGTCAACTTTTCGCTTCGAAAAAACACTTGATGCAGTTAAAAACTCGAAGGATTTTCCGCAAAGACACGTTCGAACAAGCCCGAAGCGTTCCTGCGATTTGGGAGTGGACGAAAAATAGTGTTCAACGCTATTTTGGTCTTTGTTCATGTGCGGCACCTGTCTTCCAAACCTTCGGGTAAGTGCCCCTAGGCATTAGCACACGAGACAAAGTAGCAACAGCGCCATGTTTGAGTTCAAGGATTTCGTCTGTTGAAACAAGAGCCTTTGCCAACGCCACCGCCTCGCCCTTGAGCGTAAAGATTGCAACTGTGGAACCCTTCACAATACCCGTGTCGACCTGCAACACACCGGGCTCAGTTAAGTTGGCTCCGTGGCAAAGTGCGTCAACAGCTGAGTCGCGAACAATTATTTTGGGAATCTGCATGAGCGCTACTTCCATGGGTTCGATAAATTTGCATAGAAGTGCCTGTTCTTTTTTGGCTTCGTATTCACCAAACCAGTATGCGACATCGTGGAGGGTGACTTTTTTGGCGCTGGATTCGATGAAAGGTCCTGCACGGGTTCGGCGGAGTTCTTGCATATGGGCGCCGACGCCGAGGATTTCGCCGATGTCAAAACAGAGTTTACGGATGTAGGTGCCGCCTTCACAGCCCACTTTGAAGAGGACGTTGCGTCCATCCGTCTCCATGTACTCGTTGTAGTAAATGCGTCTGGTACGTAGTTGCCTTTTAACTGAGGAGCGCAGTGGGGGGCGTTGATAAATTTCATCTTCAAATTCCGCGAGAACCCTTTTTATTGGGTCTTCGGCTACATCGCCGTGAAGTTTCATGACGCAGACGTATTCTTTGCCGCTGTAGAGCAAGGCTTGAACCATCTTGGTCGCATCCTCCAGAGTGATTGGTAAAATGCCTGTGACTTTGGGGTCAAGAGTCCCGCCGTGCCCAATTGCTTCAAGGTGCATAATTCTTTTTACCCATGCCGCAACCTCGTGGCTTGTGGGTCCAGCAGGCTTATCGAGGTTGATGGTGCCGTAGCGTATGTATTCTTTTGCTGGACGCTCCGAGGGCTTACAACCATATTTTGGGTCCGTAGAATCCTGTGCTTTAGTTAACAGTTCACGCTTGGTTTCCCATGGAGGGGTTGTTCTGGGCATTCTATGCTTTGCTCTCCTAAACAGGATAAGAAAAAGAAATAGAAGTATTAAAGCTTAAAATTATGTGGTTTTAGCAGCGGCTTTTTGTGGAAGTTGACCAGCAGCTTCAAGGGCTTGAGTAACTTCCTCATCTGACGCGCCCCGTTTAACCTCTATTTTGTCTGCGAGGGGCGTAACGTGGTTTATATTGACTCTACGCCGTCTAACGCCTGAAACTTTTTTGGGTCCCGTAACTAAGACGAAGCTCTTGTCCATGACGTCGATAATGACGCATCTTTTGCCACTTTCTCTGCCGATTTGTTTTGTGCATATTCTGCCGACTTCAATAGCGGGCATGTTTTGTATCTCCAAAAACCAATAAACGGAGAATCCATATTTAAGCATAACATCAACTAAAGGCAGAAAAATGGAAATACATTGCCCGTTTTCAACATGCTAATACACACCTACAAAAGTCGATAAACCTTACTCCCTTTAGGCTTTTGAAGTTAGGCGTATTTCTTTAGGTTTTACTGATGGAGGCCTCGTCCGCGGTAATTGGTGATTTATTGCCCAAAGTTTTAAAGCATCCAATTCGAACTATGTTGGTGCAAGTTCACAGTGGTCCATTTGAGTTTAAACTACCATTACATGCAGCTTCCCCGCGAGGTTATAGTTGGAAAAGGCACCCTCAACCGCATTCCTGAAGTAGTTAAACGACTAAACCTTAAAGGAAAAGCCCTCGTCCTTTCTGATACACAATGTAATGAGCTTGCAGGGAAAACAGTCTCTAAACTTTTGATTGAATCGGGTTTAACAGTGGATTTTGTCGCCATTAAAACCATGTCGATGAAAGATGTGGAGAAGCTTGAAGACCAAATTAAAGATTTAAAGCCTCAAATTCTGTTCGGCGTTGGCGGCGGAACCATAATCGACTCCGCCAAAGTCAGTTCAGGTAGCCTAAAAATTCCCTTCATCAGCGTCCCAACGACCGTCTCCCACGACGGCATAGCCAGTCCTCTTGCTTCAATAAAAGGCTCGGACAAACCGTTCTCGATTTTAGCGCAGGCACCGTTGGCCATAATCGCTGACACAGAAATAATCGCTAAAGCGCCTTGGCGTTTTGTGGTCAGCGGTTGCGGAGACATCATCGCCAAATTCACTGCTGTTAAAGACTGGAAACTTGCACACATTGAAAATGGCGAATACTACGGCGGATACGCAGCAAGCTTGGCGTTAATGAGTGCGAAACTGGTCACGGAGAACGCAGAGTTGATCGTTTACAGGCAGGATGAAGGTTTACGAGTGTTACTCGAAGCCTTAATCAGCTGTGGAGTTGCCATGAGCATCGCAGGCAGCAGTCGTCCTTGCAGTGGCTCCGAACACCTTTTCAGCCACGCACTAGACATCATCAACACAAACCATGCCATGCACGGTGAGCAATGCGGCGTCGGCACCATTTTAACCTCTTATCTCTACAGGGCAAATTGGCAGGGCGTCAAAAAAACCCTGAAACAACTGGGTGCACCCACAACAGCCGCTGAATTAGGCGTCAAAGACGCAGATGTCATAAAAGCGTTGGAGATGGCGGCTAAAATAAGGCCTGAACGCTATACAATTTTGCATAAACTTAACCTCGAAGCTGAAGCCTGCGAGAAAACAGCGAAGGCAACAGGAATAATCAACTAAACACGTATTGGTTGGATTAATGCAAATATGTTTCCTTCTGGATCTTCGGCGGCGTCTATCCAGCCGATTTCTGGAACTTCTTGTTTGGGCTGACTTACCTTTCCGCCCAGCTTCTCAATCTTTGTTAGAAAATCGCTGATGGATTCGACGGCGGAGTAGTTTAATGGTTTGCTCTCGGGCACCTGCTTTTTGTAGATGCCGCCGTTGACGCCTGGTCGCAACAGCTGCCGTTTGGGTCTACGGGAACGGTTTGGATTACCCAGTACTCGATTGGCCCCGTGACTTGGATGATTTTCCAACCGAAAACTTCCTCATAAAAAGCCTTAGTTTCAATATTTGTTTGCGGGGATTTCAAAATGAATTAAGGTGTGGTCCATCTTTTTTTTAACCTCCATTCAAGTTAATGGTAGTAAATGTCGGATGAAGAAGTGTACTATTACTATGAAGTAGTTGATGGATTTATCTTTTATTTTTCAGCTAAAACGCCATGCTAATTGCTGCTTCAAATTGAAAAAATTAAAAACTTAAAAAAAGATGGTTTGGGTTGAAAATGTTTATGCCTTAGTTGCTTTTACAACTTTAGGGGCTTTTTCTGTTTTTGGGGCTTTTTCTGTTTTTGGGGCTTTTTCTGTTTTTGCGTCTGGAGCAGGTTTGGCTTCTGGCTCTTCTTCTTTTGCCGCTGGAACTGGTTCTGCCACTGCAGGTTCTGTTGCTGGAGCAGCTGCGACTGGTTTAGGTTCAGCTTTGAAGGTTTCAACGAATCGTGTCTCGGTTAATTCTGGAACAAACTTCTGGATATCCATGGCGATACCGCGTTTAGCTATTTGTATTCCTTCGACGTAGAAGGTTTCTTCAGGCATATCTATGGTTAAATCAACGCCTTTTATAGTTAGTTTGAATTTGTTTTCTTCGACAACTGGGACTCTGCGGTGGATTATGGCGCCGATTTTCTGTTCAGCTAAGTCAAGTTTTTTTGTTATGGTAACGTCGTAGATGAGGGTTCTTCCTGCTAAGGGTGCGTTGAAGTCGAGAAGGACTCTACCTGCGCCGACGGAGCGGATGGTGGCGTTTTTTCCTTGAAATTCGATGCGTGCGCCAACCACTGGGTTGATTTCTTTTGCGTAAAGTTGTTTGATTGAGACGCGTTTGATTTTTTCTGGGTCTCTTTGTCCGAAGCCTTTGTCGGGTGAGATTTCTACCGTGCAAGGCTTACAAATTTCCATGGTTGTTAGTGCGTCATCCAGGGCTTTTAGCACCCAGCCTTCACCGACAACGACGAGTTCGGGCTCGTGTATTTGTCCTTCTTTATGCAGATGCTCTTTTTTTGCGACTTCATCTTTTGTTGTGTCGAAAACTTCGTTTGTTTCCTTAACTTTGGCTACATAATCGATTAGTATGAAATCTCCTTTTTGTAGGGTCATCTTGAATCATCCTTTATCTTGACGGGGGACTTTAAGTTTCAAACGCGCATAAAAACTTTGTCTAAGCAAAAACACTTACAGTTTTTCGGATATACAACGCGTTATATTTTTAATACGTTGCAAAAGGCTAAGTTTCTTTTGGATGAACTTCATCTGAAGATATCTGTTTCAAAATAATTTGACAAATACTTCAACAGTCTTCACAAACATCGTTACCATATCTTAGCGCCAGGATTTTTTTGGGTTGCTTTACAGATTTCACATGTTCCCTCTGGCGCCTATAAGAAATGCGTGACTTGAGGAAACAGATTTTTTGCTTTTATGAGTAGATTTTGCTGGTAACATTATTTCATTTTTAGTTTGTTTATTCATTCAAATCTTTCCTCGGTAGCCAAATTGGGCTCTTTAACTTTAACTTTAACATTTAAGACTTATCTCAAAAATCAAACAAATCAGGTTTTCAGAAAACTTAACTTGATGAAAGTGCAAGGTACCAACGACATACTTATTCTTATTACCAAAGCTTACGTGCCACATGTAAGCGCCAAAGGGTGCACCCAAGCAAACTATAGATGATCAATCTGGCAACTGCTATTTTTTGCCTTTTGCTGCTTCCAGTTTAGTAGGCAAATACTCGTCGACGATGTAGGTTAATCCGTAGCGGCTGAAAGCTTCAAGTTCCGTCTTTCGCTTAATCTTGAGGAACATCTTGATTTCACGTTGCCAAACGGGGTCGTTTTGGTATCTTGGATCCTTTTGCAACTCGTAGAGACGTTTAATGTCTACTTCGTCAAGCGGGTCGGTGGGCAGTTTGTATTCGACGATGTCGCTTGCCCATACTCCACTCCAAACTGCGTCGGGTGTGTTTAAGTCTCGCAGGTGTGCAGCGTTGGCTGAGCCGGATATGATGACTTGGGCAATATGCATTCCCCATGGATCGCCGTCGGTGAGGATGAATACTGGTAGGCCGAGTTCGTCGTGGAGTCGGCGTATGAAACTTCGGGTTTGTCTTGGCGCTTGACCACCGCAGGAAATTAGAAGCGACTTGTGTTTGTTGTGGACGTTTTCTTCAATGAATCTTGTGAAGAGGGCGCCTTTCTCGATGGCTATGACTTTATCAGCGCTGGTTTTTATGAACTCTGAAGAGGTTACCGCTGGTCCAATGAGTACGCCGTCTGGGTGGCTGGTTAAATTCACCGTTTTACCTTCATAGCCGGGAACAGTGTAGCCGATGTCTAAGTCGCCGAAAATTGCGCTGCGTTCTTCGGGAAATATGCTGAAGTCTTCTCGTGCAAAGCCTGTGAGGGTTTCAAGGTCGGTGATGATGTTGTTTGATTCTTGTTGGTCAGTAAAAGTCATCTCATATGCTTGAGCCGAATAGTAAACATCTCTTAACGTTGAGGTTTTGCGTTTGCTGGTTAATTCATTGCTAAACATGGCACACCATGCGAGTTGAGTAAAGGGTTTGATGTGGCGGATGTTGCGGGCGCTTCTGCCAACGTTTTTCTCACCGAGGATGTATTGGCGAAGTGTGGGGTCATAGTTGATGTTTTCTGTGGAGCGGCTTGGCATGTTAATGGTTGGAAAAACGCCTTGGTCCAATTGATTATAGATCGAGGTACCAAACGTTTTCAGCGCTGCAAGAACTTCCAGTTTTCTTTCAGTTATCTTAGCTTTCTTCTGCTCCATACTTCTGCACACTCTTAAGTAATTTATCTATGTCAGGCTTCCGCTCTAGCCCAGCTAACGTTGTTGAGAACTCGGCGATTTTGGGTAAGTATTTGCTGAAGATACCGAGGCGTTTCTTTTCCATGTGCACGTGTTCTTGTTTGGCTAAGAAATGCTGCAGTTGACGTGCAACTTCGCGCAGGGCGTTTGCGACTTCTCTGCGTACTTCGGGGCGGTCGGAGATGAATTCTTTGCCTACGGTTTTGTAGGGAACTTTGGTGCTACATATGTGCACCACTATTGCGATGGGCATTTCGGGGGCGACTTTATATCTGCGCCAGTTCATGGCTGCGATTACACGGTAGGAAACGTCGCTTGCTTCGTCGTAGAGTAGGGGGATTTTGTTGGCAAATCGATAAATGACGAAGGTTCCACGTTTTGGAACATCTCCGCCATAAGCCATAGCTAATTCAACGATGAATGGGTGACCAGCATAAGTGGATGGTTTACGTTGATGAACCACAAGGTACTCGGGCTTGAGTTCTTTTTGGATACCAGCTTTAAGCAGGTCTTCGCCGAGCGGTGAGAGGCAACTGGCGTCCGGAGGAAGGAAGTCCTTGTATTTTTTGAGGTTCTGCATTAAACGTACGATTTCTTCGTGGGCTAGTTTTTTGGGGTTTTTGTTAGGTGGGATGCCTGCGAAGGCGAGGAATTTTTGAGCAGTGATTTCTCCGACTCGGTGAAAATGCCCTTTCAAGAAATCTGACATGTTTGTGAAGGTTGTTATTTGAATGAGGCGTTGAAGGAGCTCTACGTCGACGCCGTATGGGTGGGGCATGGTTTCTTTAGGCGGTTCAGGCATGACGCTAGTTGCCCGTGTAAACTTATAGAGCCGACCTTTAGGGTCAACAAAAGTGATGTTTGCGTATGGGTTTACCATAGCGGTTTGTTTGAAGTACTCTATGATTTTGGGCATGGCACGCAGGTAGTCGCCTTCGAGAGTGAACTCCACGATAGTGCCGCGCCATTGGTCTTTGTTTATGAGGACTTTGCGGTCTAAAATTATTGGTTTGTTTCGCTGGATATCAATCATTAATTTGAAGCTGTAAATTTTTTCTTGACCAGTGCTCGAGGTGACAAAAACAGGTTGGTGCGTGGTGATTTGTCCATAGAGCACTGCCATTTTGCCCCCTAAGCCGAAGGTGCCTCTTGCTTGTTTGAGTTTGTATTTGCTACCGTAGAGTACTTGGCCAAAGGCTGATGGGATGAATCGGGGTGGAATTCCGCTACCGTTGTCTTCGACGCGGAGCTTGTAAATTTGGGTTTCTTTTGTGGCCTCTCCCTCGTAAGATAAACGAACGTAGACGTCTGGAGGGATTTTTTGGCTCTCCGCTGCATCGAGTGAGTTTTCCACGATTTCTCGTATAGCAACGAAGATGGCGCGTGATGGGTTTGTTAATCCTGCAATGTCTCGGTTACGATAGAAAAAGTCTGACGCGCTGATTTCTTCAAAGGTTGCTTGAGCCACTTGCCGCTTACACCACTTTCCCCGTTTTTAGTTTGCAGAGTGCTTAGTATATTTGCTTCTGGTTCTTTAAGTTAACTACACTCTGGGGAGCAAACTCTTATTCTAAAAACAGATTATAGCATGCTTGAATGGAGAATTTTGCTTTAAACATGTAAAATATTCGCTAATTATCAGTCGGCACCTGAGAAAGACCGAAAAAATTATGTTAAAACTCTCAAAGCTATGAAAAAGAGAAGAAGAAAATGACAGGTAAAAAGTAGCCTTGCAATAGCTAAAAGCAGTTCTCAAGTTGTCTTTATGCTTCAATCTTCTGCAAGATTGATTGTGGCTTCATAATCAATGATGATTTCTCGGTTGTTGCTAACTCGTAGTTGCAGGTGTTTTTTATGGCTTTTTTTGGGCAGCTTTCAGCACATTGATAACAGAAAACGCATTTGGAAAGGTTCAATTGCGGGCGCTTTTTTCCATCAACCGTAACCATTTCAATTGCCTTTGCGGGGCAATCTCTGCTGCATAAACCACAGCCTATACAAGAAGAAAAATCAAAAACAGGTTGTCCACGAAAGTTTTCTGATAATTGAGGCTTAACATAGGGGTACTTGATTGTTGCTGGCTCGGTAAAAAAATATGAGGCAGCACTCTTAAACATTTGAGGTATACGATTTTTTTTCGCCAATTTTTTTACGCCACCATCTAATTTTTTTTGGGCAAAAACACTAAACTTTGTTGGTGGTGGTTTGTCTTTGGCTGGCAAGAATATTGAATTCTTGCTCCGTTGGTCTTAGTTCGATGAGAGCATAAGGTGCGGAGATCGCTTGAATTTTGCTTTTGCCTAATAATATATAAGATTTTGCGGCTTTAATTGTTTGTGGTTTTTCGGCCTTTTTTTTGGACGTTTGTACAGTTTAAAAGATTTTGGTAAGGTATTGCTTGATAGCCGCGAATTTCACTTACACTAAACCCTCCCGTCATCCGCAAGGTCTTTTGAACTGACACTATAAAAACTCAAGAAACGCTTTGTCTGTCCCCCTAAAATTTGGAGAAAAGAGCATGAGAAAAAGCAAGTCTACGCTAACAGGAGACATATCCTATGGGTAAAACCGTTGAGTCATACCGCATGGCGTTAGAAGATGAGATACGCAGGTGGAGCGGTTTTGAGAAAGCCCTGAGAACGGAAGATCGAGAAGCCTTTGAAGAGTTGATGGATGCTTGCCGAAACTTTGCTTCAGCAGGAAGCAACGCAACCCAACCCATACTCTTTGAACCCATGATACTTTCAATCCTGCTTCACCTGCAGAAGAAGATTATGCGGTTAGAGAAGAGACTAGATGCAGCCCAGCGAGCAGCGACGGGTTAGAGGCTGGATATTCGACGTTTACCCATCTAAATTTGGTAAAGTTGCAGTTTGGGTAATCACTGAGGCAGGCGAAAGAGTCAGGTTAACGGATAAGTTTGAACCCTGCATCTATGTTTCGGGCAAGCAAGACGCTCTTGAACGCCTAATAAGCCAACTTTTCGATAACCAGAAAATCGCGTCGCTTAGGTTCACATATAAGTATGCTCAAGCAACAGACATTGAAAAATCCAGAGTTCTCGAAATAACCCTAAAAGACTGCAGGCAAACCCGAGCTTTAACTCTTGAAATCTTGCGGATGGGCGATTACTTGCGCTATGAACTGCACAACTGCGATATCCAAAATGACCGTTTGTACTTTTTTGTTCATGATTTGTTTCCTTTGGCGTTTGTCGAAGTAAAAGTCTCGAAGTCTGGCTTGGATTATACGCTTTTGGATTCTGTTACTAGCACAGACTACGTTATTCCCAAGTTGCGGGTGGTAACGCTTGAAGTAAAAGTTTCCAAGAAAGACATAGTCGCAAGTTTTGATGACCTCATCGAAAAAATAATTTTAAAACAAGAAGACAAAGAAGAAGAGATACCCATTGACTATGGCGACGAGGCAACAAAACTTTTGCAGCTTGTTTACGCCGTAAACGAGTTGGACCCCGATGTAATCTTAACGAGTGCAGGCGACTCGTATCTTTTCCCTTATTTAATTAAAAGAGCCAGTGTAAACGATGTACTAGATGAGTTTGTTTTAGGCCGAGATAAGGTGCCTTTTAGTGGTAAAACTAAAGCGTCTGGCAGAACATACTTTTCGTATGGACGCACGTTCTACCGTGCAAGCATCATGAGGCTACATGGTCGGATACATGTTGACCAGCGCAACACCTTCATCATTGGGGAAGCAGATTTTGAAGGCTACATCGAAATAGCCCGAACCTGCAGAGTACCTCTGCATACAGCGGCAAGGTTCTCGATTGGCTCCAGCATGTCATCCATCCAGTTCTACCAAGCCATAAAAGACGACATCCTGCTGCCCAGAAACAAAAAGATGCCTGAAACATTCAAGTCAGCCATTGATTTGTTGGTTGGCGACCGCGGAGGATTTGTCTATGAACCACGGCTTGGAGCACACGATTCAGTAGCAGAACTAGATTTCTCCTCAATGTACCCCTCATTGATGCGTAGATACAACATTTCCGCTGAAACCGTACTATGTAAATGCTGTCCCGACTCACCGATACGGATTCCCGATTTAAACTATCATATATGTCAAAAACGAGTCGGTATGGTTCCCAAAACCGTTGATTTGGCTTTAACCAAACGGCTCTGCTACAAGCGTCTCAGAGACGAAACCGATGATAAGCGACTCAAGCAAGTGTACGATAGACGCCAGACAGCATTGAAGTGGATTTTAGTCACATGCTTTGGCTATTTGGGCTTTAAAAACTCAAAATTTGGCACAGTCGACGGACATATCGGCGTCTGTGCGTTTGCGAGGGAAGCCTTCCTTAAAGCATCACGTATAGCTGAAGATGCAGGTTTTGAAGTTATCCATGGCATTGTGGATTCGTTCTGGCTCAAAAAGAAAGACGCCCCCCTAAATGAGTACGATGAATTATGCAGGGTAATTGGCATGGAGATTGGGGTGCCCATCAATTTTGAGGGACGCTATAAATGGATAGTTTTTGTGCCGTCGAGGATGCATCCGCAGCTTAGTGTTTTGAATCGTTACTTTGGCGTAATGGAGAACGGCAACGTCAAGATTCGGGGCTTAGAAACTCGCCGCAGCGACACGCCAGGATTCATTTTTGATGCTCAAACCGAAATGATAAATGCCCTAAAACCCGCAAACAACACAACGGAACTCTACCAGCGGATTCCTGAAGCACTAAAAGTTTTGAAGAACTACAGACAACGACTGCTCAAAGGCGACGTATCCACATCGGATTTGATAGTTACCAAACACATGTCTAAAGAACCCAAAACCTACAGGCAACAAGTCAGCCAAGTCATCGCAGCCCAACAACTAAGCAAACATGGATTAGAAGTGCCCGCGGGTAACAGTGTAAAATTCGTCTTCACAAACGCGGAACACAAACGCTACGAACGCCGCGTTAAAGCTCTGCAGCTTATCGAGAAAAACGTGACGCCAGACACAAAAAAATACCTACTTCTGCTCTATGCGTCAGCAGGTAACTTGTTGAGTTTTGCAGGTTACACTCCTCAAAAAATATACGATGCCGTCAAGAACCAGCATCAAACAAACATTGGATAACGGAAAAGGGTAAGTTTGGATGCCATTTCAAGGATTACGAGGTAAAACACATTTTCTATTAAGGTAACTGTATAATTTGGGTTTCGTTCTGATAGATGATAATGGTGTGTGCAGAAGGGGTTTGTATCATCATCAGCATCATTATCATCTTCTCAGGGGTTCTTACTTTCGTTTCAGTTTGAGGTGTACTTGGCAATTTGGGTTGTCTTGATTGTTGTTGCAACTGGTGTGCAGAATTCAGTTGCAGCAGCAGCAACAACTTCTCTGTGGGAGTCTTTCGTTTAAAAGAGAACGAACCCAAAAAAGCAAGCTATTTTTTGGGTGTTTTAGCGGGTTCTTTCTTATCTGGCTTGGTTTCCATTTTTTCGGGTTTCGTTGTTTTGGTGTAGTAGTATTCGCCGATGTCTTTTTGGAATTTATCCATCTGGGAATCTTCTTTGTTTACTCTGGGGCGGTAAGTGACTGAGTCCCGTCTGAAGGTGATGTCCATTTCTTTAAGGAACGTGTTCATGCCCTGCCGAAGGCTGGTTGGTGGATGTGCTAAGCCGGATACTCCTGGTTCACCGTTGAAGACCATTAGGCGGTCTGCTATGAAGTCTTGAGTTACCACGTCGTGTTCAACTACGAAGGCTGGGATGCCGTGGGCTTCGACGACTCGACGTAGCGTTTTTGCCACATTTAAGCGTTCTTCAACGTCAAGGTATGCGCTTGGCTCGTCAAGCAGGAATAGGTCGGTTTTGCGGCTTAGGCACGCGGCGATGGCGACTTTTTGGAGTTCTCCGCCACTGAGTTCCATCACGTTTTTGTCCATTAGGATTTGTAGTCGGAGGGGCTGGGCGATTTCGGTTTTGTACCAGCTTGAAGTAAAGTTTTCCTTAGCCACGTTCATAAGTAGTTCTTGCACTGAACCTGCATAATCAGGCGCAATGTACTGGGGCTTGTAACTGACAGTTAACTTACTTAGTTGACGTTTATCATCAGTCTCCTCCAGACCAGCTAAAATTTTGACGAAGGTAGTTTTTCCGATGCCGTTGGGTCCAAGAATTCCGATGATTTCGCCAGTTCGTATCTCGCCTGGTTCGATGGCGAGCTTGAAGCCTTTGAAGGTTTTCTCCATTCTGTCCCATTTGAGTAGGGGATCGCCGACCATTTCGCCTGCGTTTGGCGGTTTTTCATGGAACACTATGGCTTCTTTTCGGAACATGATGTTCTCGTCTGGAATGTACCCTTGTAAGTAAATGTTAATACCTGTTCGGACTCCATGGGTGTGTGAGACGACGCCATAAACGCTTGGTTCTCCGTAGAAGACGCATATTTGGTCGGATAAGTAGTCGATGATGGCTAAGTCGTGTTCGGCTACAACGATGGTTTTTTGTTGTTCTTTGAGGCTGCGGATGGCTCTGGCAACTACAAGCCGCTGCTTCACGTCTAAGTAGCTGGAGGGCTCATCGAAAAGGTACACATCTGCTTCACGGCTAAGTGCTGCCGCAACCGCGACACGCTGAAGCTCCCCGCCACTGAGTACATCGAGTGGTCTATCCCAGATCTTCTTGAGCTCCAACTCCTCGGCGATGGCGTCAAGCAGTTTGCGTTCATCAACTTTTTCCAAGAGTTCACCAGCTTTGCCCGATACCGCCTTGGGAATTTTATCTACGTACTGCGGTTTGCTACTGACTTTAAGCTTCTTCTCGCTTAATTTCTGGAAGTAATCCTGAAGGCTTGAACCCCGATAATACTGAATGATCTCGGACCATTCGGGTGGGTCATCGAATCTGCCGAGGTTAGGTTTGATTTCGCCCGAAAAAACCTTAAGGGTAGTGCTTTTGCCTATGCCGTTTTGTCCCAGCAACCCCAAAACTGTCCCGGGCGAAGGCATGGGTAAACGATAAAGTTTGAAGCTGTTGGCGCTGAACCGGTGGCTACAATCTTTCTCGAGTTCGTCAGGTAGGTTGACGATGCTGATGGCTTTGAAAGGGCATTTTTTGACACAAATCCCACAGCCGCTGCAAAGTGTTTCAGCTATGACGGCTTTGGATCCTTCAACACGTATGGCTTCCACTCTGCTGCGTACCATGGGACAGAAGCTAACGCAGAGTGAATTGCATTTTTTGACTTTGCACTTGTCTTCGTTTAATACGGCAATTCGCGTCATGTGTGGCGTCGTTTAATGATGCCAACAGGATAGTAATAAATGTAAACCTCAAGGAAAAATAAACAAAAAGGAGAAATGGCTTTTTTCATCGGTTCAAGAAAACAACCTCAAAAACTCTGGAATAAATTGAAACTTAAAAGAAAAATAATACAAAAGTGCGGTATAGGCGTTTAGTTTACCATTCTTCTTCTTCCCATTCTTCATCTTCGCCTTCTTCCCATTCATCTTCTTCCTCTATGAACATCATGTGTTTTTTTCACCTCACGAATAAGTCGTATATGCTACCCTACCCTCGGCAGGGTTTAAGCGTTTAGATTCGTCAACTGACGTTAAAACCGTCCAATGCAATAGGTAGAAACATGGTTTCTGCACCTTTTTTCCTATTAATTTTAGGATTTTCAGCGGTAATTTTTTAAGGAAACGCCAACAAGAATGCTTCAAGAAGGCGATTGGATGAGAAAAATCTTCAAAATAATCCTTGCAATCTTCGCAGTAGTAGTTGTTATAATAGTAGCGTTCGGAGCAATCATTCAACTAGATGTAGCAGCTATCACGGCTACGGGGTCGCAAACGCTGACGCCAACTGGAACCTCCGTTGGTAAGGCATTAGTAATCTATGACCCTGGGCTATCAGGGACCGCAAAGGCGTCGCCGACAAAGTCGCCGCTGACCTGCAGGCAAAAAGCTATACTGTCACAGAGGCAGGCGTAAAAAGCCCAGCAGTCGCTAACACCACAGAGTACTCAGTAGTAGTTGTCGGCGGACCCGTTTATGCAGGCGCATTGACCAGCTCAGTGAAAGACTACCTAAACAATCTATCTGCAGGTCATGCGAGTCCAAGTTACGGACCTTACATTTTTACCAGAGTTGGGGTGTTCGGAAGCGGCCAAGGTGCAACCTCTCAAAACGATATAGATATGATCAAAAACTCCGTAACGGCGCTCTCATCAAACGGTACCTTATCGAACGCAATTGTAGTTAAAATCGGGCAGAAAGAAGATCTCAACACAAGAGCCCAAGACTTCGTAAACCAACTAGTAACTTAAAAGAGTCTATACCAACTTTACCTTTCTTTTTCAACTTCTCCGTTTTCCTCTAATCAAAATAGATAAATCCGCACAGTCAACATTAAAGTGGGAATGATGTAAGGCGACGGCTTCGAGCATAAGCTGTGAGAAAACGTCAATCAACACTGACCCGAAAACCTACCCGTATAACATACGGTAACATAGAAAAGAATCAACAGCTAAACTGTGCAAGATGCCAAATCATGGAATAATTTAAAATAACTCCTCTTGTTTATATGAAAGAAAACCATTAAGAAAAGACGCAAGGAAGAAAATACACATGAGCGAAGAAGGCGACACATTCTGGGTATCATTAGCTGAAAGAGTCTTTGGATTAGCACTCATAATAATTGGTGCAGTTATGATTTATTTCACAGCAACAAGCTCAAACGTTTTAGGCGGATTTACCTTGTTCTTCGGTGCATTAAGCGCCATTCTATTGATCGTGGGCATTGTTCTGCTGCTTGTCAAACCACCAGAATAAACTTCTTTAGTCTCTTCTTTCAACAACAATTTTGCAGTTAGTAACTAAAGCAGCAATTACACCTAAAGCCGCCAACCATGGAGCCAAAACAAATCCAACCACACCCACAGTTGCAGGGATTTCAAGCAAAGTTTTACCTGCCTCATCCTTAACTATTACACGTGTCACATTTCCTTCATGTAATAATTCGCCGACGCGGTAACCAAGTTTTTACCTGAAACTGTGTATTCTTCCCTTGTAAACATGGGAGCCGCAGCTCCACAAACCGTACAAAACTTGTCGTTGTTTTTTAGTGGAGCACCACATTTAACACAATATGGCAAACAATCACCAATCCAAAAAAGACAGTAACAGAATAAAATGTTTTCTACCCGAGCAAAATATACAAAGTGTGGCGCAACAAAAATATACTGAGTATTTTAAGATTTCATTTTAATAAATATTTATTAAGCAGCATTATGTTGGTGCAAATTTGAAAAGAAGTCAACAGTTGCGCTCTAAATAATTTTGAAGTCAAGAAATGTCTCTAAGACACAAAGGATGCCTAAATTTTAACATAAAAGTTTTACACAGTAGAAAAGAAAAAAGAGAAATGAAAGTTTTTTGCCGAGGTGTTACTTACTTTTTCTTTGCCGGGGCTTTCTTTACTTCTTTTTTAACTGGTTTTTTTGCCATTGAAATAACCTCGGGATTCAATGTATGATAGCTATTGGTATTTATAACTTGCTAAATCGAGGAGAAAACAGATAACAAAGCTTAATACTTACTTGAAAAGAAAAAGAGACTGTGGATGAAGTTGCTATGAATGAATTAGAAATATCTGTGGCTCCGATGATTAGATTATGCAAGAAAGCGGGAGCAAAAAGGGTGAGTGGGGAAGCGGCTAAGGAGCTTGCAAGAGTCCTTGATGAGATTGGCGTTAAGATTGCAAAAGAAGCATGGGATTACGCTACATATGCTGGAAGAAAGACAATTAAAGCGGAAGATATTGAAATCGCTGTTAGAAAAGTAATGGTAAAATAGTTACATAATGGCACAAATGCACCTTTTCTTACCTTTCTATGAAGATTTGTTTTAAAATCTTATTTGATTTAGGAAAAAGGAAATGAGGGTGACAGCTCCATCGAGTAGAGTGTTTCGAATTTCCCCTGAAATAATAAATCAAAGAAAATGTGTTGGCATCTTGTCAGTAAATTTTTTAGAAAGGCAGCATTTGAGAATCTAAGATAGAATTATAGCCATACAAGCAATGCCAAGTAAGCGCTTGCAACATTAATGTTCCTTAAGAAACTCAACGAATGTTAAGGCTTATAAACAAAAAACGCTAAACCACTGAACGGGGCTGAAAAAATTGGTGAATGAAGAGAACTTGGTGTCAATAAACATTAGTCGAAAAAATGGGGAAATTCGATATAAAGTAGATTGTTCTAAAAATGTGTCAAGTGATGAGTTAGCGCATTACCTGGATGAAATAATTGAGGGCATTTGCACATGGAAACCAGAAGTTTGCGAAGAGACCATTAAAACTATAATTGGAACAATCAAAATAAAGGAAAAAAATCCCCAAAAATAAGGCACATACTTAATTTAAACAAAAAATCAAACGAATTCCTTGGGATACCTTCCTTTCTACAAAAAGACGAAAAATTGAGGATGCTAAAAAATCCTCTTTTCGAATCATAGCATTATAGACCGGTTTTAATTAAACCAAAGTCAAATGAATACTTTGATACATGAATATTTTAATAATCATCAACCATTACAATCATCCAGCTATCAATTGTTACAGGAGAAAAACGGAAAATGCCCACGCGCCAACCAATAGTTTGTGTTTTAGGACATGTAGATGCAGGCAAAACCTCACTGCTAGATGAGTTACGAAAAACCAATGTGCAGCTTCGTGAAGCTGGAGGAATGACCCAGCACATAGGCGCGAGCTATTTCCCCGTGGAAACTCTAAAACAGCTAATTGGACCATACATGGTCAACTTTAAAACAGGCATCGAAATCCCAGGGTTACTAATCGTGGATACGCCTGGGCATGAAGCATTCACTAACCTTAGGCGCAGAGGCGGAAGCGTTGCGGACATCGCAATCCTGGTTGTTAATGCGGTGCGTGGGTTTGAAGCTCAAACCTTCGAATGTATAGATATTCTCAAAGCGCGCAAAACACCCTTCATCGTAGCGGTAAACCAAATCGACCGCATTCCTGGCTGGAAGCCTCAGCAAGGAGCGCCTTTTATGAAATCTTTTGCTGCCCAGTCAAGTTTTGTTCAGGACGAAGTAAACAATAGTCTCTACCGAGTTATGGGTGATTTTAGCCGTTTAGGTTTTAAAACTGACCGCTTTGACCATATCCGAGATTTCACACAAAACATTGCGTTAGTTCCGACGAGCGCCAAAACTGGTGAGGGCTTATCTGAACTCGTTATGGTGTTAGTCGGATTAACTCAGCAATTCCTTAAAAAACGCCTGCAGACAACAGATGGCGCTGCAAAAGGCTCCATTTTGGAAGTTAAAGAGGAACCAGGCTTGGGAATGACACTCAATGCGATTGTCTATGACGGCACTCTTCATCGAGATGATTTGATTGTTGTCGGCGGCAAAAACGGGCCAATTTCGGCACGCGTACGAACGATTCTGGTTCCTAAACCACTCGATGAGATGCGTGACCCTCGCGACAAATTCACAAGCGTCGACTGTGTCTATGCAAGTGCTGGTGTCAAAATTGTTGCCCCAGACCTGGATGGCGCATTGGCTGGTGCACCATTATTTGCTGTTCCTGAAGGTGAAGACGTCTCCAAATACTGCAAGCTCATCACTGAAGAAATTGGTAGAATCAGAATAACTAAGGAAATCGATGGAGTCATCGTGAAAGCGGACACTTTAGGTTCACTTGAGGCCATGGCTGAAATCTTAAAAGCCAACAATATCCAAGTCCGTATCGCCGACATCGGCGACATCAGCAAACGCGACGTCATCGAAGCTTCCGTGGTGAAGACGCGTCAACCTTTAGTCGGTGCAATCTTAGCATTCGGTGTAAAAGTATTGCCTGATGCTGAAATTGAAGCTGAGGCAAATGGAGTTAAAATCTTCAAGGACCCAATCATCTATAACCTAATCGACAACTACTTGGAATGGGCAAAGAATAAGCGAGAAGCTAAAAGCGAAGAGGAATTTGAAAGACTTGTTAAACCGGGAAAAGTCACTGTGCTGCCCAACTGCATTTTCCGCCGCGCTAAACCATTAGTGGTTGGCGTGGAAGTCTTAGCGGGCAGACTAAAACCAAAAGTTTCTCTTATGCGCGCAGAAGACAGCTCAGATTTAGGTGAAGTGGATCAGATTCAAGATCAAGGTAAAGCAATCGGTGAAGCTAAAGCAGGGATGCAGGTGGCGATTTCTATGGATAAACCAATTGCTGGACGCCATGTGTTCGAGAAGGATGTTTTGTATGTTAAGGTCCCTGAAGCTGATGCAAAAAAACTGTTAACGGCACATATGGATGACTTAACCAGCGAAGAGCAGGATCTGCTTAAAGAGTTCATTGCGTTCATGCGCAAGAAGACCCTGTTCTGGGCTGGAGTCTAAAAACATTAGTTGGCTAAGAAAGAGCAAACGCCCTTTCTCCCCCTTCCACAATTTTTTTGTTTATCCGTTGAAAAAGTCAATAAACTTTAGTCCATTAGGTTTCTCCGCTGAAATCTATTAGGATTCAAATTTGTTGGCTCTACTAAAAACTTCAACCTATCAGTTTCTTTAGAACTGGCACTTTTTGGAAGGGAAGAATAATTCCAAGGCAGATAAACAGAGTAACCACTGTTATCAATGGGACCTCGATTATGGAATTCAAGGTGTTTCCGCTGATGGTGAAGCCCCATAAATAGCCTCTTTGTAATGTTTCAAGGACGATTACGTGAAACAGGAAAATCGCTAGGGTGCTTTTGCTGATTTGCCTTAGTAGCCAATTAATTTTTGGATGAGGCGCTTCTGCGGGGTTTGCTGGAACATTAAGAGTGTTTAGGAGCAGAAATAGCATGACTGCGGATAAAATCGTTGTTGGGCTAAAGTAGTCTTGGAAGAAATAAGTTTGCGGACCCCCAACCGTAGCAGCTATCGCGTAGGTTCCAACGGCTGTCAAAACTAATCCGAGAGCCAGCAACCCCAGCAGAGTTGAACGCTTTAATTTTACCGATAAAAGAAAAACCCCCAGCAAAAAGTATCCTACCCACAGAGGAATCGTTAGAAGGTTACTGTCTATATGGAATGCTCCAAACAATCCAGGGACAGGTGATATGATTGCTCCAAAGAACCATACACCCAGAAAATACTTGAATGTCTCGCGGTTTACATGAGCTACCACTACTCGTAGGATTGGTGTAAAAAGATACAGACCCACCAGCATGTAGAGGTACCAGAACTGGTAGTAGGGACCTGACAGAATGCCTTGGGCGATGAAGCTTGAGGTAAGGGCTATGTTGTCAGCGAAATAGTCCCATGCAAAATAGATGGCGCCCCAAAACAGGAAAGGTAGCCCTATGCGTGCCCAACGTTTCTTGAAGAAAACGCTCAACGGTTCAGTCTTGGATGGTTGAAGCAGAAGAGCACCCGTCAACATAACAAACAATGGAACTCCCGTTCGCCCCAAGGTTTGGTAAATATTAACTGCCCACCAACGGTAAATTTCAGCTTGATTCATCACTTGAGGAGCTATTCCCTCGTTGGCTGCGTGGAGCAGAATAACACCTACAATAGCGATAGTGCGAATTAGGTCCACTGGAATAGCGTGCAATCTCTCTTGAATCAGCTTTTACACCCTTTGCTTGATACCCTCAGAAGGCATTTTACGCTAATAAGATTTAACTTAAATTGGAGAATTAAGATACGTTTCTTGATCGAGCAGCTAACTGGAGTTTTGTTGGCTTATAACACGGTATATTTCGTTGGCGATTAATTGTGATCCGTCGGGGTCAGGGTGAACGCCGTCAGGAAAAAACTGGGAACAATTAGAAAGAGCTGAATGCACATCAATTACAGGCGTATTGGTCTGTTGTGCAACCTGGTCTACTCCAGGAATAGTGTTGGTCTCTAAAAATTCAGCGCTTGGCGTTGATCCATTACAGAAAACTGGCGGGGGCTTAACAAGCCAGATCTTTGGCGGGGTTGAAAGCGCTTGGAACGCTTCAACCAAGCTCACGTAGCCGGCAACAAAGCTTCCGTTATTTGGAGTAATAATCGCGTTGGCATCGTTTGTTCCCAACATAATTATCACTATGTTAGGCTGAAACTGTTTTGCCCTCTGAAACTCGATTTGGTGCATGTATGGGCTTAACGAATCAAGAGAGGCTGCAGTTCCACCAACGCCGAAATTATCTACAGTATAGTTTGAGCCAAGCAACATCCACAGGTCATCTGGATAATAAGTTCCTCCAGTAATACTGTCGCCGACACATGCAACTCTAATCTTATCTGACGAATTATCTTTACTTCCTGACAACATGAAAAACGATGTAGCCCCTGAAAGAGTAACTAGAAGGACTAAACCGATCGCCAACAACGTTAATTTCTTCTTATTCATTTTACGCTCTCGCAGTACGTTAAAGCTTAATCTGCTAAAGTAAAATCCCACTATCCATTAAACTTACCGAGAAAACTAAGGATTCTACTTGGTTAAAGCCTCAACCAGATTTGCGATTTCCAACATTCATTTTCCTTAAAATCAAAACCCTGTAATCTAAAGTTGAGAGCGAGTTTTCACTTAAGGTATTTTTCGATAAAGCTTTAAATTCTGCAAAAGTCAGAGAAAAGGTGCAAACCAACCCATCAAGAGTTGGTTTTTATTTGCCGGGGTATCCTAGCCAGGCAGGGAGCAAGCCTGGAGATGCACCTTAAAGGGGCACCAATTAGCTTGTGGCCTCTCGGGGCCGCGGGGGTTCAAATCCCCCTCCCGGCGCCATTTTACTGGTTGGGGGTTGTTTTTGAGCTTATTTTGTCTAAAATCTACATATTTTAAGTTATTTTAAATTAGTGATTTGCTTCATTTGAAATCTTGCAAAAGCAGGAGGCGATCAGTTAATCGATGATTAGAGGAAGCCAAGATAATTTGCATGCAAGCAACTTCTTTGAACCCCTAAACAGGGAAGGGAATAGCACCTCAAGTCAGATGCCCATCCCCATACCGAAACTGGGTCAAAACATTTTTTCTTGAATAGGGGCGCGGCGCTCTTATCATAAGGCACAAATGACGTTACATAGAAGAAAATGGGGCGGGTGCTCATGCGTTTTCCGTAGCGGCTTCTACTATTTTCTTGATTTCAGCGTTTAGAGTGTCTGGTAGTCCAAGTATCCCTACGTCCATGAAACCGCGTATAATCACAGAAACGGCTTGATCGCGTGACAGTTTTCGCGTCATAAGATAAGTTATTTCTTTTTCTGAGATTTTTCCCACCGCTGCTTCATGCGTTATCTCCACACCTTTCTTTTTAGCGATAAGCTCAGGAATAGATTGCATAAACGATTCATTGTCCATCAGTAAGCCGCGGCATTCCAAGTGTCCCTTGCAGTCGTTGCTGTCGCCTTCTATCATGCCTCGGATGATCATTTTTGAGCCCTCACGAGAAATGGCACGACTAATCATCTCTACCTTGCTTCCCTTTCCAGTCAGAACAGCCTTTGTTCCAATGTCCAACTGAGAGTTTTTGTATCCGTAGAGAATGCTGTTGAAGCTTGCCCGTGAGTCTTCTCCATTGCAGTATGCTACAGGATACATTTGAATGTCCTTTACGGGGCGCATGCATACATAGTTCGATACGAATGTTGCTTTGTCAGCTATTTCGGTTGCGCTTCTCGGTCGGACAAGGGTGCTCTCGCTCCATTGATGAATCATTGTGAAGTTGAGCGTAGCGCCTTTTTTGACGTAAATTTCGGATACGCCTAGGTGCGCCGCGTTTTTAACCGTTGAGTGTTGAAGGCAACTGGTGATTATGTGTGAGTTTGAACCTTCCTCAGCGATTATGATATTGTGTACTCTTTGTTCAATATTCTTCTGAGTGATCATCATGCATGATTGGAGCGGAAACGTCACTTCGGCGCCGGGAAGAATCCGCATGAAATAGCCTCCGCTATAGTCCTCAGCCACTTTCTTGGTGAATTCGTCCTTGTTTTTGTCAACTATTTTCCACATATAATCGTTAAGCCAAGAGTACTTTTTCAGAGCTGTCTTAATGTCCAGTAGCTCGATTTTTTCTTCGAAAAGCTGGTTTACCTTTGCTTGGACAGTTGTTTGATCCAAGTGGAAATAAGTGGCTGAACGGTTTTTGTCGTCTGATTCAATGCCAGCTTTTTGCGCCTCTTCAAGAATTTTATGTGGAACTTTTGTCAATTCATTTTCTGTTGTCAGTTTTCCAGCCTCCAACTACTCTTTTTCTGCAGGCTACGCATTCCTCGTAACCTACCTTCTTAATATCCTTGTAGATGTTCATGGGATGTGTGTAACAGTGAAACTGCCCGTCCAAAAGAATAAACCCATACTTAGCTTTGATATACTCCAGTATATCACCCTTGTGAGTTATCACCAAAGCTGAGCCTCCGCTGCTTTCTATGTAGCGTTCAATTTCTGTTGCAATCAGCTTCAGACTTTCTACATCCACGCCTGAGTCAGGCTCATCTAAAAGGAGAAGTTTGGGTTTAAGGAAAATCAGTTGAAGAATTTCGGAGCGCTTCTTTTCGCCGCCGGAGAAGCCAACGTTTAGATCCCTGCTTAAGAAGTCAGTTAATTTGAAGGCTTCAATTAAGCGTTGTTCTTCTGCGCTGAACGGTTCGTCGGTTTTCTTGCCCAGACAAAGTTTCAATAGGTCTGCGAGTTTGACGCCGGTGATTTCTGGAGGATTTTGGAAGCTGATAGTCACGCCGAGCTTTGCCCTTTCCTCCACAGTTTTGGTCGTAATGTCTGTTCCGTTGAACGAGATTGTTCCTGATGTTGCCTCGTATTTGGGAAGTCCCATAATTGTACTTAGAAGCGTTGTTTTGCCAGAACCGTTGGGTCCAAAAAGAATGTAATTCTCGCCGCTTTTGAGGTTGAAAGTCACTCCTTTGAGGATAGGCTTTCCTTCAACCTTAACAGTCAAATCTTTAACTTCAAGAATATCCATGACAATCAAAGACTATTTAACGTAAAATAAACCTTTTGTGAGATACAACTTGAAGGATGCTTTAAAAAAAGCACTCACCCATGAAATAAAACTTTTTTGTTAAAGCGCACGCATGCACACACATTTTCGAAAAATAATATCGGGCATGAAATTTTCTGGAGATTCTTAATCTAAGCAAACTATTGTTATTCTATCTCTTTGAACCATTCTTTAAAATGCTACCTGTTTCTTCATTGGGTCCCTTAAAAACGCGTATGCCGTACGTCCCTCGGATAATTTACGAGAGCGGGTATAAATTACGAAAACTCGCAACTTCGAGGAGTGAGAAAAGAGTGCCGAGATAGCCCTCCTATTTGCATTGATCGCCACTGCAGTATCATCAGGTCTTCTAATCTACAAAAGGCGTGCCACCAAGAAATATAACTCCCTGGCATTGAAAACAGATGCATCCAACTCAATCAAAGATGTACTCACGTCCATAACAGCCTTCATAGGTATCGCTCTGACCAGGTACCTCAACATCATTCAGTTTGAGGCCATAGCAGAAATAATAATCTCATTGTTCGTTTTCACAATGGTGTATACAATAATAAGAGAGACCTCTTTGGTCCCTGATGGATGCTTGCCAATGCCCAGAAATCTTAACAGACATAGAAAACATTGCCAAAAGTGTCAAGCGGGCTAAGCAGGTGCATAGCCTACGAATGAGAAAATATGACCCTACCTAATTGGCGATCTACACGTGTAGTTGACGCTGACCTAACGGTTAGGGATTCGGGCAAAATGGCTTACGAAATAGATGAACGCGTGAAAAGGAATTTGATGAGGTAATAGAGATAAAGGTGCGAATAGGCCCTGAACCCGTAGCAAACTAAGCGCGTGCTAATATAGCAAAGCATAGATGTGTGAGAAACCTCTATGAGATCTAAGCAGCGAGAAAAATAATCGTTTATACTTCATGACAATATTCTCGGCGCGCCTTGCTTGATCTTAAGCAGTTCGTCTATGGTGGGTTAGCGCGGTGCGCTTTCGCAATCGTATTCGCAGTCTGCTTCTATTAGTTGGCAAACTTCTTGTTCCGAGTTAGCTACTTATGCTGTACTGCCGTCACTATCTCTTGCTACGACCAGGCGAGGTCGAAGCGGTCAAGGTTCATTACCTTGTTCCACGCCGCCACGAAGTCATGCATGAATTTTTCCCGGGAGTCCTCACATCCGTAGACTTCTGCCAAGGCCCGGAGTTGGGAGTTCCAACCGAAGATGAGGTCAACACGGGTACCGGTCCACTTGGGTTTGCCCGTTGCGCGATCACAACCCTCGAACACGTCTTCGTCCTTTGAGTTTGCCTTCCAAGTGGTGCTCATGTCGAGCAGATTCACGAAGAAGTCATTGGTGAGAGTCTCTGGCCGCGTGGTAAAGACACCGTGCTGGGACTGCCCGAAGGTAGCATTCAAGACACGCATACCGCCAACGAGAACCGTCATCTCAGGAGCAGTTAGCGTCAAAAGTTGCGCACGATCAACCAGCAGTTCCTCTGATGATACAGAGAAGTTGGTTTTGAGATAGTTACGGAATCCGTCTGCAACCGGTTCGAGTACAGCGAATGACTCCACATCGGTTTGCTCCTGCGATGCATCCGTACGTCCCGGCGCGAAGGGAACGGTTATTTCGTAACCGGCATTCTTCGCAGCTTGCTCGACACCTGCGCATCCACCCAGAACAATCAAGTCGGCGAGCGAAACCACCGTCTCGCCTGACTGCGCACTGTTGAACTCCTTTTGGATCCCCTCAAGGGTCTGTAGCACCTTATTCAGTTGAGCCGGCTGGTTGACTTCCCAATTCTTTTGCGGAGCAAGACGGATGCGAGCCCCGTTTGCACCTCCGCGTTTGTCGGAGCCACGGAACGTGGATGCCGACGCCCAGGCGGTCCTGACCAGTTCCGAGATCGACAGGCCCGAGGTAAGGATCTTGGCTTTGAGGTATGCGATATCCTGCTCGTCGATTAGCTCATGATCGACGGCGGGCACCGGGTCTTGCCAGATCAGTTCCTCCGCTGGGACTTCCGGACCGAGATAGCGAGAGCGGGGGCCCATATCGCGGTGGGTAAGCTTGAACCACGCTCGGGCGAAAGCATTTGCTAACTGATCCGGATTCTCGTAGAAGCGCCTTGCAATCTTCTCGTAAACCGTATCGAACCGAAGAGCGAGATCAGTGGTCAGCATGGATGGCGCGTGACGCTTTAACGGGTCGTGCGCATCCGGCACGGTACCGACGCCTGCGTCACCCTTCGGCTTCCACTGGTTCGCACCGGCCGGACTCTTGGTCAATTCCCATTCGTAGCCAAACAGGATCCGTAAGAAGTTATTACTCCACTTAGTAGGCGTATTGGTCCAGATGACTTCTAGACCGCTTGTAATGGTGTCATCGCCTTTGCCCGTACCAAATTTGCTCTTCCAACCTAGTCCCTGTTCCTCTATGGGTGCGGCTTCAGGCTCTGGACCTACCTGTGATGCAGCGCCAGCGCCGTGAGTTTTACCGAAGGCGTGGCCGCCAGCGATGAGAGCCACCGTCTCCTCGTCGTTCATCGACATGCCGCGCGAAGACCTCGCGGATATCCTTGGCAGCAGCAAGCGGATCTGGGTTGCCGTTCGGGCCTTCCGGATTGACGTAGATTAACCCCATCTGCACAGCAGCAAGCGGATTTTCGAGGTCCCTCTCCCCTGAATAGCGTTTGTCACCTAGCCAGGTGGTTTCTGAACCCCAGTAGACGTCCTCTGGCGACTCCCAGATGTCTTCTCGTCCACCGCCAAAACCGAAGGTCTTAAATCCCATAGACTCCAGAGCGCAGTTGCCGGCGAGGATCATCAGGTCGGCCCAGGAAATTTTTTTGCCGTATTTTTGCTTGATGGGCCAAAGCAAACGACGCGCCTTGTCGAGATTAACGTTGTCGGGCCAGCTGTTGAGAGGCGGGAACCGTTGAGCTCCCCCTGATACTCCTCCGCGTCCATCGCCTTTGCGGTATGTGCCTGCGCTATGCCAAGCCATTCTGATGAAGAGCCCCCCGTAGTGGCCGTAATCGGCTGGCCACCAATCTTTCGAGTCAGTCATCAATGCATTGAGGTCCTTTTTCAGACCCTCAAAGGCAAGTTTCTTGAATTCATCAGAGTAGTTGAACTCTTGGCCCATAGGGTTGGACAAATGGGAATGCTGATGCAAAATGTTTAGGTTTAACTGGTTAGGCCACCACTCTTGGTTTGACTTGTGTGTGTGGCTAGTTGTATGTCTAGCTTTATCATTCAAAATTGATACAACTCCTTTTCTGAATTATGTCTTAGTTTTCTACAGATTTAAAGATTAAGCAAGTTTGACTATTTTGAACAAATAAATAATTTAGACGTGTGCGCAATTCATTTTTTATAGTTCCGATAGGTAAGTTATCTTTGAGCAAGTCTGGGATCGTACCCGTAAATACCATTGATTTGGTGTCTTTGAGGGCTCCATGATCATTTGTTGTTGGGTCAAGCCCAGTACTTGCTTACCGTTTTTAGACTTTGCTCGCCAACAATAAGCGATCGTATTGCTTCAGCATCATAACTAATCAAGCCAGCCATCACCATAGCCGCCTTCTTCACCAAACCCTTAGGCCTCACCCAGCAATTCCTCAAAACGTTAGCTTTAAGATGCCCATTAAACTGCTCAACCACATAACGCTTAGTCTCCAAGAGTCTAGCATGTTTGATTCTTTTGCGTTTTCCCCTTCTAGGATTAGGAGCAATAACAGGCTCAGCTTCAATGCCCTTGGCTGCTCTTTTGTTTGTTTTCGAGTCATAACCCGCATCGGCCAAAACGTATTCTGCTTCCAAATCCTCAATGAGACCGGGAAGAAAAGGCGAGTCATAACGATTACCAGGCGTAACAACTGCTCTCAACGGCAACCCCAGCTGATTTACCGCTGCATGAAGCTTGAAACCTCTGAATTTTCCACGGCTCGTGTGACCCCAGCCCGCTTCCATATCGTAGAGATCCACTAACGGCGTTGAGTCAACAATTAGAATAGTGGTCGGTGTCACTAGTTGAAGCATAGCCGATATCTTCTTAAAAGTTTCTTCAAGAACGTCAAGATAGCGTCTCCACCATCTTCCAACAGTGGTTCTATTGGGTACTTTGAATAAACCAAGTGTTCTAGCAACGTCCGTATGCTTCTTTAGATGTTCAATTACACGTGTGTCGTTCTCTAATCCTTTCAGTCTGGCATAAACGAGAACTCTTAGTGCTCTTAGGCGTCCGTAGCCTGGATTTCCGCGTCTTTTGGGTTCTACAGAAACGATTGCTTTGTTGACGAAAAGCCTGACAACTTCACAGGCTTCCATACTAGAACATAATTGGGAAGCAGCTTAAATTCTGCACACCCCTAAATAATTGAGTAAAAGCGCACTAATAGAGATGCTACAAAAAATCTAGATGTAGAGATCATTGTAGACGAGAGTAATCTTCCGACTTGCCACTAATGTTTTTACTGGCAAATTGGGGCTAGGATCCTCCCCCTTCCCGGCGCCAATTAGTTCTTCAAACAGCTGATACGATTAGTTTTGAATGTTATGAAAATAGCAAAAGATAAGTCAAAAAAACACCGAATTAATTTTTTTATGCTATACTTTTTCTAACATAAGCTGAAGCTTTCATCGCCGCCATCGCACCTTCGCCTGCTGCTGTGACAACTTGCATGCCGCCGCAGGTGCAGTCTCCTGCTGCAAAAACTCCTTCGATGTTTGTTTTTTGTTGTCGGTTAACTGTTAGGCAACCACCGTAATCTGTGTGTATTCCAGCACGCCTCACAACCGCTGTCATGGGCACGTTTCCCATTGCAACGAACACCCCCCTAACTGCTAGTTCAACTTCTCCCTGCACACCAGGACTTTGAAAGTGTATGGTGTTAACCATTTGTTCGCCGACTATCTTTGTAACTTGTCCTTTCACGATTTCTATTTTGGGTTTATTTTGAAGTTTAGCAAGCAATGTTTTGTCAATGGTTAAGTCTTTTCCTTGAGTAACTATGGTTATTTTGCTTGCAACGTCAGCTAAAGATAATGCGTCAGCCGCTGCATCTTCTCCATTGCCGATCACCGCAACTGCTTTATTGCGGAAAAAGGGGCCATCGCAGACAGCACAATAACTGACGCCTCTGCCCAAAAATTCGGTTTCGCCCTGTACCGAAAGTTTGCGTCCCTGGGTTCCGGTCGCTATAATTATTGCGGGTGCTTGGTAGGTTTGTTTTCGCGAAATCACTTTTTTTGCTTCTGACTCCAAATCTAAACCTATCATTTCTTCGTCACTTCTGAATTCAGCGTTGAAACGTTCTGCTTGCATCCTCATTCGGTCAGCTAGTTCGTTGCCCGAGATGCCGTCGGGGAAACCTGGAAAATTCTCTATCTTAGGTGCTAACCCAGCTCTGCCGCCCGTCACTCCTGCCTCTAAAACAACGGTTTTTAACCCAAGCCAAGCAGAGTAAATGGCTGCAGTTAAGCCGGCTGGTCCAGCTCCAATGATAACAATATCGCATTTTTGGTTTTTCTCACTCACCGTAAAACCTCACAAAAAAACATACTATAAAAAATCTAAGCTTAACTAATATCTTTTGGATACTGCAAAGTTACTATATTTCTTCTTCGTCTATGTTGAGGAACTTTTTTATGGTTGCCATAATTTCCTGCAATCCCTTATCTGTTAATGGCGGATTATATGGAATCCTAAGTACATCCCAACCCTGCGCAATCAGAAGGTCAGTGATTTCTTCGTCTCGTTCGATGGCTTTGTCTTTTTTGTGGACTGGGTTGCCGTCTAAGTAAACGATTTTGCGTTTTTCCATCCAGCAGAAGTCAGGGATTGTGGATTTGAGGATGATAGGCTGTTGCGTAACCATTCCAGTGGTCAATCCAGTAGCGCTTAAGGATTTGAAAACTTCAATTTCTGCTCGGCTAACTTTGGGGTGCATGCGTTCTTTATAGCTCAAACTAAGTCACGAACGCTAGCATTGCATGTGTACCTTAATAAATTATATACTAGAACCCGATTAAATCGTAAGGGGCAATTCGTAACCAAAAAGTAGGCTTGGCGGATCGCCTGTGTCAACCCAAGACGCCAATCAAAAGTAGTCCCCTAATCCTTCTTTAGAGGCTCAGCGACTGCGCGTCATGGTTGGCGGCTGACCCGTCAAGCGTGGGTGTACCTCTTGGATGGCTATTTCTCGCAAATAAACAAGTATTCGTCAACTATATTTGTCGTTGTGACTGTACTCTGGTAACAACAAGCATACAAGTTACGATTCTGCATCAAGCACAAAAAAGGTAAACGAGTTAGATTTAGGGTCACTTGTTGCATTAATAATTTCTTATTTGTTCTTGTTCTTCAAAAATGATGGGCACTAAAGTAACGTTGTCTTTGGTGTTTTGTGGTTTTTTCTGAGTGTGTTTTTGGTTGTCCATGGCGTACATGCACCAGCCCATGAAGCCTATGAAGATGAGCGCGGGAAGAAGCATAATCATTAATCCTTTACTCCGTTTACGCTTAACTCTTCGATCTACCAACTTTGAACCCGAGCAATATTCGGTAGGAAGTGAAGATAAGCCTTGATAAGCCAAAATATAGATTAAAAATACACATTAAAAGAAAAAAAGAAACTGTTGGAAAGGCTGCTTATTCTTCAACCTTTTTTGGCTGAGCTCGCACATTAGGATATTCTTTGAGTTTATCTGCCATTTCCCGCAATTGCCTATCAACCAGGTAGTTGACTGTGCCTTCTTGGTAAGTTCCGTCTGCTCGGCTTTCGCCCGCCTTGGTTCCTGTGAGTACTTCGATACCTTCGTCGATTGTTTTAACTGAGTAGACGTTGAATTTGCCAGCTTTAACTGCGTCCACGACTTCTTCCTTAAGCATCAGGTTTTGCACGTTGCTGTCAGGAATCATCACACCTTGCTCTCCGGTTAATCCTTTGGCTTTGCAGACTTCAAAGAAGCCCTCGATTTTCTCGTTGACTCCGCCGATGGCTTGAACTTCGCCTTTTTGGTTCACAGAGCCTGTGACGGCTATGTTCTGTTTTATTGGAAGTCCACTGAGTGCCGAAAGTATAGAGTAGAGTTCCGTGCTGGAAGCGCTGTCGCCTTCAACACCTTCATAGTTCTGCTCAAAAACCAAGCGTGCTGAGAGGCTTAGTGGTTTGTCGCGTGCGTATTTGTCGTTTATATAGCCGCTGAGGATCAGGACTCCTTTGGTGTGGATTGGTCCGCCCATTTTGGCTTCTCGTTCAATGTCCATGACGCCTTCTCTGCCTAAGCCGATGCTGGCGGTGACGCGTGAGGGCATGCCGAATGCAAAGTCGCCAAGCCCCATAACGGATAATCCGTTGACTTGTCCAACCTCCGCTTCAACTGTGTCAATTAAGAAGAAGCCGCGGGTTATCATTTCCTGGATTTTTTCTTGGATTAGTTTTGAACGGTAGATTTTTTCTTCTATGGCTTTTCTAACTTGGTCGCCAGTTATGAATTCGGAGTTGTCTTGGGTAGTGTAGTAGTTGGATTCACGGATGATGTCAGCGATTGCTGAGAATTGCGTTGAAAGCTTGTATTGGTCCTCGATTATTCTTGAACTGTACTCAACCAGCTTTGCTAAGGCGCTGCCGTCGAGGTGTTTTAAGCCTTCTTTATCGCATAGACTACAAACAAAAGCTGCGTACTGTTGGACTTTTTCGTCTGTTCTTGGCATGGTGGTGTCGAATTCTGCTTTTATCTTGAAGAGTTCGTGGAAGTCAGGGTCTAGGCTGAACATCATTTGGTAGAGGTAGGGGGTGCCGATGAGAATTATTTTAGCTGTTAGGGGGATGGGTTGTGGTTTCAGGGTTTTGATGCTTATGAAACCGTAGCGTTCTTCGGGTTCTTCGATGGACATTCTTGCGTCTCGGATGTCGCGTTTTAAAGCGTCGTAGGAGAAGGGGTTTCGGAGCAGGTCTTCGACGGGTACTATTAGGTAGCCGCCGTTGGCTTTATGTATGGATCCTCCACGGATCATACTAAAATCAGTGGTTAATGCGCCGAACTGTGCTTCTTTCTCGGTTCTGCCCAGCAGGTTATGGTATGTAGGGTTAGTTTCAACAACAACAGGCGCGCCTGTGGTGTTTGAGTTGTCGATGACTAGGTTTACTTCGTATTTTTTGTAGGGTTCTTCCTTCATCCAAGGCATGGCGAAGGGCAGTTGTTCAGGTTCTCCTCGCCTTATGAACTGCTGCAGGTTATCCAAGATGTCGTTTTGTACTTCTTTCAGATAGTTTGTAACGTCAGAGTTAGTTTGGTACTTCTCTAGGAGGCGCTCCATCTGGTTCCCCAACGCGTAGAGGGCGACTTCTTTGTTTAGTTTCTTTAGAGCCTCATGGATTTTTCTTTCCATATCGATTAGTTGGCGCATTGTGCTTCGGAATTCAGTCTCCAACTTTTCCCGTTTCTCATTAATCTTATCCTTCGTTTTTGGAGGTAACGCCAGCATTTCTTCTTCGCTGAGCGGTTTACCATCCAAAACTGGAATTAGCAAGATGCCGATGGGGGTAGTCTGAATAACGAAGCCTTCACTTTGAGCTTTGCTACTTAACTCGTCGATTAACTTTTTACGCTGGTCCTCTAAGACTTTGATGGTGGATTCTCTTTTCGCCCCATAGTCTTCGCTTTCAAACGCTTTAGGCAACGCAGTTTTGACGTTCTCAATGAAGTTTTTGAGGTCTTCACGGAATTCTTTGCCCTTTCCCGCTTGCAGCATTATTGCTTTTGGCTCATATTGATTGCCGAAGTTGTTGACGTAGCACCAGTCGGGCGGTACAGACTGGGTTTTAGCTTGGGCTTCGACGAAGTTTTTAACCGCGGTTTTTCTGCCCGTTCCAGGGTACCCCGCTACGTATACGTTGAAGCCGTGATTTTTGATACCTAACCCGAATTTTAGGGCTCGGACGGCTCTTTCTTGACCGATGATTTCGCTGAGCGGAATTAGGTCTTTGGTTGATTCGCAATGCAAAACATTAGCATCACAGACATTCCGTAACTTTTCAACTGGTAATTGATTGACCAAAACAAAAATCCTCCTATAAGCTACTCTAGGAAACTTGCTTTTATCTTTTAACCCTTTCTGCCAAGCGCCAACATGATTGAGATCATTCCCTTTACGGAAATGACTCATAAATTCGGTCGAAAAACTAGTTCTATTTAGTATTCATATTTTCAGTTAACAAACCTTATCTCCTCTGGCTAACTAAATACAACTGAGCAAAATGCGCATCAACCACAAAACCTTAGGCATCTTCGCGGTTGCATTTCTGGGTTTAGGAAGCGTACCAGCTTATTTCGGTTCAATGTTCTATGCGATAAGCCTTTGGATGATTGGTTTCGGCTTAATGAACATCCATGTTTTCATTCTTTCACATGAAAGAAAAATTTGAAGTAGCGCCTTGAGAACTCGTTATAATCATTTGCTATTGGTCTGGCTGGATGAATAGTTTTAGGATTTCTTGGTTTCGCACTTCAGGATGGAAAAGCACGCCGTAGATATTTTTTTGTTTGAGTTTTATGGCTTGGATGCATTTTGTGGATTCGGCGAGGGTTTCAAAGTTTTGGGACGGTTCGACTGAGTAGTTGTGGAGTGTGTAAGCATTGAAGTTACCGTGGAAGAGAGGGTTTTCTTTCAGCGTTGTGATTTCAGCCGTGCCGACTTGCAGGCAAGATGCCAATGGAACATCGAAAACTAGAGCGATTGTCTGCATTCCAGCACAAATTCCCAAAATTGGTTTATCACAAGTTTTTATCCAGTCGAATTTTTCAATCTGATTTAGGGTTGCGTGGTCTTTGAGGGTTGTTCCTGAAAGGATAATTTTACTGTAACAGTCCAGCTCAGCTGGAGTAACCTCCAAGAAATGTTTTACCACACATTCCTCAAGCGGCTGCACCACCGAAATGATTGGAGCAACAAACTCGTTAAAAGATAGCGAATCACGCTTCCAATTCATGTCGACAACCAGAATCATTTGGGCACCAGCCGAGCCTGCTTAATTTGGAAAACGCCGCAATTACCCTTCGCTTCCACTCTGGATTGGAGGATTTCTATTTTCTGCTTAAACATCGGCGCATCCAAAACAGTCGTCTCAATCTCTCCGCCTTCCCCTGAGGGGCTGATGCCATATTGCCCTTGAAGCTCTACCAACCGCGCAATAACCTGTGCATCGATTTGTTTTCCAAGCCATTTTTCATCGAGCGGATAAGCAAAAATCCCAGAGATTATAACTTTAAACTTCTTTTCGAGAAGTTTTTCCAAAAGTGCTTTTTGGTCGTATTTCCACAGTGGGTTGAAGCACCAGACGTCAAGGCGGTTGCAGATGCGTTGAACCCGTGTGGCTTGGTAAACCGACTCCACCGCGCCCGTGACTATGCCGTCGATTTGGAATTTGGTCTTTGCCTCTGCGATTGCCTTCTCCAAGTCGGCAAGTTCCTCTTCCTTCTGCCCCTCCGTAACCACTGAAACCAGCGGCAACCCGAGCGCCTCAGCCTGAAGGGTTGTCACATCGATGTTGGGTGTATGGAACATGTAGCTTTCAGGGTTCTTTGAAACCACGGTGATTAGGCAGACGACTTCCTCTTTTTCCTTTGCCAAATGGAGGGCAAGGGTTGAGTCTTTGCCGCCTGAAAATAGGACTCCAAGTCGCATGTGGTTTAAAGAAGAAAAGGGTGTTTATATCCTTGCTTGAGGCGGTGCGGTTAGATTTTTACGTTGCAGACGTTGGGGATTGCTTTGAGTTTGCTTATGATGTCTGCTGTGACTTTTTTGTGGATAACGTAGACGGATATGGCGTAGCCGCTGTTGCCGATTTGCCGAGAATAGTTTGCTCGGATGTTGATGTCGCAGTCCGCCAAAACCTTGTCAATGGCCGCGAACACTCCGGGAACGTCTCGGTGATGAATGAACAAGGTGTAAACAGCTTTTTCCTCAACTTCTATGCTTTCACCTGCGTTGACAGCGTTGGTGAAGTCTCCGCCCAAAAGGTAACCTGAGACGACACGGGCAATCTCCGTTGAAGTTTCCCTCTGCGCCTCAGCCGTTGATGCGCCAAGGTGGCTGCTCATCACTATGTTGTCGAGTTCTTTGAGTTGATCTTTGAATTCGGCGCCTTCCCCTTTAGGTTCTTCCTTGTACACGTCGGTTGCGGCGCCTGCGATTTTGCCTTCTTTGAGGGCTTTGAAGAGGGCTTGCTGGTCAATGTTGCTACCCCTTGAAGTGTTAATAACGAAAGCGGTGGGTTTCATTAAGGCAAATTCTTTTTCGCCGATAACCGCGTCTTTCCCGCCCGTGTGCACGCTGATGTAGTCGGCTTTAGCGAGAACTTCCTCTTTATTCATGAATTTGATACCTGACTCAAAGCACGGCTTGATATCGTAGCCGATGACTTCCATGTCAAAGGCGCGTTTGGCGATTTGAGCAACTTTTTGCCCGATTCTGCCGCAGCCCAAAAGCCCTAGTGTCTTGTAGGCAAGTTCGGTGCCTTTGAGGCTGTCTTTTTTCCAAACCCCATTTTTGAGTGAAGCGTGTGCTTGGGGAGTTTTGCGTGAAATGGCCAGCATTAAGTCGATGGTTAATTCGGCGACTGCGTTGGTGCTGCCGTACGGAGCAATTTTTACAACAATGCCGCACTCTGAAGCTGCCGCTGCATCGATGTTGTCGTATCCGACGCCTGCGCGCCCGACAATTTTGAGTTTGCCCTTAGCGCCTGCTTCCAAAACTTCGCGTGTAACCTTGGTGGCGCTTCGGACAATTAAAGCGTCAAACTGGCCGACTTCAGCGATTAGGGCGTTGAGGTCTCTTTTTTTTGTGTCGGTTTCTATGCCTGCTTCATGGAAGATTTTTAAGCCTTCCTTCTCTAAACCATCATTCAACAGTACCTTCATGCATAGCATCTCCAGTAAACGTTAACTGAAAAGTTGATTGGTGTTGTGGATAATAAAGTTCTCTGCAACAACGCCGAGTTGCTTACGCTTTAGCCTTAGCTTTTGGAGCGTTCCTTGGTTTGGCAACTCTTGTGCTCATGATGTCATAGGTTGATTTGACATGGCAGTAAGGACATTTTAGTTGCCGCCTACCCCTATAAACAATTGAAGTTATGGTTGCGCCTGGCACCCAATGAAAATTAAAGCTTTTTCTGCAGTTCGGGCAAGTCAGCCTTGATGTGTAGTGTGGACCAAATCTTGGAAGCAAAATGAACAATATCACAAAGCCTATGGCAACAACCAAGAACAGAGCCGAAAGGAAATCAAACGTCATGAGCTTTCTGGTTCTCAATGCACTTTTTGGGTTTATTAATGTTTAGCCTTGTTTTTGGGTTTTAGGCTTTGTGTTACTTTCATTAAGATTTGCTATTAATTCTGTGCTTATTTTCTTTCTTTTGGTTCTAACATACATGAGAGTGACGACTATTACAATAGCCATCACTGCGATTGGTACAATGATCGCGTAGATGTCAACAGCTGAGGTTGGCGGAGGACTGGGTAACGGCGAAGGAGTGATGCTTGTTGTTTCGTTACCTAAATTTGCGTCATAATAGATGTTTAATGTGTAATTAATCACGTTGGACACATCGATTCTGAAGGGACCATTGCCGTAACTTGCTTCATACCTGTTTGGTTCGAAGTCAAATATCCAAGTGTGCACCACGTTATCATTATCTGAGGAACCCGCACTGTTTTGGCCTGCATAGGATAACGATATGGATGGATCGCCCGTAGCCGTATAGGTGCCCCTGATTCCCCAATGAAACTGCGCCGGAACTAAGGCATCGATATCTATGCTTTGGCTTTTAGTTCCCGTTATGGTTGTAACATAAACCCGATCAGGATTCGCTTGAGTACAAAACGCAGCCTGCAGAGCAGATGATAAAGAAATAACGACAAAAAAGGTAGTGATTGCCGCCATAATTCGTCTGGTGCCCATAACAGTCATGCTCCTATCGACTTAGCACCGTAAAAGCTTTTGCAAAAAAGAGGCGAATTTCAGGGACCGTTTTGAGGGCTAGTTTTACCCTGCTTTTTCTTTTTACAACCAACACCGCTACCACGATTACGACAACCACGACTACAATTGCGATTGAATAGAGGGCTTTGGTAGGGATGTTTTTAATGAGTTATTTTCTGCGGTGGGCGGTGTGGGAGTTGATGGGAGGCTACAGTAAAGAAAACATAAGAGTAATGTTCACGCCAAATATACCGCCATCAGAGTATATACTATGCCTTCTGCATGGATTGTTAATTTGTGGTTCCCCGTGGGCAAATTTAAGTTTGTGGTGAAGGTGACGTTTTGTCTTCCAGGTGCATTATCGTTAGCTGTATAAATGGAATAGACCTCGGTGGGGAGCGTCGTGGGTTGGTTGTCTAAAAGGTAGACTACCCTTGTTATACCAGTTTTAAAAGCGGTTACTAACTCTGGCTTGCTTACGTTAAAATTTAGAGAGACAACATCCGAAGAGTAAGTAGTGCCATTTTGGGGACTGATGATTTCAATGCCCGACGGAGTAGTACCTGGAACAGGATCAACGATTGGTATACCAAAGAAAGGGTTCGCCCTCGCTAAACCGAATAATTGAGCCCCAAACGCCACGCCAAATACAAGCGCCAAAATAACAAGAACTTTTAGAACCGACCGGTTACTCATTTTACTGTCCCCTGAGTGAAGCTTTTCTCAAAACCAGTATTGGGCACAGAGGAATAAGGAAAAAGCACGGGTTGGCGTGTACAACCACTGGAATTATTGAGATCAACATAAACAACATCAGAATTAAGCAGGCAAAAGGGTACTTTCCGCATTTCCATCAATCCACGGTATATTGTGATTACCAAATAAGCTTTTAGATAAACGACGTGTTGTCAAGAAACTTTTCTATCTTGGACAATATTTTTTTACAAAAGATCTCTTAAGCACATTATTCCATTAACATAATATAGGGTCTTTAGGATGCCAAAGAAACTCGTGGCAACAGTAATGTGCATAGCAATTATCGTAGTGGCAGTTGTTAGCACAATAGGCGTTGAGGTAGTGAATGCTAATCCCTTTCCGCAGTCTACTATGGGCATCGATTCGCCACAACCCATCACCACCAGACTTGTTTATCAAAATACAAATGTTCCACTCACAATATCTATAATTCTATTAGTTGATTCCTCAGGATCTTATTCTCCAAAAATAACTCAGGTTACTTACAGTTTGGATGATCACCAAAACATATCCATACCAGATATCCCAAAGACTGGAAAAGAATTCACAGAAACGGGCATATTTGGAAGTCAAACCCATTTTGTTAATCTCATAGTAGGCGCAACACTTAGTAATCTCTCAGAAGGACAGCACACACTCAAAGCGTATGCATTTGATAATAACAGTGGAGTAATGTCCGATTCTGTTACGTTTGCTGTTCTAACCTCCTATAGTATACCTGAAGTGACAATTATTTCGCCCCAAGACCAAGTCTACAGAACCAGCGAAATCACGTTAACTTGCGCTGTAAAAGGAGATTATGAGCAGTTATGTTATGCAATCGATTACCGATCCAACGTCACACTTGGGAGAAACACAACCATAAGCATATCCGAGTTACCAAATGGCTGCCACACAATAACAGTCTATGCCACCACTCCTGGACGCTATGGCGGTTCAAGCTGGACCTACTTCATCGTTGGAACAATAAACTATTCCCTACCTAATCCCACAGCTTACCCAACCAACCCTGCCCCTTCACCCACACAAACAACCTCGCCTACCCCAAACCAAAATTCGCCCACAATTAACCCAGGTTTACCAGTGGAGTTGAACCCCTCCAAAGTCTACATAATTCTGACTATTATAATTGGTATAGTGGTTGTTGCTTGTTTCTCGCTGATTTATTTGAATAAGCGCCGACGCGGGAAGTTGCTGATTAGCTGAAAGGGTAAATCTTTTGAAAATGGGAGTGTCAGCGTGAATTTTAGGTGTCTTTTACTGCCAAGGTGCGAAGATAGTCGCTTTTGGCATGGCGGCCTACCGATTGTTTATTGATGAATCAAAATCGGTGTCAGATTGAAACGCTTCCCTGCCTAACCTGTGCCTCTTCTCCTTAAAATCAACACAAAAACCAAGCAGAAAACAAGAATTATCGCTGCAACTATCACTAACCCTGAAAGGAAACTAATGCGAAAAACGTCGCTATTCGGTGCGACGTTTGTGGGCGTTTGTGAGGATGTTGAGTTAGGGGTTGGTGTGTGCGTTGGTATTGGAGGTAAAGTCGCCATCGGAGGATTAATAGGAACATATGTTGGACGCGTACCTGGTCTGGTTGTTTCTACGGGGTCTTGGTGAAAAGTAATTGTTTGTGCCTGAGCATCCATTGTAAAGGTTAATGTTTGGCTGACGCTCGCGTTCGAGCCATCGTACTCAATGAAGCACCAGACATCTATCCACATGATGTGCTGCTGTTGAGTTAAGTTTGTAAAGACAGCAGAATATTGATCAACGGTGTTATACGTCCATGGATAAGCATGTATCAACGCACCATCAAGATAAAGAAAGATTTGCGCATACCCAACTTCAGGTATCGTGCCGTATTGGTATGCGTTCCAGGATTGGGGTTTGGTGACTGTAAAGTTGAGTTCCAAAGCGTTAACAGCGTAATAGGGTGAACTGGGTTCTGGAGTCTGAACGGTTAAAGTAGGCAACTCGTTGGTCGGTTGAACGATGGGATTAGCCTCTGCAACCCACGGCACCCGTAACCCAACTGATAACATACAGATTAAAGCAAACATAACTGCCGTTATAAAGGTCTTTTTCAGGGAGGGCTGCCTCAAATTTACATATTTTGCTCTCATCTTATAAGGTTTTTTAATTTTCATGCTTTATTATCAGCCTCATCGCAGGCTCAGGCAATCTATCACTTTGGCACCTTAGCCGTTGGTACAACTATCAAGCGGTTCAAGACAACTCCTGTCAAGAGTCTCAAGCGCTAAGACTATAGCATTCTTAAGCTTGCTCATGAGTTATTTCACGCTCACCAGTTTTTTTCTTAACTAACTACATAAAAAGGGGGAAAATAGGGGTTTTAGCTTTGTCTCTGACATTAGGGTTTTGTGTGGATAGGGTGGAATACGTCTTTTGAGGTAATTTGTCCGTAGGTACTATGTTGTTATGCAGAAAACCGTTGCCATGACTGCTAAGCTGTGCTGAAACCGCCGCATCTTTGCCTGGTTGGTCTTCATACAGAGAGACTGAACCGTTGCTGATTGTTATATAGCCAATTCTTTGGACAGCAATGGAGAGGGCATGTGGATTTCCAGCAGTCCACAATCCAAGTTGAGGAGAATCTGTAGAGAAGCAGCCTACGGAACCAATTGGAACACTTATAATGGAAGAGTTGTCAGTCATGTTGAATTGGAAGTCACCTCTCAATGCAGTACTGAAATCTTCTGGATTTACAAGGTCATTTACGTTTGCAAACATAGTCGATAAGTCTGAGTCTGAGAACGATGCGTTGTAATTGGTGCCGATGAAGTAGGGAAGGTTTTCCTTTATTTCATGGTCTGTTTTTATTTGCACTCTATAGAGCTCTATGGCGGCATCGCAAGATGAAAAATGATCGCCTGTTAAACGAGTAATGTTAAATTGAACCGTAGATGGGTATTGGCTAACAATTGACATTTTAGCGCCATTGCTTGCTATATATGAAGAATTAAGTGGTGCAGGACCTGCGTATGCATAGGCTAAATCAAGCTTAAACTGTGTTTCAGGGCCTGCAATATGGATGGTTTTTGCTGAGGTTGTAGCTGACTCCAATGAAATGGTAATAATAAGTGTAGCTAAGGCAAGTATGAGGCCTGTTATTATTAGAGAGCGCTTCATCTTTTTTGTCATTTTATTCTTTAGGATTTGTTTCTTTTTCATTAAGGATACCTCACTGGAACGTATGAATTAGTTGTCGAGTTGTAGATGTATGGTGTAGATGCAGGTGACGTGAAGCCTACTGGATAAGCGGGTGTTAGCGTTGCAGAAGTGTTTGTTATCCCTGTATCATTAAGTGGCGTCTTCGAAGATATACCGTTCATTCCGTACTCTTGCCAATTGTAGTAGATGTCGACTGTGTTTCCCCAAACGTACGTGTAGACGTTCATTGGAATTCCATAGTAGTAGCTTTCGCTGCCGCCACCCCAATTGTGAGCCATTGCATAGTTGAAGTAGTCGGTGCCCTGTCCCCACGGATCATCGATTGCGCTGTCAACGTAGTAATTCTCTCCTCCGCCTCCATGCACGTCTGAACCATGAGAGTAGTGTCGTCCACCAACTTCTTCCCAAGCAACATGCCATTCTGTCCAAGAGTTGACTAACGTGTCTCCATAGTTGTCATTATGGGCATATGCATTGAAAGTCACTGGATAGTAGTAAGGTTCTGAATTTATGACGATATGGTAGGGCGTGCTAATATCGTAAAATGGATATGATCCAGTATTTCCACAGTAACCTAATTGATCATAAAGCTGACCGCTCATGCCATAAATGTACACGCTTGATACGTAGCAATAGTAAGATCCCCAGTCATCTGCGCAAACCCAAGAGATAGTTGGATTTGTGTGAATTGTGTAAGACTGTGTCGGAGTTGCTGAAACGTCTGCCAAGGGACTGACTTCTATAGCGCTTTCACCAGAGTTGGTACTATCGCCAGAAGCAGTCATTACTCGATAATGCGAGCCGCCAGGTCCAGCAGCCACGTAGATAACATGGCTTGGATTACTGACCTGATAGAAATAAGAGGATGATATACCGTTTATGGAAGTCAAGCGACCAGCCCACCATTCTGATAAGGTTTCAGCTTTCACATACTCGCCGAGTGAATCGTATGATGGAGAATTTGTATCATCTACTGAAAAAAAGGTTTGGTAGCTTTGAGTATTTATAGGCATTATTTGACCCAGGCAGTGCGGATTTCCATAAAAATAATAATCATGTTGATAACCGTAGCCAACCTGTGCGTTCCAGTTCCATGTGATATAATTGTATGCATATTGGTAATTTAGATCATATTGAGCCGTCATGCCTAGAAGCGCCACGCAATCGTCGCTATACTGCCAATCCGTATGGTCGCATTCAGAGTAATAATCAGGTCCAGGAAATCCTACGGTAGCCGACCAATCTCTCTGGAAATCTGCTTTTACTTCACCTGCAGACATAAGTAGGGTTATTGATAGTAATGTCGCAATAATGATAGCTGAGACTGTTTTTGCATTTTTCTTCATTAATCATCACTAGTTCTTTTCATTTTCTGTTCTCATTAGCTCTTCTCTTAGAGCCAGGCGGTGACACGCCCCCAAGCAGTGTAGCTTGGATGGTTTTCTTTATCGAAAGAAAAGCTTTTAGGGTTTATTATGAAATAATATTCTTAATATTAATTGTATTATTTTTTAAAACAATTTCAAAAAAAACGTTGGTCAACCAAAAGTTGAGGGAAAGTAATTAATATCTTGAGATACAATATACCCGTTGGGCAGGACTTCAAAGCAGTTAGCGAGGCATAACGTGAGGGGTATGTTGTGCGTTTAGAAGAGTTTATGGCCGGTAGCAGAGAGCGAGCGGTTAAGGCGTCTTTAGATTTAATCATACTTCACTTACTGGCTAAGAATGCTATGAGCAGTTATGAAATAAACAAAGCCTTAATCAAAAAATTTGGTCTAATAATTGGTCCAACCACGATTTACTCCAAGCTATCTACACTAAAAAGCAAGAACTCCTAAACTGTTCAGTAATCAGGTCAGGCAAAGTTTACTACTTGACCGAGGAAGGAAAACAATTAGAAACAAATACTCAAACAGTAATAGATGATGTTCACAGCTACCTAATCAACAGGTTGTCGAAACAAACGCTGAAAAAAGACGAAGCTAAGCCTTTTTGATGTAGCTTAGGGCTTCTTCTACGGTTTGGAAGCCGTATTTGACACCGCTGAACTCTTTTTTGAGCGCCAACACATCCACCTTCACCTGTGCGGGTGTACGTTTGCTCTTGATTACGTCGAGCATGAGATCGCAGAGGTGTTTAACGTCGCCTTCGCCAAAGCCGCACCGTGTTATGTCTTGGAAGCCTATTCGCAGACCCGAGGGATCGGCTTTGCTGCTTTGGTCATCGTAGGGGAGCAGGTTTTTGTTTAGGATGATGTTGGCGTCTTCGAGGTCTTGGGCGATCTTGTTGCCGCCGCCGAAGCTGCGGATGTCGACCGCGAGTTGGTGGCTTTTGGTGAAGCCTTTATGCTCGGCTAATACTTTGACGCCGTTTTCATAGAGGTACTGCCCTGCGGTTTGGGCGTTCTTAACAATTTGTATCGCTAATTCTTTGCCGAATACTTTCATTTCTAAGCAGGCTATGCCCAAAGCGGGGAGTCTGCCTAGATGTGTGCTGGATGCTGTTAGGGGGAAGACTGCATGTTGTATTTTTCGCACGGCTTTCTCTTTAGCGGGTGTATCTGGATTGCCCATGATTACGCCGCCTTGTGGACCTGGAAAAGTCTTGTGTGTGGAACTGGTGATGAAGTCTGCACCTTCACGGAGGGGATCCTGGAATTGGCCGCCAGCGATTAACCCCAGTACGTGGGCTGCATCGTATGCTATATAGGCGCCTACTTCGTCGCAGACTGCTTTTAGCTCTTTTATGGGATGCGGAAACAGAAAGAGGCTGCCGCCGAAGGTAACTATGCCTGGTTTCGCAGCGCGGATAACATAGGCTGATTTGTCAGCGTCTATGTTGAATTCGTTGATGTCGTAAACGTGGTTTATGTTGTCGATGCCAAGGATGCTGCCTGCCAACCCAGTGTAGTCGTGGCTTATGTGGGCGCCGCAGGATAGTGGGGTGACAACCATCTTGTTGTTTTTTGATGCCAATGATAACCCTTTGAAGGTGGCTGTGTTGGCGTGGGTGCCTGAAATTAAGCGGACATCTGCCCAAGTGGCGCCAAAGAGGCTTTTGATGGCGTCGGTTGTCAGGTTCTCGATTTGGGACATATACTTTTGCCCTTGATAATACCGCTTTTTGACATGGCCAACAGCGTCATTTTCGCCTTCAGCATAGCGGGTGGCTAAGTCGTGGCTTTGGTCGAGCATTTGGCAGACGGCGGGGGATTTGATTCCTTCGCTGGCAATCATATTTATGCATTCTTTGCCGCGGTACTGCTCATGTTTGCGCGTGGCTTGTACTATGTCTCCGACTATGTTGGGCAGGGCTTCCATTTGGTTTCCTCACAAGTTAATCACGGAATTGGGATTAGCAGTATTTAGCCGTTACTAAAGCCAAAATAAGGTTTTAAGGGGTTAAAAACGGCTAATTCTGATTTTCTGTCTCTCATTTTCGGTAAACGAACGAGACTGTGTAAAAAGTCAGTTCGGATTTTGAAAATTGCTTCATTGTTGTTAAAAGCCGTTTTATCAGCCATTGCTTTTTGCGAGCAAATCAGCAATTTTTTGAAAAGCAATTGAGTTATCACACAGTCTCGAACGCTCAGTAAATGGGGTTTTCATTTGGAGTTAAAGCATCTGGTCAATGTAATGTGGCTCAGGCGTATGCTTTATCCAAGGTCTGCGGGCACCTTCGTTGTCCCAGTAAATGCAGCACATCCGCGAGGTCACAAACACCAATACGTTCGCGTTGTTGCAGAATTTTTTTCCAGTAACCGTCTGTTTGGTGCCGGGCAGAGTTATGAGGTCTGCTTTTTTTGCTCTCTCCATGTCTTCGTCGTTGTCTGGGTCGATTCCTCCTTGGCTGTTTAACTCTTTTGGGTCGATGGATACCTCGTCCTTTGTTATGTATAGGCAGTTATAGCAGTTAGTTCCCACTATGGGTTGTTTTTCCATGAAAAGCTCCCACTTATGGGGTTGGTTTGGAGTGATTTATAGGTTGTTGGGAGTGAGCGCTGGTTTTGCTGCTAGTGTTGCACGGGTATTATTTTTTAGGCTTACCTAAACCTTTATATGATATAATGAAGAAATTTAGGCATACCTAAAAAACAAGTCGGGATCAAAATGGAGCAAAAAACAACCCAAGACTACCTCAAAGCCATCTACAGCCTAGCAAGAAACGGAGACCTAATCAGCAACAGCGAAATCTCCCAAAAACTAAACGTAGCACCAGCCAGCGTAACCGAAATGCTCAAAAAACTATCCGAAGAAGGCTACGTAAAATATTCACCCTATCACGGCAGCACCCTCACCGAAAAAGGGCTCCAAGAAGCACAGAGAGTGACAAGGAAACACCGCTTGCTCGAAATCTTCCTCTCCGATATTTTACACATTGGAAAAGACAAAGTCCACAAGGAAGCTTGTCAATTAGAGCATGCCCTCTCAGACGAAGCAGAAGAGTCCCTGTGCCGCCTGCTAAAACATCCAGATACCTGCTCCGATGACGGCAAAACCATACCTGCCTGCGATTTGCCCTTCTCGAACTGTGAAGAATGCATTCAACTCCACAGTCAAGGTCTAGAGGAAGTGGGAAAAAGAAAAGAAAACTTAGTTGCATTAAGCGAGTTGAAAAGGGGGCAATCAGGCAAAATCTCCTTCATTAGAGGCGGTCATAACGTGCTTCAGCGGCTCTTAGATATGGGGTTAGTACCCAGTACAAAGATAACTCTGTTGAAAGCGGCGCCGTTTGAGGGACCTATCGAGGTTTTGGTGCGAGGATCAAAATTAGCGCTCGGCAGAGGTATCGCATCAAAAGTTTTCGTTGAAGTTGAACATAAGAGTTGAGGAGGTTACAAACTTTGTCATGCCATCCCAAAGTCAATTCGAAGGGTCTAACATCCAAAAAAAACCCGAAACAATTGACTTTTGCGCTTGCAGGAAACGCTAACGTGGGCAAAAGCGTAATCTTCAACCAACTCACGGGATCAAATCAGATAATCGGTAATTGGCCCGGAAAAACCGTGGATCGTGCAGAGGGTACATTAAGTTATGAGGGCTATGAAATAAAAATTATAGACTTGCCGGGAATCTACTCGTTTTCGACATTTTCTATGGAGGAACTTGTTTCAAGAGACTACATTGCTCTTGAAAAACCCGACGTGGTCATAAACGTTGTTGACGCTTCAGTTTTGGAAAGAAACTTGTTTTTTACCCTGCAATTGCTTGAAATGCAGGCGCCCCTGGTCTTATGCGTAAATCAAGTGGATGTTGCCAAAAGCAAGGGCATGATACTTGACAAGGAAAAGTTGCAGCAAGCCCTTGGTGTGCCCGTCGTTTTTGTGGTGGCAACTCGGGGCGAAGGCATCTATGAACTCATGGGTGAAGCCGTAAACGTTGCCCTGTCAAAACCAAAAACCAAGAGGCTAAGATACCACCTAGACATGGAAGAAAGCATAGAAAAACTAAAACAGATTATAGCAAAAGCCAACCTTTCACTCCAGTATCCACCCCGTTGGCTTGCGATAAAACTGCTTGAAGGAGACACCGAAATCGTCAAAGCCGTATCAGCCCAATCAAGAGCAGTCATCGATTCTGCCTTAGCCATATCAAAAGAAATGTCTAGTAAATGTCAAGAAGCGTGCTTCTCTCTTATCGCTTCTGAGCGGTATGCGCTTGCAAGTTCCATCGCCGCTTCTGCTCTCCAGCAAAGTGAAGTAAAGAGCACTTTCTCTGAAAAACTCGACTGGTTAACCACCCATAGAGTGCTGGGATATTTTACGTCTGTGGGAATAATTGCTGGGTTGCTGCTTTGGACATTTTTTATAGGGAATGGGCTGTCTAATTTGATTTCAAGCGGCTTAAGCTTCATTAAACCAATTGACCCCACTTTATCCGCCTCCCAACCTATTCTGTCGATTGTTTTGAACGGTGTTTGGGGCGGATTCAACGCTGGATTAACCTTGATTATACCCTTCGTCATACCGTTTTACCTACTGCTGGCTTTGGTTGAAAACTCAGGCGTCCTCACCCGCGTAGCCTTCGTGATGGATAGCGCCATGCACAAGATGGGCTTACACGGCAAAGCCCTAATCCCGATAATTTTGGGTTACGGCTGTAACGTGCCTGCGATTCAAGCCTGCAAAATCATGGAGACCCGACGCGAGCGATTACTGGCCGCGTTCGCGATTACTTTTGCGCCGTGTTCCGCCCGAACCATTGTGCTCTTTGGCATGGTGGGCTTGTTTGTTGGCATTCAGTGGGCGCTGTTGCTCTATGTGGTTGATGTTGCCGTAATCTTCGCGTTAGGCAGAATCGCTATGAAAGTGGTTCCGGGCAAATCGACGGGGTTGATTATGGAGATGAGCAGCTTCAAAATGCCCTCGCTTAAAGTTGTGCTGAAGCAAACGTGGGCCAGAACCAAATCAATCATCTATATAGTGTTCCCGATTTACATCATTGGCAGCGCACTACTACAAGCCCTCTACGTTTACAACGTGTTAACGCCCATCAGCAATGCACTCTCGCCCTTGACGGTTTGGTGGCTGGGCTTACCCGCCGCTGCAGGAGTCCTCCTCATATTGGGCACCGTACGCAAAGAATTCGTGCTCCTTGGCGCCGTTGCAATTTTTGGCACCACTAACTTGGCACTGTACTTCTCATCCGTTCAGCTGGTGGTGATGGCTTTGGTGGCGATGCTCTACATCCCCTGTGTGTCAACTGTGGCGATTCTGGGAAAAGAATTCGGTTGGAAAGCCGCAGCAACCATATCGCTGGCAAACATTGCTGCAGCAGTGTTAATTGGTGGAATGGCATTTAGGCTGCTGACTCTATTTGTCTAAAACTTTTTTCTTTAGATTAAGTACATCAATATGTATACTATTTCTCCTGAGAGGAATGCAAACCACCATATCGGAAAGAGAATCTTGGCAAGTTTGCCGTGCCATTTGCTCGATGTTTTCCGTCGAACTAGTAAAATTCCGAGGGCGAGAACTGCAATTTCCAAAGCCATAACTATGACTGCGATTGCACCGTGGATTCCAAAGTAAACCGTCAAAATTGGGGTCATCGTTATTGTTACGGTGCGGAGTAGCATGTAGCCGATGGACAGGGATAAGTCCCATACGATGGCTATTGCGCCTGTGACTGGATGGATGCTTTTTTTGCCTCTTCCGCTTAGATAAGCGTGGACGAAGAGGAATGCTACGGGAATTAAGCCTATTGCGACTATTGTGCTTTCAAGGGGAGCATTGGTCATGGTTTTTGCCTTTTGCTGGTATGGGGAGTTTGCGGTTGCTAATTAAGTTGGTGACGCCTTTTCTTCAGATTTATTTGGAGCATCGACAATTTTTGCTATCGCAACCGCGCCAGTGAGGACACTGTTGTTTAAGAAAACTATCTCTTTACCTGAATCTAAAAGTACGGTAGTGTGAAAACCGGTGAGTTCTTTGACTGTGCCTTGCTCATTCATGTAAGAAGTGATTACTCTGTCGCCTACCCCGTAATGCAGTCTACTTTCGAATGTAGGCTCAGGCTTACGTACAGACGTTATGATTACTCCGCCCGATGCGACGGCACTATTTGGAATAGTTATTTGCCCCACATCAGTTCTTATACGCATAACAAGAGCAGTCATGTCGACTACTTTTCCAGGCACGTTGTTCACCATCACATCTTCACCAATCTTGAACTGGTAAGTGGTGAAGACCAGGGCGCCTGAGAGTATACCGCCGACGAAGGTTGAGATGACCAAGCCGACAGTAACCGAGATGATACCGGCACTAGTTAAAAGCGTAGAAAGCGGCACACTAAAAAATCCTAAAACAACAAACAATACGACGAGAACCGCAAGCACGAAGGAGAAAAACTGAATTATTGTCGCTACCTGAAGCCCAATGAAAGGCGTCAAGAGCGCTTTAACACGGCGTAAGAAGAGGAGTACGACTGAAGAGAAGACGAAAACTATGCTTATATCGGCTAATCGATGCAAGAAGGTAGGCAAGTTTATGGCTCCGGCAATAAAAAGTTCAAAGAAAGCTATGGTGCCAGCAGCTATGATTACAATGAAGATTAGGAAAGCCGCCAGTTTTTTGAGTGAATTAAAGATACTTGCCAAAGTAATTCTTCCTGTGCACTATTGTCGAGGGTATTTCTATAGTTTTCTAAGTAGCGGCATCAATGTTAGCAACTATTATATTGAATAGTAGAGTACTCTAAACTATGAGCGATAGAGCTCCGAATTGTCCTTGCCCAAAAAAAGATTGCCCACGCCATAGCAACTGCACAGAATGCGTACGCCATCATAAAGAAAAAAATGAAAATCCATATTGCGCAAGGTAACCTTCATGGTCAAATGTTCAGAGGCGGAAGCGCGAAAGCAACGGGAAAAAATCCAAGCGCACTTTTGGAATATCGTTGGTGCAACCGAGCACATTAACATACCTAAACTGGAAGATGCCATAAAAAAGGAATTTAATACCGATGACGACAGGTTTGTTCAAGCACAAATTAGGCTTATGCAGACTGAGTCGAGGGTAAGAGTGCAGAACAAAGTGAAAGTTTGGATAAAACAGTCAGAAACCTAAATTCTACCGGCTGTTTGGCGGTTCGCAACAGGTTCCACAACCACCTGAGTTCATGCGTGACTTTTCACGACTGGCAGTTAACGGCAAGTTGCCACAATAATTTACCTTAGGCACAGTGCGTTAGAAGTTGTTGTTGTTGTTACAACTGCATTCTGCACACCTGGTTGCAACAACAATCAAAGACAAACCCAAAAATCGGCAATTGCGTGTCTGCAAGAAGACAGAAAAAAACTTAAATGCTTAAACGTCTGCTCCTCTCAACATAGGAAGATGCAGAAATGCAAGCGATAGGTATTATCTTATTATTAATCAGTATAGGAACAGTCGTTGGTCCCGTTGGGGCAGTAGCAATCGTTTACCGTGACGACCTATCACAGCTTGTCATAACGCCACAAATTAGAGACATCATGAACGGTAACAGCAACATCTTCCCCCAAAGCAACAACGGCAACCAAAACAGCAATGGCGATTCAGGTCTTGGCGGATTGATGAGTCCAACTTTTGTAAGCGCTCAAAGTGACATAATAACCCAAACGTTTAGCGCTGTTTTCAGTGTCACTAACAGCTACAACTATGACTTGACACTAAACAGTTTTAGCGCCAACGCACTAATTACTCAACAACAGATATCAGCCGGCAGCATAAGCCTTGCCAACCCCGTCACGGTTCCTGCTGGCCAAACTTCCCAGTTAACCCTTACGGGGCAGTGGACACAACAAGCCCAAGAATATATAATAGCTAACTATCCTACCTCGACATCAATCGACATTTTCGTTAAAGATGTAACGATAAACATCAACGGGATAACAGTCGAGTCTTCGGGCACCATAGAAGTTGGGAATGTCCCGTTTAGCATAGTAGGGTGAGTTTATTGTACAACAAAATCAACATCCTCGCTTTGATTGCTGGAATATCAACCTTCATTCTAATAGTCGTCTCGATTTTTGTCCCATGGTGGCAACTGGCAGTTGGAAGCCCAGCGTTCGCCTCCGTTAACGTTTCTCCCGTTAACTTGAACCTTGACCTTTTAGGCAACGTCTTCACGATTCCAATAATTTACGCGTTGAATATAGCCAGCGCACTAACGTTAGCTGCCGGCGGCATAATTATGCTCATCTACTCAGTCAGGCCTAACCGAACCTACTCGAACAAGTTGCTTGGGTTCGGATACAAAAAACCACTCTATGCAGTGATCCTCTTCATCATTTCAATGTTTGGGTTAAGTTATCTGGTGCAGAGATTTTCAGGTTTTGCTTTTCCACTGTTGGGTTCAAGTTCCCTCTCGCTTCCGCAGGGTATGGCTCCTGATGGCGTAAACATCAAAGTTGCTGTTTCAGCAGGGTTCGGGTGGCCGTTCTATTTTGCAATAGTGGTCGCAGGATTATGTGTTGCTGCGAGGCTCTACCATGGAAAAGTAAAGGTGGACACGGCGCTACCGCCTCCACCGCCTCAACAATAAATTAAACTTGATAAGCTGGGAACCAGAAAACATCTCTAATTCCCAAAAAAGATCGGAGTTAACAAGCGCCAACACAACAGTTTAGCAAACAATTCAGTTAACACTTGGTAAAGTTATAAATAAAACATCTACCAATATATCACGTAGGTTTTCTTGATTGTTTATTTCCAACAAGCCATCTATACTAATCATAGATGACGATACAGCCATTCTGAGAACTTTCACAAAGATTTTTCAGCTGAAAGGCTTTTGCGTAGCAGTTGCAGAAAAAGGCAAAGAAGCCATGGAAAAAATAAGCAGCAGTCACTTCGACGTTGCGTTGATTGATTTATGCCTCCCCGATATGGAGGGAACCGCACTTTTCCCATTAATCCGCCGTACCTCACCCAATACAGTAAAGATTGTGCTCACAGGAAAAATGCTCGGGCAAAACAACATCGAAGGCGCAGATGCCCTTCTGGGAAAACCCATTGCCCCAGACGAACTGTTAAGCGTAATCGACAGCAAACTAAAGAAGAGAAATATGGAAATCAGTGTGTAATGCGAATTTACCTTGGAAAATATTAGCGGGACTTCACCGAACACGACTACATGTTGAAATCAATGGTGAGCCAGTTGCGTCTGTTTATAATAAATGGGTTACGCTTGGAGATGAAATCGGCGTTTCAATCACAGGTGCATAGATCATAGGGTAATCTTGGATACAGTAATCGTTATCGAACATGTCGAGGTCACTGAAAGGCAAAGAAATAGTTCGTGACCAATAAAAATTTTTGCGTTTTAAGTTAGAATTATTTGATTATTTCGCCGAACGCTATTTTTTTTCCGACTTGATTGATTTTTATTTTTACACGTTCTCTTGGCTTAGCTTTTGGAACCTGAATGACATAGCCTTGAATTTTGGACATGCCATCGCCGTTTGGACATATGTCGATGATGTTTACTTCTAATTCGTCTCCTACATCAACGGGGGCTTTTTTCTCAGCGTGATTAATTTTGTATTTGCCGCCACGTACTCTTCTATGGACCAATCCAAAACCTCGTTTTATTTTACTTTTAAATGGAGACTTGAGCGCTTAAGTCTTCCGCAGGTTGTGGTAAATTAAATTGTTTTTTCAAGGTTTTATGAATCTTTGTTTTCAAAACAAGACATTAAACGCAAAAAGAGGCATAACTCCTATATGTCAGGTGCAAGTTTGAATAGCACAGATCGATATGAACCCAGAAAATTATAAGTCGATAAGAAACAAGCCAAAACGCAACAGCGCCATTAGCAAATCCAAAATCCGAATGCTTGCAAAAGTAAAGTTGACCTCCACGTCTACTCCAAAACTACGTTCAATCTACAACACAAAAACTGAATGGGCAATAAAGACAATGCCTAAACTAAAAGAATAGAAAATTGGCATTTTAGACTATTATTCTAAAATTTAGAACAGTATTTTTCACTATTTTCAAAACATTGAGTTTACATTAGGTTGGCAGGGGTATTGGCTGGTCAAGGTGGAATACTTCCTTCAGCAGCGGCTCTAGTGAGTAGCGCGCTAGCAAATTCTCGTTGTAATTGGTTAATATTTGGTGGTCACCGTTTGGAATTTTAATGAAGTAGGTTTCAACACCTGCTGTCCGAAGCTTTGCCACGAAGGACTCGGCAACTTGTATGGGAACTACCATGTCGCTGGTCCCATGTATTATGCAGAAAATGGGGTCATCCGACGAGATGTAAGTTGCGGGCGAAGCCTCAATCCAAAGATCAGCGTTCGTTCTGTAACTAACGTTGCCCAAGGCAGCGGTTGTAATATTATAGATGAGGGATTTGGATTGGTATTTTCCGATATACTCTAAATCTGTAGCGCCCGAGTAATCGACAACTAAACGGACTTGACTTTTTATTTTTGCGTCTCCACTTGAGCTTATAATGAAGGATTCATTTCCTGAAAGGGTACCTTCCAACGAGGCAAGTTGAGCCCCTGCACTATAGCCTAGAACTGCCAGCCGATCAGGGTCAATATTCCAAAAATTAGCGTTCTCTTTGATGAAACGAACTGATTCAACCAAATCCTGGATGTTATCTGGCCAGGCAGTTTTGTTCGGTGTTGAAAGTGTATAATCGATTGCGAAGCCAGCTATGCCTCGTTGAGCGTAGAAAGTCGCTGTGTAGTTGTAGTCACTTCGGCTACCTCTGACCCACCCACCCCCATGGACATATATGATTGCAGGGAAAGGTCCCTTGCCTACCGGAAGATAAACATCCATAACACGATATGGGCTGGAATCATTCGAGTATGAAACACCAGTCTGTACGGTGCAGTTTGTGATTTCCGGAAGCAAGTTTGCGACGTTTTCATTAGTTGAAGGGGAGTTTACTCGTTGATTGGCTAAAAACGCAAGTAGGGAAAGCATAATAACTGCTAGAAGGACCAAAGCCGATACGACAAATTTGGTCTTCACTACTTGTTTTCTCCTTGAACCGAACACTGCGTCCCTAACCTATATTCAATCCTTCAAACTTAATTGCTTTACCCAAAACCCTTCATCTGGCATAGCAACTGCAGGAACCTGTGCAGGCGCCCCAGTTTTATGATATTTTTTCCACGCGATAAATACAAGCGGCAACCCAAAAAGCAAAACAACAACTCGTACAGCTTGATAAGCATAGAATTCTATGCCTCCATCCAAAAAGAAACTATCCGACGCCCCAAAAATATAGGTCAGTATTAGGTAACTGATGAAGGGCTCTAATAGATAGATGAAGGCGCTTCTAGTTGCGATTTGTTTTGCGAAACCGTTTTTTGGCACCTTTATTTTTCTTAGGAACAGCAAAGCCAGCAAGACTAAACCTAAAGTTAGAACGATGCTTCTAAAGTTAAAGTAGAGTTGTGACTCGAAGCCTGCAACAACGTTAGCGTAAGTGAATAACCCTGAAAAATCAAATGAAAAAAAGATGACCAGCGGAATTACCAGCGCAGCCATCTTGAAATTCATGATGCGGTCGTAAATTTTGAATTTACTTACATAAAAGCCAAATATGAACACTAAGAAAAACTGGCTAAACAGTTGACCCGGCCGAAAAGGCGAATCGTAGACCCAGAGCGTAATGGTGCTAAGCCACATCAGTGAAACTGCGAACACCTGAATTTTTAAGCTCTTGAAACATTTTTCTGTTAAACAAATAATCAGCATAAATGCTAAAAGATACGGAATAAACCACAGCGATGACCAATTATAGATTGAATTTAGACGGTCAAAAATATTCAGCATCGAAAGCTGGGATCCAAGTTTAATTAGGTCAAAACTTTTTTGGGCCAGAATATTTTGAAACATAAAATAGAAGATGGTGGCTCCCATAAACGGAATGTATAATTTCTTGGCTTTGGTCTTAAAAAACTGTTGAAGGCTGTTTTCTCGAACGTGAAATGAATCGTATACTAGGAACCCACTTATGAAGAAGAAAGCACTCAACAAGAACCATTGAACAGGATAAACGACCCCCGGATAAGCGAAGATGAGGTCACTATGAACGAAAAGCAGCAGAATCAGCGCAAAAATTTTCAGGTAGTTGAATTCAGATACTAAACGTGAACGCGGCGAGTCATGAATCGTGTGATTATTCTTTAAAGATATCCCCCTCGTCAAAGATAGGTAATTTCTCAAAAGCAACCATAATGTGCATAATTAGCGTTGCGGTTTGGAAAAAAACAAACCTAAGGGGGCAATAACTCGTAAATCAAGCGAGAGAGCATCCATAGCGATAATGGAACACGCTTGACCCGTTTGGAAGGTGATTAAAACAAGGATGCTTTTGAGCCAGCAATTTAACCCTTCAGCTCAAACTATGCTGCAAAATAGGAACCTTTTATAATCGATAATTCTCTTCATCAAAGGAAAGTGAAATTGTATGACTGAATCTGTCCAAAAAAGAGTTCAAGCAGCACTCGACGAGATCAGGCCTCAAATCCAACTTGACGGCGGAGACGTAGAGCTTGTTACAGTTGAAAAATCGACTGTGAAAGTTCGATTAGTTGGACACTGTGCAGGCTGTCCCATGTCGGCTATGACGCTTAAAAACGGTGTCGAAGCCCTCATCAAAGAACGCGTGCCAGAGATACAGAAGGTTGAAGCGGTAACATAAGTTAAGCTTCGCAATCTTCATCTACCTATTTTCTTATTCCTTTAAAAATAAATATCTTTGGATTTTGCTTTTTTAATAATTATTTGTTCTGTAATAAAACCGAATATCATATTTATTGTTCTGGAAGAAAACAATTATGGAAGGCTCGGGAATTTTTGAGAAATGTAACACTTACGCTCAGCGCTTCCAAACCAACCATGGGGAAAACCTATAAAGAAAATCGCTGAATGGACAAATAAAATTAATTCCTGATATAAGCAAGCGCAAAAATTTTTTATTTTTTTCTTACTATCGTTTTCATAGACCGAGGCTGTTGATTACCTGGCCAGATTTGGCATCGATGACCAAACGATTTTGTTACCTTTATGGTCGTACTTCGCGAACCAGACCGGAGCATGAAGCGACTCAACGTCGCCAACATCTGAGTCAGTGTGCAACGATTGAATCATAGGGAACTTTTCAGGAGCCTTTTGTGACTGAAGCTGTTCAACCAAGGTTTTCGCTTGTGATTTGGCTACTTCTTCGCTGATGTCCCCGTTAAGAATCCGAACGTCCTTTGGCAGCTTAGAAATGTCAAAGAGCTCTCTGCCCTCCAGGTTGAATTGGCACTCACGGCTACTTCTCTCTATCATTAGCACCCTCAACTGACATTTTACTGTATATTTTCCTGGATCTGGTTACAAGCGAGTATTACCCTGTTTCAGATCAAGTGTTTGAAAGGCTTGAAGCATTCAATCAGAAGGCTTTGAGGCTTTTTAGGGAAAGATCAAGACAAACTTATGGTGACTTTGGGCTGCAATTAATTGAGGTTAGAGAAAGGCTTGTCGCGCTTAGACAGAGGTTAAGTCCGTTCCGCGAGATTATGGGAAGAATCACAAGAGGAGAATTTGCCTTGGTGCAGGGAGTTAACCTTCCCCATTTCGGAGACCTCTACGACCGAACAATCCAACTTGTCGAGTTGTTGACGCTCACAGAGAAGACACGAGCAACATCAGAGACATCTTAGCCAACGTTCAAACAATAAACACAAACAACATAATCAGGGTTCTCACGATAATTTCAGCTATTTTCCTACCGTTAACTTTGATTGCTGGAATTTATGGCACAAACTTCACCTCAGGAGCTATTCCAGAAACAGGAAACCCTTACGGCTTCTATATAATGCTGGGAATAATGGCTACGATAGCTTCTATTCTTGCATTGATTTTCAAGCTGAGAAGATGGATCTAAATCGGGTCAATGGATTTGAATTGGACCTGAGAAGCTGCAATTTTATAAAATGACGGCAGTCTAATAAGGACAATAAACCAATCATTGGTTAGGGAACCACGTTTGAAAGTCATGTTCATCGAGCCGCCTAAAGACATATGGTTCGTCATGGGCGAATACCTGCCCCCGCCCTATGGCATCATCCAACTCGCCGCCTACCTGGAAAGAGAAAACAAAAACGTCCAACTGGAGATTCTAGATTGCAATGCGGAGAAAGTTGATTGGAAGAAGATGGAGGAGCGCATTGCCGCTTCGAACCCAGATGTGGTGGCTTGTGCTTCTCTTGCGACCTGCAACACTTATGCTGTCGCAAAAACTCTTCAAACCGCTAAACGCATGGCGCCAAAAGCCCTCACTGTTACAGGCGGACAACATTTCACCGCAACCGCCCAAGACAGCCTTCAACTTTACCCAGAAATCGACGTCATCATCCGTAATGAGGGTGAACAAACTTTAACTGAATTAGTTAAAGCACACCAGCAAGGAATAGGTTTCCAAAACATTACTGGCATCTCCTTTAGAAGCGGCGGAAAAATCGAAAATATCCCTTCGAGACCGTTGATTGCAAACCTGGAGGATTTGCCGTTTCCTGGCTACCACCTCGTCAAAGATAACATGCCCAAATACCATTTCTCCGCCATGTCCGGCAAAAGAGCACCGTACGCATTCATTGAGGGAGCACGCGGCTGTAACCATCAATGCACCTTCTGCACTCAGTGGCGCCACTGGCAAGCCTGCTGGCGACTCAAACCTGCGAAGCGTATCGCTGACGAAATGGCTTATTGCAGTCGGGAGTTTGGAAGTGAAATGATCTGGTTGACCGACGATAACTTTGGGACTGGACAACGTCCCATGGAAATCGCTGAAGAAATCATCAGCAAAAAGTTATCGGATGTGTCGTGGTTTGTTCAGGCTCGATGTGACGACATAATCCGCAATAAAGACATTCTTCCACGGTTGGCTAAGTCAGGGTTAAGTTGGGTGCTGCTTGGAGTGGAAAATTCGAGTCCTACCACGCTGGACTACTTCAAAAAAGGGATTACGCCTAATGACGCAAAGAGGGCGGTTCGGCTGCTGCGTGACAACGGCATCTTCTCGCATGCCATGGTTATCATTGGTAACCGCAAAGAAACGCACCAATCCATTCTTCAACTGCGAGAGTTCGCCAACGACTTAGACCCCGACTTCATAATGTTCGGTATCCTAACGCCTTTTCCCGGTACAGAAGTTTACGCTGAGGCAGAACGTAACGGATGGATCGAAGACCGCAACTTGAACCACTACGACATGATTCATGCAATAATGCCGACCGAAATGCTGTCCACACATCAGGTGCAGGAGGAGCTCTACGGCTGCTACCGCGACTTCTACGGCTCTTGGATCAGGCGATTCCGTGGGCTATTCTCAAGTAAACCCATGAAACGGCGCACGTACTGGCACATGTTACAGTCGGGCGTAATGGGCAAAATCAAATCAATGTTTTAGGCGAAAACTTTGCCGAAATCTGAACCTTCCAAGTTTTTCGTGTTGTTTTTGGTGGCTGTGGCAGTTTTTGGGTTGGCGCTTATCCCGCTTCTTTTGCTTTCGCCTAACCTGCAAACAGACCAAACACCTCTTCGACGTCCACTCGTAAGCGCAATTTACAGTATCGTCTGCATAATGGGCATAGTTGCGGTGTTTTATCCGGGCAAGTGCCGCATGATGTTCAAAAAACCCAATGTGCCCCCCGACTCTTCGAAACCATCTTCTTCAACTAAGCAGTTTAAAGGGCACCATCCAGACTGCGAATACTTCTCGGGTAATCGGATCACAATGAGGGGCTCGGTTTTTTGCGCTGCATGTAGTGGCTTGTTGATGGGGGCAATCGCCGCAATGGTGGGGGTAGTTTTGTTTTCTTTAGGTTTTTTTAGTTTGAGAATTGGAAACTTTTGGGTTCTGGCGGCTGGTGAAGTTTTGATGCTTGTTGGATTGGCTCAGTTAAAGATGGGAGGTTACGTCAAAATGGCGATGAACGCTCTGTTTGTTATCGGTTCATTCATTGCTTTGGTTGGAGCGGATTTGGTGGGGCAGAGCTTGCTCGTTGATGTGTACGTTCTTGGATTAATCGTTTTTATGTTGTGGTTTAGGATTTTGCTCTCAGAATGGAACAATAAACGAACCTGTTTGGCGTGCGGACGTTGCAGTTAGGATGGTGGGTTAGGAGGGACGCCATATCGTCTGCGTCTTCCAAAAAGTGCGCCTAACACGATGAGCACGCCGAAGATGATTATTATGAATGGCCACAAATCTATCGTTATGCCGTAGGTAGCTTGCAAGAACAAGCCTAACCCGACAAGGACTATGATGACGCCAATTATGATGCCAACAATCATCCCACCGTTGGGCAAACCAAAGCATTCGTTTTCCATGCGTCGGTAGTGTTCTCGGTCGCTCCCAGGGTAGCGTTGACCGACTGTGTATAAGGGCGCGCCACAGTTAGTGCAATTGATGTTTGTGTCGGGGTTTTGGGTGCCACATTTGCTACAGTAAACCATTAGAATTCCTCAAACAACAGTAAAACAGTATTTGGTTTTAAGATTTGCGGTAATAAAAAATTCGGGATGGTCAAATGCCCAGATTGAGGGGCTTAAACTCCATTTGTCCAGCGAAGCAGCTTAAAAGACTCAGTTTATGGAAGTTTTTTGGGGTGTTGGGGTGTTAAATTTTTCATTTTGATTGAAAGAGAAAGACAAGAATTTAATCATGAGGGCGTATGCGGAATTCAGATATTAAAAGTTCAAGCCAAGAAAGGATGAAACTTGAAATCAGTTTTCAGGTAACAAATCAAAATAACGGCGAGCACTATCGAGACCTCCAGTCTTCTCCAATTGACAAGGCATTATTTGACTGATTTATTTTCCTGAGAGTTAAATCGAATATCGATCTTGCTAATACGCGGCTTTGAGAGCCTCAACCTCTCCGATATCTTGCATTTCCACATGGCAGTTGAAGTAAGTGTAGATTATTCCTGGATTATTTCATAAGAATTTGTGATTTCTGCCGTTTTCTTGAGCATTGCTCCGACTGAACAGTATTTGTCGTTTGACAATTGAAACGCTCGCTCCACAGCTTCTCTACTCACGTTTTTCCATTTAACTACATATTTTATTTGGATTTTAGTGTAAACTTCGGGCGGTTCATCACGCCTCTCCCCTTTAACTTCAACCCAGTAACCGGAAATGCTCTGACGCCTCTTTCTTAGAATGTTATCAACATCAAAACTTGTACACCCAGCAAGGCAAGCCAAAAGAGTTTCCATAGGTGAAGGCGCTGTTTCGTCGCCCCATATTTCTTAGGCGCATCAAAGTTAACTGTGAGACCATTGAGGTTTTTGCTTCAAAACGAAAATTGCCTTTCCATTCAAGAGTCATTTTCTTTTTTCAGCAGACATAACTTCTATTTTGTTCTGGCAGAGAAAAACGTTACTACTTTGAAGCGAGCTTAGTGTCTTCTACGTTCCAAGCTTTGGTTTCTTCAGCTATGCAAAAATATTTGTGAACTGGCAATCAAAGAGGCATTCTAAAAAATTTGTTTAACAGTCTTTTGTCGGACATATTTCCAGTTTTGAAACTCCCTTTAATAGCAAGCATATGAAGTAGTACGATATATCAAAAGGTGGATAAATCATGAACGCATTCAGGAAAATAAGCCGCGGTCTTACTGTCCTTGCAATAGCTCCATTGTCTGGGCTTGAGAAGAAAGAGCGAGACAGAAGACTTGCAGAACGAATCAAACATTTAGAAGAAAAAAATCGGTTCGCTTAGATTCCGCGCTTGCCATAATGTTCTCTTCCAGCATTCAAACAGATTTTCAATTGTCTTTTAACAATTCCAAGAAAGAAAATAATGTAAGGGTGAGTAGTACATCCAAGCCTAACTGACTGCTTATAGTATGCCTAAAGCGTAACTTGACTAAGCTGATTTGCATATTTAGAGAATATAGTTTCATTTTGCTAGCTTTTCTAAAAATTCAAATATGCAAACATACTTTGGTCATTGGTGGAATGATAGAAATGAAGAAATTATCAAAAGATGATTTCAAAAGATTGCTTAAACAATACAAAACGTTAAGCGTTGAGAAGTTGGAAATAGAAAATGAGATTCTTAAGGTGTATGAGTCTCTAATTGCTGACAGTTTTTTAAAAATAACTTCTGATAAACTAAAGACAATAGAATCTTTGAGGGAGAGATTGGATATCGTAAACCAAGAAATGAAGAAGACAGATAAGAAGATTTTAAAATTATTCAAAGATAACTAATCTTATCTTTTTCTTTACCCTCAAAACATAGTTCTTATTATTAGTCGCTTGACTTTATTCCACATGCCGGTGAAATTAGCGTTTAGTTTGTCTAAGTCCTCAGGGTTTAATGTGTTGCTAAATTTGTTACATCTACCGGCGTCCAGCTTTTTGCCGAATTCAAGAGCTTCGTAAGCTACTGTTTGGATTTTGTCCCACCATTCGTCATAGCCCTCCAAGATTATACCCAATAGTGACTCATGTTTTTCATCAGAGAGCTCAACGGTTGGTGTAAGGCCAAGCAAACCAGAGGTGTATTCATCAAAGATTACTAAGTCAGCGGTGCTAAGTTTTTGTAAAACTTCTTGTGAAACCTTGCTGAATTCTTTGCTTAGCATTAACGCTTTAAGCTTCTGATAAATCAACACCAGCACAACGAAGTCGTTACAGTTAAGAATCTTCTGAAGCGCACATGCAGGGTCATTGAAAAACTCGCATTTCTCACAATCCGATGGATGTAGTAGCCACTTCATTTTTTGTAATCTCTGGTTTTTACCGCATTCATCAACAAGTTTTTTGCAGACCTCAGTATTTTTTAAAAGTTGAAGTACCTTCGCGTTTTTGTTGTTTGAATGTTTTACCGAGTAACAGTGTAGTCACCTATACGATACGTTAGCTCAACAATTACGACTTTCTTGCCAGCATTGACTGCCTGCTTAATCAAACTGGTTGTTGCACCTGCTCGGGTAACTTTTAAGACAGGCACTATGCCGTTGAGCTGTAGAACTTGTAAAGCTAAGCTGTCTTGCTTCTCAAAATTCGATGTTGAGGCTTCTAAGCTGACTTCAATCGGAGTTAGCGGTCTCATCATGCTTTTCATCCTCCCAAGCGGGTAGGTTTTTCACCACTAACTTGCGGTTAACATCGGTTTGCTTAACAAAAATTACGGTTGCACCAATGCTGTCAAGGAAATCCTCGACTTGTTTGCGCCTCTAAGGGACGCTTCTAAAAACAATTGCAGTAATTTTTTCGTTCATTTTTTCACCAATCGGTCTTTCGGGAAGCTCCTAAATGAACACCCACACCAGAACTGTGTTTAATTAGTCAGCGTTTTTATGCCACTAAAATCAAGAAACCTAAAACGTAAAAACAGAGGGAGAATGAATAGTACTAATTTTGTATTTTAATTCTACTGCTTAGAAATGATACAGTTAACACGCGGCACTCGTTGCAATAAAAACCGAAGTGGGTGAGGTGATAAACTTGACCCACAAAAAAGATTTTAAACGCTGGCTAACCAGCCTATTGATTACTTTGAAGATTGCGGAAATTCTGCTGAACATAAGCCAAGCAAACAAAATTGGAGCAATCACCGCGATTTTTTCTTTGATATGTCTTTACGTTTCCACCAATGCAAAAAACACCGAAGAGCGGGAATAGCTAAAGAATATCAGCCATAGTGTTCAACATATTTATCATAAAGTCAGGCGACCTATTGTAAACACCCAACGGGATGCCCAAATCCACTATTTCTTTAAACTTATCTCTTGGGAAAGGCGGCTGCAAAAAATAACGTTTGACCCTCAAAGCCCAACCGCCATTCTCTTTTAACAATTCATAGGTCTTTGGATGTATGATTCGTGCCACAAGAACAGGTCTAAGCCGCAAATAGCCACAAATGCTCAAAAGTGAGTTAACCTCAGCAAGCGAAGGATGCTGCATTTTGTTCTTAACTTGAATACCAACAAAAACATCTTTTTGAGGAACTTTTGCAATAAAATCTAAATCAGTCGGTCTGCCTGCTTTTGAACTTGGACGATATGAGCGCCCATTAAACGCATACGCATCCTTCGCCACAACAACATAGGACGCTTGGATTAACGCTTGCTCAACAAGATATTCTGAGTAATCCATGTAAGTGATTCCGTCTTTTTCAAAGGACCGAGGGTACTTCTTGTAAAAATGAGCTAACTCAGATTTTGTTTTTGCAATCGCTTCGAAATCTTCCCATTTTTCACCCTTGTTATAGAACCACCTGTTTTCAAACGCAACCGAGGTCTTAATCTTACCCTTTTTTAGTAGATTTAGCAATGCAAGGTAAGTATCCTTATGTAAACAATCTTCCTCAAGACAAACTTGGAGCTCTCTAAGATACGCAACCCGCTTAGGTATAAGAAGACCTAAAAGTTTCTGATTTAGACCCTGTTTTTTTCCACGAAGCTCAATGACTAAGCGGTTAATCTCTTGCTCATCAATTCTCCACCAGCCTCGCTCATCTTTAACTGCCTTGATTTTACCTGAATATACCCATCTCTTAAGAGTAATGAAACTGATTCCAATCCGCTTAGCTGCTTCTTGCGTTGAGTATTGAACCATGCACTACCAAGTTAGTTTCTTACTTAAGTTGTATATAAAATACCCATAGAGCCCCTACTCCAATAAACTTAAGATATGTTTTTGGCTCTATCAACGCATAATTTAGGCTACAGCAAAACTTTTAAGCCCAAAACTGCGCTTATATCTACCAACTGAGCCTAAAACAAGATGCTTAGCCAAAAGGAGATTGAATTTCTGCGCTCTCCCGAGAACTTCTCAATAGACTACTCTTACGTTCTGAAGCACAAAATTAGAAGTAAGGTAAAAGCTTTGAACGATGAACTTGTGCTTCTTGAGCAGGCAGGTCTTATTGAATTTAGTAAGATTACGGAAATCAGTAAGAATGAACCAAGCTCAAAACAAGCTTCTTTTAAGAATTGTGTGGTGGGGCTCCCCGGATTTGAACCGGAGTCTATAGAGCCCAAGTCTACAAGCCTAGACCAAGCTAGCCGAGAGCCCCAACTATTTACTGATTAAGGCGGGTCGCACAGTTTTTTAGGTCATCAACCTTTATGTGACCACGTAGTTGACCATCATTAGCCTTTTCAGTTGTCAGAGAGATAGATTGTGTTTTTAATAAAGTTTTCAGATAATCTATGCTTTGGTGATGACACTCAAACCCTCACGCATTAATCTTCACACAGATACGTCTTTAGACTTGGATGGCTGGAGTGCTGGAAGAGCTATTTAATGACTATTAAGAACTATTTTTGGAGTGTATAATTGGTTACTTTGTTCAAAGGTTATTTAAAGCAACAAACAACAATTTAGTCGAGGTTTAGATTGTCCCTAAGAAGGATGAAAGCAGGTTATGCAATTGGCGTAGGAATTGGATATTATTTGTATTATTAGGCATCAGCAGCTCAATAGTGTATTTTTTTACTGTTAGGCAGTTATGGCATCTTTTCCGGTTTAATGATTTACAGTGGGTTTCACATCAAATACCTCTATAGCATTAGATCAAAGTATGCACTATTCTTTTTAGCAATCCTGTTAGCAACAACTCTGAGTTTCATTTTCATCTTTTGGTGGATATGGAATCAACCTTTTTACATCTAACAACAAGTTTTGGAGCATAAAATAACTTGAGAGCGAGTTAATCTAATAAGTAAACGGCAAATAATAGAGAAATATGTTAAAGATTGCTAATTATGCAATTATTACCAATATTCTTCTTGCTTTACTGTTTATCTATTCTAATTTTGCACTTTGGAATTCAATAAATGGAAATAGCACAACTAAGCTAATCACAAGCCATTGGAATCCTCTATTCGTTACAGCTAGACATTATAGTTATATCAACGGCATTTTCGCTACAGTACAAGGCATATTCTCTTATTGCAATACACCGTTTTGGATATTCTTAATGTTATTAGCTGTAAACATATTCTTTTTACTTAAACTGTCAAAAGACAAAGTGAGGGTGTCCAATTTGCCCCTTAGTGCCGGTTTATGACGCGCTATTCCTCTTTAACTGGAGAATAGATTGCTAAGTCAATTTTATTGTCCAAGACTGCTAAAGAATAGTTTTTTGCAATTATTTTGATTTGTTCTATACTATCGGTGGATAATCCTTTGAATTGCACTGTGCAACCCGTTTGCTTTGGATTGTTGGATTCATTTTCTACAATAGAAATTGCTTGAGGTCCCAACTCTGGAATTTTGAATGCAATTTCTTTGAGAAGATTCATAGCTTGAACTCTATCTATTACTTATTCCCCATTTGGGTTTTGCTGGCCGATCTTTGATTTTCGCAATTTTTGATTCATGAAATAGATGTAGATGCCACCGTAGTAGCTTTTATTTTCAAGAGCCGTTTTGTGGTTGCTCATATTCTTGATTTGCATAAATCACCCTCCATGCGTACAGTCTAAATCCAGTTATCTTTAATGCCAATTAACACTTCTTAAGAAAACTTATTCGCCAAATCTGCAAAGAATTCTTTACCTCTTGCCAAATCTAATTTGCAAAATATGAGAACGCAGCTTCCCACCAAGAAACTTACTAATCTCAGAAAAGAGAGCTTGATAAAAAAAGCACTTAAGCAAATCTATTCTCATAGCATGACAGGTAATTTAGATGCCAAAGAAACTGTTGGCAATAACAATCATCATACCATTAGCATTTTCAATTTTATCTTCAGTGTCTATGGTGAGTGCAAATTTTGCTCCAGCGGAAGGTTTGTATATCCAAGGTCCAGGTCACCTAATATACTCTGGAAATGATAGCGGTTCCATTCCACTATGGGTTGAAGCTGTTGTTCCCCCAGGAGTACCTATAGTTATTGCCATCAGCTACAGCGTTGATGATGGAGCAAACACTACCTTATCTAAATTGGATTATACAACCTATCACTCTTCAGGAACATATTACAACAGGGATGTTTACTTTGATAGAAATGAAAAACTGAATAACTTAACTGAGGGCACACTTACTGTCAGGACTTATTCACTTGACATTAGTGGCAATAAAACGGTGTCAGATTTAGCTGTTTTCACAGTTCAAAAAAATGGAAAAACGAATATTTCTAAATGGATTTCCAGATGGTATGCCACAGCCTACAACCATAGCCCCCAATTACCAACCCTGACTCAAACGCCTTCAAAAATTCCCACCACAACTTTAGCTTAATCTTCAGGTTCTAATTATTGGTTAAATTCAACATTTCTTACTTCAATGACCATCATGATTGCAATAGTAGCTGTTGCTTCAATCTCACTAGTTTATTTTAGGAAAAGAAAAAACAAGCTAACAAGTAAGCCAAGTTATCTCGAGTTTTGGCAATAATTCAAAAATTTTATCACTAATCATATAATCTGTACAATTAACGCCTGTTATTGAGCCTACAAATGAGGGGACTTTAGAAAAAAGTGTCCGTTTGAATGCGAGAAAGCGCTTTAAAGCAACCAGCACATAGCTGTATGCAGTGACCGATTTGCCACGTGAATTCATCCTTTTCTCGCGCATAGGACAAACTGACTCAAACTTCCTCAACCTCCACGACGCAGGCAGACTCGACATAGTCCATGAATGCATAGTCAGCAGCCTGTTTTTTTCCCATGGTTTGCGCAGGGATGTGACATTCCACGCTATCCTTAATGGTCCACCGAACCCGCCAGTGCATGTTCAAATTGATGGCAGCACCCTCTACGATGTACGAACCGACATGGACACCTGGCAAGTAATCCTCAAAAAAACCCTATCAGGCAAACCCCACCCGGGAATAACCAAAGACAAAACCAGCTTCGAAGCACTCGTTAAAATCAAAGCGCAAACACGTCAGGTCTATGTTCTTGAAGAAGACGGAAAAAACATAAGTGAGGTATCGCTTGGCGATAACTGCCTCTTCATCCTCGGCGACCACGTGGGCTTACCCAAGAAAGCCGAGCTTTTTGCGCAGAGGTTTGGAGAAAAAATCAGCCTCGGCAAACAACCGTATCTAGCAGCTTCATGCATCACAATAATCAATTACACGTTGGATCAAAAGGCTAAACTTCGCTCTTGAAGTGCTCCCAACCGCGAGGCTCTATTGGAACCAGCTTATCGTCGATGCGCAAGACTATTTGTTTTTCTTCAGTAACTTTTCCGATGGACAAAAGTTTTCCGCCGACAGCTTCCACAGCCGCCGCAGCAACATCCCACTTTTCAGGCTTAACGGTTACAACCAACTCGTATTCTTCGCCGCCATAAAGCACCAACTCAGATGCGTCAAGGCTGTTTAGTTCTGCAAACCTCTTAACTTCTGGAGCCACTGGAACCTCATCGAGTTGAAAGCCCACGTTACTTAAACGTGCAAGTTCATGCAAAGTCCACGCCAAGCCATCGCTGGAATCCATCGAAGCTGAAACCACATCGCAGCCGCCAAGAGCCAAACCTTCCGCTAACCTTGCTTTGGGCATGAAAACTGCATCTAAGAGGGCCTTCGCGTTTTTGGAAGCTACACATTCGCTAAGTAGCAAATGTAACCCCGCCGCTGATTTGCCGAAGAATCCTGTGACTGCCAAGACATTACCGGGTTTTGCACCGCTGCGAAGCATAATCGCCGATTTTTGTGCAGTTCCGTAGAGTGAGATTGAAATTATCAGTTCTGAGGTTTCGCTTGTGTCGCCGCCGATTATGTAAGCGCCGTATTCTTGTGCTCCGGCGTTCAAGCCGTTTGCGACTTCCTCAATGTTTTTTTGGGTAAAGCCGGCTGGTAACCCCAACGCAACGAGGGCAGCGGTGGGTTGGACGCCTTTGGAGGCGAAGTCGCTTATGTTCATTATTAGGGCTTTTCTTGCGGCTTGGAAAAGAGTCATTTCGTCTGGCACATCTGTTTTGCCAACGAGCATGTCGGTTTTAAGAACTGCAACTTTATTTTCGTCTATGTTGACTGCGGAAACGTCATCTCCAAATGGCACAGGCATATTGGGCATGGCTGCTAAATTCTTCTGGATGATTTGGATTATCTTGTGTTCGCCCAAACTTTTAGCTGTTGGATTTCTACTCTTGTTCATTTGCGGTTCCCCATTTTTATTGAGTTGTTTATTGCTTTTAAGTTTGGGGTTTGTGAAACTTTAAAAATTGGTTCCGTGTTGATAAGCGTCTGTGGCGCCTCGATAGCTCAGCCCAGTGGAGCGGCTGCCTCGTAAGCAGCAGGCCGCGGGAGCAAAGCCCGCTCGAGGCTTTTTGGATCTATTTGTCGTTGTGTTGTGCAATCTTTGACGTGGAGCAGACTGCAATAACGTTTATTAAATGTTACGACATGAACTTTTTTTAAAGGCGGAGCAGAATGCATCTTTTCCACTCCCATGGATCAAGCGAAAAGCTTCAATGCCCCTACAAAGGCTGCGAAAAACGCTTTGATAAACCAACGATGATTACAGATGACTCTGTAATTCCACGCCAAACGCATTATGCCTGCCCATTCTGTATGTCAAAACTTGACCTAGCAGCAGAGAACTCCAAAGTCATCAGCGTAAGAGCAACCGAGTACCCTATGGTTTTTGATTCCCCAGCCAAATGCGCACACTTCAGCGGGTTACTCAATGCGCCGTCAGGAAGCACGGATGAATGTTTAATTTGCCCCAAAGTCCTGCAATGCAACAACCGCAAAAAATGAGTTTTTAACCGCCGCCGACAGGTGGAAGAATAGCTAAAACATCGCCAGCTTTAAGCTGTGTTTCTAAACCGTTGAGGGTTGAGGTGCTGGTTCCGCTTACGAGGAACTGGAGAAAATTTTTAGGCGTCCCCGTTTTTTCATCATAAACGTATTCAGTGAATGGTGTGCCGTATTTTTTGGATAGCGTTTTAAGAACCAAATCAACAGTAACACTCTCACCTTCAGAAAACGACAGGGTTTCTTCTCTTTTACCGACCATTTCACGTAAGCTAGTGAAGAAGCGAACTGTAACTTCCACTTTTCGGTTCACCAACAGAACATTGCAGTTTGTAGAAATTAACCATTATGCAAATGGTGAAACAGTTTGATACCACAAAGCCTTATCCAGCAAGGAAACGGGTTTTCTAGGTATGAGCACAAAAAAGAAGCAACCGAAAATCAGGGGTTTTAGGCCTCCTATGGATGAAGCCAGCGACCCCAGCCACGACGCACACATAAAACGACTGCGTGAACAAGAAAAGAAATAGCGGTTCTCCAACAACTTTTAAGCGAACTTCAACAAGAGTAGTTAGAGGGCTTGCTTGATGATACTGAGTCTATCCAACGGGATATTCAGCAAACTACGTTTAGACGGAAACTTCGCGGCTGTCAAACAGCTCGGGTTCCACGACATCGAGTTTAATATGAAATCCATCAAAAAAGAACACGACACCGACGTTTACCGCGAACAGAAAGCGTTGGCTGCTTCAGGCTTGAACTGTTTAAGTCTTCATTCAGCGGTCCTACACGTGAAAGACCCCATCGAGGTTCATCAAGCGGTTTACTACGGAAAAATCTCGCTTGAATGTGCCAGAGCTCTGCGAACTTCGCTTGTGACCGTGCATTCGAATGTTTCGAAGAAGCTGCCGAGAGAGATCAGGGAGAAGTGTTTGCGGGAGGTTTTTGGGGAAATCAAACCTTTTGCCAAACAACTTGGAATCAAGTTGTCTTTAGAGAACCTGTCTTATACTTCAACTGGGTTCGGCAAGAACGTTGAGCAACTTGAAGAGGTCCTCGGAGTCATCGACCCGAAGGGCGAAATGGGGATCACTTTTGATTTGTGTCATGCTCTTGAAACCAAAGAAGTTGAAAATCTACTTGACGCTTATGTCAAGCGAGTATGCAACGTGCATATGGCAAACAAATCCCACCGACCTTTTACAAAAGAAACTCCCGAGTTAACGGCTTTTTTAAGCAGACTTCATGATTACGGCTATGATGGACCGATAACTTTGGAACTTGAACACAGCACAACCATGGAAGAAATTGCTAAAAGCAAAGCCTTCTTCGAAATACTGCTAAAGAAATTTTAGATTTATTTTGGTCACATTTTTAAATCATTAAACCAAATACTATTCAAAAATACTTACCAGTGGAGAGCATAAAAGACTCAATGTCCTCTAAAGACCAAAGTTTTAACGACGGCAACGGGCAAAACAAAAGACCAGAAGCAAAAAAATCAGCCCTCCTAAAGAACGCTTTCCTCGTCACTGCCGGGGTCGTAAGTTTAGGACTACTATACATTTTAAGCCGCCAAAACTACCTGCTCTTCCACAGCATCGTTGAAATCTTCAGCATAGTCATCGCCTTTGCAATCTTCGCCGTAGCATGGAACAGCAGACGAATAGTTCAGAACAATTATTTCATTTTTATCGGCATAGCATTCCTATTCGTAGCTGGACTGGACGTTTTCCATACTTTAGCGTACAAGGGAATGGGTGTTTTTCCAAGTTTTATAGGCCCCAACCTTGCCACTCAACTTTGGATCGCCACAAGGTATGTTCTTGGCTTTTCTTTTCTGATTCCGTTACTATTTACTCAACGCAGAATTAAACCAGCCATAATCGTAGTTGGATACGGCATAGTTTCGGCTTTGCTTTTGGCTTCAATCTTCGTGTGGCAAAACTTCCCCGTAGCTTATGACAGCAACACTCTTAGCTTAACGGTTTTCAAGATAGGCAGCGAATACGCCATATCAATCATAATCTTAGCAGCCATCGGCTTATTGATAAAAAAGCGCAAAGAATTCAGCGCTGACATCTACAAGCTACTATTAGCTGCTATGACATTGGCATTTGCAACTGAAATGGCTTTCACGTTATACACAGATGTTTATGGCATCGCAAATATGGTTGGACATCTTCTTAACGTTCTCTCCTTCTACCTAATTTATAGGGCACTAGTCCAAACTGGCCTCACTAAACCCTACGAACTCTTATTCCGCAACCTCAAACAAAACGAAACAGCCCTAGCAAATCATGCACAAGAATTAACACAAGTAAACGAGAAGCTTGAAAAAGAAATTACCGAACGCCGAGCTGTTGAAACTGCACTACGAGAAAGCGAAGAACACCTGCAACTAAAACTAGATTCCGTACTCTCGCCAGAAGTAGAATTAGCAGAAACTGACATAGCCAACATAATAGACGTACCTAAACTCCAAGCAACCATGAACCACCTCTACACTGTAACGAACATGGGCTTTGCACTAATCGACCTCAAAGGAAACGTACTTGTAGGCACAGGTTGGCAAGATATATGCACTAAATTCCATCGCGTCAACACGTTAACCTGCAAAAACTGCATCGAAAGTGACCTTGAACTCACAGGTGGACTACAAAACGGCGAAATCCGCCTTTACAAATGCAAAAATAACATGTGGGATGTAGCTACACCCCTTTTCATCGGCGAGAAACACGTTGCTAATGTTTTCTTTGGTCAATTCTTTTTCGTCGATGAAAAAGTTGACCGTGCACTATTTGCGGCTCAAGCAGAACAATATGGGTTCGACAAAGAAGAGTATCTCCAAGCATTTGATAAAATTCCAAGATTTAGTAGAAAAGAAATCCAAGACCTAATGGTTTTCTATTCGAGAATGTCAGAGTGGATTTCAAAAATAAGCCTCTCTAACCTCAAACTCGCTAAATCCCTCTACAACCAAAAAGAGCTACAGGGAAAACTCGAAGAAAAAGCCGCAGAAGTCGAAGAATTTGCCATGCAAATGGAAGAGTTAGCTGAAGATAGGGCGAAAAAACTCAAAGATGCTGAACGATTATCTGCAATTGGCCAGACTGCCGGCATGGTTGGACACGACATACGGAATCCCCTGCAAGCGATAACCAGTGAACTGTACTTAGAAAAACTAGAAATTGATACGTTACCAAACGGCGAAGCAAAAACTAACTTGTTGGAAAGCATACAGAGCATCGAAGAAAACCTGTTTTACATCAACAAGATTGTGGCTGACCTACAGGATTTCGCTAGACCCCTCAACCCAAAGAAAGAACAGGTCAATGCGGAACAAGTAATCAATGAATCATTAGAGATGATAATTATTCCCCAAACTATCAAAACCAACGTTTCAGCTCAAAAAGAATTGTCAAATCTCATCCTTGACTCCACTCTAATCAAGCGAATACTCATAAACCTCATTCAAAACGCTGTACAAGCCATGCCTAACGGAGGAACCCTAACCGTTAGCGTCACTAACCAGAAAGGACAAACCAAAATTGAAATAGAAGACACTGGAGAAGGAATACCCGTGGAAGTACAAGGCAAACTTTTCACGCCCTTAATGACCACTAAATCGAAGGGTCAAGGCTTTGGTTTGGCAGTCGTTAAACGCATGACGGAAGCAATGAACGGCACAGTGACTTTTGAGAGTGAAAGGGGCAAGGGCACAAAATTCGCACTGGAATTTCCAAATTAAAACTATTTTTTGAAGCTTACTGCAGCGTAGCCAACGACGCTTGAGTGGTCGCCTGTGATGTCGCCGCTGTTGTGGTAGCTTAACAGTTGAGCTTTAGCACACACGCCTACGCCATAGGTGATTAGGGAGGTTATGGGAGCGTAGCCACAGGCGGTTATGTTTTGGGTTTCGACGGTTTCGTAGAAACGTTTGGCGTCCATATCGGTTATGGCTTTGAGGGCGGCTTGGTCTTTTGAAGCGGCAGTTTTTGCTGGTTCGTAATGGGTCATGTCTGAAGAAGCTATGACAACTGTATTGGATCCGTCTAAAGCTTCGGTTAAAGCAAGTCCAACTTCGACGGCTGAATCGTAATCCTGCAGCAAAAAGCAAATCGGCACAATCTTGAATGAGTTGCCAAACAGAAATTGTAGAAAGGGCAGTTGAACCTCGATTGAGTGCTCATAACGGTGTGCAACGTCGTCTACATCGACTATGCCGGTTTCATGCAGTATCGCGTCAGCGATTTTTGAATCAACCTCAACATCGCCGAGCGGCGTACGCCAGATGCCTTCCCGCATAAGTGCTAACCCGCTTCCATAGCCCGTGTGGTTAGGACCCAAAAGCACAACGGTATCGGGTTTGCCATCGATAGCTAACTCATAATAAGAATGCGCCGCCACCGGACCAGAATAAACGTAGCCTGCATGGGGACAAATTAAACCCACGACATTGCGTGGGTGGCTATGAAAATTAATTTGGGGAAGTTTTTGTGGTCCGAGTTGATGGAGAAAACAAGAGGTAATTTGTGCTCTGAGTGCTTCGGCGTCGCCCTCATAAAATTGAGAAGCAACAACTGGACGCCGAATCGTTGGCAAACCCTTAGCCTTCTTCGTCGTCTTCGCGTGTCACTTTAGCTTCGAAGTCTTCGATGGATACTGGTGGGTCTTTGTCTGGGCCGAGTTCGCCGCGTTCTCTAAGTACTTGTCTTGCAAGTAGCCAGAATACGACTGCTAATGCGCGTCTGCCTTTGTTGTTGGTTGGGATGACTAGATCTACGCCTTGGAATTCGTTGTCTGTGCTGCATAGGGCTACGATTGGGATGCCGACTTTGGATGCTTCTTTGACTGCTTGTGCGTCTGCTCTTGGGTCGCATACAAGGATGACTTCAGGGTCTATGCGGCTTGAGTATTGTGGGTTTGAGAGTTGCCCTGGGATGAATCTGCCGATGAGTGGTGTTGCACCTGTTAGTTTGCAGAACATTTTGACTGGTTCGTGAGCATAGAGTCTTGTGGCTGCAACTGCTACGCGTGCTGGTTCGTAGCGTGAGAGGAATTTTCCTGTAACTCGGATGCGGTCATCTGTTTTTTTAACGTCTAAAACGAATAAGCCGTCTGGGCGTACGCGGTAGATGAATGGTTCCATGTCGAGGGTTTTCATTCGGGTGCCGATGTGGATCCCTGCGGACAGTAGAGTGTCTCTGGGTAGTAGAAGGGTTTCTTCTGGAGCTTGAGCTGCTGAAGTTTCCTCTTCAGCTTCTTCCTCTTCGGCGTCTGTGCTAACTTCTTCAGTTGCTTCTTCTATGGGAGCCTCTACTTCTTCAGGTTCCTCTTGTTGATCTTCAACTGGTAGATTTTCTTTTCCTACATCTTCAGACATACTGGTTCATCTTCTCTTAACGTATTTTTAAATCAGCCATTTTGGCTCTGTCACCAAGGAAATGTTCAATGCGGATGAGCTCGTTTAGTTTGGCTATGCGTGCGCCTTCAACTACGCCCGTTTTGATGAGGGGGCATTTGTAGGCTACTGCCAAATGAGCTATGTGCCAATCACATGTGTCGCCGCTGCGATGAGAGACGACGGTATCGTAACCATGCCTTTGTGCTACCTCGATTGTATCAGCTGCATCGGTTAAGGTGCCTATCTGGTTGACTTTTATTATGATGGCGTTTCCCGCGTTAATCTTAATTCCATTATTTAACCTTTCAGTATTAGTTGTGAACAAATCGTCTCCGCAAATCAAGCAATTCTTGGCTTTGCGAGTTAACTCTGCGAAGCTGTCAAAGTCGTCTTCATTGAAGGGATCTTCAACGTAGGCCAAGTGGTACTTTTCAATTAACTCCATCATAAACTCTAACTGTTCGGCAGTATCCAGTTTTTTACCCAAGTTCTCGTAAACGTACTTTTCTTCTTTGGACTTCCAAAAAGAAGAAGCTGCAACATCAAGACCAAACCCGCATTCGAAGTCCATTTCGTTGCCGACTTCTTCACAGGCTTTCGCAATAACTTCAAAGGCGTCAACTGTGTCGATGTTAGCTATCCATGCGCCCTCGTCGCTTTTGCCACCGTTAAAAGTGCTGCTTTTCTTTTTAAGCGAGTCTCCAATTTTTTTGTGGATCAGTGTGTTAGCGGTTTGGGCTTCAAGAAAACTTTCTGCACCATGAGGCAACGCAAGGTATTCTTGGATGTCTGGTGCTTTGCCACGGGCGTGTGCTCCGCCACTTATGCAGTTGCCTAAAGGATAAGGCATAGTTGTTGCGGCGTTTCCTCCAAGAAACTGGAATAATAGTAAACTGTGACTGTTTGCGGCGGCTTCGGCGTTGGCAAGAGATATTGCGAACGCAGTGTTTCCGCCGATGTTCTTAAAATCAGTGGTGCCATCGATTTCATGCAGAGTATTGTCGATTTCTTCTTGAAAATCAGCATTTAACCCTGCCAATTCAGGGGCAATTAAATCATCAACTTTTTTTATGGCGGCCTCAACGCCGCCCTGCGGATAATAGACCACTTCAGCTTTTCCACGACTTTTGCCTGCTGGAGCAGCGCTTCTTCCGAACCCGGAAGCAGTAATTACATCGACCTCTATGGTTTCTTCTCCACGATTGTTGAAAACTTTTCTAGCAATGAGGTCTTCAATGATGGATGACATGGGGTAATTAAACCTCAAGTGGCTATAATTTTGTTGCGCACTTATTTTAGGTTTCGGAAAACAAAACTAATCGGTCAAGTGGTCGGATTCGCGCCTAAATTGATTCCCAGCGGTTCATTGCTTGCTGCCTTTTCTTTTGTTCTTTTAGTTTTTGAATTTCTTCGAATAGTACTATTGCAGTTGTGTATTGTTCATTGTAGTTACGGATGGTTTCTTGCATTTTTTCAGACCATTTTAGCAGGTGCGGATAGTACGGATTAGAGGTTGATTCGTTGCCACTTGGGTGGTCAAACCAGAATTCCCCGTAAGAAACTGTTTTGCCGCTTGCAGTGACATTAAACTTGTATTCCTCCAAAATCAAGCCCAAACGCCCCAGAACCAGCCTAACGGCGCGATCAAGAATTTCAGGGTATTTATCAGCTACCTGAAGATACTGAGCACTTGAATCATGCAAACGCGGCTTCTGATGCCACCACAAACCAGGTTTTTCCAACTCTTTGCTGACAATTTTTTCGGCATCCAAGATTAATTTGTTAACTTGGGCTTTCATCTGGGTTATTTTTTCCTCTTTCATACCCAAAGTTACTTCTGGATATTTTGATACGTATTCTTTGGTTGTTTTTTTGTACCATTCAGAGGCAAAACTTACTGTTTCCCCTAAAAATTCAAGTTTTAATTCTTCCATGCGCTTGCAAAATAGCGAGAGTTCTGTTTCTTTTCGAACAATCAATACATCAATGTCTTCACTCATGTTTAGGGGACCTCCGCTGGTTTTTCTGCAAACGCCTTTGCCATTTTGAAGGTATATGCCTTAATCTCATAAAAGATTTTGGAGAACAGGATACTGTTCCAGGAACTCATCTTAATTGAAACAAAAATTTTGAAAGGAAACTTCCCAAAATATTTGAGGCCTTAACGTAGAAAGCACCATCTTGAAAAGAACATTTTTATCCAAACAACCCAATACCTACCCATCAAGGTGTACAGTTATGGGTAAAGGCTCAGGATATGGAAAAGTAATCTTGTTCGGCGAACACTTCGTAGTCCACGGCGTCCCCGGCATCGTATCAGCCATCGACTCCACAACAGACGCAGAAGTCAAGAAAGCAACTAAAGGAATCACCGTTCGAGATGAACGCAAAACCGCCAAGGGTTACAGCGAGGAAAAACGTCTCCAGCAACTCGAATCAATCCAAAACATGCTCAAAGCCATGGGCATTGACCCCAAAATCGCTTTGGACATTTGGGTAGGCGGCACACTTCCAGGCTTCAGCGGACTTGGCGCTTCAGCAGCCAGCAGCGTCGCTATCGCACGTGCCATAGCCCAAGAGCTGGGCATGAAAGTTGCCGAAGAAAAAATTAACCAAGTTGCATACGAAGCCGAAAAAGCCTACGCAGGCAATCCCTCAGGCATCGACAACACCGCAGCCACCTACGGTGGTTTGATGTGGTTTAAAAAGAACATGGCAGGCGGCCAAGACATGATTGAACATTTAAACATTGAGTCACCTGTTGAAATCGTCATCGGCAGCACCGGCAAAGTCGCCAACACCAAAGCCATGGTGGAAGGTGTCGATGAACGCAAGCGCAAAAACCCCCAAAAATACAATGCAGCCTTCAAACGAGCCGAAGAACTTGCCTACGAAGGCAGAGCAGCCCTAGAATTCTATAACCTAAAAAAAGTCGGCGAACTCATGAACGAAAACCACCACCTGCTCCAAGAAATAGAAGTTTCAAGCAAAGAACTCGACCTACTAGTTGACGTAGCCCGAAAACAGGGAGCATTTGGCGCTAAACTAACGGGCGGCGGAGGCGGAGGCTGCATGTTTGCGTTAACACCAGGCAAAGAGTTGCAGGGCAAAGTCGCGTCTGCATTCAAGACGGCTGGCTACGAGTTCTTAGCTACCAAAATCGGCGTCGTAACCCAGCATTAAAAAAGAGGCGGACAAACCGCCCGACGGCGAATACACCCTACCGAATCGGCAAGCTAACATTGCACCTGCTGCCAGCCCTCGAATTCACCTACCAATATAAGAAATATTTCTCCTATTCTATCATCCAAAGATTAACAAGAAAAACCATCGGTCACGAAGTTAACAGAACCAAAATGCCCTACTCATTTAAGATTGTTGTCTTAGCCCAACCACGTTACCGTCAACGTCCTTGACCTGAGCTATCAACAAACCACCACCTACTTCCTTAACATCTTGTACAACTTCAGCACCGACCTTAACCATTGCTTGAAGACTACTTTTAATATCCGCTACATCTGTATAAACAATAGGTCCCACCTTAGAATTTGGGTCCAATCCGACTTCCAGATTGCCCACCCTATAACCTACATAGTAGGGGCTTGCGACATACGGTTCTGCATCTAGAAACTTGCCATAAAATGTTTTTGCTTTTTCTATATCTTTAACCGGATAAACGATGAACTTAATGTTTTGTACCATAAAATGTCTCCCATCAAAATTAGTAACTGATAATTGTATAATCAATTTACTTGATAAAGTTATTGTCAATGAGTTTGCGTTGGGGATTCAAAGAAGGATTTAGAAAAACAAGCAGCTTTCCATCCTTCCAAAGTTTTGTGCTTCCGCAATAAGGACATTTTGTCTTTTCTTAACTCATGTCTTTCATTTCTGGCAAACTTCTGTCAATGGAAACAAAAAAGGGGAAGATATTGCTGATCAGACAGTGCGATGAAATTTTCTTCGGTCGCCAAGGGGCAGAGTTCAAATCCCGTCGGCTCACTCTTAGTGTCTTTTTACCAGTAAATTGGGGCTATAATCCCACGTTTTTAGGTTAGCAACAAGCTAAATATCATATCATTGTTTCGTAACGAAATGTGAGCCAATAGAGTTATATTGACAACGCAACCATCTCACAGTATAGGAGAATTTTTGAAATGACCACCGATGAGAACAAAGCCATCGTCCGCAGATTTATCAAAGAAGTGTTGGGCGGCGGCAATACCGACCTTATCGACGAATTGCTTGCAACAGACTACATGAATCCGAGTATGGGCGTAACGAATCGCACTGGCTTCAAGGCTGTGATTTCCGGTCTAAAGGCTTCTGCGCCGGCACGCGATTTTGAAATCGCGGATTTAGTAGCCGAAGGCGATTCAGTCGTATTTCGGGGCAACATGAACGTAACCCTCGCCAGCGGGAAAAAAGTCTCTGCCCGAGTTATCACATATTACCGTCTCGTTAACGGGAAGATCGTGGAAGATGAACCGATAAGTACCCCGCCTCTGACCGAATTGTTAGCCGGCATGATGCCGCCAAAGTCAAGCTCCTAAGCCGTATCTTCGTAAGTTAGGGGCTTCGAGCTCTTTTACTAGTGAAATGGTGTAGGATTACCAATCAACTCCCGTATCGGTAAATTGGGGTGAGTATCCCCCGCCCAG